>CAYZYT010000024.1:0-14242 GCA_964482725.1 uncultured bacterium | reverse complement strand
ATTGATTATTCAGATCATGTAATATTGATCATAGTTCAATTCCTCTCACCCCGACTCTATCTAACCCGTCACTCTCACATAAGTTGTGGGGGCGGCGGGTTTTTTCTTTTCCTACTCAAAACCGTCCATGTGGAACTTCCAAGCTAGAAGCAGTCCCCCCCCCCCCTAGGGTGCATGCGTTATCAGGCTTATGTCACTTTTCCCACATGAAACGACATAAGCCTGTTAAAGGTAGTCGTTATCGTGCAGAAAAACGACATAGCCACAAAAATGCCACAAATGGCTATAACCCCAACAAAACCCCTTTAGAGAGCATCTGAATAGGGACTGATGTTCCATTATATTTTTAAACAGCTTAAAACCGCGACGCGATGCTGTCGTTTTAATGCGTTATGATTTATGTCATGCACTGCATTCATAGCAGACGCGGTGATCGTCACAAGTTTTATATTATTAGCGTATTTTATTCTTTTCACCTATACTCGACATACTTTTCTTAACAAATAAAAGGAGTCCATGAGGCATAGCGTACCTTCGCAAGAGCAGCGTATTTCTAGAGCCAGCCAACTCCGCTTTTCTTTTCCCGCCGCGCGTATGTTCATCGTTTCTATGGCACTCATCACACTATCACTTTTTTCCTCCGGCTGTGTAAGTCAACGTACGCAGGCGTGGAATCACTATGAAGAAGGGATGTTGCTTGTTTATAAGGGATATGACGCCAAGGGGGATAAGGTAGACAAGGTTGAGAAGGCATTTAATAAAGCAATCGAGTGCAATAAGGATCTTCCGGGCGTCAGAGCCAGTTTAGGAACCTATAAGGCGAAGAAGGGCGAAGCCGTTGGCGCGACGGAGTTATGGAACGAAGAAAAGAAACTTCATCCTGAATCCAAAAAAGCTATGGACATTGTTTTAGAAAAAAACAAAGGCAAAGAAGATTCTTTGGCGCCTGAGACGGCGGCGGGTCCTGAAAAGCCTGCTGCCGTTGAAGTGAAACCTGGCGACAAACAAACAGAACCGGTAAAAAGCGAGAAGAAAAGTGTCTAAACAGTCATTCTCAAGATGTCTTTTAGGTGTGCTGGCGATGGCTATTTTATTTACTGGATGTGCGCCGAAGTTTTTTCTGATGAAAGACTATCAACAGCATCGTCCGCTCAGTGTCCTTGTATTGCCTCCTGTTAACCAAACCCCCCAAGAAGGCGTTGAGGATGTTGTTTATCCCATTTTTGTCCGAGCCATCGGGGAAAAGGGCTATTACGTATACTCACCCGAATATGTTCAAGAAATTTTTGAAAGAAATAAATTGCAAGAGGCCGGGCGCATTCATGCGCTTCCTTACAAAAAATTCTACGATGTTTTTGGCCCCGACGCGATTCTGTACATTACAGTTGAGAAATGGGCCGCGAAGTATTATCTGATCGGAAACCAAATCGATACGCAGATTTTCGCAAAACTGATCGACGCCAAGACGGGCGCGGAGCTTTTTAATATGCGATATGAATTTGCTTATGATCCCGCGGCGGCGCAAACTAGCCTAGCTGGCAAGTTGATCGTGGCCATGGCTTCAAAGTTTTCTGAGAAATCATATCTAGAACCGGCAGCCCGATGTAATATTGGGACAATATCTAAACAACTTCCAAAGGGGCCAAGCAATGAGAAATGGTAAAACTCTTAAACTCTCCGTACTCTTGCTAGCTTTGTTTGTTTGTGTTTCGGGTTGCGCAACCCCTAGAAGTATTACAGAAGTTACTCCGGAGTCACAAATCGGTAACTTCGATGTCGATTAT
Source organism: uncultured bacterium (assembly GCA_964482725.1). GTDB lineage: Bacteria > Omnitrophota > Omnitrophia > Omnitrophales > Aquincolibacteriaceae > Aquincolibacterium. Next base: position 12,458 of record CAYZYT010000024.1, on the reverse strand, counting down.
AAAGTTCCACCAGGCTTAAAATACAGGGTTGCTATTGCGAAGTTCGAAGATAAGACGGGCTATGGCAGTAATCTTTTCGGCGTCATTGATGAGCTTGGGAGCCAAGCAGCTGACATATTGGCTTCGCATTTAGTGAAGAGCGGACGAGTTATTTTGGTTGAGAGGCAGGAGCTCGAAGCTGTAAAGTCGGAGAATGCTTTGCAGCAAAAAGAGATGCCGAAATCTGTTGTTTGGTCTAACGCTTTGATTTTGGGAGCTGTGACAGAGTTTGGGACAAAAACAGATTATCAAAGGTCAGCATTTGAAACGAAAAAAATGCAAACCGCAGAAGCTAAAGTTACTATAAGAATGGTTGACCCAGAGACGAGTGTAGCTTTCTATTCCGAATTTGGGCATGCAGCGGCCACGAAAGAAGCTACGCAGAAATTAGGGTATGGCGGGGCATCGGACTATGACGCGACGCTTTCAGATAAAGCCCTCAATGGGGCCATCGTGAAATTGGTAAATAATCTTCTGAATACTTTGATCAACAGGCCTTGGGAAGCAAGGATTGTTGATATCCAGGGTGATAAGGTTTTTATTAATGCCGGAGAAAGAACGGGACTAAAAGTGGGAGATAAGCTTGATCTTGTTCAACCAGGGAAAAAAGTGAAGAACCCAACCACGAACGCCACGATGCAGTTGCCTGGAGCAACAGTGGGTTTGCTGGAGGTGGAATCACTTTTCGGTTCGTCAGATGTGGATGATGGTTCGGTGTGTAAGATTGTCTCGGGAGAAAAACCCACTTTAGAGAACATTGTAAGAATGCATGAGGTCAAACCATGAAGTATCTATCATTGTTTTTTGTGTTCATGTTTTTGGGTTGTTCTGTGGTGGCCCACAAGACAAGTGTTATAGCCGAAGATCAGATGGGCGCTCTTTCGTTTAAGGTGCGACCGCCGGACGCTAAGATTTTTGTCGACGGTGAGTTCGTTGGGCTTGCGAAATATTTTGACGGTAATAGCAGACGCTTGAAGATTCAGCCGGGTACTCATATTATCGCCCTAAAGCGGGATGGGTACAAAGACATCACAAAACAGATTTATACAAGTGATACGCAAGAGCATTTTAACTATGACATGGCCATCGATTCGAAAACGGAAACAGCGCCGTTTATACGAACCTAAATTCGAGGTGTCTTGTGGATAATAAGAAAAGAATCGCTTTTGTTTTGTTGGTATGCGTTGCAATGTTGCTCGCCCAACAGCCTGTATGTCGTGCGGACACTATTTTCAAGAAATTCTCTAGGGGAGTCACCAATATTTTAACAGGTTCTTTCGAATTGTTCCGCCAGCCAAAAGTTTTGCATGATGAATACGGCTATAATGGGTTGGCGGCAGTTTTCGCGGGCATTTTTACAGGCATTGGTGCTACGGTAGTGCGTGAACTGTGTGGGGTCTACGATTTCGTGACAGCTCCCATTCCATTTCCAGCCGAATACAGGAGCCTTATTGATCCGCCAACTGTTTTCGACGACTACGAAAAGCCTCGCGACTTCAAAAAATAAAGAGGGTTTTCTTCTCGTCCAGTAAGGCGTGACAGCCTCGTCGTAAGTGCCACAAGTGCCTGTGAAACCCTCGAGGAAGTTGGATTAGCAATCCTGATGTAGCTTTTACCACCGATTGCGACATAATGTCCCACACCACGGTGCGATAGAATCGTGTCCGCCCTTCGGGGCCGGACATTTCTCAACCTACTCCTCTATATAGACTTACCGGAATGTCGACCTCTCTAAAGCGGACAAAACGGACATTTGCGCCGGTGCGCAAATACTGCACCGCCACGGCCTAAGGTTAGCCGTGTGTGGTGGCTGCATTTTTTCACCGTTTGGACATGCATGGACATCGGAAAGTTGGGATATGAGGCCATCTCTGAACCGGCCTTCATATAATATCTGTATACATACGATATGTTATAATGCGGGCCTTCTCGGGAGATAGATGCACCGTTAGACATGTCACCGCGAACCGTTTTGTAGGTATGATGCAAGGCTCCCCTGCAGGGAGCCTTCTTCTTTAGGAGGGAAGCGTGGAATATATCGATATAGAAAAGTGGCCGAGGAAAAAGCACTTTGAGTTTTTTGACCGGGCCGATTACCCTTACATCGACGTGACCGTCCAGATGGACATCACCTCATTCATCCACTATGTAAAGAGCCATGGGATCAAGTTTTTTCCATCGCTCTTTTATTGTTTCGTGAAAGGGGTGAACGAGATCGAGGAATTCAAGTACCGGATACTCGGGGACAGGGTGGTCAAGTATGAAAGGATCCACGGCGATATCACGGTCCCGATCGAGGGGGAAAGGTTCGCTTTTTGCCGGGTCGACTATAAAGAAAATATCCATGACTTCATTAAAGAGGTTGCGGCTGCGGAGGAGGAAGCGAAGAAACAGAGCGAGCTTGTGCTTAATGACTGGCTTGATGTCGTTTGGGTATCCTGCAGTCCCTGGTTTTCTTTTACATCGATGAGTGCGCCGACCGCGGACAGGAAGATGAGATCGATCCCGCTTATCTTAGTGGGGAAGTACTACGAGGTGGGCGGCAAGACGTTGCTGCCGGTAGGTATCAAAGTCAACCACGCCTTGATCGATGGCCTCCACATCGGGAAGCTTCTGAGCCATTTTGAAAATTCCTTTAAAGATCCCGAAGAGATCTTCAGGCCAATGTAGGTGGGAACTTCGTGCGTTTGACAAGGCCCACATACTTTTTCTAACGAAAAAGACAGACCGGTTGAATGAAGCGATGGAAATTAATGCCGATAGGACAGAACACATTTGAGACGGTGTTTTGTCCCATGCGATTAACGAGGAGCGATCCCTTTGGAGATGACGACGGTAGGGAAATATCTGGTGAGCCGGCTGGAGCAGGCGGGCGTCCGGCATATTTTTGGAGTGCCCGGCGATTACGTTCTGCGTTTTTTTGATGATCTGGAGGCAAGCCGGATCCGGGTCGTTGGGAACTGCAATGAGTTGAATGCCGGTTACGCCGCGGACGCTTACGCGAGGCTGAACGGCATCGGAGCTGTCTGCGTGACTTACGGGGTCGGAGGTTTCAGCCTGCTGAATGCCGCCGTCGGGGCGTTTGCTGAAAGGGTGCCGCTCATTATTATTAGCGGCGGGCCGAAGGTTTCGGAGCACCGGCAGCACCATCTTTTGCATCACACGATCGGGGACTTGAACCTGCAGTCCGACATTTATAAGAAGATCGCGGCGGCATCGGCGATCCTGCTCAATCCGGAAGAGGCTCCGCAGCAGATCGATGAAACGATCGCCGCGTGTCTTCGTTTCAGACGTCCGGTTTATATCGAAATTCCCACGGATATTGTCGCAAAACCCTGCAAAGCGCCCGCGGGTGTCTTAAGGGTCGACACGGTGATCCCGAGCGATCCGGAGGCGTTGGAGGAATCGGTTTGTGAAGCGGCCGGTATGCTGGAGCATGCCAAGGCCCCGGCGATCCTTGCCGGCGTGGAGGTTCACCGGCTCGGGATCCGCGGCGAACTCCAAGGGCTTATCGACCACGCGGGGTATCCGTTCACCACGACCTTACTGGGCAAGACTGTGATTCCGGAGAAACATCCCCAGTTCTGCGGGGTTTATAACGGGGCCATTGGCCTGGAGGGGGCCCGCAAGACGGTTGAGGATGCGGATGTGCTCCTCAGCCTCGGCGCGCTTATGACGGATGTGAACCTTGGGATCGGAACGGCGAAGCTTGACGCTTCCAAGATGATCGTGGCGAATTCCGACAAGGTCCGCGTCAAGCACCACGTGTATGAGCAAGTCAGCCTCCGTGATTTTATCAACAGCCTGCGCGCGAAGCTGCAAAAGGGGGAGCCTGATCTTTCGAAGATCGAGCATGCGTCGGAGCTTTTCAAAAAGGATTTTACGCCTGTCCCGGAACAAAAAATGACCCTTGCCCGTTTTTACGCGAGGGTCAACCGGTTCATTCGTAAGGGCCATGTCATCATCGCCGATGCCGGGGACTCGCTTTTCTGTTCCGCAGAACTTTTCCTTCCTGAAGGGGTAGAATTTATTGGCCAGGCGTTCTATCTTTCCATCGGCTATTCGGTGCCCGCGTCCCTGGGAGCCCAACTGGCGGACTCGGGAAGAAAGCCTCTGGTGTTCGTCGGAGACGGCGCTTTTCAAATGACTGCCCAGGAAATTTCGACTCTGATCCGTCAAAAACTGGATCCGGTGATCTTTCTGATGAATAACAGCGGCTACACGATCGAGCGCGTGATCGACGACGGTGTGTACAATGATATCCAGTCATGGAAGTATCACCTTTTGCCGGGGATATTCGGCGGCGGCTGGGGCTGCGAGGTCAGGACCGAGGGGGATCTGGAAAAGGCGCTGAAGAAAGTGGAGGACTCTCCGGGCGAGCTGGCGTTCATTGAGGTGCATCTTGATAAAATGGATTGTTCGGAGGCTCTGAAGAAATTGGGAAAAGAACTCAGCCGGGTGAATGCGGGCGGATGACCGGCCCCGAGACCTTCCTAAAACGGAAATCTAAAACGAGCAAGATTGTCCGTGGGTCCTGCTTTCTGTATTTTGTGGTATTCTGTTGCTGGAAAAAATAACATCGGATCATTCTTCAGAAGGAGGAACAATGAAGTCTTCGGATCTTCTTGCCAGGAATTTAACGCTTTGTGCGTTGGCCTTTTTTATCTCCGGCTGCGCGACCGTCGATTATGTGGGTGACACTTCCGCGCCGACGAGCCATGTGGATATGTATTTCGACGCGAAGGACGTCCTTCGTCCGTATAAGGTCATGGGGCACATGACGCTCGAGGAGAGCGAATTTGCCGATTCTCAGAACATGCAAGAGGACATGAAGAAAGAAGCGATGGCGCGCGGAGGCGACGCGATCCTTTTTACCGGAGTGCAAAAGATCCAGACGGGGGTGGTGACGAACTGGCAGGATACGGGCAAGACCAAAGGAAAACACAATTATGATACTGGGACATCGACTTCACAGGTCCAACGGCAGAAGGAGATGACCGGTTCTTTGCTGAAGTATACGGATGTTCCGCCTGTTCAGAACGTGGTTCCTTCCTAATAAGAGATACGCATGAGATCCAATGTTTGGATGTTGAAAATTCTTTCGCTGATCGTTACGGCACTGGCTCTTTCAGGTTGTGCGACGGACGAGCCCACGCCGAGTGGGTTCATGAATCAAAAGAACATGACGATCCGAGGGGATCTTCCGTTTGAGAGGGCCTGGATCAAACCGGGCGTGAATTGGAAGAAATACCCAAAGGTTGTGATCGCGCCTGTGGACACGAAGCATCTTCTGGAAGCAAGCTACTGGCAGGAGCTCGGCCGGACCGGCGAGATCCAGAAGGATATCAAAAAACTCGCCATGTACACGCGTTCCGCTTTTGAACGCGCATTCATCACGGATCCCCTAAAGCGGTTCAAGCTTGTTTATAGCGTGGCGCCGAGTTCCGATATCCTCAGAGTGGAAATAGCGCTGACGGAACTGACCCCCAACAAGGTGCTTTTGAAAGCGGCAGGCTATGTGCCGCTTTACGGATTGGCGGTCAGGGCCGTGAACCAGACGAATCCAAGCTATGTGTCCATAGAGATCCGGCTTAAGGATGCCCGCACCGGAGAGGTTCTCGCCAAGTTCGCGGACAGGAAGAACGAGCCGTTCACGATCGTGAATGTCGACCAGTTTACTTGGTACGGCTTTGCCGAAAAAAGGGTGGATCAGTGGTCTATCAAGCTTCTCGAGACCCTGAACCGAAAACAGGGTGAGGTGGTCGGGAAGTCTTCGAATGTTGATCTCAAGCCCTGGTAGGGGGGCGTTGAGTGCGATGAAACATGATTCTCTGAATTCCATTTTTAAAAACAAGAAAGATGCTTTTTGCTCACTTAAAAGACCAGGAGAGAGTATGAAAAGAAAGATACAATTCTGTTTTTTTGCATTATTGATGACCTTCTCGAGTCTCGCGCAGGCGGATGCGGGCCCGATGGAAAAATTAGCGGACAGGAACATCGATCGATTTGAGCAAGGCTGTGAGGACGAACTTGAGACCTATTGCCAGACCGTAACGCCGGGCGAGGGTCGCGGCCTGGCCTGTATCTACGCGCATAACGACAAGCTGTCCGGGAAGTGCGAGAACGCGCTTTATGAGTCCGCGGAGGAGTTCCGGAATGCCGCAAATAAGCTGAACGCATTTGTCGGAGCCTGTCAGGCGGATATTGTGAAGCTTTGCTCCAAGGTCGCGATCGGGGAAGGACGCATTTTGAAATGCCTGGATGAAAATCAGGAAAAGATCTCAGCGGGTTGCAGGGCAGCGCGCCCGCAGGTCGAGGGGGATCTGGGCCAAAAGAAAGCGGAAGGGCAGGTCTAGCGCCCTACGAATATTTGTTCACGGAAGAAACCAACAAAAGGAATTAAAAATGAAAAAAATGATCGTTCTGATGTTTGTCGGGTTGGTTTTTGTTGCAAACGCTTCCGCGAAAGCGGCGGAAGGAACGGGGCCGGTGGAAAAGTTTGTGGCAAAACAATTTGATCACCTGGAAACAGGTTGCAAGGCCGAGCTTGAGACCTACTGCAAGGCCGTGACCCCGGGGGCAGGGCGTCAAGCGGCTTGCATCTATGCGCATAGCGACAAACTTTCCTCGCCGTGTGAAAGAGCCCTGTACAATTCCGCGCAGGAATTTGAAGTGGCCGGCGTCATGATGAACGCGTTTGTCGCGGCGTGCCAGGCGGATGTGGAAAAGCTGTGTTCGAAGGTCGCGATCGGAGAGGGCCGGATCCTGAAGTGTCTGGAAGAGAATAAGGAAAAGGTCTCCGCTCCCTGCACTGCGGCGCGCCAACAGGCCAAGGGCGGCCTGGAGCCCAAACAAAGCATGGCCTGATACTGGCAGGCTGTAAATCTTCGCAGAGACGCATCTCCCGCCGGGGAACCGGCCGATGCGGCGATGCCGTTTTGTTAGTTTTTAAAATGGGAAGGTTCTTTTGGTGAAAATCCTTAGCGACATCAGCGACATCCTCTGGGGTTGGCCGCTCATCGTCCTGCTTTTCGGGACGCATATTTTTCTGACGATCCGGCTGAAGTGGATGCAGAAGTATATGGGGAAGGCCATTTGGATGTCTTTGCGGCGGACCCGCGGAGGCCGTGGAGACGTCGGGCATTTCGGAGCGCTCGCGACCGCACTGGCCGCGACGATCGGGACCGGGAATATTGTCGGCGTTTCGACGGCGATCGCGCTTGGAGGGCCGGGGGCGGTGCTCTGGATGTGGCTTACGGGCGTCTTCGGGATCGCGACCAAATATGGCGAGGCCATTCTATCGATCAAATACCGCATCAAAACGCATCGGGGCCATTTTGCCGGCGGTCCGATGTATGTGATGCAGCTCGGGCTCAAGTCCAAATGGATGGGGATCTGTTTCGCGGCGTTCACGGCCGTTGCCGCGTTCGGGATCGGGAATACCGTCCAGGCGAACTCGATCGCGGTCCTTGTTCAGGACACCTTCCACATCTCCCCTTGGATCAGCGGTGCGATCATGACATTTCTCACGGCGCTCGTTATTCTGGGCGGCATTCAGTCCATCTCAAGAGTCTGCGAGAAGCTGGTGCCTTTCATGGCGATCAGCTATTGCGGGGGATGTCTTATTATCCTTTGCATGCATTGGCAAAGCATCCCGCATACCCTGGGGCTGATCTTGAGCGGCGCTTTTAATGGGCAGGCTGCCATGGGCGGGTTCGTCGGCGCGGGCATTCGTGATGCGATACGCTACGGCGTGGCGCGCGGACTCTTCTCGAACGAATCGGGCCTGGGAAGCGCCCCGATCGTGGCGGCGGCCGCGAAAACAAAAAATCCCGTGGATCAGGCGCTGATCTCTTCGACCGGCACCTTCTGGGATACGGTGGTGGTGTGTGCCATGACGGGCCTCGTGCTCGTGAATTCGGGGGAATGGGTGCGCGGTTTGAACGGCGCGATGCTCACGAAAGCGGCTTTTTCGGATATCCCGGTGCTTGGACCCGTCATTCTCTGTACAGGGCTTCTCACTTTTGTATTTTCGACCATCCTCGGCTGGTCCTATTATGGCGAGCGGGCGATCGAATATTTATTTGGCCACGGCGCCGTGCGGCCCTATCGCTGGTTGTGGGTCGTTGCCGTTATGGTGGGCTCCGTGGTCACCATGCCCGCGGTCTGGGCCTTTGCCGATATCGCCAACGCGTTCATGGCCCTTCCGAATCTGGTGTCGCTTCTTTTGCTGAACGGGGTGATCGTGAATGAAACCCGCAAGCACCTTTGGAATTCCAGAAGGTTTGCGCCTTTTCGCATTAAAAGGGGAGCGGTTCAGAAAGTTTAAGCCTCCGCGCGCTTTTTTTTGTGAAAGCGATTTTTCAATAAGGAAAGTAAAAATCCCGTGGAACCGCATCCTATTCATAAGCTCATCCGTTCGCGGCGCAGGACGGTGGGCTTGCAAGTTACCCCCGATGCCAACCTGATCGTTAGAGTCCCCCAAGGCATGTCGATGGGATCCGTCCATGAGGTCGTTCGGAATAAGCTTTCGTGGATCCTTCGCAAACAGCGGTTCGCGCGTGAAAACTATCTCCTCCCGGCGCCCAAAGCCTTCGTTCCGGGAGAGAAATTTTTATATCTCGGAGAAGAGTGCGAACTGTGTGTGATCCCGGGGGCTTATGGGCCCCTTGTTTTTGACGGAAAAAGATTTTTCCTCCGTCAGGGATGCGCGCATCTTGGGCGGTGGCTCTTCCGCGACTGGTACCGGGAACAGGCGGCGGAGTATTTCAGCGGCCGAGTCCAGCATTATGCCGGAATAACGGGGGTCCGTTACTCCCGTATCGGGATCTCGGACGCTAAGGGGCGGTGGGGCTCCTGCAGCTCCAAAGGGGTTTTAAGTTTTAACTGGAGGCTGGTGATGGCGCCGCGGGAAGTGGCGGATTATGTTGTGGCCCATGAAGTGGTCCATCTCGAAGAACTGAACCATTCGAAAAGGTTCTGGGAAAAAGTAGAGAGGCTCACGCCCGGTTTTCTTCAGGCCAAGCGATGGCTGGATCTCCATCACCGGTTGTTGCAGGAGGGTGTTTCATGCGCCTGATCGTCACAGAAAAGAGCATCGCATTGCCGCGAACCTCCGGATCATGTGCGACACGACGTCGCCAGGGAACGTGTTATACTGCATTGCATTATGGCTAAGACAGTCAATGCTTCCAGCGGGCACCTCCTTCACAAGAGTTTCGATCTGTCTCTTCCGGATGATTTCGAGCTGAGCCCTGAATTTGTCACCGGCTTCAACGCGATCGAGAAAACAAAGAAAAATCTCTATATCACGGGCGAAGCCGGCACGGGCAAGACCACGCTCCTGAAATACTTCCGCATCAACACCCAAAAGAATTTCATTGTTCTGGCCCCGACGGGGATCGCAGCCATCAATAGCCACGGCCAGACGATCCATTCCTTCTTCCGGTTTCCACCTAAGTTGGTCCAGAAGGATCACATCAAGCGGGTTCCTAGCGCGAAGCATATTTTTGAGAGCCTGGAGCTCTTGATCGTGGATGAGGCTTCCATGTTGCGCGCGGATCTTATGGACGGGATCGATCATGCGCTTCAGATCAATAAAGGACGCCCGGGAAAGCCCTTTGGGGGAGTTCAGGTGGTGCTTTTTGGAGATCTTTTCCAGCTACCCCCGATCGTGGACCGGGACATGGCGGGTATTTACAATGGACTTTATGAGACGCCGTATTTTTTCAGTGCGGAGGTGTTCCGAAAGACCAAGTTCCATCATTTCAATTTACAAAAGATCTACCGGCAAAAGGAGCATGCGTTCAAAGGGCTCCTCAATAAGATCCGGAACCGTTCGGTGACAGACGACGAAATGACGCTTTTGAATAGCCGCGTGGATCCCGCGATGTGTGATGCCGCGCACGATTGTATGACGCTGACGCCCACCAACGCTGCGGCCCATGCTATTAATATGACACGACTCGGGCAGTTGAAGGAAGAGGCGTTTAGCTACGATGCGGGCATTCAAGGGGAGTTCGATAAATCATCGTATCCTACGGAGACGGAGCTCAGGCTGAAGAAAGGGGCGCAGGTCCTGATGATCCGTAATGACCCCGACAAACGCTGGGTCAACGGCAGTATCGGAGAAGTGGTGAATCTTGACGAGGACTCGGTGGAGGTCCGGATCGGCGATAAGACCCACCGGATCGAGGTGACGACGTGGGAGAAGATCAAATACCGGTACGATGAAGACTCGGAAAAGATCGTGGAGGATGTCGTCGGTAGTTTCGAGCAGCTTCCGATCAAGCTGGCCTGGGCGATCACGATCCATAAAAGTCAGGGGCTGACCTTTGACAAGTTGATCATCGATCTGGATCACGGCGCGTTCACCCACGGCCAGGTTTATGTCGCTTTCAGCCGGTGCCGGTCGTTTGAGGGGATGCTCCTGCGCCGGCCCGTGAAGCACCGGGACATCATCTTTGATGATCGCATCCACAAGATCAAGGATCACTTTCCGGAACTCAAAGGGAAGCGATGAGAGACAAGGCGGCTGTCCGCGTGAGCGTCCTTCGCAGCTCGAGCAGCGGGAACTCGACACTGATCTGGAACAGCAAACACGCGATCCTGGTCGATTGTGGCCTGGGTCCCCGTGTCACGGAAGGGCTTCTGAAGCCCCACGGATTTTCCATGAGGGACCTTTCCGGGGTGCTGGTGACTCACGCGCACAACGATCACAGCAAAATAACCACCGTTGAAAAGATCTTCCAGCAGGGGGTCCCTATTTATTGCCTGCCCGGCGTCAAGAAGGTCGTGGCGCGGAACCTGTCCAACAAACACAAACCCCAATTCCGGACTTTTGCGAAAGTCCCTTTTTCGATCGGTTCGTTCCGGGTCACATCGTTTGACGTGGACCATGATGCGGAAGGGGGATGCGTCGGTTTTTGTATCTATAGTGGACGAGGGAAAAAAATGAAAAAGATCTCACTGGTGACAGACTATGGAGGTCCCGGCGAGCAGATCGCGGAGAGTCTCCTTGATTCGCATCTGATCCTGATCGCCTCGAACTATTGCTCCAAGATGATCAAGGGCCCGAGCCCCGTTCCCGAATATGTGAAGCGGCAGCACATCCTGCCTTATCAGCCGTCCAATGATCATTGCTCCGATGTGCTGCTTCATGTGGCGAGATCCTCCTCGGTTCTTCCGGAAGCCATCTATCTTCTCCATATCAGCAAGAACCACAATACCGTTGATAAAGCCATTGCTCACAGCAAGGGCATGCTTCACGCCGCCGGCTATGGACCCATACGCATTCTTCCAACCTATCGCGATGCTTCAAGCGAAACCGTGCATCTGAAATAAATTATCGGGAAAAGGGCTTTGTCTTGTTGTCATTCCCGCGCCACCGCTTGGGAAGCGACGGGGTCCCGTCCGAAGGCGGGAAAAGCGGGAATCCAGAACTGGATCCCCGACAGATACATTCGGGGATGACGAAATGGGGAATACAAAAATTTAGGTATTATCTATCCGGAGTAATATCTTCCATGAACATTCTTGTGATCGATGGATACAATGTGATCGCCCGCGGGCTGGCGGCCCATCCCCAAAGGGACATGGCTTCCGAAGACGCGAGGCGTGGGTATAGGGAAGAGCTGGTGCGGTTGGCAAAAAAATACTGCGCGGGCAGGAAGGGGCTCGAAGTCAGGATCTATTTCGACGGGACGGTGGAGCGCTCCGCTCCCGAATTGTCGGATCGTTCCGTGAAGGTGCTTTTTGCGAAGGGGGACCAAGGCGCGGACAAGGCCATTATCAAATTCTGCAGAACTCACCCGAAGCCGAAGGATATCGAGGTTGTCTCTGATGATTGGAGTACGCTGGGATTTCACATTCGCTCTCATGTCGGCAAGCTCCTTTCGGTCGCGGAGCTCATGCGTCGCCTGGACTCCGGCCGCACGTCTCAAGGACCTCAGGCCTTGGCGAAAGAGAAAGATAAGCCGCCGCTCTCAGACGGGACCCGCCAGTCGATCAACCAAACCCTTCCCGCTAGTTGGTTCCGCTGATGCGGCTACGGAGCCGGTATGTTCTTTTTATTTTAAACCGTTGTAGATGATTTCAAGTGAAACGGATCGGAAGAGGATCTCCCGGGATCTTTCGATTGCATAATAAGCTTTGACAATGGGGGGTGCGTAGGGCATAGTGCTTGTGTAGTAAGCAAAGAGGTAGAACACAAGTTTTACCGCGAGGTCAGAAAGTGAGCCTTGCGGTTTTTTTTGTTTTTACCCTGTTTTCGAATCCCCGGAAGGGAAAAAGAAGCGGGCCGGTTCTAACTGCACCAGGTTGATGTTTTTACCATCGTGAAGGTTGAACTTGTCATGCGTTACTATAATTCTAGTGAAAGGAGCAATATCAACCATGGTACAAGGTAAAGTGAAGTGGTT
>CAYZYT010000023.1:10870-15566 GCA_964482725.1 uncultured bacterium | reverse complement strand
GCAATTTATAGCTTATTGGCCAATCCAACCTGCCAGGTCGACCTGGCAGGTTGGACGAGGCGGCGGAACGGGTAGGGGCAAAACGATGGACGGGGCTTTTTTATAAGGGATAAGCCGAAAGGGGGAGAGAGTAAAACGTCGGGGGCCGGTCTAAAACGAAAGATCGATCAGAAAAAGAGCTCCCAGAAGAACGCTTTTTTCCGCGGGGTCTGCGGCAAAGGGGAACACAATGCCGAAGTGATCATTGCTGGACACGCCCTCTTCCGCGATCCGGGTCGGCCGCTTGCTGAACTTCCCCACCGTCGCATCGCCCTTCCGGATATGAAAGGTCTCTGGATTCGAGGGAGGACCTTCAATGCCGTAAAGAACCTGCCCGCCAGCATCCAGAACCTGAAAGTGCGTTTTCGAAGGCCCGTGCTTCTGAACAGAACCGAGAAGGTCCTCCGACGCGTCAAAGACCTCTACTTTGTTCGCGAAAAGTCCGGCGTGTTTCTTAAAATAAAGGACCTGCTCGCCTTTCTTATTGAGGAGATAAAGCGTGAACTCGTGAGACTTACGAAAAACAGCCAGATCCGAAGCCGCACCTCCTTCCGAGACCGCGTAATAGAGCTCCTCTTCCGCGGCATCCGAAAGACAGCAAGCCGGCTTCAACTTCCAGTTCTCCGGAATTCCGGAGTATTTTTTCTTCTCGCGAAGGTTCAGCGAATCCAGATTTTTCAGCTGTTCCATGACGAATCACCCCAATCTGATCGACCCCGTTCTCCGGCCACGGTAACGATGCCCGTTTTCCCGCCTTTGGCGGGACCCCGCCGCTTCGCAGGCGGTGGTGTCTCTTTTAAATTACGTTACCGTTGCCATCGCCGATACGGGCTTCGTAGCCGTTGCCGTTACCGATTCGTGGTCCGGCTCCTTTAGTCGGGTCAAAGCCGGATTTTTCAGGAAAGCGGCGCAACCCCCGGAAAATCGATCGCCGTCTCCGCCACATGATTCACATAATTGGTGAAAAGGTTAAGCGCCACCACCGTGAGGATCTCGAAAATCTCCTCGTCCGAACAACCTGCGCTTCGGACTTCTGCGAGCTCAGGATCCGTGATATTTCCCCGGTTCGCTGAAAGTCTTTTGGCAAATCGGAGGATCGCGTCCGTTTTCAGGTCCTGGGACCTGGCCCGGCGGCCTGCCTCGATCTCCTCCGGGGTGAGCCCGGAGAGCTTCCCGATCGCGGCATGGGCCGCGACGCAATAATGACATTGATTGTCTTCGCCCACGGCCAGCGCGATCTGCTCGCGAACTTTGACCGGCAGTTTGGCGTCCGCAAAAGCCCCGGTGAGCCCAAGATACGCCTGAAGCGCCACGGGCGAGTGCGCCATGGTCTTCAAAATATTCGGGACCCGTCCCGACTTGCCCTGGCCTCCCTTTTCTTCTGAATCAAGGTTGCCAGGACTAGCCCCATTAACCTTTGATTCTTTTGATGGGGAATGGGGCTTGGCCTTGATCTTATCCAGAAGTTCCTTTGTCTTGCCCTGGGCTGCATTCGGGTCTATCGGCTGGATACGGCTCATGAAATTTCTCCTTTTTGAATCATGTCTGTATAAACATATCGTCATTCTGCCCCGCCGAGGGAGAAGAATCTCCGTTGAGATGCTTCGCTACGCTCAGCATGACGGAACATAAAACTTACAACGTGTTATTTTTGTTCCATTACCGCATCCTGAGATAGCGACGGGTCAAAGCGATCAGAAAAAGGGGCGTGAATAAAATACCCGAAAGAGCTTCCAGGGCCGCGACGCCACGGATCCAGCCCATCGGAAGATAGTCCCCATAACCGACCGTCGTATAAGTGATGACGCTCAAATAGAACGATTCGAAAAGTCCGATCTTTTGAACGAACCCGCCTGTCAGAACGGAACCGGAAACATAGTAACAAAAAGCACTGAGGGCAATGACGCCCCAGGCGATCCCGAACGTGCGAAAAGGCATTTCTCCGTATCCCCAGATCAACCGATTGAGCGAGCCCAGCCACCAGCTTAGGAAGGTGGATCCCCGGTCCTTCCATGAAACCGCCTGAAGCCCCACCGAATGAGAACTCTGCCCCTCTCTTTGCGTGAAGGTTTTCCACAAACGAATGAGGCGAGCGTCCTTGGCGCGGCGGTAGCAATAAGAATATTTCGTAAAGTCTCCCTCTTTTTCATAAAGAAGCGCGGCTTCGCTAAAGAGCGTTTCCGCATAAGCGTGGTCTTGGGCCACGAGGGCCTGAAGTGCGGCGGATTCGTTGCGCGTGGCAGCATTACGGAGCGGCTGCCATCCGGTATGGATATTCCAGCACGTCGCGGCGGAAGAAAAACAGACTGCGGCTTTCAGCGGTTCGTTCGCCTCCTGAAAAAGCTTGGCAGCCCGGTCAAAAGTCTGGAAGGCCTGGTCGATCTTGCCTTCGCCGCGAAGGCGATGTGCCTCACGCTCCAGGGCGATCGCCTGTTCGATCTTGGTGGGAGACGCGACCGGCGGCGTGTTGGACAGCAGTATCTTCGGATCCACCCCGTTAGATCTCCTGTTTGCCTGGGGTTTTAAATATGCGTGAGAATTCCATCGCCTTATCCTTCCGAATGTTTCCTGCCATGTTTTTTCTGAGAGATCTAACGGGGTCCATGGTCCCAATACCCTTCAATTTTTGCGAAGCAGAAATTGGGGCCATCCCAACTACCCCTCACATAAATGAATCCAAAGTTGGGATGGCGGGTATTCTACTCACTTTCGAGCAACGTGCAACGGACAACGAGCAACGTAAAAAACTTCGTTGAGCGTTGACCGTCCTGACTTTTCTTTTGATCAAAGGTAGTCAGGACAATCCCCATTTCAGCTTTTTTAGCTCTTTTTCTTCAAAGGCGCAATCAGGGACGGTTCTCCCGGAGAGAACCGTCCCTTTGCGCCGCGACATGGGATCTTATATTTTAAATTTCAGCTTCACTTCAATGGATCGGTATTGGGGCCGTTGTGCGTTGTGCGCGATTATTGCCAGGCTTCGCGGCGGAGAAGGGCTTTTTGGTAGACGTCTTCGTATTGTTTCGCGGCATCGATCCACGAAAAATGCTGGAGCATGGCGCGTTTGCGCATCAGCTCCATGTGCTCGGGCCGGTCATAATAGGTGCTCACCGCCCAGCCCACGGTATCATAGATCGCGGCCGGAGTTCCCTGATGGTAAAGAAACCCGGTCCCAAAACCGCTTTTTTCGTCATAAGGAATGATCGTGTCCTTCAACCCGCCTGTCGCGCGCGCGATCGGAAGCGTCCCGTATTTCAAGCTGTAGATCTGGTTGAGACCGCAGGGCTCATAAAGCGACGGCATCAGAAAAAAATCGGCACCCGCTTCGATCAGATGTGCTTTGCGTTCGTTATAGCCGACCCAGGCACCCACCTTGCCGGGATAAAGCGCGGGAAGCCCTCCAAAAAAATCCTCCTGCCCCTTGTCCCCGCTTCCGATAATGGCGAACTGCACGGCCATATCCCGGAGGATGCGGTGCATGACGAGCATCAAGTGCTGGAACCCTTTCTGCTCCGCGAAACGCGAGACAATGCCCACGATCGGGAGATCCCCCTTGGGGTTCAGAAGAAATTCTTGTCGAAGCGCTTTTTTGCAAAGCTTTTTCCCGGACATGTCCCGGGAAGAATAATTCGCCGGAATAAGCTGATCTGTCTCCGGGTCCCAATGATCGTAATCCGCGCCGTTCAGGATCCCGTAAAGATCTTCCTTGCGGCGCTGGATATAAACTGAAAGCCCGTTCGCGCCGGGCTCCCCGAGGATCTCTTTGGCGTAGGTCGGGCTGACGGTCGTCACGGCATCGGCATAAAAAACCGAGCCCTTCATAAAATTGATACCGCCGAAATTCTCGAACTTGGCGTCCGTAAAATTGTCGCGGCCGAGCCCGAGAAATCCATAGGCATCGGCCTTAAAAGTTCCCTGGTAGGCGATATTGTGGATCGAGAAAACGCTCGCGGTCCCGGCAAAAAAGGGATTGTGCTGTTCCCAGATCTTCAGATACGGCGCGACCAGTGCGGTCTGCCAGTCGTGGCAATGGATGATATCGGGCTGGAACTTCAGGTCCTGACAAAGCTGGAGACAGGCGCGAGAAAAAAAGCCGAAACGTTCGGGATTGTCGGCAAATTCCCAATTGCCGTCGTCATAAAGCCCGGCACGACCGAAGTAACTTTCGTGCTCGATAAAATAGACCGGGAATCCGTCCGACTTTCCCTCGAGAACCTGGCACCACATGATCCCGTTGCCGGTCGGAACGCCCATCGGCCCCAGAACGGACTTTAATCCGTACTTCTCTTTACTGATCGACCAATAGCGAGGCAGGACAAGCCGGACATCATGCCCGAGCTTTTTCAGGATCTTGGGAAGCGCGCCACACACATCGCCAAGCCCGCCGGTCTTGATGAATGGCACAGCCTCGGAGGCCGCGAACAAGATCTTAAGTTTTTTTCCGTTTTTCTTCGCCATAATTTTCCTATCTTTTATGAATAGGAGCGAAATCATATCATAAAAACTTCGGGAAGTAACCTCTTGGGAAAGCGAAAACCCCCGCAACCGGACGCCGTCCGGCACTCGATCAGGGACGGTTCTCCCGGAGAGAACCGTCCCTCTGCACCGACAAAGCAAAAAAGAGACCGGTTACCCCCTTGCCGGTGGCGGGCTTACAAAA
>CAYZYT010000023.1:0-10770 GCA_964482725.1 uncultured bacterium | reverse complement strand
GGTTCTCCCGGAGAGAACCGTCCCTCTGCGCCGACAAAGCAAAAAAGAGACCGGTTACCCCCTTGCCGGTGGCGGGCTTACAAAAGCAGGGAGCGGTAAAACGCTAAACGGTCTTCCCTTTTCCGATGGGAATCGTGATCAGGGACGGTTCTCCCGGAGAGAACCGTCCCTCTGCGCCGACAAAGCAAAAAAGAGACCGGTCGCTACCTCGCCAGGGGCGGGCTTACAAAAGCAGGGAGCGGCAAAACGCGGAACGGTCTTCCGTTTTCGGACGGGAATCGTGATCAGGGACGGTTCTCCCGGAGAGAACCGTCCCTCTGCACCGGCAAAGTAAAAAAGAAAGTCGAGCCCTCGCCCGGTTTCGAGTCGACCCCAATATGACCGCCGTAACGCTCGACGATCTTCTGGCAGGTCGCAAGCCCGATCCCCGAGCCCGGATATTTTTGCCGCGTGGCCAGTTTTTCAAACATGATGAACACACGCTCCCGGGATCCTTCCGGTATTCCGATCCCGTTGTCTCGAATTGAAAAGAGCCATTCTTTTCCCTGGCGCACGGCGGAGATATGAACGCGCGGTTCCTTTTCACAATACTTCATCGCATTGCCGATCAAGTTCTGAAAAAGCAATCCCGCAAGTCCGGGATGGATCGCCAACGTCGGCAACGGATCGCAGATCACTTCGGCTTTCTTCTCGAGTATCAAAAAATGGAAGTCGTCAATCACTTCTTTAACAACCTTCTCCATTTCCACGGGAGGCGGCGTGGGTTCAGATTTTTTAACGCTGGCATAGTTCAAAAGCGCTTTAATAAAAACGCTCATCCGCGTCACACTCGAAAGAATGCGCTCCGTAAAATCCTTCGCCGTCTGATCGCCGGAATCCTGATATTTTTCCTTCAGGAGCTCCGTAAAACCAAAAATAGTTGCCAGAGGTGTCTGAAGATCGTGGGCCGCCTTCCCCGCGAAGAGTTCGAGCTCAAGGTTGGAGCGGGCAAGTTCTTTAGACCTTTGCTCTAAAAGCGCCGCGCTTTTACGTACCCTCCCGGTCAGTTCATAGATCAGGACAAAAATTAAAAAATGAACTGCACCGTCCAGAACAAAGGTTCTCCTGTCCGTTGAATATCCTTCGTACCCCTGGGCAAAAGACCACAGAAGCGTGATAAAAATCACCATCAAGAATCCGGGACGGGTCCCCAAATACCATGCGACTAACATGATGGATGGGAAATAAAAAACATCGAACGCGATCAGATTCCGCGTGGCAATATCGAGGAAAAAAGCGAGAAAAGAAATGGTAAGGATAAGAAAAGTAAAAAAAACCGGGCTTATCTTTTGTTTTTCAGAAAACAGTATTTTGGGGAACATGTTAGAAGGTAGTATATCACCGGACGCCGTCCCAACCCTCCAGTTAATTTCAGGGATTGATTGGGACAGCACTGATTCTCAGGAAAAATTAATTGGAAATCAGTGCAGCCCCAATTTTCGCTTTGCAGAAATTGATAAGTATTGGGACAGCACTAAACTTCTCTTAAAGCTTGATGGGTTGTTCAGTGCGTCCGAGGGGAGAGGTTAACGTCATCTCAAAAATCGGGAAACTAATCGCCTGCCGGCGCGAGGAACGCCGAACGCTTGCGTTATCCGTTCCCCGTTCCCCGCGCCATCAGGCGCATGTTATAATCCCTTTCATGTCCTTGATCAGCGTCATCATCCCCACTTACAACAGAGCCGCGGTCCTGCCGCGAGCGATCGATTCCGTCCTCGCGCAAAAAGGCGCGGATTTTGAGCTCGTTATCGTGGATGATGGATCAACGGATAATACTCGGGAAACGGTTAACGATAAACGGCAAACGAAAAAGGATTCCTCCGCGCTTACAGCTTCGAGTGAACGTTCCCCGTTCCCCGTTCCCCGGGTTTTCCGTCAGGAAAACCGCGGCCCTGCCGCCGCACGCAATCTTGGGATCAAGCACGCAAAAGGCGCATGGATCGCGTTCCTGGATTCGGATGATGAGTGGAAGCCTGGCAAGCTCAAGGCCCAGCTGGAATTCTTTCGGGAGCATCCCGATTACCTTATCTGCCAGACCGAAGAGATCTGGATCCGGAATGGCGTGCGCGTGAATCCGATGAAGAAACACCAAAAATCCGGCGGATTTATTTTTGAAAAATGCCTGCCCCTTTGCGTCGTAAGCCCGTCGGCCGTCATGATGCACCGCACACTCTTTGACGAGGTTGGACTTTTTGACGAATCGCTTCCGGCCTGTGAGGACTATGACCTGTGGCTCAGGATCGCCGCGAAACATCCGATCGGCCTGATCGAAAAACCTTATCTCTTCAAGTATGGCGGCCACACCGACCAACGCTCCCGAGAATTCCCCGCCATGGATCAATTCCGCATTCAGTCGCTTTCAAAAATCCTTTCGCAGAATATTCTTACGCCGGAGCAGGCCTCCGCGGCGCGGAAAACGCTGGAAGAAAAAGCGAAGATCTACATCGACGGAGCGATCAAACGAGGGAAAAAAGAAGAAGCGGATGCTGTGAGAAAGCTCACAGCATTGGATGACGGATGGAGGATGGCGGATGGAGAAAAACACAGAACCCAGGCGCCCTCCGCCCTCCGCCATCCTACATCCTGTTTAAGATCCACCCCAACGCCACCACTTGCGGCAGGGTGATCGCGAGCATCCAGAGCGCGGTCCGGGGCCCAAGATTTTTCCACACAAGACCGATCTCGGTCATGTCCGTCACGACGCCGCCCATCAGGAACGCGAAGGCATTCCCGAAAGCGCCGGTCTGTTGGTAGATCGTAAAAGCCAGTGGCGAGGTCCCCTCCGAACAGACCTCCAGAAGCGTGGCCACGCCCATAGTCACCAGCAGCCCCAGGAAAGTCGGCCCGAAATATTGATGAAAGATATGGCCTGGGACCAGGGCTGACACAAGCCCGGCAAGAAGGATCCCGACAAGAACCCACGGCAGCACCATCGCCGCCAGGGAGGACATCCCCGCCCAGATCCCGCGGACTGCGTGCCGGAAATTCTCATGGCTGAATTCATGCTCCCGGAAACGGCGAAGAATATCCTGCCAGATAGAAAAGCCTTCTTCCACTTCAACCGAGTGGGGATTCCTTTCGATCCATCCCGCTCGATCCAGGAGCTGCATCAGGAGCCCCGTGACCAAAGCGACCGCGATCGCCCCCAAAACGATCAGGAAGGCCTTCGCCCCGAAAAACCCGAAGAGAAGGATCGTGATGGGAAGGTTCGCCCAGGGGCTTGCGAGAAGAAAACTAACGACCGCCGGGCCGGAGGCGCCTTTTTTATGGATCTCCATCGAGATCGCGAGGATCCCGTGGCAGCAGGCGCTCATCAGGAAGCCGAGACCGACGGAATAAAAGATCGTCCGCTTTTTCGGGATCGACAGATGCTTGGAGATATAGGTCTTGGGGACATAATGATCGATCAATCCGCCCACAAAAAATCCGGCCGTGACCGGCCAGAACATCATGCGGATATACTCCAAGAAAGTCCGGCGAAAACCTTCCAGGGCGGGAAAAAGAAAGGACGCGCTGAGCAGCAGGAACGTCAAACCGCTGATCAGAAAAAGCCCGGTCCTGTACCACGGTTTTTTCTTGCCTCCTCCACGCTCACAACACGAATGCACCACTTGTCCTCCCACAGAAACTTCTTCGGGTTACGGTAACGATGCCCGTTTTCCCGCCTTTGGCGGGACCCCGCCGCTTCGCAGGCGGTGGCGTCTCTTTTAAATTACGTTACCGTTGCCTTGACCGATACGGGCTTCGCAGCCGTTGCCGCCAGCATACAACAGGGTTAAAGACTCCCCTGCTCCATGCCCTTTTCCATGGCCTCGGACTTGACCTGATCCGGAGTCACGGCTGCCGGCGTAGAGGCTTTTTCCTTCGCTTCCATCTGGGCCAGGTATTTCGCCGGATCACTCAAAAATGTTTTTCCGCAGCCGGGGCAGCAAAGACCGTATCGCTTACCTTGATAAACCACAAAATCTTTTCCACCGATCGGACCGCCCATCACCGGACAGTACTTATTCCCGACATCTACGATCCCTGTCTTTGCCGTTTCATCCGCGGCAACAACCTGGGATGCCGCCAAAGGCATCATGCATGCAACCAGCAACGCCCACACGATCAGTTTTTTCATACAAATTCTCCTTTAAAGGTTAAAAAACGAGCGGGCAGGGCCCGAAGGCCCCACCCGCCCAAACAGGCTACTTCTTCGCGCACTCGCACGGATTGCACTTGCAGGGCTTGCACTGACACTGCTCACCCGCAAAGGCGGTCGTAGCAAAAGCGCTGACCATCATCGCTACCACTAACAGAGCCGAGATCAACTTTTTCATTTGAATCACTTCCTTTCGATTGATTTTTAAAGCTTCCCTACGCGCAAGACATGCCCCGCGGAGGAGCTCGAAAGGAAAAGGTCGTGTTAAGAACGTGTTGTTCAAAAAAACCTGGCGGAGATTCCTGGGATTCTCCTCGAAAAAAGGACGGCCGCCGTAACTTCAAATGAAAATCAGAGAAAGACTTGATCTCGACTAAGGTATTCCCGGAGCGAATCTCGTTTACAGGCGAAAGCTCTTCGGAAAGAACGGCCGCTTTTTCGATCCGGCATTGACCGCAGCATTCTTGACCAGAGCTGTCCCTCCCCTTCGCTGGAGCCGCCGCAGGATGGCAGGCTGGGGTCTTTGCCTGTAGGGACTTGGGAGAAGAGCCACAATCTGAACCCACACATTGGCAATGCAGCACGCTCGGGAAAGCGATGAAAACGCACACAGCCAGGAACGCGGACAAATATTTTTGTTTCATTTTCTCAGACTCTCCAAAAGCCCGGCGATCTCCCGGATCTTTTTTTCTTGCTCTGATTTTGATCTCCCGCTCAGGGCCGTTTTCACACAAGATTGAAGGTGATCTTTGAGGATCCTGTTCTCAACGTTCCTGAGCGCGCCGATCGCGGCCCCCACGGCGTAGAGGATGTCCACGCAATAGCGGCGGTCCTCGATCATCTTCTGAACGCCGCGGATCTGGCCTTCGATCCTCCGAAGCGATACCCACTTGTCCTGATGGTCCATGCCCTTTTTCACCCCGTTAGAGATCGGGGTGATAGCGCCTCGTCTTTTTACTTTTCGATTAAAAGCTGATTTTTCCATAATCACTTCACCATCCCTTTACGGGGATGCCTTCGAGCATCCCCTATCTCTAACGGGGTTCATACCCTCATCTCCCGTCGAAAGAACTATAGCATACCCTAGGGGGGTATGTCAAGAAAACAGGATGGCGGGTGTCGGAGGGCGGAAGGCGTCAAACCCTGAGTTTCACCATCCTCCATCCTCCATCCGCCTCCCCCCATCCTTGTTCTTTCATTTTTCGCCATTTTGAATACAATGCGTTGTATGAATTTACTCGCCTTTGAAACCTCAAGCCCTGTCCTGAGCGTTGCGATCCAAAAAAGCGGCGGCAAGATCCGCCACGCGACCGTTCAGGGATATATGAAGCACGCGGAGAACCTGCTCCCCGTGATCGACCGGCTTCTCAAAAAGGAGAAGCTGAAGATCGGGGATATCGACGCCTTTCTGATCAGCCGCGGACCCGGGTCTTTCACAGGGCTGCGCATCGGATTCGCCACACTCAAAGGCTTTCTCGCCACCTGCCCGAAACCCTGCTACGGCGCCTCCTCCCTCGACGTGATCGCCGCGGGGATCAAGAAGCCGGCCCTCTCAGATCTTCCCCGGAAGGGCGGTCAAAATCTTGCGGTATGCTTGGACGCAAGACGTGGTAAACTTTACACGCGTTCATACCGTTACAATAGAAAAAGGTGGGTCGCGTGCGGTCCTTCCCGTGTCGTACCGATCGCCGAAATGGCTTCCTCGCTTTCCCGGGAGATCCAGGTCGTCGGCGACGGGCTTACGAAACTCGGGGCCCAGGTTTTGGCTCCATCTTTGAAAGATCCAGGGGTCCCGCGGGCCGCTACTATAAGAAATCTTGAAAGCGAGCCTCGCCACGGGCGGGCCTCCACGTTGATCGAATTATTTGAAGCCAAGGACCCGCTTCTTAAAGAACTGAAACGGCCGAAAGATTTTTTGCCGGTCTATTTGCGACGTTCCGAACCGGAAGAAAAGTTGGCGGAGAGAAAGAAAACATGACTGCCCTTGCCTTTAATTTCATTTCCAGGATGGTCGGCAAGGACTGTCATGATTTCAGTTTTATTTTTTAATTAAGGAGAATCATGACTGAACTGATTCAGGGCATATCCCGAACCCAGCATAGCGCGTGGGTCGAACTTCGGACGGAGGCCCTCCTCAAGAATCTACAGACCCTTCAGGACCGGTCCGGGCAGAATGATGTCCTGGCAGTCATCAAGGCGAATGCCTACGGCCACGGACTCCGGGAGATCGCGGGTGCTCTCGCCGGGAAAGTCACCTATTTTGGCGTTGCCACCTTGCGCGAAGCGCTGGAATTGAAAGAACATCATCCTAAAACCCCCGTCTTCCTTTTTGGGCATTTATTCTCGCATGAACTTTCCGCAGCGCTCCTGGGCGGAATCACCTTAAGCGTTTCAAGCCTTGAAAAGGCCCGCGAGATCTCGGATCTCTCGGAAAGTTTTGGCCGGAAAACTCCGGTCCACGTAAAAATTGACACGGGCATGGGGCGCATGGGAATTCCGGTCCGCGAAGCCTCTGCGTCGATAGAGGAAATGACGCGGCTCAAAGGTCTTATGCTCGATGGCATTTATACGCATTTCCCCACGGCGGAGAAGGAGGATTCCTTCCGCGAAACACAGGTCCGGAAATTCGGGATACTCCTGCAGACGCTTGAAGAAAAAAACATCGTGTTCCGGTTCCGCCATGCCACCAACAGCGCGGCCACGCTAACCTTAAAAACCCCGTTCTTCAATATGATCCGTCCGGGTCTTTCACTTTACGGTATCTACCCCGACCCCGGATTGAAAGGCGCGGCTCATCTCGCCCCGGTCCTGTCACTCAAAAGCAGGATTGCACTCGTCAAGAAAGTCCGGATCGGAGAATCCGTGGGGTACGGCCGCGAATTTATCGCGAACCGGGACACGACGGTCGCCATACTGCCTTTCGGTTATAGCCAGGGCTATCCCTATGCTGCGTGGAAAAAAGCTTCGGTGCTTTTTAAAGGCAAGCGCTACCCTCTCGCAGGGAAAGTTTCGATGGATTATATGGCGGTGGATCTCGGTGAGACCGACGCTAAAGAAGGCGATACGGTCGTACTGATCGGCGAAGACCAGGGGGAACGCATCACCGCCGAAGATATTGCGGCCTGGGCCGAGACTATCCCCTATGAGATCGTCACGCGTCTAAACGCCCATCTACCAAGAATCGTTGTTTAAACCAAAGGAAATCCTTCGCCCTCTGGGCTCAGGACGATAAAAAACATCGTGATTCCTTTTGAAATTCGCCACATCCCGGAAGTCACCTCGACCAATACGGTCGCCCTTGAGGAAGCCACCCAAGGCGCAGCCGAAGGCCTCGTCGTACTGACCGACCATCAAACCGAAGGCCGCGGCAAACCAGGGAACGCATGGATTTCACCCCGCGGAAAGAACCTGCTTTTTTCGGCTCTCTTAAGGCCTCCTCTACGGCCGGACCAAATACCGCTTTTAACCCAGATCGCCTGCCGGGCCGTTGCCAAAACCCTATGGGAACGCTATGGCATCGAATCAAAATTCAAACGCCCCAACGACGTCATGGTGGGCCCCCAAAAAATATGCGGCATCCTGGTAGAAGCCCTATCTACTTCGACCAAGGTTGAGGCTGCAGTCATCGGCATCGGGCTCAATGTGAACGCCGAGGCCAAAGAGCTCCCTGTAGAGGGGATTTCCATGAAAATGGTTATGGGGCAGACCTATTCCCTCGAGGAGATCCTGGAATACATCCTCGAGGAGCTTAGCGACCGTGTCTCAGAACTATACAAAACTGGTACCATAGCTTAAATTGATTGATTTCCCATTTTTATATTATTTTAAGCACTCCAGTGGTAGGAACTATTAATAATTATACATAATTAAAAACAACATCCCAAAAAACAAAGAGTGGACAAATTAAGTGATTAAACGGATCCTTGCTATAGATATCGGGAATACAGCCGCCACGTTTGGCTTCTATGAGGCGGGTCGGTTATTGGATTTTGGGTCCATGGCGTATAACGCAATCCCAAAATACGTTAATAAATTGACTTCTCGTGGTAGGTATAGTCATTTAGACGTTATTATTAGCTCTGTATCCCCTAAAATTACCTCTTTTTTGAAATGTAAATTACAAAGCATTAATGGCCTAAAATTATGGGTTGTAGGGGGAAATACGCCTATCAAAATTCGTCATAAGCATATCAAATACAGCAACTTAGGCGTTGACCGCAAGGTGAATATCTATGGGGCCATCCGGATGTATCGCCTCCCCATTCTCGTGATCGACTATGGAACCGCCATCACATTCGACTACATTGACTCCAAAGGAGTCTTCCGGGGCGGCATGATCATCCCGGGACCGGAAACCGCTCTCCGTGCGCTTTGCCAGAGGGCAGCGCTTCTCCCCAAAGACCTCCCCCTTCCCAGAAAAGCCAAAGCCTTCCTGGGGAAGAACACCCGTGAGTGCATGGAATCCGGGATCCTTGAAGGTTACGGCGCCATGACCGATGAGCTAATCCTCCGATTCCGTAAGCGGTATGGCAAGAATCTCAGGGTTTTAGCCACAGGAGGCTTCGCCGAGGTCATCCGCCCCTATACAAAGAACATCGACACCTTCGACCCCAAGCATTCCATCAAGTCCCTCTTGGCCCTTTGGCGCGAACATCAGGGATAAGCCAATCCAACCTGCCAGGTCGAATTTGACCTGGCAGGTTGGATTGGTGAAATAAATTCCCCTTGCATTTTATAGCCTCCTGAATACAATAGCGCCTCGCTTGGCACTCAAAAATGGCGAGTGCCAGAACCTCGAATTGCATCTTCTTATCAATCAAATTCGTCGTTTTGAATCCGGTTGTCATTCCCGCGAAGGCGGGAATCCAACCTGGGTCCCCGATAAAGGCATTCGGGGATGACAAAGGCTCGAAATGACGGCAAAACCGGAGGTAGGACAACATGGCAAAGCAACTTCTGTTCAGTGAAGAAGCACGGCGCGCGATCCTTCATGGCGTGGATCAGCTCGCGAACGCAGTGAAGGTCACACTCGGTCCCAAAGGCCGCAATGTGGTCCTGGAAAAGAAATTCGGCTCCCCGACCGTCACCAAAGACGGCGTTTCGGTCGCCAAAGAGATCGAACTCGAAGACCCTTATGAAAATATGGGCGCCCAGATGGTCAAGGAAGTTGCTTCCAAAACTTCCGATGTGGCCGGCGACGGCACCACGACCGCGACTATTCTCGCCCAGGCGATCTACCGCGAAGGCCTGAAGAACGTCACGGCCGGAGCCAACCCGATGGCCCTCAAGCGCGGCATTGATAAAGCCGTGGAAGCCATCGTCGCCGAACTCGACAAAGTCGCAAAACCCATCGGTAAGGATAAGAAGGAGATCGCGCAGATCGCTTCGATCGCCGCGAATTCCGATACCACGATCGGTGATCATATCGCCGAAGCCATGGACAAAGTCGGCAAAGACGGCGTCATCACGGTCGAAGAAGCCAAAACCACGGCGACAACGCTCGATGTGGTCGAAGGCATGCAGTTCGACCAGGGTTATCTTTCCCCGTATTTCGTCACCGATACGGAACGGATGGAAGTCGTGCTCGAAGAGCCGTTCATCCTTATTAATGAGAAGAAGATCTCTTCCGTCAAGGACATGCTCCCGATCCTCGAAGCCGCGTCCAAGGCCGGAAAACCGCTCATCATCATCGCCGAAGAAGTGGACGGCGAAGCACTCGCAACCCTCGTGGTCAACAAGATCCGCGGCACGCTGGCCGTTTGCGCGGTCAAAGCCCCGGGATACGGCGATCGTCGCAAGGCCATGTTGGAAGATATCGCGATCCTCACCGGCGGCAAGGCGATCACGGAGGACCTCGGGATCAAGCTCGAGAACGTGACCTTAAAAGACCTCGGCCGCGCAAAACGCGTGACCGTGGACAAAGACAAGACCACGATCATCGAAGGCGCCGGCAAGAGCGCGGATATCACCAGCCGCGTCGGTCAGATCAAGAAACAGGTCGAAGATACGGATTCTGATTATGATAAAGAAAAACTCCAGGAACGCCTCGCGAAGCTCGCGGGCGGTGTGGCGGTCATTCATGTCGGCGCCGCGACCGAAACCGAGATGAAAGAAAAGAAAGCCCGAGTAGAGGATGCTCTTCACGCGACCCGCGCGGCCGTGGAAGAAGGCATCGTCCCGGGCGGCGGCGTGGCGCTCTTGCGTGCCGCGATCGCGCTCGACAGCCTCAAGCTCAAGGGCGATGAAAAGATCGGCACAGAGATCATCCGGCGCGCGGTCGAAGAACCTCTCCGTCAGCTGGCCTTTAATGCCGGCGAAGAAGGCTCCGTCGTCGTTCAGCGCGTCATGGCCGAAAAAGGCAACATCGGGTACAACGCCGAGACCGGCGAATTCGAGAACCTGGTCGAAGCCGGCGTCATTGACCCCAAGAAAGTCACCCGCAGCGCACTCCAGAATGCGGCCAGCGTTTCCGGCCTTCTTCTCACCACCGAAGCCCTCATCACGGATCTTCCTGAAGAAGAGAAGATGCCGCCGATGCCGGGGGGTGGCGGTATGGGAGGCATGGGTGGAATGGGAGGTATGGGTGGCAT
>CAYZYT010000022.1:0-22074 GCA_964482725.1 uncultured bacterium | reverse complement strand
GCAATTTATAGCTTATTGGCCAATCCAACCTGCCAGGTCGACCTGGCAGGTTGGATAAGGCAGGGCCACACGGATGTGGCGGAAGGGGTAACGCTAAACGGATAGAACTAAGGGAGGAGAAGCTTCTTGGCGGCGGAAAGATCGAAAGGATAACTTGCACAATCAGCCACGAATTTGCAGGACTGCTCGCGGAGGGGAAACGGCACTTCTGCGCTTTTAAATCGCGAGATCAAAACCTAACCGAAAGTCGAAAAGATCGCCTTTGTCAGGAACTTAAAAGGATTATTTCTTGGCTTCTTCCGCCTGCCAACCGCCCCCGAGCGCGCGGTAAAGTTGGACATAGGCAATGAGCTGAGACCCGAGCGTCCGCGCGAGAGTATTTTGGGCGCTATAATATTGCTGGTCCGCATCCAGGACTTCAAGGTAGCTGGAAAGTCCGCCCTCATAACGGGCGATGGAAAGCTTCACCGCCTCCGCCAGGGCAGCGACTTGCTTTTCCTGTTCGACCCGCACGGCCTTAAATTTATCGATGTCCGCCAAAGCATCCGCCACTTCACGAAACGCGCCGATCACCGTCTGTTTGTAAAACGCAACAGACTGCTGCCATTTCGCCTGAGCAGCTTTGTAGGTGTAAACATTCTTTCCGCCCTTAAAAATAGGCGCGTCCACGTTGCCGCCGATCGACCACGTATAGCCTTTCGCATTAAAGATATCGGAAGGCCGTTCCCCGCCGCCGCCCACAAAGTTGGTCAGGTTCACCTGCGGCATGAATTCCCCGACCGAAACACCCACCGACGCATTCGCGGCCCGCAAAAGCTGTTCGGCTTCCATGATATCGGGACGGTGCTTTAATATTTCGGAAGGAAGGCCTGTGCCCGGAAGGCTGGGGGTAAATCCTTCCGCAGTGATGGTCTCCGTTCTTGAGATCGATCCGGGATTCCGGCCGAGCAAGGCCGAAAGCTTATTCTCCTGGATCTCGATCTGCCGTTGGAGATCGGGAATGTTGGCCGCCGTTTGTTCATAATCGGCCTTGGCCCGCGCCACTTCAAGCCCTGAGGCCGTACCGCCGCGCTGACGTTTCTCAAAAAGATCAAGGTTATCACTGCGGGTCTTAAGTGTTTTTTGGGCAATATCAAGTTCGAGGTCCAGCTCCAGCAGCGTAAAATAAGTTTGGGCGGCATCCGACACGAGCGTCACCATCACGCTCCGGCGGGCGTCTTCCGTCGCTAAATACTCTGCCTGGGAGGCGCGGATCGACTGGCGGATCTTTCCCCAAACGTCCATTTCCCACGCGGTACTGAAACCGCCGGTCATCGTGGAATTCACGGCGGGAGGCGCCGGATAAAGCACCTGCGAATCCCGGCCCCGCGAGATACCGGTCGTCAGATCCGTTTGCGGAAAGATCTGCGCCCGGGTCACGCCCACCATGGCACGGGCTTCATCCACGCGAGCCGCCGCAGCGCGCAGATCATAGTTATTGACCAAGGTCTCGCGGATCAGTTCCTGCAGCGTCTTATCGTTAAAAACCTTCCACCACGGCAGATTGATCATCGACTCCGCCTGGTCCACGGTCTTGTAGGTGCGATAAGTCTGCGGCAATTCCATAACGGGCTCGCGATACCGGGGACCGATCGCACAGCCGGAAACCAGGATGGCAAACATGAGGAAAGCCGCTTCGAATTTCATGGAGTATTCTCCTTTTTCAGGTATCGGAAGAGATCAAAAAGTTCATTGCAAGAATTTTCGAGATTATACCCGCTGCCTTCCGCCAAGTCGAGGTGATACGGGGATAGGCCGAAGAAGGAAGCCGTGTGCCTCTCGAGCGTCATTCGACATACGGCTTCCTCTTCACCACGGCCTACTTCGTCACCGCGATCGATTTCCTGAAAAGGCTCAGGCTGTAAACGAAAAATCCGAGACCGACCGCGCTGACCATCAGGAATTGAGGCCAAACCGCGCTCAGGCCGCCCCCCCGATAAATGATCACCTGCGAAAAACTGACAAAATGCCGTGAAGGCAAAAAGAAAGTAATGCGCTGAAGCCATTCGGGCTGGCTTTCGACAGGTGTCGAGCCGCCCGAGAGGAGCATCAGCACAAGGACCACCAGGATATTCAAAAGCGCGAACTGCGCCATGGATCGCGAGATCGTCCCGAGGAATATTCCCAGCGCGGTTGCAAAGAAAAGATAGAGGATCACCCCGAAGAACCACAGAAGGTGCGAACCCGCGAACGGCACCTTGAGCGCCATTTCGACCACTCCAAAAAGGGAGATCGCGGTCGCAATCAGGATCACGAGGCCGTTCGCCCAAACCTTGGCCATGGCGATCTCAAAAGCGGTTAGCGGCATCACCAGCAAATGCTCCAGCGTGCCATGCTCACGTTCCCGGATCACCGCGGCACCCGTCAGGACGATCGTGAGGAGTGAGATCTGATTGATAATGGCCACCACGCTCAGAAACCAGGAGGCGGTCCCGTTCGGATTGAAAAGCTTGCGGATGATCAGCGTGACGGGCGCGGACTCCGTTTCATCCGTCCGCTTCAGATAATTGGAGAGGCGCTTGTTGATGATGCTCTTGATGTACGTCGTGCCGACGCCGGCCTGTTGCATCGCCGTAGCGTCGATATTGATCTGGATCTCGGGATTACGCCCGGCCCGGAGATCGTCCTCGAACCTCGGCGGGATGGCGACGACGAACATGAACAAGCCTCGATCCATGGCGTCTTCCACGTCGCTTGCGTTGATCTTTTTGGGTATCTGGAAACGCGGCGGATAAAAAGCGTTGATCAATTCCTTCGACAACGTGGAGTTATTTTCATCTACAAAAGCGATCGATGCGTTATTGACTTCATTCGAAGTGCCCGTCGCCTGAACATAGATCGCGAACGTGAACGCGTAGATCACGAACACGAGCATCACTTTGTCACTGAGCAGGCTGCGGATCTCCTTGAGACCCAACCAAAATATGTTCAAAAGTGACGTCACGGCTATTTCTCCTGCTTTTTAAGTCCGAGCATACTGACCGCCCAGAGGATCGGGATGCAACAAGCCAGAAAAAGAACATCCTGCATCATGAGTCCGGGGCTGAGCCCCTTGGTATAAGCCCCCACACTCGAGTGCATGTAGTAAGTGGTTGGCCAGATCGAACCGATGAGCTTGGCCTTCCCCATAAGGGTTGAGACCGGCTGCAGCAACCCCGAGAACTGAATGGTCGGTGTCATGGCAAGGATCGCGGTGACAAAGACGGCCGCGACCTGGCTGGTGGTAAAACTTGAAATGAGCATGCCAATCCCGGTCGTCGCCGTGACATACAGCAGCGTGGTGAACGTCAGGAACAAGAAACTGCCTTTGACCGGAACACCAAAAATGAACCTTGCCATGAAAGCCAAAATAAAAAAGTTGAGCATCGCGATTACGACGTAAGGTAACTGCTTTCCCAAAAGATACTCCAGCCTTCCCGTCGGCGTGACATAGAAATTGATCATGGAGCCCAACTCTTTTTCGCGCACGATGCTGACCGCCATCAAGATCGCCGGGATCAGGACCAGGAGAAGGGCCGGAATGCTCGGCACGATCGAGTAGACACTTTCGAATGTGGGGTTGTACATGTAGCGTTCTTCAAAGGTCGCCGTATCTTTCAGAGGACCGACTTGCAGCCCGCTCGCGGGATTTTGAAGCATCGTATTATTGACCGCTTGAACGTACTGGGCGACGGTCTCTCCCCGGAAGGTCATGGCGGCGTCCACCTGGGCCAGGACCTCAGGCACATGGCCCCTGCGAAAATCCCTGCCGAAGTTAGGCGGTATCTCAAGCACCACCGAAACATTATCCGCCTGCAGCCGCCTGAGGCCTTCAGCGGCGGAACGGACCGGCGCCGTGCGTGTGAAATAGCGCGGCGATCCGGCAAATTGCTCAAGATAAGCGCGGCTTTCCGGCGACTGATCGAGATCGAATGAGGCGTAGCGGATGTGTTCAATATCGGTGGTGATCCCGAATCCGAAGACGAGCATCAAGAGCGCCGAGCCCAGGAATGAGAAAACCAATCGCACCGGATCACGAAGGATCTGCATGGTTTCATTGCGGGCATACGCGAACATCCGGCCGAGCCGAAGCCGGAAGCCGGTCGGGGCCGCGATCTTCGGGACCGCCGCCGGAACTGACGCGGGCGCACTGACAGGAGACTTGTCCTTAGCTTTTCCGCCGGAGACGGCATCGGCAACGGCATCCTCCATGCAACCGATGAAGGCGTCCTCAAGGTTCGCGGCGCCGCGCGATTCGATCAGCTTTTGCGGGGCGTCGCAGGCCAGCACTTTTCCGGCGTTCATAAGTGAGATCCGGTCGCAGCGCATGCCTTCGTTCATAAAGTGCGTCGTGATGAAGATCGTCACGCCCTGTTTTCGTGAAAGATCGATCAAGAGCTCCCAGAAACTGTCCCGCGCGATGGGATCGACGCCCGAAGTCGGTTCATCCAGGATCAATATTTTGGGTTCATGCAGCACGGCCACCGCGAGAGAAAGCCTTTGACGCAGTCCCATCGGCAGAGAATCCGCGAGCGAATCGAGATGCGGTCCCAGTCCGAATTTTTCGACAAGTTCCTTGATGCGCTCTTCCGCTTTTTTAGACGGAATATGATAAAGAAGGGCATCCAGCACCAGGTTCTGGCGGACGGTCAGCTCGCCGTAAAGCGAGAACGCCTGCGTCATGTAGCCGAGTTTTTTCCGCACTTCGATGCTTCCGGCTTCGACGGAACTTCCAAAGAGCGTTGCGGTGCCTTCGGTAGGCGGCAAGAGTCCCGTCAGCATTTTCATGGTGGTGGATTTGCCACAGCCGTTCGAACCGAGAAATCCGAAGATCTCCCCGCACTCGATCGACAAACTGACATGGTCCACCGCGGTAAAGCTTCCGAATCGCCGGGTCAGTCCCTTGGCGTCGATGACGACCTCAGATCTTCCGGCCGCGCGCGGTGGGATCGTGAGTTCCGTGTGCCCGCTGCGTTTTTCTTCCGGAAGGAGTCCGATAAAGCACGCCTCGAGGTCTTTAGTACCTGTCCGCTTCATCAATTCTGACGGGGTTCCTGTGGCTAAAACTTTTCCGGCATCCATCGCAACGATCCAGTCCCATTTTGCCGCTTCATCCATGTAAGCGGTGGAAATAAGGACGCTCATGCCGGGACGGCCGGCGCGAATGTCATCAATGAGTGTCCAGAATTGCCGGCGTGAGAGCGGGTCGACTCCGGTCGTAGGTTCATCGAGGATCAGGAGATCCGGCTCGTGGACCAAAGCTCCGCAAAGTCCTACCTTTTGCTTCATGCCTCCCGAAAGTTTACCGGCAGGACGATCGGCAAACGGACTGAGACCCGTGGCGTTCAGCAATTGCTTGATGCGGACCGGACGCTCCGTGGGAGACAACCCAAAAAGCTGTGCCATAAAATCGACATTGTCATAGACGCTCAGTTCCAGGTAGAGGTTCTTGCCGAGTCCCTGCGGCATGTAAGCGATCCGGGGGCACGCGCTGCGCCGGTGCGCGCCATCCGCCATATCCCCATCGAGGACGGTCACCTTGCCTTGCTGGATCTTTTTCGATCCGGCGATCAGGGCCATGAGCGTCGATTTGCCGACGCCGTCAGGACCAATGATGCCGACCATGAGGCCGCTTGGGATCTCGAGGGAAATAGCGTCTAGGGCCGGGACCTTGCCATAACGGTGAGTGACGTTTTGAATGGAAACGACCGGTTTACCACCGGATGCAACTCGAGATAGTTGAAGAGCGGATGACTCCACCATGAGTTTCCCAAGCCGATCTGTAGATTTTTAAATTTATTTCTTGTCTGCCTGTTTGGCGGGCTGGACAAGGTCCTGAAGCCAACTGGGCCAGACGGCAGATTCTTTTATTTTGACATACCCGACACCGCGAACGCCGGTCTTCACACGTTCAATGTAACCGGAAACCAGCTCCTGGGGCACCTGGATCTTGACGCGGAACATCAGCTTGTCGCGCTCGCTCTTGGTTTCGACCTGTTTGGGAGTGAATTGCGCTTCTGGGGACACGAAACTGACATAGCCTGCGGCCGCTCGACCGGGAGCATAGTCCACGGTGAGCCTTGCTTCGGCCCCGACCTTAAGGCCTCCGGCCTGTTCTGAGGGAAGATAAATTTCCATGTAGACGTCTTCGAGATTCACGACCGTGAGCGCTTTTCCTCCGGCCGCAAGCATTTCGCCGGGCTCCGCGAGGCGATAAAGCACGCGTCCGGTCACGGGAGACTTGAGCGTCGCGTCATCAATATGCGTTTGGACCGTCGTCACATTGGCCTGTGCGACTTCGACCTCTTGCTTGGCGGTTCTAAGTTGCGCTTCCGCTTCCGCAAGAGCGGCCGCGGAGGTCTGGACCGACGTGTTGCGCTCATCAAACTCACGCTGAGAAAGGGCGTTCTGTTCAACAAGTTTCCGGGTGCGTTCAAACTC
The DNA here is from genome assembly GCA_964482725.1 of uncultured bacterium. Lineage (GTDB taxonomy): Bacteria > Omnitrophota > Omnitrophia > Omnitrophales > Aquincolibacteriaceae > Aquincolibacterium. The sequence goes on along the minus strand of CAYZYT010000022.1, from coordinate 15,615 downwards.
AAGCTGGGCATTGTCCTGCAGACTTTTTTGCCGGACCACGGCGAAGTTGGCGCTGGCCACGCGCTCCTGCGCCGTCGCGACCTGTAATTTGGCCTGGTTCAACTGAGAATCGAATGTTGCGGTATCCAGACGCACCAGCACATCGCCCGGCTTCACGAGATCGCCTTCATCCACGAGGATCTCCTTGACCCTCAGCGCATCCTTGGCCACCGCATCCACCAGCTTGGCCTCGATGCGACCGTTCCCCGAAGCGATCCCCTTGGGCAACTCCAATTGCTTCCCTTTCCAATACTGCCAGCCCAAAAACACAAGTGCCGCAACAGCCGCCAGCAAAAAAATCCACTTCAGAGACTTTTTAGAGACAACCATGGACATAATCAACTCCTCGGTAGTTAGTGATTAGAAAAAACGATCCGTCCTGCTCTCGTGTCAACCTTGTGATCCATATTTTAAACCGGAGGAAATTTGGCGAGCACCTTAGCAACCGCACCCGGCGCACGGGCGACCCGTTTTTCCGGAGTGCCTCCCGGATCCACCATCCCCTGCATCGTGCCGCGCCAAAGGATCTTGCCGGAAGCAGGCTCCGTCATATCGAGCACAAAAGTCCCCTCTTCGTAATGAATGGCCGTCGTCTCCCGGACCGCATAAGAGCTCATCCCGGTCACCCCGGCCCGCGGATTAAATGGCGGCGGAGAAAAATCCGTAGGGAATTTTTCTTTCTGCTCTACGGTAACATAATACTTCAGAAGAAGATCCGGTTGCCCCGCGGTGGACTTCTGAAATCCCTTCGCCTGAAGCTCCGCGTCGACCGACTGTTTGATCACGGTTTGCAGGGCCGGGTCATCAAAGCGGATGTCTCCGGCGGATACCTGTGCGCTCGACCAGTCATAAGTTTTCAATTTTGAAAAATCCGCCGCATGATTGTAATCCGAAGAAACTGTGGCGGTGGCACAGCCGTAAAAAGCCAGGATCCCCAACATAAACAGTCTCATCGTATTTTTCATAGGCTTTCTCCTCTTTTAAAAACTGCCATATTATAACCGACAAATACTCAAAAGCGTAAGCTCATCTTGAATTGCCGCATGATTTAAGAAGCAATCCGTCCGCATCGTGAAAATTTCCACGCAGGAACGATCGCTTCGCATCGTCTGCATGACACCTGAACGAAGCATAATCTAAGCGCAGTTTTAAAATGGAACACAAGCGTGGAAAGATTTTCCTGGGGTTTCTTTGATGCGGGAAGTATCGGACTTTGTAACATTCGGAATGAGCGTCGGAGACGAAAGCTACGGGGTCATTAGGGATCATGACCCCGTAGCTTTGCCCTCTTCGCCTCAGCCGGCGAAAGCGGCCTTGATCGGACTCTTGGACACGTCCCGTGTCACCTTCACCACTTGGAGCGCGCCACGCGGCTTGTCGAGATCGTTCGGAAGCATGAGCTGGTTTTTGACCATGACCGCACCGACCACACCTTCCATTGCCTGACGCAACATCCATCCCGCGGCACCGGTGTACCCGTGCCAGATCATCCGGCCCGGCTCATAGTTCGTCAGAACGTCGGCCGACTGCTTGTTCGGCTGGCCGCCGTAGACCTCGATCTCATGCATATGCGCGATCGGTGAGACCTTGAGCCACAGCCGGTACGCTGTCTCGCGGTACTTCGCCGCGTTCGCCGGGTCCCCACGCTTTTCGAATTCCTCGGCAAGGAGACGCGCCGCCCGGACGAGCCACTGCACGCCGTGGCAATACATGCCGTTCTCGCGCACGCCCTCCGGATACTTGCTGCTACGTCCGAGGTACGGCTTCGTATCTTCACGCAAGGCCGGCCACCCGAGCAAGATCGCATTAGGTTTTTCGAGGACCTGCAACGCCGTATCGAAGATCTTCACGCCGCGCTCGAAATTGATGCCGGACATGACCGACCAGGCCGCGGTCAGGGCGTCGATCTCCCAAACGCCGCTTCCCTTCACGCCGATCTCGGTCCCGTCATCATGGAACGCGCGCAGATAACGGTCGCCGCGCCACGTCTTTTCAAGCGCTACTTTCAGCGCTTCCATCTTTTGAGCGTAGAACGACTTTTTCGCAATCCCTTCCTTTTCACCGATGATGTCGATCATCTCCCTCAGGATGTAATAGAGAAAGAAACCGAGCCACACGCTCTCGCCGTGGCCTTCGCTGCCGATCTCATCGAGTCCGTCATTCCAGTCGCCGACGCCCATGAGCGGCAGGCCGTTCTTTCCGGTCCGCTGCTTGATCACAAGATCGATCGACTTCATGCAATGCTTGTACAGCGTGTCCGCCCGTGTCGTCCGGTGATACATATGTCCCCATCCCTGCTTGTTCTTGGGGAGAGGCGCAAATGGAAATTCGGAGACAAGATACGCGGCCATTTCATCCATGATCGACAAGTCCCCCGTCGCCCGGACATATTCCGCCGCACCCCACGCAAGCCAAAGCGGGTTGTCGGAAGCATGCGAACGGCATGAGAACGCCGCGCGCCCGTCGGTCAGGTTAAAGAACCAATGGGTGACGTCGCCTTCCACGAACTGCTGGGACGCGTGCAGAAGGATCTGCTTGCGCGCCAAGGCGGGATCGACCCAGATCAGGTTCACCGTATCCTGGAGCTGATCGCGGAAACCGAATGCGCCGCTCGTCTGATAGAACCCGCGCCGCGCCCAGATGCGCTCGGCCAGGGCCTGATACTTGAGCCAGTTCTGATAATGATCGAACTCCGGCTGATTGGTCTCGACCTTGACCGTACTCATCAGGCTGAGCCACCACTGACGGGTCCCGTCGAGTTCCTTGCGGACGGTATCGAGATTCTTGTACTTTTGCACCAGGGCAACGGCCTTTTTATGGTCTTCGGCCTGGCCGAGCACGACAGCGACCGTGCACTCGCCGCGGGCCGGGATCTCCACCGTCCCCACGAATCCGGCGATCTGTCCGTCATCGGTCAGCTGCGTTGCGTCCGGCGCATCATTTTCCACCATGTAAGGACGCTTCACGCCGCGCCCCGAGCCGAAGAAACGCCCGCGCCGTGTCTCCACACAATCCGCCGGGATCGACATGGAAGCAAATGCCCATCCGGAACGGAAGATGTTACGGCAGTTGGAAAAATACAAAGCGTCCGAGGCTTTGTCATGGCGCATCTCGAGCGGCCCGGATCTTTCCGGCTGCAGAGCAAGCACCATCTGAAAATACGGCGCGATCCTCATGCGCCGCGGCTTATCTTCGTCATTTTTCAGAGTGAGCATGTACACCCCGAGCGGATCTGTGGGTGGCACATAGACCGTCAGCTGGGAGGAAAGGCTTCCATCCTTCATACGGAAGATCGCCGTTCCATCGACGCTGAATTCCGACTCGTGTTTGGCATTATTGTCATTCAAAGGCTGATATGTCGGAGAATACCATTCGTCCCGGTCCGGATCATAAAGATAGATCGCTTCGGTCGGGGTTTCCTTCGTCACCGTGTCCGGCCAGTCCGGCGTAAGACGATTCTGCTGGGAATTGCCGTTGCACGACGTATGAAGCCCGCGGTTCGTCACCATGGTCGAATGGACCGCATTCGACATCGCGTGATCGAAGGGCCGCGGCGTGTACGGGGTGAGCACCTTCAGCTTATTGCCGTTATCCAGATATTCATAATAAGGCTGCGGCGTCCCTTGCGGGATCTCGCCGTGCCCGATCAAAAGCGAACGGTGTTTCTTTTCCGGAAGCGCGCTTCCCTGCGCAGGGTTCGGCTTGAGATACTTCGTGATCATCTCAAGCGCCATTTTTTTATTCTTGGAATAGCCGATCATAAGACTCATCGTCGCTGCCGATTTGGGCGCCACGATCGTGTTGATCATCAAGCTGCCGACAGGATCGAACGTCGGGTAGGCCACCATGTCCTTGGCCGGGAGAAAATCCAGCGTCTCAAGCGCGCGGGGCGCCCAGATGCTCTGACCGCGGCCGATGAAATCCACGCGTCCCGTGTGAAGGCCTTCCGGCGCGACATCCGAGGCCAGGAAGCCCATGGATTTTGTGCTTTTCTGCCAAGAAAGGATCGCATTCGAACCGGCCACATATTCCATCTCCGGATAGAGGCGGGCATACTGCGTGTGCCAGCGGTCGTCCAGGCCCTTGTTCAGAACCCATTCGAGGTAAGGAACGACTTTTAAATTGCGCGATTTTTCCGTCAGATTCTCGACCGTGATCTTCCAGAGCTCGGCAGGACTGTCCATGTCGGGAAGACTGATCTCGATCGTGGTCTTCACGCCGTGACTCGTGTTGGTCACCTTGATAACATCATCACACCGCTCGATGTGGGACGGCGTAAACTGTTCCGCCGGATAATTCCCCGTGACCGGCCACACTTGGGGTTTGCCGTCGGCCCCTGCCACCGTATCCACAAAAAAGAGAATGCGGCCGGCCGGATCGATCTGATCATAAGCGCGACGGCTCACATCGCACTCCTTGGCGAGGTAGGTGCTGAAGATCTCGCCGTTCTCCTTGGCCACCACTTTGTACTCGCGATTCGTCAGCTCGCAGCTCTGGATCTTGCGCGCACGCGACCGTCGGCGCAGCAACCGGATCACGCAGGACACTCCCGCGCAAACCAGGATGCACACCGCGACCAGGAGAAGCATCCGCGGCATCGAAAGCGAATGCAGATAAGGGATCAGCCCTTTCCCGCGCGCGGCATTTTGAAGCTTTTCCGCCGAACTCCACACCTCATCCCACTGCTCGCCGCGAGGAATATAGAACGGTATCAAAAGCGGCGCCCATGTCGCGAACCGCTTCACACCTTCCGGGATATACCGCTGCGCCGCCGCCTTGCCGATGAATTTTGAAACTTTTTCGTCCAGCTTGTCCATGCCGAGGAAGCTCAAGTTCACGAGCGTCGCGACACGCAGCCCCATGTGATCCATCCAGATCAGGATCCGGAAAGCATCGAACGCCAGGATCCATATGAACATCTTGAGACTCCACGCCAGGAACGCAGGCGCGGTCATCGTCAGGTTGTTGTAGATAGCAAAGAGTGTCCGGATCGCGCCGTCCTGGTTGTACCAGGTCGGGTTCGGCATCATGCGCAGGAACGTATAAATGATCGGCGACATCCAGAGACCCCATCGAAGCACGTGGATCATCAGTTCGCTCAGCTGCGCCAGGCCCGCCTTCGAGAAAAAGAATTTGATCGGCGTCTTATCCTTGTCAAAGAACGCCTGCATGAAAACTTTGTTCACGGCGAAAAGCCATGTCGCCACCGACCACTTGATCACGCCGTCCAGCGACTCGGTGAAAAGCAATTTGACGCCGCCGGGAGTGAGCCCCAGATCCATCTGCCCCCATTTACTGATAAGGACCGGCTGCACGTAATGCCCCAAATTGTTCAGATAGGGATAGGTCGTGAAAGACATTTCTCCCGCGGAGTTGAAGGCGGGATAAGACGCATATTGGGCCGCGGAAAAATGTGCGGTGACATAAAGCTTGAACTTATAAAGAATGACCGCGACTTGCGGCACATCCAGGTAAAAAGCGACGGCGCTTCCGAGAAAAATACCGAGCAGCGAATCGACCAAGTAAAGTCTCCAGGACTGAACCTTCCCGCAGCCCCGCGAGGCATAATAAACATCGCGGAGGAAACTGATGCCGCCGGAAGCCATGAGCCCGATCAAAAGCCCCACCAGGACCCGGTCCGGCATCGGCTTCTGGACATAACCCTGAGCGAGCATGTAGGCAAACCCAAATCCGGCGACGGCGCCGCGGGCATAAAGCGTTTTGCTCTTGTAGCTGTAGCGGAGCCGTTCAAAGAACGGAAGACTGCCGTCGAAAGTTTCAATAAGGTTCTTCACGAACGGAAAGAGCAAAGCTCCGACAAAGATCCCGATCGCGTAAGGAAAAGAGGCCATGAACTGCATCCCGGCCGGCGCCGCGAAGGTCATGGAAATAGCGTAAAGGATCGCCATCAGGATACCGCTGTAGGCCATACCCTTCTTCATGCCGTTTGTGACATTCTTAAAAATATTATCCGCCGAAGGAGCGATATTTTTCCCGCCATCGAGCAATATGCCGGTGATGAGATAGATCTCTCCCCACAATCCGCCGAAGGAGAGGATCGTTGCCAGAATAGAAAAAAGCGCCCTAAAAATCTCCGGCAATCCGGCCACCCAAGGGAGTGCCCCCAAATTCGCAATGGAAGGAGCTACCACGACCCCTAAAGAGATCAGAAGAAGGAACAAGTGCGCCTTGAGCGTCTGGAGCAGCCGCCCCTTCGTCGCGTAAGCGATCCCGTTGGCGAGGAGCTCATTGAAAACAAATACCACCAGGAGCCGGCCGATCCCCTCCAGAAGCGCGGGACACGCGGCGAGAAGTCCGAACGTCAGGCTGTAGGTCATGGTCTGAAGAAGCGTCACGTTCTCCAAAAGGAGAAGCCAGCCTACGACATACGGCGTCCCCACGATCATGGCGGCGGAAATGTGCTTCAGATTTTTACCGTCCGCGGCAAACGCATGGGCATTAAAGATCTGATAGATCAAAAAGGCGACTGTCGCCGTGAGTTTATTGATCATGAGCAGATGGCTCCACATCGTCGGCGCCTGTAAAAGCTCCAGGCGGCTTGCGGAGGCTGCGAGAAAACCGGTCACGAGAACATTCTGGAAAACCTCGCCCGCGGTCAAATGCTTTCCGGTGAATTGATGCTTCAAACATTCCGCGATCAAGGCCCCCACAAGTCCCGCGGCCAGAATGCCCGCCATGGAGCTCGCGGTAAAAACCTCACAAAATCCGAGCGAATAGATCCATATCGCTGTTCCCAGGATCAATACCGTGATCGCTCCGTAGAGGAGATCCTTTTTTAGCCTCGCGAAGAGCGAAGTTTCCTTCGGGGAGATAATATCCGGGCCTTGATCGCCGGTCGAACAGGACCTCGCGGCGTCCCGATTTTGGCCGAAGAGCTTCCCCACAAAGCCGGCTAAAAGGGCCAGGAGGAACGCAAGGGCAAGAACAGATCCAAATTTTATAGGGACAAGGTATTGCTTAAAAAAAGATGTTTCGCAAAAATCGAAACCCAAGTACAAGGTCCCCTGGATGGAACCGACGCGCCCTTTAGGGCTAATAATAAAATTCACTTCCCTCAGTTCACCGATCTCTTTCCAGCGAATGGTTTTCTGAATAGCATTCCAGCCGGGCTTAAGGCTAAGCGGGATCATTTGGGTATTCGCCGCCCCGATCACTTCCACTTTGATCGAGAGCTGGCTGAGCTGAGACGCCTCAAGCGCCCTGAGACCCAATTCAAGCGTGTTGACTTGCGCCCCGGTCAAGTCTGCAGGGAATTTTTTTGTCCAGACCGTGATCGAAGACCCGTCCGACAAGGTATACCCCAGGTCATAAACATCTTTTTTCGATTCTTCATCAAAGGAAAAAGTGATAACGCCTTTGGCCGACCCGTTATTGGACACTCCCTTGTCCCCGGCATCCAAAAGACCAAACGAGGACCGGGCGGGCGACGCGACAACTTTAGCGGGGCTCACGGCCGGCACTGCCTTTGCAATCGCAGGAGCTTTGACAACTGCGGCCACGACCGGTGCGGCTGGGGCACGGGGAGCAAAAGTCGCTCCAGCTTTGGTCACGCCAGCGACAACATCTTTTTGAACAGTCGCCGTAACAGTTTTTACAGCGGCGGGCACAACCGCAGTAGGCATCGCAGGCTTGACCACAGCGGCTTGCGGAATGAACTCCAACGAAAAAGACAGGGTCCCTTTCACGTCTGCGGAAGCACCGCTCGGGCTGACCCCAAAGGCCACCTCGTTCAAAGATCCGACCTTGGCCCAATCGATCTTCTCCTCCAAGGAATCCCAACCGTTCTTTAACCGAAGCGGGATCAACTGAACCCCTTGGGCTCCGCGGACTTCCAAGGTCACGGACACTTCGCTTGCCTGAGAAGCCACGATCGTCTTGACCCCGATCTTGACCTTCTGCACCGAGGCCGCTGTGAGCTCCGCCGGGAAATTCTTGACCCACGCGGTAACCGTAGCGCCCTTCGGGAGCGAATAATCGAATTCCAGGACATCCTTTTTGATCCCCTCGTCAAAGGTCGCCGTCAGCGTGCCCTTGGCCGCGCCGGTGACCGTCGTTCCCCGCTCACGCGCATCCAACAGGTTGAACGTAGAAGCCGCCCAAACGCCGGTCGTGGCCATAAAGGTCAAGAGAAGAGTTAGCAGCGGGATTGCCACGAAGGATCGAAGGGATTTTAGAGTAGAGGGCATTTCGTCCGTCCTATTTTTAAAGGGTTTAAAAACTTTTCAAAATTATTTTGCGCTCTTGAAACCGGGTGATTATCTAAAGAAAAAAAGACTGAATATTTTCAACCCAAACCACTCTTAAAAGGAGGCGCGTATTATACCAAAATACCGTTTTTTCCCAAGTTTTTGTTTAAGCCATGCGCACTCGATTTAGGGCCATCAGCAATTCCTGTGCGAAGAGGCACGCTCGCTAGACGGAACGGGCACAGTGGCGGACAGGAGTCGCCCCTCGACACCGGCTGTTCACTCGCTCCAGCGGCGAGTGCCAGCCTGCACTCTCGCTGATGGGACCTGCTCCATTGGGCAGGACCAAGCTCCCATCAGCTCCGAGAGCTGCCTCGACGCGACTCCTGTCCGCCGAGTGAAGTCGGTCCCAATACCTATCAATTTTCACAAAGTGAAAATTGGGGCAGTCCTTGTCTACGATCAAGAGAAAAAATGACAAGGACGGCGCGCGAGCGAAGATTGCCTCGCCGGGGCGATCTGCGCGGTGACGAAGCGCACTGGGATTGCTGATTGCTCCCGGCTATTTATGCGGTATTATTACTGATCTCCGAGAACGCTCAGGATCGCGGGCATCATCAGAGCGGCTTGCCAGCGCATCATGCCGCTCGTTTCCATCGCCTTCTCAATCGTGCGGGGCTCGTGCCGGGCCACGGCCGTCAAGGTCGCGCGAGAAGCCAGAAAGCAGGATTCGATCTTAAGCTCCCCCGCGATCGTTTTACAAGCAGTCAGCAAGGCTTCTGTTTTTTCCGGAGCAGGCTGCCGTTCCCGCGACCGGAATCTTTCCGGGGCGACGGGCCATTCCGACAAAGGCAGCTCCTCCGCGAACCGGATGGCGCTTTCCAGCCGCGCGAGATTTTCTCCGGTGATCCGTTTCATGAATTTTGGCCCCGGAAGCAACGGTTCCTGCGGACATTGCGCCCGCCAGCGCGCCAGCTCGATCAGATCTTCGTTCAGAAGGATCATAAAAGGCGGCCGGTCCCTTCGACGGGCTTCTTCATCGCGCCACTTCCAGATCTCCCGGACATAAACAAGCTCTTTCGGCGCCAGACCTGAGGAACCCTTGACCCGCCAGGCCTCCTTCGCGTCATTTTTCCCTTCAAGCCCGGAAGTTTCGACCACGCGCTCGCAGCATTCACGGTGCCACTCGGTACGGCCCGATTCCTGAAGGCTGTGAGCCAGAGCGTCCGCGATCCTTTCCAGATATTTCGTATCGTCCGAGGCATAATCGAGTTGCTTGGCGGACAAAGGTCGCCGCGCCCAATCGGATTTTTGACCCGCCTTCGAAAGCATGACCTCGCAATATTTTTCGGCCAGCGCCGCAAGGCCGATCCTCTCGAGCCCTAATACCTGAGCGGCCAGCATGGTGTCAAAAACGGGAGCCTTGGGCCGGAAATCAAACGATTTTTTCAGCATGCGAAGATCATAGTCTGCGCCCTGGACGATCAGCTCTTTGCGGGATAATACCTCCAGGAACTCGGCAAGCGAAAGGCCGGCGAGAGGATCGACCACGTAGTTCGATCCCGAAAAACTTAATTGGATGAGACACACCTTCTCAAAATAATGATGCAGGCTGTCGGCCTCGGTATCGAGACCCACACGGGAGGTAGCGGAGAGCGCCTCGGTGAGCCGCGCGAGACTTTCCGCGCTATCGACATAGGTATAGCTTGAATCGGCCTTCAGATTCACGTCCGGTCGCCCGTCATCAACGCTTCGACTTTTTGGCAGGCTTGTGGCTTTTATTTTTATGAGCATGGTCGCGCGAGGAAGCACGGACGATCTCGGAGACGGTCACCTTCCCCACCCCTTTTTTCGTCACAACGACCTGTCTCTGGGGCGGGGTCACCGGGCCCGTCACCTTCGGAAGATTGGGCGACGGCTGATTTCCGTGATTTCCTTTAAAGGCATTTCCGGACTTGCGTTTTGAAAAGCACTCCTTGCAATAGACCGGACGCTCCCCGGTGGGTTTGAAAGGAACTTCACAGTCTTTATGGCAGTCCGCGCAGACGGCTTTGTGGAGAACCCGCTCCCTCCGCGCATGAACATTCCCCTGAGACTGGCCCTGGACAGACTTCACTTCGGCCGGACGCGGGTGCGAAGGATCGGGCTGGCGGAAAGGCTGGGTCGCAACCAAAGGCTGCGGCACAGGCTTCGAAAACTCCCGTCCCTCGAACGATCGGGCCGACGTCTGGCTGATCACCAGATCCGTTTTCTTTTCCAAGGCATCAAGCCTCTCGGCGATTTTCATCATGATAGCCACAAGCTCCGGAAGTTCGTTTTCCGTCGCCGAAGATTTGTTGGAAGGTCCCTTGGCTGCTTTTGCTTTTGTGCGCTTTTTCATACAACTCCTTTTTTGTTTATAAAAAAATTTCAGAAATAAATACTTATCTAGACGCGCTTCCTTGAGTAGGCGTGGGTGGCATGGCCATAAAACATCTCGGCGCATTCCATAAGAGTCTCGGAAAGAGTCGGATGCGGATGAACGATCCGGGCCAGGTCTTGGGCCCTGAGCCCCATCTCAACGGCCAGAAGTCCTTCGCTGATAAGCTCCCCGGCCCCAACACCGCAGATCCCAACGCCCAGGATCTTTTCAGTTTTGGGATCGATGAGAAGTTTCGTCGCACCGTCCGTGCGTTCCAATGTAAGCGCCCTGCCGGAAGCCGACCACGGAAATTTCACGATCTGAACCGGGATATTTTTAGCCTTCGCCTCAGTTTCGGTCAACCCGCACCAGGCAAGTTCCGGATCCGTAAAAACCACGGCCGGAATGAGCGGCTCTTTCGCATCCCCGCTTTTCCCAAGGATCGCGTCCACGGCAACTTTCGCGTCCTTCGAGGCCTTGTGCGCTAGCATCATTCCGCCGGTGATATCGCCGATCGCGTAAATGTCCGGCTCCGCGGTCCGCTGATGCGCATCGACTTGGATAAAGCCTTTCGCATCCACCTGAACTTTTGTCCTCTCGAGGTCAAGCCCCTGAACGTTCGGTATTCGACCGATGGAGACAAGCACGCGATCATACACTTCGCGCTTTTCCTCACCCCCCACCGTCATCCGGACCTCGATCCCCGTGACGCAACGTTTCATTTGAGTGACTTGGGAGTTGAGACGTATCTCTTTAAAGATCTTCGCCGCCCGCTCCTGAACAAGGCGAGCAAGGTCTGCATCCGCTCCGAGAAGAATCCCGCCGAGGGCTTCGGCGACGGTGATCTCGCTCCCAAGGGCGGCATACACGGTCCCCAGTTCCATCCCGATATACCCGCCTCCCACGACGAGGAGTCTTTTCGGGATATCCGGCAGTTCCAAAGCCCCGGTGGCGGTCATCACCCGGGAGGATTTGATATCGAATGCGGTCGGTAATGCCGCTCGCGAACCCGTAGCAATGATGGCTTTTCCGAATTGGATCTCTTTGGGACCTTCCAGAGTTTCGACGAACAGGGCCTTGGGGCCTTCAAAACGCGCACGGCCTGTGATCACCTGAACGCTTCGCCGGCCGGCAAGATTCGTGATCCCCGCCCCCAGTTTTTCAAGGACGGATTCTTTCCAGGCACGCAATTGATCGAGATGAATAACGGGCTTCGCGAAGGTCACTCCACGTTTGCCGGTTTCAGCCGTTTCGTGAATGAGTTTGGCAATATGCAAAAGGGCTTTGGAGGGAATGCAGCCACGGTTGAGGCAAACCCCACCGAGGCGCTTTTCCTGTTCGATCAGAATGACTTTTTTCCCAAGAGCGGCGGCATAGAACGCAGCGGTGTAGCCGCCTGGGCCCGCTCCGATCACCGCAATGTCTGTCTGAATGGTTTCCATAGGTTCCTCGGAATTCAAAGATCCGGTATTGTAGCAAAATGCGTTTTGCGGGGACAGCCCAAACTTATCATTTCGTTCCCAAAATGGTAGTTTGGGCAGCCCCAATTTCAACAAAACTAAAATTGAAAGGTATTGGGACAGGCATTAATTGCCTGGCTTGAATCCCAAAGCAATCCTTTAACGCTTTTTATAGAGCACGGCGACCCAGCGGTGGCCGCGAAGGACCTTCAGACACTTCAGGGGAACGCCGGAAAATCCGCGTTTGAACGCGGCAAAGTTCTGGAGAGCGATCCCGGACACGAGGAGAGAGCCTCCCGGACGGACCCTGGCAACGATCTTCGCTCGATGCTCCAGGAGAGCCTTGGAAAGAAGATTCGCGCCTACGGTGTCAAAATATCCGCTGACTTTTGATCGCTTGAGCTGGGCGCAAAAAAACGTCCCGTTTTTGCATTGGTTCGTCCGGAAATTCTTTCTGGCGACAAGCGCGGAGGGCCGGTCATTATCGTATCCGGTGATCTTCCCGGAACCCAATTTCGAGGCCACGACCGACAGAATCCCTGTCCCGCAACCGATATCCAGAAAACTCCCGATTTTCCCGGCGAGCAATTCCAGGATCCTCGTCATAAGACGCGTGGTCTCATGGTACCCGGACCCGAACGCGCTGCCAGGCTCCAGAATGACCGGGATTCGCCTGCCGGGGGTGAACTTCCGTCTCTCCCAAAACGGCACGATCATAAACTTCGCGCCTAAAGGCCTTATGTGATAATCCCGCTTCCATTTGTCAAACCAGTCATGCCGCCCGAGCTTCTTGATCTTAAGAGTGTAGGCGGGACCCTCCAAGCCCTTGTATTTCTTTTTCACCTCACGGACTTTCTTTCCCGAACGGGTGTAGCAACTGACACGGAACGCGCCTTTATAATCAGAAAAGACGAGACTTCGCTCCGGGATCCGGCAGCTTAAAAGAAGTTCGCGAGCGGATGCCTTTTCTTTGGCACGGAGGTCCTGACCGCCTAAGGCGATCTCGAGTACGGAATATTTATCGGGAGAGCGTAGAGCGTTTAACATAAGGACCGTCATCCTGAGCGAAACGAAGGATCTCGCTTCGAGATTCTTCGCCCTTTGGGCTCAGAATAACGCATTCGATTAGAGACTCTCGAGGCTTTTCTCATTCCAACGGATAATCGGAGACTTTGACGAACTTGTAACCTTTGGACCGCAATTTGCGGACCGCTTCGATGACGCTATCCACAAAGGAACTTTGCAGGGAAACGCCTCCCAGGATCGCAATAGCGCCCGCGGCCGGGTTCACGAGCCCATCAACCACCTGCTTTGTCTCAAGGCCCTGGCCCTCGGAGCCATGAGCCGAAGAACCGAGAGCTTCGTACCCAAGCGCCCTCACGATGCGCACCGCCACTTCATCATAATAACCAGACCCAGCGTGATAGTACTGCGGCAGGATCCCGGTGACAGCTTCGATCTTCCGGGCATTCAGCTCGATCTCCCCGAAAAGTTCTTCAACAGACCCCGTCCCGGGCACTCCATTCGCGGTCTTACCGCTCACGGAGCACGCCTTGCGTAAAACCCCCTGATTGGCGATCTCAAAAAGCGGATTGGCGGCAAGTTTTTTAAGGATCGCGCTGTTCTTATCGACCCAGTCCCCGCAAATGAATAAAGTAGCGGGAATGTTCTCGGCCGCAAGGAATTTGATCAGTTTCGCGTCCTGGCCCTTGCCCATCAGGTCACAGGTATTCACGCCAAGCGCCATGACCTTGTCCTCGGTCTTAAGGCGCGTTTTGACCCCCGAGACCGATTCGCCCCACTCATGCGGGATCTGGCCGGAGAATTCCGTTGTGATGATCTCTCGAAGAAGCTTGTAATCCTCGGGTTCAGGCTCCGTCGTCCCCTGGGGATCAGCCGCCAGGCAAAACCACGCCCCCTGAGCCATTCCCCATATCAGGAATAGAAGTATCAAAATAACTCGTTTCACTTACCAACCCTCGAAGTGCAGTATTTCTGTCTCTTAGGAACATCGGTCATACGAACAACTTCTTTGAGCATCTTTCGCAGCAATTCTTTGGGCAGGCCCACCACATTCGAGTAAGAGCCCTGGATCTTCCGCACGATCTTGAGAGGCGCCTGGATCGCGTAAGCCCCCGCCTTATCAAAAGGATGGATGGTATCCACATATTTCTGCAGCCACACCTCTCCGACCGGCTTCATCCACACATCGGTCCTGGCGCATCCGGTGAGCACGCGTCCTGTATTTCTGTCCCAAATCGCAAGGCCGGTATAGACGGCGTGTTTTTTTCCCGCAAGCCCGCGAAGCATACGCAGAGCTTCCGTCCGGTTTCGGGGTTTTCCGAGCCCTCGCCCATGATGCCAAACGATCGTGTCCCCTCCCAGAACGAAACGCGCGACCGGGGGAAGTACAGCATTGCGCGCTTTTCCGATCGCATGGCGCACGCAAAGGACTTCGGGGGAAGTTTTCCGGCACCATCGCTCCCGGTAAGCGCTCGAAACAACTTTGAAAGGGATTTTAAGATCCGTGAGGAGTTCCTGTCTTCGGGAGGACTGGGAGGCAAGATAAAGAATCCATCGACGTCTTAGCATATTCAGCGCCCCCGGAAGATCGTGAGAAACAGAAAAGACATGCCCTAAGTCGTACGCCCTGCAGGGCGCAAGTCAAAAAAAAAGAGGGGGTCGCGAAACCCCCTCTTTTTCAAACACAAAATACAAACGACTACTTGCCGCCGAGATCCACACCATTGTTCGGGAGCGGAAGATCTGCCGGGATCGGGAAAGTGACGAGCTGAAGCGCGCCGCCGACCGTATCCACAACTGCTTCCACAAGGCCCTGACCAATGCCGGACCAAACATTCTTGCCAGCATTAGCATATTGGTTAGGAACAGCGAACATCTGGATCCAGCCGAGCATCGTGTTCTGGAGACCGAACACGAGTTTACCGGTAACCCTGTCACCGTAGGTTTTCTCTTCAGTCCACGGACTCGCCGCGAAAGCCAACGGCGCGAGCAGCATGGAAAGCACCACTACGAGACTCATGATCTTCTTCATTGATTTTCCTCCTGTTGTTTTGAACGTGAAACTTTCGGATACTTCAAGAATCCGCTCTGATTTACTTTACTAAAAAACAATTAATGCTGCAACCGGTTTTTCTAACTTTTTTCACTAGCGCCCGCGGGCTGGAAATTCCGGGAATGGCCCCCCTTCCCGCTCCAAGGAATAAAAAAAGGCCCGGAAGCTTTCGCCGCCGGGCCTTTTAGAACTTCGTTGCGCCTTAGATCTTCACAACGTTTGAGGCTTGATCGCCCTTGGGGCCTTGGGTCACATCAAATTCGACCGCTTGGCCTTCTTCCAAAGACTTGTATCCTTCGCCCTGGATTGCGGTGTGATGTACGAACACATCAGCGCCACCCTCACGGGAGATGAATCCAAAACCTTTTTCATTTTTGAACCACTTCACTTTACCTTGTACCATGGTTGATATTGCTCCTTTCACTAGAATTA
>CAYZYT010000021.1:0-25498 GCA_964482725.1 uncultured bacterium | reverse complement strand
ACCGGCACTTTGAGCGTCGTGGTCGCTTGTAAACTGCTGTACTCCCCGTTCGGCGATGGATAATAGGTAGTCAGCTCCACCTTACCCGCGAAAAGCGTTGCGGGTGAAAGAATAAGTGCGGCCAGGACAAATGCGGCGATCATCCTCATAACACGCCTCCTTGTTTTTAAAAATAAATTAAAAATCCTTCTTAAAATACCCTCGATTCATATTATCCTCCCAACACGAGGTCTATGGAATCTTTATTGCGAGGAAACCCTGGCAGGTTAAAATTCAACCTGCCAGGTTGAAATCGGTTGTACTTGACGTTACACTACCCGCATGGCAGACAAAATCTTTATTGAAGGGCTAGAAATTTCCTGCATCATCGGTACGCTTCCCCAGGAACGCAAAAAGAAGCAAAAGGTCGTGGTCGATCTCGAGTTCTTGGCTCCTGTCAAAAAAGCCGCACGGCGAGATGACCTGAGAGATGCTTTAAATTATCAGAAGATCGCCGGGCGCGCTTCGCAGTTCATTTCAAAAAGCCATTTCTACCTGATCGAAACCCTGGCGGAACGCCTCGCCCAGGCGCTCCTGCGGGAATTCAAATTGAAGAATCTCACCCTGCGCATCTCAAAACCGGACGCGCTCCGCAGTGCGAGGAATGTTGGCGTAGAAATTTTCAGAAAATAAAACGATTAAAGCGCGAGGGCTGCGTACTTGGCGTACGGCGCGCCGCCGCGGGCGACATCCACCACCCCGCCGACCACTCCCGTCACCGTCTGAACAGTTCCGCGAAGCGCGCCGGTCACGAGACCAAAGGGGAACAGCACCCGCCCCGAATCCTGCAGCATTGCCTTGGGGATCGCGAACACACCCCCCACGATCTTGCCGGCTCCTCGCGCGGCATAAGAAATATCCTCACCCACTTCGGCGTAACCCCACGAAGGCAAGAGAAGCACACTTAAAATAAGCAAAAAGGCTAAGAAGGTTTTTATCTTTTTCATCGTCGATATCCCCCTTCTATTGTCGGCATTAAAGCTTTGAACTTTCGTAGATTTTGGCTATGATATCGACCCTATGAAGAATATTCTTGTGACGGGCGGTTCAGGGTTTATCGGTTCAAACATCGCGCTCGAACTCCAATCCAGCTTCCCTGACGCCCGGATCACGGTCCTCGAAGACTTCCGCAGTTCCTGTTTCAAGAATCTCCTTGGCTTCAAGGGCGACGTCCTCGCCTACGACTGCTCGGACAAGGCATGGATGACCTGGGCCAAGGGCAAAAAGCTGGACATAATCTATCACATGGCTGCTATCACGGACACCACGATCCTTGATGAGCAAAAGATGATGTTTGATAACGTCGAAGGCTTCCGTAACGTCCTCGACCTCGCCGTCGAAAAGAAAGCTGCGGTGGTCTACGCCTCCTCCGCCGCGACCTACGGCTCGATCGACCGGCCCATCAAAGAATCCGATGCGGGCAATCCCAATAATATCTACGGATACTCCAAGTGGATCATGGACCAGCTTGCGCCTTCCTATTATGACAGGATCAAGGTGGTCGGACTGAGATTCTTCAATGTCTTCGGCCCTCGGGAATATTACAAAGGGCATACCTCCAGCATGATCTATCAGCTCGCGCTCAAAATGATGGACGGCCATCGCCCCCGGATCTTCAAATGGGGCGAACAGAAGCGCGATCACATTTATGTCAAAGACGTCGTGACGGCCACGCTGCTGGCGCACAAGGCCAAAGAATCCACCATCATGAACCTCGGCACCGGGCAGGCAACTTCCTTCAATGAGATCGTGGACGCTTTGAATGAGGCTCTGGGTACGAACCATAAGCCCGATTACTTCGACAATCCTTACAGCTTTTACCAGAACTTCACGCAGGCCGACATGAGCCACCATGAAACCATGACCGGCTTCCGCTGCCGCTATACAACGCGCGAAGGCATTCTGGATTATGTTAAGAGCTACCTCCTGAAAAAATGACAGCCCTAGGTTGTCATCCCCGAAAGTTTTTATCGGGGATCCAGACAAATCCCAGTCAAAACGGATTCCCGCTTATAGCATGCGGGAATGACAAGGTGCCTCCACTACCTCTCCTCTTGCCAAAACCAAGGAATCCGTTAGACTAAAACCATGAAACGCGAACAATTCATCTCTTTTTTCTTCATCGCCGTCTTAGCCTTCATTATTTACGAGGTCTTCAATATCTTTGCGCCGTTCTTCACGGCTATTTTTTGGGCAGCCATCCTTGCGTTCGCCTTCTATCCGCTCTATGAGAGACTGCGAAAATGGTTCCCCAAACGGAACAATTCGGTCGCGCTCCTCATGACCATCGCTGTATTCCTCATCGTGGTTCCACCCCTCATCTTTATTGTCATCAATATGACCACACAGATCATTGAATTTTCCCAGTGGGCCTACAGTTATGTCCGGGATGGAAAATTGGAGCAACTGGTCGATCAGGTCCGAGGGCTTCCCTGGTTCCAGAATGTTCAGGCTCACGTTGTTGCGTCCCAGCCTGTAAAAGACAGCCTATCCTCATGGTTCCTTGGAACCACCAAAACAGTCGGGAACCTCGCCGCATCTCAAGCGGGAACGTTCACAAAAAACATCTTCTTTATATTCCTGAATATTTTCTTCATGTCCTTCCTCACCTTTGTTTTCTTCAAACACGGGGAAAAGATCTACAACTTCATTTATGAGATCGCGCCGTTCGAGAAAGAGACCAAGAAGCATCTTTTCAAGCAGATCCACGAAACCTTTGTCGCGGTCATCCGGGGGCAACTCCTGACCAGCGTTACGCAAGCAGCCGTGGCAGGACTTGTGTTCACGATCCTGGGGGTCCCGGTCCCGCTTTTTTTCACATTCCTGATATTCCTGACCACGCTCATCCCGGTCCTCGGAGCGGCAAGCGTTTGGTTCCCGATCGCGGTCTATTTTTTGATCATGCAGCTCTACGGCAAGGCGATCATCCTTTTCGTGGTTGGATTTTTCGGGATCAGCCTGCTCGATAATATTATGAAGCCGGCCATCATTGGGGAGAAGACCAAACTCCCCTACTTCCTTCTTTTCTTCGGGATCATGGGGGGGATGAAATTCTACGGCCTAATGGGGATTTTCTTAGCGCCGGTGGTCCTCTCGATCTTTTTCGCGTTGATCAAGATCTACCGCGAAAAGTACGTCTAACCAAAGTCACTCGCCACACGACATCCGCCACATGGGAATTTTTTATCGTGTGGCCTTGTGGCTTGGTGGCCTTTTTCAGCCTCCAAGGATCTTCGTATCCTGCCCGATCCGAAACCCTTTCATCAGAGCCTGAAGATCCTCCGGCGAAGAACTCGCAGCGATCGCCGTCTCCTGGCTGATCAGCCCGGCCGTCCAAAGCTCCAGGAGCGACTGGTCCATCGTCTGCATCCCTTCTTCACGGGCATTGCGGATCGCTTGCGGGATTTTGTCGATCTTTTTATCGAGAATCAGCTGCTTGATCGTATAATTCCCCAAAAGAACCTCGGTGGCAGGCACGAGCGTCTTCCCATCCTTGGCCACTAAAAGCTTCTGGACCATGATGCAGGACATATTGGACGCAAAATAGCGCAAGACGGCTTCCCGCTCTGCCGGAGGGAAAAAACCCAGCACCCGGTCAAAGACCTGTCCCGCAGATTGAGCGTGAACAGTGGAGATCACAAGCCTTCCCACCTCGGCCGCAGAAAGAGCAAAATTGAAGGACTCCGCGTCGCGCATCTCGCCAATCACGATCACATCGGGAGACTGACGCACCATATATTTCAGAGCTGAGCTAAAACTTTCCGCATCCCGCCCGATCTCTCGCTGTTGGATGAGACACTGCTTGTCCTCATGCAGATATTCCACAGGATCTTCGATGGTGAGAATGTGCTTGGGGACACTCTCGTTCATGACCCGGAGCATAGCCGCCACCGTCGTGGTCTTTCCCGATGAAACCGTCCCGCCGATCAGGATGATCCCGGATTTTTCTGTCGCAACTTTTTTCAGGATCGGAGGCAGCCGAAGCTCCTCGAAACTCGGGATTCCTTTCCAAAGTAAACGGAACACCAAGGAGATCTCTCCCTGCTGAAAGAAAGCATTGGCCCGGAAACGACAGCCCTTCTCGCCGAAGGAAAAACCAAAATCCACACTTTTGATTTTTTGGAGCATTTCCCTCTGCCGGAGATCCAGCAGCCCTTCAGAAAGCGCTGCGATCTCTTCGCCGGAAAGAGCAGGCAAAGGCAACACCACCACCTGTCCTCCAAGACGCATCCGGGGAGGCGTACCGGCCTTAAAAAAAACGTCCTGCCCCTTCTGTTCTATGACCTTTTCAAGACAAGCTGTCAAATAAGCGTTCGTATCCATGAGACTCCTTTCACGGGGTGCGATCCTTTAGCCTTGGTTTATTTTAACAGCCCCGACAGAGCCCCGCAACACACCTCTCGCTCTTTCACAGAAAAATAGTTTTCCTTTTCGAGGCAGCCTTGGCTATCATAGGAACATTCCCGTTTGAGAGACCCCTAAACTTTCGAGGATTTGCATCATGCGGATCACGGAAAAAACTCCGGTTGGAGCGATTTACCAAAAAGCCCATCAGCTTTACAAGCTCCGCATCCTTGCCATTCTCTTTCTTGTCCCTCTCTACATTCTGACCTGCAAGTGGGGAAATTTCTCGATCGATAACCTTGGGCCACTTTCTCTAGTGATCGCCATCGAGATCTTCGTGAACCGCCCCTACAAAGCTTTTTTCCGAGATACCCGTTCGGGGGCCGAAGCACTGATCGCTTCGGTCGTGATCGACTTTTTGGCCGAAACCGCGGCCCTGCATCTTTTGGGGAACGTCGACCTCTTCATTTACGCTTCCTGTTTTTTTATCTCGATCGTTTACTGCGCTCTCAATCTTCCGGCCATTTTAACCCTCCAGATGGCCACGCTCGCCTCAGCTCTTTATGCCGGATTGATCATCCTCGGTCATTTTAATATCATCCCCCAAACGGTTTCGTTCGGCCCCGGCCTGAACGTGGTCCAGGAAACTGCCATCGTCGTGCGCCATATCGCCTTCTTCTATCTGATCGCGATCTTCGTCAGATCCCTTGCTGCAGCTCTTGTGAAAAAAGACGAGCGTCTCGAGGCACTTCTTTGGGAACTCCGGGAGACAAGCGATAAGGTCAAATACGCCCATCACATGCAAGCTGATTATTTTGCCCGCATGAGTCATGAGATCCGCGCCCCGCTGAACTCGATCCTGGGGTTTTCCCAGCTCTTACTCGAAAACACGACTCAGACGCTCACGGAGAAACAAAAAGATTTTCTTTCCCGCATCGAGCGCAGCGGCAAGCATCTCCGTGAGCTCATCAACGACGTACTGGACCTTTCCAAGATCGAGTCCAAAAAGATGCAACTGGCACTCCGTGAGATCGAGCTTGTGAAGATCCTTCAGGCAGCAATCGATGTTTTTTATGAGGAAGCCGTCATCCAACATCTCCCCTTAGATTTCACGGAAAAACCCGCCAGCTTCCGGATCACGGCGGACGAGCTTAAAATCCGGCAAGTGCTCTACAATCTCCTCTCGAATGCTCTAAAGTTCACTCGGAAAGGCTTTGTCCGTATCGCCCTGGCAAAAGAGCCCGATGGCGGAGCAAGGATCACCGTTGAAGATTCGGGTCCCGGGATCGCTTTGGCCGATCAAGCGGTGATCTTCCGGCCTTATGAGCAGGCGGGACGCGCCACTGAAAAGAGCAGCAGCGGCAAGGGAACCGGATTGGGGCTTGCCATCAGCAAACAATTCGTGGAGATGCATGGTGGGAAGATCTGGGTCGAGAGTGAGCTCGGCAAAGGGGCACGGTTCATTTTCACACTTCCCCCGGTTCCTCCATCGCACAAATCCGATGGAAACGTGTTGCCGCCGCCCCCCCACAAAAGCCTTTAATTTTTTTTCAATCCTTCGCAGTAGCTCAAACTTCGTTCGGTTTTCCACTTCAAGGGGAAATCACGACATTGCGCAGGCCGCGCCTCATAGACCCCACAACCGTTCGCACCCCAAAAGAGGCATGTCTCATCCGCACATTTTTTAAGAGCGAGATGCTGACGGTCCATGAGAAGACAGTATTTCTCGGTGAATGGGTAAATTTCCGTCTCCAAAAGCTCGGCAAGACGCTCAGCATCCCCTTCTGCGAGATAAACGAATCCGGGTTGCCTACAACAGGCGCCACAGCGTTGGCATTGGAAGTTTGGCATAAAAGGAAAGAGGCTCAGGACTTATTCACCGCACGTCACAAAGCCACTCGTAACTTTCCCGTGTGGCTTTGTGACCTGTGGCTTTGTAGCAGATTATTTTCCGAGCTGCTGCTCGACGAAATCGCCGACCACGGGCAGCTTGTAACGTTCACCTTTATAGGCCTTGACCATCATCACGATCCATAAAATGAACATGCCTATACTGATCAACACCGAAACGATTCCCCCCAGGATGGGAATGATCCAAATCACCGTGGCCGCGATATGCAACACTCCGAAAGCCACTAGGGATTGAAGCGCATGGAATCGCACGTAGGAGTTCTCTTTCTCCGCGAACAAAAAGATAAGCCCCGTGAACCATCCCATAGCATAACAGAGCAGCGCTTCGAGATTTTCCGTCACGCCCAAAACTGTTTTCCTGCTTTCATCTGCCATCGCAAACCTCCCTATTTTTTAGTAAATCAATTGGGCTGCAGCATCAGAAATACCGCCGATATTGTACCGCATCTCTATTAAAAAACGATATCCTTCTTTCCTCCACACGTTTAAAATGCTTCACGCACAGCGGTCCACGGACAGCACACGCCGTGAGAGTCCGGATCGATTGGTTGCACGTTGACTGAAAAAAGGAGACTCGAATGCCTACCCTTTTCACCAAGATCCTCGCGGGAGAGATCCCCGCCCACAAGATCCTTGAAAACGACAAGTACCTCGCGTTCCTCGATATCCGCCCCGTGAATCCCGGTCACACACTTGTGATTCCAAAACAGGAAATTGATTATATCTTTGACATGGAGGATGAACTTTTAAAGGGCCTTATCGTTTTCTCCAAGAAGGTCGCGAAAGCCATCGGCAGGACGATCCCCTGCAAGAAAGTCGGCGTTATGGTCGCAGGGATCGAAGTCCCCCACGCCCACATTCACCTCATCCCTATCGACGGCGTGAGCGATCTCAACTTTGCGCGTGCGAAAACCGTGCCGCAGGAAGAACTTGCCCAAGTCGCCGCAAAGATACGGGCAAACCTGAAATAACCCTGCTAGGCGTTTTTCAGAAAAGCCGCGAGGAGTTCGGAGTAGGTGTGGGTGACTTTAAAGCGCGGAAACTGACGAACGATCTTTGCGGGCGGGCGAAAAAGAATGCCGCGATCGGCAGTCTTGAGCATGGCGATATCATTATACGAATCCCCTGCCGCCACAACATTAAATCCCAGGCCCTTAATCGCCCTCACAGCCTCTTGCTTGCCGCTCTTCTGCCGCAGGTGGTAATTCGCAATGAACCCTTTCCTATCCACCGAAAGCCAATTACAGAAAAGAGTCGGACTTCCCAGCTTTTTCATCATGGATCCGGCGAATTCGTAATAGGTGTCGGAAAGGATGATCACCTGGTACGTTTCCCGGAGCTTTCTCAGGAACGCATTGGCCCCAGGAAGCGGGCTCATGCCTGCGATGACCTTCTGGATATCACGAAGCTTGATCCCCTCACGTTTCAGGATCTGAAGCCGGTAGCGCATAAGCTTGTCGTAGTCGGGCTCATCGCGCGTGGTGATCTCAAGCGCTTTGAGGCCGGTCTTCTTCGCAACGTTGATCCAAATCTCAGGGATCAACACACCTTCCAGGTCTAAACAGCAGATCATGCGGAGCTCCTTCGATCAGTTTGAGACTGGGATTATAGCCGAACGCGAATAGTTTTAAAAAACAATCTTTTTCAACGAGCGCAACGGACAGTTTTTACGTTGACCGTTGACCTTCGGGCGTTGACCGTTACGCGAAATGGTTGACGGGGCCCATACCCTGCCCAAAACCGGGAGCCGTGAGAATGGCACGAGTGATGAATTTCTTGGCGTTCTTGACCGCGGGGAAAAGGTCCTGTCCCTTGGCCAGCCCGGCGGTGATGGCCGCAGAATACGTGCAACCGGTCCCGTGGGTATGACGCGTCCTGATCCTGGGAGCTTTGAGGAGGCGAACGCGACCGTTTTGATAAAAAAGGTCGATAGCCTCGCCTTTCAGATGACCGCCTTTAACAAGCACCGCTTGAGGGCCGAACCCGGCGATGATCCTCGCGGCCTTTTCCATAGACTCCAGATCATGGACCTTGATCCCGCTCAACACTTGAGCTTCACAAAGGTTGGGCGTGACCAACGCGGCGCAAGGCATCAGTTCTTTTATAAAAACACGAACGGCGTTACGCTTGAGAAGTGGAGCCCCGTGCTTGCTCACCATGACCGGATCCACCACAAGAGGAAACCGGAATTTCCTGGCGGCTCTTGCAACCGCCCGGAGAACTTTTTCATCCCCCAGCGCACCCGTCTTGGCCGCCTGGGGAGGAATGTCCTCAAGCGCGGCTTCAAGTTGATGGATCACTTGGGCAGGCGTCATAACATAGACTGCCTGAACGCCCCGTGTGTTCTGAGCCGTAAGAAGCGTGATCACTGCCATCCCATAAACCTTATGCTGATGAAAGGTCTTGAGATCCGCTTGAATACCGGCTCCCCCAGAAGGATCAGAACCGGCGATGGAAAGCGCTTTCGGAATCACGTGCTCCGCATCCCTGTTTTCAAGAGGATCGCGGCACAAGAGGCGCTTTCCATGAAAAGAATAAATTCCATGTCGGAGCACTATCCGAGGACTTGTTTGAAGAACTCGACAAACTTTTCGGGAGTCACCCCGGTATAAAGTTGAACGGCACGGGCAGGCTGAGGCGGGTGAAGAAAGAAAGACGGAAATCCCCGGATCCCGTATTGGAACGCGATGGCGTTCTCGCGGCTACCGGATTCCGGATTGATGCTGACCTTGATCTTATCTTGCAACATTCCCTGAACGAGCGGGGACGAAAGCACTTCTTTTTCAAACTTGCGACAATAGGGACACCACCCCACCGTCAGATACACGACCATGGGTTTATTGGTCCGCTTGTATTCCTCGATCGCCTGCTCATAACCGGAAGCGCCCTGATACCAACCCTCGGACCATTGACTCGCAGCAGGTACCTGGGGAGGCATTGCACCGGAAGAGGGCCAAGTCGATGCCGGAGGATCCTCGGCATAGCACCCCGCTCCCATAAGAAACGAAATCAGCCATAAAAAAGGAACGATTCTTTTCAAATTCATATTCACTCCGTTAGAGACGGGAGGCGCTCACAGCGCTTCCGTCTAGGCTTAAAACCTATCCTGTTTTCGCCGCGGATCTCTTGCGGGCAAGCCGCCTAAAACATCTTTCATATTTTAGCACGGAGCCTTCCAAGAAATACCGTTCTTTTGCACCGCTCCGGATACAGAACATACCGGCGAAACAGCTCCGACCTATTTCATGAACTGATCCAGGAATGAAGCCGCGAACGTTGTGACCGCGATCGCAAGAAGTGCGATCAAAATGACACCGAACGTCCAGGCGAGCTTCGCATGAGTTGAGAATTTCCGGCTTTGCCACAAAAGGGGGATCGCGAACGGACCGACCATGAGCAACATGATGATCACGTAGGGAACGGTATCCGCCGTAAAAGTCCGGGGCCGGCCTGAAGCGGTTTGAAAAGCGTCCAAAGCTGCGGGGATCATGACGGCCAAATAGATGCCCCCCATCAAAAGGCAGGCGATCGCCGTATGACTGATGATCAGGCTCACCCCGACCCCGATCCCCATGCATAAAAGCGTCCATCCTTTGGCACGCTCTCCGAGATAGAGCTGCCCGAGGCCCGGGAACATCACGGAATAAAACAAAGCGAGCCGGGGATCTTTCATAAAGCGACTTGCTTCCCCGCGGGGATTATCTTCTTCTCAAGGCGCTTGCCACGCCTTTCGATCTGAAAGATCTGAGGCTCTCCATCTTTTTGAGCCAGGATCGCGCGGTAATAGTTCTCCCAACTATCCAGCCGGAAGGTGTTCTGCTTGAGAAGAATGTCCCTCGGCAAAAATCCTTCCCGCTCTGCCGGAGAGCCGGCGCGCACATGGGTGACAACAAATCGCGAGGTTTCCGGATCACGCTCCACACGGAATCCCAAATGCGGCGCGTCGGGGTTCAGAAAAAAAATGCTGATCGGAAGTTCCAGTGTTCCTTCCTTACGAACAATCGTGAATTTTTTAAGGGATTCGCCCGGGATATTCAAAAAGAACCCGAAAAGATTCCCGGGCGTCACATCCTGCCCCGCAATTTTCATAAGCACGTCGCCATTGCGGAGGCCCTGTTCATAAGCAAGGGTTGAAGCATCGGCCCCTGCAATGAAATAACGTGCCGTTTGGTCGTCGTAGTGAAGATCGCAGCCCAGGATCACACTTTTGAGGACTGGGAACTTCGCCTCCACAATCCGGGCATGGATATTCTTGCCCAAAAATCCTTCAAACCTGCCACGAGATCCGTCACTCTTCCGGAATCCTTTGGACGAAAAACCTGTTTTCCGCTTGAAATAAGCTTTGATCCCCACGACCGTCATGGTCGGATCTTTCTCCACAACACCGATCTCAAGGGCACAAAACCCGCTCGAGGACAAGCTCGGGGCCTTCGCCCACTCTTTGTATTCTTTTTTATACAAAGGAAAAGTCACGGACCGGATGTAGCCCCGGGCTTTGTCCGTGGTATCAAGAGGGATCTTTTCAGCCGCAAGCGTCGCGAGCGTGGCATTCCAGACCTCTTCGAAATTCCCGGGAAGCGGGAACGACCGGCCTTCGGACTTTGAGGAAGACAGGGAAAACCCGGAAGAAAAAAAACATAAAAAAAGCAGGCCGCAGAGTTTCCACGGCCTGCCTTTTTTAAAAGAAGGAACGGATTCCAAAGGATTAACGATCGAGCTTCTCGCCCTTCATGGCTACTTCAGGACCCACAGGAACCTTCAAATAAGCATCCGAAGCGCTCCAGATATGGTTGAACATCAGGATCCCGATACCCACCCAGATCACGGGATAGCCCACGAGCGTTCCGAGCAGGATCGTGGTCACGATACCGCCGATCTCGAGCACGATCATGGCGCCGGTCTTGAACTTGCCGCTCTTGGTGTCCATTTCATTGTTCAGATACTGCCCCCAACCCGGTAACACCAAAGACGCCGCACCACGGGTCAGACTCTTGTCCGAGCCACTTTCCTCGGCATACGCCATACCACTCGCGGCCGTGAACAGGACCGCAATCACTAACACGCTGACGATCTTCTTGAACATAATTTCCTCCTTTTTGTTATTTTTCATGACGCCTATGCGTTATCGGCTATTCCCGGATAATTTTAATTAAAAAATCACGCCCGAGGATCTACTTGCCCGGCGCAAGTCCGAAGGTGAATCCGGCCTTCACCTTGGCAATAAGTTCCGGCAGCACTTCCTGGTAATCTCGGACGATCCCGAAATCCGCATGACGGAAGATCGCGGCCTGCGGATCCTGGTTGATGGCGATGATCTTTCCGGATTCTTTCATTCCCGCAAGATGCTGGATGGCGCCTGAGATCGCGACAGCGATATAAAGCTTCGGCCGGACCGTCTTTCCGGTCTGTCCGACCTGGCGCGCGTACGGAGCGTAACCATTGTCCACCGCGTGGCGGCTTGCGCCCCAATCGGCGTTAATGCCCTGCTCCTGAAGCGCCTGAACAAGTTCTTTGATCAGTTTGAAGTCGTCGTGATCGCCGGCCGGCCGGCCCCCGGAAATGATGATATCCGCCACAAAAAGGTTATCCCCGCCGCCTGCCTCGCGCTTGACTTCCAGAACTTCCACCGCAAAATCACTGTCCCTGAAAACAGGCGTAAATTCGCGGACGGTCCCCTTCCGGCTTGGATCCTTTGGCAATATTTTAAAAGTTCCGGCGCGCGCGGTCGCCATCTGGGGGCACCAAAACCCGATGATCGTCGCCAGCTTGCTTTCACCATAAGTCGGGCGGATCGATTCCAGGACAGGATAGAAAACTGATTTTTTGATGCGGTGAAAATATTCCCCGACCCTGAGACTCGTGCAATCCGCAGTCACGCCGGCCCGCACCCGGCTCGCGAGCCTTGGCGCAAGCTCCCGGCCCGAGGTCGTCGCTCCAAAAAGCGCGATCTCGGGACGCTGATGTTCGATCCACTGAGCGATCACCGCCGCGACGGGCAGGATCCTGTATTCCTTAAGACGCGGGTCATCCACCACCACGACCTCGTCGGCGCCGTACGCGATGATCTCGGAAGCAACATCCTTGATGTTGTGGCCGGTCACCACCGCGGTCACCTTGGTTTGAAGCTGATCCGCAAGTTTGCGGGCAGGATTCAGGATCTCAAGAGAAGAACGCGACGGGGTGGTGCCAAGCATCTCGATCCAGGTCAGAATGCCCCGGGCGCCATTCCTAAAATCCACTCTCGGAAAATCGCCATCCACTTTGGCTGTTTCTCCCGCAGCGCCTTTGTCATCTTCCGCCCCAGCCTGCTGCCCGTGGCCTCCGGCGATAGTATCCTTGACCTTTTCGATCTCGGACACTAGCTCTGTTGCAAGGGCTTTAGGATCATGGCCGGAGATCATGTTGACCGGCGGCCTGTCTTTTTGAATATCCACGACTTTCGACACCAGGGTCGGCGATCCGCTCAGACCCACAACGCTCGCGTCCGCCTCGGTCTGATCCAGAGACCAAACCTCGGTCTTGGCGCTCCTTGCGCGGATGGCGCCTTTCAGGGACGGCCGGCGCGCCGGTGTGGCGGTCGGGGCGATAGAAATAAGACACGGGATAGGAACTTTGAGGACCTGGAACCCGCCTTCAATGATGCGACGGACCTTCAAATGGTCGCCTTTGTATTCCACCTTCTCGACGAAAGTTGCCTGAGGAATGCCAAGATTTTCAGCCGTCTGGGAAGGCACATGCGCCGTATCCCCATCGGTGGTCTGGCGTCCTGAAAAGATAATGAAGGGATCTTTACTGTCCTTGGAAAATCCGAGTTTTTTGAGGAGCGACGCGATCGCGTAACCGGTGGCGAAAGTGTCCGAGCCGCCCAGTTTTCTATCTGAGAGAAGTACCGCGCGGTCGTAGCCCATGGCCAGGGCTTTCTTGAGCGACTGTTCAAAGCTCGGAGGCCCCATCGAAACCACGATCAGTTCCGCGTCCGGAACGTGCTTTTTGATCTGGAGCCCCTGCTCCAGGCCAAACGTGCAATCCGCGTTGATCGAAGATTTCGCCTTGGTACGGTCCATAAGACCGTCCGCGCCCATCCTCATCTCGGTCGGGAGCGGTACTTGTTTCATGATTGAAATGATTTTTAGAGTCATTTTGTTTTTCCCACAAAAATATTTTTCATATCCTGTTGCAATAACGCTGGCTTCGGGAAACGGTTAACGGGGAACGCAAGCCGTACTCATTACCCGTTCCACGTTCCCCGTTCCACGGGTTTACAGATTTTCATACTCCGGCCCATCACCGCCGTAGGGCACGGCCCATTCAATATTGCCAAACGGATCTTTAATATCGCAAGTTTTGCAATGCACACAGTTGGCTGGGTGAAGATGCAGGTCTTTTTTCCCGGTCTTCGGATCCGTCACAATTTCATAAACTTCTGCCGGACAGAACTGCTGGCACGGCCCGCCATATTTCGGGATACAGACATTCCGGCAAAGGTTCAAGTCCAACACGCGCAAGTGGCACGGCTGCTCTTCGTCGTGTTTAGAGCCGGAGAAGAAAACGTCGGTGACTTTATCGAAGGTCAGCTGCTTGTCAAACACCAGCTCCTTAGCGAACTTTTCACAGAACGGTTTTTTAACATCGGAGAGTTTCTTGTAACAGGCCGCATCCTCATGCGTCTTCATCTTTCCCGAGGGCGTGATGCCACGGCCTCCGGTGAGGATCTGCGTCGCGAAACAAAAAGCCCCCGGGATCATCCCGTGGCCGAACGCCGCGCGGAAATTACGCGTGCGGGAAAGCGTCTTATACCCCGCGCTTTTCTTGAAAAGGTCTTCATAAAGG
Source organism: uncultured bacterium (assembly GCA_964482725.1). Classification (GTDB taxonomy): domain Bacteria; phylum Omnitrophota; class Omnitrophia; order Omnitrophales; family Aquincolibacteriaceae; genus Aquincolibacterium. The sequence continues at coordinate 11,374 of CAYZYT010000021.1, read as the reverse complement.
CTGAGCTGCTTCGCCGAAAAATCGTTTTTATTCAACGCTTCAAAGGCCGACTTCGCCGCGAGCATCCCGGACTCGATCGCGAGGTGAACCCCTTTGAGGCTCGGCATGCTGAGAAATCCGGCGGAATCCCCGGCGATCATGACCCCGTCATGATAGAACTTAGGCAAAGAATAAAGACCGCCCTCGGGGATCGTCTTGGCGCCATAGCGGAGAAGCTTGCCTTTTTCGAGGATCTTCGCGATAAAAGGATGTTTTTTATAGACCTGAAGTGCCGCGTGAGAATCAAATGTGGGATCCGTGTAATCAAGCCCCGCCGCGATCCCGACCACGACCTGGCGGCCGTTCAACCCGTAAACAAAACCGCCGCCAAAGTGATTGAACTCAAAAGGAAATCCCAGCGTGTGCATGATCCGTCCGGCCGCGAAAGTTCCTTCCGGGAGGTCCCAAAGTTCTTTGACGCCCGTGGAATAAACCTGGGGGTTACTCTTCGCATCCAGCTCCAGTTTCCGGACCAGCTGCTTGGTCAGACTGCCGCGGGGTCCTTCAGCCAGAATCGTGATCTTGGCACGGATCTCGTTCCCGGCCTGGAAATTGTCCATCGGCTTCCCGTGCTTATCCACGCCGGTATCGATCGTCTTCGCCCCGGTGACGCGGCCGTCCTTATAGAGCATCTCTGAAACGCTGAACCCGGGATAAACCTGAACACCCTTCTTTTCCGCGATCTCGGCAAGCCAGCGCGTCATTTTACCAAGGGACACCACGAAATTGCCGTGATTTCCCATGAACGGCGGCGCGAAAGGGGCCTTCACCGCAGCCGTCGGGGTCAGGAAATAAACGCCTTCCTGGGTCACGGGAGATTCAAAAGGAAAGTCTTTGGGATCGACGCCGGGAAGGAGGTCTTTGAGTGTCGAAGCATCGATCACGGCCCCGGAAAGCGTGTGGCTCCCGATCGCGCTTCCCTTTTCAAGGACCAGGATCTCCGGTTTCTTGTCAGCATGGGCCGCAAGGTCCGCAAGATGAATGGCGGTCGCGAGACCCGCAACCCCACCGCCCACGATCAGAATGTCTGTTTCAATAACTCCGGATTTCTGCATTGGGATAGGAGCTCTCTTGTAAGAGGATTTCTGAAAACGAGGCGGTATTCTAGTCCCAATCCTTATCAATTTCAACAACGTTGAAATTGGGACCACCCTTGTCCCAACCCTATGAAAAGCTTAAAGGTGGTTGGGACTATACTGATGACCCTTCATCTTGAACAAAAATCAGTATGGCAGCCCTTTAGAAAATAGACTGCATCCAAGTTGAGCACGAACTTCCCCAGGGAAAAGAGAAAAATGCTTCCGCTTGAGAAACGGGAGTCTCCTAAAAAACAATCTTAAGGTCGGACCCGAGGATATTGAGCGACGTCCATTTCGCGATGGCGTTCTTGGTAGAGTGGCGCATATAATAAATCGACCCGTAAAACGGTCCCCACCAGTGCACCTTGAACCCGGAGTAGAAACGATCCTCGATCATTCCGTTACGCTGCGTCTCCAGGAAGATCTCATTAGCGGTGTAGGGCTGGAACTCAAGCGGCGTCCATTTCCACGGAGCCGTCAGAGTGGCCCGGTTCCGGTACCGCACCGAAAATCGCGCATCCTGCCGGATGCGAAATTCCAGCATGTTACGGTTTTCAAGTAAAAAACCTTTGAAGGGAAGCTGGGGCGTCAGATAGACCCGCGGCACCTGGTCCCAATACCAATTGTCTTTCTTCTTTTTATTGCGCTCGGTACGGATTTCCTGATACTCGGCACCCCCGGCAAGATACTTCCACGGCTTGTAATCCACGCCCACATGGGTCTCGGCATAATAAAGCCCGTTATGGTTCCGATAACGAAGTTCTTCTCCCGCCTTTATTTTCCATTGAGGGTTAATCTTTTTTTCAACATCGTAAATGTTCCAGATCCCAAAATCCTCGTCCTTGGCCGGCGAAGCGGCCGCTAAAGGCATGCGAATCCCTTGGATCAGAAGCAGAAAAGCTATCAAAAAACAAAAGCCAGGCTTCGGAATTCCAAAGCCTGGCTTTAAAAAGGACATCATTTTAACCTTTAGAAAGAAGCTCATTCACCTTAGCCATGACGGCGAAGGCATCAGCGACATAGAGCACATCCGCCTTGCCCTGGGCCCAGCCGCAATTGGCGTCCAGATTAATCGCGCGGCGCTCATTAATGAAGCGCCAGCCGACCACGTGCGGTTCTTCTCCATGGCAACAGGTGGAGAGGCCTTTGGGATGACGCGGCGTGGAGCCGGTCTGTCCAACCTGGTTGAGATGGCTCATGCACGTCAGGACCGCTTCGCCTTCAGAGCCCTGGTCCACAAGCGACTTGCTGCTCCCGAGTGAGGCCTTGGCGTGCTTCAAGAAATCTAGAATATGCTTTTCAGCGTCCTTGGCATGGATCTGACCATCCGTCTGTTTCTTGGTCCAGCCCGCACCCGCCACAAGTAAGATCGCAGCCTCAGGGCGGATGGTCTGCGCGTCCGCGGACGGCGATTCAACCCCCGTCACTTTCGTGCGTTTTTCTTTATCCGTCACAGCAACCGCAACGGCTTCCACTTTCGCAGAGCCCTTCGCGCCTTCCCATACCGGGAACACGCCCGGATCAATCGCCAGGATCCAGGGCCGCGCCACGCGCGTCAAAGTCGCCATCATGCGCTGGCGGTAATACCAGCGGTGGATCTGCAAAACTCCGTCCGTGAACTGAATGCCGCTCACATGAGTATCGATCACGGCTTTGAGACGGAAGGCTGCGCCGGGAAGTGCCCTAGAAAAACGGGAAGTCGCCGGAGCCATGATGATCGTCGCGCCGGACGCGGTCCCGATCGCTTCCGAGGCTTTCACGTCCGTTGCGTAACGCGAGGACCCAAAATCAGCCCCGCTCACCGCAAGGATTTTCACATCACCACAGGCCGCGATAGAATCCGCGGCGGCTTGCACGTTTTCCCCGACAAGACCGACCGTGAGCGTGGAGCCCGCCAGGCCTTTTTGGACCTGAAGCGCAGCGCTCAACGTTTCAAGCGCGACCTTCGGGAGGTGACCGTTTGAATCAGTGTGTGCGAGATAAAGAATCTTTTCCATGGGTTAGCCCTTTATCCAGGTTACGATCTCTTTGGCGATCTCTTCCACCGGCGTATCCTTGACGATACGGGTCTGGCGCTGCTGCTTCGGAAGCTCAACCGAGGCGAATTTAATGGCATCGGTCTTGAGCGCCGCCGGAGTTGCCTTTTGAAGAGCCGGCATAATGGTCCGCATATTTGTCATCCCCACCTGCGGATTGTTCGGCGGTTCGGGAAGATTCCCCGTCGCCCAACCGATCACGGCCGGAGCTCCGGCACAGGTAGAGACCTGATACTGCCCGCCTTCGATGCGCTCGAGAATCCGGAACGAACCGTCCGGTTGAACCTTGAGTTCATCGGCGCCAAGAAAAACATCACTGATCCCGAGCTGTTCGGCAATCATCTGCATCGTGGTTCCCGCGTCACGCGAAGCGGAGGAGCAACCCCCGAACACGAGGAGCTTTGTCTTATCAAGCCCGGGGATCTTCTCGATCGCTCCGGCCAGTGCCGCAGCGACTTCCCTGGAATCCATAAAACCGCTTGCAGAACCGTCCAGACACACCAGTTCGAAAGGGACTTTCTGGGCAATGATCATCATCAGCTGCTGGAGCTTGGCTTTGGGCCCGAGACTGATCAAGGTCACCTTACTTCCGGGGTTCTGCTTCGCGAGATTCGCGGCTTCAAAGAGCGAGTGTCCCGCCCACGGATCCAGCACCGAGGGCAGCATCATTTCATTCTTAAGCGCAGGTCCGGTTGGCCCCTGGATCGGCTCCAGCGTCTGAAGCGGATCCGGCACCAAACTCCCGCAAACAACGATATTAAAGGCTGTGGTCATAGATTTTCTCTCCTATTGAATGATTGCAAGGGGAAACCGCCCCCTTATTCGTTTGTAGGGCGGACATTATAATGATGGTGTCTGCTTTCGGCTAGCGTAAAAACGAGATCTATTGGGCTCATGCTCAGAACCTATCCTGACATCCCTCAGGGACGGTTCTCCCGAAGAGAACCGTCCCTGGCTGGAAACCTAATATCAAGATAGTCCCAATTCTTATCATCCCGCCGCAACAAAGGCGGGATGGGGCAACCCTGATTAGAAGAAAAAAATCGGGATAGAAAAATAGGCGGACAAATCGGCTCAGGACCCCGAGTACTTCGAAACGTAGCGGTCCAGGACTTCCCGGATCATTTTCTGGTACTTCGTGTGATGTTCCTTGGCTTTCCTCCGGAAAAAATCGACGCTCGCCTTTTTGAGAACGATGGTGATCTTCTCCGCCTCATCCCCCGGAAACACAAGCTGATCCGGCGGAGGCAAAAAATTAGGCACCTCGATCAATTGACCCGAGGGGCAATCCGGATCGGACGGATCATCATCTTCATAACCGTCCGGTCCTCTTTTATTCCTTTTTACTTTCATAAAAACCCCTTCCCGATCTCCAATAACCCGCCCCGAAGATCCTGATCAAGCTATGTCGGTATGTAAACCGGACGGTCAACAACCGGCCGTCGATTTTCCCTACCGCAAAAAAACGCTCCTCACCTGCGCTGTGTCCAAGATCTCTGCGAATCCTGACATCCGGGTCAGCAAACACTGGGGCCGCGGTCCTGAAATCAACGCCATGCTTGATCATATTCAGGCGCTCCTTCTCCGCATCCCAGATGAAACTTCCCTTCCGATCGCCTAATGAAAAGATATCATTCATGAGGAATATTTGCAATACTTTTGTATGGAGTTTTATACATCTATTGACCCTCCCAAGATTGTCTTAGATGCAACTTACCAGAACTTATATTAATTGCAATATATAATTCATTTATTTGCAACCTTTTAGCGGCACAGCTTCCATCTCGGGATGAAAAGGAACGGCCCAGGGGAATAGCGGGCCTCGAGAAAAAATGAGGGGAAACGAAGGCCTGGCCTAGAGGAAACTACTTCTCGATTTTTTGGATCGCTTCCTTGGCGTCGGCGTCAAAGCGGAATTTGAGAAATTCTTCGGTCTCCGGAAGTTCCAGCGAAAGTTTGTGCCTCTTATCGATCTGAATGCGGGCCCCTTCAACTTGCAGATCCAACACATGCCCGCCCAGGGTCTTATCCTTGCTTAAGAAATGAAAATGGTACCCCGAAACATTGATCCCCGTCGCATATGGCGGGAACCGGAACCCCACAAGCGTTCCTTCCTGATTTTTTAATTCGAAGATCTTCTGTTCTTTGATCGCCTCGGTCAGGACCGGGAAAGGCTTTGTCTGGCGGGCCGCGCTGCGAACCTTGAGCGAAGGGAACTTCCCCTCGGCCCTGATCGCATAGATCAGATTTTCCGATGGAAGCTTGCTATCAAGAAAATCCGTGAGCTCCTTAAAACTCATTGCCCCTTCAGGAGTTAACTCCTGTTCGGATTTGAAAAATATCATGGTCGCGAACGGGCTCGTGTCCTTATCCGCCAAAAGGCGCGCCTTGCCGTCCGGTTTAATTTGATAGAAGATGCCGTCAAGAACGATCATTTCGCCGTCGAGTGCGTCGAGGGTCCCAAAACCGAAATCGCCATGTTTTTGAAGCTCCCCGATGCTCATCGTGCCGCTGTAGCATCCGGCGAGAAGGGCGTTAATGGGCGCGTTCTGATAAACAATATCCTGGTGACACGGGCCGTGAGCACAGCCGAGGAAAAACAGCAGGGTCAGAAACGAGAGGTTTTTTTTCATACGGATAGGGTTCGCCGAGAACGGTAGCCCCTAAGCTCCGACCAGCGGGAGCTCTTTCTCGAGCTTGAAGATGACCAGATAGCGGTCTTGACCGTCGGATTCTTTTTCCGCATGGCATGAACATTTGCGAAGCATTTCCTTCAAACGCTCGGTGTTCTTCTCCTCGGAGACTTTTTTCAAGAAGAGCCTCTTCCCTTCGTACATGCCTTGAGTTTCAATGAAAAGATAGGCTGCGCTGGGGTTCGACTGGAGATTGTGATGCGTGAGGCGCTCCGCCATGATGAAAGCGATCGTTCCGTCCTCCAGAACGTGAGGCCGCGCGTAGAGCGCCGCGTCCACTTTGCCGGCGCTGTCCGCCGTCGCAAGCACGCCGGTGCCTTTCGTATTCTCAAAGTAGTCATAAAGGTCCATGGGGATTCTCCTTGATGTAGGGTTTAGGGTATAGCGTTTAGGGGTTAGAAAATATTTTCCTATACCCTATCCGCTAAACCCTATCGTATCAGTTAATATTCGAATGCAACCCGCCCGAACCGGCACGGAAATCGACATTGGTGAGATCGCTTCCCTGTTCACGGGCATAAGCACAATTCCAAAGGCAGGCCGCGCAATGGATACATTTTTCGCGGTCAAAGAGAGGAACGCCGCCGTCGGCGTTGGCCGTGATGGCCTGACCGGAGCACATCTCGATACAGACTTTGGTACGGCATTTCTGGCACTTGCCGGCATCCATAAAAACAACATGGTCCGCGTAACCGTCCGCGGCCTGGACCTTGCCGCCCAAAAGGAGCGCGTCCTGGTGGGAGATGAGAAGCTTGCCGTCATACTGGATCTTGGGCCACCCGGCGGCATCCATCAGGCTGTCATGCATGTACGTATTCGTCTCATTCGCTTCCTTGCGTGCCTGCTCGATCACTTCCGGCGAGACCTTTCCTTTATAGTAGGTCTCCAGAGAAGGAATGCGTTCATAGACGGGCTTGAGTTTCGCGGGGATATTGAGAAGGCCATTTGTAAAACCCGCCAGGCCCATCCCCATCATGCCGAGCACAAAATTGTGACTGAACCCGTCGCGCGCTTTTTCTGCGATCTTGTTATCTTTCTGGACCCAGCTCGCACGCCGGCTCTTCAGATACGTCGCCTCAAGATTTTCCTTGGTGAAAGGCTTTTTCTCTTTCAAAAGTTCGATCATGCCTTCCGCGAGCTGAACGCCCGTCGTCCAGGCTTCATCCACTCCCGAGCCTTTCAACATATTCGTGCTGCCGGAACCTTCGCCGATGCGGGCAAAACCGTCGCCCACGATAAAAGGCTCGCCGCGCATACCGGCTTCCTGAAGGCTCTTGCCGCCCCAGGACTTCAACGTCGCGCCCTGGAGATGTTTCCAGAGCTTGGGATGCTGCATCCAGTGCTGGAGATACCGGTAGGCTGAGCGCATCGGATTATCCAGCCAGGACGGGACAAAAATTCCGAGTGATGCCATGCGGTTCGGATACACATAAAGAAAGCCGAAGATCTCCGGCTCCGGAAAACCGAACGTATGAATGACGGTCCCCGGCTGAAGCGTGGTATTTTCAGGAAGCTCCACGACCGCTTTCATCCCGAGCGCCCACTCGCGCTGATGATTGCCTTCCGGAAGCCCGAGCTTATTATCCAGATTCTGTCCCACAGGTCCGTAAGGGCCATCCCCCACGACTGTAAGCCCCGCATGGATGTCCATGCCCGGCATGAAAGCACCGGTAGGCTTCCCCGATTTCTCAACGCCCTGATCCGCAAGCCTGACACCGACCACGCGATTCGAATCAAAGATCGGCTCCTTCACCGGCATCCCCGGCCACACCTGAACAAGGCCGGAGCCCATGAGGTTCGAGCCGACCCACTGCGTGAACTGCCCCATCGACAGGACATACCCGCCGTGCTTGGCCATGAAAGGAGGAATGAACGGAAGCTGGAACGCCTGATCTTTATACCAGGGAAGAATAAAACCAAAAGTGCGGAAAAGCCAATCGACGAGTTTCAAGATCCACGAGCGGCGGCTTGCGCCCACGGGATCGAGGAGATAATAAACTTCCTCATGCTTCACCGGATGCGCCATCGGAACCTGCGCAAGCTCTTCCGCCGTAAACGCCTGCTTGATCCCCTTCGCTTCGGTGACGATCCCCGAAACACCAAAGCCGATATCGTCCGCCCGTTCGTAACAGATCACCTGAAGCGGCATGCCTGGCATCGCCTTGCTCTGGAAATGCTCGGCCATGGGATCCTGCTGCATGGCTTGGGTGAGCCTATTCAGAAAACCCGCAGTCGCAGGCCCGAATCCCACGCAAACAACATCAACATCCATCTTTTGGCGATCACTCGTCATCACTTAGCCTCCGTCTTTATGAAGCAATTTTCCATAAACTGCAATTTATGGGTACGGAGTACGGCGTACGGGGTACGGAGAAAAGCTCTTACGCCGGGCTCCGTACTCCGTACTCCGTACAGGTTTTTAGAGTGGATAATCCAGAGCTTCCGGGATCATGACCTGCGCGACGGCTTCCGCGGCGCGATCCTTGGAAAAACGAACACCGACGAGGCTGGCGTCCGTCTTCGCGCGTAATTCCGCGAAAGGCTTGAGCGCCGTCACCGACGACTGATATCCATAAACCAACTCGGCACAAACTTTACCGACTTCCCCGGCGGTACGAGCCGCCTGAACACCCGAGAGGTCCGTGTAGAAATTCAGGACGCCCGGCAAACCTTCAGCAAGCGTCGGATTTTCCGGTCCCTTGGCTTCAAGTTCGAGCGTATCCATAATGAGCTGACGAGCGCCGAGGATCCACGCAAGCGCGTCCGCCATCGGGAACATCACACCCTGGCGCTGTCCGCCATAGAGCGTCTTTCCGTTCGCGTCCTTGTTCGCCTGGAGAAAAGCAAGCGACCAGAGCCAAAGTTCCATCGCGTTAGCGAGCACTTCAGCGCCCATTTCAGACTTACGCTTCGCGAGATCGCGAAGATCCTTGATCCAGGTCTTGAACTGCGCGAGGAAAAGATCGTTTTCCATCGTACGGCTCATCTGAAGACGCTGCACACATTCCGGCCCTTCGTACGTCGCTTCGAGCTGAGCATCCGACCATTTCTGCGTGAGGAATCCCGGACAATCTTCCGTGATCCCGTAACCGCCCATCAAACTCACGGCTTCGCGCATCATCGTCGCGCCGTAGCCCGTGTTCCAGAGCTTTCCGGCCGGACAATACACATCGGCGAGCGATTCCTTGACGAGATACTGGACCAAAAGATCGCCTTCGAGCTCCGCGACCCGCTTGGCATCGCGCTGCGCTTCGGGCTTGGCCATGCCCTGGCATCTATTTTCTCCTGCTTCAAGGTTGCCAGGGCTAGTCCCATTAACCTTTAGATCTTTCGAAAGAGAATGGGACATGAGCTCAATATATTCGAGCGCCTTTTTACGCGGTTCCGCGAACGCCTTCATCTGCGCGCGAGCGCCTTTGATCCCCTGCGCTTCGAAAAGCTCGTTTTTCTTGTGCTCCAACACATCGAAGACATCAAAAAGACGGGACCCTTCAAACCCGAGCGCGGCACCTGCTTCGCCGGTCGCCCAGACATCGACCAACCGGTGACAAGGATCTTCTTTCTGCTGAATGCCGAGATCATAGCGAGGCGTTCCGGCAGAAACCGAGCTTCCCCCGCGAAAACGCGTGCGCTGATAGCGGATGACCGGTTCGATCGCGGAAAGAAGCTTCGCGGTGGTCATGATGCCGACCGTAACGCGCGTACGGCGGAAGACCGCCTCGATCACTTCGCTATTGTTGAAATTCGGGATGATCACACCATCCTTAATGGTGTACCCGCCGATAATACGGCTGGCCGGAACCTTCAGATTGAAGATCGGATCGTGCGTGCTGGAGAGCTGATGCACCAATTTCAGGGTTGGGGCACCGCGGTCATAAAGGCCCTCATCGCCTTCTTCAAGAATGATCATGCAGCTGGATTTGATGCGCGGATCATCGGTATCCACCGAAGCCGTCACGAAATTTGCGTAGCCCATATTGGTGATAAAACGACCACGCTTTTCCACCTGGATCATCGGCTCTTGGCCTTCTTTCCATTCCGCAACACGGATCTTTCCGGAAAGCATCCCGGCATCGACGCCGACATAAGGAAGCGGCTCGGTGAGCGCAAAAGAACCGCGAATGATCTTCCGGTTCTCGCCTTGCTTAGGGGGCACGCAACCGCCCATGTACTTCTGTTTTTGCTCAGGCGTTCCCTTTTCGTGGATCGGCTCGAGCGCGAGATTATTGGCAAGACTCGCCGTCGCGGCGCCCGCATCCACCCAGCACAGTTCGAACGCGATCATCGCGAGCACCAGATTCTTCGGCCCGGAGATATAGCCCCCCTGTTCCGGTTCCATGAACGCCGCGGTAATGCCGGCCTCATCAAAAGCCAGAAGCATGGCCTTCTTTTCGGGCGTCCACTCATGGGTATCGCGCTGCTTATCCGCCACCATACGCGCCACGACGCTGCGCGCCACGGAACGGGTGGACTGGATCACCATCTGGAGATCGTAGCGGTCCGAGAAACGCCACATGATCTGGCGGACATCGTCCCCCGGGAGCGTGCTCATCAAAGCTCTTTTTTCAGTATTCACAGTACTCATGGACGTTGATTCCTTTCAATTGATGTTTTGATATGAGATCAAACCCCAGAAAAGGGACTATAGGACCATCCTGACTCTGGCTCGTCAAAATACGAGCGCGTTATCTTATTCAGAGAAGGCCCATGAGGCAAGGAGAAAAACCTTTGAATAGGATGGAGGAGGGCGGATGGCGATAAAAACAGGAAGACGGATGGCGGAAGTCGGATGGTGCAAACACCCTCCTCCATCCGATATCCGTCACCCTCGACGCAAAGCGTCGCGCCATCCACCATCCGCCTTCCATCATCCTGGTAATTACGCACTGGCTATTCATCTGAAAATTATTGAAAGCGAGTGCTGTCCTGAACTTCCTTTAAATCTTTATGTGTCGTTCAGGACGCTTTTTCGCGAACAGTCACTTCGAAGGTCGTGCCGCGAACACCGGTGAGCGCGGTCGGAGTCTTGACTTCGAATTTGCCACTACCTTTGAGCGACTCCACCTTCACAAGGATCTTCCCGATCGCGAGGTCCAGGAGCGTGGTCCTATCGCCGGTCGCAACATCGGTCTCGGCTTTTGCAATTCTAAAAAGACTGCCCTCTTTGATCTCCACATGCCCGACCTTGCCGGCATCCAGCATCACTTCCACCGAAGAATCATTCACCGCCGTCTTCACCTCATCCCCCGGCAGGATCACCATGCCGTCGGTAGCCGCCTTCCAGTCCCCGCCGCGACTTCTCACGAACACATCTTTCCCGGGATTCTTCAAGGTGCCATACCGCGTCCCGCCCTTCAGCTGCTGCATCACGATTGGTGTTGCTGACTTGCGGACCTGCTGAAGCGGTGTCGCTTCCGGCTCCTCCGGAGAGACTACAGACTTCAGACTAGAGACTACAGACTGAACCTTGGTTTCTTCTTTTTCGTCTCTGGTCTCTGGTCTCTGGTCTCTGGTCTGTGGTCTGTGG
>CAYZYT010000020.1:8789-27350 GCA_964482725.1 uncultured bacterium | reverse complement strand
GGACCGAACAGGTGGACGATCGCACGACCCTGACGCATGATTTCGGGAAAGATTTCACGGAGGATAATGCTGACGACACCTTTACGATCTCACGATCGATCCAGGTCGGGGATGATCTGGACGGTGACAGCACCCGCAGCGAATGGGGTTCGGAAGTTTTTGAGTACGAAACTCTGCCTGCAAGCTACACGCACACGGACGGATATAAGGAGGCTTACGCTGCCGGAGTTTTATCCGAGCCGCAGAGCCATTCGATCCAGTACGATCTTTACGGTGACGGTTCCGTCACGCGTACAAAATCCTTTAAATTTATTCGCGGGGTCGAGATGACGCAGGTCTCTTATTCCGAGACCCAAAAACGTCTTCCTGATGAGCTTGGCTATGACGGAACGCTGAATGATTCGCTTCTCGGAAATTTGCCCGCAACCGATGAATCTTTCAAAGGCCAGGATTTCAGCTTTACGAGGACCTGGCGTTTTGGGTGGAATCTTGAGGAAGACGACCGCGGGGCCAAGACCGAGAGCTATTCGGTGATGAGCCGGAATGGGGACGAGACGCGCAGCGTTTCGCGGGATGTTCTTACCGATGTTGTGACGTATGCCCGCCAGCTCAAGCGGGATGATCCCGCCGCCCAGAATATTCGCGACGGGATCCTGGGAACGCTTACCTCGGATGAGGATATGTTCGAGTCCTGGAGTTACGCGGGAGGTTTCAATGCGAGCCAGTTTTTGCTGGATCACAGTTTCTCGATCGATCTCTACGGGGATGGGACGCTTTCCAGGACTCAGAATTACGAAGTGACGGATGGCAAGGAAACAGGAAAAATCACTTATAGCGTGACGACGGAAGTGGCGCACAGCACGATGTCTTACGATAAGACCCACACGATCGGAGAGCTCCTTTTAGGAGACCTGGCTCGTGACCCGGCGTGGGAGGATGAGTCGGTGACCCTGACCGAGACTTGGTCGACGGATTTTAGCCAGGCGCACAGTGTGAAGACTGTTCCGGGCGGCTTCGAAGGCGAATCGTATCAGATCAGCTCCGCGAATGGAAAAATTACCCGGTCGGCCAATTGGGATGCGGTCAAAGGGGAAGCTTTTTTTAACTATGTGGAGCAGATCAAGGTGGCTTACGAAACGGCCACCGTCAACGGTATCTCCGTCGGCGATAGCCTTCTTGAGGATGTTTGTGCAAAAGGTGTTTGTGATTTGAACTGGAGCCGGAAAAGCATTCTTTATTTCACGAGTTCCCGTGAAGCATTCAATGTGGCAGACCGTTTTGTTGACAGCGAATATTACCAGGTGACGAGCCGCGACCGGAAGATCACGAGAACGCTTTCGGTGGATCGCCATCATCCCGACGGCCCGCGCGTTAATTATTCCGAATCCACACGCGTCACCCGCGCCGATATCGAAGCCGTTTTGAACGATCCCGATATCACGATCCTTCCGGCCGATCGCACGGCGTTTCTGGCGGTCTTTAACGATCCCACCTTTCGTTATAATGCTTTTAATCTCATGGTGACCTCGATGGATCCTTTTAATCTCCAGGGCCGCGCACGCGGGATCGCCGGGAAAAGCTATCAAGTCTCTTCCCGCGACGGCGATTTTACGCATACGCTTTCGGTCGATGATCGAGTGCCTTCGGGGTACGACCCGGCCACGGACAAACCGACCGGATACCGTACGATTGCGACTTATCAGGTGCAGGAGCGCATGCTAAAAAGCGATCTCCAAGCCATTGTTCCATTGATCCGGCCTGCGAGTATGCAGGCGGAAGTGCTCGCGGCGCTTGACGAGTTTCCGTTTTCGAACTTCTCGAGAACCACTACATTCCAGACCGGTGTCAACGGCCAGTCGGCGCCGGTGGAATCGTGGTCTTGGTCCTCTCGGGATGGGAATAAGAGCTACAACATTTCGGTGAATCGGAATGCTCCGAAGGGTGAGGCCGACGCCGCGACTTGGGCGGAAGCGAGCTTCACGAAGTCGGAGCGTGTGAGCCATGCGGCGGCACTTGTCATCGTGAATAGTCCGGATTTTACAGATTCTGCCAAGAAAGAGCAGGCGCTTCTCGCGCTCCAGAGCGATCCGATGGCCACGGTCATGCGGAGCATTTCGGGCGACCAGGATCCTTCGTACCAATGGACAAGTTCGCTCGATCCTAATGTGAGCTACACGCTTTCCATCAATGCCCATGCGCCGGTGGGAGTGAATAACACGCCGACCGGGAGAGAAGTCTCTTTTTCGCGGAGTGTCCGCGTGAGCAAGGAAGAGGTTGCGGCGAAGATCGGGCTTATTCAAGACCCGGTGAAGAAACAGGACGCGGAGGCCGGGCTTTTGCTCGGCGCGATCTTCTATCGTTCCCAAGCTGGGACGGATGAAGCGACTTATCAATGGACAAAGTTCGGGAACTCGAACGAATCGTTCACGCTCGCGATGAATTCGCGGGTGCCGGTGGGGATCCCTGACGCGCAGGGGAATTATCCCAGCTACAAGATCGAGACGACTTTTAATCGAAACGTTCGTGTTAGTAAAAACGAGGTTTTGGATCGCGTGGGTGAATCGTATGTGGCCGGAAACAGCTGGTTTCCCACGGAAGCCCAATGGCAGGAAGCCCACGATGCGCTCCTGAAGGGAGAAGTTTTTTATCTTTCCCAGGCTGGGATCGATACTCCGGTCTATCAATGGACCGATCGGGATGATCCGAATGTAAGTTTTTCGCTTCAGGTGAAAGAAGGGCCTGCGGTGTGGGTGGACGGTTCCGGAGCGAGTCGCTCCGTGACTTGGAAGGATTCTTCCTTGAGTGTGAGCCGGCGCGTGAGTCGGGAGCACGTCGCGGCCCAGTACGCGAGTCTTCCTTCTGCGGATTCCCGGCGCGCGGGACTTGAGGTTGCGATTGCCCGGGGTGATTTTTTCTATATGTCGACGGGCGATAAAGGGCCTTCATATCAGTGGACGGATCGTTCGAACCGTAATATCAGTTTCGGTCTTTCATTGAATGAAAATTTTCCGGACGAAACTCAGACGAGCGGCTTTCGCACGGAGGTGACCTTTAGCCGGAGTGAACGTGCCAGTGCCGAGGAAGCGATGGCCAGCCGGTTGAAAATGGCGGATACCGCGGATCAGGCGGAGGCCAAGGCAAAGCTTGAAATCCCGGGTTCTGTGGTCACCAAAACGCTCACGGATACGGAATCGCTTCTCGACAACATCGACACAGCCTATCAAATCTCGGATCCCACGAATTCTGACACGAGTTACGGCATCATGACCCGGAGCGGTATTCCCGTGGGCGATCGTGATACGGCGACAGGGAAATACACTCAATTTACGACGGAGACGAGTTGGAGTCTTACAGCGCGCGTTCCTAAAGCGATCGTCCAGGCCGAACTTTTAACCAATCCTCCGGCGAGTGCCACGGTTGCAGAAGTGACGGCAGCCATCGCAGAGGGCGGAGTCTTTTATATGTCCCGCGGCGGCATGAATGACACGAACCTGCAGTATCAATGGACGAGTCTCACGAACCTGAACAAAGGCTACAGCCTGCAGATCAAGTCAGGATGGAATGAATCGTTGTTCAGCTGGACGGAACAGGTCAGCCTCGAACGGGTTCGGCGTGAATCTGAAAGCCTGGGTCTTTCTGTTACGGATTCGCGGCACGATAAGCTTCTCGCTGCGATGGCAGATGGACGTGCATTTTTCATGTCCGAGAACGAACGCGGTCTTGCCTTCCAGTGGGCCAGCGAAAGCGACCGGAATCTTAGCCACAGTATGTCATTCGATCAGAAGGTCCCGGACGGACTCGTGGCGGGGACTTATAAGCGGCCTCCGGAATTGACCTATGTGCGTGCTGAAAGGGTGAGTGTGAAGGAAGCGCAGGATCAGACTCGGCTTATGTCCGGTCTCAAGGGTGAGATCTACAGCATGGCCGATGCTGATGACCGCGCTGAAGCGCTCGCGAAGCTGGCGATCCCGGGCATCGCGGTGACGCGTACTGTTTCCGACGGCGAATCTGCCTCCGATGGGATCGATCCTGTGTATCAATTTGCGGATCCTTCGAATGTCGACCAGAGCTTCAGCATTACGATCAAGAGCGGTCTTCCGGTTGGGATGCCGGCCCGGAATACCGGCGTAAAAGCTCTCTGGACCCTTTCGACTCGCGTGAGTAAAGCCAGTGTTCTTGCCCGTATCGAAAATGACGCGAACGGTAAACCCTGGATCGCCGATGAACAGGATCGTGCGGCGGCTCTTGCGGCTGTTGCGGAGGGCAATACCTATTACCTTTCGCAAGAGGGGAGTAACGATGACGGGCAGTATCAGTGGACAAGCCTTTCGAATGTGAACAAAAGCTACAGTCTCCAGATCAAGCCCCGCTGGCATGAAGCGACCTTCAACTGGACGGAAAGGGTAAGCGCAGCACGCATTCAGAAAGAATTTGAGGACCTTCATCTTACGGCGGACGATTCCCGGTACGCGAAACTTGTCGCCGCAATCGCGGACGGAAAGAACTTTTATATGTCGCAGGGGGAGAAAGGCCTTACGTTCCAGTGGGCGAGCGAATTGATCCCGAATGCGAGTTACAGTATGTCGCTTGATACGATCGTGCCCACGGGGAGTAATGCGTCGGGGACACAGGCGGCGGGCGTTCGGACCGAATTGACCTTTACGCGTAGCGAGATCGTGAGCAACGAAGAGGCGCAGGCGCAGCTCTCGCTTATTGCCGATGAGGCGGATCGTGCCGAAGCTGCTGAAAAACTTGCGACGCTTGGCGTCGCGGGTGTCACGCGCGTTCTTTCTGACGGCGAACCCGCTCAAGACGGTGTCAATCCGGTCTATCAATTCCAGGACCCCTCGGATATGGACGTGAGCTACAGCATCAATCTTAATGTTCGCGCTCCCGAGGGAGTGACGAATGCCGCCACGGCCCGGGAAGCGACCTGGAGCATCACGACACGGGTCGCGAAGGAAATTGTCGAAGCGATGATCAAGAACATCCTGGATGACGCAAAACGCGCACAGGCTCAGCTTGCGCTTGCAGAAGGTGCGGTATTCTATCTCTCGCAAGTCGGTAGGAATGACAAAAATCCTCAGTATCAGTGGACGAGCTCGTCAGATCCTAACGTGAGTTTTAGTCTTCAGGACAAGAAGGACTGGAGTGAGGCGGTGTTTAGCCGCAATACCCGAATAAGTAAGGAAATGGTTTCGGCGCAGCTTGCGGCGCTTAATGAAGGATATCTTGCGATGAAATCCGCGTACGAGGCCGAGCTCAGTCCTCTGCCTGCGGGTCCTGAACGGACAACGATCGAAGCGGCGCTTCTCAAGTTAAAAGCGGACCATGCTCAAAAGATGACCTCTGTGAATGCGGCGCTTGAGGATGGCAAGATTTTCTACGTCGCCCAGGCAGGGAACGACGATCCGAGTTTTTCATGGTCGAGTGAGACAGACCCCAACCGCAGCTACAGCCTTGGCTTGGACACGCATGTGCCGGTCGGGATCCCGAATAGTGTGGGCGTTTATCCGAGTTATACCAAAGACCTGAACTTTACGCAGACCGATCGCGTAAGCCGCGCTTTTATGGAGCAGTCCTCGGTCCTTGGTGCTATCGAAGGATCGAATGACGCAGACACCTTGAAGAAACAGCAAGAAGCGCAAGCCTCGCTAGCGGCAGGCGGGACATCTTTTTTTAGCGCTGTAACGAACGGCAAGGATCCCGCGTATCAGTGGACGAATCCGAATAATTCCGATGAAAGCTATTCGATCACGATGAATCGTCAGGTGCCGGTGGGGCTTGCGGTTCCGCCCACGGAGTTCAGGACCGAGAATGCTTTCAGTCATACGATCCGCATCGCGCCGTCAGTTGTAAAGTCCGAGATCGACAAGATGCCTGAGTCGAAGCGGACGGCGGCTCTTGATGCGTTTGCCTCTGGGACGGCGTTCTTTAAAGTGCAGGCCGGGAACGATGACGAGGTTTTTTCATGGAGCCATAAAGATCCCGCGGAAAATAAAAGCTACACGCTTTCGCTTAATACGCATGCTCCCGTCGGGACAGAGGATCCCGCAAATTGGAGTGAGCGGAGCTTTTCCGTGAATCAGCGGGCGACTTTTCAGGAGGTTCGATCTTTCGTGAGCGGTATCTTGAATCCGGTGAAAAAGGCGGAGGCGTTCCTCGCGCTTTTTGATACGGAAGCTTTCTATAAATCTCAAACAGGTACCGACAGTCCGGCCTATCAATGGACGAGCGTCTCGAAACCGTATGTGAGTTACGGCCTGAGCGTCAAGCCTGAATTCGAGAACGAAGCCTCATTCTCGCGAACGGAACGGATCAGCCAGGAACGGATGGACGCCCAGCGCGCGATCCTTACGGCAAGTTACAACACGCAAGTGGCAGTTGTCAGCGCGCAATTAAAGGCCGCGACAGACCCCGACGCGATCACGGTGCTGACCGCTCGTCTTGCGGAGGCTAAAACAAAATACGATGCAAAAGCTCTCTTGCTGGATCAGGCCATTCAAGACGGGAAAATATTTTATCTTGCCCAGGCCGGCAGCGACGCACCCCAGTACCAGTGGACAAGCAAAACGGACCGGAATATCAGTTATTCTGTGACCGTGAATCCGCAAGCGCCGGATGGAACGGAAATTTCGATTACGAAAACGATCCGCCATGCGACGGTTCCTGCGAGTGAAATAAATTCGATCAAGGACGCGGATAAGAGGGGGAATGCCGGGGAAGTCCTTGCGGCGGCTCTGGAGAGCGGGACCGCAATTTATAAGTCCGTGACGGATGGAAAACTCGAGACGGCGAGTTATCAGTGGAATGATCCCCTCGACGCAAACAAAAGCTATTCCGTGGCTCTTAATGCCCGATGGAATGAAGCGATCTTCACGGTGAATGAGCGTATTTCAAAGGCGACGGTTGCCGCGCAGCAGGGGACCCTTCTCAATAATTACACCGCCCAGGTCGAAGCGATCGACCAGGAGCTTGCGAGGTCCGGACATACGCAAGCCGAGATGGATGAACTGGGTGATGCTAAGGCAGACCTGAAAAAGAACTATGACGAGCAATCTTCCGGCCTGGCGGAGGCCCTTTTGCTGGGCGACGCGTTTTACCGGTCGACAGGTGCGACGGCCAATGACGTGACGTACCAATGGACGAACTTCTCGAATTCGAATGTGAGTTACAGCGTATCGGCGAAGCTGGACTGGAAGGAACTTAGCTTCAATCGGAATGAGCGTGTGAGTTGGCAGACGATGTGGAATCAGCTCGGGACGCTGGACGCGGCGTTTACGTCCCGGCATGCCGCGATTGATGACCGGATCACGGCGACAACCGATCCGGCAACGCATACGGCTCTTGTGTCGTTGCAAGAGGAACTGGATGGGAAGTATGCGCAGAAGCGTTCACTTATGCTTTTAGGCATTGCAAACGGGGAGGCATTTTACCGTTCGCAGGTCGGGACGAAAGATCCGAGCTTTCAGTGGACGAGCGCGCTCAATGCTGATGAGAGTTACAGCCTGAGTCTAAACACCCAAGCGCCGGACGGCACGGAAATGAGTATCGCCATCACAACCCGTGTGGCGACGGTTCCTCAGGCTGAAATGAATTTGATACAAGATCCCACCAAGAAAGTAGATGCCCAAGTCTCTCTCTCGGCGGCCCTTAAAGCGGGAACTGCGATTTACAAATCTTTTACGGACGGGAAAGAAGCGGTGTATCAATGGGCGGACCCTGCGGACAGCAATGTGAGCTATACACTTTCTTTGAATGCGACGTGGAATGAGGCCTCGTTCAATGAGAACGAGCGGGTCGCAAAATCGGTAGTTGAGATCCAACTTGGGGTGATGGATACAAACTACACCACGATGCGTTCGGATCTTGTGATGCAGAGTGCAGCGGCGGGGCTGACGGACGCGCAGAAAGCGGAGCTTTCTTCGGCGATCGCGACGCTGGATACCAATTACAAAGAGCAGCGTACGGCGATGCTTGTGGGGTTGGTGCTGGGCGATGCGTTTTATCGGTCGACCGGTGCGACGGCCAATGATGTGACGTACCAGTGGACGAACTTCTCAAATTCGAATGTGAGCTACAGTGTTTCCGCGAAGCTTGTCTGGAAGGAGTTGAATTTCAACCGGAGCGAACGGGTGAGTTGGCAGACGATGTGGGATCAATTGGGGGTCCTGGCTACGGCGTATACGGCTCGGCATGCGGCTATCGATATGCGGATCACGGCGACGACGGATCCGGCGCTACTTGCGGCACTTGGGGCGTTGCAAGCGGAACTGGATGGGAAATATATGGAGAAGCGGACCTTGATGCTTCTGGGGATCGCGACCGGGGAGTCCTTCTCTCGGTCCCAGGTGGGGACAAAAGATCCGAGCTTTCAGTGGACGAGTGCGCTCGACCCCAATGTGAGTTACAGCGTGAGTGTGAACACCCAGGCTCCGGACGGCACGGAAATGAATGTCACAAAGACAGAACGGGTGAGCAAGGATGTCGTAACGGCAAACAATGTCCTGGGCGCGATGGTGAAAGATCATGCTCTGGCGCAGGCAGCTATGAATGAGCCAGGCGCTGCGTTCTATCGCTCTGTGACCGACGGGAAAGAATCCGTGTATCAATGGGCCAGCCCTTTGAACAACAACGTCAGTTACACGGTATCGATCAACGCGAAGTGGGGCCCCACCTTCAACCGGAACGAGCGGGTCTCGAAATCGGCCGTTAATGCGCAGCTCGAAGTGATGGATGCTAATTACGCGGCGATGCGTTCCGACCTTGCGATGCAACGGGATGCCGTCGGCGTGACGGCCACGCAGAAAACGGAGCTTGAATCGGCGATCTCGACGCTGGATACCAATTACAAGGAGCAGTGCACGGCGATGCTTGTGGGGTTAGCGCTGGGCGATGCGTTTTATGTGTCGATGGGCGCGACAGACAATGATGTTGCTTATCAATGGACGAATTTCTCGAATTCGAATGTGAACTACAGTGTCTCCGCGAAGCTCGACTGGAAAGAGCTGAGTTTCAATCGGAATGAGCGGGTGAACTGGCAGACGATGTGGAATCAATTGGGGACTCTGGACGCGGCCTATACGGCCCGGCATACAGACCTCGATACCAGGATCCAATCGATGGCCGATGGCGCGACGCGTGACACGCTCGTGGCATTACAGGCGGCATTGGATAAGAAGTACACGGAGAAGCGGGCCGTGATGGTGCTTGGGATCGCGACCGGGGAGTTTTTCTACCGATCGCAGGTCGGGACGAAAGATCCGAGCTTTCAGTGGACGAGCGCGCTCAATCCTGATGTGAGTTACAGCGTGAACGTGAACACCCAGGCTCCGGACGGGACGGAAGTTTCTGTAACGGAAACAACTCGCGTTGCGACTGTTCCTGCGAGCGAAATGGCTTCGATCCAAGATCCCGCCAAGAAAGGGGCTGCCGTGGCAGCGCTTGCTGCTGCACTTGATTCGGGGATTCCTATTTATCGATCCATGACAGACGGCAAAGAAGCGGTGTATCAATGGACGAATGCTTTGGACAGCAATGTGAGTTATACGCTTTCGCTGAATGCGGCGTGGAGCGAAGCGACTTTCAACCAGAATGAACGGGCGAGAGCGAGCGATGTGAAAGACTGGATCCGTTTGATCGTGGATCCCGCGAAGAAGATCGCTGCTCAATGCGCTTTTGTGGACACGACAGCCTTCTATCGTTCTCAGGACGCTAGCGATGACGCAACGTACCAATGGTCAAGTTATTCGGACCCCAATCGGAGTTATTCTCTTTCGACAAAGAAGTGGGACGCGGTCAATGCGGCCTGGAGGAATGAGGCGAATTTCAGTTCCACCGTCCGTGTGAATTGGCAGGAGCTTTGGAACCAGTCCTCGGTACTTACCGCCAACTATCAGATCGATAAGGACGCGATTAAGAGCGATGATCCGGGTCGCGTGTCAAAACTCGCGGCCCTGAAAGTGGAGTACGATCAGCGCCTGAGCACTCTCGAGCAGGCGGTCGCAAGCGCGGAATCGGTGTTCCGTTCCGAAGGCGATAAAGGCCCCGCCTATCAATGGGTGAGCGCGCTGGATCCCAATAAGAGCTATAGTCTGGCCCGCGATAATTTTGTGCCGCGTGGAACCCCTGCGGCTCCTCTTCCGTTCGGAACGGAGATTTCTTTTACTATGACCGAGCGTGTGAATCATGCTGTCATGACCACAGGGATCGCTGCGACTTACACGGTGAATGGTGTGGAGATAAAGAAGACGCTGCTTCAAATGATCCTTGATCCCGATCAGAACGCGCAAGCCGTTCAAGCCTTTGCCGAAGAAGGCGCCGTTTTCTACCGGTCCGTGACGGATGGAAAGGATCCGGCGTATCAGTGGGCAAGCCCTTTGAGTGCCAATATCAGCTACAGCATTTCTCTCGACAGCAAAGTACCGGTAGGCGTGGGAACAGCGGCTCATCATGAAACCCAGGCAAAATTTACGGTGATGACGCGCGTGAGTCGGGAAGAAGTTCTTTCCCAGATTCCATTTATCAAAGAGGCAAAACTTCCGGGCAAAGAGCTGGAGATTCGGAGCGCGATCGCGGAGGGCGGGAGTTTTAACAAAGCACGGAGCGGGACGGATGATCCGGCCTATCAGTGGTCGAGCTTTCTTGATGTGAACACAAGCTATTCGATCTCGATCAACACGCACGCCCCGAGCGGTCTTGAGGCGAAGTTCAGCGTGAGTGCTCGTGTGAGCCGGGAAGAAGTGAGCGAGATCCCCGAAGGGGCTGCGACGGCTCCCGATGCAATCACGGATGACCGGTTCAGCACGACGCAGACGATCCGCCAATTACTCCTGGGTGATGTTTCTGGGGATGCTAATTGGCAAGGGGTCACGGTCGAGCTTGTGGAAACCGTTGATGTGGGCGGCAGGCTTATTGAGACGGGCTATAAGGTGACGGGCAAGGACGGTGCGCTCAGGATGGTGCTTCTGGATCTCATCGCGCCGGGGGCGGCCCCAAAGATTAGTTATATTGAGATGACCCCCGCCAATGCCGGGATGCCGTATGGCGCGAAAACGCTTCGCCAGGCCATTCTCGATGATCTCGCCGGCGACTCGAAATGGAAAGATCAGCCTATTTATCGGATCCAAGAGTCGAACAAGCCCTTTAATGCTTCGGACCGTGCGGAAACATCCTTTTATACGGTCACGAATAAGGATGGAACCCGGGATATCGTACTCAAATCGGATATCGGCCGCGTGATCCAGGTGGAGCGGGACGAGGTCCGTCAGGTGGTGCCGCTCTTACGCGACCCCGGGATGCGGGACGCGGCGCTTCTTGCGCTCGAGGATCCCCAGACCGTATTTTATAAAATCACGGGCCTTGACGGAAAATCGACCTACCAGTGGACGAATTCCGTCGATCCCAACATCAGCTATTCGATCTCGGTTGATAACAAGGTTCCGATCGGAGACGAAGGATTTTTCACTCAGGAAGCGACTTTTGTGACGCAAACTCGCGTAAGCCGCGAGACGGTGGCCGTGGTCTACGGCCATCAATTCGCGCGCGTTTTAATCTCTCTGGTCAGTCCGACGGATCTTAGCGTTCTGGCGGCCGCCGGGGATCTCGCCTCATTCCAGTCGGCTCTTGCGGCACTCTTGCTCAAGGATGAATACTTGGAAATGAAGAGTGATCTCACGATCCTGAGCGATCTTTCGGCTTCTCTGACTCCGGCGGATTTTGAGATTCTTTCAGCCGATCTCCGGGATGACGAGATTATCACGGATGCGACTTCCGGGGTGGCGACCCTTTCACCGACGGAGCTGAAGTCTTTCCAAAATGCGCTTTCTTCTGCCAATGTGGATGCGACCACTACGTTTATGCAGTCCGTTGCCATCGATTCCATCGCCAAGGATTCGTTGGGGAACGCGTTCGAGGGTGCTAGTTATAGCTGGGAAAGCAATGATCGGCTCAAGACCTACAGTCTCGGCAATAACACCACGGCGATCACCGAATTAAACGGTGACGTGACCTATGAGAAAGAAACAAGCTTCTCGGTATCACAGAAGTTTGCCAGGATCTCGCAGAATTACCTGGAGGAACTTGGTTCGGGAGGCGTTTACACTTCTCTCGATTCTGCACAGCTTAAAAAATTCAAAGAGGCGCTTGCCGATATTGTGAAGGTGGATGATAACGGCACCGAGGTTATCCTGACGCTTTTTACGATGATCCTGACTGCCGACGGCGCGAATTACAGCTGGGAGTCTGCGGATGGCACGAAGACGCATACGCTTTCAATGTCGCGGAAACTTGTCTCGGGTCTCGAGAACGAAGATTGGAGCTTTTCGAGTCAGCAGAAGGTTTCGCAAAACACAGTTTCGGGACGCGACCAGCAACTAGCGGTAGACAAGCGGGCTCAGTATCTGGAAGCCATCGGAGACATTACTAACGCCACGGATTTTAACATGACGGTGGTGGGCCGTGATGTGAACTATAGCTGGGTAAGTCTGGATCGCTCCAAGATCTTCACGCTCACGAAGAGCCTCGCGAAAGTAGAAGGGGTGACGGAAGCGGTCGGGAAATGGGATTTTAACACGCAGACGCGCGTTCGCCGCAGTGAGGTCGAGAAATTTGCGGCGTCGCTTCCTGCCGGATTGGAAAAGGACCAGTATCTTGAGGCCATGCTTCACACCGGGAGCTGGACCAAATTCACGAAGACGGTGAGCGGCAACGATACGAATTATAAGTGGGAGAGCCGCAACGGTGCGATCACCTTTAGCCTTTCAAAGACTCAAGCCCTTCAGGAATATATCGAGAAGGGTGAGACGAAGTACCGGCTTGGCGGCACCTGGAATTTCTCGGCGATGGATCGCGTGAATCACGCGCAGGTTGCGGGTTATGTGGATCATCTTAATGACTTGGATCAGCGGGCGCAGTATGATGCCGCTCTTCTTGACGTCGACACCTCGACTGTTTACACGCGTAATATTTCAGGGGATGCGACCACTTTTCGCTGGACGAGTATGGATACCGCGCTGACCTATATCTTGGGGGAGACCCAGCAGTACACGCAAGTTCCGGTGATGGCAGGCGGCCAACCTGTTTTGGATAACGAGGGGTATCCGGTCTATCAGAATGATCCAAAGGTTGAGGAGAAGTGGTATTTCCGTACGGAGTCCCTGGTCCAGAAAAGCAACGTGGAAGGGCACGGCGACCTTCTTGGGACGGACATTTTGAAGGCGCAGTACGATGGAGCTCTTCCTGAAGGGGATATGCCATCGACGTCGTTTACGAGGAGCGTTTCGGGGAAGGATGTTTCGTATGCCTGGAACGATCCTGCGGTCGGCAAGAATTACACTTTGAGTATGGGTTGGGACAAAGTTACCGGAGCGACCGAGGATGTCGTCCGGTGGAGCTTTCGCGCGGACATGAATGTTGAGATCAGCGTACTCCAGGCACATATCCTGGATCTGGATGAGGATATGCAAAAGCGTTACAATCTCGCCCTTGCCGATGTGGATTCTGGAACTATCTTCAGCCGTAGCACCGTCGGCCTTGGGGATACGTACACTTGGACCAGCAAGGACCATGTCAAAACCTATACGCTGACGGCGGAAAAAACAGCGGCAGGGGTTCCCGTAAAATGGTCTTTTTCAGACTCCTTTAAAGTGCTCTATGATCTGAAAGATAATGCCGCGAATCTTGCGCTTGTTGCCGGTCATGTCGATGATCTTGCCCCCGCGAATTCCACCGATCCCGATTTGATCGCGCTTCGTCAGCAGTATCTCGACGCCTTGATTCCGACCGAAATTGATCCAAAAGAAGGATTCACTGTGACCCGTTCGGGCCGCACTGTGAGTTTTGGCTGGAAGAGCGTGGACGGGTTTAGGACCTATTCGCTGGGACGGCAGATCGACAAGACGCTTACCTCGGAAACAAAGGACAACGATGGGCATGTGACGGCTCGCACTTATAGCGAACGGGTGAAATGGACCTTCAGTACCAATACGCGTGTTCTCAAAAGCGAGATCTCAGGTTTTACGAATAAGCTTGAGACTCAGGCGGTTCGTGATCAGTACACCGTGGCTCTCGCCAACACGGTTGAGAATGTGACGGCCTATTCGAAATCTTTAAGCGGAGGATCGGTGACCTACGGTTGGTCTGGGAAGATCGGAGGATTCTCTTATTCTCTGGCCCGTTCGAAAGAGAAGACTTATGTGCCCGTGGTCGTCAATGGCGTAGTGCAGGAAAATCCTCCCGGAAGCGGAAACACGCTCTATCAATCCCAGCTTTCCGAGAATTGGAAATGGAGTTTTAGTTCGCAACAATTAGTGTCTCGGAGCGAGGTTGAGGGGCGCAGGAACTTGCTTGAGACCCAGGAATTAAAAAAACAGTACGATGCGGCGCTTGCGGACAATTTGTGGCTTGCCGGATTCACAAAGACGGTTACAGGGTCCGAGGTGAGCTACAGCTGGCAAAGTCAGGACAAAGGACGGACGTTTAATCTTGGCCGAACGGATATCAAAAACGAGTCCGGGGTTGTGATGGGCGCGAAATGGTCGTTTTCCGAGCAAGTCGAGGTTCCGCCGCCGACCTTGGCGGAGATCCGGACTTATGTGGCCCTGTTGCCGGAGGCACAGCGGCGATCACTCTGGGATGCGCTCGACCTGAGCGTCGACGGTATCTCCGATGAATCAACGAACGATGTGGATGAGTTCACGACTTATTCTCGCAGTACAAGCGGGACCGAAGTGAGCCTCAGTTGGAAGTCGGTGGATAAGTCTAAGACCTATTCGATTTCGAAAGAAGAGATCATGGTGAGCGGCACTGCGACAGCGAAATGGAATTTCAGTGAGCAGCGCCTCGTCGAGAAAGCTGAAGTTTCGGGCTATGCGACGGTCATGGAGAACGCAACGCTTCGAAGTCAATATGAGGACGCGCTTGATCTGTTGCCCGGGGATACGACCGATGATGTGAACGAGGCCACGAGTTTTATGAAAACCACATTGGGTCCGGATGTGAGCTACAGTTGGAAAAGCGTGAGCGGCGGAAAGACTTATTCCCTGGGACGTTCGAAAGAAAAAATCTATCAGCCTGTCGTAGAGAACGGGCATGTGGTGATCGAAAACGGGCAGGTCAAGTATCAGACCAATGGGGACGGAAGTCTGAAGTTTCAGGAGGGTGATGCGTGGAAGTGGAGCTTTTCGACGCAGGCGTTCGTTGTCCGCAGTGATGTTGTAGGACAGGAAGGCCTTCTTGAAACTCAGGAACAGCAGGATCAATACCTGGCGGCACTTGTCTACGATCCGACAGCGACCGTGGGTCCCACGACGGATGCCACGGTCTTTACAAAGACTCTCAGTGGTACCAGCACAAGCTATAGCTGGAAGAGCGAGGTAGGGGGAAAGACCTATTCTTTTGGGAAGGAAAGGCTCAAGACCCTGGTTAGCGTTGAAACCGATAACCTCGGGAGGATCACGAAGCGGAATTACAATGAACCCGCGGGGGAAAAGTGGAGCTTTAGCGAACAATCTTATGTTCTCAAGTCAGATGTCGCGGCTTATCTCGAGAAACTTCCGAAGGATCAGTGGACGCAGTTTCGTGATGCACTTGACCTGGTGGGCGAAACCACGAACGATGTGGACGATTCAACCTATTACACCCGAACGACGAGCGGAAGCGATGTGATCTACGGTTGGCGGTCCGCGGACGGCGCTCGGAGTTACACCTTGTCAAGCGAACGGATCAAGAACGCGCAGGATCAGTTTATGGCCGTGAAGTGGAATTTTAGCGAGCAGCGGCAGGTGCAGAAGATCGAAATTGAGCTGCAAGTGAAGGAATTTGACAAATCAGACGTGGCGGCGCAGTACGAGGCGGCGCTCGATCTGCTTCCGGGTGATACGATCGATGATGTTGACGCATCGACCGTTTATACTCGGACCACCAGCGGTTCGGATGCAAGCTATAGCTGGAAGAGCAAAGACGAAGGGGTTTCCTACACTCTTTCTCATGCCAAGGAAAAGATCTACGAACCGGAGTTGGAGGTCGTGGGAGGTGTGACGCGCGTCAGGACCGACGTCAATGGGAAGGTCCTTTATAAGGCCGCTTTTATTGAAGATTGGAAATGGAATTTCTCGGAACAGGTGTCAGTGCTTGCGAGTGAAGTTGCCGTCGCGGCACAGAGCCTTGAGACGCAAGCGCTTAAAAAACAGTATGGCGATGCGATCCTGGATGTTTCTGCGGCGCCTGTCTTCATGCGTACAACAAGCGGTTCAAGCACGGGCTACAGCTGGAAATCGAAAGCCGGGGGAACCACTTATTCTCTGGCCGGTGAGAGGGTCAAGGTGTTGAAGAACGGCAGGACGGATTATGAGCCAAGGATGAAATGGACTTTTAGTGCTCAGGTTTTTATCTCGCCTTTGACTCAAGATGAAATAGACGCCTACATGGCAAAACTTCCTGAAGAACAACGCGCGCAATTTTCTGGCGCGCTTGCATCGCCCAACACAGATAACTCCACCTTTTTTACACGCACAGCAAGCGGGACCGATCTGAGCTACAACTGGCGTTCGGCCGACGGCGCCCGAACCTATTCGTTCTCGAATGAGCGTATTCTCTCGGAAAGCGTTTTGGAGTCCGTGAAATGGTCTTTTAGTGAACAGCGGCAAGTGACAAAGATCGAGGTTGCCAGTCATGTCACGGATCTCGTGTCGCAGGCGGGGAGTGCCGAAACGCAGGAAATTCGCAGCCAATATCTGGACGCGCTCGATCTGAACGCCAATGGGACTTCTAACGAAACAACAAACGATGTGAATGATGCGACTTCGTATGTTTGTACGCTGAGCGGTGCGGATGTCAGCTACAGCTGGAAAGGGCTGGATGACGCGACGACCTACGCGCTGACACGTTCACTCCAGAAGCCGGATAGCGGTGCTTCCTACTTTAAATGGTCTTTTTCCAAGATGGTGCTTGTCCAGCGCGCGGAAGTGGTGGGTCATGCCGCAAACTTGGAGAATGACGCGGTTCGATCGCAATATGAGAGTGCCTTGACGTCCGCAAACACGGATCCGAACGCTTTCATCACCCGGACGACGATCGGAACGGATGTCTCCTATCAGTGGAAAGGACTCACGGACGCAAAGAGTTATACGTTGAGTCATTCCGCAACCTGGATCCTTCAATCGGATGGGACCACGTGGTTGACGAAAACAAAATGGAGCTTTGGCGAGCAGCAGCTGGTCCTTCGCGCGGCTGTCCTGGGGCACGAGGCACAGATCGAGAGCGCGAGTCATCAGAAGGACTATGAGGATGCGCTGAAGGACACAGACGCCTCAACGGCCTTCACTAAAATGACGAGTGGCACCGATGTGATCTATAGTTGGAAAGGCATCCATGGGGTTACGACTTATTCTCTGTCGCAGGCCAAGCCTTCTCCGGGGATCGAAAAGTGGTCCCTGAGCGCTCAGTCGCTTGTTCTGATCGATGTTGTGCAGGGGCATGCCGCAGATCTGGAAGATTTACAGCGGGATCCTTATACGGACGCACTCGCGGACATCCTTTCAGGCGTGACTGAATTCAGCCGGACGATAAGCGGCGGCGAGATCAGCTACTCGTGGAAGAGCGCTTCCGGTAAGCAGAGTTATTCTCTCAGCCGCGCTACGACGCAAGTGCTTCAGGCCGGCGGGAGCAGTTATCTTCCTTCCTACAAGTGGTCCTTTGCGACGGTGATATCCGTGACAAAAGCGGAGCTGAATGACAACCTCGAGCTGCTTGAAGCGGACATGAAAGTGAAGGCGGAGGCGGCGATCGGCCTGATCACTTCCGACATCACAGAGATTACGCTTTCGAAAGTGGGCAGTGAAAAAAACTACAGCTGGAAGAGCTCAAGCGCCGTTTCGTCATTCAGCCTGGCGTTCGGGGAAGTATGGGAAAAGACCGGGACTGCCGCGGAAGCCGGAAGTTTTATCGAAAAATGGTCTTTCACCGAGCAGGTGCTTGTTTTGAAAGCCGAAGTGGAAAGCCATGCCGCGGATGTTGCCGAAGATCAACGGAAGGCCTATCTGGATGCCTTGGAAATGCCGGTCGTCACTGCCGCGACGTCTTTTACCAAAACCCTCAGCGGAGAGGCTCAAAGCTACAGCTGGCAGGATCCGAATAAGACGAGAACTTATTCATTGGGGATGAGCGATAAATTGACTCAATTGGCGGCTACGGAACTGCTCCCGGCAGGTTCCACGCTTATCTTGATCGAGGGTGTCCGTTACGCGAGTGCTCGCGACTGGAGTTTTTCGACGCAAGTCCGCGTGTCAACGGGATTCATGACGGCACTCTTGCCGATGCTGACCCAAGAAGAGCAGACGAAATATACGCCGGCGCTTCTGGATGTGGATCCTTTGAAGGGTTTCACGATGACTACCACGGGTCTGGACGTGAATTATTCGTGGCAAAGTTTAAATAAACACCAGTCGTACACGCTCGGGGTTGGTCCGCAGTGGGTGGAGCGGACTACGGCCGAAGGTGGTAGCGCCTTTATCGATAAGTGGAGTTTTAGTGCGCAAGTTCGCGTTTCGGCGGGATACATGG
>CAYZYT010000020.1:7513-8689 GCA_964482725.1 uncultured bacterium | reverse complement strand
TGACTACGACGGGTCAGGAAGTGAATTATTCGTGGCAGAGTTTAAATAAACACCAGTCGTACACGCTCGGGGTTGCCCCGCAGTGGGTGGAGCGGACGGTCGCGGAAGGCGGCAGCGCTTTTATCGATAAGTGGAGTTTCAGTACGCAAGTTCGCGTATCGGCGGGATACATGGCGGCCCTCTTACCGACGCTGACCCAAGAAGAGCAGGCGAAATATACGCCGGCGCTCCTGGATGTGGATCCTTTGAAAGGTTTTGCGATGACCACCACAGGTGAGGAAGTGAGCTATGCGTGGCAGAGTGCGAACCGGAAACAGAGTTACACGCTTGGACTTGGGACTCAGTGGGTGGAGCGGACTACGGCCGAAGGTGGTAGCGCATTTATCGATAAGTGGAGTTTTAGTGCGCAAGTTCGCGTTTCGGCGGGATACATGGCGGCGCTCTTACCGACGCTGACCAAAGAAGAACAGGCGAAATATACACCGGCACTTCTGGATGTGGATCCTTTGAAAGGTTTCGCGATGACTACGACGGGTCAGGAAGTGAATTATTCGTGGCAGAGTTTAAATAAACACCAGTCGTACACGCTCGGGGTTGCCCCGCAGTGGGTGGAGCGGACGGTCGCGGAAGGCGGCAGCGCTTTTATCGATAAGTGGAGTTTTAGTACACAAGTCCGCGTGTCGTCGGGATACATGGCGGCACTCTTGCCGACGTTGACTAAGGAAGAGCAGGCGAAATACGCGCCGGCACTTCTGGATGTGGATTCTCTGAAGGGCTTTACGATGACCACCAGCGGTGAAGATGTGAGTTATTCGTGGCAGAGTGCGAATAAGCATCAAATGTATACGCTGGGGTTTGGGACTCAGTGGATGGAGCGAACGGTTGCGGAAGGCGGGAGTGCTTTTATCGATAAATGGAGTTTTAGTGCTCAAGGTCGTGTGTCGGCGGGATTCATGGCGGCACTCTTACCGACGCTGAATACAGAAGAGCAGGCGAAATACGCGCCGGCGCTTCTGGATGTGGATCCTTTGAAGGGGTTCGTGATGGTTACGAGTGGTGAGGAAGTGAATTATTCGTGGCAGAGTGCGAACCGGAAACAGAATTATACTCTTGGAATCGGGCCTCAGTGGCAGGAAGTGACGGCGACGGAGTTTGGTGCGATCACGGATGGGGCCA
>CAYZYT010000020.1:0-7413 GCA_964482725.1 uncultured bacterium | reverse complement strand
CGGTGAGTGATGTGGACGCTGTGAAGGGATTCACGAAGACGACGAGTGGTGATGATGTGAATTATTCGTGGCAGGCGAAGGATAAACGCCAGTCGTATACGCTCGGCTTCGGACCCCAGTGGGTGAAGAGCGGACCTTTGGCGACGGACGGTTCACTGATTTCGAAATGGAGTTTCTCGACGCAAGCCCGCGTTTCGGCGGGATACATGACGGCCTTGATCCCGACCTTGACGGCGGAAGAGCAAGCTAAATTCAATGCGGTCCCGAGCCCACTTTCGGATGTGGATGCTCTGAAGGGCTTCACGATGACGACGAGCGGGACGGAAGTGAGTTATTCGTGGCAGTCGAAGGATAAGACGGCGAGTTACACACTCGGGTACGGTCCTCAGTGGCAGGAAGTGACGGCGACGGAGTTTGGTGCGATCACGGATGGGGCCAAGAAACTTTTGAAAGACGGGAAGTATTACGGCGAGTCCTCAAAATGGAGTTTTAGCGCTCAGGTTCGCGTGTCGGCGGCAGCGATGGCGGCTTTGTTGCCGACCTTGACTGCTGAGGAGCAGGCGAAATACACGCCGGCGGTGAGTGATGTGGACGCTGTGAAGGGATTCACGAAGACGACGAGTGGTGATGACGCGAGTTACTCGTGGCAGAGTGCGAATCGGAAACAGAATTACACGCTCGGATTCGGACCTCAGTGGGTGAAGGATCTCGCGGCTACGGATGGCGGTTCATTTGTCAATAAATGGAGTTTCAGCACTCAGACACGAATTTCATCGGCGTATCTCGAGTCACTCCGCACGGCGAATCTTGGGAGTATGACGAAGGAGGAGCAGGACCAGTTCACCGTAGGCTTGATCGCAGATGTGGATCCTGCGAGGGGATTTTCGATGACAGAAAGTGGGATGGAGTTTAGTTTCTCGTGGCAGAGTTTGGACAAAAAACAAAATTATACTCTTTCGAGGAGTGGCCGATGGGTCCAATTAAAAACCGGGGAATTGGTGCCTCCGGGCGCGGTGACCAAGGGACTTGATGGAAAAACCTATCAGCAAGCGTTTCAATGGAGCTTTAGTGTCCAGTCGCGTGTGTCGCTTGCCTATATGCAAGCGAAGCGCGCGGAGTTGCTTGCGACGATGAGCGTTGAGGAACAACAGAAATTTAGCGTCGTACCCAACCCGCTTACCGATGTGGATCCTTTGAAGGGATTTTCCATGACGGCGAGCGGAAAGAATATCAGCTATAGCTGGCAGTCCCGGAACAAGCAACAAGGTTATGCTTTTTCATCCACGAAAGTTCAGTTCACTGATGGGGAAAACCGGTGGGAGAGCAGTTTTTCGACCCAGATCCGTATTAGCCGGGGATACCTTACTTCGCAGTTCAGCTTGACTGATATTCCGGACGACCAGCGAACGATCTATGAGGAAGCGCTACTCGCTTCTCAGACCGCGGACTCGATCAGCATGAGCCTGACGGGAAATGCCGTGGCTTTTAGCTGGAGCCGCTTTGATGGAACGGCGAGCTATAGCCTCAGTAAAGACCGGTCTTATTATGAGAGCGGCGTCGTTCCAGGGACGCTGGGGACGGATTACACCGTCAAGACGACGGTTTCCAAGCAGTATTTCGCAAGCGAAAAAACCGTGACAGCGTTGAAGGAACAACTGCCCGCAGGGGTCGGGGCGAACTCAGAGCGTACACTATTTGATCTCGGCATGAACGATCGCGCCGGATTGATCTCAGCTAACGTTACCGGAAGCGATACGAATTTCAGCTGGGAGTCCAAGAGCGGAAATGCTTCGTATAGCGTTTCCCAATCGATCAAAAAGGCTGCCACGAGCACGACCGATCCTTTAATCTTGAACGCCACGATCACCGTAGCTCATTTTAGCAGTTCCGTCCGCGCGAGCGCGAATACGATACGTGATCTCATGAAGGTTGGGGCGATGCCTCCCGTCGTTATTTCCGAGTCTGATGAAACGCCCCCCGGCAATGAACGGGAAGAACTTGATGCCGTTCTGAATGACTCGCTGGTCAAGATCAGCGTCAGCACACAAGGCTCCGATACGACTTATTCGATCGCAACGAGCAATAGCCCCGCGTGGTCTTACAGTCTTACTCTGAACAGCGCGCTTCCTGACGGCAAATGGGAGTATTCGAGCCGGACACGAATGACTTTGGCGCAACTCACGGCCGCCAGCGCTTTTATCACGGATCCCGATATGCTGGCGCAATTTGATGCCGCGACTAAGGTCCTGACTTCGAATATCGAAATCTATCAGTCGAAGAGCGGTTATAGCAAGGCCTACAGTTTTGAAGTCCCTGGAACCGGCATCAGCTACGGTCTGAATATTGATCAGCGGGTGCCTTGCGGAACCTCTGCCAGTCCGTGCGGTACGGTGGAGAATCCAACCCTCTTTAAGACGGTCGTGACATTCAGCCGGCAGATCCAGGTCACCAAGTCTTTAATGGAAGCTCAGATCGCCAAGATCCTTGATCCGAATCAGACGGTCACTCTTCCCTCGGATGCGGCCACCGCGTATACCTGGTCCGTGAGCGGGGCTTCAGAGAGTTTTTCGTGGGTGACGGAACAGGGGAAGGTCTCGCACACGATCTCACTCGACAAGCACTTCAAGGTGGCAAATCCTGTACCCAACGGCCCGACAGAAATGACCGTTGCGAATTACTCAAAAATGACTCGGGTGAGTCGGGCGGATATCGAAGCCCAACTCGCAAAGGTCTCGGATCCCTCGGAATGGGCGGCACTCTACACGAATCCGACCGAGATGGACCCCTCAAAACGAGTCCTGAAAGATTCGGTTAAGGAATCGCTTGGGATCGCCAACCTCAGTATGACGGAAAGCGGTTTGAGCACGAGCTACAGCTGGAGCTCGGCCGACGGGAATATCAGCTATCGTATTTCGGTGGATGCCTTTGTGCCCGGGAAAACCACCAGCTTCTCGACTCAGACCCGCGTGAGTCTCGAGGAACTCCGGAATCAGATCTCGCTTGTCCAGGATCCTGACGAAAAGACGGATCTTGAGGCTGCGCTTGCCATGTCGAATTTGATGCTGGGGTATACGACTTTCTATTTCGGCGTGACGGGGACCAAGCAAAACTACAGCTGGTCTTCGCCGGACGGAAACACTTCTTACAATGTTTCGCTCCAGACGGATCTCAATAGCACCAAGGAGCCCAAAGGGCTGCGGGCGTCCTACTCCCAGACTATCCGTATTGCCCGCAGTGCGTTTGTTCCTCTTGCGGATGGTCAGCCCGCAACGGTGACGAATCCTGAGATCTATGATGCGAAGCAGAGGACGCTTCTTACGCAGGATTTTGCCGCGACCGACGGACAGAATTATCTCTCGTTCTATCAGCAAATCGCAGGAGACAAGACCTCCTATTCCTGGTCCTCCAAGGACGGAAATGTCTCGCACTCCGTTGGATTGGATCCTGCGGATGCTTCCCGCGGTACTTACACCCGTCAGGAACGGGTGAGCGCCGACACCTTGGTCACAGAAGTTCAGACGAAAGCCGGGTTGACGGCCGTAGAAAAGACCTCGCTTCTTGCAAAAATCATGGAATACGTCGGGGCATCCTTTTTCAGGACGGTTTCCGGAACCGGGGCAGCGGATATTGCTTATAATTGGTCGGTGGCGGCTTCCGCGGGGATCGGCCTCTTTATTTCGAATGTGCTCACCGCGATGGTCGGAGGCGGATACACCTGGGGCGTTCAACGAACTGTAGCCCGTGCAACGCTGGGGGCGGATTATTTTAACATCGCCGGAGATGCCCGTTTTGCCGGGCAGGATGTGACCTATGCCCAGACTTATATGAGCCGTGTCGCCGACGAGGTCCATTATGGGTCCGAGAGCTATTCGATCAGTTCGAGGGACGGACTGGAGACCCGGACCGCAACTCGCAATAATGCGGCCGCATCCTGGGTCCGTTCGGAACTGGTCCAGGTGCGTGATCGCGCAGAACTTCCGGCTTCGGTCCGGAATGAATTCTCCGGGTTCTTGGGCGACATCACTTTTTCTAAAAATTACCTCAGCGATAGTTTTTCGGCAGTGCCTCAAATTTCGGAATACAGCTACCAGATTTCAGTGCGGGATGCTTCCGGCTTGAAGCTGGGCGTGACTTACATTGTGGAGTCGGGCACGGATAGCTCTTTTAATTCCGCCGGTTACGATTACAAGATCTCAAAACAAGTGGAACATGAGACGGTTTATGGCGGTATCCAGGGAAAATGGATCGAAGTCTCCAGTGATCTGGTCGGAAAAGGACAGAGTTACAAAGACATGAATGGAGCCCTGCAGACGTGTACGGCCGGATTTTGCGCACAAATAGGGAGAACGGAATTTAGCACGCTTGTGACGCGTCAGGAAAGTGGACAGACGGTGACCTATTCGATCTCGGGTTTCAATAACGACACCTTCACGACCGGAGATCTTGAGTTTACGATGCAGATGGAGGAATGGGATCCCAATGGCGGAGGTGATGGGACGGCTGCAAACCCCGGAAAGTCCGGTATGTGGACAAAAGTGACCAGTGGTCTTAGCGGGACCTTTGAAGTCACCGGAGCGACCGAATACTCGCGCAGTTTGACCGAGATCGTGGCCGGTCTCAAGACCGGCAAGTCTTATACGATCTCGAATTACAGTAGCGCGGCCTCTGCCTACGGGCCAGAACTCCGCTATGGCGCGCAGGAGCGGGATGCGGTTCTGAAAAACCAACTGGGGGGGAGTTGCACGGGAGGCGCCAACGAGGTGTGTGGCTACTGGAAAGAGATCGCGACCAATCTGAGCGTGGGGTTTGTGGATACCAATGGTCGCGGAGAATATTCTCTCCAGCTCGTGCAGCGAGCGAACAAGGACGTCACTTATATAGTAAGCGGATATAACGCGTCCTTTGCGGCGGCCAA
Organism: uncultured bacterium; assembly: GCA_964482725.1. Lineage (GTDB taxonomy): Bacteria > Omnitrophota > Omnitrophia > Omnitrophales > Aquincolibacteriaceae > Aquincolibacterium. Next base: position 2,498 of record CAYZYT010000020.1, on the reverse strand, counting down.
GATCGCCAGCAAAGGGTTGGATTATATGAAACAGGTGAAAGAACCGGGCGGTTGGCAGACTTGGGGGGTCGGGGATGTTCAACGGCGCGGGACTGTCCTTGGAATCTGGAGCAAGCTGACAAGTGATTTTACCGATGACCCCGGGAAATCCGAATACAGCCGTTCGATGACCGCTCGCTACATCGATACGAAGGACGGACATGTCGCGGGCCAGCAGACAGGAGAAACCTATACGATCTCGGGCTACCTTTGGGATTCCAAGGCGCAACAGATCACCGCGGCGGGTGCGCATCTGGACTATTCAAAACAAGAGGACAAAGCAGGCACCGACTGGAAGCAGATCTCCAGTGATCTGAATGCTGATTTTACTTTCCGGCCCGGTTCGAAATTCTCCGAACAACGGACAGTGGGTGACACCACCTACTCGATCACGAATTATGATAAAGATTTTAATTCGACTCCCTGGCTTGAGTATTCGATGTCAGTCAAGGAGTACAACACGGAACACTGTTTTGACGGCGCATGTTACACGAAAGACTGGACCAAGACCTCTAGCAAGCTAAATTCTCATTTTGACACCGATCTTGAAAGTTCTCCGAACGCGCAATATAGCCTCCAATATGAGACAAAGGGCGTCCGGCGTGTCGCGCCGGATGGAAGCGTGCTTGAGGGGGATTGGGCAACGATCTTTAGTAATCTGAAGGCTGATTTTACGGATCAAGCTGGCACGAAATACAGCCGGCAAATGACGAAAAAGAACGTCCCGATCACTGTGGGGACGGGCCTGGAGGCGCATCCCGTGACGGGCGATGCTACTTACACGATCTCGGGCTATGACAAGAATTTCACTGAGGACACCGCGCTCCTCGAATATGGGATCCAGCTGCAGACCTACGGCACGGACACCACGTTTAAGGATGCGGCGGGTGAATTGATCCGTGGGGACTGGGTTTACAGCTTTAGCAATCTTAGCGGGAGTTTTTCCGCTCAACCGGGCACGACGAAGTACAGCCTGCAATTGAGTGAAGGTCAAGTGACCCGATTCGGGGACAAGACGATCTCGGGTGAAGTGACCCGGGTCTATAGTAATCTGGGGGCTGATTTTAAAGGAACCGGGGCCACGAAATACAACCGTCAGCTTTTCGCCGGGGGTACGACTTATACCATTTCCGGCTATGACAGTACGTTTGTCGAGCCCGTTGCTCCCATCTCGCTGCCAGCCGACGCGATTTGGATCTCCCCGTTGAAATATTCGATGCAGATCCAGACCTACAATCAATCGCATTTCGGCCATTCGGGGAACTGGGTCCAGGTCTTTAGCGATCTTTCGGGCAGTTTTGTCACTGACCCAGCGACGACAGGCTATTCGCTCCAGCTCTCGCAAGGCAAATATGATTATTCGATCACGGGTTTTACCAGCGATGCTTTTGACGATCCCGAATCGGAACTTTCGATCAGTGTTTCAGAAGAGCTTGCCGGGCAGGCCGGGCTTGCTGCAAACCTTCCGAGCGGAATTGATGTCGTCGGACGGAACGCCACGGCGGTTTATGGGATCGAGAGTGTTGCGGACGCGCTTGCCGGGGATTTTCGCACCCATCTGCTCTCTTACTCGATCCAACTGGATGTCTCGGCGGCGAATAATGGGGATGTGATCCGTCGGGCGAGTTATGTGGTGGACTCGGATGGACCGGACGTCGACTCCAATCCTGATATCACGACGATCCTGATGGGCGTTTCCCAGACCGCGAAACTTCCCAACGATTCAAACGGTCATGAGGTGACCGAAAGCATCAATTATGCAAGTGACGATCTGAGTTTTTCAGCCGGAGTGAATAACGGCAATATCGGAAGTATTGTGTGGCAAACAAGGATCGATTCCAAAACGACCGATGTGACGGTTTTCGATACGACTGCCTACAATCTTTCGACCCACACCGGCACGGAAACAGCCTGGAGCCGTTCCATCGAACTTGACAGTAAGACGACACGGACGCTCAGCTATAAGGGGGCGGATCGTGATGCGATCAGGGTGATCCAGGATACCCATTTTTCGGCCATCCCGGGCCGAGGTCGTGCGGAGGACTATACGGTCGCCTACGATTCAGAGGCCTTTGGGGAATCTTCCTATGAGGACATTCTGGATAGCGGGCTTGTGGCCAAAACTTATATGAAATTTGTTTACAACAGCGCCGGTGTTTTGATCGGGACCCCGACTTATCTGATTTCGCCCCAGCCTTGGTATGACACGACCGATGTCGTGCAAGGCTCGGAAGGCCAGGCCACGGGGAGTAGCACGATCTACAATGCCGATTTCGGTGCTGCTACCCAGGATTGGGCCATTTCCGGGACGGTAACGAATGATCCTTCGGTTTTTAACAATAACTTTGCGGCCACTGGAACTTCGACGCCGACCTCTTATACATTCACCGGAACCGGTAGCGCTACCACAGACGCAGGATCTGTTGCCACATTTACTGGCACCGGTACGGGAACTTCTT
>CAYZYT010000019.1:0-36227 GCA_964482725.1 uncultured bacterium | reverse complement strand
ATAAGCTGATCCAGCTGGCCATCGGCGAGCGCCGTGAACTTCTGGTACGTGCTCAGCTGATCGCCCTGGCCCACCGTGATCACGCGGACATACGACACGTTCGTTCCGTTCTCGGAACTTGTCTCATATGAAAATTGGCGGGTCTCAAGTGCGTATCCGGTGACCTTCCCCTTGTCATCAAGCACGGGGCGCGTCTTGTCGCAGATCTCGGTGATCGCATTCCCGGCCTTCTGATATTTGAAATAGGTGCCGTCGGTGTAGCTCACCGTCACAATGTGTGTGGCAGAATCTTCCTGAGAAATCGCGCCAACCGCCGTCTTGCCGGCAAGCGGATTTTGTCCGGTCAAAAAAGAAGTGGAGATCTGGGGAGTCTGCCCTTGAGGAATATCGCCGGCAAAAGGATTTTGCTGATTCTGGCCGGGAGTAACGGCATTCAACGGATTCTCCGTCGTCTGACTCTGGAGGTCCTGTTGCTCTTGGCCCACGTTCTGCATGAAGTGGATCTTGTCGGATTTATTGAGATCCGTGGGATTCACGGCGGGAGCACCCGGCGCCATGCCGTTGGCAAAAACAAGCTGAACGTCACTCTGCGTGAAAAGAAAGACAAAGATCACAAAGAGACTGACCGCTTTGATCCCCCACGGTTTTCTCTCTTCGTGATATGCGTTTAACATAACCACCGCTCCGTTCTCACATCATTTTCAAATCGAAAATAAAGAACGACATACAGCTACCGCACGTCTACTTCTCACGCTCCAACTTTGATTCCGTCACTCATAAGTTGTATTCTCGCGTTCAATTTACCTCTAAGAGAAGTGTAGCCGCACTGAGGCCTATTGTCAAATTTTCACATGCTATATATTGCTATGAATTGTTCTACTGATACCATCCAAGGGCTTCGGTTCAAAACTATTATTAAAATTCTCTTCGAAAAATTAAATCTATTTAAGGGTTTGCCGATAATGCCGCCGAAAAAAGTTTTCAGCCAAATGATGGTCAGGCCGCAGAGGCGACGGATTGGTCAGCGCGGGGCACTTCTCTTCGCCGGCGTTATGCACGAGCCGCGATAAGAGGGTGAAGTGGCACAAGGTGTGGCGCAAGACTAATGAGAAAAGATCAAGCTTTATGCGAGTTCCCGGAAAAGGGCTCCTCGTCTTCCCGGATCACAAAACGCTCAGAAGCAGGCGCAACACCCTGAGATTTCTCAGGAAAGTTTTTTCGGTTAAAAAGAACGAACTCGAGATACTGATCCATCGAAAGCTTTTCGGGCTTGCCTTGAGGTATTTCACCCTCAGGAAACTTAAGATCTTCCATCGAAACCTCCCCGACTTGCCTCTTGGATCTTTGGGTGAATGCCTTCGGGACCGAACTTGCGGCAAATCTCCACAAAATCAGAAGACGAAACATCCATCCGGTTCGCAATGACCAGGTTAATGATGTCTGGAAGATCCTTCCACACACGATCTTTTGAGCCTTTTTTAATCGCATGCAGTTTTAAAGCTATCAAATGCAAGAGGGACGGCGTTTTAAACCTGTGTCCGGAAATCGTCGACTCCCCACCGCCGCGCCAGATCATTTCGAACGTATTCGGATCCACAAACAAAAGATCGATGGGCATAGCCCCCCGATCCTTGTGCTCATATTTTATAAAAACATCGGTCCGGACACTCTCTTGATAACCCTGCGCTGACAGAGGATCCGTGAGCTTCTGGGAATCTGCCTCAGAGATCAAAAAATCCACATCCAAGGTATTTCGGGCAACACCATAAGCATTGATCGCGAACCCTCCGATCAGAATCAATCGGACCCCTGACGTTTGAGTGACCTCGGCAATAAGATCGAAGACCGTAGGATAGTTCATGCGGTTATTATACTTTTGAAAGTTCGGAATACTAGCACTGTTCTCCGTTTGACTTTCAAAGGTTAACAGTGCTTGCCGCATCCCCTTTAATTTTAATGTCATGCGGTACTAGAAAATCTTAAGCGGCGGTGACACGGATTGCTGGGCAACGACTTCGGCAAGCAAGGCCTGGATCAGTTTCTTTTGGAGGTAGGCTCCGCAACCCATATCCAACCCCCGGGGTTGGATGGGTCTGATGGCTGGGGGCTGGCTTACGCGGCAGTGGCGACGGACTGCTGAGCAACAACTTCGGTAAGCAAAGCCTGGATCAGTTTGTTTTGGAGGTAAGCTCCGACTGAGAAATAACCTTCGCGACTCTCAAAATAGGACGCATCCGGGATCAATTTCAGGAATTGCTCCAAACCCACCCAGGCCGCGAACTGCCCGACGTAGAAGACTTGTTTGACGCTGCTATCAATATCGGCCTGATTGTAAACGAAGATCGAAAAGCCTTCTTTGCGCAACCGCTCCAACTCGGTCAGCATTCCCGGCACATTTCCGGCCTCAATAAAGAAAATTGTGTGGTTGAAATTCGCTGTCGATTTTGTGAACTTCGCCAGCCCGGCAGCATTACCGACTTGCTCCACGCCGTTGAGCTTATTAAGCTCAGGGCTCATGATCGCCACCGTACGGGAATTATTGAGATTGCTCAAAACATCGATTGCGGGCAAGCGGGCCATCACACCGTTCTGATTGACCAACTGGATCGCATCCTGCACGCGCTTGAGCTCGAGCTCTTCCGCGGTCGCTTGAGCCAGCAGGACATACAAGAGATCGAACTTCGGCATCTTCACAACCTTCGCGACATCGATCGACTTCTGATACGCGCGCTCTTCGGCGCGGCCTTCGGCATGTTCGTTTTCGTGAGCCAAGGCGACCATAAGCTCTGCCATGATATTCTGAAGCTCATCCTTTTGTTCAGGCGTCAGAGCCGTGACACCCTGGACCTTCTGGGCAAAAGACTCGATCTTCTGAGCGTTCAAGACCATGAGCCCGGCATTCGGCCCCACAGGATCTTTATAGTAGCCCAATTTATCCGCCGGCAGATCCGGGTCCGTCATAGGCGTACTCATCCTAAATTGTTTGGCTGGCTCGGAAAGATCCAGACCGATTTGAGGTGCTGCCGCCAGCAATTTAGACCGCACGGCATCTGTCCACGCTTCCGGCGATGAAGGAACATCCACCGCCAGCTCCTCCACTCCAAGAACTTTCCCAATTTCAGAATCGGCGAGAGGTTTGGCCGTCTTCAGTTCAGCACGGGGCTGCGGCTGCGCTTCAACAATGGTTTCACCGGGTTTCGCCTTGCCAAACAACTGGCGGATTTTGCTTGGGGTAAAGGTATGCCACGCAAGAAGCTCATCCACGCTCTGGGTATGGCGGATGAGGTTCATCACAGTGGGACGGCTCTCTTCCGGAAGCACTTGAAAGAGATAGTAGATCGCATCCAGAGCGCCTTTCATCAGAGCATAATTAAAGGACGGATGGGACTTGGCATACGATTTCATCTTGATATAGATCGTTTGGATGTCATAAGCACGACCGGTCTCCAGGTCGATCGACCTGGAAAGCATCTGCGCAAAGTAGTTAAAAACTTCCTCAACCCTTGGATCTCCCTTGGCCGCCAGAATGTACGGGCGCTGGAATACGATATGTTGTTCTTCGTGAAAATACGAGGCCCGATGCCACCGTGCGTCACTCAACACAAGACCGGTTTGAGCGAAAACATCGGAGATTCCGCCCTTCTTCGATTTGAAATCGCTGCTCACGAAAGCCTCCGAACCACTCCGCTGACTCCACTCCGAACCGTCCTTCTTTCCGATGATCTTCCAGTACCGCCCGAGCTTCTTAGCCGCATCGCCGTGGAAGATCAGCGTGGGAACCGTGGGATCGTTGTAGCCGTTCTTGCTTCGCCATTCTTTATTTGCTTGGATCTGCGCTGCTTCGAGAGTCATTGACGGATTCTGCACCATGAGCTCACGAATCCGATCAAGAGTCGCTTCCAGAGGCGCGACTTGGGATCCCGGTTTCATGCTGAATTCAACGCGACTCCAATCACTGCTCATCAAAAGATCGGTGAGGGTTTTCTTGAATCCTTCGATATTTGCTTTTCCGGACAAGGCATCTCGATTCGCGGTTACGAACTGATCGGCAAATATTTCAGCGACCGCTTGATAGTCGCCGCGAGTCTTGGCGTTTTTATAAAGATTCCACAACCCTTTTTTGTCATCCTGGGCCTTCTTGATCCAATGATCCCGGCGCGTGTATTGCAACAAATCCCAGCTCTGGGCGTGCTTGGCGAGATACCGGCTGTAGCCTTCGAGAACGGAACGATCCATGTCCGAATTTTTTACCAATTCGTCCAGAATCAAGGTTTGATTTGCCGGATCAGCCACGAAGGCTCCAAACTTTTTGAACACCTCGAATTCCTGGAGTTTTTCCTTAGAAACTCCGAGCGGGGCCAAGAGATCTTGGATCTCGCCAAAGGTCGCTTCCTTCCCTTCAGCGGATCTTTGATTTTTGAGTGCATCCACGGCTTCCCGTGCCGCTGCCTGCCTTATAGGATCCCGGATACTTGAAAGCGCCTCCTCAAGGACTCTCCCCGGATCGGTTGCTAGCAGTCGCGCGGCTCCCGCTGCATCTTGCTTTTTGTATGCCTCGAGCTCCGCCTCCATAGTTTTTACCGCCTCAATCCTATCAAGCCCCTGCGTGGCATCACGCAGACGGTCCATCGCGACCCCTTGATAAACTTTCCCGGCTTCTTGCCACAGGCGGTTCCGGAAAAATTCTTCAAAATAGGCAATAAAGCCCTCAGAAAGGTCCACGCCGAACTTGGTTTTGAGCACCTCGAGCAACACGGACTCACTCTTAAATTTCATGCCCGTCGAGGTCCACCAATCAAGGAACTCGTCGCCCGTACCTTTGCCTTCCAATTCAACAAAGGCCGCCTGTCCGATCAGCATTCGGTACCCGGTGGAACGCTCCAAGATCCGCTCCCGTTCAGCCTCTTCGCTCATGCCATCGGTCATATCTTCAAAACTTGCGATCCGCTTCAGTCCCGCAAGATAACCGCGGGGATCCGTAATTGCTCCCGTCGCAAGATTGATTTGGATCGATACTCCCGGCATCGTTTGACCGGCGTAGTTGAGGATCGCGAGTGTGGTCATGCCTTCCGCAACTTCAGAAATCTTCATATTCGGAGGCAGAGAGACTTCATGGCGGATCTCCTCTCGACCGTCCTGGGAATACCAGACAAGGCGCGCCGAAGGATCCACATGCTGACCGTCAAGCAAAGGATCTGAGACAAGCATCACACGGTGACGCCGCTGCGCGTCAGTCACTGAATCCGCACGCCCCCCTTCCAAGATGCTTTCCGCAGAGGTATCGGCCGAAAAGACAAAACTGCCATCCTCGCTTCGAGTTGCACCGATCAACAATAAGGTATCCTCGTTCAAGAGATTGACCTCTGGGACCTTGTTGCTGATCCCGGGTAATTCCTCGAATTTGATGACCGTCCCTTCTTTGACCACCTGAAACAAACGGCGGCCGTACTCAACCTCTTTCGTTTCAGAGTTCACAACCTCTTCTAAGAACGAATGCTCCACGCGTCCGGAACGGACAAGCACGACGTGTTTTCCGCCCGTCACGGGAATCTCGATCCTCCACGAGCCATTCTGAAAGCTCACCTGAGCCGCACGGAATTCGTCAGCACTAAGTCCGGTGATCTCATGACGGTCCAAACCCGATCCATCGCGAATATGCACGACTCCGTCGCTGATTTCGAGCAATTTCCCTTTGGCAAGTTCGTTCTGTTCAAAACCAAAAACTTGCTGCCCGTCCCACAGCACGTGAGCGATCGCAAGGACGTCCTTGGCGCTATGAACCATAAAACCCTGCGTTTTTAATTGCTCGATCCGGGCGGGGCTCAGGTTGTACGGTAAAAGCGCCGCGGCTTCCTCGAGCGAATCAAAGCGGAGGGCCCCGGCAAGGCTTGTGTAGAGCTGGATGGCTTTTTCAACGGATTCTTTTGATTGATTTTGAGCAACGCGGAGCTTGAGGATCTCCGGCACCGGTGTTTTGAGTGCCGCATCCGTGAGGTTCCCGTCCGCCGTCACCAAAATCGCGCGAAGATCGGCAAGCTGCATCGCGATCTGCAGCGGATTAGCCCCCGAAAGCGCGGAGGCTCCTGCGAAAGCCAGCATATCATTCCATTCTTTTGACGTACCCGGCAACAAAGCCGCCGCCTGGGGATCAATGCGCAGAATGGCCGCAGCGATTTGAGTGCGGACATCCAAATCTACCGCCGATGAAGCCGCCACCGCAGCCGCAAGATATTGCCTCAAAAGCTCTTCTCTCTCACTGGCCGGCATTTTGCTCGTGACTTGAGCCGACGCAGCCTTCGCGGCCAGCCAAACGTGGATCACATTCAGATTCTTAAGAGAGTTAGCGCTGACATTCAAATTGGAGGCCACCCATCGTTGCAGCTTCAGCTGGATGCTGTGATAGAGCCGCAGCCCCTTCAAAAGCTCCACGGCATCGCGCGGTTCCTTAGCCAAAGCACTCCGGGCCTCAGGACTCAAGCCCTCAAAAGTTGAACCCAGCAACATGATGCGTCTTTGGGCTTCTGTTTCGTTCTCAAAACGATCGAGGAAATTATCCCAAACCGAAGGTGCGCGTGGCAATAATCCGACCCAGGATTGAAGCGCCATGCGATCTTCCGGACTCAACTGATTGCGGTCGATAATGTTTTGAATATTGACGGCTCTGAGAAAATTCGCCGAATCCGCAAATTGCTTCGGCATGCGCTCGAGCCCTTCGATCGCAAACGAATGATCCGGCGTAAGAAGGTCTTCGTACTTAGGTGCAAATTGAAGCTGTCCGTTCGAGGCCAAGGTCATTTGAACATTCACGCCCAGTGAAAACATGGCCTTGAACTCAGGCATGGCGAGAACGCTCTCCCCGAGATCGATCGTCTCGTTATTGATCTTGGTAACAAGCTCCCCCTGGGAGTTAACGGTTACTTTAATTTCAGCCGGTTTCCCGTTCGCGGCATAACGCTCGATTACAGCCTTATTCTTTTCAAGAACAGCCTGCTTCACAGCTTCGGGAACAGAACGCGTCGCGGCTTCCGTAGCTCTCGCGAGCCCTTCGCGAAGAGGAGGCTTCGAACTGATATTGGAGGGAAGAATATCAACCGCAAAACGCTGGCTGATCGCGATCAACGCTTCGGCCCGTTGCGTGGTGTCCTTGGGGAGATTCCCCTGGAAGTATTTGGCATATTTCGCGCTGTCCGCGATCACGGTATCCTTCTGACTCTTCATGATAACCTGTTCTGCCGTCCGGATCGCATCTTCCAGAACGATCCGAACCTCCCCTTGGAGGCTCGCCTCGTTCCGCTTAACGAAATCACTAAAAAGTTTCTGGACCTTATCGGCGCGTTCCCCGATAACGCTTCGGATATAATCTTTCCCGCTTGAATAATCCTCTCCGCGCACCATACCCACATCACTATGGTAGTGGCGGTGGAGTTCCAAACCGAAGTCCGCAAGTTTGTCCTGAAGCACCGTGTCCCCCGAACGGCCGGCAAGCGAGAATGCGGCCCGAAGAGGATCCCACATCATCCGGAATGTTAGCAACTGCTCCACAAGCGACCGTGCCGTTGCATCCGCAGCCTTGGCGGTATTGAGCATGACAGAGACGAAAAGCCGTTCGCTGTCTGATAGGCGACCAAAGGCATCCGCGCCCGACTCGGAACCCTTCATTTTCCCAAGAACATCATTAATCGTGACTTTTTCCCACTCCGCGGGATTCGTCACTTTTCCTTCTTCCCGCCACTGACGTTCGCCGAGGATATCCCCCGTCGTCTTGTTCTTCCAGAACCAGAGGCCTTCCCGGGCATTAGCGTTCGCAAGGCGTCCCGCGAAATAGCCCATCACGGAATCCAGTCGGCCTTCATTCAGCCCCACATGTTCCGCAAGCTGGTTTTGAATATATTGTCTGTCGATATAAACCGTGGAATTGCTCTCGTAAGTATCGCCCAATTTGATCCCGTATTTTTCGGCTAACTCTTTAGAAGACACCGTGCGTCCGACGCGCCCGAGCGATTGACGCAGATAGGATTCCGCAAGTTTGGGATCAAAGAGGAGGAAATTCAAACGTCCCTGATAATCCAGCCCCGTCAACCCGCGCTGGTTGGTTAGGAGTACCACCTCCGCTTTAAGTTTTCCACCCTCAGCCGTGTTCTCAAGAATGAACTTGTTGAAATCTTTCCGCACCGCATCGACCTCGAGAGTATTCCCGTCGATCACAAAAACCTTCTTGCCCGCACGCTGCAATTCACCCTGAAGGCGCGCGATCTGATAATTCGTTTCAAGGCCAATGATCGTCCCCCATTCGCTCATGGACTTCAGCGCCTCTCCTTTCATGAAAGCAAAATGCGCGTCACTTCCGATCTCCCCGTCAAAACCGCTATCGATGCGGAACGGATTATTGCCATCCTTCATCTTCCCGAGAAGCTCGGTCACAAAAGCACCGGTTTCCCCCTTTTGGGCGACAGCGAAAGCGCTCCGTCCCGTCATGATCTCGATCGGCATCATAACCCCCATCAAAGTTCCCGACATGCCGCGAGCTTCCTCACCGCCCCGAGTTACGAAGAGATCGAACATGCTCATGGCCGTAACCGTCGAGGTCTGTTCGATCGTAGACGTCGCAGGATTGCCTTTCACATCCTCTTTCATGAGGTTTTTCTTCAAGGCGTCAACGATCTCCGAGGGCTTCCCATTCTCAACCGCAGATTGATGCGCATCTTTGACGCTATGCGCGATACCGATGAGCCAGGCCGTATCTTCGATGATCTGGTTGATCTCTTTTTCCCCTACCACACTCACGGGCCGGTACTGACCGTTCACAAACGCCACGCCGCCGTTGGAGAGAAGGTAGCGGATCACAAGATCGCCCTGGGTGTAATCAATGCAACGGGCTTTCAGGATCGAGAAAAGTTCCGATGCGTGGAACGCATCTTCTCCCGAACCCAACTTGTCCATTTCGGCCTTGACCCTCGAATTGGACTTGAAGACATCCTGCACCTTTTCGCCCTTGACCCAATAAGTCAATTCGCCGCGCGGTACATAGAGAGCCGCTTTCCCCGCTTTTTCAAACCGGTCGAACACCGCGATGTTGTCAGTCACCAACACCTTTTGGCCTTCGAGGTAATCACTTTCCTTGAAAACGAGGACATCCCCCGCCTCCCGGGCCAGAGTATCGAGCACATTAAAATTCACGAGGTTCCCGGCTGCAGTCCGCTGGCCGCCGACAATAAAATACATCGGGTTCGCGCACTTATGGATTTCGTCAAAGAGACGCTTGCTGCTCTCAAACGCCGCGACGAAGCGGTCCAGATTCTTGAAATCTTTCGATGTTTCAAGGTGATTCCTGAAATGAGCCAGCGTTTCATAATCAGAAACGACCAGGTATTTGCCTGGGGTTTCCATTTTCGTCAGAAGATCTGCCAAAGCCGAATCATCGCGCTCACGCTGCGCTTTCAAGGCCAACTCGCGTCCGTTCACCATCTCCCGGCCGCCGCTTAAAGCCGTAAAAAGCTCCTTTTCGTTCAACATATTCTTGATCAAGGCCTCGTCAGGCACGAGGATCAGATTGACGCCTTGTGTCGCTGCGAGAGCAACGCCGATCACGGTCTTACCGCCCCCCATGCCGAGATTCATGTTTTTATCCTTGAGCGCCTGATAAGCATTGCGCTGTCCCTCGCTCATCCAGTAGCCCTTGGTCTTGTGATAACCTGACGACATCACGAGGACTAAATCCCAGTTCGCCGCAAAGTCCGCATCGCTTAGGACCGAACGGGGGTCAAAGATATCAAAGCCGTCTTTGGCATGCGCGAAAACTTTCATATAGATCTCGCGCGTCGCGTCGGTCGCGAACGCCTCGTGCAAACACTTAAAGAATTCGACGGTAAGCTGATCTTGCTCAGCGCCCTTCCGGACCTCCGTTTCAAACGTCCGGATCATATTTTGAATCAGCTCCGAAACCACTTCCGGAGAAGCCTGCCGGCCTTTCCCGGCCTCCTCGACAAGCTTCCGAATTGCGCGGAGCACATTTCCTTTGGCTGCATCCCCGCTTTTCTCCCACGCCTGCAGAGTTTCTGCTTCACCGGCCTTGTTGAACTCCTTACTCACTTCGATGATCCGGCCAAGATCCTTGAGAAAGGAAGACGCCTTGTTAGCGTCAAAGGCCACGCCGTTCCCGAGCGCGATCTGGGTCAGCAGATACCGATTCAATCCGGTGCGGAAACTGGCTTGATCTAGTTTGCCAAAGACCGTTTCATAAAAACCGGCCGTTTCTTTATCCATGAGGACCTTGGCAAGCTCGGTGATCTGAGCGTCAAGCGATTTTACAGATTTTTCGGTCAGCCCGAAAACCTGTTCATTTTTGAGGATCGCCGCAAGTTCACTCTTAACCGCCGTCAGCCTCTCCTCCGCAGACATTTGAGCCATAGCCTCAGAAGTCTTGACCTTTTCAGCCAGCCCCTTGATCTTTGTGAAGAATTCGACATAGAGACCGGACTGTTCGCGCACGAATGTCTGACGCATGAGATCGATAAAAATACCGATCTCGGCCACGGCATTCCGGTCGGTGATCCGCTGACCCAGGACCGTCACAGGAGTTCCGGTCTTCGCCTCGACGAGAAGATCAAAAACACCAGGCTCGGTCATGCGAAGGATCGGATTCGCCTTTTCCAACACACTGATCTCGCCATCAATAAGTTCGATTCTCGACCGCTCGCGAGCGATCGTCGCTTCCGTCAGGCGATAGCCTGCGCGCGGTTGCGTAAGGAATTCCTCTCTTTGCTTTGACTCCGCCTTTAAGGCCTCATAGCGAGCACGCACTTCCGGCGAGACCGATAGCATCTTGTACGGCGAATCCCCCTGATTGGAGAGCTTGAGGGTCTCAAAAAGACGGAGTGCCAGGACTTCAAACCCGACCCCAAGAAGCAGCTGCTTGAAATCGCTTCCGGCGAAAAAGCCCGAGGAGTTTTTCTTCTCGTAAAAATAGCTCTGGACCTCGGAAAAAAGCTCTTCGAGTACAGCCTTCCGTGCGTTTCGTCCTTCCAGAGACTCGAGACCGAGATTTCCGACCCGATTGATCACATCCTGAAGTACGACTTTCCGGTCATTATCCGTCTTGCGATCGTTCTTTGCATCCTGAAGACGACGGATCAGCTCCGCCGAAGTCGTTCTTGCTTGATCGCCGGGAACCTGAACGCCGATCTCTTTGATAGCCTGCCGGATGGCCGTTCTATCCGCTTCCGAAAGACCCGTCATTTGTAAACCTTGTACTCCCTCAAGCGCAGTGATGACTTCGGAAACAGTGGTCGTGGCGTCCAGATCCGCGATGCTCTTGATCTTGGTAAGCCCGGCGATCATTTGCTCGAGTTCGGCCTGTCTTTCGGGCGTATTGCCGGATTTTAACGCCTCAATCCTAAGACTCTCGATCCGCTGGTTACGAATGAAGAGGAATACGTGCTCAGCGGCATTTTTCATACGGCCGCCTGAGATCGCGGCAAGACGTGACACCCCAAGCATGTTCAGGGTCATTTTCCCAAGACGAGTATTGACCGTGACTAAGCCAGTTTTATCAGCCGTGGGAACTATCTGGGCATCAATTGCCAGAAGCCCCGCGGCACCGAATATTCCGCCAAGCTGGAGAAGCGCGATATCGATCAGCGTCGGGTCGATCGCGGCGTTCCGAAGATCCTTCGAGATCGCCGAAAAACGTTCCCCGGAAATCCCAAGATCTTTCAGCAAATCACTCATCCGCTTTCCGGAAAACTCAGAATAATCCTTGCTCGCCACGAGAAGCTTCTCCCCGACAAGCTTCTGCTCCTCCTCGGAAAGCGAACCGTACGCACTGCTGAGATAACCTCCCCTAAAATGGCTGACCAGGGCATCGGAAATCGCATCCATGGTTTCAGGCATAAGACCCTCGCGGGCGATAAGGTCCATCACACCGACGGCATCGCGCGGTCCCTGAGGATCCACGCGAGAGAGCGTATCTCCCAAAATGCCGGCGAGATCCATGGCCGAAAGGATCGAAGGAGAAAGAACGATCGTCTTCATGACATCAGCTTTGATGGACTTGTCGAGCGCCTCGAGTTGCTTCGCAGCATCGGAGCCTTTTTCGGCCAGTTCAAGACCGATCCTGGTCGCCGCCAGAGCGCGAACAAAATCTCCCTGATCCTTATAGGCTTCAGCTTGTCTTTTGGCGGCAGCCGGATCGACCTTTTGCTGTTGTCTTAGCATTTGAAGTGTGGTTTCTCGATTAGCCGGATCGCCAGAGCCGCTGGAGGCAAAATCGTCACTCGTGCTCATAAGATTCTCGTATTCCGCAATCGCCATACGATCCAATATCGCATCGCTCACATCTGAAACGATCCTTCCCTGAGTCTTGGGATCAACCGTCCCGTCACGATGCAGATCATAGGCTGCTTTGAAAGCTCCGGCATCGATGCCGAGCCACTCAAGGACTCGCTGCTCTCCCGCGTTCATCTCTTCAGAACGCAAGACATCGAGCGTGATCAACTTCGCGGCCTGGCTTTCGGAAGCAATGAGATAACGGTCCACAGCAGTCCCGGTTGAATCAATATTCTTCCGGGCCTGATCGCGAAGTTCCGCGAAACGCTTCCCCGCGGCCGACTCCGGAGATACAGATTTCGCCGCAGCATCGGCCAAATAGAAAGCCTCCACGTTGTTGCCAGCGACTAGCCGTTCGTTGATTGCTTGTACCACAAGAGGTTCCAAAGCTCGCGCACCCCCAGCCGCTTCGGCGCCAGGAACCTGCATAGTATCTCGCATGTCTGAAATTTCATTCGTTGCCTCGACAACCTTGTTTTCCATTTGCTCAACGTCTCGCTTGGCGGTAGTTTCAAGCTCCGCGCGTCGTTCGCTGGTCGCGCGGATGATCGGTTCGATCTGCCTTTTTGCCGCTTCAAGCGCAAAGGGATGGTTCGCTTGAGGCACGAGAAAGATCACGTATTGCTGGAGTTGGCTGACAAACGTTGTAAGATCGCTTAAAGCTTGAATGTTATTGACTTGGGCCGCAATCCCCAAAAGCATGCCCGGCATCGCGAAGTAAGACAAAATCAAATCCGGCATCGCCAGGATCTGATCCATGTATGAAGAGGAGCCACCGGCCTCGATCCCCAAAAGATCCGCGGCGGCCTGGACCGGCGACAGGAACACATTGAACATGAGAATGTTGTCCAGGAATCCAAGCGCGCCGGCAGCAGCAAAACCCGCTTTCGACGTTGGCCCGCGGAACGAAAGGGCAAGATAGCTCGCTGCCGTCTTAATCAAACCCTGATTTTTTGAAAAAGCCCCAAGAACTCCGCGAGAATAGCCCACCCCCGCGATGTGAAGAATCTGACCGAACAGGATATCGTGTAGCATGCGGTCTCTGGAAAGAAGGCCAGCATCTCCCCCAAAACCAAATTCGCGAGACCAAACCTCCTTAAGATGCGCGAAATTCAAGAATCCTTTTCCACCCGTCAAATTACTGCCTGTCAAAAAATCCATCAAATGATCAATGCCGGTCGCGGCTTGCACTACGGGGAACATCCGGAAGAACCAGAAGCTGGAAGCCGCTGACTGCCAGAAATTGACCGTGAAGTTCTCGGCATAGGAAGTGAAAACATTCCGGGCCTGCAGGCCCATCCGGATACCCAAAACACGCTGCGCATAATCAATGCCAATCTTTGTGTTCAAGAAGGCCTTCGCGCCCATCAAAACAAGACCCGCGGCGATCAATCGGGATCCCCAAGTCACCAAAGGATTTGATTTCGTTGGATCGGCGCCGAAAAGGGTGACACCCGTCGCGACCATACCCGCCCCGATCCAGGCGGCTGCGGAACCCACGGCGGCCACAACACCCATAGGATTAACCAGCAGCCATGGATTTCCGAAAAATTTCCCTCCGGCGAGAAGCCCGACCGAGAGAAGCGCCATGCGGGAAGTCACTAAAAACACATTATCCGCAAAGACGCCATCCCAGCCCGAATATTTTATGGTACCGGCAACAGATCCGGAGAATACGGCAGTCCATCCCAAAAGCGGATTGACCATTGCCCACGAGCGTGGCGCTTGGAACATCTTTACAATGCCGGCGCCACTTCGGAGAATCGCAGCAGTCAGCACAAGCACCACCCCGGCCCTAAAAAGGTCGGAATTACGCTGGCCCGTCACCGCCGCCACAGCCATGAAAGTCGCACCCCAGATCATTCCATAGGTTGACACCGAGGTCCAAAGATTCGCGCCAAACAATCCCCCCACCCGCACCGAGGCTTTGGCAAGCATCGAGAGCGACCCCGTCAGCATCACGGCAGTTCCGACCGCCAGCAACCAGGATCCGAATTCTTTGTGGCCCGTCCCATATGCGGCAGCACTACCCGCAAAAGATAAGACCCCGGCTCCCCACGCCAGTTGGGTCGACAGCGGAGCCGTTTTAATACCATTTTTAATGGTCGCCCAAAACGTCGCTTTGGCAAAATCTTTCACGCCTTCCTTGACCGCTGTCAAGGCCACCTTCTTGACGAAAAAGGAAGCAATGCTGGAGCCTAAATTCCCAAACAAGGAACCAAACATCAATATGGATCCGAGCTTCCCGAATCCTTCGGTAACAGAGGCATCCACCCATCCCGTCCGACCAAGCGCCATGGAGCCAAAAGACATCGCCGTTCCGATATTGCCGAGACCACCCAATCCCGCCAAAGCAAACCCCCACGCCGCCCGCGTGGCTCCCGATATCGCCAAACCACTAAAAAATGACATCGGCAAAGCCGCGGCAAAACCGGCCTGCGGGATCGCCAACGCGGCCGCGGCCACAAAAGCGGCCGTCGAGGCGCCATACATCCCCCTTGAAAGCGCATTCGTACCTACCGATTGTTCATATAGATAGGCCCCGATCCCAAAACCGGCACCCAGCGTCGTTTCCACCGCAATGGCCACGGCCAGGATCTTAGCGGCAAGTGCGACAGTGGCCGCAACGACGGCTGAAACTGCGGCCGCAACAACGGCAACAACCGCTACGAGAGCGACAGCGCCAAAGGCAATGATAACGGCCGTTTGCTGGCCCGAGGTCATCGACTCCCAAGTTCCGTAGCTCTTATTATTGCCGTTAAAGCTGATCGTATTATCGTTAACAAGCTGCGCGGTGATACGGTCGCCCTGAGAGGTGCCTCCGGCGAAAGGAGCTCGCGCGACATCTGCCGCACGAGAAAATGTAATATTGCCCCCCGCGACGGAAAGGTCCGTATATCCGTTGTTCACAAAATCCCACTGCATAGCGACCGAGGCGGTTCCCCCGAGGATCCAGATCCCGCCCGTCTTCGTAAATGTCATCCCGCGACCATCCCCCTCCAGGATCGAACCGCTTGTTGCAAAATTGGGATTCGAATCAAAAAAAGCGCTCGAATCGGATTGCCAATTCTGGATGGAACCTAGGGGACCCGTTGTCAAAGAACCTTCGAGTTGAACGACACGGGAGACTTTCAATTGGCCGTTCTCAAGGTTAAAAGAATGTATCTGGACAATGCCTTTCGGCTCCCAAGAGATCGTCCCGCCGGACGTGGCATCAAATCCTGAGAAATCCGGATTTGAAATCCGGAAGTCTTGCGCTTCGAACCGGAATTCCGAACGGCTAAGGACCTGCCCGGACTCACCATAATGGCTCACCAGCCCCAAAAGCCCGATGCCCGAGCCAAGTTCCGCCACGAAAGTTTCCGAGAGACCGGACTTCAGTGACAGGATCTCGTTAGAAAACCGGAGATCGGTTCGAGTGCCCGATCCGGGCTTCGCCTCGATTGTCTTGGTGTCGGTCACGCCCGTCCACCGATCTGTCACGGACAAGGTTCCGGCTGCTTTGTTTTCCGTATATTGGAAGCGCCGGTCAAAGGAGGCTTCGTAACGACCGCCGGCATCATCTGACCAACTCAGCGATCCCGTGGTAATAGAAACCTTCGCTTCGACATTAAAGCCGATATTATCCGTGCGGGTGAATTCGATCCCGCTTTCGGTATAGGTTTTTGTGAAAGAAAATGAAAGCATTTCGGCCGCCATCGCGGGATCAGTCAAAAGGGCTGGGAAAGCGGCGACTGCATCCTTAAGCCCGAGTTTTTCCGCCATCCCACGAATAGCCATAGGATTGGTTGTAATAGTCGAATCAGTTGACGCGGGGCTTCGCATCGAGGCATCACCAGGCTTCATCGTACGGACATCTACGGGAGACGATGGCTGAGCAACCTCCTTAGGCGCGACTCGATTTGGCGCTAAACCAGCCTCGATCTCTGAGGAGATCAAGATATTGATCTGCTTATCAAGCGCCAGCAGCGCCGAACCAAAAGCCTCGCCGGTCACGTTGGCAAGGTTTTGCTGCACGTAGGCCAGCCTCGAGGACAGCTTGGTCTCATAGAACGTTGAGCCATAGCCAGGGGTTGCCATTTCGCTGATCCCAGATACGAAAGATTGGCCTTTCTTGATCTCGACCACGCAATAGTCATTTCCACCACCAAAGCCGCCGTTAACAAAAAGTCTTGCGCTTGCGATGCCACCTTGTGCGACGTCCTTGCCGACTCGAAAGGCTAGATTATCGCGGAACGGCTGGGAAGCCGTCAGAGCCTGTTCGATCTGTAAATTTCCTTGAACTGCATTGAAAGTCATCTTCCCCGCGGCAAGATCCAGACTTGAAAACTGCACCGTCTGTTCATAAAAGATACCGTCTTTCTGGAAAGAAAGCGTCCCATTAATATAATTGGACGCCGCGAGGCTCATCGCTTTTGTGGGATAGACCCACGATTGAGTTGCGGACACACCAAATTTTCCTTCGTCTTTCATGGTCTGGAGCTTCGCGGCTTGCCCTGGCGTCACAGCAAAGCTTATGGCGGACGCATCATAATGCCCCGGAGCATTGCCCTGAACATTGGCGATGTCCTGGTTGTAGAAACTGGTCGTCTGCACCATCGCTTCGGAGGATTCCGTCTTCAGCAGGGCGGCCGGCGTAATAGATATGTCATAGGCCATTGAAATCTGTCCATCTTCATTAAACTTCCCCTCAACGCCGGTGATACTTAAAAATTGAAGGCGAAAAGCTGGAAGAGAAGACGAACTTGTTTTCTCGATCTTGGAGGAGACTGTTTGAACGATCGCTCCGGTCTCTTCGAGTGATAGGTACCCGATCTGCTGCTTGCCCTGAAGTCGGGCAAAATTAAAATCTTTCATATCCACGAGGCTACTCAAAAGCGTTGACATGACCAGCCCGTCCTTTGCGTTCGTAGCAAGAAATGGCTGCCCCCGCAGAAGAAAGATATTGTTCATGCCTGCGGTGGGCTGCTGGAGCACGTTAAGTTCAAAACCGTAGACATCCGCAAGGGCATTCCAGACGGTCGCATCTTTTGCGACATCAGCAGAAATGGACAGGCGGGTCATATTGCTATTGACCGTCGTCGAAGTAACATCCACTTTATGACCACTCTGGTCGTAGGCTCCCGGCATCCTTACGCTCACTCCATCCATACTGCGGCCCACAAGCCAATTCGTGGACCCCGCCTTTTGCGGAAGCGTGTAAACCATACGAGTCGTAAAATCGCTGAACCAGATCATCTCGAAAGGCTGTTCGGAACCACCCAACGATGACGCATAGGAGGTCCCGAGCAAAGATCCGCTTTGAAGATATTGAGATACATCCCCGGTCCCCGAACTCAGAGCTGTTGGAATATTCCTGGTGGAGGACATCACCGCGCGACCGTTGCCATCCATCACAATTCGTTCCTGCTGATTCTTGGCAAGGTTCACATAGGTGTAGCTGGTTCCCGAAACCGCGCCGAAAGCACCCTGAGCCGCCTGCACAAAGGATTTTTTTACGGCGAATTTTCCATCTTGCGAATAAATTCCAATAAGGGCCCCGGTATCGAGATTTGTAGCCGCTAACCCGCTAGCACCCGGAGCCACCTGCCGGTAAATCACACTGTTCGCAAAATCGATCGCCCATGTGGTAGAGAATTCCTTTAAAGCGCCGAGGGTATCAAGTCCGGAGGCCATGATTAAATCCCCCGTTCCGGCAAGAACGAGCTGTCCTTTGCCGTTATAGCCCATCGAGAGAGTGTTCCCACGAGCATCCGTTGTCACATAAGCCCGAAAACCGCCGAGTGAAATAGCTCCACGATTGAAATCTTTGACAGCGCCGGTCTTTGACGCCCCGGCAATACCAAGGAATCCGCCATTGGCATTGCGGACCTCAACCGCACCCTGTTGGTTCAACTGCAATGTTTCACCGTTCGTTCCTTGGAACTGGCGGATGGACGTGATCTTATCGATTGATCCGATCGTCAGGCCCAGAACAGAACCGCTTGCGGCAAGGAACACCCGGAGCGTGGTATCAATCACAACACCTTTTTCATCCTTCACGCTCGACGCACTCACCAAAACATCTTGAGCTGCTTGTAAGGTTACGGTCCTTTCGTTCCCGGCGGAATCGGTAACCTTACTCGTCGAAACTCCGGCGGCAAAACTGTTCGCTTGCGTATTCGCTTTTTCCCAACTCAGGGCCTGAACATTTTTGGCATTCGTGGCATCGAATCCTCCGACGACTTTATTGTTCCGATCGTAGACCAGAAGCGCATTTTCACCGGAAGGACGAAGCGAAAAATTTCCGTTCGCCGCGGCGTAGTACTGGATCGAAGCCAAAACGCTGTTCCCAGCGACAATCGCCGCATCCAGTCCCGTAAAAACAGCCATTTGGTCCCCGCCGGCAAAAAAGATCGAAATATCGCCGCCCGAAAGAAGCGTATCCGTATAACCAAGATCGATATTAATTTGGACCGGTTTTCCGTCCGCCGCATTGTAGGTGTGAATACCGTTGGCCGTAGAGGCATTGAATTTTGCCGCCACGGTCAACCGAGCCCCGGCTCCCGTTCCGCTGATATCCCAGCCACCCGTCACGGCTCCTTTGGCATTTCTTTCCACCAAAGCTCCGTTGGAAATATCGCGCGAGTAGTTGAACAAGCCCGTGTTGAGATAAACGATATTTCCCAATTTCACCAGATTTGAGACACCGGCGATGTCTGCTGCACCGCTCAAAATTCCCAACGAACTCCAGGACAGAGTTCCCATCCCGCGGAGTCCTGCGACAAGGTCATACTTAGCGTTAAACCCAAGTCGATAGTTTGTCGCTCCATCCGAAAAAGAGATCTCACCGGTGACCATAAGATCATTTCCAGAACGGCCATTGATCTCTGCGATCGTTATAGGCATTTTGAGACTTTTTAACGCGTGGGACGACCCATCGAGATTTACCACACACGTGTTTGCTCCATTGACGACAAGCACGTTGTTTTCGCCAAGGGACATTTGTCCGGACTGGACATACTTGCCATTGATGGCCGTACCAAGTCCTTCTCCCAAGGAGAGTTGTATAAAATCTCCTTCCAAGCCAAAAAGGCCCTTGAGTTGAACTCCGTTGGTCAAAAAGACTGTGCCTTCCCCCGCACTGACCCCAGCGTTATCATAAGTAAGATAGCCAAGCGAACCGAGAACGTTTGCTGTCCGGCCCGAGGGATTGAGAGCTTCACCATTGATCGTAAACTGAATCTGCTGTGCATCCGCGATTTCCGCATTAACCCCAACCTTCTTGAGGACCGCTGCTATTTTGTCTACGCTGGCAGTTTCCATGGAATGCTCAAGCGTCCCGACGATCTTCCCGGTTCGGAATGCCTCGCTCGCATTGAAATAACCGAGTTTATGGTTGTTGTCCGGATTTTGGCCAATCACCCACCAAGCGCCTTGAACCTCATAAGCTGACAGAAGACCGTTTCCACCATTTCCCGTCGCGTCCCATATCGCCCGTCCGCCGATCTGGCCTTGGGCGTTGAGCCATACGGTCTGGAAAAGACCTTGCGATTGAAGCGTACTTTCCATGGCGGTGATCATGGCAGGAGACGTTTCGCCGCTCCAGGAGACCGGCGCACGAGCCACTGATACCGTTTCGCCGGTACTCAGGACCGCCGAACCCAACTTGACACGCCCCTCGGTCGTTTGGACATTCCCGAGCTTCCCGTAAACGACCTTCCCATCCACCTCAAATTTTACGTCCATACTGACCAGGCTTCCGTCCTTGCTGTTCACCGTGCGATTGGGGCCAAATCCTTCCCACAATGTTCCGGCAACAGCGGGTTTCCCCGCGGGTGTTAGGATGGCGTTGTGTCCGACCCACTGAATGACATTCAACTCGTTCATAATGATCTGGTATTGGATATTATCCAAACCCACGACCGTCGCGGAATGCACGTAGTTGGAGTAATTCGGGTCCTTGGGATCGTCTCCTGTTATTTTTGCAAATCCATTCTTACCGATAAAACCGCTCAACTGGCCGGTGCTCAGATCACGCACATCCAACCATGATTTCCCCGTCTGTGAAGATGAAACCATCTCTTTGTCAGTTTTTAGAAAAATTACGGATCCAAAATTTTCCTTCGTCAGTTGAATGCCGCATAATGCGAGACCTTGGGCGGCAGGTCCGGCCGCTTCCCGCGTGATCGCCACGATATTGAAATCGGCGTCAAATCCTAGCGTGAACGTCAGGCCTTGCTGTGTGAACGAGACTTGCGAGGTCCAGGAAAGAGTTCCGTTCCGGGCATCCCCCAGAGCATTCGGAATAGTGCTGTCGGGAGTGCTCTTGATCGATGAAAAAACTCCGTCCCTTGAAACCACACCCAAAGGAGTCTTTTCCCCGGTTTTCGTTACAACAAAGGCACCATACCCGCTGGTCGCATCCGAGCGCGCGAGACTGTTCCCAACGGACGCATTGAACGCTTGCGGCACATCCTGTCCAAGCTCTAACGCGAAGACGCTGGTGAAGGTGTAGTCGCCGATCACATAACTTCGCAGAAGACTGCCGCTGAACGTCGCGCCGATCCAGATCGAAGCGCCGCTTGAGAACTGAAGCTGGATCGCCCCGGTCCCGGGCTGATGAATCAAACCCAACCCCGCAAGAGTTTGGGTCAACGAAGAGTTCGCTTCGAGCGCAGTCCCCGAGAGAGTGGCCTGGTACTGGACCTGTCCGGTGATCTTGGCGGTTAGGGATGCCTTCTCGCCATCCTTCGCCGGAGTCAAGCTGACAGAATCAAGCCCCGTCGGCGCAGAAACTTTCTCTTCGGAGATCTTGGAAAGATCGAGAGAAAAAATGCCCCCATCCTGCATCATTACTCCGTTTAGATTGGTCAGGGAATAGAGCTTCGTACCGTCGGAATAAGCCGTCAGCAAGCTCCCCTTCAAGATTCCTCCAGTAAGAACACCATTTTGAAGCGTCACGATCACGGAGCCCGGCTGATACTGGAGCAAGCCGAGCGAATAAGCAAAATTGGCCATTTGACTGTCGCCGGAGTTTTGGAGATTAAGCGCCACCCCGTTCATCGTAATGCCCTGAGTCATAGCCGACTTGACATCTTTCATACTCGGATCCACCGTCAGCGTCCTGACGATCTCCTCAAACTCGCAGGGTCGACCCGCGGCATCAAAGATCTGGCCCCCATGCTCATAAGCCTTAAGTGTCCAACTGGAGCTATTAGGATCGTAATTAGCCAAAGCCCTGCCGTAGATCGAACCATCGGAATTCATCAGATAATTCGAGATCATGTTCTTAGCAAGAAGATCATTCACGAAGAGCGCTTTCGCCCTCGGATCATTTTCGATCGCAGCGTCCATGCTGATCACTTTATCGGCCACAAGGGTTCTTCCGCCCTGTGTAAGAGGCTTCCCGGGAGGTGGCTCTTTGACCGTATTTCCATTCTTATCCGCCACAAGCTGGTAATTGGACACCCGCCCCGTGGGATCAACGACCGTCGCCATCCAACCCGTTAATTTCCCGTTACTGTCAAAAATCTCAAGACGACTCGACGGATCCGTCCCGATCGTATGGCCCAGGAGCGTTCCGATGAGATTGGAAAAATTTGCAACGGCCGAGCCACCGGCTCCGAAATTGGGAATAATGCTCATGTAAGCCGTGATCATATCCAGAGCATTGGTCATCTTCACGGCATCGATCGCCGTCAATGTCTTGAAGATCGTGTCCAGATCCCCGGACATAGAGCCTTTGGCGATGATATCCCGGGTTTGCTTGTTATCACCGATACGGATAAGGAAATCCGGGGTATAGGACGCGGTTATTTTTCCGTCCTGTCCCTTGTTCAGCGTGATGGTCGCAAGAGGAATATCCCCCTTGGCCCCGTAGACCGTAAACGCCATACCGCTTGTCGCAAATTCAAGAGCCGGCTGAAGGGCGGAAAGCGCGGGAGGAAAAGTGTTTCCCACGCTCCAGGCCGTTGAAAACATTGAAATAAAAGCCTTCTGTTTTTCAAAAGTCGAAAGATCCTGCGTCGCCGCATAGGTCCTCAGGGCATCCATTCCCGTTGAAATGGCGCTAAAGAATTTCTGCCGATCCTCGGCCGAGGCACCCGCCTTGATCTGGAAAGTCTGACTGACTTTCATTCCGCTTCTGAGGTCCTTCCCGATCAAGGTGACATTTGAGACCGAGACTTGGACATAACGACCGGCGCCTTCTCCCACAAGCGAGATCTTGTAATCCTCCAGGAACTGTTTGCCCGCGCCGTCCGCAAAGAACATAATGCCGACCCCCCCTCGCGAGACTTCCTCCGAGATCGAGGCCTTGACGCCTTCCTGACCGGTCATCGACGCCGCGATCCAGCTCGCGTAACCATCGCGCCCGGCCTTATCCGTAAGATTAAAACCATTCGCGCCGTCTTTCAAAGTTTTGAGCAACACCAGCGAATCACCCACCGTGTTCGGATCCTTGTCGGACGGTTTCGCGACCCGAATTTCTTTCAGCGACACAAAACCGCCTTTTTCGCTTTTTGCCTGGACAAAGTTCCAGACCCCGTCTCCGGCGGCATCGAGTGAAAAAATACCGAACAGCTGCCCGCCCGCATCATAAAACCGGATGTTGAGCTCGGTCATGTTCAGTCCCTTGAGTCCCGCCTCCATCACCTTCGACAAGAACTGATCCACGCCGCCCCCCGACGTATAGTCGGTAAGATCTTTTCCGTCGGCAAATTTCTGAAGCGTATCGATCCCCCGGATCGCGTCACGCATCCCCTTTTCACCGGACCGGCCGTCAATGACAATTTTCCCGTTCTTCCCCGCGATCGTCACATCCCCAAATCCGACGGTTTCAGAGCCCCGCGTAAATGTAAAATCGCCATACTTGGTCCCGTCTTTCTTATAAAAAGTGATCGTGACATTAAGCGCGTTGATCTCTTTATTATTCATCGCCTGCTGAAGCGCATCGGCGAAGGCGCACACACCGTCCGTGACCAAAGGATCCAGACTGAAATTCGAAAGATCATAATTCGAAGCCAGCTCGGAAATAAACTTGATGTCCGCAAGCGCCATGGCGGTATTTTCGACTTTTGCCTTCACATCAATTTTGCTTCCATTTTTCCCGAGAGCGGTAAATTCATAAGTCACGCCATCCCGGGACCAGGTCAGCCTGAATTTCTGAACGTACTCCGACCCATCTTTCCGGTAACATTTCATGGAAAATTCTCCGCTCACCTCCGCACCGTCCGGGAGAAACTTTTGGAGCGCATTGCCGAAGAGACAAAAAGCCTCTCTCATGGCACTATCGTTAAGATCGAGTTTGCCCCATTCCACGATCCCAAGCGAACCAAAAAGCGTGTTGGTCAAATCCGTCACAAGCATCATGGATTGAAAAACATCTCCTATGTCAAACGACGAAAGGGTCCATTCCTTCCCACGATCGCTGTAGGAGGCCTCCACCGACTCGCCTGTGATCGAAATTTGCACATCGCCATAATCCTTGTCACCGAGTTTGAGACCCCGCGCCAGGAAAAACACGGCGTTGCCATCGATCCTCCCGTCGTGAATACCCTGCCGGAGCGCGCTCACGGCCACCTGCACTTGCTGGTAATCCGAACTGTCGATCTGATCAACACCCAAACTCTTCAAGACATCGTTCATCACCGCCGTAACGCCATCCGTATCAAACGAATCGTAATCAGTTCCGTCTTTCATCTGGCCGCCGACCATAATCCCACTCAGCGCGCCCGTGCCTTCGACGCGTGTTTTGGAGTTCCAATCGAGCCTTTGGCTATCCTTATTCTCGCCGGATGAAAGCATCGCAAAATAATCAACACCGAATTTCAAACTCAGCGTGAGCTTCGCCATAACCGACAATTCTTTCAGGGCCGACTCGTTCGTGAGCTTCACGGCATCTGACGCCGGAAGTATGACCTTGTATTTACCCCCGGCATTTTCTCCGGATAAGACTCCATAGGCGACCCCATTCCCGTTTTTGTCCCGCCCTACAAACAACG
Organism: uncultured bacterium; assembly: GCA_964482725.1. GTDB lineage: Bacteria > Omnitrophota > Omnitrophia > Omnitrophales > Aquincolibacteriaceae > Aquincolibacterium. Next base: position 11,919 of record CAYZYT010000019.1, on the reverse strand, counting down.
TGACTTTCCCGGAGGCGCCGTTCAACTTGGAATCCCCCGTCACGAGTTCGCCGGTAAAACCAAGCTTCAATTTTCCAAAAAACCCGACTTTGTTCGCTCCGTACTTGGTAGGATCGATCAAAACGTCCATCGCCAACTCGACGGTCGAACTCCAACTTTTTGCTAGTTTTTCGAACATTCCAGAAAAGGGTGAGGCAAGCTGCTGATTCATCTCTGCCATAACGCTTTCGCTGATCCCGGCCTCCGTAAAATCGTCCTTGACGCTTTCCCAATAATCAAATTTGATAGAGGCGTCCGCAGCCCCGAAGGCACTATTAAGGACAAGATTGTACAATCCCCCGAGGATCGTCGATCCCCAAGACATGGTCGAACCGCCGGAGACAAAATACCTCGTAGAAAGACTCGCCCCGAAGGCGCTTAACCCCGCAGTGATCCCCCCGCGGATCACCGCGAGGGTTTTCATATTCGCCCTTTTATCAATTTCGCCCTCTTCATTTTTCCCATAAACGCCCATGTCCATCCAGAAACCGTCAAAGAGTTTTGAGATGAACATGAACTCCACCACGAGCCCGGCCATCGGCCCCATAAGTCCGTCAGCGATCCTGTTAGTCAACGTATACGCGGGAGCGGGCGTGGTGGGCGGGGGGACATCCGTCTTGAACCCTTTCGCAAGGCCATCGCCAAGAACGACCAAACACGCACTGATGAAGGCATTCATGTAGGCTTGCTTGGCCATTTCACTAATCGCATCACCGCTCAGCTCCTCACCCAGGATCATCTGCATGGCAACATTGGTGACAAAGTTAAGCGTTCCAAAGACAACCGTGGCAAGCACGATATAAGTTCCCGCCACAATCAAGTTGGTTGTCAAAGAGGCGGCTGCGTTCCAGGCATAGGCCAAGCGTCCTACAGTCAATTGAGCCGTCGCGCACGAAACGATGGCATCCACGACAAACTGGGCGATCGCCGCCCTCATATTGCCGTTCATTCCATACGACACATACGCATCAATAGCACACGCGATCACGATCAGGGCAAAGCCAACTGCCGTGCCAATACCCGTAACGACGAGAATACTGCCGATAATTTTTACAACCGTGGTCCCTGCTTTGACCGCATACCCGAACAGTTCCGTATCGTCCATGCCGATGCTATTGGAAAAATCCTCAAACTGATTGCCAAACCAATCCAGCGCATCATCAAACAGATCGTTCGCTAGATTACCGAATGGCATAGTAGAAAAAATCAAATTGTTTAAACCAAAGGGATCGAAAACCCTTTCCCAATCCATATCCGTGTCGTAGGCCTGGAGCTCGATACTATCGAGATAGGTGCCGTCGGAGATATTGGTCTCGATCTCACCGAGGGCCATTCCGTGGGAAGCCTGGTATTCCGTATAGGCCGCGCGTCCGGCATCCGTATTCGCGTAGGTGATATTGACCTGGGGAACCTCATTATTAAGCATATTGTCCGCACCGGCGATGCGGGTGGTGGTGGTGTACGAGACAAGCTCAGAATCGGCGTCTGTGGGATCGACATAAGTCATGTCGTTGGTCGTAATGGCGACGGTGCCTCCGCCGACTTCCGTGGGAGCTCGATACTCCGTCCTGATCTCCAGTCCGGCCGGATTCACCCATCTCCGCCAACTGATATCGTCCATCGCCGTGCCGCTGTTAATACGGAGCCCTTCCCAGTTATAGATCGTATTTCCAGCTTCATCCGTCGTGTTGCCCCGATTGACGAGGATCGTGAAATCCGTCATCATATTCCCGGTGGCTCCATCCGCCAGCGGGAGACGCGTGCCCGGTTGGATGGTGTAATTGGCATCACCACTCATCGCCATGTTGAAACCAAAAACATATTCCGCGATGTTCGATATATAATCTGCATCCAGCCATGCCACCAACACCACATCGTCGACGCTCGGATCCCAGACGGGAATCTCGAAGAGGGCGTTGGTCTGGATGTTATTGTTCATGATCGTGATCATGTTGGCGACATCCGCGTTGCCCTGGTCGGTAAAGACTTGTGCGGCGCTGGTAAGCGAAGCATCGATATCCGCCATGATCTCAAGCTTCTCCGCCGAGGTCAGAGCGGCGCCCGTTTCAGAATTGACGCCGGAATCGAGCGTGTAGACTAAAACCGCCGCATGCCAAAGATCCGCCATCGCGCCGGCCGCGCGGGCCGCCGCTGCAAAATTTTCCGCCGCCTCGCCCAACTGCGCGGACGCTTCCTGGAGCGATTTTGTGTAGTCCTCCCAACTCTTCACCATCGCGCCCAGATCCATCGAATACGGAAGATACTGGAGGGTGGTATCATTTAACCGCGCCTGAATAACCCCTGCGGCGCTCGTATGCCCTGAAGCCTCGTCAGTCTGTCCCTGCGCCAAAAGCGCGTAGTCGCCAGCAGAGTTCAGGTGACCTTGTTTATGCGTATTCCAAGTCTCGTTCAGGGATGAAACCTGCCCCCGCAGGACCTCCCTAAAAGCCAGAAGATCATTCCACCGATGGCCTTCACTGCCATGCGGAGAAAAACCAAGGTCGATACATTTGTCCCAGTTGCCACCGATGCATGCATTACGATCGCTTATGTCCCTTCCCCAATGGTTATCAGTCGCGGCGTTGCTTTGGTCAGTCATGAACCCGCGCAACCGCGTCGCTTCGTCGGTGTGGGCCGTGGCTGCATCCCGATTGGCCACTAAATCACGGTAGGTAGGATAAGAAGGACCGGTCGTAAAATATTGAAACTCTCTATCGGAGCCAGCTTCAACCTTGGTTCCTGCCGCGTCAAACTCGGCTCTCATGTACATATCCTGAAGGCCGTTCGTGTAGTGGAGCATGTAGGTCGTTTTGACCTGAAAATTATTGTGGTAGGTAAGCGTATCCTCAGTCCGGTAGAGATAAGCGGTGGCCGGGGCCATATCAAAATTCGTTGTGACGCGGGTAAGCACAAGATCAAAATCGTTAAAAGTGAGACTCACGACCCGGTTGTGCTTCCAGGGAGCGTCCCCATCACCCTTTTCCCATTGTTCCGAGGATATTTCACGACCGAAGCCATCGTACCGGTAATTTAAAGTGCGAGAAGTGATCGCGCCGCTCTGGGTCAGCCCTTCACTTTTTACCACCCGTCCAAAGGCGTCCGACCAGGTGACGCTCGTATAGATAATGGATTCCCCTCGGCCCACCACCGAAAAAACGGTTCTTTCTATTTTTTTGGCGCCATCATAAGTGATCGTGGTCGTGCCCTTGTCGGTCACCCGCAGGACCGCACGTTCTTCCCCTTTGGCGCCCTCGTAGGTCGTGATCGATTTTCCGCCCTGATCGTCCGTCCTTATCGAGGTGATCATCCGTCCACTGGCGTCATAGACGAAGGCTTCGGAAGCAATGACGGCACCGTTCATTCCATAGCTCTGGCTTTGGGTTTTGACGCCCCCGAATCCGTACCAGATCGTTTCAAGCAACCGGCCGTCAGGATACTCCGTGGTTTTGCTATGATTCCGGGTGGTCGAGGCCAGCAACGCACCGTAAGCGTCGTACTGATAGAGCGTCGTCGAGCGGATCTGGGCCGTGTCTCCATTATTCGGGATGGCGTAGGAGTCCGTCTGCTCGATCGACTTCCCTAGCGCATCGTACTGAGAAACGCTGGTCTTTGCCCAAACAAACACCGCGGGAAGTTCGGTCCCGGCGGGAGGCTGCTCGCTACCGTACGAGAAGCTCCAGGCCCCGGTGCTGGACACGGTTTGATCCAGGGTCCCGTCCGTGCGGTATTTGAAATTTTGATGATTGAGTTCCTGCTGGATCCCGGGGGTGACATTCTTAACCACCTTGAGACCATAGACAGTGCTCGGATACCCGCCGGCCCCGGCCTCGGTGTCCTGAGTCCAGTTAAGCGCACGGTCCCAACCCGGAAGCCGCATGGCGGGATCCGCGATATTGGCTTCCACCGCGGAGTTATAGATCGCGAGGCTGCCATCCGTTCCATGCGTATAAAGCAGGACGGGCGGGATCCTGTGACCGCCGACAGATTCTTGATACACATAGGTCACCGTCGACGTCGGAGTCGTGGTATTGCCCGGGGCATATTTTTTAACGATGCTGATCGAGCCATCTGCGTGGTAGTAGGTCCGGGAGACGAGGCTGTCCGTCGCCTCAGTGAAATCGGTCGTAAACTGAACGCGTTCGGCGATGGGATAGGTAAAGACCGTTTGCTTGATCCTGACTTCCGAGAACGTCACGACCCCGCTATAGATATAGCTATGCATACTCACGGAGGCTGGAAAGTTTGTCGCCGAAACAGAGGTTCTCTTGACGCCATCGAGATAGACCTCGAGCTGCCCGCCGGTGAACTTGAATTCCGCGGTATGCTGGGCCGTCGGAGTAAAATAGATCTTAAGATCATCCACACGGTTCGCGGCTTTTTGAAATTCCCAAGCCTCACCGGGTTTGTGGATTTGCACCTTGAAATAGGTTCCGCTGGCGTCTTTGAATTGAACCAACCCAATGCGATAATAATCTCTGCCCACGGACTGACTCTCGAGCGCCAGATGAAGCTGCGTATCCGAGTTCTCGCTGGTAAAATCGATCGAATAGGTCAATCCTTCGGAAACCGTTCTGAACCCTGAGGCCACTTCACTACAGAAAGAGCATTCGCTTCCCCGTCCTGTCAGGGTCAGGTTACCGTCTTCAATGTTCTCATAACCCTCGGCAATCGTTTCGGTCGTCCATCCAAACGGAAGACCCGCATGCTCTTCGGCGCCATCCAAATATGTAAGAGGATCAAACGTCATCGTATCCGTGACGACGGACGAGCCGGTCGCCGAGCTTGTGCTGACCGAATTATAATTCCTCGCATAATAATCGTCTGACTCCAGCGCATGAGTCACTGCGTTGTATTGAGACACCGTGTAAGACGTAAGAGCGGACTGAAACCCGTTCGCGGTGACGATATTCGGAGTGCTGACCGTAACGGTCGTGCCGACCCGCTCATAATTCGCTGTGAAAACCGCTTTTAATCCATACGTCGCGACATCCTGGTAACAGCTGGCGTAGGCCGTGCATTGAGCTGCCGTGTAGGACGCATCGGTGTTATACATCGTGGAGGACATGAGCCAGGCATTCTCGCCCGCGACAACCGCGAAGGTTGAAAGACCATAAAGCTTATAGGCGCCGGTATAATTGTCCGTGGTGTGATAATTGAAATAAGCCCGGGAGGCCAATACCGGCGGCTGCCGAACACCGTCCACCGTCCCGCCATTCTCATAATTTTCAATAAATTTGACCGCGCTGTTCCCGTACTTCTCAATATCTGTCGTGGCGTAATAGAAGAATTTCTTTTGCGCAAGCTGCATCGCGCCCACCACCCCGCCTCCGGTCGTGGCCTGGACTCCGAGCGTGTAGGTGTCCGTCTCCTTGAGTCTCTTGGTCGCAGTATCGTAATGGGAATATTCCACACTCGAGAGATAGGATTGACCGGTCACCGTATACTGAAGATTGGCCGCCACAAGACTCAGAGGCTCGTCCAGTGTGACTCCAGACAATTCAGATTTCAGCGCAGTAAATTCCGGGGCATTGGCAAGTTGGTTCATCCAGAGCAGTTCTCCCGTCGATGCATGGGTCACAGTCGTGGCGGTCGCTCCCACAGGAGGCACCGAGAAAAGGCTTGTTAACTGAACTCGGGTGATCACATCCGGATCATCCGTTGCAGGACGTCCTGTGATGTGATCGCTTTGCCCGTTGATCTGGTAGGTTACGATCGAAGCCAGGTCGCGGGACTTCGGCAGAGCACCGGCCGCCGTTTGATAAACATATTGGATGCGATTGGCCGCTCTTCCTGTCGCGTCATACGAGATCGAAAAGTCGACCGTCTCCCCGTCCGCTTTGTAGTACGTGCGGGATAAAAGCTGCTTGGTCTCCATCGGCTGAGTTCCAAGATACGCCACAAAATCTTCCGGCAAACCTGTTGCCCCTCCGGGGACCAACTGCGCATAGGCGCTGAGAGAACTCATATAAAAATCGTAGGGTTCGTGCGGGGTTGTTCCAAGGACCGAAAGCCGGACTTTGTGCTCTCCCGTCAGATCGAACGGCGTCGCCAACATATCCTTCGAGATCGTAAATGATTGCGTCGGGGAAGAGGCCACCGTCTGAACGGTGCCTACATTCACCCATTGATTAGGGCTCACTTCGATTTCAATCGCGCAATCGGCTACGGCCGACGTAGGATTCGCGACACTTCCGGTCAGTATCCAGTCGCCCGTCGTTCCCGTTCCGAAATCGAGCGTGAAGATGCTCCCTTGGCCTGTCATGGCCTGGGCCGAGGGAAAATGCGGCGCAGAGGTTGAATCGGACCGAACCTCCAAAAGGTCCGCCTCCCCATTCAATATCCAGGCGTGGAACCGGGACTGGGCCCAATCGACGCTGCTGAGCGTATAGAAAAGATCCGCCTCGGTCCGCGTATTCAGCTGCCCGGCACTGTTATCTTTTGTGTAAAGATAGATCTTGATCGTACCGTTCACGACTTCAAAATCCACCGTATACGACTTGGAGGCATCAAACGCTTTTGAAACTCCGGACACGTAGCTTGAAACAGTCCCCGTCATAGTTTGCACACGGAACTGACCGTTTTCGATCACGATCCCGAGCCGGCGATAGGCCGTGTTCGAACCGTTATTCTCAAGGGCCAATGCCAATTGGGAATTGATGCCGTAATTGGTGAAGTCGACGGAGTAAGAAGTGTTCGTGGAAAACGGCGTAAAACTTGTTGCAACGTTTGTCCCCCAATTCGAGCCCCCAAGACCCACGAGATGCAAATTGCCATTTTGAATGGCGTACTGGCCTCCAAGCGTCCAACCCGAGGGGAGATCCCCGATCGCCTGGACCGTCTCAGTCCCCGTGCCTTGCACATTCCCGTAGCTCATGCGAATCTCATCGAGAGCGACCACTCCGTTCAGGATCTTGGAATTGATCGAAGCCGAGGTCCACTTTGTGGTGATCGTTTTTTGAAGCATGAGCGTATTGGTATCCTTGTCGAAAAGCTCAAAGATCACGGTCCCGCCGCTTTGGAATTTGACATTGACCGTATAGTTCTTTCCGGGGACATAAGCCACCTGCGTCCCCGCGACGAGGGCGCCATCCTGCAGGATCCTGAAAAATCCTGCCGTGTCCTGCGTCAAGCTGATCGAGTGGGACGCACCGCCCGATGTTTCCGTCCCGGTTACAGAAGTTTGAAAATTGGTGGTCGCTCCGGTGAGAGAGAAATCCATGGACCACTGCGGCATCGTGTTCACCGGCACGTAGGTGCCCCCGAGGGAGTTCCACGCTCCCGAAGCCGTCAGCAATAATTTCCCATCCAAGATCGAGGGCGTTCCGGCAATGCTGTAACCTCCCGCCGTATAGAGCGCAAAAGCACTTTGATCCACAGGCGTCGCCGAAGAAACAAAAGACGTGTATCCTCCGCTAAACCGCGTGATATCCGAGGCTTGATAAACGGAATTCGTGGAAAAAGAAGCTGTGGTCCAGTCCACTTGCGTCTGATAGGTCGCGGTGGTGGGCTTTGCAGTCCCCTTCTCGTAAAAATACACCGAAAGTCGACCGTCTTGCATCTCATAATCCACCGTATATTCCTTCCCGGCCTGGAACGTCGCGCCCGGGATCTCCATCAGCTGCGCACCATAAGTCCCGGCGTGGTAGTAACCGTTACGGTAGAGGTAAAATTTGCTACCCGACTCCACGATGTCGTAGCTTTCACGCTGACCGGTTCCCGACCGTTGCCCCACGATACTTGCAAAAAAGCCACTGTTCCCGGCAGCGATCTTGAAATCCGCAGAAAACTTGGGGTCGTACAAAGTCGAAAGCGACTGCGTCTTTGTCTCCACATCCCAATTGTACGTCGCGGTGGTATGCAACAACCCGCCCGTAAAACTGCTCGTCGAGTAAAGCTGCCAATCGGTACTATTGATGATGGGTGCGAAAGTCGTCCCGCGTAATGCTGTAACTTCCGAAGTATAGTTATAAGCGTTCGCGCTAAAGCTGGCCTTGTTCCACATCGCCGGGGTAACGGTCTGTTGATCGAGGACCAGATTCGCGGACGTGCGGGTCGTGCCTTTCTGATAAAGATAGATCGAAAGCTTTCCATCCGCGGAGATCTCGTAATCCACCGTATATTCGCGACCGGGGACGAAAGGCACTCCCGTGATCTTCTTAATCTGGGTCCCGCCTCCGACATCGACATGATGCCACCCGTTCTTATAAAGATAAAAACTGCCGCCGTATTCCACAACGTCGTAGCTTTCGCCGCGCGTTCCATCGGCTCTCAGACCCACAACGCTTGCCTGGAAAAGACTGCCGTAGCCGGTATCACTCTGCAAGATCCGGAAATCCGCCGACAAATTAGCGCCGCCACTTGTCGTGACCGCCTGCGACAGCGTATCCCGGGTCCAGCTCGACGACGTATTGATCCGAAGGGTATTGTCCGAAGTACTCACAGGCGTCGCCGCAGAAACAAGAGGCGTGTATTCTCCGCTAAACCGCGTGATATCCGAGGCTTGATAAACGGAATTCGTGGAAAAAGAAGCTGTGGTCCAGTCCACTTGCGTCTGGTAAGTCGGAACCGCGGGCTTCGCAGAACCCTTCGCATAAAAATAGACTGAAAGCTGACCGTCCTGCAACTCGTAATCCACCGTGTATTCCTTCCCGGCCTGGAACGTCGCGCCCGGGATCTCCATCAACTGAGCGCCGTATCCGCTCCCGGCGTGGTAGTAACCGTTACGGTACAGATAGAGTTTGCTGCTCAGCTCCACGATGTCGTAGCTTTCACGCTGACCGGTTCCCGACCGTTGCCCCACAATACTTGCAAAAAAGCCACTGTTCCCGGCAGCGATCTTGAAATCAGCAGAAAACTTGGGGTCGTACAAAGTCGAAAGCGACTGCGTCTTTGTCTCCACATCCCAATTGCCCGTCGCGGTGGTATGCAACAACCCGCCCGTAAAACCGCTCGTTGCGTAAAGCTGCCAATCAATGTTATTGGCCATAGCTCCGAACGTCGTGCCGCGTAACCCTGTGACTTCCGAAGTATAGTTATAAGCATTCGCGCTAAAGCTGGCCTTGTTCCACAGCGCCGGGGTAACGGTCTGTTGATCGAGGACCAGATTCGCGGACGTGCGGGTCGTGCCTTTCTGATAAAGATAGATCGAAAGCTTTCCATCCGCGGAGATCTCGTAATCCACCGTATATTCGCGACCGGGGACGAAAGGCACTCCCGTGATCTTCTTAATCTGGGTCCCGCCTCCGACATCGACATGATGCCACCCGTTCTTATAAAGATAAAAACTGCCGCCATATTCCACAACGTCGTAGCTTTCGCCGCGCGTTCCATCGGCTTTCAGACCCACAACGCTCGCATGAAAAAGGCTGCCGTAGCCGGTATCACTCTGCAAGATCCGGAAATCCGCCGACAAATTAGCACCGCCACTTGTCGTGACCGCCTGCGACAGCGTATCCCGGGTCCACGCTGTTGCCGTATTGAGACGAAGGGTATTGTCCGCAGTGCTGACGGGCGTCCCGAACGTCACCGGAGTCGTCTCCGAAACAAGAGGCGTGTACTCTCCGCTGAACCGAGTGATATCTGAGGCTTGATAAACAGAATTCGTGGAAAAAGAAGCTGTGGTCCAGTCCACTTGCGCCTGATAGGTCGCGGTGGTGGGCTTTGCAGTCCCCTTCTCGTAAAAATACACCGAAAGTCGACCGTCTTGCATCTCATAATCCACCGTATATTCCTTCCCGGCCTGGAACGTCGCGCCCGGGATCTCCATCAGCTGCGCACCATAAGTCCCGGCGTGGTAGTAACCGTTACGGTAGAGGTAGACTTTGCTACCCAGTTCCACAATGTCGTAACTTTCACGCTGACCGGTCCCCGACCGCTGTCCCACGATACTTGCAAAAAAGCCACTGTTCCCGGCGGCGATCTTGAAATCTGCAGAAAACTTGGGGTCGTACAAAGTCGAAAGCGACTGCGTCTTTGTCTCCACATCCCAATTGCCCGTCGCGGTGGTATGCAACAACCCGCCCGTAAAACTGCTCGTCGAGTGAAGCTGCCAGCCGTTATAGGTGGAGGAAGTATCATAAGATACCGTGGAACCCGTCATCGTCTGATATTGGGTACGAACTTCATCGATGACAGCCGTGCCTTTCTGTATCCAGGTCTGGAACCGGGTGCCCGACCACTCGCTCACATTCGTCGTCCATGTAGCAGTCTCTGGACGAACAGTCCCCTTATCATGGAGATACATATTCAGCGTCCCGTCCTTAAACTCAAAATCGAGGGTGTAATTTTTCCCGGAAACAAAAGCCACATCCTTCAGGTATTGCCATGCGTTGGTCACAGGATTGTAATATTGCACCCGGAACACTTGCTGGCCGTTTACGGTCGTTTGAATAAGACCCAGACGCCGTTCTTTACCATCGGTAGACCCCATGCCTTCCATCGCGATGTGAAATTCAGTCGCCGAGCCTGTCACAGAAAAGTCTATGGAATACGTGGGATTGGATTGGGGCAAGACATAGGACGTATAGGCCGTATCGGGCCAAGAGCCACTCTGCGTCCCCGTAAGCGTCAGAGCACCGTTGGCAATGGCCGAGGTTCCGCCCAAGAACCAGCCATCCGCAGCCGCGGGACCTTCAAACGGCTCGACCACGCTGTCATACCGGGTCGCAAGACCCTCTGCATAGACGACCCTATAGATCCGGCTGTTCTGCGCTATCTCGAGAATACCGGTAAAATGGGTCAGATCCGGCAGAGGCTGCTGATCGACGGGAATATTCGTAACCCGCGTGACAACGCCTCCCGAGGTCGTGGTCTCGATCCATTTCAGAATGCCGCTTACGTAACCGGAACGGATCTTGTTGCCGCTTTGCTGTGTTTCCAGAATCCCGCTAAATTGAGCGCTCGTGCCGACAAGCGTCGGCGATACCACGATTTCCTGTTGAGCGGTATCCGTCTGAAAGTAGGGGTAAGAGGCCTTCGGGTCTGTCACGTCCAGATAAGCGATCTTCCAGGATTTCCCGGTCACCTGCGAAGCGCGGCAGATATTGTCAGCGCACCCCGCCGGCATCGTGACTCCCTCCGGCACCTTGTAGTAATAAATGCTTTCGGAGTCCGTGACGCGAACGCCATTGGCATAGCTGTAACTCAAAGAGGTATCCAGGATCTCGCGGAACATCGGCCCGGTGTAAACATTGACCGACACTAACGCGCTTTCCGGCGGCTGGATATAAGCCTGGTTCAGGGGTTTGCTATTCACCGCAATAGCATTCAGCGCAATGATCGCATAAGGCGTGATCGGAGTGATCCGGATCTGTTGTGACCCGGAGAGCTGCACGCCACCAAGTTGCGAGGGTACCGGGATCTGAAAATTTCCGGAAGTGGCTGTACTTGCGAGGGTGTAAGTGCCCAGATCCTTCCACACTCCGCTCTGCTGGATCTCCATGCGATACTGCAATGTACCGGGCGTTACATACAAGGCGCTCAGTCCGTTCACCCGGATGTCTTTGGCCCAGGTCGTTCCGTTCGCCAGATAGCCGCCCCCAACCGAGACCCGGACCTGCTGAACAGAGCGGGCGTCAAAAGTAACTGTCTGGAGACCGCTGTAAGTCACTCCCGCCGTCACCGTCGATTTCCCGGCCGGCGTCACATCCGTCCAGGTAGTTCCATCGAAAACCTCCACCTTGTAATTTTTGTAGGAACCGATCGCCGGCGTCCCACCCGTCACAAGATTGAACTGGATCTGGTTAATAACCCGGGCAGTTCCGAGATTGATCGCTCCGAGCTCATAAAGATCAGAACTCGCCACGGCCGGATGATATTCAAATGTTGCATCACTGTAAGTCGCCAGGGACTTCGCCGTAATGTTGCTTACCTGAATATCCT
>CAYZYT010000018.1:0-37671 GCA_964482725.1 uncultured bacterium | reverse complement strand
CCCAAGAAGATGAACGAATTCGTGAACACATGGTCGATCGAAGGTTTCTATGAAGAAGGCGTCGCGCCCGCGGAACTCGGGTGGGGGACGCATGAAAAAGGGCTGCCTCCCGGAGGCTACGCGTACACGGCGGGACCTAAAAATCAGATCTGCCTGAGCTCGCTTGGGATGAACACCTGGGTGCGTTCGTGGGTGCCGTGCGGTGAGATCAACGGCATGGTGATCCGCCACGGCGAGGCGTTCAGCATCTCCGACCGGCTGACGGTGTGGAACAAGGGCAAAGCGGTGTACCGTCCGACGGTGCATTACGCCTATTGTCCCTCCGAAGTTGCGATCAATTCGCTTCACGAACTCCGGATGCGGCAGTACAAGATGCAGGAAAAACTGCGCATCCTTTCTGACGATATCACCGAAGGCCGCGACGAGCTCGGCGTGCTTCTTATGGGACATGACTTCAAGTCCTGGTGGTGCGGTTCGCTTCTCGACATCCATACATCGCGGAAACTCGTGGCGCATCAGCAAGCGACGACGCTTCAGGTGGCGGTCTCGGTCGTGGGCGCGGCGCTTTGGATGATTAAGAACCCTAAAGAAGGGTACTGTCTTCCGGATGATCTTGATCACGAATTCATTCTGGATTTTGCGACGCCTTATATCGTTCCGTTCGTGTCCATCCCCTCAGATTGGACGCCTTTAAAGAATCTGAATGGGAAATATCTGAAGTTCGGGAGTCTTCCTCCCAAGGAAAAAGATATGTGGCAGTTCACGACATTCCTCATGGAGCGTTGATCCAGACCCCATGAAACAACCCGCCTTGAACGGCAGCAGCCAGGCTCCTCTCCTCAAGCTCAAACCGGTTGAGATCTCCGGCGCTGAGAATCTCATCCGTGCGATGCTCGGGAAGCACAAGACCCCTTTCATGCTGATCCGCAAGAGCGTGCTCGAAAAACAATGGAGTCGTTTTAAAAAAGCCCTGCCGGAAGTCACGCCTTACTACGCTATTAAGGCCAACCCGCACCCGAAGATCGTGAAGACCTTCGCGGAGCTCGGCGCCAGCTTCGATGTGGCGAGTGCCGCGGAAATGAAGTCGGTCCTGAAGCATGGCGTGTCCCCGAGCCGAATCATTTTTGCCAATACCATCAAATCTAAAGAAGACCTCATCACGGCCCGGCGCCGGCGCGTGCGTCTCATGACGTTCGATAATGAAGCGGAACTTTACAAGATCGCGGAGAATTTCCCCAAAGCGCATGTCATCGTCAGGATCAAGGTCGCGAACCGGGGAAGTGTGGTGCAGCTGTCACTTAAATTCGGCGCGGAACCGGACCAGGCTTTTTATCTTTTACGGAAAGCAAAGAGCCTCGGGCTTGTCCCCAAAGGTGTGAGCTTTCATGTCGGGTCGCAATCCACCAATGTGGAAAATTATCTTCAGGCGTTGGAGCTCACGGCGAATATTTTCCGGGAGGCCAAAGAGAACGATATGCCGCTTAAGATCGTCGATATCGGCGGCGGTTTTCCGATCCAGCACTTTGAAAATGAGATCGGTATCAATTTTGAGCGTATGGCCGCCGAGATCCGTAAGCAGATGAAGGCGCTTTTTTCAAAACAAGTCGAGTTTATTGCGGAGCCGGGCCGTTTTTTCGCCGGTCCTTCGGGAATTCTTGTGACCCAAGTGATCGGTCGCGCGTTCCGTGATAACCAGAATTTCTATTACCTGAATGATGGTGTTTATCAGGATTTTTCCGGGATGGTCTTTGATCACTGCAAGTATGAGTTCAAAACCTTACGGCGCGGGCCCAAATACAAGAGCGCTCTTGCCGGGCCCACCTGCGATTCTCTGGATATTCTTTCCACGAGCGAAGAATTGCCCGAACTTTATGCCGGCGATGTGGTTTATGCCAAGAATATCGGAGCCTATTCCTGCGCCAGCGCCGTCCCCAATTTTAACGGTTTTGAACCTGCTCGCATCATACTCGTATGATACGAGTGCAGTGTACGGGGTGTGGCGTACGGCGTTATTAAAGCGCCGTACACCGTACGCCTTCTGCTGTGAGAGCGTTGACGTCGCCTGACTTTTAAAGTTGGAACCCGATCGGGCCTTTGGGTTTTGAATCGGGTTCGTCCGGCAGGGGTTCAAGCAATTTTATCAATCGCCTCAGGACATCCACGATTGCAGTCTCATGCACATCAAGCCGTCCGGTTAGCTTTTTTTCAAGACGCTTCAATTCCTCGGCAAGGCCCTTGTTGCTCGATAACAGGGCGCGCATCCTCACAAAAGCACGTACGACAAATACGCTCATTTCAACGGCTCGTTCACTGTTGAGGATAGTTGCGGCCATGATGGCCCCGTGTTCCGTAAAAACGTTGGGGAGAAACCGTCTTCCGCCATGCCGTAAACTTGATATCGCAATTTGCGATGTCAAGTTCCTAACTTCTTGTTTCGTAAGCTGATACATGAAGTCTTCCGGGAAACGCGCTTTGTTCCGCCTAACGGCCTCGTTTAATCGATGGGTGGGGATTCCGTAAATTTTGGCGAGGTCAGCATCCGGGATGACTCTCTGTCCGCGGATAAAGAAAATGGTATTTAGGATCTGCCCTGGTTTGATCCGCGAAGCTTTCTTTTTCATGAGGGCAGACTAACAAAAAATTGATTATAAATCAATCAAAACTTTCATTATAGGCATTCTTGTGAAATGGAGGATCAGATCTGTTTCCCGTTCCCCGTTTCCTGGTTCTTTGATACAATACGCCCGCTTGTAACCAGAAGAACGACAACCCTTTACTATCGATGAAAAACTCTATTCCTTTCTACAAAATGGTCGCGTCGGGGAATGATTTTGTGGTGGTGGATAACCGCCGCGGGATCGTGAAGGACGCGGTCGCCTTTACCCGGGGGATCTGTCGTGCGCATCAGGGCGTCGGAGCGGACGGGGTCCTGCTTTTTGAGAGTTCCAAAAAGGCGAATTTTAAGATGCGGATCATCAACTTGGACGGATCGGAGGCGGCAGCGTGTGGGAATGGGTTCCGTTGTATTGCCCTTTATGCCCATGATATTTTGAAATATTCGTCGCGCATGAATTTTGAGTCCGGATCGGGATTGATCGAGGCTGAAGTCGGGCAGAGGGACCAGATCAAAGTTCAGCTTATCAAGCCGCGCGTTTTTGAGATGGACGGCGTTTTGGAGCTACGCAAGCAGAAGCTCCGTTATGCATTTCTTGATACCGGTGTGCCGCATGTGGTGATCATGATGGAAGGTCTCGAGGAGGCCGAGGTTTTTGAGACCGGGAAGGCCATCAGGAATCACGCGCGCTTTCAGCCGTTTGGCACGAACGTGAATTTTGTGGAAGTGAAAAGCAAAAAAGAGATCGCGGTCCGGACCTATGAACGCGGCGTGGAGAACGAGACGCTTGCGTGCGGCACCGGCTCCGTGGCGTCGGCGGTCGTGAGCGTGCTCAAGGGTTATACGGCGTCGCCGGTCCATGTGCTGACAAAAAGCGGCGAAAAGCTCCGGATCGATATGCAAAGAAAAGGTGACGAGATTACAAAAGTTTTTTTAGAAGGCAAAGCCCAATTTGTTTACAAAGGGGAATATTTCGGCTAGGCCTTGGAAAAGGCAACGGTCACGAAACCCGTATCGGTTACGGCAATGGTTACGTAACCGTAGCCGAATAACGAAACGGGCATCGTTGCCGTGACCGAAAACCGAATCATAATGAGGTGTTATCCATGAGTAAAAAGAAAAAGTCTTTGTTCGAAGGTTCGATGGTGGCACTCGTCACGCCGTTCCGTAACGGGAAGGTGGATGAGAAAGCGCTCAAAGGGCTAATCGATTTTCATCTCAAGGAAGGCACGGATGTGATCGTTCCTTGCGGCACCACAGGCGAGTCCGCAACGATGACTCACCAGGAGCATCGCGATACGATGACGTTCGTGGTGGAATATATCCGCCATCGGATCCCTGTGATCTGCGGGTGTGGCTCGAACAATACGATCGAGGCGCTTAGCCTCGTGCAGCATGCCAAAAAGATCAAGGCGGACGGTGTGTTGGTTGTGACGCCTTATTACAATAAGCCGACGCAGGAAGGCCTTTTTCGCCACTATCAATATCTTGCTAGCCGTGTGGATATCCCGATGGTGCTTTACAACGTCCCGGGCCGCACGGGTGTTTCCATTGCTCCCGAGACCGTGGCAAGACTTTCAAAGATCGACACGATCGTCGCCATCAAAGAAGCGAGTGGAAGCATGGACCAGGCCGATCAGATCATGCAGCTTTGCGACTTGCCGGTTCTCTCGGGGGAGGATTCCCTGAATTTTCCGCTGATCGCGATCGGTGCGCGCGGTGTGATCTCTGTGGTCGCGAACATCGCGCCTCGGCTTGTGAAGAATATGGTGGCCGCGGCTCTGAACGGGAACATGGAAGAGGCGCGTTCCATCCACAAGACGCTCTATCCGATCTCCAAAACCGTTTTCATCGAAACGAATCCGATCCCTGTGAAGACGGCGCTCGGTATGATGGGGAAGATCAAACCGGAACTCCGGATGCCCCTTTGTGAGATGCGACCTGAGAATGAGAAAAAGCTCGCGGAAGTTCTTAAAAAACTGGGGGTCATCTCATGATTAAACTCGTGATGGCCGGTGCCTCGGGGCGGATGGGAAAAACGATCCTTCAACTGGCGAGCCAGGACAAGACTTTTAAGATCGTGGGCGGGCTTGAACAGCGCGGGCATGAAACTTTAGGCCAGGACCTCGGGCCGATCATCGGTCGGGACCTGATGGGTGTGAAAATATCGCAAGACGTGGTTTCCACGCTTAAGAACGCGGATGTTCTGATCGATTTCAGCCACTTTTCAGCACTTCCGGAAAATCTCAAGGCGGCCGTCAAGACGCATACGGCCTATGTGATCGGAACAACGGGGATTCCGCAGGCGACGCTTGGGGCAATCCGGGTCGCTTCCAGAAAGATCCCGATCGTGCAATCTCCCAATATGAGCGTGGGAGTGAACCTGCTTTTCAAGCTGGCTGAGATTGCCGGCAAAGTGTTGGATGAGAGCTATGATCTCGAGATCATGGAGATCCATCACCGGATGAAGAAAGATGCGCCGAGCGGCACCGCTTTGAAGCTTCTTGAGATCCTCCTGGAGGCTCGTGGCCGTGATATGAAAAAAGACGTGGTCTATGGCCGTGTCGGCGAGACCGGCGCCCGTGCAAAGGGTAAGATCGGGGTCTTGGCGCTCCGCGGCGGCGACGTCGTCGGAGATCATACGGTATCCTTCTTTGGGGACGGAGAGCGGGTTGAACTGGTCCATAAAGCTTCCTCTCGGGAAGCCTTCGCCCGGGGGGCTCTTTTGGCGGCAAAATTCCTTGCGAAAAAGAAGCAGGGTCTTTATCATATGCAACATGTGTTAGGCATGGCCTAGCTCGACCCTTTCCCTAAGTTTTTCAATGTGTTACAACAAAAAGAAAAAACTTATCGGCGATGAGAATTAAAAACTTTTTAATATTCTTCATCGCCCTCTCTTTGTCTGTGGCCGTTTCCGCCTTCGCGGGAGAAGGCCCCCAGGATCCCGGCGTAGAGGCTCAACCCGATCAGGTGCAGCCGCAAACCTCCGAAACTGAAATACAGCCGCAAGCTGTGGCAGCGAAAGTTCAGCCTGCTGAAGTGCCGGCGCAAGTTCCCGAAGCTAACCCCCAGGTGGCTGGAGCGCAGCTTCCGGCGGCCGTTGTTGAAGTCGCGCCTGCGGTTGAGCCGGTCGCTGAGGTCAATCCTTCCATCTCTCCGATCGTGGAAGTAACCCCCACGGCGAGTGCTGTCGCTGAGACGAACTCTGCGCCCACGCCGGCCATTGAAATGAAGCCTGCCGCCAAGACCGGGGAGGAGGTCAAGCCGATCGTTAATCTTTTTGCCGAACAATTTTTTGCACCCGCCCCCCAAAAGCTGGATCATAAGATAAACGAGGTTCGCGGATTCCCTGTCCTCAAGAGCCACTCCCGCGAGCAAAATGCCGAATTTTCCATTGTGACGGATTTTGGAGGCGGGGCCGTGAAGTCCCGTCATCTTTCCGGCCTCAAGGATATGAAGACCATCGACGAATACATCAAGAAGAACCTCAAGACCGCTAATTTTGAAGGCGTTGAGATCCGTCAGCTTTCCGTCCCGAACGCGAAGGGTCCGGACGCGGAACTTTTTTGGGTGGGAGACCGGGCGTTCGCTTCGTCGGAGGCGGCGATGACCGCGATCATTGCGAGTAAGACGAATGTCGAGTTGCAGGGCGGTAATTTTGCCGAGAGTGTTCGTTCTGCGCCGGTTTATGTGCCGGAAGCTGAAAAACCTATTGAGGTCAAAACTCCCGCACAGTTCAAAAAAGAAGAAGAACTTATCCTCAAATTTACCGATCAATTGGGCATCGGGGAGAAGATGTTCGGGGTTCTTCAGGGGCCGCCTTGCGGGACGCCGATCACCTGGCAGTCCTTTGGCGAGACCAGCTGGCGTCTGACCAATCTTGCAGCCAATCACTTCGACACGCAGGTCGGTTACTGGACCAACCGCTTGGTCTTCAGCGGGATCCGTTTTCCTCTGCACAACATCGATCCTTTCATCGAAAGCACCGTCAGTTTGCAGTCCGATTCCGCGGATTATGCCAGCAATTTACAGCTCTTCGCGGGCTTGGAGTGGCGGCCTTTGGCGCGTAACCCCTGGCTTTTAAATTTTCAACCGTTTGGGGGGATCCCGATCCTGGAGTGGATGCGCAATTACCGTTTTTATATCAAGTACGGCAATCTTTACAATATCAAAGGGGATATCCAGAACAGCCGGGACTCCGATCTTATCTGGGGCGTTCAGTGCTACTACGAATGGGGGACGGAACTGCCGCCTCTCGACGAGGGGAAGCCGGAACAGTTCTCGGATTACATCCGTCAGTATGTCTGGGGCGAATATTTCGGCAATTACTATGTCTCCAAAACCGGCTTTAGTTCCGAGAAAAGTTTTAACGCGTTCATCGCGAATTCCACAGTTACTTTGGGCATCAAGCTTCCCGGGATCCCCTTACCGCACAACTATATCAATGACGAATTGGTCTTGATGCCGTACATGCGCTTTGAGCATGTCAATAACGCGGAATACTCGTTCTGGTATCAGAACCAGTATTTTGTCGCCGCAGGCCTCCGGATCATGCCGTTTCGGACCTACCGGTGGAAAGAGAACGAGTGGCTTTCCAAGACGGCGATCTTCGGAGAATGGTGCGGCATCGGCGGGGCCCAGCGCGTCAAACAGAGCGGAGAAGTCCCGGGCCTTCCTAACTACGACCTTCGCTTCGGCGTCAAGTTCTCGAGCCGGCGTTTCTAATCAAAATCCCAGAGATCTTATGACCGTTCGATTATCCAAAAATCAAAAAAAAGGCGGGAGAGGGAAGGCTCTCTTCCCGTTCGTTTGTTTTCTTGTTTGTCTGATGATCTTTAATGTGCCGTTTGCCTTGGCGAACATCCTCGGGAATTCCAACTTTGAAACATCCCTTGGGAACGGATCGGAAAACAATTGGCAGCAGAACTTCGATAATCCTTGTAGCGGAAGTAACCCGGCGGCATGGCCTGCTGCCTGCGTTTTTTTGCCGGATCTTTGGAGCAATGCGACCCTCATCACCAACGGCTATGCGGCCTCGTCCGGAACTCAAGCGCTTCATTTGAAGGCGTATTATTCGCATCCTCTCCCTACTCCGAATTTCTACAGAAATTCTTATACTTTTCAGGCAAATAACAGTATTAAGGCCGGGGATTTCGTAACTTTTTCGGCAAAAGCTCAGACGGATATTAAAGCGACAGAGACCTTCGGCGGTTCTATCGCGATCGAGTTCAAAGATGAATCGGACGTCAAAATTGCCGAGCAAGTAACGAGCGGCATTAAAATAATACCCTCGGTGTGGTCGGGGAAGACCTGGAGAACGTTTTCCGCTCAAGCGGTTGCACCGGCGGGAACAAAAAAAATCGTGTTCGTGCTTAAGGCCGACGGGATTTCCGGAGGTTCGGGGACTTACGGCAATGTTCTTTTTAGTGACGCGAACGCGGAAGTGAATCCGGCAAAATTGACGGTCTCGGCCTCGAAGCGGAATGTCGCGCCGGGGGATGCCGTGGGGATCAATGCCCATTACACCAATGCTTTCGGGAGCGCTCTGACGGATGTTGAAATGCGGGTCAAGATCCCGCATGGTTTTGACTATGCCGCAAAATCGGTGCGCGTTAACGGCGATTCCCCCGTCTACCGGGAAGGTTTTCTGATCATTCATGTCCCGGACATGGCCGCGGGGGACGAATACTCCACAAGTTTTGTGACGCTCGTGACGAGCGGGGTCAAGCTTGGGACAGAATACTCCATGGAATTTACGATTGTGGGGTCGATTGCGGGGGGAAGTGGAGCGGTCGAGAATCTTTCAGACACGGTGACCTTGAAATTTCTTACTCAGGGGGATCCGGTTTTCGATCAAGGGACGATCATCGGGAAGGTCTTTAACGACCTTAACCAGAATGGTGTTCAAGATAAAGGGGAGGAAGGCGTTCCCTGGGTTCGGCTTTACACCGAAGAAGGTATTGGCATTGTGACCGACGAAAACGGTCTCTATCATGTCCCCGGAGTGACTTCCGGTCGGCACGTGGTGAAGATCGACGGCCACAGCCTGCCTGATGAGACGAAGTTTATCACCGAAGAAGCGTATCTGGTGAAGACCACGCCGGGCCTCATGACGAAGGCGAACTTCGCGGTGCTTTTGCCTCCGTCCGGGATCCCTGAAAATTTTAAAAAAGATCTTTCGGTCATGGTCACGCAGGGTGTGGATGTTTCTCGGCCGACCCTGGATGTCCAGATCTCTCCGGATGTTGTGAAGCTCGGCGTCGGGGTCCTTGAAAAAGAACCGGCGTTTACGTTCGACAATAATTATGGGAAATTCATCAAGAAATGGACTGTGGAAGTCCGCGACGAAATGGGGCAGCCGGTATGGATCGGCTACGGCGTCGGCATGCCGCCTCCGGAAGTGACCTGGTCCGGGATCACGGAATCGGGGCTGTTGATCAAGCCGGGTATTTATTCTTACCAGCTTAAGGTTCGCGATGCCAAGAACCGCGAGGATTGGACGGCGCTTAAGTTTTTCGAGGTGATGACCAAGATGGATCCGAAAGCGAAACCGAACTATCATCCGGAGATCCCGCCGATCGGCGATTTCAATCTCTTTAAAGACGGAAAGCAAAGTATTCCGCTTGTGGCGAAGCCTGTGGTCCGTGTTCAGGGAAAAACGCAGCCTAAAAACATGATCAAGATCAATGACACCCCCGTGGCGGTCGATGCGGAGAGCGGGATGTTCCAGAAGGAATTCTTCGTGGAGCCGGGGGAGTATAGCGTGGCGATCTCAGCGACCACGCCGGAGGGAGAGACCACCAGTTTCAACAAGCAGATCAAGGTGAAGGACAGTACGTTTTTTATGGTGGCCTTGGGAGAAGAACAACTTGGCTTAAACGAGGCCAGTGGTGCGATGGAGGCTGCGGAGTCAGACGCTTATCGCGATGGGTTCCGCCAGGACGGGCGCTTCTCTTTCTTTCTGAAAGGCAAGCTCAAAGGAAAGTTCCTCGTGAAGGCTAAATATGACACCTCCGACCGACGCACCGCACTTTTTACGAACCTTAACCCCAACGATTACTATCCGATCTATGGCGACAATTCCACGCGCGATTATCAGGCCCAGGATACCGCCCAGCGGCTTTTCGTGTTAGTCGAGATGGACCGCTCTTATGCCCAGTGGGGAAGTTTCAAAACCGAGTTCACGGATACGGAGCTTGCCACGTATAACCGAACCCTTTCAGGGCTGAAGGTCAATTTCGATACCGTTTCGAGCACGGTCTATGGCGATCCGAAACGTGGGTTCAAGGTTTTTAGTGCGGATTCCGACCATCGGGCCGATCACAACGAACTTTATGCGACCGGTGGATCGCTGTTTTACACACGCAATCGCAATATCGTGGAAGGGAGCGAAAAGATCCGTGTCGAGATCCGCGACAAGATCCAGAATATGACCGTGGACAGCTACGATCTTCAGGAAGGAACGGATTATGAGATCAATTATGGGGACGGGCGCATCTTGCTTTCTCGGCCGCTTTCTTCGGTCGCCGCGACCGACACCCTGACTTCGACCGATATTCTGGACGGCAGTCCGGTCTATTTGATCGTCGATTACGAATATGATCCCAGCACCTCCGAGGCTTCGATCCCGAATCAGGGCATACGCGCTTATACCTGGATGGGCGATCACGTGAGGATCGGTGCGACCGGGGTCCAGGAAAAAAGGATCGGTTCGAATTATGACATGGTCGGCGTGGACGGCATGATGAAATTCGGGCGCAATACGAAGCTCACGGCCGAGTATGCCAGGACGATCGGCCAGCAGATGGAAACTTCGATCTCGTATGATGGCGGTCTTAGCTTCGCGGATTTGGGCCCGTTGAGCGGTCGGCATACGAGGCCCCAGGAAAGTGCTTATCTCATTCGGGGATCGTCCGAACCTGTCAAGAATTTGGAAACAACAGGTTATGTCCAGGGCGTGAATCCGGGTTTTTCAAATGGTTATATGCGGGATCAGGAAGGCTTCGAGAAGTACGGCGTGGGTTCTCGGTACAAGTTTACGGACAGCTTGGCCATCCGGTATCGTTTCGATCACAGCGCGGTCCTCAGTCAGTTGATGCCGCTGGATGTCACGGGCAACGCGGCACCGTTCGAAGCGCTTGAGACCCAAACCGCGCAGATCATTTATGACGACGGGAAGTATCTCGCGGAACTGGAATACCAGAACCGCAATCTGGATCAGGTTCAGGACACCGCGTACCTGGCGCCGGATCTCACAAACCAGATCCCTTTCAAGAACGGGGTGACGGGCAAGTTGGGCTACCACTTCAATGAACGGTTGCTCCCCTATGTGAAGGTTCAGTCCGCGATCGGAGGAAAGAACGACCAGCAATTCGGTGGTGGCATCCGTTATGAGCTTGTGAATAATCTTTTCGCTTATCTGGAAGAGATGATCGGGCCCCTTGGGGATTCGACCTATTTTGGCTTTGAGCGCCAGCATGGGAATGGCGCCCGTAGTTACGCGAACATCCGTTCCATTGACCGCGGGATCGGGGACAAGACGCTTGCGACGGCCATCGGAAATTCGTTCGCGCTCACCGAAAAATCCCGTATGTATTCGGAGCGCGAATATTCTTCGTATCAGGGGAGCGACGGTTACGTGGACATTTTGGGCTATGAAGGAAAGGCGGGAGACCGTTGGGATTACAGCGGCAAGTACGAGCGCCGTCATTTAAAGAATTCCAGCACGCAGTTGCTGGATAGTGCCTTTGCGCGCAATAATTCATTCAATACCCTGGGCGGCAGTTTGGCCTATGCGGACGGAAAGAAATTCCGGGCGAGGACTTACCTGGAGGGTCGTCTGGATGGTGATACGCCGAGGCTGAACCAGGTTGTTACAAGGAACTCCTTGCAATACCAGATCAATGAAGACCTTGGGTTCCTCACTTATCTTAATTACGGGGCCTCCTTTGCCCCGCATCTTGTTTGGGATAATTCTCAGGTGAATCTGACTAACTTCGCGGAATTAAGCGCGGGGTTTGCCTATCGCCCCATCAAGCTTGATAAGCTGAATATCCTGGCGCGTTACAGCTACCTCCGGAATATCGCGAACGACATGCAGTCTTCGAATTCGTACGATCAAGGGATGTTGTTTAATGAAATAGCGCATGTCGTTTCTGCGGATATTGCTTATGATGTTAACAAGTATTTTGGGGTTGTGGAAAAATTAGCATGGAAAAATTCAGCGATGCAAACGCAAGAGCGCGATCCGGCGACCCTTGCCAGAAATACGCTCGATACGACCAGTGTTAATACATTCCTGACCGCGAACCGCATCAATTTTCATGTGACGCGCAAGTGGGATCTCGCACTTGAGTACCGGATCCTCATGCAGTCGTACGCTCTGGACACCTTGAAGCAAGGGGCCTTGGTGGAGATCGACCGTGAGTTTTATGAATACGTGCGACTCGGAGTGGGGTATAATTTTTCTGACTTCAGTGATGACCTCCGAAGTGCGAACAATTTCAAGACCCAGGGCCCGTTCGTGCGCATGACCGGGAAGTTTTAGCGGAATCTTTTTAACATGAACGGCGCCTTAGGGGGCGAGCCATGACTTAAGGCCTGTCCTCTAAGAAGAGACAATTCTAAAAGGGGGACCCATGAATTTTTTTTCAAAGTTTGTTCTCATTCTGATGCTCGGTTGGGGTCTTGCTGGATGCAATACCGTCGGGGAGGTTCTTCCTCCGAATGATGAAGTGCTGATTTACAAGCTGCCTTATGATCTGACCTATCTTCGCACGATGGAAGCTTTGGATGGCCAGGGATATTGGCAACTGGAAGAGACGGATAAAGAAAAAGGGATTATTAGCGTTCGGGATACGAATTATAGTCGTCTGGATGACTCGGATTTAAGGGTTATCACTTTTTGGGTCAAACGCGTCGATCGCGGGACCACCTCCGTGGCCATTGAACCCAAGAGTCAAAAGGTCTTTGGCGGCAAAAAGCTTCTGGATGCCATTGGCGAAGCTTTAGGTCGCGAGAGCAAGTCCCATTCTCCATCATAAATGAAAGGTTCATGGGGCTAGTCCTGGCCACCTTTCTGGAAAAGAAAATAGAGGCCAGGGGAAGTCCTGATCTGCCCTTGGATGCGATCCGTCTTCGTGGGGTTAAAACCCACAACTTAAAGCATTTTGATCTTGAACTTCCGCACCGGAAACTTTACGTCATCACCGGGGTTTCCGGGTCCGGGAAATCCTCCCTAGCATTCGATACCCTTTACGCGGAAGGTCAGCGCCGCTATATCGAATCCGTCTCCGCTTATGCGCGTCAGTTCCTTGAGCGAATGCCCAAACCCGACGTGGAATCTGCCTCGGGGATTCCTCCGGCCCTGGCCATCCAGGCGAAAAATACGATCACCAACGCCCGCTCCACGGTGGGGACCCAGACCGAGATCAATGACCATTTGAGGGTGCTCTTCGCGCGCGCCGGGCGTTTGCGGTGTCCGGAATGTCAAACCCGAGTTGAAAAATACGATCCCTCCAGCGCGGCGGCATACCTCATTACGAATTTTACGGGCCAAGAAGCGCGTGTTGCTTTTCAGGTGACGCTCGGGAAAAAGAGCCCGAAATATCTGCGGGAGAATCTGGAAGAACTGGAGCGGCAGGGATTCAGCGGATTCTTCCATCAAGGGGCATGGCTTGACGCGGCAGCTCTCGTCAAAAAAAAAGCCGTTCTGAGAGAGCTCCTCGTGAGCGTGGATCTTTTGAAGATCGACCGGGTTCATAAGGAGCGGCTCACGGATTCTCTGGAACAGGCATTCCGTTTGGGGCGGGGGGAGGCTCAGGCGTGGGTTGCGGGCAAGTCCCATTCTCCATCAAAAGAATTAAGGGCTAATGGGGCTAGTCCTGGCAATCTTTCAGGGAAAGAAAATGGAGGCCAGGGCAAGGTCCTGAGATTTTCAGAAAAAGCCCGCTGTTTTTCGTGTGGGCGATCCTTCCCGGAACCGTCACCGAATCTGTTTTCTTTTAATAGCCCGCTCGGGGCGTGTCCTTCTTGCCAGGGATTTGGTCGTGTTATTACCGTTGATTGGGACCTCGTCGTGCCGGACGGCACCCGGTCGATCAAGGACGGGGCCATCGAGCCGTGGACCAAAGCCAGCACCCGCTGGGAGCAGGGACAATTCCTCGATTTCTGCCAGCGTAAGCGCATTTCCATCCGGGTGCCCTGGATGAAACTCAAGCCTCAAGTTCGGAAATGGATCCTCGAAGGCTATCCCGGCGACGATTTTGTGAGCGTCCGGGAGTTCTTTGAATATATGAACAAAAGAACTTACAAGATGCACGTGCGGATCTTTCTCAATCGTTATCGTGGTTACACGCCCTGTGGCACTTGCCACGTGACGCGCCTCAAAACGGAGGCTCTGGATTTTCGTCTTGGACGGGAGCCTCAAGCTCTCGACGAAGACGCATCGAAGGAACAACATTCGATGCTGATCCGGGAGAAAAACATCGCCCAAGTCCAGGCCTTGAGTATCCAGGACCTTTTGAAATTCCTCGAGACGCTCGAACTGACCCCGGAAGAAAAAGAAAAGGTGGCGCCGGTTCAGTCGGAGCTTCTCAGCCGCACGCGGTTCTTAAAAGATGTCGGGCTCGGGTATCTGACGCTGGACCGCATGTCTCGCACGCTTTCGGGCGGGGAGGTGGAGCGTATCCATCTGGCGAGCTCTTTGGGGTCGGCCCTGGTGGATACTCTTTATGTACTGGATGAACCCTCGATCGGGCTTCATGAGCGCGACAATCAAATGCTGATCGAGCTCCTCAGAAAGCTTCGCGATCTCGGGAACACGGTCGTGGTCGTGGAGCATGACCGGACCATGATCGGTGCCGCGGATTGCGTGGTCGATCTCGGACCCTCGGGAGGTGCCAAGGGCGGCGAGCTTATTTTTCAGGGAAGCGTGGAAGATCTTAAGAGGCATCCGGGCTCGATTACGGGCGAATACCTGGCCGGGAAACGAGGGATCGAACGGAAGCCCCGAGCGACCGTCCCTGCAAAGCACAAGCCCCATTCTCCTTCAAAAGAATTAAATGTTAATGGGACTAGTCCTGGCAACCTTTCGAGAAAAGAAAATGGAAGCCAGGACAAGATCCTGGTTCAGGGCGCGAAAGCCCATAATCTGAAAAACATCCATGCCGAGATCCCTCTCGGGAAATTCACGGTCCTGACCGGTGTTTCCGGCTCCGGGAAAAGTACGTTCCTCTACGAGATCCTCTACAACCATTTTCTAAAATTCAAAGGCCGACCGGTGTCCCGGGAAGAACTTGGAAGCGTGGAAAGGATCCGAGGGTTCGAACCTCTGGCGGATATGGTGCTGATCGACCAGTCGCCCTTGGGCCGTTCTCCGCGTTCCAATCCGGCCACTTATATGAAGGCGTTTGAGGATATCCGCAAGATCTTCGCGGCGACGTCCGAAGCCCGGCGCGAAGGGTTCGATGCGGGACATTTCTCCTTTAATGTCGAAAAAGGGCGCTGTCCTGTCTGCGAAGGCGACGGGGCGGTGAAAGTGGAGATGCATTTTCTCGCGGATATTTTCGTGCCGTGCGAAGAATGTCACGGGAAGCGTTTTAAACCCGAAGTCCTCGAGATCCGGTACCAGGGAAAGAATATTGATGAAGTGCTCAACATGACCGTGGACGAAGTCCTGGATTTTCTGCCGGCGAACAAAGGCCTTTTTGAAAAACTGTCCATCTTGAAGAAGATCGGGTTGGGGTACCTCCGGCTCGGACAGCCAACACTGACGCTCTCGGGCGGAGAGGCGCAGCGCCTGAAGCTCGCTTTTGAACTTTCCTCGGGGAGTTCCGAGCCTTCGCTTTATCTTCTGGATGAGCCGACGACAGGACTTCATGAAGATGATGTGCGTCATCTTATCCAGGCTTTTGAGGAACTGTTGGATCGCGGGCATTCGCTTCTTGTGATCGAACATCATTTGGGCGTGATCCGGCTTGCGGACCATGTGATCGACCTTGGGCCTGAAGGCGGTGACCAGGGCGGGGAAGTGGTGTATCAAGGATCGGTCGCAGGGCTGATGGAATGTGAGCGTTCCTATACGGGGAAGTATCTTTCGAAATATCTTGGGGCAAGGGTCAAAGATCAACGGGCAACGTAGTGCCAATCATTGTCCGTTGACCGTTGTTCGTTGAGCGTGGAGTGATTTGCACACTTCTCTTTAATAAGGTATCCTTAATACATGAACAAAAACGTGTTGTCTTTCATCCTTATCAGCATTCTCGCGGGTTTGAGCATCGGATCGATCCGGAAAGCGGAGGATCCGATCCGGGATACGCAGACCAATCCGATCCTCTATGAACAGAAAAAAGAAGAGGAAAAAGACGGGAAAAAAGGTCCTTTGATGTATCACGTCAAAAACAATCCCCGGGAGAGTTTCTTCATCGATTCTCCGATCGGGAAAGAAAAGAAAAGTTCTCCGAAGGAGTTTGTGACGGAGCAAGCGCCCTCTTCCGCGGAGACTGCCAGCTGGTGGGAGGAGCAACCGACAACTTCCCCAGAGATTCCACCTGTGGAGACGGTTTCAGAGTCTCTGCCGGAACCCTCACTCGAATCGGAAAAGATTCAGAATCCTGAGGCCGCAGAGCCGCCCGCTGCCGCGACGGAGGCCGAGAGCGCCCCTTCGGGTAAAGGGGATGATTATTGGTGGTAACTTAATACTCGGGGAACGGCTAACGGGGGACGTTGAACGAAAAAGCTTTTTACGTTCCACGGCATTCTCTCAAGAGAATGATATTTTTGCCGAAACTCTATACCGTTCACCATGGAATTTGATGGGTTAACGGTATTGTACGGGTATCATTAAAAGGTCTATAGAGAACCAGTACTAAGGCGTGTGTTTTAGCGCTAAAACGGGTATAATTCAGGCTGTTTTCTGGGGGTGTTCCCCCCACTCACTTTTCCTCAAAAAAGGCGGTTTTACATGAATAAATGGCGGCGTTTGGAAATGTTCTGGATGGATCATTGGAAGAAATTAGCCATTATCCTGGGTTCGATCATCCTCATCATCCTTTCGGTCTGGGGCATGGCCTCCCTTGAAAGTTATTACCGGAACATCACGCTCGCGCAGTTGCCGTTGCAGATGATCGTGATGGTCATCAACGCCATTGTTTTTGCCTACATCTACATGATGCTTTTTCGCGGCAATTTGGGGAAAATGGATGATAAAAAGAGCATCAAAGCGAAGAATGTGCAGGTCAAATTTTCAGATGTGATCGGGATCGATGAGGCCAAGGACGAATGTTGGGAAGTGGTCGAGCTTATCAAGGACCATGCACGTCTGAAAAAGATCGGCGGCAAGATTCTCCGCGGGATCCTGATGATGGGACCTCCGGGATGCGGGAAGACGTATCTTGCCAAGGCCATCGCGACCGAGGCCGGGCTCCCTTTTTTATCCATGGCGGCCAGTGAGTTCAATGAGATCTTTGTCGGCGTGGGTGCCAGCCGCGTGCGCCAGCTTTTTAAGAAAGCGGCAAGGCTTGCCTATGGTTTTGGCGGTTGCATCGTTTTCATCGACGAATTGGACGCGATGGGACACAAGAGGACCTTCAGTCAGTTCGGAAGCGGTGAGGGCAATACGACTCAAAACCAGCTCCTGGTGGCCATGGACGGGTTGGGCGATAGGTCCGAGAACATCATTGTGATCGGTGCGACGAACGCCGCGGAAGATATCCTGGATCCGGCGCTTCTCAGGCCGGGCCGTTTCGACCGTAAAGTTTATATTAAAAAGCCGAATCTCGAGGGCCGCGAGGCTCTTTTCCGTTTTTATCTCAGCAAGATCAAATATGAGGCAGCGATCGATTGCAAGCGGTTGGCGCGCAAGGCAGTCGATAAATCGCCTGCGGATATCGAAAATATCGTCAAGGAATCAGCGCTGATCGCCACGCGCAACAAAAAAGATGTGGTGGGATTGCGGGATCTTTCTGAAGCGATCGAGAGGATCGAGCTTGGGATGAAGCAAAAGCTCACCGTGAACGCTCGAGAAAGGGAAATGACCGCGTATCACGAAACCGGTCACTTGATCACGACTTATCTCTCGCATCCCCGCGATGATGTGTTCAAGGCTTCGATCATTCCGAGGAAATCATCCCTCGGAGTCGTGCATCCCACATCGATTGAAGAGTGGCACGGTCGGGATCGCGAAACTCTGTTTGCCGATATCAAGATCTGCCTTGCGGGTTATGCGGCCGAAAAGATCAAATTCAACACCACGACGACCGGGGTGACTTCAGACTTCAAGCAGGCGATGAATCTGGCCCATTTTATGGTGTGGGTGCTTGGCATGGGGTCTTCCGGACTGATCGGCGATTATACGATCTACAAAGAAGGTAATGCCCTTCTTCTTTCTGAAGACTTGAAAATGCGTCTGAACCAGGATGTGGACAAGATCCTCAAGGAATGTATGGGCGAAGTCGAAACGCTTCTCCGGAAGGAAAAAGACCTTTTTGAGCGTTTTGCGCATGAGCTTCTGACCAAGCAAGAGCTCGACTATGATGAGATCGAGGCTGTGTTCGCGGAATTCGGTAAGGTCAATCCGCGGCGGTCCTATCTGACGCAAGGCACGGAACCTCCGAAGGTTTAAGGCTTTGGAGTCTAATAAGATGTTTTTACGAAAAGGGGACAGTCCCTCTAAGTTTTTAAAGGGACTGTCTCTTTTGTTTTTTTCGGCGTGTTGCCTTTCAGCTCTTTCCGGTTGTTCTCCTGCGACCTATCCCGAAGCTCGCTGCAAAGAAGCTCTCCAGGAGATCGCCCTCAAGGAATATAAGATCCCGCACATCGAAGTCGAATTCGTGGGAACGACTCTCGGCGTGTTCCTGCCGCTTGATAAACTTTTCGCGGCAGACCTCAAAGAAGCCCTGATGAGCGGAAAAGTGACGGATATGGAAAGTCTTTTCCAGCCGACGGAAGAGGCCATCGACAAGGTCGAGAATATCCTTTTTTCCATGTCGCGGATCATGCTCAGTACGGACAAGAAGATCAACTTTTACTATCTGCAGGCCACAGATGTCGAGAAAAGCGGCATGGACCTGACCTTCATCGGGCAGATCGACGATCTCAAAAGGGTGCGGTACTGGGACATTCCCCGGAGTGAATACCGCAAGCGTATCATCCATGATCTTCACATGAACCGGGCCGCGCTTTGGCACCGGCCTGTACGGCATTTTTTCAAGGACCTGAATGAGGCGACGGCGAGCGACGTCCAGAGCCGGTATTTCCCCAATACCGCTCAAGCCAAATGGGCGCGGGAATTCTTTTTTACAGACGCTAAGGGAGAAGAGGCAACGCGAGGGCGTGCAAAATGGACGATCCTTGATTTGAAAAGCATTCCGATCCAGGATAATGACATCGTGGTCTATGCCAAGGCCGAGGTCGGTCCCAAGGATCCGAAGGATGTCGATCTGAAACCCAAGGTGATGGAATATTTGTTCCAGGTTTCGACCGCGGGCGATACGGAGAAAATACGCCGGATCATTCCGATGGCTTATCTGGACGATAAAACGGCGACGCCTGATTTTACATTCACGCGGGACATGGTCGCCAAGAGCCTCCCGAATTGGGAAACGGAGTTCAAGACACCCGACATCACCACGGGAGATTTCCTCTCACGCCAACTCACGCGGCGCTTTCAAATGATCGCCGCCGAAGATGAACGGATCTCCAACACTTTCGCGAATCTCAAACTTGTGGTTCGGTTTGAACCTCCGCCCCAGAAATGTTTTCTCTTTAATGCGGTCGCTCCGTTGAAAAATCCGAAAGAAGTCGCTTATGATCCGAAGCGAGGACTCCATGAGGACATGCTCTATTTTTGGGAGCGCGTGGCCCGGGAATTTGTGGAGGTGCTGCGAAGTTATAGTTTCCAAGATTACAATTCCTTGAAATTCCAGTTGTCCCAGGGCGGGGAGACGTTGACTTGGATCGCAACGCGCGAAGCCCTCGAGCTTTTCCGCCGCCACAAAAAACCTTTTAAAGATATCCTTACCCTATCTCCCGACAACGCTTAAGCCCTTCCTTTTTTCAAACATAATTACTTCAAAGAAGCGCATGGGGATGGCTGATCGCTTAACGGGGTTGTGTTTTACCTTTCTCTTTACCGCTCCCAGCGCGGTGGTATAATAACGCCCTGTTTCGGAAGGAAGTCCCCCTTGGCCCATCGTTTCGATGGCATCTCTTTTAACCTCAGGAGGCGTGTATGACAGAATTTAAGGGAAGTAAGACGGCTGAAAATCTTATGAAATCTTTCGCGGGGGAGTCCCAAGCCCGGATGCGCTACACTTATTATTCCAAGGTCGCCAGTAAGGAAGGTTATCGCCAGATTTCCAATATCTTCCAGGAGACGGCGGATAATGAAAAGGAACACGCCAAGCTTTTTTATAACCACCTGATCAAACACGGTTTGAACGAGAACCCTGTCACGATCAATGCAACCTATCCGGTCGCGCTGGGCGATACCCTCCATAATCTTCAGTATGCCGCCGCCGGAGAAACGGAAGAATGGACGGACCTTTATCCGTCGTTCGCGACGGTTGCCGATCAGGAAGGCTTTGCAGATGTCGCGCGGACTTTCAAGCATGTGGCGGGGGTCGAGAAGCGCCACGCGGAGCGTTACAACAAGCTTCACAATGCCCTGGAGCAGCACAAACTCTTTGTGAAAGACGGCAAGGTTTATTGGAAATGCCTCGAATGCGGGTATATCGTTGAGGCCTCCAAAGCGCCGGAGCGTTGCCCGGTCTGTGATCACCCGCAGGGGAATTTTGAGATCTGGATCGAGAATTATTAATCACAGACGACAGACAAGAGACTACAGACCGAAGCAAAAGCTTTTAGTCTGCGGTCTTCAGTCTGTGGTCTCAAGTCTAATCAAAGGAGAATTCAAATGATCTCGTACAAGCAGCTTGGTTTTTCCAATACGCGGGAAATGTTCCAGAAGGCCTTCAAGGGCGGCTACGCGGTTCCGGCCTATAACTTCAACAATATGGAACAGATCCAGGCGATCGTCGTAGCCTGTGTGGAAACGCAATCCCCCGTGATCCTCCAGGTCTCCAGTGGCGCGCGTAAATATGCCAACCAGATCCTGCTCCAGTATATGGGGCAAGGCGCGGTGGAGATGATGAAGGCCTATGCGAAAGAGAAAGGTCTCAAACCGGTTCCGATGGCGCTCCATCTCGATCACGGAGACACCTTTGAGCTTGCAAAGTCCTGCATCGAATCCGGTTTTTCATCCGTCATGATCGACGGTTCCCATCACGCGTTTGAAAAAAACATAGAGTTGACCAAGCAAGTCGTGGAGTTCGCTCATAAGAACGATGTAACGGTGGAAGGGGAGCTCGGAGTGCTCGCGGGGATCGAAGACGACGTGCATGCGGAACATTCGACCTACACGGATCCGAATGACGTCGTGAAGTTTGTGAAAGAGACGAATGTGGATTCGCTCGCGATCTCGATCGGCACTTCGCATGGCGCGAACAAATTCAAGCCGGCCCAATGTACGCGGAATGCCGAAGGGATCTTGATCCCGCCGCCCCTTCGCTTTGATATTCTGGAAGAGATCGAGCAGAAGATCCCCGGGTTTCCGATCGTGCTTCACGGCGCGTCGTCGGTTCCCGCGGAAGCGGTCAAGATCATCAATGAGAACGGCGGAGCCCTTAAAGATTCCGTCGGGATCCCAGAAGAACAGCTTCGGAAGGCGGCCAAATCGGCTGTGTGTAAGGTCAATATTGATTCCGACGGCCGTTTGTGGATGACCGCCGCGATCCGGAAGACTTTTAAAGCAAATCCCGCGGAATTCGATCCGCGCAAGTATCTGGGCCCCGCTCGCGATGCGTTGGTGGCCATGTACAAACACAAGAACGAGCAGGTGCTTGGTTCGGCTGGAAAAGCATAATAATTAGGGTGTAGGATTTAGGGGACAGAAAAGATCTTTCCTAAACGCTAGTTAAAAGGAGATTGTTATGAAAAAAATAGTGTTGGCGGTGGTTGCGTTATCGCTTCTGATCTCGATGCCGGCGTTTGCCGAAGAAACCAAAAAAGAGGAGATGCCTGGAATGTCCATGGATAAGGC
Source organism: uncultured bacterium (assembly GCA_964482725.1). Lineage (GTDB taxonomy): Bacteria > Omnitrophota > Omnitrophia > Omnitrophales > Aquincolibacteriaceae > Aquincolibacterium. The sequence continues at coordinate 15,958 of CAYZYT010000018.1, read as the reverse complement.
TATGGGGATGCCGATGCCGGGCATGGAAAAGATGTGTGGGCCCATGATGGGAAAAGCCCAGATGGTCGCCACGGATGAAGGCGGGGTTTTTGTGCTCGTTGGCAACAAGCTTACGAAATATGATGCGGATCTGAATGTTGTCAAAGAAGCGGAAGTTAAAATGCCGATGCCGCCTATGGGAGGAAAGCAATGCCCCGTGATGGGGAAAAAGCCGGCGAAGGATTCCGCACCGGTCGCCGCTGAAACCCAAGAGAAAACAGCCTAAAAAAGTCAACGAAAGGTCCTGTCGTGAAAAAAAAGATCAGCTTTCTGATCGCTCTGTTCCTTGTTGTCTCTCAGTCACTTTCCTTCGGGGCGGTCACATTGCAGGACCTTCGGCTGCCGAAGGATTTCTATCCGTCGAAATCGCCTAATGTCCAGATCGCATCGGTCCAGGAAAATCCTCAATTCCCGGGTTTTCTGACGTTTGCGGTCAAGGCCCCTCAGGGGAATTCCACCATTCACGGGCTGACCAATCTTAAGAAATTTCTCCATGAGGCCGACGTGCTTGCGCAGCTCAATGCAAGCGAGGATGCAGGCAGCGGGATTGCGGATGGCGCGGTCGACTCGATCAAAGGGACAGGGACCGGATTGAAGAATCTGGTTGTGCATCCCATGGATTCTGCGGAGGGGATCGGTAAAGGGGTCGGAAAACTGGGGGGCAAGATCGGCGGCGTTTTCCGGAAAAAAGAAAAAGGAGAAAAAGGAGATGGCTTTTTAAGCTCCACGAAACGCCAAATTGCCAAAAAGCTGGGTGTGGACGTTTATAGCCGGAATCCTGACCTCCAGGCAAAACTGGATTCTATGGCGAAGGCTAATATGGGCGGGCGGGGGATCGTCGCTGTCGCAACTTTTTTTGTTCCCGTTGGATTGATCGCTTCGGCGGTCATGACGGTCAGTAACATCAACACGGCGGCGGACCAGTTGGTCGATGACAACGACCGCGCGGATCTCTACAAGATGAACCAGACGGCGCTTCTAGCCATGGGATTTCCCAAGGAGAAAGTGGCGCAGTTCCTGAACCATCCCTATTATACGCCGCGCGAGATCACCTATTTCCGTTTCTATCTCGAAAAACTCAAACGGGTGCAGGGTTTTGAGGTCCTCCTCGACCAGGCGAACCAGGCCGTTTCGGATATCCCGGCGGATAAGATCCTCCATGAGGTGCAGATCGCTGCGGATTCCATGGGGGCTGCCCCGCGCGCGATGAAACTTGTGGTGATCCCGGAAGGACTGATCCTGGCCAATGAGGACCAGGTCGCGGTGATCACGGCCTATGATCTTTTGGATAATACCGGTCTTGGGAGCCGCGTGACGGAAAAAGCCATTAGCTTTCGGAAGAGCCTGGGCAAAAAATCAGCACAGATCTGGAACGGGGGGTCTGTGACCGCGGCGTTCGGAGGGGCGATCCTTCTCAAAGGGATCAAGGTCCAGCGCATGTGTCTTTTTGAGGCTACAAGCGCGCCTCAAGAAATTTAATCAGGACCCTGAAAGGTTCTTTCTTCGTGGAAAAAAACCCGCTTTGTCTTGTTACCGGAGGCGCCGGCTTTATCGGATCGAGCTTGGTCGACGCGCTTCTCTCCCGGGGTTTTCGGGTCCGGGTTCTGGACAATCTTTCAACCGGGAAAAAAGAAAATCTTGTTGAGGCCCTTTCAAGGATCGATTTTATCCAGGGCGATCTTCGTAACGACAAGGATGTGAAAAGAGCGGTTCGCGGGGTTCACTACGTTTTTCACATGGGCGCCATCTCTAACGTGCCTCAATCGGTGGACCAGCCTCTTGTGACCCACGAGGTCAATGTGACGGGAACCTTCCGGCTTCTTCAGGCGAGTCGTGACGCGGGCGTAAAGCGTTTCATTTTCACTTCGTCTTCTTCTGTCTATGGAGAAACGGAAAAGTTCCCTTCGAACGAGGAAGATCTTCCTCGTCCCGAATCTCCTTACGCCGCTTCCAAGATCATGGGAGAATATTACTGTAAGAATTTTTCGGAATTGTACGGGCTTGAGACAGTGTCCCTTCGCTATTTCAACGTCTTTGGCCCGCGTCAGAATCCGAAGTCCCGCTACGCGTGTGTGATCCCTATTTTTCTCAAATGTTTTTTAGACGGAGTTCCTCCCGAGGTTCATTGGGACGGGAAGCAGTCTCGCGATTTTGTCTATGTGGAGGATGTGGTGGATGCCAATATGCTTGCCATGAAAAAGCCGGGCGTTTCCGGGGAGGTCTTTAACATCGGAAGCCATGCGGAAGCACGGGTCATCGATTGCCTTGCCGGGATCCAGAAGATCCTAGGGGTAAAGAAGGTGAAAGCTCGCTACACGCCCAAACGGGCTGGCGATGTCCGGAGAACTTTTGCGGACATTACAAAAGCGAAACGTCTCTTGGGATTTCGGCCGTCCGTTCCTTTTGCGGGAGGACTTCGCAAGACCGTGGCCTGGTTCGTGAAGCATCCCGAGCGGTTATAAGCCGCGACTGAGCGCTATGAATTATTTCGAATCTCGATATTCGTGCTTCAAATTAAGCTTAATGAAAGGGTAAATATGAAACATCTGATCGTTTACACTCATCCGAATACCGCGAGCTTTAACCACGCCATCAAGGAAACCTTGGTCCGTGTTCTGAAAGAAAAAGGACAGGAGGTCCGGGTGCGGGATCTTTACGCCCTGCATTTTGATCCGGTGCTCAAGGCCGACGATTTCCAGACCTTTCTTGCGGGAAAAGTCCCCGGCGATATCGCGATCGAGCAGGATCATGTCCGCTGGGCCGATCAGATCACGTTCCTTTATCCCGTTTGGTGGGGCCGGATGCCGTCGCTTGCAGGAGGCTACATCGACCGCGTGTTCAGCAAAGGGTTTGCCTACGATTACACCCCGACCGGGCCGGTGGGCCTCATCCCGGGGAAAAAGGTCTACCTCATCAGCACGATGGGCGCGCCGCTTGCGTTCGCCGAGTCTTCCGGCGGGATCAAGAGCATGGAGCAGATCATCGACAATGAAACATTCCGGTTCTGCGGCATGGAGATAGTCGGCCACAAATATTTCGGATCGGTGCCGACGGTGACCGATGAGGATCGCAAGAAAATGCTCGAAGAAGTCGCCGGGGTCGCGGCCTCCTGGCCGGTCAAGTAGGGCTCTGCTATGGCCGCCTCTTTTGCCGGTTCTTTCAAGATCTCTGGGAAGAAAGTTTTCATCCGGCTGAAAAACCAGATCTGCGATTCTTCCGAGGAGCTGCTGCGGAGCGATCTTTGCTTTGAGATCATTAAGCACGCGGTTACGGCCCTTGAGCGGCGCAAATCATTCCTCTTGAAGGTCTTTGGCGCGAAAGAAGTGAACGACGCCCATATCCGGCTTTTGATCCAGACACTTGAGTTCCTGGAAAAGATGCCGGCGGATCTCGTCGGTCGTGTCGTGCCGGGCTCGGAGGATTTTCTTCGTGACAGGAACGCACTCAATGATTTTGTCGAATACCTTTACAACTACTGGCGCAGCTTCGACCGTTTCATTCTCTGCGATTCCGAGGGCGAGGAGTATGACAAACGCCCCTTCCGCACGTTCAATGATACGATCGAGGATCTGACCGACCTTGTCCGCCGGACCTATCGCGAGATCCAGGAGAATATCACCGGCAAACATCCGCGCATCTACCGCCAGGTGGCCGCGGGTGCCGAGATGGCTGCGATCGTCTGCTCCGTTCGTGTGCCGTATCCTTCCGATCTTTATGAAAAACTGAACGCGATCCCGGTCATCCGGCAGGTGCTCTTTTATCCGCCGCTTGTGTTGAACCAGCTCAATAACACGCGCGAGGGCAAGTTCGAGAGGGTTCAGGAAAATCCTCTCGGCCGTTTTGATCTGCAGCGCGACGAATGGCTTTGCTATCCGGTGAAAGCGGGCGACCTTCTCATTCCGGTCTATTTCAAAGAGAAGTTCTTCGAGATGGGACTTTCACTCTGCAACCTTTTTGAGCTAGCGACGGATGAAGACCTCAAGAGGAAACCCGATGCGGTTTTTGTCTACGGAGCTCCGGAGAACTCTCTCGATTGGCCGGGTGTTTTCCCAACCGTTTTTTTTGATGATGAGAAAAATGACCTGCTGATCGGCGCGGTCCCGGAATCCGACCGGTTCGGTTATTTCGGGTATCTCAAAAAAATGATCCTGACGCTCCACAATATCAAACGCATCAAGACCGGCCGCATGCCGTTCCACGGTGCGTTCATGAAGATCTACCTGAAAGGTAAAAAGCCGGCCACCCTCCTTTTGATCGGGGATACGGGCGCGGGGAAATCGGAAACGCTCGAGGCGATGCGCGGTTTCGGGGCCGAGGAGATCCAGGATGTGATGGTGATCGCGGATGATATGGGATCTCTCGAACTTCAGTCGGACGGAATCGTGGTGGGGTATGGGACCGAGACGGGCGCGTTTCTCCGGCTCGATGACTTGAAACCCGGGTACGCGCTGGGACAGATCGATCGCGCGATCATCATGAGCCCCTCGAAGGTGAATTCCAGGATCGCATTGCCGATCACCACGTACGCCAATATCACAACGCCTCACCCGGTGGATTTTGTGCTTTTTGCAAATAATTATGAGGATATCGATGAAGACCATCCCATTCTCGAGCAGTTCAAGACCCCGGAAGAGGCTCTCAAAGTTTTTCGCGAAGGGACGGTCATGAGTAAAGGGACCACGAAGACCACGGGGCTTGTGCACACCTATTTTTCCAATGTTTTTGGTCCCGTGCAGTATAAGACGGAGCATGACGCGCTCGCCAAAAAATTCTTCGCCGCTTTTTTCGCGAAGGCCCTCTATGTCGGCCAGATGCGCACGCGCTTAGGCGTTTCAGGTTGGGAACATAAAGGTCCCGAAGCCTCCGCGCTTGAGCTCTTGAACCTCATCCGCTCCGACGCCCGGTATTAATCATTCGAACCATCCTTCCTGATTTTGAGAGTTTCCCCCAGAGAATGCTCCGGGCTTGAGCCTCGTCATTTAGTCATTTCCATGATGGCGACAAGGACATCCCCAATTTCAGATTCTCTGAAATTGATAGGTATTGGGACTAGCGTGCCTCGCCTCAACCCTTCGCATTCTCTTAAATTGTGGAGGCGGGAAGTGTGTTGAGCCACGCTAAGGAGGCCGAGTGCCAAGGTTTCACAGCGAGGCCGACGCGCGCGAGTGAAGCCATGCCTCGGAGGGGCATGGCGAACGTTGGCGAAACACACTTCCTGCCGGAATCCTCAAGCAGTGAAAAAGGGTGAGCCGTAGCGGGTTGAGGCTCCATTCCCTCTCTCGTGTGTGGTATAATTCCCTCGTTAAAATTCTCAGGCCTCTTTCAACCTTTGAAGGGGAAATAATCCCATATGGCCAAAGAAGTTTGCATTTGTCTCCATGGGCATTTTTATCAGCCCCCGCGCGAAAATCCATGGATCGAAGAGATCGAGCAGCAGGATAGCGCCGCGCCCTTCCACGATTGGAACGAGCGTATCCATTACGAGTGCTATCATCCCAATTCCCGCGCCCGCGCCCTCGACGCCAAAGGGAAGATCGTCGAGATCGTTAATAATTTCGAGCGCACAAGCTTCAACTTCGGGCCTACCCTCCTTTCCTGGCTTGAGGCCAAGCATCCCGATACCTACCGGAGCATTCTTCACGCGGATCGCACAAGCTGTGAAGCCCGGCGCGGTCATGGCAATGCCATCGCCCAGGTTTACAACCATATGATCATGCCGCTCGCCAATCTGCGTGACAAGAAAACCCAGGTGCGTTGGGGGATCGAGGATTTCCGCTCCCGGTTTGGACGCTATCCTGAGAGCGTTTGGCTTCCGGAAACCGCCTGCAACGAGGAGACGCTCGAGGTCCTTGTCGCCGAACGGGTGAAATACATCATCTTGTCACCGCATCAGGCCCGGGCGGTCAGGCCGCTTGAGGGCGGGGCATGGCAGGATGTGATCGGGGGTCGCATCGATCCCAAGGAGCCATACCGCTACTTCTTGAAGAACAATCCGTCGCTTTCCATCGATATCTTTTTTTATGACGGGCCGATCTCCAAGGCCGTCGGGTTCGACAGTCTTCTCTTTGACGCAAAACTTTTTATGCAGAGCCTTAAAGGCGCGGTCGTGGACCATGAGCGTTCCCAATTGATCCATATCGCGACGGACGGAGAGACGTATGGGCATCACAAGGCGTATGGAGACCGTGTGCTCGCGTACCTGACCTACATGGAAATCCCTCGGCAAGGATACCGGATGGTCAATTATGCGGAATATCTTGAAGAGAATCCGCCGCGTCAGGAGGTGCGTCTGATCGAGGGTGAGAACAACGAGGGCACTTCATGGAGTTGCGCGCATGGCGTCGCTCGGTGGAAAGACCACTGTGGTTGCCGGGGCGATGGGCCTGCCAGTTGGACCCAGCATTGGCGCAAGCCACTTCGCTGGGCGCTCGATTGGCTTCGGGAGGAGCTGTCGCAGGTTTATGAAAAGGAAGGCGCCAAATACCTGAAGGATGTTTGGGCCGCCCGGGACGATTATATTCATGTGGTCCTGAAGCGAACCCCCGAGATCCTTCGAGAGTTCTTTGGCCGCCAAGCCCTCCGGGAGCTTTCCAAGGAGGAGGTTACGACGACGCTCAAGCTTCTGGAGATGCAGCGCAATCTCATGCTGATGTACACCAGTTGCGGCTGGTTCTTCTCTGAGATTTCAGGTCTCGAAACCATCCAGATCCTGCAATATGCGTCCCGGGCTATCCATCTTGCCCGCGAGGTGAGCGGTATCAATCTCGAACGGGATTTTCTCGAGCATCTCGCGCTTGCGAAGAGCAATCTGGAATCGATCAAGGACGGACAAGGCGTCTATGAAAAGTTTGTGAAGCCGGCGCTCGCCACGCTTCACCATGTGGTGAGCTATTACGCCATCGGCTCCATTTTTGAGAATTTCTACGCCCCGGACCCCAAAACGGATCTTGTGAAGATCTTCAATTTTGATCTCCATGTGCTGCACCAGAGGAAGGAATTCTTTGGCACAGTGACCATGAACTTCGGCCGTGTGCGTATCGTTTCGCAGACCACGCTGGAAGAACAGGACCTTGTGTTCGTGGTGATCCAGATCGGGTTTTATGATTTCCGCTGCTCCGTGAAACCCTATACGAATGAAGAAGAGTTCGACAAGCTCGAAAAAGAGCTTTTTGAGGCGCTTTATCAGCTTCCGATCCTCGATCTCTCCAAGAGGATCGATGTGCATTTCGGCGAGACCTATTATGCCCTGAAGGACCTGCGGCTCGGGGATCGTGCAAAGATCATCAGTATTCTCACGCATGAGACGATCGCAAAGGTCAGCAATTTTTACGAGCACATCTACGAAGAGAATCTGCGCATGAACGAGATCTACCGCTCGATCAACGTTCCGATCCCGGTGGAATTCCGTTATGCGGCTGAGCACACTTTGAGTAAGCGTATGCTGGAAGCCGTGAAGGACTGGGGCGAGCGGGGTTTCCCGGCGAAGCGAACACTTTCTATTTACCGGCTCATGGATTCGGCGAAGGCCCTCGATGTCCACATCCGCAAGGAGCCGATCGCGCAATATCTGAGCGAGGAGCTGTGCCAAGGCCTCCGGGAATTCATTTCGGGGCTTGATCCCGAAGTGCTGCAAAAGCTTCTTTCCATTGTCCGACTTGCCAAAAAGATCGAGGTCTTTCTGGACCGGCGTGAGGCTCAGGACGACCTCTTTGCCCTTTTTCGTTCCTGGAAGGGAAACCCTCATGCGATTCCCAATGTTATCCGTGAGCAGGAAACTCAGTTGCATCAGCTGATGGACGAGCTCGATCTCTCTGCCGAAAAACTCAAAAAGATTCTGTCTTAAAAGGGGTAAGCGGTACGTGATAAGCTGTAAGCAAATCCAGGCGATCTAAAATCACATCTTCCCGTTCTGCAAACAACGGATTCCTTTAAAGCGTCACTTCCCTCCAAGATCCGATTCCCCGACTAACCTCGTGGCTCTGCCTTATCCAACCTGCCAGGTCGACCTGTCAGGTTGGATAGGCCTATATGTTGCTATGTAATACTATAAATACAGCTATGTAATGCTATGGATTGCAATAAATGATGTAAAAATCTTAAAAAGAAGCAAGAAGGGCTTGTTTTTAGCTACGCCGTAGAGTACTCTTCTATTGGGAATAGAAAATGAAAAATAAAAATGCTATAGACCAACTGACTGACACTGGACTGGAGACTAGAGACTGGCGACCTGAGACCGGAGACCAGAGACTGATGGGAATATCACAAGTCACAAGCCACAAGACACAAGGAATTTTCAGACTGAACCACTGTCAACCTGCCAGGTCAAATGGGCCAATTCGACCTGGCAGGTTGACAAAGGTGACGGCGCTGGCGACGGCGCTAGTGTTTGTATGGTCGATGTGCATCACGCCGGTGATGGCCGAGACGATCAATCTGGAAGGCGGTTCGGTGGATGTCAATATCCAGGACAACACGACGAACTGGAATGTGCAGGGCAACCCCGTGTGGAACGTTCCCGAGTTTAACGTCGGGCAGGGCAGTATTTATAACATCGCCGGTATGAACTCAGGCTCCAGCCTTGCGCTCCTCGTGAACGGCGGCCAGGCGACCAATATTTTCGGCACCATGAATCTCTCCAACCTGGATTTTATCCTGCAGAATATCGCGGGCATCAACATCGGCTCAAGCGCCATGATCAACCTCAACAGTGCGTCTCTCATAGCTTCGACGATACCTCTCAACCTGAACGCGACGGATTTTGCCTCCCGCCAGTACGGCTTCTCAGGCCAAGGCGGCTTCCTCACCAATGACGGCAAGATCGTCGGCAACAACGCGGACCTCGTGGCGCTGGTTTCCAACGCCATCGAGAACCGCGGCACGATCGAAGTACCGATGGGCACCGTGGCACTTGCCGCCGGCAACACCGTCACCGTCGGCATCTCACCCGACGGCATGGTCTCGATTGGCGTCGATGAAGCGACAGCCAACACGTTGGGCCTCAAGGACCAGATCAAGAACAGCGGAAGTATCTCCGCCGATGGCGGGAAAGTGATCCTGAACGCCCAGGCGATGGACGGCCTTTTTGACAGGGCCATCAACATCGAAAAGAACGCCAGCGCCGTCACGGCCGTCAGAGCCGATAACGGTACGATCGAATTTCAGTCCATGGACGACATCTATAACGATGCCATTATTCAGGCGATGAAAGGCGAGATCAAGGTCACTTCCGTCGACGGAAAGATCACCAACAACGGGACGATCGACGCGTCAAAGGGATCGATCGAGATGCGCGCGGCGGGGGACATCGAGACCCTGGGGAATCTGACGGCGGCGTATTTGTACGAGAAAGCCGCGGCCTTTAATATCGGCGGAGAATATCACGTCGGGCAGTCTTTCCACGACAATCTGGATGATGCCATTACGTATGCCGCGAACACAAGCGTTTCCGGAACGATCAGCGACATCGCGAATATCGTGATCAATGCAGGCGTGACGCTCACCATGACGGGCGACACCGCGTTCTATGCGGACAGTGATCTTAACGGCACCGGCGCTTTCACCATGTCGCCGACGGCCACGATCGCGGGCGGCGGGTACAATCTGTCGCTTAAGGCCAGCCAGGCCTCCACGATCGGAATTCTTTCGAATGTGAATCTCCTGACGCTCGGCCGCAATGCCGCTTATACGCCGGCTTATTCGTCTTCGATTACGACCAACGACATCAGCGTCAGTACCTTCAAGACCATGAACGGCGTCACATTTACGAAGACGGTGGGGGCCGGAACTTCCGGCAGTCCCTATCTTCTTTACGACGTCACCCAACTCCAGGGCATGGCGAATAATCTCAGCGCTTATTACTCGATGGCGAACAACATCGACGCCTCCGAAACAGCGAGCTGGAATTCCGGCGCCGGATTTGTCCCTGTGGGGAATGGCTCGGGCCAATTTACTGGGACGTTCGATGGGAATAGCCTTGCGATCGCAGGGCTGACGATCAACCGCGGTTCCAGCGATTATATCGGCCTTTTCGGTGCGACCAGCTCGGCGGCTACGGTCCGGAACGTTTCGCTGTTGAACATCAACATGGTCGGAAATCACTATGTCGGCGGCGTGGTGGGAAATAATAGCGGGACGGTGACATATGTTGCAGCTCAAGGGACGGTCAATAATAGCGGCGCCGACTGGCGCTCGGCTCCGACCGGCGGTGTGATCGGCAGGAACTATGGCACTGTTTCCAATTCCTACGCAAGCGTCAATCTCAGCGGCTCGGGGGCGGATGACGTTGGCGGTTTTGTGGGCGAGAATTGGGGAACGATTTCTTATTCGTACGCCACCGGAAGTTTGACGGGCACAGGTGTTAATGGTTTGGGAGGATTTGTCGGAACCAACAGGCCGGGAGGAACGATCACGAATTCGTATGCGACAGGCAGCTGTAACGCCGGCTATGACGGGCCCACGGGCGGTTTTGTTGGTAACAATGGGGGGGTGATCCGGAATTCCTATGCGACCGGCTCTGTGTACAGCGGCAGCAGATATCCGGGTGGGTTTGTTGGCCTTCAATTTAGCAATGGAATCATCGAAAATTCTTTTGCTGTGGGGGGGGCGATCACCGGATCTCCTGCCGGTGGTTTTTCCAGCTGGAATACATACGACGGAGGGACGCTGACCAATTGCTGGTGGAATAATAACCTCGCGAATGGCGATTGGGCTTCTGGAGGAGTACCCAATGAAAGTACGGGACATTATCAGAAGGCCGCCAATGCGAGCGATTTTTACGGGACAGGCGGCGGAACGGGCGGTGCGGTTTATTCTGGATGGACGTTCGGCGATGGAAACGGGGGTTGGAATTCGTTTGCGGGTGGGCTGCCACATCTCGACTGGGAATGGTCTTCCAACATCACCACACTTCTCCAGCTTCAGAACATGAGTCTTAAGCTCAACCAGGCTTACACCCTCGCCAACAACATCGATGCCAGTCCGACCGTTTACTGGAACTACTCCGGCGGTACATACCTCGGCTTTGATCCGGTGGGTGGAGATTGGCAGGTCAATCCTTTCCGGGGCGGTCTCAACGGCAATAATTATAAAATATCCAATCTGACGATGAACCGTCCTACGGAAGACCGTGTCGCACTCTTTGGGGATACGATCGGTACGCTCATCCAAAATCTCACGTTTGAAGATGTCAATATCACCGGAAGGTCTGTCGTGGGAGCTGTGGCGTCGGTGAGCTTTTCCGGGAACATCTCGTTTCCCACAAATTCTTCGACGATCAACAATGTGCACGTGTCCGGATCTCTCAGCGGATTGGATCTGGTCGGCGGTTTGGTCGGCAGAAACGATAAGTCCATTATTACAAATTCTTCATCTTCAGCGACTGTCACCGGAAGAAACGGTGTCGGCGGCATTGCCGGAGATGCGGGAGGCCTTGGCACCGTGATCCGTTATAGCTATGCCACGGGTTCGGTGACCGGTGTTACCGGTGTGGGCGGGATTACGGGAAACACGATCAATTGGTCGGGGCCTCTGACGCTCGATAATTCCTATGCCACGGGTGCCGTCACGGGGACGAGTGATGTCGGAGGTTTGGTCGGGTATAATCCTCTCGGAAACATTTCCTATTCCTATTCGACGGGGCTTGTGAATAACGGAGTGTCGGGCGCCTCCATCGGAGGTTTGATCGGGAGACAGGACGGCGCATCTTCTACCACCAATTCTTACTGGAATACTCAGACCTCGGGTCAGGCCACCAGCGCGGCTGGAACCGGCAAGACCACCGCGCAGATGATGCAACAGGGAACGTTCTCGGGCTGGGATTTTGATGCGGATGGGGTTTCGGCCGGGCATAACGGGAACTGGATCATGGCGGGCCTGCCGCACCTTCAGAACGAGTGGTCTTCTATTATAAGCAATGTCGCGCAACTGCAGATGATGGCGCTCGATCTTGACGCCAATTACACCCTCGCCAACAATATCGACGCTTCTGCGACCTCGACCTGGAACGCCGGCGTCGGGTTCATCCCGATTGGAAATGCATACGGTACCATGTATGCCGGAGATTTTGACGGGAACGGCAAGACTATTTCCGATATTCATATTCATAATCCTTCGACGCCTTACGGGGATCAGGTAGGTTTGTTTGGCACGATCACGAGCGGCGCTATCATTCACGACGTAAGATTGAATGGCGGAAGTGTTTCCGGGAACAACAGTGTCGGCGGGTTAGTAGGGAGTATGAGTGGGGGTGGGACGATTTCTAACTCCTCTACAAATATCACCATCAATGCCGGTATTTATGTAGGGGGATTGGTGGGATGCATGAGCGGAGGAAGGGTCGAAAACTCTTATGCGACAGGCCAGGTTATTGGAGGGCATGTCGTTGGCGGATTGGTCGGAAGCATGCAGGCTTCCAGCGTCGTCACCAATTCCTATGCGACGGGAGCTGCCTCAGCTTACTATTGGGACTCTCCTGTTGGCGGATTGGTCGGAGAACTTTATGACGGCAGCAGGATCGAGAATTCCTTTGCCACAGGTACTGCGAGCGGCCCTTATCAGGTAGGGGGCTTTCTTGGCCTTGCAGCAAGCGGGGCTCGAAGTGGATTTCTGACAAACAACTGGTGGTTTGGCAGTAATGCATTGGGCATTGGCAGTGGGGATCAGGGAGGTGTTACGAAAGATACGTCCGGGGCAGGTGTCGCGGCGTTCTATGATCCGGACCATACGGTTTATACCGGCGCAAGTCCGTGGGATTTCACGAACACCTGGCGTATTTATGAAGGTTATACCGCTCCGCTTTTGAAATCTTTCCTAACGGCTCTGACCGTGACGGCGAATGCTTCTGAGGAGACCTATAACGGGACGACCGCTTTCTCCGGCAGTGGCGTGACCTATTCGATCGATCCTTCTTCAGAATTAAAAGGGACTGAGATCTTTACGAGCTCTGACAAGAACGTAGGAACGCATGTGGGTGGCCTCACGGCCTCAGGGTTGTATTCTACCCAGAATGGCTATGACATTACTTATGTCGCAGGCGATTTGACGGTGACTCCCGCGGCTTTGTCGGTGACGGCGAGTGATAGTTCGAAGACTTATGGCGACACGAAGACTTTTGCGGGGACAGAATTCACTTCAAGCGGTCTCGTGAACAGTGAAACGATCGGAAGTGTCACCTTGGGCAGTGCGGGAGCGGTGGCGACGGCTGCGGTGGGCTCGAGTCCTTATACGATCACGATAAGCGGCGCGACGAGCGGAACGTTCGATGCCAATAACTACACGATTACTTATAACGCGGGCAATCTGACGGTGACTCCCGCGGCTTTGTCGGTGACGGCGAGTGATAGTTCGAAGACTTATGGCGACACGAAGACTTTTGCGGGGACAGAATTCACTTCAAGCGGTCTCGTGAACAGTGAAACGATCGGAAGCGTCACGCTCGGTAGTGCGGGAGCGGTGGCGACAGCCGCGGTGGGTTCGAGTCCGTATACGATCACGATAAGCGGCGCGACGAATGGAACGTTTGATTCCAATAACTACACGATCATTTATAACTCCGGGAATTTGACAGTGAATAAAGCCGCGTTATCAGTTACAGCGAGTAATAGTTCGAAGACTTATGGCGATACGAAGACCTTCTCCGGTACGGAATTCACTTCAAGTGGTCTTAAGAACAGTGAAACGATTGGAAGCGTCACCTTGGGCAGTGCGGGAGCGATCGCAACAGCCGCCGTTGGATCAAGTCCTTATACGATCACGGTAAGCGACGCGACGAATGGAACGTTTGATTCCAATAATTATACGATCACTTATAACTCGGGCAGTCTGAGTGTGGATAGAGCCGCGTTAGCGGTCACGGCCAGCGCTCAGACGAAGACCTACGGTGATTCGAACCTGGGGACGACAGCTTTCACGTCTGTTGGGCTGCAGAATGGTGAAACGATCGGCGGCGTGACTCTTTCGACGGATGCCACTACGAGTACTTCTGGAAATTACAAGGTCGGGGGCTGGACGCTTTCGGCAGACGCCGCGACGGGCGGCACTTTTGATATAAATAATTATTCAGTGAGTTATGCGACGGGCGCTTTGACGATCGATCAGAAGGTCGTGACTTTAGGCGGGATCACCGCTTCGAACAAAGTCTATGACACCACCCTCGATGCAACGGTCTCCAAGGATGGCGCGACATTCACCGGGAAGTTGGGGCCCGATGTGCTGACGGTTGTTTCATCGACCGGCGTGTTCGGCGATAAGACCGCGGCGAATAACAAGACGGTGACACTCACCAACACTCTCGGCGGTGCAGATCTCGAGAATTACACAGTCACGGATCAAGGGACCACGACCGCGGACATTACGAAAGCGGCGGTGACATTAAGCGGAATCACGGCATCGAATAAGGTTTATGACGCAACGACCGCGGCGACGGTTTCTGTTGCGGGCGCAACATTCAGCGGGAAGCTTGGCTCGGATGATCTGACGGTGTCTTCGACCGGTGTCTTCAATAATAAGAACGTTGCTGACGGGAAGACGGTCACTCTCACGAATACTCTCGGTGGCGCAGATCTTGGGAATTATCAGGTCACGGATCAAGGAACGACGACCGCGAATATCACGGCGCGGACGTTGACGCTCGATGCCACAGGCGTGGACAAGATCTATAACGGCAACGCCAGCGCAGCCGTCACTCTTTCGGATGACCGCGTGGCCGGGGATGTGTTAAGCACCAGTTATACGGCTTCGTTTGCGGATAAGTTTGTCGCGGCGGGGAAAGCCGTAAGCGTGAGCGGTCTTTCGATCTCGGGCACGGATGCCGCGAATTACGTTCTGAGTTCCACGACGGACACCACGACGGCAGATATCACGGCGATCGTGACGGGCGCGGTGAGCGGGATCGGGAGCGGAGTTTCACTGGCGATGTCGATCAATGGCGGCACACCGGTCACGACCACCACGGGCGCCAATGGTTCGTTTACTTTCGGTGGCGATCTTTTCGTGAAATCCGGTGATTCGATGTTGATCACGGTGAATGGCGGATCTTACAAAGCGAACTTGGTGGGCAAGGTTCTGGATCCTGTGAATGTCACGGGTCTTTCTCTGGCAGAGGGCCGAGTTTCAGTGGGAAGTGCTGCTGCCGTCAATCTCGATTCGAGTTATGTGTATTCCAGTCTTGATCTTGCTCCCGCGGCGGGCGGTTTGATAAGCGCCGGGGCAGGCAATGCACTCACGGTGAATGGTGATCTGAACGTTGCCGGGAAGTATGCGCAGGATGGCAATTTATCGGTGACCGGTGATTTCGCTCTGGAGACAAACGGAACGTTTACAGACGCGTCACCTCTCAGTCACACCTTCACAGTGGGCGGCAGTTTCTCGGTTCCTGATACCGCCGGTGCTTTTAATCGATACGGCACTCAGGTGAGCGGTAATTATCAGGTTCGTGATATTTACGATCTCCAGGCGATGAAAGGTTATCTTGCCAGTAACTTCCAACTGGCGAATGCGATCGACGCTGCTCCGACAGCTCGTTGGAATTACAAAGGAACGGGCGACACGAGTCTCGTCACGAGTTATGACGGCTTTGATCCGATCGGTGATGCGATCACTCCTTTCACGGGAAATCTGGACGGTAACGGAAAAGTGATCCGTAACCTTGAGATGCACCGGAGCACGGATTATGCCGGTCTTTTTGGGGATATCGGTGCCACAGGCCGTGTTTCGCAGTTGGGTCTTGAAGATGTGAGTATTTATGGCGGAAATTATGCCGGCGGTCTCGCGGGATTGAATGCCGGTATCTTAACAAATGTTTACACGACGGGCGCGCACACGGTGAGCGGCGCCAGTTTCGTCGGCGGGTTGGTGGGCGATAACACGGGAAGCATCACGAACGCTTATTCCGCTGCGCGAGTGACGGGAACTTCGGACGTCG
>CAYZYT010000017.1:0-47955 GCA_964482725.1 uncultured bacterium | reverse complement strand
CGGGTGTGGGCGGGACATTTGAAGTGTCTGACGGGAAGACATTAACTTATACCTCAAGTTCGGTCATTGGCGGCACCGGCAGTTTGATCAAGACGGGGACCGGAACTCTGTCAATTGCCGGCGTGGATAACTACGAGGGAGGTACTTACATCAAAGCAGGTACGCTTGTTGTCGCCAGCGGCACGGCTCTTGGGCCGTTACCGACGCTAGGCTCTCCTGACTATGCGGTCCATATGGATGGTGGTGCGACGATACAACTTGTGGCTAATTCGTGGGCTTCGGATCGACAGCTCGATTTGGTGAACGGCACAGCCAATGTGGATGTTACTAGTGGAGTTAGCATAGTGCGTAATGGCTCTATCTATGGCGCTGGCGCAATGAATTCTATGGGCGCTGGCACGTTGATCATAAATAACGGCGCCGGCAATGCCAATGCCTACACGGGCGGGACGGTTATTCAAAACGGAACATTGCAGATAAACAACACTGCCGGTAGTGCCGCCGGTACCGGTGCAGTGACCGTGAAAACCGGTGGAACGCTGAGCGGTTTGACGGCGCAGGGTAGTTCCACAGGGACTACGGGTTCGATCTCGGGCACGGTGGAAATACAGAACACCGGGAAATTGTTGACACAAAGCGGCGGGACTTTGACCTTGGGCGGTTTGACGCTCAATGCCGGCGCTCTCAGCACTTTTCAGCTTGGGGCGCTTACTGCTACAAAGTTGATCAATATCACAGGGAGCAATCTGTTTAATTTGGCGGGCGCCTCCACCATTGAGATCGTGAACAGTGGCCTGATGGCCGCGGGGACTTACAGTTTGTTCGGATATGCTGGGACCGCTCTTACAGACATCAGTTTTCTGACCCTAGCCGCCGATCATGTGGGAGTATTCTCGATCGCTTTGGTAAATAATGAGGCTGGAAATTCGATCGATCTTGACGTCACTTCGGTTACAACGGGTCAGTGGACAGGGGCTGTAAATGCGAACTGGAGCACGGCAGGGAATTGGTCGACAGGCATTGTGCCGGATGGTACGGGAGCAGGCGCGCAATTTGTTTCCGGCACAGCAGTGGCTACTGTTGACGCGAGCAAGACAGTAGGTTCGATCACCTTTGATAATTCCACGACTGCATTTACGATCACCTCATCGGGCGCATCAACTTTGACCCTGGACGAGAGCGGCGGCAATGCTTTGATCCAGGTTTTAAGCGCTCCGAATACTGCGAACCATGTCATCAGCGCGCCTCTTGTTTTGGCTGACAATCTGACGGTGAATATTGCCTCTGGGACCTATGGACTGGATATCAGCGGCGTGATCTCGGAAAGCGTTGCCGGTACCACTCTCACTAAAACCGGCGATGGTCCTCTGACCTTGAGCGGCACTGCGGCCAATACTTATACCGGTCTGACGACAGTGTCGGACGGGACGCTGAATCTTAATAAGACGGCAGGAGTCGATGCCATTAGTACAGGCGGATTACAGATCGACTACGGCGCGACAGCAGCGCTTCTGGCATCGAACCAGATCGATGATAGCGCGGTCGTCACGGTCAACGGCACCTTTGCTCTTGGCACATCTTCTGAGACGGTCACTGCTTTAGGCGGTGGTGGCGCGGTAACAACCGGAAGCGGCAGTGTGTTGACATTAAATAGCGGTACGGATTCTAGTTTCATCGGAACAATCAGCGGCACGGGAGGACTCGCGAAGTCCGGAGTTGGGGCGCTCAGGCTTTCGGGGGTTAATACATACACGGGGGGCACGACGATCAATGCCGGGACGCTCCAGGTGGATGCGGATAACAATCTGGGTGGCTCATCCGGCAGCATTACGTTCGGCGGCGGCACGCTTTCTTTTTCGGATAGCTTCACAAGCGTTCGGAATGTGATCTTAAGCGGTAACGGGACACTCGATACCGACGGCAATGATGTGATGCTGACGGGTCAGATCAGCGGCGCGGGAGGGCTCACTGCGACTGGCGCAGGGACTCTGACCTTGAGCGCTGTTAATAATTACACGGGCGCAACAACAATCGATGCCGGGAGCACGCTTGCTCTCGATGCCACAGGCACGATAGCAGACAGTTCCGGTATTGTGAATAATGGTACTCTGACGATTGCCGCTTCCAAGACGATCGATTCAATGACTGGTACCGGAGGAACGACGCTGACTTCGGGTACGCTGACACTTGGGGATGCGTCTGCTACGGTAGCCACTTACGGCGGCGTGTTGAGCGGTGCCGGAAACCTCGCGACGGGAGCTTTTTCGGGCTCATTGACTTTAAGTGGAGTGAACACCTACACGGGTTCTACCACGATCGGTGCAGGCAGCACACTGGCTTTGGATTCGACAGGTACGATCGCTGCAAGTTCGGGCGTGATGAATAATGGAATTTTGACGATTGCCGCGTCTAAAACGATCGCTTCACTAACCGGTTCAGGCGGGACAACGCTCACCGCGGGAACACTGACGATTGGCGATGGGAGCAATACTTCGAGTACTTACAACGGGATATTGAGCGGCGCGGGCGGGATCAAAACAGCAGGCGCGGGGACACTGACTCTTGGCGGTGCCAACACTTTTTCAGGCGCTACAGAGATCGTTTCTGGGAGCGCTCTGGGCATCGCCTCCGGCGGAGATCTCGGAGGGGGTGCTGTGACACATGCCGGGACTTTTAACATTGGGTTGAACACGGTGAATGTTGCCGCCTATACCATGGGTGGGGCCGCAACGCTCAATGTTTCCATTGATGGCGCGACGCACGGTTCGATTGTCGGGACCGGAGCGGCTACCGTTAACGGAACCGATACTCTTGTGTTGAATGTTTCAAATTACATCGAGAATAATGCTACCTACACGATCATCGATGGTTCTGGCGGTGCGGGCGTTGCGGCCCCCGTCATTCAGGTTGCCGGGAACACGCATGCGATATTCACGGCAACGACGGTTGGCGAAGATTTGATACTGACCGCGAGCCGGTCGGGGAACGGTTTTGCAAGCGATGCTCCGTCCGGCGATACAAATGCCGAGGTTGTTGGTGCAGTGCTTGATGGCATCCAGAACGCATCGGGGGATATGCTGACAGTGCTCAATACGCTCGATGGGGAATCTCCGGGGAATGTCGGGGATGCTCTCCAGACCATGACGCCGGATGTAAGTTCGGGACAATCGGAAGCAAGCCGTGCGATCACGAGCCAGGGGTTTGCAATGGTCAGTAACCGATTGGGCGGCGCACGGTCCGGAGGTTTTGTGGGGACGGGTGTTTCCGCCGGAGAGATGCTGAACGGCGTCGGGGTCTGGATGCAGGGTCTCGGCAGTTACATGAAGCAGGGTGAGCGCAAAGGGATCGAGGGCTATAAAGCGAATGTGTTTGGGACGACGATCGGTGTGGACAAACTGCTGGATAGCCATTTTCGTGCGGGATTCGCAGGGAGCTATGGCTGGGCTCGCGTCAATTCGAAGACGCCGGGGAGTCCTTCGGATGATATTAACAGCTATCAGGCGACGATCTACGGCAGCTACGATTCTCTCAATCTTTGTGAGGCGAGAAAGAACGGTAAGAATTCCCGGGAAGCGGTACGGAACCAGGGGGATGATTTCTGGTATGTGGACGGGATGGCGGCTTTTACGCAGAATAATTATGACAGTCGTCGCGAGATCTGGCTGACGCCTACTAACAAACGTGTGGCGAAGGCGGATCATTATGGCCAGCAGTATTCGACGAACTTCGAAACGGGATACACCTTCACTTTTGAGAAGACAAAGAAGCTGGAAGTGACACCTTTCGCAGGCTTGGGTTACAACTACCTCTACATGAACAAGTACAAGGAAAAGGGCGCGAACGCTCTTAATCTTACTGTCAATGGCGAGGGGTATCAGCAATTGGAGCAGTCGCTCGGCATGAAGCTTGCTTACCCGATCGTGAACAAGAAGATTGGGACGTTCATTCCGTCCGCCAAGGCCGCGTGGCTCTATGATTACATCGGGGATCGTTTTCAGACAACGGCGTCTTTTGCCGGTGGCGGTTCATCTTTTGATACGATCGGCGCCAAGCCCGCGAAAAGCGGTATGCTTTTCGGCACCGAGCTCGCGTTTCTGAATAAAGGCAACATGACCCTTACCGGGAACTGGGATATCGAGCTCAAGGACCAGTTCATGTCCAACACCTACTACGGCACCGTCCGGTACGACTTCTAACCTGCTACAGGGGCCAGCCCTTTGGCCAGGTTGTTAAAAATTTCCACCGCTCCGGAAGTCATAATCCAGTTGCGCCCGCCACAAAGCATGTCGGGTCTGTCCCACTGCTTTGTGGACGGGTCCGACAAGCAGTTTGGCGGAAAAGTCCACCAGGCGGGGGGAGTTTTTTCAAAAAGGCGTTATCGCATATTGCGGTAGCGCCTTTTTTTGCGCCATAACTCATGGCGGGTTGGCGAAAGGTTGGCGATTAGTTGGCGATTCGCTCTGGACAAGCACCGTCTAGTAAGCTATAGTATTGGCGAAAGGTTGGCGATTAGACCATGGAAGATTACCTCGAAAAACAAAAAGGGTTGGCGAAATACGGCGCTGCGAAGTGGCGAGAGATCGAAGAAGACCGGCGCCGCAAGGCGATCTCTCTAGAGCTCCTAGATAAAAAGAAGAACTCCTTCCGGTTTGTTCTGACGCCAGCTTTGCTCGCCTTGATCTCTGAGATCGAAAGGAACAGAGGTTTTTTAGCATCCCTCAAACTCCCCAAGAAGTTTCTCGATAGGCTGGTGGCCGAAAAAGAGAAAAAAGAGGCCTATTACTCAAGCCATATTGAGGGAGCCGTTACATCGTTGGAAGCGGCCCTCCTTCATTTGAATAAGCCTTCCCGGAAAGACTATGGTGATGAAAGCCTCCAGATGATCATTAATAACAGGGATGCTTTGGAGTATATCCGTCGTCAAAGCTCAAAACCTTTCAGCTGTGAGAGGATCTGTGCGCTGCACAAGATCCTGGTTCGGAATACTCATAAAAATAGGCCGATTACTGTGGGGGCGTATCGCAAAGGCCCTATCTATGTAGTCAATGGACAAGGTCAGGTCGTTTATGAAGGCCCATCGGCCAATGCTGTTACGGCCATGATGGGTTCCTATGTGGAGTGGCTGAATGGCACTGCGGAAATTCACCCCTTGCTCAAGGCGGCGCTTGCGCATCTTTATTTTGTGCATGTTCACCCTTTTGACGATGGCAATGGACGTTCTGCCAGGGCATTGTCCAATCTTTACCTCATGAAGCAAGATTATCAGTTCATCAACTTTCTCTCTCCCTCTGACTATTTCGACCATCATCGAAGTGAATATTATCGTGCAATCCAGAACGCAGAAGCGCATGGTAGCGATGCGACATTTTTCATCCTTTACTACCTGAAGGCTCTGGCAGAACAACTCAGGAATGTCCAAGTCGAAATCCAGAAGGAAGGGAATGTCAAAGACATCCGTGATCTTTTAAGCTCAAAGGTCCAGGCCAAGCTCGACAAAAAACAGGTGAAGGCCCTTCAGTGGATGCTCGAAAATCCGGAAGCCTTGACGACTCGGAAGTATTGTAAGCTCAGTGGGTGTTCGGATGAAACCGCTCGCAAAGATTTTAATCGCCTGCTCGAAACAGATCTTATCGAAAAAATCGGTGAGGGCAGAACGACTGGGTATATTTTAAAGATCTAAAAATGGCTAAGAGGAAATACTACGAGAGCATCCAGGATAAAGCTGATAAGGCGCTGAAACACGCTGTTCGAGACCTGATTAAAGCAAGACAGGCGACAAATGATACCCTTGTGATCTGGAAGAATGGTAAGGTTGTCCGCGTTTTAGCCTGCAAGCTCGCCTAAATAGCCGCAAACCGAAGTTCCTTCATCAGAGTTTTGCACTTGTCGCTTGTTGCGCCAAGTACGGCCCTTGTCTTAGTTTTCATTTCTTGAATGGTTGACAAGGGCTGCCCCAATTTCATCTTCGCTAGAAATTGATATGTATTGGGACCGCCTGTGGAAATTTTGATATTTCCTACCGGCCGAGAATTCCCACCTCTCCTGAGGTCAAAAGCCAGTTGCCGCCACCTCTCTGCATCAAGAGAGACTTTTGCCGCCTACCCTGCCTACCGCAGCCAGGCGGGAGGGCGTGGGAGTTGTTTTGTCCATCCTCTCAATCCCGGCACTCTATTCCTTCCTTTTCACAGCGCCCCCTTAGCGGTATTATCTGCGCAACACTAGCGAGGATTGGACAAGGAGGAATTTAATTATGAAAAAGTTAGTTTTGAGGTGTATTTTTATTCTGCTTCTGGTGGCAAACACCGCTTTTGCTGCCGATCCTTTGCCATCCTGGAACGACACGGCGCCGAAGAAGGCTATCCTCGCTTTTGTCGAAGAAGTGACTAAGGAAGGCTCGCCGGATTTTGTGCCGGGACCTGAGCGTATCGCCACTTTCGACAACGACGGTACGCTTTGGGCGGAGCAGCCGATCTATTTTCAGTACACCTTTATCTTTGACCGCATCAGGGCCCTCGCGCCCGAGCATCCGGAGTGGAAAAGCAAAGAGCCTTTTGCCTCCGTCCTTAAAGACGATCTGAAGGACGCTCTGGCCGGCGGCGATGAGGCATTTCTGGGAATGTTCATGGCCACGCAGTCGGGAATGACCCCCGATGAATTTGGAAAAGCCGTGACGGATTGGATCACGACCGCAAGACATCCTCGGACCCAACGGCTTTATACAGAGATGGTCTATCAGCCGATGCTGGAACTCTTGGGCTATTTGCGCGCGAACGGATTCAAGACCTATATTGTTTCCGGCGGCGGTCTCGATTTCATGCGCCCATGGTCGGAAAAAGTCTATGGCATCCCGCCCGAACAGGTCGTCGGAAGCAGTATCAAGACGAAGTTTGAATTTCAGGGCGGTAAGCCCGTGCTGATCTACGTGCCGGAGTTGGACTTCATTGACAACAGTGACGGGAAACCCATCGGCATCCAGTCCCGGATCGGCCGTCGTCCGATCGCCTCGTTCGGCAATTCCGACGGCGACCTGCAAATGATGCAGTGGACTTCCGCCGGCAGTGGCTCCCGCTTTTGTCTTTATGTTCACCATACCGATGCTAAACGGGAGTGGGCCTATGACCGCGAGTCGGACGTGGGCCGTCTCGATAAAGGTCTCGACGAAGCTTTGGCCAAAGGCTGGACGGTTGTGAACATGAAGGACGATTGGAAGATCGTCTACCCTTTTGAGAAGGAGTAAAGCCAAGCAAATCGTTGGCTGGCGAAACATTAAAATAGGCGTTATCTTTCCGATGACCAAATGTTCTCCGCCGGAGGACGGATTCGTCCTTTGGCGAAGAAGGCCACGGAGGGGTAACGTCTTTTTTATTGAAAACCGCCTTTGAAGGGTGTAACCTTTCGCCTCATCAGAGAAAAATTATGATTCAATTCCAAAAAAATAAAGCATTCCAGTTCGCAGCAATCCTTTTATTGATAGGGTTTGCTGCGTTTGCTTTTCATCCTTTAATTCACGCCCTTCATCATGCTGGCGATAAGGATGACGCAGACAATTGCCCTTCCTGCCAATTTGTTACAGCGCTGGGGTTCATTCTTTTCTGTGTTTTCATATTTTTCCTCAAGACCCAACAAACTCGGTTCAACCTCTTAGAGCCTAGACAATTTTTATCGTTTAGTTTCCTTTCTCCGCACGACGGCCGAGCGCCTCCCATCCTTTCCTGAGCAAGCGTTTTTCTTCCGATTCATAACGCAGGAAAAGGAGTGTCACTATGCGATTTCGTTCATTCGTCATCTTCCTCTTATTATTTATATTTGTTTCAAGCCGAGCGTATGCCGCAGAGCCCGCCATCGGTCAGAACCTTTCCCAGGATATCGCCGGTCTCAAGCGCATGATGGAGGTCATGGACAGCAATATGGAAGTCCTCAAAGCCACGGTCAAAGCGCAAAACGAGATCATTGAGCGGCAAAATTACCGGATCGAGGTGTTTGAGAAAAATCAAACTTCGCTTCCGCTGCAAGCCGCGACGGCGCAAACCCTTCCTCCGGCAAACCCCAAGGCTAACGCGGGATGGAACCCGGATATCGGGATCGCGGGGACGGTGCAGACAAAACTGACCCAGAACAAATCGGATGGAGAAGGCAATAACGCGATCGCGTTAAAAGAGTTCGAGATCACCCTGGGACAAGTGGTGGATCCCTATTCCCGGTTCGATGCGACGATCAGTCTTAACGACCATATGGAGGAGCATGTCATCCATCTCGAAGAGGCGTATTACACCCGATGGGGGTTGCCGCTTGGGTTCACTGGGCAACTCGGAAAATTTCGCGCCAACATCGGGAAAGTAAATCTTGTGCACGCCCACGCGCTTCCTACGGCAGACTATCCTCTCGTGATCCAGAACTTTTTTGGAGAAGAAGGGCTGTCATCGTCCGGGTTACGGCTTAAGAACGATATCCCGAATCCTTGGGACCTTCCCTTGGAGGTGACCGGAGAAATTCTCCGCGGGAATCACGGCGAGAGTTTTGCCGATGTCTCAAGGCGTCCTATTTTTAACACCCACCTGAAAACCTTTTTCGAGCCATCGGCGGATACGAATCTTGAATTGGGCTGGACGACGATGTTCGGGACCGTGAACCCGCCGCTCACGATCGATGATGGCAGCGGAACGACAACGGAATGGATCCGGCCGGAAGGAACCGATTGGTACGGAGTGAAAGTGTATGGGGGAGATGCCACGTTTCATTGGTTTCTCCCTGAAGGAAAGCAAGTGACATGGCAGAACGAGATCTATTTTCAGAACAGACCGGAACTGGTTAATTCTGTTAATGGCAAGCCTTGGGGGTTTTATTCGCTTGTGGAGTACAAGCTCTCCCAAAGGTTTAATCCCGGAGTTCGTTTTGATTATGTGGATCCGCTGGATGTCTCCGGCGGGCATGGGACCACATCGGTTTCGCCTTACTTGATCTTCTGGCAAAGCGAGTATGTCGACGTGAAACTGCAATATTCACACACCGTTTATGCGGGCGGTGAAAAAACAGATAACGCTGCTTTTTTTGTGGTGGATTTTTTAGCGGGCAACCACAAGCACGCAATTCAATAGATCTTTTAACCTGAGGAGAATAGTTATGCTTAATAAAAAAATAAGTCTCTTTTTTGCTTTGGTTTTAGGCTTGTCGCCGGCCTTTTCAGGAGTCCTTTTTGGAGCGGAAAAGCTGAATGTTGTCGCGACGACCACCACCCTTGCCAGCATTGCCGGGGAGGTGGCCCAGGACAAGATCCTCATCCAGGCGATCGCTTCTCCCAAACAAAACATCCACCATTACGCGCCGACCCCTAAAGATGTTTTCAGGGTCAAACGGGCGGATGTATTCATCCACGAGGGGTTGGACCTGGAAGCCTGGCGCCAGCCGTTACTGGATGCTGCCGGCAATCGCAAGTTTTTGGGAGAGGGGAAACATTCTATAGATGTCTCCAGAGGGATCCCGCTTCTTGAGATCCCCGCGACGTTGTCGCGGGCCGACGGAGACATCCATGTTTTCGGCAATCCTCATTACATCGGCGATCCCGAGAATGCAAAGATCATTGCTTCGAATATTGCCGAGGGATTGGCAAACATTGATCCCGAAAACTCGGATTTTTACCGAAAAAATGCTGTGAGTTTTAATGAGCGCCTAGATGCAAAGATCAAAGATTGGGAGGCGCGGCTGGCGGGATTCCAGGGGGCTCCGGTTGTGACCTATCACCGAAGCTGGTCCTATTTCCTTAAGCGCTTTAATCTTTCCGTGATCGGTGAAGTCGAGCCCAAGCCCGGAATTCCTCCCACGGCCAAACATCTCGCGGGGCTTATTCAGCAGATCAGAGATAAGCGTGCGCAGGTGGTCATCAAGGAACACTTCGAGGAGAACCGGACTCCCAAGAAAATAGCGGAAGAAACAGGCATTCGGGTCGTCAACTTGTCGCAGGCGGTCGGTGAACCGGAGAACGCGAAAGACTACTTGTCTCTTATGGAGCAAAATATTAGCCTGCTTGAAGATGCGTTGGGCTCGCAGAAAGGCAGGGTTTCATGAGCGATTTTTTTCTATTGATGTGGAAGCCTTTGCTGGCCTGCTTCATCCTGACAGGGATCCATACCTATCTGGGGGTTCACGTCGTGGAACGAAAGGTCATTTTCGTGGACCTGGCTTTGGCTCAGATAGCAGCCTTGGGCGCGGTCCTCGCGTTCATGTTTGGCTTCAACCTTCACGGGAGAGAAACCTACTGGTTTTCATTGGCTGCTACGTTCGTAGGGGCCATTATCTTTTCCGTGACCCGGGCTCGACGGGAGAAGATCCCCCAGGAGGCCATTATCGGGATCGTCTACGCGGTCGCTGCGGCTGCGGCGATCTTGATCTTGAGCCGTGCTGCCGAAGGCGACGAAGAAATCCGGCACATGCTCGTGGGTAATATTCTTTTAGTGGGTCTTCCTGAGATTGTGACGATGGCGATCCTTTATGGCATCGTTGGCTTATTTCACTGGTGTTTTCGCAAGAAGTTTCTCCTGATCTCGACCAAACCCGAAGAAGCTTATCGGAAAGGGATCAAGGTTCGGGGGTGGGATATTCTCTTTTATTTGACCTTTGGTCTTGTCGTAACAAGCTCGGTACATATCGCAGGTGTTCTGCTGGTTTTTTCGTTTTTGATCATCCCGGCGGTCGGAGCGATCCTTTTTTCGGATAAAATATCCGGCAGGCTATTTCTGGGGTGGGGCTTTGGGATCCTTGCGAGTCTTGCAGGGATCGGGCTTTCCTATTACTTTGATCTCCCGACCGGGGCAACGGTGGTTTGTGTGTTTGGAGGACTTTTGATTCTGCTTGCGTTAATAAGAAATTTATTTCCTGCTAGAGTTTGACTGCTTGACCTTCGAGGAGGCGGGAAAAACTTTGTCCGTAAGTCTTTTGGAATAACTGGCGGGCAGCAGCGCCGGTGCAATGGAGGGGGACGACCTTTCGAACGCCGAGGGCTTGAAGGTTCGCGATGATCTTTAGATTTTCATCCCGCGTATTGTCCTTCATGTGGAATCCGCCGCAAACGGCGTAGATTTTCTTTCCGAATATCTTAACGGCCCGTCTGACGATCCGGACAATGCCCGGATGGGCGCAGCCTGTGATCACTGAAAAGCCCTTTGGCGAATTCACGACCAAGGCCTGCTCATACAGAATACCCCGGCCTGTGTCGGCACGCATCTGTCCCAAAGAAAAAATATTCCGCGTGATCTTTCGTGTATTTTCGATCATGACCGGAACAATGCCGTTATGCCGGAGAAGATCGTTCAGGCCCTTTCCGGTCTTTTTGCAGATATAGACCTTAACTTTCGGATATAAGCGAAGAAAACTTTCAAGCCCTGCGATGTGGTCCCAGTCTTCATGCGAGATCACGACATGTTTGACGAGGGAAGGATCGATTTTGAAGCGTCTGACGTTTTCTCGAAAGATATCTTCCCGGCCAAAGGCGTCGAAAAGAACATCCCCGATCAAAAAAGAAACGCCCCATCGAAGGATCTTCCGGTCACGTTTTGTGGAACCTTCAGCGATCAGTCGAACCTTCATTTATTGTCAACCAATTCAGCAGCTTTTTCGACGCAGCCGACGCACGGAAGCTTCTTCAGAGCTTTTATCTCGCGGCATTTCAGGGAGCCTGCCGCGTCATGAAGCAGAGCCATACTCTCTTGAGTGCGGTGGGGGAAATGATGATCCAGGAGGCACTTTGCTGCGTAAAAGGCTCCGCAATATCCGTCCGGAGCCATACCTTCGCCGCAGGCTGAAAGCAATACCGTGGTTTTTTCTTCAAGCGGAAATTGTTCTCGGAACGTTTCCGCGACAGATTGGGCGCAATTGAGCCTGCGGGGGCCCTTCTTTCCTAAAAAATAGGCTTTGGCTGTTTCTTTCATGACTTATTGAGGTTTTCCGTGGCCTTGTTTTAATTTTTTGTGAGCGTTGCAAAAAGGGCAGAACCTCTCCATGCGCGCCATGCCCGAGGCGAATTTGGAATTCGGGAAACGTCTGGCCATGATACACAAAGGGCATATTTCGCAGACAAATGCGAGCAGTCGGGTCAGCCGGTTCATTTTTTATTCTCTCCCGTCATTTTATGTTGTTTAAGAAAATGTTCCGTGCATTCCATGAATTTAGCGGTTCCTTTTGCGATAACCCGCTTGCCTTGCAAGAGCTCGGACTCCAAGATATGCCACGCGGAAATAGATTTTTTGATTCGCGCCCGGACGGTCGCAGCTTGCTTTACCGCAAGAGGGGATAGAAACCGGACCGTTAATGCTCCCGTCACGGCTATTCTACCATGGGCAAAAAGGCAGTTCATCATCGCTCCGTCGAGGATCGCCGCGATCACGCCTCCGTGCATCAAGCCGGGATATCCTTGCAAAAGCTGATCGCAGAAGAATCGCGCTCGGACCGAACCATCTTTACAAGCAAGGAACGGTAGTTTCAGTCCAAGAGGATGCTTTTTACCGCAGATGATGCAATCGGCATGAAAAAGTTTTTGAAAGGACCTGAAGCGCTTCTTTGTTTCCGTCCTAAGACCGCAATTACTTTTTGCCAGGGGTTTTTTTACGTTTAGCATCCGACAACCTCCCAGATCTTGGTGATCTCATTTTTTAAAGTGCCGCTCGTATATTCCGTGATGGGTTTTCCTGCGATCACGGATTCGATGACGGCTCGTGCGAAAGGTATTTTTCCGACAACGGGGATCTTGCGAGATTCGCAATAACGCTCGATTTTCTCCGACGCTTCCGGATTGATGTCCCATTTATTGATGACAAGCCGGGTTTGAACGTTGAAGTGCTCGGCTAGATCGATCACTCGTTCGGCGTCATGCAAGCCGGAAAGGGTGGGTTCTGTGACGATTAAGGCGAGATCCACGCCCGATAGGGAAGCGATGACCGGACACCCGATGCCTGGAGGTCCGTCGATGATGATGTGCGCCGCTCCGTTCTTTTCTCCGATCTCCTTGGCTGCTTCGCGCACCTTCGCGACAAGTTTTCCCGAGTTTTCCTCGGCGATGCCAAGTTTTGCGTGCACGAATGGCCCGTACTGTGTTTCAGAAATAAACCACTCTCCGGCCGTATTTTCCTTCATGCGGATCGCGTTGACCGGGCATAACCGGGCGCACAGGCCGCATCCTTCACAAGCAATCGGGCTGACGGCAAATTCGGAACTAATCGCCTGAAAGCGGCATACGTCAGAACATTGTCCGCAGTGCGTGCAAAGGGCCGGATCGATCTTGGCAAAAGCCCCGCTCTTGAAGATATGCCGCTCTTTTATAGAAGGGTGCAGTAGGAGGTGGAGATTTGCGGCGTCGACATCGCAGTCCACCATGACTTTGTTTTCCGCTAACGCAGCAAAAGCTCCGGTGAGCATGGTTTTTCCCGTGCCGCCTTTTCCGCTGATAACGACGATCTGCTTCATGCTGCCACCTTGGTGCTATCCAGTATGAACCGGAAAAGGTCCTGGAACTTTGTCCTGTATTCTGGGAACTGCTCGACGAATGGGATTCCCACCGAATAGAGTTCCGCGATCTTTCGGTCGAAGGGGATCTTAAGCAATACCGGGATATCATGAGCCTTAAAATAAAGCCGGGTTCTCAAGTCGTCAGGTTCCGCTCGATTCATAACAACGCCGTAGGGGATGCCGAGTTTTTGAACGGTTTCGATGGCCAGCTGGAGATCATTCATCCCGAAGGGGGTGGGTTCCGTGACCAGAACGCAGAAATCACTATCCTTTACGGCCGTGACCATAGGACAAGCAGTCCCGGGAGGGGCGTCAATAATCGCCGTTAAAGAAGGATCGATATAAGATTTGACCTGCCGGATAAGCGGTGGCGCCATGGTCTCGCCTACAGTGAGCCTTCCCTGAATGAAACGGATGCCATGTCGCTGTCCGATTTCAATCTCTCCGATCGGTCGCTCGATCTCGCGGATCGCTTTTTTTGGGCATAGGTGGGAGCAAGCTCCGCAGCTATGGCACATTTGAGGAAAGAAAAGGACCTTTTTAGGAAGAAGCGCGAAGGCATGATAAGCGCAAACATCCCGGCATACGCCGCAAAAGTTACATTTCTCATAATCGATCTCCGGAACCCGGACCGTCGCAGGCTTTCGATCGCTTATATCGGCTTTGAGGAATATCTGAGCATTAGGTTCTTCGACATCGCAATCAAGGAGCTGGGCTTGTTCAAGACAGAGAGCCAAGTTCACGGCCACCGTGGTTTTTCCGGTTCCGCCTTTGCCGCTTGCGACTGAAATGATCATTTTGGTTTTGTCGCGATGAGTGTCTGATGGAAAAGCGTTTTCGTTTTTTGAAGACTAAAATGATTTTTCCGGAGGTACGCCTCAGCTTCCGCCATGGTGATCGCGCCTCGGCTGTGAACATTTCCGTCGAGGGCATGGATCTGGTCCATGGTCTTGAACCCCTTTTCCGTAAAATCGCTCAGAATCAACTTCCCCTGCGGCTTAAGGACGCGGATGAGTTCGTCCAGGACTTTGTGAGGCTTTGTAAAATGGTGGAGGGTATTGATGGAGAAAACCATGTCATAGCTTCCATCTTTAAAGCTGAGATGTTCGCCGTCCTCCACTCGAAGTGTCGCGAAACCGTCCAGAAGCTGAAATTTCAGATAGAGCTTCGCTATATCTCGTTCTTCTTTTGAGATATCGAAACTGGTGAAAGAAAGCCCGCATTTTGCAAGGGCGCTCGCGAAATGTCCTTTTCCCGTGCCTGCTTCGAGTATCTTGGCGCGCAGGGGAGAGGCTTGTTCAAGGATCACGTCCCGCTCCCGGTCGAGATCGTAGCCGAATTTTAAAAACAATTTCTTGCGTTCAAATATCCGGATTAATTCTGGAGGAAGCCCCGCAGGGATCTTGCTCTTCTTGGAGACGCGTATCGGATCAGTTTTCATTGGGGGTGATCGCTTGGGTTGGGCAGGAGGGAATGCAGCTCCCGCATTCGACGCATTGTTCGTTCGCCACAGCTTTTCCTCCCACGAGTCTAACTCCGTCCACAGGGCAAATTCCGATGCAAGCGCAGCAACCGTTACATTTTGAGGCATCTATTTTAACCATGAAAATTTCTCCATCGTTTTGTGTTTATAGAACAGCCTCCCGGGCTGTTTTTAGATTGTGATTTCTAAAGAGGGTGAAAAAGGGAAATAGCTTCCGTGACCTTGCCGGAAATCCCCGTATGGATTTTTATCCCGGCAGGGTTCAGGATCTGGGAGGCATTCGGGCCCACGCTGCCGGTCAAGACCGCCCCGACACCCTTTGAGACCATGAGTTGCGCGGACTGGACGCCGGCGCCTCCTGAGTTTTGACCGTTGGGATTTTCGAGGATCTCTTGCTCTCCCGAAACCGTGTCAACGATCCAGAAATACCGGCATCGTCCGAAGCGCGGATCCACAGCGGCGTTCGGATCATTTCCCTGAGCTGTAATGCAGAGACGCATAGATTTCCTTTCGTTTAGTACCGTTTCACATTTAATTTTTGGGGGAAACGGTACAGTCCCAATACTTATCAATTTCCGCGCAACGGAAATTGGGGCTGCCCAAGCCTCTTTCTGAAATTAAAACGATAGGCTTGGGCTGTCCTGCGAACCCATAAAATCAATTGGAACGCAGTGCTAGTGGCAACCGCCCTCGTGTCCTTGGCAACCCGCCAGTCCGCCGAGCTTATTTTTGATGAGGTCTTCGACCGCGGCCCTGACATTTCCCGAGTAACCGAACACCTGAATCCCGGCGTGCACAAATTTTTCCTGAGCGCCCATTCCCATGCCGCCTGCGATCACGTGCGTCACCCCGTGCTTCATCATTTCACCAACGGCCTGGCAGCCGCCCCCGCCGTGTTGGGCTGTGTTCTGAGCTACTTTGGCTTCCTTAACTTTGTCTCCGTCTATTTCGACCACGCAAAAATACTTACATTGTCCGAAATGCGCAGACACATCGCTGTCGAGTCCGCGATCATCATTGGTGGTAATCCCTATTCTCATTTGATGCTCCCTTTGGTTGGATGCTAGATGGGGGACAGGCAGGTTGTGAATGCCTGCCCCCTAAGTGTTATTTCGCTTTACTCTGTTCCAGTTCGTTCAGTTTTGAACGGACTGCTTCCAGTTCGCTGGAAAGGTATTCTGCGCGCGCTTTCAGGATCTCGGGTCCTTCTGTTCCGCTGACTTTTGGCTGACCTGAATAAGCCCGTTGCCTGCCGGTTAGTCCCGTGGCATAAAACTGGTTTCGCCAACCGCGTCCCCGACCCATCATCATTCCCATTCTCATGGGGCCTGTTCCATCTCCTCCTGGCATGATATTCACCTCCTTTGGTTAAATGGTGTCATTTGTCCCAAAATTGCCCCGGCGGCATCTTCCGCGTCCTTGCCCAAAACCGCCCTTGAGCGGAGGTTCCGGTTGTTCCGGTATCTGAATATTGATGCCACCGGCGATTTTGAGGGCCTTGCCATTTACGATGGCATCGGCGATCTTCTTGTGGGCTACCGCAATGGTATTGCCGAACGTCTGTCTCGAAATATTCATTTTTTTTGCCGCATCTTCCTGGTAAAGGCCTTCCAGATCCGCAAGGCGGATCGCTTCAAATTCATCAAGTGTCAGGCCGACCTCCTGAAGGACAGAAAGGGGGATGCCTCTGGGTTTGAAATATTCGGCACCAGGGGTTCCAAAAACTCGCCGGCACTTAAAAGGTCTTGGCATGGGGCCCTCCGAATGTTATTAGCATATGCCAATAATAGACCCCGAACGCGTTTTTGTCAAGGTGCGGGGGAGGTTCAAGAAAAAGGGACGGTTCTCGTTAAGGAGAACCGTCCCTGAAAGGTGCGGGGCGTTGCAGCTTTTCTTAGCCCTTGGTAATCCCGGCTTCGACTTCCTCCTTGGGGAGTTTTTTGAAACACATGAACCAGTCCTTACAGGTCACATCACCTTTTCCGGATTGCTCCATGCGTTCTTTGGCGGTCCCGCAAGAGCCGGCGGGAGGAACGATCACATCATCGCCCAGCTGCCAGTTGGCAGGAGTCGCGACCTTAAAGGCGTCCGAGGTCTGCATGGCGATCAGGAGACGCTTGATCTCGTCAAAGTTGCGGCCGTTGGAGAGCGGATAGTAAAGCATCGCGCGGACCTTACCCGCGGGATCGATAAAAAATACCGCGCGCACAGCCTTGGTGTCGCTTGCGGTCGGCTGAAGCATGCCATACTTCTTGGCCACTTCCATTTTGAGATCTTCGATCAGCGGGAAAGTCACTTCCACATTCTTCATTCCGTTAAACTCGATCTTTTCCTTGATCGTCCGGAGCCACGCGATATGGCTGTAGGTGCTATCGATCGAAAGCCCGACCAGCTGCGTGTTCAGTTTTTCGAATTCGGGCATCATGGTCGCAAACGTCATGAACTCGGTCGTGCAGACGGGCGTAAAATCTGCAGGATGGCTAAAAAGAATGATCCATTTTCCCTTATAATCGTCGGGGAAATTGATCGGGCCTTGGGTTGTCTCGGCCTTAAAAGCCGGCGCGTCATCTCCGATCAGTGGTAAATGACTTGCCGCTTTTACTTCTTCTCCGAACGCGGGAGAGATCAATGCTGACAGCACAAATAGCGCCGTCAGAAGAGATCCGATCCTTTTTCTGTTTTTCATGGGTATTCTCCTTGGGTTGATGGTGTTTCCCCCTTTTGCAGAGGGGGATTAAGGGGAATTTTTAAATCTCCCCTGACCCCTCTTTGCAAAAGAGGGGGATTAACAGATCCTTCGCTTTTGAGGGCTCAGGATGACTTCCCCGGAAAAAACCGAGGGGTTAAATAAAAAGGTTCACGTTGCCGTTCTCGGCTTTGTCCAGATACATGGCCACGCCGCCCATCTCGACCCCGTCGATCAGCTCTTCTTTTTTGATCCCCATGAGGTCCATGGACATGGTGCACGCGACGAGCTTTGCGCCTGCGAGCTTCGCGCTTCCGATCAGCTCCGGAAGGGAAGCCACGTTCTTCCGCCTCATGATCCCCTTGATCATCTGAAGCCCCATGCCGCCCATGTTCATTTTGGAGAGCGAGAGTTTCTCCGGTCCCCGAGGCATCATGAATCCGAACATGGTCTCGATGAGATTTTTCTTCACTGGAATGGCGTTGGATCTTCGAAGGACATTGAGTCCCCAAAACGTGAAGAACAGGGTGACCTGGCTTCCCATGGCGAGAGCGCCATTGGCGATCACAAACGCGGCCACGACTTTATCGAAATCGGAACTGAAGACGACAATCGTTTTCTGCTTCGAACTTGCTGCGGGGAGATCCGTGTTCATCTTAGGCTCCTGTTTCATGAGAGTGGCTTGATATTTTCCGCCGACGGGCTTCAGGTCCAGAAGGCGGTTCCCCGTGCTTTTGCACCAGGCCGCGATATCGCTCACGAATCCGGGGTCGGTCGCCGAGATGCGTATCGACTCCCCGGGCTTGAGCGTTTCCATTTCCTTTTTAACCCGCAGGATCGGGCCCGGGCATTGCAGGCCGCAGGCATCCACATCCCGGATCGACAAAGGCGGGGCGATCTCCGCCGTCTTGAGTCCGGCATCGTCTTTCACTTCTTTACTCGCGGCGGGCGGAGTGATGCCGAGACTGGCTTGATAGGTTTCATAACCTCCGGTCAGGTCCCGGCAATTGAAACCGTTTTGCGAAAGAATGCGGCAGGCGAGATATCCCCGTAAGCCGACTTTGCAATAGACCAAATATTCTTTTTCTTTCGAGAGATCCGTGAGCCGTTCTCGTAAAGACTCAAGCGGGATCGCGATCGCGCCGGGGATCATCCCGGTGACGATCGTCTCCGCCGGACGAACATCGAGGATTGTTTGATCCTGTTGGGGGGCCATGACATCGGCGGGGTGACAGATCCGGACATCTTTCCGGAGAACATTGGACGCGACGAAACCCGCGTAATTGATCGGGTCTTTGGCCGAGCCGTAGGGCGGGGCGTAAGAAAGCTCCATGTCTTCCAGATCGTAGACCGTGAGTCCGGCCCGCAACGCTACGGCGAGTACGTCGATCCGTTTATCAACTCCGTCATGGCCGACGGCTTGTGCGCCGAGGATCTTTCCGCTTTGGGGGTCGAAGAGGAGCTTCAGATGGATCGGGAAGGCCCCGGGGTAGTAGCTTGCGTGCGAAGCGGCGTGGATATAAACCTTTTCGTAAGGGACCGCGAGCCGTTTCAGGGTCTTTTCACTCGCGCCGGTCATGCCGATCGTGAGGCCGAAAACCTTGCAGATCGCCGTGCCCTGCGTATTTTTATAAGTTGAGTGGCGGCCGAAAATATTATCCGCGGCGATCCGGCCCTGACGGTTGGCGGGGCCGGCCAAAGGGATGATCGACGGCGCGTCTGTTACAAAGTCCCGGACCTCCACGGCGTCGCCCACCGCGAAAATAGCAGGGTCGTTCGTGCGCATACCCTGATCCACTGCGATACCGCCTCGGGAGCCGATCTCAAGGCCGGCCTCCTGGGCGAGTTTGATCTCGGGCTTGACGCCGATCGCCAGGATCGCGAGGCCGCAGGCAATCGATTCTCCGGTGCTTAGGTCGGCGACAAGATGCGCGTTTTTCTCGCGGAACCCTTTCACGGAAGTTCCGAGTCGGAGGTCTACGCCGTGGAGCGTCATCTCCTGGTGCAGTGCCGTGACCATTTCGGGATCCGCGGGGCCCATCACCTGAGGGGTCAGTTCGACCAGGGTGACGGCCATCTTTCTTTCCCGAAGGGCCTCCGCCATTTCGAGGCCGATATAGCCGCCGCCCACGATGACCGCGCGTTCCGGCCGTTCGCTGTCGACGATCTTTTTGATCGTGTCCATATCGTTCATGCTGCGCAGGGTCAGGACTTTTTTAGAATCGATGCCTGGAAGGGTGGGGCGAATAGGTTCGGCGCCCGGGCTCAGGATCAGAAAATCGTAGGACTCTTTGCGTTGGGTCCCGGTGCTGAGCTCACGGGTCACGAGTTGTTTCTGTGCGCGGTTGATCTGAAGGACCTCCGTGCCGGTGCGTACATCGATATTGAGGGTCTTGCGCATAGACTCAGGGCTTTGGACCAGGAGCCGGTCACGGTCGGGGATGGCGCCGCCGATATGATAAGGAAGGCCGCAGTTCGCGAAGGAGATGTAGGGTCCCCGCTCGAAAATAATGATCTCGGCCTCTTCCGAGAGTCGTCTTGCCCTTGCTGCGGCGGAAGCGCCTCCCGCGACTCCTCCTACAATAAGAATACGCATGGTCAGACCTCCTTGGGACAGCTTTTTTTGATGCATCGGAGAACATCCAGGACCTTGGTGTTCGCCAGGGAATAATAACGGAAATTACAATCGGTTTGGCTCGCGAGCAGCCCGGCGTTTTTCAGAAGTGCCAGGTGCTTGGAGACCACGGCTTGCGGGAGATCGAGCAGGGCGGTAAGTTCGCCGACCGACCGTTTCCGGGTCTTGAGCTGTTCGATGAGGGTCAGGCGGACCGGATGCGCGAGGACGCGGAGGGTCTTTGAGGCGCGCGCAAGCGTCTTAGGATCGATCGATGAGCTTTTCATGGATCAATATACCATTTATGGAATATATCGGTCAAGGAATGTTGTGCGCCGGGACAGCAGAGGCTTGTCTGTTCAAGCCCTGTTCTCTTTACCGGTGCTTTGAAAAATCGCGGGCAGTCTCTTTGTTGGAATCTCCCGGAGAGCCGGTTGTTTTTACCTAACGCACCAGGACGGCTTAGGCGCTTGCCATTGAGGATGCCAATTGTTAGACTTACGCAGCAGCTAAACCCAGGGAGGATGAAAATCATGAGAGCGCGCAACTTACTAGTGACTGTAGTAACGGCTGGTTTATTGGCAGTTTCTTTTTTTACCGTTGCGTTCGCGGACCCCACCTCAAACAAGGAAGAAGCAAAATCAAACCAATTCTGGTGGCCGGACCAGCTCGACCTTAAGCCACTTCGCGCGCATGACGTCGCGTCCAATCCCTATGGCGAAGGATTTAACTATGCCAAGGAATTTCAAAGTCTCGATCTTGAAGCTTTGAAGAAGGATATTAACGACGTGCTCACGACGTCGCAAGATTGGTGGCCGGCCGATTACGGCAATTATGGACCATTTTTTATTCGTATGGCCTGGCACAGCGCCGGGACCTACCGAACCTTTGACGGGCGTGGCGGTGCCGGAGGCGGGCAGCAACGCTTTGATCCGCTCAATAGCTGGCCCGACAATGTGAATCTTGATAAAGCGCGGCGCTTACTTTGGCCGATCAAGCAGAAATATGGGAAAAAGATCTCATGGGCTGACCTGATGATCTTGACGGGCAATGTTGCGATGGAAAATATGGGCTTCAAAACCATCGGTTTTGCAGGCGGCCGCCAGGACGAATGGGAGCCTGACATGGTTGATTGGGGACCTGAAACCAAGTGGCTTGAGGGTAAGCGTCGCAGTAAAGAGGGAAAATTAAAAGGGCCTCTTGCCGCTGTTCAGATGGGTCTGATTTATGTCAATCCGGAAGGGCCAGGTGGTAAACCTGATCCGCTTGCAGCCGCAAAGGATATTCGTGAGTCCTTTGGCCGTATGGCGATGAACGACGAAGAAACTGTGGCGCTCATCGCGGGCGGGCACACTTTTGGCAAGGCGCATGGCGCACATCCTCCGACCGGGAATGTTGGCCCCGAGCCTGCCGGTGCTCCGATCGAAGAACAAGGTCTCGGCTGGAAGAACAAGGTTGGTAAAGGGAATGCCGAAGACACTGTTTCGAGCGGGTTAGAAGGCGCTTGGACCGCTAAGCCAACCAAGTTCACGATGATGTATCTGGATAATCTGTTCAATTTCGAATGGAAAAAAACCAAGAGCCCTGCGGGTGCTATTCAATGGATTCCGACCGATGAATCCGCCGCCAAGATGGTTCCGGATGCGCACATGAAGGGCAAGTTTCATGCGCCTATTATGTTCACTACGGATCTTGCGCTGAAAGAGGACCCGGAATACCGGAAGATCGCGAAGCGCTTCCAGGAGAACCCGGAAGAATTTAAAACTGCATTTGCCAAGGCATGGTTCAAGCTGACGCACCGCGATATGGGGCCTCGCGCACGCTATCTTGGAGCCGATGTGCCTAAGGTAGAGATGATCTGGCAAGATCCTTTGCCTGCCGTGAATTATGACTTGATCAACCAGGAAGACAGGGCGAAGCTGAAGGGTGAGATCCTCAAATCAGGGCTAACGGTACCCGAGCTTGTCAGAACGGCCTGGGCCTCTGCCGCTAGTTTCCGCGGGAGTGATATGCGCGGAGGTGCGAATGGGGCGCGTGTCCGCCTTGAGCCGCAAAGAAATTGGGAAGTCAATAACCCGAAAGAACTTGAAAGAGTGCTGACGGTCCTGGAAAAGATCCAAAAAGACTTCAATGGGTCACGTTCGGACAATACGAAGGTGTCACTGGCCGATCTGATCGTTCTGGGCGGTAATGCTGCTATCGAGAAGGCGGCCCAAGATGCCGGCACCAACATTGAGGTGCCTTTTGCGCCGGGGCGTGCAGACGCATCGCAGGAACAAACGGATGTAAGTTCCTTTTCCGTGCTTGAGCCGACGGCCGACGGGTTTCGCAACTACTTTGGTAAAAACAACTCCAAGTCACCCGCGGACATGCTCGTTGACAAGGCGAGCCTGTTGAATCTGACTGTTCCTGAGATGACCGCTCTCGTGGGAGGGATGCGCGCACTGAATGCCAATTCCGGAGAATCCAAACAGGGCGTATTCACAGAACGGCCTGGAGTGTTGAGCAACGATTTCTTTATGAACCTGCTCGATATGTCCACAGAGTGGAAGAAGTCTTCTAACTCTGAAGGCATCTATGAAGGTCATGATCGCAAGACCGGTAAACCGAAATGGACAGCGACTTCTGTGGATCTAATCTTCGGCTCGAACTCTGAGTTGCGGGCGGTTGCGGAGGTCTATGCCTCTGAAGATTCTAAAGAAAAGTTCGCGCGTGATTTTGTCGAGGCCTGGGCCAAGGTGATGAATCTTGACCGTTTTGATCTTAAATAGCGAGCTTACTTCACCTGTGCGCAAGATGTGCAGTTTTTAATAACGTCTTTACTGTTTCAACCTCGCTGGACTCCAGTAGCCAGTTGCGAAAGTCCCCCAGGCGGGGGAGTTATTTCATAAGCCCAGCGCATCACAGGCTGGCGAAGCATTAAAACAAAGCCCTGTGCGAGCAAGTTGCTCGCATGGGGTTTTGTTTTTTGTGGGGGAGATTCAGGCGAGGTTTTATAGCTCAATAAAGGCGTTACCATTGTCGATAAAAGCGACGATAGAAACAACGCTTTTTATATCACGCCTGTAAGGAGCAACCATGAGCCTTCAAAGGTCAAAAGGAGTGACATTTTGGGGAAATTTTTACATCGTTTCAGGCATAATCTACGCCGTCATAAACTCGGCCAGAAATATTTGGCGAATTGATTATATCGGTTTACCGATTTTTTTCGTGGTCATCGGAAGTGGTATTTTGCACCGAAAGAATTGGGCGAGAATCTCGCTTATGGTGTTTTCTGTACTTTTGCTGTTAAGTGCAGCGTTAACCCTTCCACAGTTTCTTCAGAGCATCAAGGAACTTTCAAAGTCAGGCCCGGCATGGTTTCTGATCGCTGTGGGTGCTTTTTCATTACGATTCATTCTCGGTATATCCGTATTAATATTTTTCACTCGCCCGTCCGTCAAAGAGCAGTTTAAGAAAGAGGTGAAATCATGAGCGTTGGTTCTTTTTTTGATGTTTTAATAGGGTTGAGCGCAGGCGTTCTTGGTATTTATTATGGGATTAAACAAAAAGAGAAATTAGGGGAAAAAAAGGCCAAGTTGGTGCTTTGGGCAGGGATTTTGATATTAATAGGTGCAGTCATAGGTGCAATCGGCAAGTTTGCCCGTTGATTTTCTCTTTTTGAAAGTGAGGGGAAAAATGCTGAACAAAATAATGCAGTGGTTGACGAAGCTGTACAAAGATAGCGGAATCTTAAATCTCGAAGGGAAAGCCTCGTCTCAGCCCACCTGCTGTAAATGCAAGCAAGTATTCCCTGAGAATGAATTGATCTGGCGAAAGGGAAATTCATATTGCAAATCATGCAATAAAGCTGATTGGATGCAAATGGTAATTTGGGGAGTGATTATTTGGGCTTTGCTAATAATTGTGCCCTTGTTCCTATATCGAACATATGGCATCAAATTGTGGTAATGTTACAAAGATTTGTTTGTTTCACGCTATTCCCTCCGGTTTTGAGAAGAAATTATGCTCGTTCACATCTTCAATTGCTCGCAGGTGTTGGATGATTCTTGGACACAACGGATGGTTCACTCAGCACTTGCGCATACTTGAGCGCTTGGTCTAAAGGGGAAGGCTTCCGGACCTTGGGTTTAGCCTCCTGGGCCATATAAAAAAGGGCCTCGGCATTATTGCTGGGGCCCTTTTTATTTGTCCCTTTCCGCAGGTTTGATCTGTCCCGTATTATGGGACGAGTTCGCAATCGACTTCATTTGTTTTGGTTTAGAGAACAAATGAAGCGTTAGCCCTTGAAGCTCCGCAGGAGCGGAAAGGGGTCCCAGGCGGGGGAGCCGTCAAACAAGAGCGCAAATCTAAAGGCTGACGGCACCCGATCGGATCTTCTCAATATAACCGACCAGCACCGTTTTTATTTCCTCAATTTTCTTATCCAACGTCTCAGCCGCATGGTCCATCGCATCCAAACCTTTTTTGGCGCCTTTGCTGACCTTGTCATTCACCCATTGCTGTTCTTTGTCGGCGGTACTGTGCAGATCGAGGCCTCTTTCTTTGGCGATCCCTTTCGCGAACTCCCCAAGTAAAAGGGAAACCCCTTTTCCCGCAAAATCCATCAGACCGGATTGCACCGCTTCCACCAAACCCTTGGGATCTCCGTTATCTTCTTTATCGAAATACCAGTGGAACATGATGCGGTACAGAACGTAACAAGAAAGCCATGCCACCAAAGCCTTGGGTTTGTCGAACCCCGGCGTTTCGATGAGGCCGTCCGCTTGTCCCGCGGCCTGCTCGAGTCGTTTCATGATCAGCTTATAGATCGCCGCGTAGCTAACACCGCCCTTTTCAATTCTTACGGCGATCAGCTCGAGAAGTCCTGACTTGACTTGCCCGATCACGAATCCGGCAATCGGTCCGCCAAAGGGCGCCAACGCGACATCCAGGGCGATATCTCCGACGTAGACCACAAGCTCCGCGGTCGCGATGGCTTCATCGTACCAATAGGAATCAATGAGATAGCTTTCCTTTTCCTGCAGGATGCAGCGGGAAGCGATCTCCCAACATTTTTGCCTGAACAGTTGCAGGTCCCGGAGCCCCATTTTGTCGTAGCCCTCACGGAGCTCCTTGAGCTTCTGGACCCTGAACCGCACCGCCATGTAGGTGTTGATGATCCTTTTACAATTCTGAAATTCTTTTTCCCGCTCTTTTTCGTAGGTCAACAGATCCGGGATCAGTTTGACAGCGGTCGCACTTTCAAAAGAAGCCGTGTCCGATCGATAAATCACCGACAAAATCCCGGGAACCGGGGCCGGGCTCGGGAGGGACTTTTCGGCCTTAAACGCATAAAGCACATACTCGCTTGTACTTTTCCCAGTATCGATCTCATTTTCAAGGCCGATCACTTCAAACACGCCTTGCTCATCAGAAAAATCCACTTCGATCTCTTTCGGGCGAGACATCGCAAGATTTTTCTTGGCCTCATCCCAGAGGCCCAATCGGAAGGCGATGTTCGTCACCGGCATTTCCCCTTCCGCATTCTGATAGGCCACGATTTCTTTCTCTTTGCCCAAAAAGTCAGGCAAGATGCCTTCATAGCACAACACGGTCGAAAACACCGTTCGCGCCGACTCTTTT
Source organism: uncultured bacterium (assembly GCA_964482725.1). Lineage (GTDB taxonomy): Bacteria > Omnitrophota > Omnitrophia > Omnitrophales > Aquincolibacteriaceae > Aquincolibacterium. The sequence goes on along the minus strand of CAYZYT010000017.1, from coordinate 22,053 downwards.
TCGTTTTTCGCTACGATCTCGCACGGAAAACTTTCGAAGAACTGTACCGTCGGCTTCTTCTCGGCTTTATCCGTCGCGACAATGACCGGCTTTCCTTCCTTGTTTTTTCCGAGACTTAAATCGAACGGCACGCCGTCTTTCATCGCCTTGACCGTCACGTCGGTAGGTTCCATGATGAAATTCATAAATTCGTAAGGCAACTCAAAGCTTCTGCCGGACGCCGCGAGAAGGAATATTTTTTCGGCTTCCAGTTCGATCGAGCATTCTCCCACAATTTTGAATTTCACATTATTCTGGAACGTCCCGCCTTCACCGGTAAAACGGAAACTGAGGATCACTTCGACGTTCGTTTGGGCTTTCGCGGCTTTTCCCGCGATCACGCCCGCGCCGAGATAAGAACCGGACATCACGCCGGCGCTCACTTCAAGTAGCGGGTTCTCCGAAAAAATACTGATGCGTTGTGTCAGGTCCGGCCGGTCGATTTCCGCCCCCTCGGCGGTCACTTCGATCATCCGGGCGTAGACGGTGACCGAGTCCGCGTTGTATTTAATCTTGTCCCCGAAATCTTTCTTGAGGGCCATCTTATAGGTGCTTTCTTGCGGCTTTTCATTGTTGGAGGAAGCTCCCTGACCCGCGGCTGCGCCCGCGGCCGCACCTGCACCGGCCAAAGCCGCAACGACTCCCGCGGCCACGATCGCCACAGCCACCGGAACGCTGGTTTCTCCGGCAGTTTTCGAGGCCTGCGATTCCTTCACTTGATCCACAACCGCCGGAGCGGCCTTGCTTGGATAGTTTCTCAGCTGAACCTCTTTTTCAACCCTGACCGTGATCCCTCCGAACTGCTTATAAAGGTTCTGGAAAGCGGGCACCTGTTGCGCTTTGTATTTTTCCCGGAACATATCGCATTGCGTGGTGTTGTTCTGCATTCCACAATTGATACTCGCGTTGATGCTTATTTTGAAAACGGCGATCCCGGTCGGCAATTGGACATTCTTCAAGAAAATAATAAAATCCGCGTAGGTATCATTGACGGATTGAAGCGCCGGATATCCAAACAAATTCGTTTTTTGCATATTGGGAGACCTCGCGACGTACTCTTTCTCCCATATTTCGCCCACCTCTTTTTCAGAAGAGATGCCCTGGCTTGGAATCGAAAGCTCGAAGTCGAACCGGGAACCCGTCGTGAATGACAATCCCCCTTCCTGGGCGAGGGTCTTGTTAAGAGGGAGATTGTCAAACGTGATGGTGATCGTATCGCTCGAAAGGATGATCTGCGATTTCTTGTCGCGCACGGTAATCGGGATATGGACTTTTAGGGTACGCTCTGTTCCGTAGTTAGGGCTGACGTGAACGTTGCTCACAAAATAAGAATACTTCGCGTAATCATGGTAAGGGAGCCCTTTGGAATCGTCTCCTGCCAGAGCCGGCGAGGATAGGCCCAAAGAAAAAAACGCCGTTAAAAACAGTAAAGCGATGGCTGCAGGGACCTTGCTCCCTTTATATTTTCCGGCTATCACCAGGATAAGCCCCGCTGCCACAGCCACCCCACCGAAAAGGTAGCAAATATATTCCACATGAGTCACCGAAAGGGCGATCGCTATCGCAAATCCCGAAGTCCAGCCTGCAAGAAGGCTGTTAATAAAGCCCGCATTCAAGGCGTTGCTCTTAGAGTATTGATGGGCCCAAGAAGTTAAAAGCCCGCGCAAGAAACCCGCTCTTTGGGACAAGGCCTGAAGGGAGATTAAAAGGGCCCCGATCCCCACCAGGCTGTTGGCCACGAGTGTTTTTCCGGCCATAAAATTGTAAACCACCAGCGCGACGCCGATCCCAAAAAATAACGCGCTGAAAGCGGAAGTATTTTTTACGGCTCCGAAAGAAGAAAATAAGGTTTTAAAACCCCCGGAAATCCCGTTAAAAGTTTTTTGGCCGCTGAAGAGCGGAAGGATGAACCTGAAAAGAAAATACGAAACAACGCCCTTACCCAAAGAAGTCCCCGTGATCGCCAGTATCCCGCCGCCGCAGCCGCTTTGCGCAAAAGTGAGAAAATTAAGCGCATCCAGGATTCTTCCCGATAGGCCCATTCGCGTCAGAACAGTCACCGTGATCCAAAGGGCGGTGAGGACCCCCGTTGAAATAAGGACCTGTTTGTTCTTGATGGCCGCCCGGAGCCCTATCAAAAAACTTTTGAAGCTTCCCAAAAGATACGCGGCAGGCGAAAGGACCGCTGCCAGTTCTCCCGAAGCGGGAAGGGTGGGCGCAAAGATCATTTCTCCGCCCGTTGTCGAAGCGACGAGTGTGTCCCTCAGGAGGTTTTGTGATTGCTTCGAATTATTTTTTTTCATAGGCCTAAATCCTTATCCTAACCAGGTTCGACGATAGGGGTGTGATCGAAAAATGTGTATTCATGGGGAAAATCCTTTAACTGCCGCATGGAGCCCCACGGCTTAACGGCCGTGATGCCTCCGCACTAGGGATAAAATAGGGTGCGCGTCTTTTTCTATAAAGTAGATATGAAAGCCGGAATTTAACTTACGGATCGGGTCTGCCTCCGAGCACGTTTTTGTAGGTTATACTGCTTTCTGCGTTCCAACGTCAATTTCTTTAGTTCGGCTCTTCGTTTTCGGATTTCCTCCTTGCTGTCGGTGTATAATCCCGCAACGTCTTTTTTGTTTCTCGAAATAGAGTTCGAGGCACCCTTCAAACCTGAGGATGAAAAATGAAAGAACTTAAGGAATTGACAACTTTTCTGCTAGGGTTTATGCCGTGGCTGTTGTTCCTCTTTTTTTCAGGCCAGACATTCGTCAGCCTGGAAAGATCGATCCTCCTCGGTCTTTTGGCCAGCCTGATATTTGGCTTTAGGGAATTGCGCAGAGGCTTCCTCCTGCAATGGGGAACTTTAATTTTCTTTATCGCCTGCGCGATCGCTGTTGATTGGATGAAATCCCTAGAGGTTGCCAAAAACATGGGGATCATTTCCAACGGATCTCTCGCGTGTTTGATCTGGGGGACGATCTTGATCGGGAAGCCTTTTACCTTGCAATACGCGAGGGCCGAACTTCCAAAAGAACGGTGGGACGATCCGGCTCTCATGCGCAGCTGCCGGTTTCTGGCTGTTGTTTGGGCGATCGCGCTGACTTTTTTAGCGCTGGTGGCCTATGTCAAAAATTTGAACCCGACCTTATGCCCTGGCTGGCTTAATTTTGATATCAGCATTGCGGTGATCGTGGGAGGGATTGTTTTTACCACTGGGTATAAAAAATATAAGCGAAGTCAGTCCTGTCCCAAGAAGTAAAGAAGCGGCTTAAGGGATCACAAGCTGATCCTCCGCCTCGTTTTCAGGATACACGCGGGCGGAGTGGTCCCGGACTTAAATGCGGGCGGTGAGGCACTCGATCCATCCGTCATTCCCAGACCGGAAATAACGGTTTTTCCCTGTTCGAAGGCGTTCCATGTCGGTGACGGTAAAACAGTCCTCCCATTTTCCGCCTAAGGCGCTGATGATTTTCTTCGTCTTGGCTTGGGTGTAGTGGGTCAGCGCGCGAATTCCGCCGATCCGTCTTACCATCTTAAGGACGGTCCGCGGGATAAATCTTTTTTCTTCAGAAACGCTCATGTAGGGCAGCAAATATTCCATAATGAGCAGGTTCTCGCGCTTTTCCGTTCGGAAAAGCCGGAGGATCCGTTCGAGTTTCCGGACGGAAATAAAATAAGACAGGCCTTCAATGATGATGATCGAAGGGGTTCTTTTTCCGGCCCGATAGGCCCGCTCCGCCTGCTTGGAAGTCACATCGGCGGTAACAAAGTCGATCTTCCCGCAAAGGGTCGGCGCGATCTCCTGGAAAGTCCTTTGCTTGACGTCGAGACCCCGCGTATCCACTTCGATCACCCGATCCGGCGCCACGGCGCGATCGGCCAGCAACTCAAGCGAAAGGGGCGATTTCCCCGATCCCAGAACGATCACCCGGTGAGGTTTTCGCGCGGATCTTAAACGTTTTTGGGTCAGATGTTTTATCAGGTGCTTGCGATTCAGGATGATCTCTCCGTACCAGGGACAGACCTTGTGACATTCTTCGGTTATCTTTTTCGCGGAGCGAAGATCCAGCGTCGCAAGATAGCGTTTGGGTAAGCCTTTTTTATACAGACCCCGAGACCACAGCATCACCATGGCCGCGGTGGGTTCAAGGCGGTATTTCGGATGATCTTTTCTGCTTTTCATAAGGGTCGCAGGACCTCGTTGAGGATGAGTCGGTCCGTTTTTTTGATCGTTGCCCGCTTGGGAAAAATCCTTAGGACCTCTGGATCTTTTGGGGCGCGGGGGGATTATAGGTGCTTTTTTTTTATGGGGTCAACGGTTTCTTTCTTTTCTCCTCTCAAAAATCCATCGGGGGAGTTTTGATTAATACCGTCGGTGCTGTGGCCGATACTCAAGTGTCCGGCGGCGAAGTCCTTTCAGTGCAAGTGATTCAAAGCGCATACATTTCATCTTCGGAGGATCGGATCAACTATGAATAGCATCATCAGACGCATGACAAGACCCGAAGTTGATTTTGCGATTGAACAAGCCGCAAAAGAGGGGTGGAACCCCGGCTTGGAGGATGCCCGTGTTTTTTATGAAACGGACCCGGACGGTTTTTTGATCGCATTATCAGACGGCAGACCGATCGGATGTATCGCCGCGGTTTCTTATGGCAACGATTTTGCCTTTATCGGTTTTTTTATTGTTCTTGAAGAATTCCGCGGGCAAGGTTGCGGAGTTCAGCTCGGGCAAACCGCTTTGGCGCGTTTGAAAAAAACACGTACGGTGGGCGTGGATGGTGTGCTCGCGCAGCAGAAGAATTATGAAAAATCAGGATTCCGTTTCGCCTACAGCAATGTCCGCTATGAATATAAGAGCGCGGCTTCGGCTCCCGCCGTTCATGCCGAGGCGATCCGCCCCGTCACCGGTCTCGATTTCGGGAGGGTGATGGCGTACGACCGTCAATGTTTCCCCGCCGAAAGAAAATTATTCCTGGAGAAATGGTTGTGTATGGAAAATGCGAAAGCCTGTTTGTGGGAGGAAGACGCTCAGGTGAAAGGATACGGAGTCCTCAGGAAATGCAAAACGGGTTATAAGATCGGTCCGTTGTTCGCGGACAATGATGGGATTGCCGAAAAGCTATTTCTCTGGCTGTGTTCATTCGTTCAACCGTCCGAAAAGGTTTCTCTGGATATTCCCGAAGTCAATCTCGCCGGCCTACGATTGGCGAAGGCGCTGGAGATGCAGCCCATCTTTAAAACCGCGCGGATGTATCGGGGCCCTGAGCCGGAGATCCAGCTGCAAAAGATCTTCGGCGTCACATCGTTTGAATTAGGATGACCCCGCTTTTTCTGCCCACGGGCGCTCACTCATTATTTTGCGCCACGATAAAGCATAGTTTGACGGAAGGTGGGTGAGCGGGGCATCAAAGTTATGATAGGCAGAGACTAGAAAGAAGCTTATAATTTATTTGCTGATCTTACAGCTTAAAGTTTTTCAGGAGAGCCCACGGATTGAAAAACGAACCGATGATCTTCGAGCGACGCTTCATGAGTCTCCCCGGATTTTTCAAGGTCTTCCTTTTTCTCCTCGTTTTTTTCTTCGCGGCGGGGTCTCTGTTTGCGGCGAGTATCACCAATGAAGGGGCAACGACCGTGAAAGTGAGCGCCCGTTCGGTCCAAGGCATCTCCGGAGGAGGTTCTATCAAACCCGGACAGAGCTTGAATCTCAAAAACGATGCCTCATGGATCGAACACGTTCCGGAAGGAGGGTCGGCGCAGGTTCGTCTCAAGATCGTCGAAAATGACGGGAAGGTCGGATTCATCAGCACGTCCGGGGGACGGTACACCTTTCAGAACGTGGTGGAATCCAAGGCCTCGAACGGTACGGGGAAAAAGAAGGGATCAGGTCTTATCTCGGGGTATGCGGATAATCGAAGTAATGTGGCCCTATCGATCAATATCGTGGACCAAAGCCGGGCTCAAAATTTTTTGGTCCTAAGACCGGGGCAAAAGACCGTGATTCCTGAAGATACGGTCGAGGTCCGGGTGGATCAATACGGATGGGTTTCCGGGGACGCGCAGATCTCACTGTCCGTAGTCATGCCGGACGGAAAAGAACGAGTGGTCCGGACCTCCCATGCTGTGGTTCGGATCGATTCAACGGCGAACTAGTCATTAAAAAGCTTCCGTTGCGCGCGTCAATCCCCGGCCAGGCTTGCCGAGGGACGGGGTCTTTATTTTAAAATAAAAACGACTTTTAAACAGAGAAGGAGGATTCCCATGACTGAACCATCCGCAAAGAAGATCAAGACTATCCCCATTATTATCGCGATCCTTGTGATCGTTGTTCTATTCCAGGCGGTCGTGTTGATCCGCCAAGGCCAACGGCAAGCCGCACTTGAAAAAAAGCAGAAGGAGGCGATCCTCCCGGCGCAAGACGCCGCAATGTTCACGCGTCCACGGCCGCATCCGATGGCCTCAAGGCCCCCCCAAGCCTTACCCCCGGGGGTCATGAACCAGCAGGACCCCAGGGAGGCGTTCAGCAACATGAGCCAGCGCATGAACAGCCTGATGCAGAACGCTTTTATGTTCGGTTCTCCGCTTCTCCAGAACATGCCTCAAAACACGGGTTTTGATTTCACTCCTGCCGTGGATCTCGAAGAAACGAAGGACGCCTACATTGTTAAGAGCGATCTTCCCGGTTTGGAGAAGGATAAGATCGATCTGACCGTGAAAGAGAATGTCCTGACGATCGAAGGTATGCGCGAAGTGACCAATAAGACCGGGGATCCTCAAAGCGGCTACTATGCGCAGGAACGCAGCTACGGTTCTTTCGCGCGGAGCTTGAGCCTGCCCGGGCCGGTCGATGAATCGAAGATCGCCGCGGAATACAAGAATGGGGTGTTAACCATCACGTTGCCCAAAGCGCCGGGGCAGAAAGATGCGCAGAAGGTCGCGATTCAATAAAGAATAACTTCCACCGTTGGGGGGAGACTTATAAAAAAAGCGCAGGGTTTTTGGCCCTGCGCTTTTTGTTTGAGAATCGTTCACGGTTCAGGAGAATTTGAGCCTTCGGACGGTCACGAAGGTGACCGCAAAGATCCCCGCCTCGATCATGATGGTCGCGATCGCCGCTCCCACATAAGAAAAAGAATCGATCAGAAGAAAGATCATCGGCAGGCCGATCATCGCCATCATCACATGGATCCTGGAATAGATGTGCGTCTTGCCGCAAACGAGCAGGAACTGGACGCGGAAGGCGTTGGAGCTGATGAAAAGAACGGAGACGAGGAGCAGCCGGAAGGAAAGCACGGTTTCCGGATAATTTCCGCCAAAGATCGTCCGGATGATGGGGTTCGCGAAAATAAAGATGAGCGGCAGGCAGATCAAGGAGATCGTGACCGTGATCAGCTGGATCCGCTCCATGAATTCAAGCGCCCGGGTCTTGCTTTTATGGAATATTTTGCTTAGACGCGGGAAAAGCGCCTGAGAAAAAGAAGAAAGCGGGAAGGTCTGGCAGAGGCCCGCAAGTTTCTCGGCGATGGAGTAAAATCCTGTGACGGTGTTGTTGGTGAGAAGGCCGACGGCAAAAATGCGCGTCGTGGTGTAAGCGTTGATCGCGACGATCGAAACAAAGATGTCCCAGCCCGCGGTAAGTTGGCCCCGCAAACTCGTGTATCCGGGAAATCGGAACGAAACCCCCAGGTGCTTGAAAGCAATGTATTGCCCCAAAAGACCCGTGATCAAACCTGTGCAAGAAGCGATGAGTGGGACCATCAGATAGTCCTCGGGCCCGTGGACGGAAAACAAAATAAAAACGACCGTGAGGATCCCGCCCGCGATATTGAGGTCTGCGATGTATTTCATTTTTTCCGTACCCTGGAAGAACCACACCGGGAAAAGGGTGTTCCCCAGCACCGCGCCAAAACTCATGGCATAGACCATCCAGTCCTCTCTGAATTTCGGAACAAAATAGACAAGGCCGCCGAGCAGGATGAGGCTGACGATCGCCAGGGCGATCTTCACCGTCATGACGGATGAAAAGACCTTGCTGATCTCTGCGCGGTCGTGTTGGCAAAGAGAAATTTCTTTTGTGGCGGAGATGCTGAACCCGTAATCGGTCAGGATCATGAAGTATTGTACGAAGGCCTGCGCGAAGGCGATCAAGCCGAATTTCTCCGGGCCGATCACCCTGAAAAGATAAGGCAGGATCAGGATGGGGAGAAGGTAAGTGATCGCCTGCAACACGGAAAGCGAGGCGAAATTATGCAGCACGGTTTTTCGCTCGTGAGGTTTGGCCATGCCATAAGTTTTCTTGATCTGACGGATAAGCGAAGGCATGACCCATTCTCCATCTAAAAATTAAGGGTTCATTGGACTAGCCCTAGTCACCTTTAGTGAAAAGAAAATAGGGACCAGGGCATGACCTCATTATCGGCCGGCTCGCCTCGAAACCCAATAGCGAGTCGCTTAAGCCTGTCGAGCAGGGCTCATCGTCTGAAGCGTCCGCTCAGGTTTTACCATTCATAATATCCCTCCAGGGACGGTTCTTGCTAACAGGTGATAGGGCTTAGGGATACACAAGAACTGTCCCTGAAAGCGCTACTCGAGATCTAATCTTCTTTTCGGTATGTCATCCCCGCTTTCTCCGGATTTTTTTCAATGTATTCTTTAGTGGATAAAAGATGAAGTCCGTTCTTGATTACCCCGCTTGAGAACCGGTCCTAAAAAAGATGCTCTTGGCGTTGGTATTGACGGGTGAAATGCATTGCGTAGGAGACCTGGATGGCATGCCTCGTCTTGGATAAGGCCTGAGTTGACGGTGTGCGGAATAACATGTGCGCAGGGTTATCCATCAGACAAAAAGCGAAACCCTGCATGTTGCGATGTTGGCAGTATTTCTCAATGAGGGAAAGATATCGCAAACGGTCTTTTTCGTCCCCGAAAATATTCTGGCCATTGTTGCCCTGGACGCAGATTTGAAAGTTGGTATACGTCGACAGTTGGGACCTTGAAGGTCTTGGCGTCATGTTAGGGACGGTTCTCCTTTAATTGATTGCTCCAGATTGAGTTACCGAGAACCGTCCCTGGGTTTAGGGGTATTTTTTAAGTGGGGCTGTTATCCCTACCACTGCCGGTCTAGACTTCGATACCGGATAGTCTCAGCGATGTGCTTCGACTGGAGCTGTTCGCATCCCGCTAAATTGCTGATCGTTCGGGCGATCTTAAGTATCCGAACAAGGATATGCTCTATACAACCTATGAGTATTCTGAGTTTGTTCCGGCGGTTACCCTGAAGTGGGAGGAACTGACGACCCTTTAGCGAGGTCCGTTTGAGCCGATAACTAAGGCGTGGCGGTTAACGAATATAAATACTGGAGGAAAACATGATTGTTGGCGCTTCGGTTGTTCTGGTTCTGCTGTTCATTGTGCCAGCGATATTATTCTATATTTTCTCTAAGACGAAGAGCCCGTTTAAATTAGGACTCCTTTTGGGAGCGATTCATTTCTTTCTGATCATTGCATTGGCAGTTTTTGTTTACGCAAGCATTCAGCGCGATGGCGAATCAGTTATGCTGTTTCTTATCCCCTACGGGCTGGATTTCCCCGCTTCGTTCATTACCTTGCCGCTTTTCTTCGTGAGCAATAAGCTAGGGATAGATGGTTTCATGGTAATAAACTTCTGGATACCCTCTTTGGTTTTCTCTATTTTTGGCTCATTACAATACTTTTTCATAGGGGTGATTCTCGGTCGTTTGTTTAAGAAGGTGTTTAGGGCTAAAGGTCAAAACTGACCTGCCTCCAAAACAAATCCCTTCGAGAGCTAACAATCCCAGCCTTGACCAGCAAGACCCCCGCTGACATCACCCATACCACTGCCGGTCTAGACTTCGATACCGGATAGTCTCAGCGATGTGCTTCGACTGGAGCTGTTCGCATCCCCCTAAGTCACTGATCGTTCGGCCCATCTTGAGGGTCTTGTGATAAGCCGCAATCAACATCAACACTTCGATCCAACGGAGAATCGGGATGATGTGGAGCGGGGGGTGCTCTTTCACCCCGTATTTGTCCCGTGATAACCATCCCATGGGCTGAGTGGGCAGGCATCCACGATAGAATCGTTTTATAATGTCTCCGCTGTGATAGAAAGGATGACGAGCCTTTGTCTCCGCGAGGATCGGGATTCAGGAAGGGTCTCTGGCCTTGCTGTGGTACAATTCCCTCATCATGGAAATCAAATTTCCGAAAGATTTTATTTGGGGGGCGGCGACGGCGGCGTATCAGGTGGAGGGCGGGAACGACCGCTCGGACTGGTGGCGCTGGGAAAAAGAGGCCGGGAAGGAAAATTCCGGGCTGGCGTGCCGTCATCATGATCTCTTTGAACTGGATTTCGAACTTGCCCGTGGACTCCATCATAACGCCCACCGCCTTTCTGTCGAATGGAGCCGCATCGAGCCGGAAGAGGGAAAGTTCTCGGAATCGGCCCTCAAACATTACGCCGATGTCCTACTTGCTTTAAAGTCGCGGAATATCGAGCCCATCGTGACGCTCCACCACTTCACCAATCCCGTATGGTTTGCGGATCTCGGGGGCTGGGAGAACAGACGGTCCGTAGAATATTTTCTACGATATTCCGAGCGCGTCGTTCGCGCTTTGGCGAAGCATGTCCGTTATTGGATCACGATCAATGAACCCACCATTTATTTTTCACACGCTTATCTCTTTGGGGTCTGGCCGCCGCAGGAAAAGTCGCTTTGGAAGATGTGGGGCGTCAAAAACCATTTGGCTGCGGCGCATCTCGCAACCTACCGCATGATCCATAAAATTTATAAGGAATTAGGAGCCTCTAGCGAAACCGTCATTCTGAGGACGAAGGCCGAAGAATCTGAAGCGAGATCCTTCGCTTCGCTCAGGATGACGGAGCTTTCGTCAGATGCTTGCAACCTTCCCGGGCCTTTTGTCAGTATTTCCCAACACATGATGGCGCTCGTGCCCTGCGACCGGACTCTCAAAAACCGTTTCGCGGCATGGCTCCGGCACAAAGTCTTCAATGAAAGCTATCTCGATACCTTTGTGCGGCATAAGGCCTTGGACTTTATCGGGGTCAATTATTATTCCCGGCAGCTTGTGGACCTCAAACGGTGGGGGTTCAGGAATCTTTTTGCGGATGTCTGTGAAAAAGGCCATGACCCGGTCCAAAAGAATTCACTCGGGTGGGATATTTATCCGGAAGGCTTGTATCAGCTTCTTTTGAAACTCAAAAAATATCACCTCCCCGTCATGATCACTGAGAACGGGATCTGCACCTCCGAGGACTCTGAACGTTGGGAATTCATCCGGGAGCACCTACAAAGTATTCACCGTGCGATCGGGGAAGGTGTCCCGGTCACGGGCTATCTTTACTGGTCGCTTCTGGATAATTTTGAGTGGGACAAAGGTTTTAGTCCGAGATTCGGTCTGATCGAGATGGATTACAAGACCCACCAACGGACCGTCCGCGAAAGCGCGAAGAAATTCGGCGAAATTTGCAAAACAGGGATTTTGGAGTAAAAAGCGGCCTGACCCCTTGTTTGAGCGTTTCACGTCCATGATCTTGAGCTTCTCGATCGTTCATTCCGAATAGATTTTTTATTAGCTCGTGTTTAGGTTGAATCCAGCATATAATGCCGCCATGCCACACACCGTTCCTCAGCCGACACCGTCTTTAGCGCAGCCCACGCCAGCGAGCTTCTATGGGTTGGGTATCGCCCCTCATATCTTAGAAACCCTTACAAAGATGAAATTCCATACCCCCACGCCTATTCAGCAGAAGGCTATTCCGCTGGCCGTGGCGGGGCAGGACGTGATCGGTGTCGCACAGACGGGGACTGGGAAGACCCTGGCGTTCGGGATCCCGATGATCCAGCGTCTTGCGCAGACCAAAGGCCGCGGCCTGATCCTTATCCCGACCCGTGAATTGGCCTATCAGGTCCATCAAAGTATTCATAAGCTTGATCCGAAGATCAAATTCGCGATCCTGATCGGCGGCGCTTCCATGCATAATCAGATCCAGGAGCTTCGCCAGCATCCTCGCATCATCATCGCGACCCCGGGCCGTTTGATCGATCATATGGAACAGCGCTATGTATTCTTAAATGAGATCAGCATTCTCGTGCTCGATGAAGCTGACCGGATGCTTGATATGGGGTTTGCGCCCCAGATCCAGAAGATCCTTCGCGTGGTTCCCAAGGAACGCCAGACCATGCTTTTCTCGGCGACCATGCCGGAGACCATCATGAAGATCGCGACGTCCCAGATGAAATTGCCGGTCCATATCGAGATCGCGAGATCCGGGACCGTGGCGGAGAAGATCACGCAGGAAGTTTTCGTCGTGAAAAAGGAAGCCAAGAGAGATCTTCTCAAAAAAGTCCTGGCGCAGTATCACGGGACCATCCTTGTTTTTTCGAGGACCAAGATCGGTGCTTATAAGATCACCCGCGCCATCCGTGAGATGGGGCAAAATGCCGCTGAGATCCATGCCGACCGTTCGCTCTCGCAAAGACGCGAGGCCCTGGAAGGGTTTAAGTCAGGGAAATACCGCATTCTTGTGGCGACCGATATCGCGGCGCGCGGCATTGATGTGAAGGGGATCGAGCTCGTGCTCAATTACGATCTTCCGGATGACTCCGAGAATTACATCCATCGCATCGGCCGTACGGGCCGTATCGGTGACAAAGGGCATGCGATCTCGTTCGCGACGCCGGACCAGGGGAAAGACCTCAAAGACATCGAAAAGCTCATGCGGATGGCGATCCCTGTTTCTGAACATCCCGAAATGCCGCTTGAGAGCTTGATCGAACACAAGCCCATGAAAGTAGCTTCGTTTGGCGGCCGCCGTTTCGGTCGAGGAGGCCGCTCCCGCGGCTATATCGCTCCCGCTTTTCGCAAAGGTCCCCGCTGACCCTTCCATTTTCAAAGGATGAGCGATGCGACTCTGGAGTTTGCATCCGCAGTATCTCGATCCGCAGGGACTGGTCGCTCTTTGGCGCGAGGCGCTTTTGGCGCAGAAGGTTCTGGCAGGGAAGACCCTCGGTTATAAGCATCACCCTCAGCTGGAACGGTTCAAGGGCCACCCTTATCCCAAGAAAGCCATTGCGGGTTATTTATTCTCGGTCTGGGAAGAGGCCTGCGTTCGCGGATACTGTTTCGATCAAAAGAAAATCGGGTTAAAAAAAACAGGCCAAAAGATCCCGGTCACCCAAGGGCAGCTCCGTTATGAATTGGAGTGGCTCTGCTCAAAACTGAAGAAACGCTCTCCCTCAAGGCATCACGCCATCGCCTCAGTGAAAAAGATCCTTCCCCACCCGCTCTTCAACGTGGTTCGCGGCTCTGTTGAATCCTGGGAGAAGATAAAAGGAAAGGGGCTGGCTGCTAATCCGGGACTTTTTTCGCTTCGCCGAGGGCGTTGACGAGCGTCTTTTCAAACACATCCGTGTTGAACATCGTCGGCTGGAAGATCATGAGATCCCCGCTTTTCGTGTTCAACTTAATACGCCGAAGATATCTATCCCGCGGGCTTTTTTGTTTGATTCCCATACGGGGAAAGAGTAATCTCTCCGTGAACCTAAGGAGGTTTTCATGCCTGAATCATCCGTAACAGAAGAGATCGAAACAAGTATTTCAGTGGATGTTTTCTCGGTATCCGCGGCCATGGTCGGTGTCTGCCTTACGGTGATTCAGCTGATCCAGATGAACCCGGAGCAGAAGGGGAATACGGTCGTCGATGAGATCCTGGCTTTTGACGCGATCGTTTTTATGGTGGCTTGCGTGGTTTCCTTTCTGGCGCTTAAAAGCAAAAGACGTTCTCGTGTAAAAAAAATACTGGAAAATATCAGCGACGGCTCTTTCTTGCTTGCGATCTCCACGATGGTGGTGGCGATCACACTGGTGGTGTACACGCTTTTTTGATAGCGCTTTTCAAGATCCCTCAATGGACAGGAGACATGTGATGAAAAAAAACATTCTCGTGATCGATGACGACCCCTTGGCTCAAAAAATGATCGTGTCGGCCTTGGAAGAGGAAGGCCACGCGGCGGTGGCGTCTTTGAATTTCGAAGACGCTCTTCGGAGAGCCCGCCAGACAACTCCGGACCTTGTCCTGATCGACGTCGTGATGCCGGACATTACGGGTTTTGAGGCTTGCCGTCAGATCCGAGAGATGTTCCAGCCTCATCCACCGCCGGTGATCGTCATGACCGGGAAACTCGACGCGGTGGATCCCATTCTGGCCCGAAAAATGGGGGCGGATGATTTCGTGGTCAAAACCTCGGATATGCAGGTGCTCATTCAGGCCATTCGAAAGATCCTTCTATAAGGAGTGTTGTGATGAAAAAAAAGATCTGCGTGATCGATGACGATCCTCTCGCGCTTCAACTGATCGTGGCAGCCCTGGAATCCGAAGGCTATGAGGTCCGGCCGTTCTCGGAATTTGAAAGTCTTCTTCAGGAGCTTCAGCGGTCCCTTCCGGATCTTGTCATGACGGATGTTGTTATGCCAAAAGTCTCGGGTTTTGAAGTCTGTCGCAGGGTCAAAGAGATGTTCCAGCCCTATCCGCCGCCGGTGATCGTCATGACCGGGAAACTCGACGCGATCGATCCCATTCAGGCCCGAAAAATGGGGGCCGATGATTTCGTGGTCAAGACTTCGGATATGGCTGTTTTAACCCAAGCGGTAGGAAAAATTCTCTTAGGGAAAAAATAGCCCGGGATCCGAAAGCGAAAGAATTATGGAAAAAGAACCTAAAAAGCATTTTCTGGATTGCTTAGAAGCTGTGACCCGGACCACTCCCCGCTTCATGCTCGTTTCCGAGATCCTGAGTCTTTTTGTTTTTCTTGGAGGGATCACGGTTCTGCTGGGCTGGGCTTTCGATGTGCAGATCCTCAAGAGCATTTCGCCGAACCTTGTGACTATGAAAGCCAACACAGCCTTATGTTTTGCGTTTTCCGGGGCGTCGTTATGGCTGCTTCAGATCAAACGAAAGGATGACCCGCGTTTTCGAAAGATGGCACAAATGTGCAACGCGGTGGTTTTCGGGATCGGTCTGCTCACGCTATCGGAATACCTATTCCGTTGGGATCTCGGGATCGATCAGTTTTTATTCAAGGAACTCCCTAACGCTATTCTCACTTCCAGCCCAGGCCGGATGGCGCTTAATACAGCGTTCAATTTTACGATTCTTGGCCTGGCATTAGGGTTACTAGCCTTTAAATCAAAAGGCCTGTGTTTTTTTGTTCAACCCTTAATAATCCCCGTCGGATTTATCTCGATGCTAGCCTTTGTCGGATACCTCTACAATGCTGCCCCCCTTATGATCGGGATTTATTTCAGTGCGGCCATGGCTTTGCACACGACAGTGTTGTTTTTAGCCATTTTTTTCGGGGTGATGTATTGCCGGCCCGGTTGCGGGATCATGACGGTGGTGAGTTCGGATGCCCCCGGGGGGAAGTTGATCCGCTGGGTTTTTCCCATTATTATCGCTCTTCCGATCATCCTGGGTTTTTTAAAGATCAAAGGTGAAAAAGCGGAATGGATCAGCAACGAAATCGGCGTCTCTCTTGTTGCTGTTGGGAACTTCTTTTTTGCGTCACTCTATATTTTTTCGTTTTCCTTTTGGCTCAACAAGATAGATTCTGAACGCATCAAGAGCGAAGGGAGGGTGCGGGAAAGCGAAGCGAAGTACCGCAGCCTTTTCGAAAATTCCCGCGATGCCATCATGGTCCTCCGACCGCCTTCCTGGAACTTTATCTCCGGGAACTTGGCAACGATCGAAATGTTTCGGGCTGAAGACGAGGAAAAATTTACGTCGTTTGGACCTTGGGACCTGTCTCCTGAGCAGCAACCGGACGGTCGCGCCTCTTCCGAAAAAGCCAAAGAAATGATCAAAAAGGCCGTGCGGGAGGGTTTTTGTTTTTTCGAATGGAGGCATAAGCGAGCCGATGGGGAGGAATTCCCTGCCACGGTGCTCCTGACCCGAATAGGCGTGGGCGCCGAGATGATCGTGTTGGCAAATGTCAGGGATGTCACTCGCGAAAAGAAATCGGAAAAAGAACTGCAGGAAAAGTTTGCGGAGCTTGAGCGGTTCAACAAGGTCGCGGTCGACCGCGAACTGAAGATGATCGAATTAAAAGAAAAGGTCAAAGCTCTGGAAGAAGGAAAAAAATAATTATTCACAGGCGGAAGGTGATTTGTCGTCATGCTGAGCATCGCGAAGCATCTCAATAGGGATCCTTCGCGATGCTGCGCATCCTTCAGGATGACGGGGTCTTTAGCAATTCATAACCACGGAAAGAAATAGCAATGCAGACGATATTCTTTTTTTACGGCCTGGCATTCCTTGTCATGGGGCTCGTGATCTTCACGATGCCGAAGAAAAAAGATCTCTTGGGCCTTTCCGGGGATCTCTGGCTCATTGGCCTCTTCGGGATCTTGCATGGGGCCAATGAATGGGTGGATATGTTCATCTTGCGGGGATCTCCGTTTAATGTGGAAATACTTACGGTTCTTGGGGCCTTGCTGCTGCCTCTCTCGTTCGTTCCTTTGCTCCAGTTTGGAGCGAGAATCCTTTTTAGAGGGACTCGATCCTTCTCATCCCTAAAGCATTTATGGGGGATCGCTCTTATGGGATGGGCCGGAGCGTGTTTTTTAAGTCCCGGTTTGTTGATCCCCGGAATCTTGGCGCGTTATTTTATCGGTTTCCCGGGAGCGATCCTCGCCGCCATGGGATTGCTCCAAGTGCTTTCGAAATCTGACAGGGAAAAATTACCGTTGGCGGTCTATGCCGGCGCATTAGGCGCCGGACTCTTCTTTATTCTTTATGGTGTTCTCAGCGGTCTCGTGGTGCCTAAGGCCGATTTTCTATTGGCTTCCTTCATCAATTATCCCAATTTCTTGAAGATCACAGGTGTTCCTGTGCAGTTTTTCAGGATGATCTGCGCCGTTTTTTTGACGGCTAGTTTCTTCGGTCTGGCAGGGATCTATGCTTTCGACCCGGGGGACAATAAAATCTTAAGAAGAGGGGGGATCCAGAGGAAGATCACGCTGGTGATGGCCGGCTTCAGCTGCGTCACAGCACTTTTGCTCGTTGGCCTTGTTTTCGCATGGGGCTATCAGTTGATGCTGGTGAACATAAAACAAGAGCAATTGAGAACAGCGAGGATGTTGTCTCAGTCTGTCAGTGAAATGATCGATCAAGAGGTCGAAGAGCTTCAGGGCCATCTGAGCAGTAACGTATGGAAACAAACCGTGGAAGGAGCGAATCTTCATTACGGGACCCTGTCTCCGGAGGCCATTTTGAATGAAATGCAAGAAATGGATAAGAAATGGGTTCCCGCAAAGGAAGACAGCGCTTTCATCAAGAGCTATTTAGAAAGGCCGCTCAGCCGTAGGCTTAAAAATCTGACAGCGGTGGATGAGAATTTTGCTGAGATATTTTTGACGGACCGCTATGGAGGGGTAGTGGCCGCTTCGGCGAAGACAAGCGATTTTTATCAAGCGGACGAGAGTTGGTGGCAGAAAGCGTATGACGGGGGGAAAGGCGCTGTTTTTTTAGGGGATATCGCCATGGATGAGTCCAGCGGCGTTCTTAGCTTTCTCTTGGCGATCCCCATTCGAAATGAAAGCGGAGAGGTGATCGGGATATGTAAGGAATCCATTAACGCTGTGACTCTTTTTTCGTCTGTCCTGTCCTATAAAAGCGGGAAGACCGGGCATTCAATCCTGATCGACGACAAAGGTCATGTTCTCTACCATAAGGGGATCAAACCTCTCAGCGTTCTTTTGTTCAACAAGGAGGAGATGCGCTCGATCCTTCAAAATAACACGGAGATGGTTGGAAAAGAAGAAGGGGTCCATGGCAATGCGGCCATCGTCCTCTCTGTTGAAAAACTGAATAACACTCTCCTTCTTAAGAATGGTATCTCTTGGTATGTGTGCGTTTCTCAGAGGGAGGGAGAGATCTTTCAGCCGTTAAAACAGTTGGTGCTACAGGCGGTGCTACTCTTAGGGGCCCTGTGGGTGATCGCCATTATTTTCGGGATCATCGTTGGAGACAGGCTTTCAAAACCTGTCCGGGAGCTTCAAAAAGCGGCTGAGAAGATCCTTGCGGGAGACATGGACTACAGGATCAAGCTTTCGACGAGGGATGAGATCGAGGCATTCGCGGAATCGTTTAACAATTTGATCGGGAAACTCCATGAAAACCAGGACAAGCTAGCAAGCTCAAAAAGAGAAGTTGAAGCGTTATTACACGGAATGGAAGATACAGTCCGCGAACGGACGAAGGATCTTTCTGAGAGCCAGCGCGCGACGGTTAACATCCTGGAAGATCTGACCGAAACGAATGAAGAACTTAAAGCCCGCGCACAAGAACTGGTCGAATCGAGGCGCGCGCTCGAGGCCAAAGCCTTAGAGCTTCAAAGGAGCGAGGAGTTCCTTAAGAGCACAGGGCAGATGGCGAAGGTGGGGGGATGGGAACTTGTGCTTGCGACGCAGTCCGTTTCCTGGACAGATGAAACGTATCGGATCCACGAGATCGAGGTGGGGGACTCCCAGGGATTGGAAAAGGCGATTGATCATTATGCCCCCGAATGCCAGATGATCATCCGGGCAGCCATCGAAAAAACAGCTAAAACGGGAGAGTCCTTTGATCTTGAACTTCAGTTGATCCCCGTCAAGACTCAAAAGCCTATTTGGGTCCGTGTTTTCGGTAAAGCTGCCTATGAAGACGGTAAGATCGTCAAACTGGAAGGAACGTTTCAGGACATCGATGTTCGAAAGCGTACGGAAATAGCCATTAAGCAACAGGCCGAGGAATTGGAGCTGCAGTCCTGGGGGTTCCAGAAGGCAAACGACGGGATCAAGGCCCTTTATCAGGAAATGGAGAAGAAGAACGTCGAGCTCGCAAAACTGGACCAGCTCAAGAACGATTTCGTTTCGATTGTGGCGCATGAGCTCCGGAATCCTTTGATGGTGATCCGGGAAGCGGCGCTGCTTATTCTGGATGGTCTGGCAGGCCCCGTCGAGAAAGAACAAAAGGGTTATTTGACAATGGTCCATAAAACTTCGGATCAATTGATCCACATCACGAACGATCTTTTGGACCTTGCGAAGATCGAGTCGGGGAAGATCGTCATGAACTTTGAAAAGGTCGATCTTCTTGCCCTGGCAAAGCAGTCTTGCGCCAGCATTAGTGTCCGCGCTCAAAAGAAGGCGATCGTCGTCTCCGTGGATTGTCCGAGCCGGACCGTGGAGATCGAAGCGGATTTTGAAAAGCTCGCACAGGTGATGATCAACCTATTAAGCAATGCTCTCAAATTCACGGAAAAGGGGAGCATCACCGTGGAAATCAAGGATCTCGGAGAAGAAGTCCGTTGCGCGGTGAAGGATACTGGCGCCGGGATCTCCGAGGGAAATCTTTTAAAGCTGTTCAATAAGTTTATGCAGTTTACAAAAAAGGATGCGTTGGAGGAAAAAGGGACAGGGCTCGGGCTTGTGATCTGTAAAAGCATTATCAAGGCGCACGGCGGCCGGATGGAAGTCGAAAGCGAGCTGGGGAAAGGATCGACCTTTTCTTTTTTTCTGCCCAAGCAGCAAAAAAATAAAGAATTTTAAACAGAACGCATTCTTGAAATAAAAAAGCCGGCTTCCTGTAAGGGAAACCGGCTTTTTTGCTAAAGCACTTAACGGGCCGTCATTCTGAGCCCGAAAGGCGAAGGATCTCGAAACGGGATCCTTCCCTCGTTCTTGCTTTCGCAAGAAAGCGCGAGGTCAGGATGACGCAAGTTATCCAGGATTACTCGATGCTGCCCGAATAATTCGAGGACTTCTTCTTATCTTCGTCCTTCTTTTCCTTGGGCTTTTCCGCGATCACGCATTCGGTCGTGAGGATAAGACCCGCGATCGAGCAGGCATTCTCCACCGCGATACGAACGACCTTGGCGGGGTCAATGACCTTGTCTTCGACGAGGTCACTGTATTCGCAGGTCTGTGCGTTGAACCCGAACGCGCCTTTGCCTTCGAGGATCTTTTTCACGACGACAGAACCGTCGACGCCGGCATTGTGAGCGATCTTGCGGGCCGGTTCCTGAAGCGCTCGGCGCACGATCTGGACGCCTGTGGCTTCATCGCCGGTGGCTTTCACGTCATCGAGGGAAGCAATGGACCGCAAAAGTGCCACGCCGCCGCCCGGGACGATGCCTTCTTCGATAGCCGCGCGGGTCGCGTGTAAAGCGTCCTCGATGCGGGCCTTCATTTCCTTCATCTCCACTTCCGTTGCCGCGCCGACCTTCACAACGGCGACGCCGCCGGAAAGTTTTGCGAGACGTTCCTGGAGCTTTTCTTTGTCGTAATCCGAGTCGGAGCGTTCGATCTCCGCGCGGATCTGATCGCAGCGTCCTTTGATGTCCTTCTGGGTGCCGGCGCTGCCGACGATCGTGGTATTGTCCTTATCGATCACGACGCGCTGGGCCGTGCCGAGCATCTCAAGGTCGACGTTCTCGAGCTTCACGCCGAGGTCTTCGGAGATGAACTTGCCTTTGGTGATGATCGCGATATCTTCCATCAGGGCCTTGCGGCGATCCCCGAATCCGGGGGCCTTCACGGCCGCGATCTGAAGTACGCCGCGGATCTTGTTGACCACCAGGGTCGCAAGCGCTTCGCCTTCGATATCTTCCGAGATGATGAGAAGGGGTTTGCCGAGTCGCGCCACTTTCTCTAAGACAGGGACGAGATCTTTCACCGTGCTGACTTTTTTCTCATAGAGAAGGATGTAAGGTTCCTTCAGGACGACTTCCATCCGCTCGGCATCAGTCACGAAATAAGGCGACAGATAGCCGCGGTCGAACTGCATGCCTTCCACGACATCAAGCTCGGTTTTGAGACCCTTGGCTTCTTCAACCGTGATCACGCCTTCTTTGCCGACTTTTTCCAGGGCATCCGCCAAAAGCTGGCCGATGCTTTGGTCATTGTTGGCGCTGATGGCGCCGACGGCGGTGATGTCTTCTTTGCCCTTCACAGCCTTGGACATTTTCTTGATGGTTTCCACGATCTTCGCGGAGGCTTTGTCGATCCCGCGCTTCAGGGCCATAGGATTGGCACCGGCGGTGACGTTCTTCAAGCCTTCGGAAACGATGGACTGGGCCAGGACCGTTGCGGTCGTGGTGCCGTCTCCGGCGTTATCGGAAGTCTTTTCGGCGACTTCACGGACCATCTGGGCGCCCATATTTTCATACGGGTCCTTGAGGTCAATTTCTTTCGCGACGGTGACGCCGTCTTTGGTGACGAGCGGCGCGCCAAACTTCTTGTCGATCACCACATTGCGGCCGCGGGGACCGAGCGTGACGCTGACAGCCTTGGCAAGGATGTCGACGCCGCGCTTGATCCGCTGGCGCGCTTCTTCTGAGTAAGAAATTAACTTAGCACTCATAATTTTTCTCCTTCTTTCACTTGATTAGATCGTTTTGACTGCATCTCAGAGGCAAGAAGCAGAGAAACAAGAAGCAAAGAGTTTCTGTGCCTCTTTGTTTCCTTGCGTCTTGTTTCTAGTCTTTCTCGTATACCGCGAGGATTTCGCTTTCTTTAACGATCTTGTGCTTCGTGCCGTCGATCATGAGATCGTCCCCTGAATATTTTCCAAAAAGGACGCGATCACCTTTTTTGACTTCGAGGGCCTGGACCTTGCCGGATTCGAGCACCTTACCCGTACCGACTGCGATGACCTTGCCTTCGGTCTTTTCTTCTTTGGCCGTGTCCGGGAGGATGATACCGCCCTTGGTCTTCGCTTCTGCTTCAAGAACTTCCACGAGTACTCGGTCTGCTAACGGTCTGACTTTCATGTTTTTCTCCTTAGGTTATCATTGATAGCTGATCGGTTTTTAATGTAGAGCACACTAAGGTAGGGCATGTTTAAACGTGCCCTACCTTAATTACTTTATGGGCTAATAGTCTCCCATGCCCCCCATACCGCCCATTCCTCCCATGCCGCCGCCCATACCGCCCGGA
>CAYZYT010000016.1:0-53953 GCA_964482725.1 uncultured bacterium | reverse complement strand
TGATAGGTTACAATGGAAACGCCGCAGGAAGAAGAGAGGAGGGTTGGATAAGTGGGAGCCCACTATTTTTTTTTAAAAAAAAAGGGGGGGGGGGGGGGGAGAAGGACTGCGGAAGAAAGTGCAAACGCTTATCCGGAAAGTACCCTCGCTCAACAGGTTGTTACGAAAATTGAGCGTTTTCCGTTCAGGGCGCTACTTTTGCGTTTTTTCGAGCTTCTCCCACGTATCACGCAGCGTGACCGTACGGTTAAAGACGGGCTGACCGGGGTTGGAATCGATGGGATCCACAAAGAAATAGCCGAGCCGTTCGAACTGGACGCGTTCTCCTGCTTTGGCTTGGCCCAGTGCGGGCTCGAGCATTGCATCTTTCAGAACTTCCAGAGAGTTCGGATTCAGGTTCACAAAAATATCTTTTCCTTCTGGGAAATCAGAGGGGTCTTTAGTGGCGAACAAATGATCATAAAGACGGACCTCGGTCTTGAGAGCATGACCGGCAGAAACCCAGTGGATCGTTCCTTTGACTTTCCGGCCGTCCGGAGGATTGTTACCACCGCGCGTCGCAGGATCGTACGTGCAATGAACTTCCTTCACCTCACCCGTCGCGGGATCTTTGATCACCTTTTCGCATTTAATGAAATAAGCATACCGGAGCCGCACTTCCTGGCCCGGCGCCAAACGGAAATATTTCGGCGGAGGGACTTCACGAAAGTCATCCTGCTCGATATAAAGCTCACGGCTGAACGGGACTTTTCGCATTCCGGCTGAGGGATCTTCGGGATTATTCACAGCCTCCAGCTCTTCCGTCTTCCCTTCCGGATAATTCGTGATGATCATCTTGATCGGCTTCAAGACCGCCATCATGCGCGGCGCGGTTTTATTCAGCTCTTCACGGATAGAATTCTCGAGGACCACCCTGTCGATCGTGCTGTTGAACTTGGCAACACCGATCTTGTCGCAGAACGTGCGGATCGATGACGGCGTATAGCCCCGACGGCGGAACCCTGAAATCGTCGGCATACGCGGATCATTCCACCCGGAAACGGTCTTCTGCTGCACGAGCTTCAGGAGGACCCGCTTGCTCAGAACCGTGTAGGAAAGATTAAGCCGGGCAAATTCGATTTGCTGAGGGCGATGAATCCCAAGCTCGATTAAGACCCAGTCATAAAGCGGCCGATTGTTCTCGAACTCGAGCGTGCAAAGGGAATGCGTGATCCCTTCCATGGAATCCGAGATACAATGCGTGAAATCATACATCGGATAAATACACCACGTGTCGCCGGTGCGATGGTGCGACGCTCGTTTGATCCGGTAGATCGTGGGGTCCCGCATCGTAATATTGGGCGACGCCATATCGATCTTCGCCCTTAAGACTCGCGAGCCATCCGCGAATTCTCCGGCTTTCATCCGCTGGAAAAGATCCAGATTCTCTTCCGGGGATCGATCGCGAAAAGGGCTGTTCTTGCCTGGCGCGGTGAGTGTCCCGCGATGCTGGCGCTGTTCGTCCGGGCTCAGGTCGCAGACATAGGCCTTTCCTTTCCGGATAAGCGTTATGGCATGCTCATAGATTTGGCCGAAGTAATCCGAGGCGTAATATTCCCGGTCGGCCCAATCAAAACCGAGCCAGTGGACATCCTCGCGAATGGAATCCACATACTCGACCTCTTCCTTCTCGGGATTCGTGTCATCAAAACGGAGATTGCAGAGGCCTTGGTAGTCGCGGGCAATCCCGAAGCTAATGCAAATAGCCTTGGCGTGACCGATATGAAGGTAGCCGTTCGGTTCAGGCGGAAAACGCGTATGGACACGGCCACCGTTCTTGCCGTTGGCAATATCTTGATCAATGATGTCGCGGATGAAATTGGATGGTTTTTTCTCAGATTCCATAGGGCGGAATTATACCATCCTTGTCTTGGATTTTCTTTAATAATGGTCGACATACTGATCTTGTCAATAAATTCAAGGTGATCAGCATAGTCCCAACCAACCTTCTATTTTTTTATAAAGGTTGGGACAAGGATGGCCCCAATCACAGCTTTGCTGTGATTGATTGGTATTGGGACCACTTTGTTAAAATTGAAGGGTATGGGGACCAGATTCCTTAGCTTCGCGCAACCCGGTGGAGAATATGGGCAATGAATGTCTGGTATTTAACCCCGAGCCTTTTTGCTTTCTCTTTGATCAGCATGATATCGTCGGGGTTGACGCGCATATTAAGAACCGAGCTTTTATTATACTGATCAATCGCCTCCTTGATCTTTGCGGTAAATTCAGGGCTAGCTAGCTTACTAAACTCAGCGTTATCTTCTATCTCCTGTTCCTCCGGACTTAATTTGATCTTACTCCAATCGATCTTTTTCTTCATTGAATCTGCCCTCCCTATAAAGCCGCGTATATTTGCGACTCGGATAGAATGTTTTTAAGAATATTTCATTTTCGCCAATGACAAATGGAATCACCCAAACATAATGCTCCCGCTCGACAAGCATCAACCATTGATCGGCCCTCGCATGATGGTCCGTTATACAAACAAACCGACACTGAATCAGACGTCGGAAAGAAATACCATGACGAAAATTCAGTACCCGATCTTTTTCAACGCACCATCGTATCTTCACGTCAACACCTCAAAGGTAGCACGTCTATTTTGTATATGCAAGAGTATTGTCAGTTATGTATTTATATTTATAATATTATATATGAATTATAGCCATACATCAAGGAAAACACTTCCCTGCTTTTGAACCATCGGGAAAATTAGGCGAGAAAGTTTTGCAGCCGCTTAAGGCAGGTGTCTTTGCCGAGGAGGCTCATGAGCTCGAAGATGCCGGGACTGGCGGTGCCGCCCGTGAGGACGAAGCGTAGCGGATGGATGATATCCTTGGGCTTCAAGCCTGCGGTTTCAACGATCTGCTTCGTTTTTTGATCTAACATTTGAACGTCTTCGAAATCGCCGACATCTCGGAGAACCTCACACAACTGCCTGAGGAGTCCCATCACAACCGAATTGCCTTTGATCTCTGCCATCGCTTGGGCATCTTTATATTCGGGCGAGGCAAAACAGTAAGCCGCCTGATCTTTCAGCTCCCCATAGGTCTGGATACGAGGCCGATAAAGAGTGATGAGCTTCCGCCACTTCTCTTCCGGCATCGGCTCCAGCTTATCCTTCCAAAATTCCGTCATTTGCTTTTCATACTCCTCGCCCGGGATCGCACGGATATGCTGGCCATTCACCCATAGAAGTTTTTCGGGATTGAATTGCGCATTCGATTTGATCACTCGTTTCAGGGAGAACTGCTTCACAAGCTCCGGAAGGGAAAAGATCTCCTGCGGCGTTCCGGGATTCCAGCCAAGAAGCGCCAGATAATTGATGAGACCCTGCGGGAGAAAACCTTTGTTGCGGTATTCGGTGACCGCCACCGCCCCATGACGCTTGGAAAGCGGCGTGCCGTCCGACCCGAAAATGAGCGGCAGATGCGCGTATTTCGGCGCTTTCCACCCGAGCGCTTGCTGGAGCAGGATATGGCGGGGGGTGTTCGGAAGATGGTCTTCCCCGCGCACCACGTGGGTTATCCCCATGTCATGATCATCCACGATCACGGCAAGATGAAAGACCGGATATCCGTCGGATTTCATAATAACCAGGTCATCGAATTCCTTCGAGTCATAGGTCACTTCCCCGCGTACGATGTCGTAGACCTTGACCTCCGTTTGCGGGATCTTAAACTTGATGGCTCCTTCAAATTCATAGGCCAAACCTTTGGAGACCAGCTCTTGGGCAACTTCACGATATCGATCCAGGCGCTTGCTTTGATGAACCAGAGCTTCATCCCACTCAAGCCCAAGCCATTTCATCGAATCGAGGATCTCTTTTTCAAATTCAGGGGTAGAACGCTGCTGGTCCGTATCTTCGATGCGAAGGAGAAATTTCCCGCCCTGCTGACGGGCATAAAGATAATTAAAGAGCGCGGTGCGGACACCGCCAATATGGAGGTACCCTGTCGGGGAGGGGGCGAACCGAAGTCGGATGTCGGACATGACCAATTCTCCGCTCAAAAATAATAAAAGGTTAATTGGACTAGTCCTGGCAACCTTCTATGAAAATAAAATAGAGGCCAGGACATGACTATCATCTCAAATTTGGGATTTCAGATTCTGGATCAGTTGCGTACCGAGCGGGACACAGTATGAATGAGGGATCTCACCCGGTCAAGTTCCAAGGGCTTACGCAAGCAGACCATCGCCCCAAGGTGGAGCATCTCACGCTCTTTGGACTCCGGGAGAAAACCCGTGATCAGCGCCACCGGAACCCGGCTGAAATGACGGATCCGTTCCAAGACTTTTTTCCCATCCATGAACGGCATCGAGGAATCAAGAAAGACTAGCTTGTAGTCATGGGCCTGAATCTTCAGGAGCCCTTCTTTGCCGTTCAAGGCCCAATCCACTTCATGGCCGTCCTGCTCCAGAGTCTCGCGAAACTCCTCGCAGATCATTTTTTCATCATCGACGATCAATAATTTAACGATGGTCCACCCCGTTAGAGATACCTGCCTGCCGGCAGGCAGGGAAAATGCTAAAAGCATTTCCGTCTATTTTTTAAATATCGTTTGGAATCTTCATTGCGCCTATCGCGAATCCATCCTTTAAACTAGACCCCACGAATCTCTAACGGGGCAAGCTTCTTAAAACGCGATAGCGGTCTTGAAACAATAACTATTCGAAACCAGGGAACTTGAAATTTTCCCTGAGCGTCTGGAGATAACTCCGCTTCGTGCTCTTCACCAGAGACAGAGGCATGTGAAAGCGGGTTACTTCGACACTATAGCTATCGTCGATTTCGATCTTTTCTTGACCGTCGGCCGTGAGGAGGGCCTTTTCGTTGGGGTTTTCCGTGCGGATTCGGATCGTGATCTTCTCATCCGCCCCGATCACCAGGGCACGTAAATTCAAAGCATGAGGGCAGATAGGCGTAATGAGGATCGCTTCTAACTTGGGATGCACCACAGCCCCCCCCGCGGAAAGAGAATAGGCCGTAGATCCCGTCGGGGATGCGATCACAACCCCATCGCCCCGGAAACTCGTGAACTTCTCCCCCGAAATCGTCACATCCAATTGGAGAATACGGGCCAGTCCTTCACGACTGATCACGATATCATTCAGGGCAATAAATCGCCGGTCATGATCGGCCTTCTTACTTTTCGCCGTACAGGAAAGCATGAGCCGGTTCTCAACCGCCGGCTTCTGGAGAAGATAGGCATTCAGTTCTTCAAAAACCTCTTCGGCCTTCGCCTCGGTCAGGAATCCGAGCTTCCCGAAATTCACACCCAGGATCGGTACGACGCGGCTCTTCATCCGGCTGACGACCGAAAGAATGGTCCCATCCCCACCAAGGCAAAGCAAAAGCGTCGAGCTTTCGATCAGGCCCTCCAGTGAAACGGTCAAAGAATCCTGGACAGGGACATCGCGTTTTGCGAGCCACTCTTTAAGCTTCTCGCAAAGCTCCGGCGCACCTTTTTTCTTCTGATTGACCACAATTCCAATTTTTTCCATCTTCTGAACACTCCTTTGAGAGATAAAAACAACTTTATTCTAAACTCCCCCCGACACACCTTCAAGAAAGCTTTTCGTTTGGCAACCCCAGGAATTTCCAGAAATTCTGAAGCGCGCTCTGAGGGTCGAGCGGGCACGGTGGCGGACAGAAGGCCTGTCCCAATACCAATTAATTTCCACATAGTGGAAATTTGGGCTGTCCTCGTCAACCATTTAAGAAATAAAACAAGAGACAAGGACTGTCGTCACCGGCGGTCGCTTCTTCCGGCGAGAATCAACCGCCTTCGAATCTCGTCCCTGAGATCCTCCCAAAAGCACGGCGGAACCAAGCTCTCAGGGCCTCGAACGCTGCATCCCGGCCTTCTGTCCGCCGAGCGAGACCTGAGGCGCGAGAGAGTTTTTCCTCGCTGGGGAAAAACGAACGGCGCAGAGGGATTTTTTGGAAATTCCTAAAGCTCTATTCAACAAAAATTATCTCCCCTCCAAACTCCACCTGCTGCCCCTTACGGATCTTGCAAGCCTTGCGCGTCTCCACCTGCCCGTCGACTTTCACTTCCGACTGCGTGATCGCGTATTTCGCCGTGCCTCCGCTCTCGCAAAGCCCCGTCACTTTGAGAAGCTTGAAGAGTTCTATGAATTCCTCGGTAAGCGCAAAAGAGATCTTTTCCATCGATAGCCCTCCCTACTTTGCCACGCGGCCGAGCTCTTTAAGGACCGTCGCGGTAATCTTCTCGGAAGAAAGGCCGAATTCATCGAGCTGAGCCTCGCGGGAGCCATGCTCGATGAACTCGTCCGGCAAGGCGAAACGTTTGAGTGAAACATGACGGATATTTTTTTCTTCTAAAAACTCGAGGACTTTGGAACCAAATCCGCCTGTTCCGACGTGTTCTTCCAGAGTGAAAAGGAATTTCGTTTTTTTCACGGAATCCAGGATCAACTGCTCATCGAGAGGACGGGCAAAACGCATATTCACAACGCGAGCGGAAACACCCTCCTTTTTGAGAAGCGCATGCGCCTTACAGGCGGGCTCCACCATGCTCCCGAGCGCAAGAAGCGTCACGTCCTCACCGTCAAAGAGAACTTCTCCTTCGCCCATTTCGAAACTCTTCTTTGGAAAAGCCTCCAGCATTTTTGAAATATTGGCACGAGGGTAGCGGATCGCAAAAACCGACGCGTGGTTAAGCGCAAGCTCCATCATTTTTTCCATCTCATACTCATCCATGGGTGAGGCCAGCACAATGCCCGGCACAGAGCCGAGATAAGCAAGATCAAAGATCCCCTGGTGAGTGGCGCCATCCGCACCGACAAGACCCGCGCGATCGATCCCCAGCACAATGCTTTGTCTCTGCAACGCCACATCGTGCATGATCGAATCGTGGGCGCGCTGAAGAAATGACGAATAGATCGCTACGACGGGCTTTAAACCGCCCCGCGCGAGAGCCCCGGCAAACGATACGGCGTGCTGCTCGGCGATCCCGACATCAAAGAAGCGTTCTGGAAATTCCTTCTGAAAGTGCGTCAGCCCAGTCCCGGACGGCATGGCCGCGGTGATCGCGACCACCTTGGGATTCCGGCGAGCGTGTTTGGAAAGAGCATCGGCAAAGGCTTGCGTGAATGACACGCTCGCGACATCATCTTTTGAAACCGCAACCTCGATCTTTTCTCCGGTCTTCACATTAAAAGGGCTAACGCCATGCCCTTTCTCCTCATCTTTTTCCGCGAACGCACATCCTTTCCCTTTTTTTGTAAGGACATGAAGAAAGCTGCACGAATTGAGGGCGAGCACATCGCGCAAGGTCTTCACCAGACCCACCACGTCATGCCCGTCCACAGGCCCGAAGTAGCGGAATCCCAACTCCTCAAAAATAATGCCGGGGACAAAAAGATGTTTCATGCCTTCCAGCGAAGCATTGGAGAATTTCTTGAGACGCGGGAAGCGGCTGAGCTGCTTTTCAACTTCCCCGCGGATGCGGTTATAAAGGGGGTTGGTGATGACCCGATTAAGATAACGGCTCATGCCACCGACATTCTTCGCAATGGACATTTCGTTATCATTGAGGATGATCAGCATGCTCTTTTTGAGATGGCCGGCACTGTTCAGCGCCTCGAAGGAAAGCCCTGCGGTCATGGCACCGTCTCCGACCACGGCCACGACTTTTTCATTTCCTTTTTTAATATCCCGTGCGGCGGCAAGGCCTAAGGCTTGCGAGATCGCGGTGCCGGCATGGCCGACGATGAAAGGATCGTGCGCGTTCTCCCACGGGGAAGGAAAACCGCTTAAACCGCCGGGCTGGCGCAGGGTATGCATCTGGTCCTTGCGCCCTGTGATCATTTTATGAACGTAGGCCTGATGGCCGACATCCCAACAGATCTTATCTTCGGGAGAATTTAAAACATAATGGAGCGCGATCGAAAGTTCCAGGACACCGAGACTCGCACCCAAATGCCCTCCGGTCTTCGCCACAGAACCGATCAGGAAATAACGGTACTCTTCGGCGACCTCGGAAAGCTTTTCCAGAGGCACTTGCTTCAGGTCCTCCGGGCATTTTATTTTATCGATCCATTTCATTTCCATAAATTATGCTGGGATCCTCTCCTCTAAAAAATCCGCCAAAAAGACAAGGGCCTTCGCTTTACGGCCCACTATTTTCGCTTCTTTTTTTGCCTGATCAATAAGACGGACCGCTTTCGCCTTCGCCGTCCGGACACTCATCGTTTTGCAAAACCCATCTTCGTCCAGAATATCATCTACGACCTGGAACGCAAGCCCTAAGCATTCCCCATAGCGGGTGATGGCTTTAAGCTCGCGAACCGAAGCTCCCCCAGCGATCGCTCCGGCCCTCGCGCTGACACGGATAAGGGCTCCCGTCTTATAGCGGCTAATGAAATCGTGCTCCGCAAGGGTCTTCTGCCGCGCTGGGGCCTCCAGATCCGCGACCTGTCCTCCGATCATGCCACGCGTCCCGGCGGCCCTTGCTATTTCATAGAGAACATGGACGGCCTTCTCCGCGGGTTGAATGCCTGCGGCTAGCTCGAACGCCAAGGTCAGAAGCGCATCGCCTGCCAGGATAGCGTTCGCTTCACCGAATTTCTTATGACAAGTAGGTTTTCCGCGCCGCATATCGTCATTATCCAGCGCCGGGAGATCATCATGCACGAGAGAATAAGTATGAATCAACTCGATGGACAAGGCCGCCCCAAGGGCCTCCTGGGGTTTCCCGCCGCATGCCTCACAAGCGCTCAGCGCTAGCACCGGCCGGAACCTTTTTCCGCCCGTGAAGATCGCGTACTGCATGGCCTTATGGATACTGAGCGGCCGGGCTTCCTGAGCACGCAGCAATCGCCGCAGTTCTTTTTCAATAAGCGCGAGAGGATATTTGAAAAATTGTTCGTAGGTCATCGTGTTTTCCTAATGAATCGGCGTTAAGTCTCTGTGTGTTAGGGACGGCTCTCTTTCGGGAGAACCGTCCCTGGCGAATAGCCAAATATTTTCATTCAACGACTTAAACCTCTTCCTCAGAAGTTTTTTTCTTTTTGGATTTCGGAGCCGCTGCTTCCGGATCGAACGCCTCTTTTTTAAGCGAACCGTCCAGGGTCTTGGTCAGGATCTCGATCCTCTTTTCCGTTTCGGTGAGCTTGGACTGGCAGGCCCGCACCAATCCCACGCCTTCTTCGTATTTCTTAAGAGCCTGGTCCAGCGTCAGTTCTCCGCTTTCCATGGCTTCCACGATCCTTTCGAGATCTTCCAACGCTTTTTCAAATTGAAATTTTTCATTCATGGGCTATTTCCTTATTGGGTAATGGCGGTCACTTTCGAAACCACAGAACCTTTATGAAACCGGGTCTTTAGGGCGTCGCCTACTGAGACCTGCCGGACATTTTTGATGATCTCATCTTTTTCATTAAAACTCACGGAATAACCTCGCGCGAGAATAGCAAGGGGATTAAGCGCGTTCAACCGACCCATAGTCCCTTGAAAAGCCTGATTTTTCGATCCTACGAAATTCGTCAAACAACTTTCCATCCGCCGTCCCAGATCATCCACCCGCCCGGTGAACTGGTCCAGAAGATACTGGGGCTGCCTAAATGCCGCACTTCCGGCAAGGCTCAAGAGCTGCTCCTGGTATCGCTCGAACATCCCCTTCATGGCAAGATCCAGTCTTTCCTTGCGATCGCATAGTCGGTCTTCAAGTTCAAGCCTGCTCGACACGACGAGCTCCGCGGCGGCTGAAGGCGTCGGTGCGCGCAAGTCTGCCACAAGATCACAAATAGTCCAGTCACTCTCATGCCCTACCGCGGAAATAACAGGGATCTTTGAACCAAAGACCGCGCGGGCAACGGGTTCTTCGTTAAAAGCCCAGAGGTCTTCGAGACTGCCACCGCCTCTCCCCACGATCAGGACGTCGGCCTCAGCCTGTGCATTCATCATCTCGATCGCTGCCGCAATTTCCTCTGCCGCGCCTTCGCCTTGGACTTTCACCGGATAAAGCAGAACATGCGTCCCGCAGAATCGCCGGCTTATGACATTTAAAATATCATGGATCGCGGCCCCGGTCGGCGAGGTGATCACGCCCACCGTCTTCGGAAACTTGGGGATGGACCGTTTCCGTTCTTCGGAAAAAAGTCCCTCCTTGGCCAATCGCTCTTTCAGTTGTTGGAATGCCAGCTGAAGCGCCCCAACCCCTTTTGGCTCTACACGTTCGATATAAAGCTGGTAAGCCCCGCGCGCTTCATAGATGGAAACGCGGCAGAACGCAAGAATTTTGAGTCCATCCTTGAGCTGGAATTTAAGCCCGCGTTGGTATTGGCTAAAAAAAGCTGCCGACACCTGGGCCGACTCGTCTTTAAGCGTTAGATACATATGGCCGGAACTATGGTGCTTAAAGTTCGAGATCTCCCCTTCCACCCAGACGGCGGAGAGCTTGGATTCCAGCAAAAGACGGCTCTGCCGGTTCAACTGGCTGACCGTGAGGATCTGCCGCCCGTCTTTCAACGAATCGAATGGCTGCTTTTCTTCTTTGATTTCCATTGGCATTCCTGATAGATATCAGACCGCAGACTTCAGACTGCAGCAAAAAAACACCCTGCTGTAGGCTTCGGTCTGTGGTCTGAGGTCTCTAGTCGGTTATCACTCGATCCACTCTCACATCATGCTTTTTCATCGGAACTTTTTTCACGATCTGTTCCCGAAAGCACAGGCCGACCTTGACGACTTTTTCAGCTTTCCGGAGAAGCCGGTCGTAGTAGCCACCGCCCCGCCCCAGACGCCCGCCTTTTCTGTCAAAAGCGACCCCCGGAAGAATCACAACATCCATCCGGCTGATGGATCGCTCCTCACAAAAAGCCTTGGGCTCCATGATGCTGTAAGCCCCTTTTTTCAGGTCTTTGTCTATCGAACGGACCCGGCACAAGGTTAGGGACTTTTGGGGGCCGATCCTCGGAAGATAGATCTTTTTATTCCGCAAAGCCTTCTTCAAAAAAGACTTCGTCTCAACCTCCGGCGCCATGCCGTAATAAAATGCCACATACTCCGCCTTTTGAAAAACGGCGTCTCGGGATAATTTCCGAAAGATCCGCAAGCTCTTCGCTCGCCTTGAAAGAAACGGTAGGCTTTCTCTTATTCCCATGAATGTTTTTCGAAGGGAAGTTTTGTCCGGCATAGGGCAAGGGACCTAACGGGCGACCGTCTTTTTTTCGCGTTCGAAACGGTCTCGGTCGATCTCAAGCTGCTTGGCTTTTTCATCGAGAGAGGATTGAAGCTGGCGTAGACTTTCTTTTTGGCGGCTCATTTCCGCGAAAAACTTCTGACGGTCGGCTTGCAAAGCCGCTTTTTGAGCATCCCATGCTGCTTTATCATCCGAGGCGACGGGCCCGTCCTGGGTTTTCATCTTGGAAAAAATTTCTTCCTTAAGTTTCTCCAGTTGATCTTCTTTTTCGCGGATCATCTGGACCTGTTGTTCGCGAACCGCTTCCCATTCTGTTTTAAGCCTATCCAACTCGGTTTTGGGTGGCGCCGGGGCTTCTGCTTCCGAGACTGCAGGCGCATCATCGGCCCACACAGCCATACACGGGAGAAAGAAAAATCCTGCCCATATCCCGAGAAGACAGAGTTCCCTAATTTTCAGCCTTTTCATTTCACGCCTCTTCCAACACCTTTGACGAAATAAAGAAATGCGTACGCCGTAGGCGGCACACCATAAGCCGCCACGGCGACGCCTGATTCTATAAAATTTTAATTGGAAATCAGTGCTGTCCTGGCTTCCAATAAATTTTTTATTGAAAGCCAGGACGTATTGATTCATTGAGAATCAATGCCCTCAGCATGAATCGAACATGCAACCCTCTCCTTAGGAAGGAGATGCTCTATCCAATTGAGCTATGAGGGCCTGACTAGACTTCAGACGACAGACCACAGCCCCAAACACTGAAAAGCTTTTGCTCCAGTCTCGGGTCTCTAGTCTGTGGTCTTGTTCTAATACTGGATCAGTGAAAAAACGTCGTGGCCCTTCAGCTTTTTGCGGCCATTCAGAAATCCCAACTCGATCACGAATGCGAGTTTTTCCACTTTACCGCCGATGCTTTCGACAAGCTTCGCAGCTGCCGCAGCCGTCCCTCCCGTTGCGAGAAGATCGTCAACGATCACGACCTTTTCACCGCGTTTTACGGCATCCTGATGGATTTCAAGGATCTCTTCGCCGTATTCGAGCGTGCAGGCAATACGCTTGGTCTTCCAAGGAAGTTTTCCCTTCTTACGAATAGGCACAAACCCCACCCCGAGCTTTGTTGCAAGCGCCGTCCCGAAAATAAAACCGCGCGACTCGATCCCCACAACCGCGCTGATCTTTTTTCCCTTCAAAGACCGCGCCAACCGGGCAATGATCTCCCGAAGTGATTTCGCGTCCTTGAGAAGCGGTGTGATATCCCGGAACAAAATGCCTTTTTTGGGAAAATCTGGAATATTACGAACTTTAATTTTGAGCGCTTTCAAATTCATGCGAACTCCTTTAAAAACATTTTTACAGCGTTGAAAAAACAGGACGTTTAGTGCGGGAGATAATTCTCGAACTGGTCGCCTTCCAAAGTAAGCTGGGCACGGACCTTCTTAAGAACGATAGTCTCGATCTGCCGAATTCGCTCCCGTGTGACCTTAAAATGATGAGCAACCTCTGCCAGCGTATGCGGGTCATGATGGACCAACCCGAACCGGCGCTCCAGGACCTCACGCTCCCGATCGTCCAGGATCCCCAGGAGCTTCCGGATCCGGTCACTTTTTAGCATTTCTCCAACCTGCGAATCCGGATTACGCTCCTTGTCATCTTCGAGCATATCGATCAACTCGGCCGTGCCGTCAAGGCTCAGCGGCGTGTTAAGCGAACTCGGGCGGTTCACAATACTTTCGATCTCTTTGACTTTCGCGGTCGGGATCTCAAGCACTTTGGCGATCTCTCGCCTCGTCGGCATGCGACTGAGCCGCTGCATGAGAGCATCCCGGACCCGGCGCCATTTGGAAATAATGTCATACATGTAAACCGGGATACGGATCGTCTTTCCCTGATTGGAAAGCGAACGCATCATGCCCTGTTTGATCCACCAAGAGGCATACGTCGAAAAGCGGTAGCCCCTTTTGGGGTCAAATTTTTCAACGGCGCGCATGAGACCGATATTGCCTTCTTCCACGAGATCCGAGAACGCGAGCCCCATGTGGGCATAACGTTTTGCGAGCGAAATAACCAAACGAAGATTCGAGCGGATCATCCGATGCCGAGCCTCTTCCCCCCGCGCGCCCCCCGCCTGGACTTTTTGTCCTAAGGAGATCTCTTCTTGCGGAGTTAAAAGAGGGATATGTTCGATCTGATCGAGATAGATCCTCATCGGCGTACGGTCAAGCGTTTGGTCGGAAGCATCCTCGGCATGAGCATCCGGCTCTTCCTCCTCACGCTCACGCTTGCGACGATCAAGCCCCCCATCCACCTTGAGGATATTCTCCGCTTCTTTCTGAAGCTCTCTTTCGCGGCGCAGAAGAGCTTCCGTGTCCTCGAGGGAAACAGGAGCTTTTTTAGGAAGATGCTTCTTGGGCTTAGAGGGCCTCAGGGCGTGAGAAACAGGACGGGAACGCTTGCGGCGTCCCCGTCCGGATTTCTTCTTGCAACGTGTCGGCTTCGTCCCGCGAGCGGAACGCGCCTTCTTTTTTTTCTTTTTCTTGCCTGCCAAAGGATGGACTCCTAGGAAAACGCTGGCTTATTTTTTCTGACGCAATACCGCCTGAGCCGCCGCGAGTCTCGCGATCGGAACGCGGTAAGGCGAACAGCTGACATAATTCATCCCAACCTTGTTACAGAAAGCGATCGAGCTGGGATCGCCGCCATGTTCGCCGCAAATACCAATCTTCAGGTCCTTCTTTGTTTTACGGCCTTTTTCCACGGCGAGTTGAATCAAAGATCCCACACCCTCTTCGTCAATGGATTGGAACACGTCTTTTTCGTAAATCCCCTGATCGAGATACGCGCCCATAAAGGAGCCCGAATCGTCGCGAGAAAAGCCGAGCGTCATCTGCGTAAGATCGTTCGTGCCGAACGAAAAGAATTCGGCGATCTCGGCAACCTTGTCCGCCGTAAGGGCGGCGCGCGGCACCTCGATCATGGTCCCGATCATATATTCCACCTTCGTCCCCTTTTCCGCGAAAACCTTATTGATGGTCTCGACGGAAAGATCTCTCAGGATCTCGAGCTCCTTCCGGGTCCCAACGAGCGGGATCATGATCTCGGGAACGATCTTCGTTCCTTTTTTCTTCAGGTTGCAAGCCGCCTCGATGATGGCGCGAACCTGCATAGCGTAGATCTCAGGATACGTGATCCCAAGACGGCAGCCGCGATGACCGAGCATCGGGTTGAATTCGTGAAGCGCTTCCACCTTCTGCTTGACGACTTCGACCGGGACTTTCATGACATCTGCCATTTCCTGCTGGTTGGCAGCTTCCTGAGGGAGGAATTCGTGAAGCGGCGGATCCAAAAGACGGATCGTGACAGGAAAACCTTTCATCGCCTCGAAGATCCCTTCAAAATCTCCCCGCTGCATCGGCAAGAGCTTCGCCAGGGCCTTCTCACGGCCGGCCTTATCATTGGCGAGGATCATCTCTCGAACGGCAATAATGCGATCCCCTTCAAAAAACATGTGTTCTGTACGGCAAAGTCCGATACCTTCGGCGCCAAAACGGCGGGCCACTTCCGCGTCATGGGGCGTGTCCCCGTTCGTACGGACCTTCAGCGTGCGGGTTTCATCCGCCCACTTCATCAGGGTCGCAAAATCACCGGAGAGCTTGGATTCGATAGTGCTGAGCTTACCGAGATAGACCTGACCCAAAGTGCCGTCGAGGGAAATAAAATCCCCTTCTTTCACGACCGCTTTTCCGGCGGTGAATTGACGGGTCTTGTAATCGATCTGGATATCACTGACGCCGGCCACGCAACATTTTCCCATCCCGCGGGCCACAACAGCCGCGTGAGAGGTCATCCCCCCGCGTGCCGTCAAAATACCCTTGGCAACGTTCATACCGCCGATATCTTCCGGCGAGGTCTCGATACGAACGAGGATCACCGCTTCACCTTTTGCCGCCCAAGCTTCGGCATCTTCGGCGGTGAACACCACTTTACCGGTTGCGGCACCCGGAGAAGCCGGCAGCCCCTTCGCGATCACATCTTTTTTTTGTTTCGGATCAAACGTCGGATGGAGCAACTGATCCAACTGTTTGGGATCCACTCTCAAGAGCGCCTGATCCCGAGTCAGCATTTTTTCTTTGACGAGTTCGACCGCAACACGCACGGCGGCCGCAGCGGTCCGCTTGCCGTTTCGGGTCTGAAGGATGTAGAGCTTCCCTTCCTGGATCGTGAATTCAATGTCCTGCATATCCTTGTAATGTCTTTCAAGGCGTAACCGGAGCGCGTTCAGCTGCTTGTAAACCACCGGCCATTTCTTGGCAAGGACGTCAATCGGTTCCGGCGTGCGGATACCGGCGACGACGTCTTCACCCTGCGCGTTGATCAGGTATTCGCCATAGAACTTGTTCTCACCGGTCGACGGATTGCGTGTGAAACAAACGCCGGTCCCGGAAGTCTCGCCCATATTCCCGAACACCATCGCTTGGATGTTCACAGCCGTGCCGAGAAGACCGCGGATCTCATTGATTTGGCGGTACTTGATGGCGCGCGGATTATTCCAGGAATTGAAAACCGCGTTTGTGGCTTTGACGAGTTGTTCGAAAGGATCCTGAGGAAATTCTTCCTTCGTATGGTCCAAATAGATCTTCTTGTACTGACGGACCACGTCCTTGAGATCATTCGCGTTCAGCTCGGTATCGGTTTTCACGCCGACCTGCTGCTTTTTCTTTTCAAGCACATGTTCAAAGTCATCGCTCGGAACTTCCATCACGACATCCCCAAACATCTGGATGAAGCGACGGTAAGAATCCCACGCAAAACGCTCGTTCTCGGTCTTCACGATCAACCCCTGCACGACCTCGGAATTAAGGCCGAGATTGAGCACGGTGTCCATCATCCCCGGCATCGAAGCCGCGGCGCCCGAGCGGATCGAAACGAGAAGCGGATTGTTCCGATCCCCGAACTTGAGCCCCATGGATTTTTCGAGCTTGGTGATATTCTCACGGACCTGAGCTTCGAGTCCCGCGGGCCATTTCTTGCCGTTCTTATTATAGAGATCACATGTTTCGGTCGTGATCGTGAACCCGGCAGGCACGGGAATACCGATATTCACCATCTCCGCAAGGTTGGCTCCCTTGCCGCCCAAGAGATTTTTCATCTTGGCATCACCCTCGGCCTTGCCGCTCCCGAAGAAATAAACGTATTTTTCGCATTTGGATTTAGACTTGGATTTTGAGGATTTCCTGCATGTTGCCGTACTCATGGTAGCTCCTTTTCACTTCTTGTTGATTTGATGGATTACGATAAAAAAACTATCCTCTGAAGGACCATCCGGGGTCTTAAAAAGAGGCCTTGAAGAGCGCGGATTATATCACTCTTCGTCAATTCTGGATAGCACCGAAAGATCGGCGATCCTGGCCGCATAAAGACGGTGGACCTGGGCTACAAGCGCCATCCGATTCTCACGCAAGGCCGGGTCCTCCGCGTTCACCAGAACATGGTCGAAAAAATCATTCAAAGAGATAAAAAAAACATCGGCAAAACTCCGCGTTGCCTTCTCATACTCCCCTTTTTCGAGAGGCTCAGCGACGTCTTTCATCTTCGTACTGAGCAGCTCAAAAATCTTCTTTTCCTCAGCCTCTACCAAGAGCTCTTCTTTGGGCTCGCCGGTCGGTTTTCCATAACCTTTCAGCATGTTCGCCGTGCGCTGGATCACCTTAGCCGCCTTGATCAAAATTTTCTGATCCATCCCGGTTAGGATCTCAAACTTTTTAAAGACATCCGCAACATCCTCGAAAGACGAGCGCGTAACGGCCTGAAGGATCTCGAAAGGCCGCGTGCCGGGCTTGACCCCCAATTCAAACGCTACACGCTCCTGAAGAAATTTCAAGAGCCTCGGCTTGAGATCTCCCGCCTGGGTCAATTTATTGCCGTAGAGATCTACATTTGCACGAAGAATCCGGTCGAGAGGAAAAGAAACTTCAAAGGTGCGGATAAGTTTGACCACGATACCACCCGCCCGCCGCAACGCGAAAGGATCCTGACTTCCCGTGGGTTCAATGCCCGAACCCAAGGCCCCGATCAAGAGATCCAGGCGATCCATGATCCCGAAGAGCGCTCCGAGAGGCGTTATGGATTTTTTAACTTTAGAATGATCTTCGGTCAGATTCTTAGGCAGGTATTGGGTGCCAATCGCGAGCGCAACTTCATTTTTCTCTCCAGCCTCAAGAGCGTATTCCCGGCCCACGATCCCCTGGAGATCCGGCATTTCATAAACAAGATGGGTCACAAGATCGATCTTGGACAGTGCTGCGACACGAGTGAGACCTGAAGCAAGGTCCTGATGCCCCGTCGCTTGAGCGAACTCCGCGGCCATTTTCTCAAGCCGTTCGGTCTTATCGAGCACAGAGCCGAGTTTGCCCAGATAAACAAGCTCGGCAAGCTTGGGCTTCTTATTCTCAAACGTTTCGCGTGTGTCCATTTCATAAAAATAACGGGCATCCTTAAGCCGCGAATCCAGAACATTTTCATAATCCGAACGGATCTTCGCAAGACCGCCCCGCTTGCCGTTCATCACAGCCACAAACTGATTTTTCATCTTCCCTTTGGCATCGCAACAGGCAAAAACTTTCTGATTCTTTTTCATGCAGCTCGCGAGCACTTCCGCCGGAAGCTCGAGATATTCCTGCGAGAACGTTCCCGCAAGAAAGAACGGCTCTTCCACTAGTTGGGCGTTCATATGCGCCAATTCTTCGTCGCTTTGTTTTTGGCTAAAACGATTTTGGAGGGCTCCGCGAACCAAGGCCTCCCGCGTTTCAATCGGAAGAATCACATGTTTCTTTTTCAGGAGCGCCAAATACGCCTTCCAGTCGGCCTTCGGGATCGTAAAGCTCTGCGGTGAAAGAAACCGATGGCCAAAGCTTTTGTTGCCCGACTTCACATCGGCAAGCACAAGCGAGATCTTCTTCCGGTCTAAAAGAGCGACGATCCAACGGATAGGCCTTGGAAATCTAAAATTCGTTGATTCCCAGCGCATGAGCTTAGGGAAAGAAAGCGAGGCCAGAAGCCCCTCGATCAAGCCGGGCAAAAGAGCCGCGACCGCCGATCCTTTTTCTTTTTTCCTCAGGAAGATGAACTTCCCCTTGGGCGTTTCCCGGACTTCGATATCCTTTTCCGCGGACTGTTTGCTGCGGAGAAAGCCTAGCAGCACCGGCGTGGGTTTCCCCTGGGCATCGTAACATTTCTCATGTGCGGGGCCCGAGATCTCAAGCGTCCGGTCCGGCCGCATCGCGGCGATCCCCTGCACAAAAAGTGCAATGCGCCGGGGAGTGGCTTCTACCTTGACGTCCGCAAAGGCAATGCGCTCGTCCACCAGCTTTTGACGCGTCTTCGCTGCCAGTTCGTCGTAAATGACGTCCAGAGCGCTTACGGGTAACTCTTCAACACCGATTTCCACAAGAAGATTTGGCATACGATTAGACCTCAGACCTCAGACCACAGACCACAGACAAAAAAACCGAATCCTGTAAGCCGGAAATGATTGTAAAAAAGTCACTATCTACTGAGGGCGCCGGATTTTTCACTTTTATTAGGCTCATGTCTCGAGTCTCTTATCTCTAGTCTTAATAAGTGGAAATCCCTGAACCTTGCGGCTTTCAAGATATCCTTCCGCGCATCGACGCGCCAAAGCACGGACGCGGGCGATATAACGCGGCCGCTCGTTCACACTCACCGCGCCGCGAGCGTCCAAGAGATTGAAAATATGCGAGGTCTTGAGACAGCAATCATAGGCCGGAAGAACCATCCCGCTTTCGAGCAGGCGTGCGGCTTGTTTTTCATAATCTTCGAAGTGGCGCCGATAGATCTCGGGATCCGAACCTTCGAAATTGAATTTCGAAAATTCTTTTTCGCCTTGCAAATGGACATCGCCATAGGTCACTTTGTCATTCCACTGAATATCGAAAAGAGAATCTTTCTTCTGGAGGAACATCGCGATGCGCTCC
Source organism: uncultured bacterium (assembly GCA_964482725.1). Classification (GTDB taxonomy): domain Bacteria; phylum Omnitrophota; class Omnitrophia; order Omnitrophales; family Aquincolibacteriaceae; genus Aquincolibacterium. Next base: position 34,749 of record CAYZYT010000016.1, on the reverse strand, counting down.
AGACCGTACGTGATCTCGCAAGAGATCACATCGAGATCGATCGAACCGCATTGCTGGAAATAAGTGAATTGCGTGATCTCAAGGCTATCGAGCCACACTTCCCAGCCGAGGCCCCACGCGCCCAAGGTCGGCGATTCCCAATCGTCTTCCACAAAACGGATGTCGTGCGCAAGCGGGTCAATACCCACCGCGCGAAGGCTGTTCAGATAGAGTGCCTGAGGATCTCCCGGCGACGGCTTCAGAATGACCTGGTATTGATAGTATTGCTGCGTTCTGTGCGGATTTTCGCCGTAGCGCCCGTCCGTCGGCCTGCGGGAAGGCTCCACATAGGCGGCTTTCCAAGGTTCGGGACCTAGCGCGCGAAGAAATGTGTGGGGAGAAAAAGTTCCGGCGCCTTTTTCGAGGTCATAAGGCTGCATGACAAGACAGCCTTGCTGGGCCCAATAGTCGTTGAGCTTTTGTATTAACTCTTGGAATGTCAAAGGCTTAGGCATCGTCTTCCCTGAAAGATCTTAGAGGGTTAAAAAGACTCCTGTAAAGAGGCGGCATTGTAACAAAAACCCCAAGCCGAATCAAGCGGTGGGAGGGAAAAGGGGGTTAAATGAACGGGCCATCATCGTCCTATGGGCACTTAGGATCCCTAACAACAGATGGCATGAGCGGTCACACCCGCAGCGCTCTGTGCGGCACATGTCCAACCGTTATTGTTTGGATATGAATTTTGCATTCCAACTCCGCCGCCTATGCCGGAGCATCCGCCACCTGTTACAGTTTTTCCAGCAGGACAGACGACACTAGCAGCACCATCTCCATTAAAGTTTACATACGAAGTCACTTCGCTGCAAGACACTCCACCTGCCGATCCCCACGCCGTCCCGTCATAGACTTCCAAGCGATTGGTCGTGGTATTAAAGATCACCATCCCCTGTGTGAGCGGCGGATTCGTAGTAGTGGTAATAGCATCTCTTTGGACCGTGGTCATTCGCGGCGGAATAAAGCTGCTTGATGCTTGTAATTGCGCATACTCCCCGTACGGCGAGGGATAGTAGGTCGTGAGTTCCACTTTGCCGGCGAAAGCCGAAGGCGCTATCGCCAGGGCCAGAACGATCAAGGAGCTTAAAATTATTTTCCGAAGCATCCATCACCCCCGATTTAAAAAAAACGATATTTCATGCAAACTGTAGCTCACACTTAAGTGTGAACTACACTGATGTTTCGATTGCACAACTGCTGAAATTATAGCTAGGGGGAGGGCAAAAGCAACTCGTTTGCGGTGGATCTCTTGGATTTAATTCCCCGATAAGACACTGGCCGATGAGGTAACATCCGAAAATCACTTGTTATTATGTACAAGAGGCGGTCACCGTAGGATCGCACTTTCGCAAAGCCTTTGTTACCAGGCCACCAGCGCCATCAGACACTCGGATGCGCATGCATGATTGCTCATCAGTCAACGGCAACGGATCAACCAGGACAATGCCGTAGGTGCCGTCGCTCTTTTGTATCTTCAGAGGAGATGTTCCGTTCTTGACCCCGGCAATACGCACCTCACCCGAAGGGCATTGGACTTTCATAACTTCGGCATAGGTAACAGCAGGAGGGACAGGCGCCAGCTTTACGCACCACGCTTCGCGATCACCGTTAACGGCCACGGGGAAATAGTCAGAAGCACAAGTATAAACGTCAGCAGAGTCACAGCCGATAAGATCGAGCCATCCACACCTTGGAGTGCATCCAGATCCGGAACAAGCCACATCACGCCTGCATCGACTATACGTCTTTATCTTAGAGCCCTCAGCTTTTAAATTAGGATAACTATTCTGCGGGCAGTAGTGATCCGTTGGACTGTTACATGTACTAGAAACATGCGTCGTGGTGACTTTGTAATTCCTCAGGTAGGTCACACCGTCAATATCGATGGTATCATCCATGGTTGTTCGTGTAATGTAACTGAGCGGATTCGTGGCATACACGACTTTATGGCTCACTAGGAACAAAAAGAGAACTGAGGTGAAAAGAAACATCTTGAATAACACTAATAGGTGATTCCGCATGCTCGCCTCACTTTCAGAAACAATCCTGGAATCGAGCTGGATCTTTTAGAACGCTGCCGTTACTATTCTATCCATATCTGTCCCTCTACCGGACTGGAAGGCGCGCTGCTCCGCGTTTGGATTACAAAATTCCCCGTGCTACTTACGGTGGTAGTACCGGTCACAGTGGCCGTGCCGCTTATATTCGTTGTGCCGGTCATTGTAGAAATCTTTGCAGAAGCGATCGTTGCTTCTCCTTCAACAGCAAGATCACCGCCGGTACCTGCCGCAGATTTCTTGACAATCAGATTATCATTGGCCACATCCCCGCTGCCACAAATTGTCCCGACACACGAACCCTGGGCGCGGAGTTTATTGGACTGAAGGTTGTCGTACTCCCCCATCGGAGCGGGATAGTAGGTCGTGAGTTCCACTTTGCCGGCGAAAGCCGAAGGCGCTATCGCCAGGGCCAGAACGATCAAGGAGCTTAAAATTATTTTCCGAAGCATCCATCACCCCCGATTTAAAAAAAACGATATTTCATGCAAACTGTAGCTCACACTTAAGTGTGAACTACACTGATGTTTCGATTGCACAACTGCTGAAATTATAGCTAGGGGGAGGGCAAAAGCAACTCGTTTGCGGTGGATCTCTTGGATTTAATTCCCCGACAAGACACCGGTCGACGAGAACGGGGAACGCTTTAAAGGGACGGTTCTCTCTCGGAGAACCGTCCCTGAAAATGTTCTCTTACCGGTAAATATTGCGACGGTGGCCAATGTCGATCACAACGACAAGAAGTCTGGACTGAAAGATACGGTAGATAACACGATAGCTCCCCACGCGATAAGAATGGAAGCCTTTGAGTGTCCCCTTCAGAGCTTTTCCCTGAAACGGATCCGCCTCCAACGAGTCGAGAACATTGGCAATGCGACGATAGAGGCTACTTTCGCGATCGGCAATGCGCCGCAAGATGGATTCTGCTTGGTGGGTCAGTTCCAGTTTATATTTTTTCAAGGGAACGCTTAATCTCCTTCCAAGAACGGGTCTGGCCCTGGCCGGCATCCTTCACCCCTTGGCAGATACCTTTCTTCGCTTCGGGATCTGCAAGAATATCCAAAGTCTCCATCAGCGCCTCATAGTCCTCAATACTCAGCATCACGATCACGGGCTTCCCGTGACGGGTCACCACATACCGATCCATTTTTGAGTCGATTGAATCCACGACTTTAGGCAACGCAGGTCGAAGCTCCTTCAAAGTAATCGTTTGTATCATTGAGCACCTCCGGACAAAGTGTACACCACGCTGTACACTTTGTCAAAAGCCGCCTTTTATTCTATCCGCCTAAGCGATGACGAGCCTTGAGCTCGTCGAGAATGTTGAGGGCTTCCTGTCGCTCATGGCGAACCGGATCGGCCTGCAAAGCAACAAGGGTCAAAAGCTCACGGAGCAATTCCTGGGCCGAGATCATTCGCTCCGACTCCATCCCCGCCTGTTCAATCGCCGCATAAAGAATGGATTTTACAGAATGAACCCTCCCATAATCATGCGACGCATCCTCCTCACGTAGCAGCTGATGGGTCCTGTCCACGGCCTTCGCAAGGCATCGGTAATAACCCTTCTCCTGATGCTGATCTTTTTCTTTCCGCAAGAATTCCATATCGATCCTCCTCAAACGTGAAAGAAATGGCCCCCTTGTCTGCTTCGCCCTAGCTTCAGCGAGACGAGGCAGGGACAAGGGAGCTCTTTCTCACCTGCAGCCGTTTAGACCGTCACTTGATCCTGGATGCGCTTCAGCTTATTGCCTCCGATCCCCTGGACCTGTGCCAGATCATCAATCGACTTGAACGCGCCGTTCTTGTCGCGATGCTCGATGATCCTCTTGGCCATGACCGGCCCGATCCCCCGGACCTTGATCAGCTCTTCCGTGGTGGCTTTATTGACATTCACCATCACAGCGGGCTGCGCCTGACCTTGAAGCTGCAAAGTCGCCTTAGGCTGAGCGGCCAGCACCTTCCCCGCGGCGATCATCGAAAGACCCCCGAAGAAGAACGTTGCGATCACCAGCACTCCCAACGCTCGTTTCACTTCTGCTCTAAACATCATGTTGATACCTCCTTGGGTTGATGTTGAGAGAAGCATAACTAAAATATGATATTATGTCAATAATATATTTCAGTATAGGCATATAAAATTCTATTCATTATTGTTATATTCGCCTTGACTTAAAAAGGAACGTCGATAAAATATCCCCATGTTAAAAAACTTAGGACAGCGCATACGAACGCTTCGCAAGGAAAAAGGCCTCACGCTGGTCGAGATCTCCCAAAAGACCGGCATCGCCCAGGCCACCCTTTCCCGCATCGAGACCGGCACCATGATTGGAACGGTCGAGAGCCATGAGAAGATCGCTGAGACACTCGGCATCGGACTTTCCGAGCTTTATACCGGAGTGGATCGCCGCTACGAACAGATCAGCCACCAGGCCAAGGAAGCCCGCGCAGCCACACATCACACCAAAGACGTCCATGTGGAAGTTCTCACGCAGGAAAGCTCTAAAAAGAAGATCACGCCGCTTCTCCTGACCCTCCAGGGCGGAGGCAAGACAGAGAAGGAACACAATGAACGCGGTGTGGAAAAATTCGTGTGGGTCTTAGACGGGCATGTGAAGATCAAGCTCGAAACCCAGGAATACGACCTCAAAGCGCAGGAAACACTCTACTTCGACGCCTCCTTCCCCCATCAGATCGTCAATGACGGCCAGAAGGCCGCCAAAGTATTCATCGCCGTTTCCCCCTCCAAGATCTAACGCAAAAAGCTCAAAAGGCTAAAAAAACTGAATAGGCAAAAAGCCTTCTTCCCGTTTTGCGCCTTTTTAGCTTCTTAAGCCTATTCAGCCATCATTCTTGAATTTATTTCTGGGATGATATTTCTTTTTCGATCCAATCCAGATACTGTTTGCTGCCTTTCGTGATGGGGAGACAAACGATCTCGGGGACTTCGTAGGGGTGATTTTTCAGGATGGCTGATTCGAGCTTCTTATAGAGCAAAGCCGTGGTCTTAATGATGAGAAGAACTTCTTTGGAGGTCTCTTTTTTGCCGCGCCAACGGTAATGGGATTCAAGACCGGGGAGGATCTGAACACAGGCGGCGAGACGCTTAGAAACTAAAAGGCCCGCAAGCTTGCGGGCCTTTTTAATATCGGGGGCGGTGCTAAGAACGCAAAGATACTTCACGTTCGCAAATTATTTTCGATTGAGCGTCGCCGAATAACCACTCTCAGGAGTCCCCAGCGTAACGTGACCTTCACGAGCCAACCAACCGAGACTCATCATCACAAGTTCGCGAGGACGCTTCAAACCTTTGGTCAGTTCATCCGCGGTGGCGCTCTTTTTGTCATCGAGGAAGTGCCAAATCTCTCCGGCAACAATTCCGATTTCCATGATCATGGGGGGCTCCTTTTGAAACTAGATTTGTAACAAACAACGGCGATAATATAACAAGGAACGATTCCATTTAAAAGAACTTTATTGTTTTTCTCTTGTGCGAACGATTTCTCTCAGCCCTCTCACATCCCGAGAACCTTGCGCAGAAACTGTCCTGTGTAGGAACCCGGCACTGCGGCAACCTCTTCAGGAGAACCGCAGGCAACGACACGCCCCCCATCCTTCCCGCCCTCCGGCCCCAGATCGATCAGATAGTCAGCCATCTTCATGACATCCAGATTGTGTTCGATCACCACGACCGTATTCCCCTGGCTCCGGAGATCAAAGAGCGCCTTCAGAAGATGCTGGATATCCCCGAAGTGAAGTCCGGTCGTAGGTTCATCCAGAAGATAAAGCGTTTTCCCCGTGGCTTTCTTAATGAGCTCTGCGGCGATCTTGATCCGCTGGGCCTCCCCGCCTGACAGCGTGGTGGACGATTGCCCGAGCTTGAGGTATCCCAACCCGACCGCTTCAAGAACTTCCAGCCGTTCGCGGATCATGGAAAGCTTCGCAAAAAACACGATCGCCTCCCGGACCGACAGGTCCAGCACCTCCGCGATATTCTTACCTTTGTAACGAACATCAAGCGTCGGCTCGTTGTACCGTTTGCCCCGGCAAGATTCACACACCACAAAAAGATCCGGCATAAAACTCATCTCGAGTTTTTCGGATCCCGCGCCCCGGCAATTCTCGCAGCGCCCGCCCTTAAGATTAAAACTGAAACGCGACTGTCCATAGCGGCGGAGCTTTGAAAGTTCCATATCGCTGTAAAGCTTACGGATAAACCCGAAAATATCCGTATACGTCGCCGGATTGGAGCGCGGCGTCCGCCCGATCGGAGCCTGGTCGATCTCGATAATTTTGTCAATCCGGTCCGCGCCCTCAAGCTTTTCAAAGGCACCGACCTTGTATTCGGTCTTCCATATCCGGTTATGAAGTTCTTTATAGAGAATATCGTGAACCAGCGTGCTTTTCCCCGAACCCGAGACACCGGTCACACAAATGAAAAGTCCTAGAGGAAACGCGACATCGACGCCTTTCAAATTATGCTCACGGCATCCCTTCACAACAAGCTTGGGAGCCTTGCGGGCGTCCTTTCGATCTTTGGGCACCGCGATCGAAAGCTCTCCGGAGAGATATTTGAGCGTAAGCGACCTGGGGCAATCCTTCATCTCATCAAGCCTGCCCTGCGCCACGATCTCTCCGCCCTCAATGCCCGCCCCAGGCCCGAGGTCGATCACATGGTCCGCACGCCGGATCGTCTCCTCATCATGCTCGACCACAAGCACGGTATTCTTGAGATCGCGAAGTTTTTCGAGTGCATCCAAAAGTTTCCCGTTATCCCGAGGATGCAGACCGATGCTCGGTTCGTCCAGCACATAGAGCACGCCGGTCAGCCCCAAGCCGATCTGCGCCGCAAGCCGAATGCGCTGGAGTTCCCCTCCCGCCAAAGTTGCAACCGTGCGGTCGAGCGCCAGATACCCGAGCCCGATATTCAGCAAGAACGAAAGACGCTCGCGAACCTCGCGAAGAATGGGTTCCGAGATCACTTTCTGCGTGCTCTGAAAAGACAGCTCCCGGAAGAACGGCACCGCCTCGTCGACCGGGGAAGCCGTGACCTCCGCAATGCTTTTTCCTCCGATAAGAACGCCGAGGCTTTCTTTGCGGAGTCTTTTGCCCTCACATTCCGGACAGATCTCCTCGCGCAGAAATTTCCGGACCTTTGCGCGGACCTCCTCGGAATTCGTCTCGTGAAAAAGCCTTTCCCACTCTTCCACAAGCCCGGAGATATCCCCGTCCCCAAGAAAGAACACTTCCTTCGCGTCTTCCGGCCAATCCTGATACGGCGTATCCCAGTCAAAGTTATATTTCTCGGTCAGATCATGAAGAAGATCTTCGAAGAAATACTTATTGAACGAGAAAAAAACATCTTTGTTGAGAGCACTCATCAGTGGTTTTTGCGGCGCCGAGATCACGCCCTTTACGAAGATCTGGGAAAGCTTCCCCAGCCCTTTGCATTTCGGACAGGCTCCATAAGGACTATTGAATGAGAACATGTTGGGCGTGAGATCCGGCAAACTGATCTGACACTTGGCGCAAGTCTTGGTGGTAGAAAAAAAATGAAGCACCCCCTGGCCGTGACTCCCCTTTTCCAGGATCGCAACGTGCCCCTTGGTGAGATCGAGAGCACAGACAAAAGAATTCCGAAAACGCCGCTCCTCGTTCTTGTGCGGCGTCAATTCGTCGATCACGATCTCGATGTCGTGACGCACGGATTTCCGGAGTTTCATGTCCTGCTTGATGAGTTTCACACTTCCATCGATCCGTGCCCGATCAAAACCTTTTTTCAAGGCATCCTGGAAGAGCTTCTGGAATTCCCCCTTACGCCCTCGCACCAGCGGGGCCAGAACCTGCACCTCTCGCCCCGCAAAACGCGCAAGAAGATCCTTGAAAAGCCCCTCACGGGTCTGACTCTGAAGCGGCTCGCGGCACGAAGGACAATGCGGTATCCCGACCTTGGCAAAGAGAAGCCGGAGGTAATCGTAGATCTCGGTCACCGTCGCGACGGTAGAACGCGGGTTATGCGTAACGGAGCGCTGCTCGATCGCGATCGCCGGAGAAAGTCCGGAGATGTGGTCCACGTCCGGCTTTTTGAGCTTTTCGAGGAATTGCTTGGCGTAGGAGGAAAGACTTTCGAGATAGCGGCGCTGGCCTTCGGCGTAGATCGTATCGAACGCCAGTGAGGACTTCCCGGAACCGGAAAGGCCGGTAATGACCGTTACCTTGTTTCGCGGGATCCTGAGCGACAGATTCTTGAGATTGTGTTCCCGGGCTCCACGGACCTCAATGAATTCTTCCATGCGGGGACTCGTTGCGTCCGACCCTCTCAGGTCCCAACGCGGACAGAGGCAAAAGCTTTTTTGAGCGTAGCGATCGCGGCGAGAATGGCCAGATAACTTGTTTTGGGGTTTCCGGGCGCGGGTTTATTCTGGGTGATGGTCGTGAACGTACCGAAATCCCCTTCCACCAGAACCTCGTGCCGGTTGCCTTTGTAGGAACGCGAGGTCCAGATCTCCACCTGCGTCCGCTCGGGCCCGATCCCCGCGAGGCTTAAGACGGCCGCGACGTTGATATTCTGCGGGAAATGATCGATGGCCTCGATCGCTGCCCCTCGAAAAATACGTTTCTCTTCAGAAAAAGTTTTGAGAACCGGAAATTTTTTCTTGAGAAAATAAGCCGCGCCCATCAGCGCCTCGGGAGGCTTGCGCGTGATCAAACGGACCTTCCGGATCTTTCCGTTGGCAGCCGCCAGAACGCCGTCCACACCCGTAATGGCGCCCGACGGACAAAAGATACGCGAGCGGTTCTTCTTGAGAAGTTCCACCACCTGGGGCTGGAGCAATCCTCCGACGCTCATAATCAGGACTTTCTTATTCCATTCGCAGGCAAGCCTCACGACCTGTGCCGCGACCTTGGGCGAGGCGGCCTCAATGATCAGATCCGAGCGGCGCACCAATTCTGTGAGTGGCACCAAGCGTGCATAAAACTTGTATTTTTCCTGAAGCGCGGCCGCCTTTTCCTTATGTTTTTCGCATAGGAACTTAAGCTGCGCAAACGCCCGGAGATCCGTCACCACCGCTTGAGCGAGCGCCGTCCCGATCGTCCCGCCTCCGATGATCCCCACCTTGATCTTTTTTCTCATTTTACTTTCTTAACGATGCGGTTGTTGGAATCAACGTAAACGACTTTGGGTTTATGTTTCTTAGCTTCCGCAGCCGTGAGCACCACAAAGGTCAAAATGATGACGATATCGCCGGCCTTGCCATGCTTAGCCGCGCCGCCGTTCAGGCAGATCACCCCGGACCCGGCAGGGCCCGGAATAGCGTAGCTTTCAATGCGGGAGCCATTCGTGAGGTTTGCGATCAAAACTTTCTCATGAGGAAGAATGTCCGCAGCCTTCATGAGTTTTTTGTCGATCGTAATACTTCCGGGATAGTCGATGCATGCCTCGGTCACCGTCACGCGATGGATTTTCCCCCCTAACATTTGTTTCTGCATAAGTTCCTCTTTAAAGGTGATAAGTGAAAAGCGTTAATCGTAAGCTGTAAAAAAAATCACCCTTTTTCTTATCGCTTACAGCTTAACGCTTACTGCGGTTACAAAGTATAACATTATCAATAAGCCTTGTCTTGCCGACAAAACAGGCCGCCACTACGGCCAGATTTTTCTGATATGTTTTGACCGGTGCAAGCGTCGCGGGATCCACGATCTCAAGATACTGCAGACGGTCCACCTGCCGCTTCAGTTCTTTGACTGCCCGGCCCTTCAGCCCCGCAAGCGTCCCTCTTTTTTTCAAGAGATCCGCTTTAAGCCCAAAAAGCACCCGGGAGATCGCAAGGGCTCGTGTCCGGTCGACCGGGTTGAGATAACGGTTTCTGGAACTCATGGCCAGGCCGTCCTTTTCCCGCACCGTCGGCATCACACGGATCTGGATCTTCATATTGAGATCAATCACAAGCTGGCGGATCACGGCCACCTGCTGAAAATCCTTCGCTCCGAGATAAAGGCGGCACGGCCCCGTGATGTTCAGGAGCTTGGCGACGACAGTCGCGACGCCGCGGAAATGCCCCGGACGGAATTTGCCGCAAAGGACATTCGCGAGCCTGGGGCTGACCTCCAGAAAAGTCGCGTAGCCTGCGGGGTACATGGCGGCATCCGAAGGACAGAAAAGGTAATGCGTCTTGACCGTCCGGAGTTTTTTCATATCCTCCGCCAAAACGCGCGGGTATTTCGAGTAATCCTCATTCCGGCCGAATTGAGCAGGATTCACGAAGATGCTCACGACCGTAACATCGTTCTCAAGGTTGGAGGCCCGCACAAGCGACAAATGCCCTACATGCAGAGCGCCCATCGTCGGGACAAAGCCCACGCTGCGCCCCTTTTTGCGCGCCTGCTCTAAAATCACCTGAAGTTTTTTAGGATCTCGGATAAGTTTCATAACTATGATTGTTAGGCGGTAAGCGGAAAGCGATAAGTTTTACCTATTGCTTAACGCTTATCGCTGAACACCTTGAGTAGCTCCCTCACGGTTTTTCGTAGAACTGGATGCATAAAATCCGGGGCAAGTTCTGCCATCGGCTCCAACACAAACGCCCTTTCATGGATCCTCGGATGCGGCACGGTCAAGGCTTCCGTACGGATAACACGCTCCCCGTAAAAGAGAAGGTCGAGATCCAACGACCGCGGTTCATTTCGAACTTTCCGGACGCGGCCGGCCTTCCTTTCGATCTCATGAAATATCCCGAGCAGGGCTTCAGGCGATAGGGCCGTCTCAAAACTCCACACCGCATTCAGATACTTCCCGCCTGCGGCCTCCACGGGCTCCGTTTCATACACAGGCGAACATCGAAGGTCCGTGATCCCGGCAGCAGAGAGAATTTCCTTCCGGGCCAGCGCAAGAAAGGTCTCGCGCTCCCCAAGGTTGGACCCAACGCTGACGTAGACTTGCGGCATGTTATTCCCTTTACACACATTCAGACGTAAGGCGGAAGCTCTTTAAAGTTTCGAATGATGCGGATGGCTTTTCTTGATCCGGTCGAGGGCTTCCATGATCCGCGATTCAGCGACGGTCAGTGAGATCCTGAAATACCCTTCTCCGTTCGGCCCGAAACCATTCCCCGGCGTCACCACGATATTCAGCTCTTCCAGGAATTTCAAAGCCAGTTCCGAAGAGGTATACCCCGGCGGCACCGGGATCCAGACATAAAAGGTGGCTTTCGGCGCTTCGATCTTCCAGCCCAGGTCCCGGAACCCTTGGACCAAAAGGTCCCGTCGTTCCTGATAGATCTTGAGATTTTTCTCCAGCTCCGGTTGACCGTCTTGAAGTGCCTTGATCCCCGCGATCTGGATTGCCTGAAAAATCCCGGAATCCAGGTTTGACTTCACCTTCGCGAGAAGCGCTAACACTTGCGCGTTCCCGACCGCAAAGCCCACGCGCCAGCCGGTCATGCTGTAGGTTTTAGACAGCGAAAAAAGTTCGACGGCGATCTCTTTAGCTCCGTGGACTTCAAGGATGCTCGGCGATCTGACGCCCTCATAGCACATCTCCGAATAAGCCGCATCGTGAGCAATCAGGATCCCGTGCTTGCGCGCGAACGCCACGGCCTTTTCAAAAAAGGCTTTGTCCGCGACCTGCGAGGTCGGATTGTTCGGGTAATTCAGGAACATGAGCCGCGTGTTCTTCAAGACCTCTTCCGGGATCGCGTCAAAATCCGGAAGATAGTGATTCTTTTCCAGAAGCGGCATCGTGTAGGGAATTCCTTCCGCAAAAAGCGTCCCCGAACGGTACACCGGATAGCCGGGATCGGGGATCAGGCAGACTTTTCCGGGATCCAGGACCGCGAGAGGCAAGTGGCCGATCCCCTCTTTGGAGCCGATCAGCGGAAGGATTTCTTTATCCGGATCAAGCTTCACATTAAACCGGTGCTGGAACCAGTCACGGATCGCATGGCGAAACTCCGGCATTCCCTGATCCAGGGCATAGCGATGATTGCGCGGATTTCTGGCCGCAGCGCTCAGGGCCTCAATAATGAAGTCCGCCGTCGGGATGTCCGGATCCCCGACTCCGAGGTCAATCACATCCTTCCCTTTGGCGATAAGCTCGCGCTTCCTTTTATCGATCTCCGCAAAAAGATAAGGCGGCAGTTTCTGTAATCGTCCCGTCGGTTCGATCGTAAGCGGTTTAAACATAGGATCCTTTCTTAGGAAAACTTGAAGAATGACCGTGCTATCGAGCGGGAATTATATCAGACTTCAGAAAGCTTGGAAATAGGCTGCCCCAACAGATATTTTCCCTCTAAAAAACGGCGGAACATTTCTACTTTTTGCTGTAAGGCGCGTAAGGTTTGGGAGGATTCTTGACTCTTTCCGGATCCGGGATTGGCAATCCCCACCCCATATCCGGAAAATCCACGGGAATGAAAAAAGTAGCGAGCTGGATCAGCCCTCCGGCCGTGTAGATCAAGCCTTCACCGATCCCTGCGGAATAACCAATCCATGGGGCTTGATACTTCGGGTTCTTAGCCTCAGCCCACGGCGTCATCCAACCCAACAAGGAATTCTTGACGCCAAAACAAAACTTTCCCCAAGTCTTCCCACCATAACCCTGCTTTTCCATCCAGGGAGAGGCCGCATACGCAGGCACCACGGCCGATAAAAAAAGACCCGCCGACACAACGAGTGCTATGAGAAGTTGCTTATTTTTTATATTCATACGCAATGCCGCCATTCGGGAGTGGAATATCAAGAGGAATAGGGAAAGTCGCCGCGTGCAGGACACCGCCGACCGTATTTGTAACCATAAAACCCATCCCTTTGCCAACCCCCACGAAAAAATTCTGATCCTTGCAAGGTTCAAAGAAAAGGGCCGTCCAACCCGCAGTGATATTAAGAAACCCAAATCCTAATTTTTGGGAGATCTTTCCAAGATACGTGGGCTCGCGGGTCCAATCGCTAGGCTCAAAAGACCCGGCGTAAGCAGAACCGGACACTATAAAAAAAAGAACGAGGGCCACAAAGGTCCGCTTCCGGCTGAGAGAGAAAATGATCTTGCGTGGTTTCATAAGCGAAAAAATACTACTGTTTTAGGAAGCACAAGTCAAGAAATCGAACAGAGCTTTTGAATAAAGATCCTGAGGACATCCGCCAAACGGGTCCGGCGCCCACCTGCCGGCCCCCAAGGATTCGTCCCACGCTTACAAAACGCAGGACAAAAAAACGGAGCCCGCAAATCTCCCCGCCGGACGCGAGAGGCGCCACTGCACTGGGTAAGACCTGCGGACTCCGGAAAAGAACCTTTCTTCAAGTGGATCCGTTGAGTTTGGTGACATCAAAATGAAACTGGGGATCGAGCTGGCTAAGTTCCTGGGCTAAATGAAGGATCTTGTTTTTCACTTCCGGGGCCTTCGTTGAAAGCCACCCTTGATAGGCTTCGAGGAACTGCTCCATCCGGATATCCCGCAGATGATCTTTTTCATAGCCACTCAGCTTCAAAAGGAAATGCTGGAAAGCCTGCTCACGGAAACATTCGATAAACTTAAAATAATCTTCTTTCACTCCGGTGAGAATATGTCTGTAAACGTCGAACTGCCCTGCGATCTTGCCGAGGACTTCCCCCACGCCGGTCTTTTTGTCATAGACCCCGGCATGACATCGCGCGGCCTGGTTGTAATAAAGGATCGCGGACAAACGCTCTTCATTTTTTTCATCGGCCCCTTCTTTCTTGATCGAGAACCGCTTGGCCATTTTGGGATCCGGATTGAAGATCGTAGACTGAACCAGCAGATGATCGGCATTGACCTTGAAGATGAAATACCGAAGCATCGGATCGTCGGTCTCCCGGACCCATTCATAGATCTCGTTTGTGTTGGTGGAAAGAAAGGGATCCGCCATGTCATGATATTCCGGAAGTGAGATAGCGAAGAGCAGATGCGCTAGATAAATATTCACATCCTCATCGAAAGAAAGCTTTCGCGTCAGGCCAAGCGATTGGTCTTTGGCCTTCAGGATCGACTCCAGGAGAAAATAGATAGCTGACTCCCGGTCCTCGCTGGAGAGGCTGAAGTACAGGTAAGGAGCTTTTGTATCCGGCTCTTTCTTCTCATTCACGCCAATTTCCCCCTTTTCAATATATAGCAATATATAGCACTCATATATTTCTTATCACTTATTGCCTCTATCGAAAACATAGCATCGCAAAGTTAAAAAGTCAAACCCATGGCACGAATTATTATAGCTGTAACATGTTCAAATTAAATGGGTTACGGCTTTAACAAAAATAGTTTATAGGGGGTCAAATTTTCACTACCGAAGAAGGGCTGAAAACAAGCCTCAGGTCTAAGCAGACCTCAAAACGGGGTGGATAGAGTCGAGGAACTTTCGGGTCTTGAGAATTTTCCCGAGACGGTAATTGAGAAAGGTGGTGATAAGGGTCTTGATCTGGACTTCGATGACGGAACTGTGGGACACCCGAATACAATCCGCCAGAGCGTTCTTGCTGTAAGAACGGAGGACCGCAAGCGCCCCGGAGCTTGCAGGCAGCGCGGCGGGGTCCTTCGCCCGGCAACGCTCACATAGAAGCGCGCCGTGGAGGATCGAAAAGAAACCTTTCTCAAGGGGTTTCGCGCCACACTCCAGACAACTCTCAAGAAAAGGCAGCCAACCCATTTCCCTAAGAAGCTGCGTCACAAAAACCGTCTCGAGACGCGGAGGCGGAATGACCGGCAGAAAACGGAAACTCTCCTTCAGCAGGTCAAAGATCTTTGGATGCGGGTCCTGAACCTCGGTCAGCTCGTCCACCAACTCACAAAAATAACTGGCATACGCGATCCCGTCCAGCCGGTCACGGAGCGCGTGATGGCTTTCCAGGATCGTGGCATCCGAGATTAAATGAAGGTCCGAACGTTTTTTTTCGTAGAAGATGTACTCCGCATGGGTGAAGAGCTCGAAGCCCGCCTGGCGGATCTCCCCCTCCCGGTGCACGCCCTTCACCACCCCTCGCACTTTTCCGAGATGCGGCGTAAAAAACGTCACAATGAGGGAGCTAGAGCGGAACGGTAGGGTCTTCAAGACGAGGGCTTCGGTCTTGTGGATACTCATAAATCTATTTTTTCTTTTTGACGCGCGTGAGGATCTGACTTTGCTTGCGGTGCATCTTTTTGAACGCGACACGGTCCTTGTCCTCATAACCCATAAGATGCAAAATCCCGTGGCAGAGACAATAGTGCAGCTCTTCTTCAAAGGTATGCTCGTATTCCTTGGCCTGCGTACGGATCGTGGGAAGACAAAGCGCGATATCCCCAAGGAAATCGATATCCTTGCGGCAAAGGACCTGCGCGGGAAGCATTTCTTTTAGATGCCCTGGAGATTTTTGTTGGCTGAACGCAAGAACGTCCGTGGACCATGCGTGGCGGAGATAACGACGATTGAGCTTGCGCATCTCGGGACCGTCCACCAGGACCACGCTCAGCACGGCACTTTTAAAACCCAGATCCTTCAAGATCTTGGTGGCGATCTTCTTGAGCGCAGCCTCCGAGACTTTGATCCGGGAGCAATCCTGTTTCAGGTAGATTTCATACGCCATGGAGGGCCTCAGCAGGACGCCGAAAAGCACTCGTCATCCTGAGCGATGCGAAGCACTGCGAAGGATCTGCTTTTGAGATTCTTCTCCCGCCTCTGGCGGGTTCAGAATGACGCAAAAAAGGGGGTTCCGACACTCGGCTAAACCTCTTCCCGAGCCTGTTTACGCTCGTGCTTTTCATACGCCTTGATGATCTCCTGCACGAGCGGATGGCGCACGACGTCCGTCTCGTTCAAGTAGATGAACTGGATGTCCGGAATATCCGCAAGGATATTGCGGATCTCGACAAGCCCGGATTTTTTCGCGGACGGGAGGTCGATCTGCGTGATATCCCCCGTGATCACAACCTTAGAGGTCTGCCCTAAACGCGTCAGGAACATTTTCATCTGACTGTGCGTGCAGTTCTGGGCCTCATCGAGAATGACATAGGAATCGTTCAAGGTCCGCCCGCGCATGTAGGCGATCGGCGCGATCTCAATCGCCCCGCGCTCGGTGTAACGGGCCACCTCATCGAATTCGAGCATGTCATAGAGCGCATCATAAAGCGGCCGGAGGTAAGGGTTCACCTTCGCCGCAAGATCTCCCGGCAAAAAGCCAAGATTTTCTCCAGCTTCGACCGCGGGACGCGTCAGGATGATACGAGCCACCTGTTTTTTCTTAAGCGCCTCGATGGCCGCGGCCATGGCGAGATAGGTTTTTCCTGTGCCCGCCGGCCCGATGGAGATCACAATGTCATGCGTCTGCATGGCCTTCAGATACGCGAGCTGGTTCTCGCTTCGCGCCTGGATCACTTTTCCGCGATGGAAGAAATGGATCCCTCCGCCTTGAGGCGGCGTAACGCGAGCCTCGACCTTGGGGGGAGCCTCGGCGCTCGCCTTTTCCGGCGAACGGCCGCCGCCCTTGCGGATCATCTCAAGCATCCGGGCAAAGAAACGGGAGGCTTCTTCCACATTCTTTTTATCGCCGATGATCTTCATCCGGTCATTGCGCGCCAAGATCTTGACGCGATGGTCCTTCTCCGCCTGCCGGACATTTTTGTCCAGATTGCCGTAAAGAGCTTTTGCCTCGTCGTTGGAATGCAGCTTGATCAGTTTTTGCAAAGCAAACCCCTTTCTATGCTTTAGGCTTAAGTTTTATCGCGACACTGAGTTCTTTGAGCTGCCGTTCATCCACCACCGAAGGTGCGTCGGTCATAAGACAGGTGCCCTTCTGAGTCTTGGGGAACGCGATCACTTCCCGGATCGACTCCAAGCCCAGGAGAAGCGTCACGAAGCGATCAAGCCCGATCGCAAGGCCTCCATGCGGCGGCGCCCCAAAGGAAAGAGCCTTCAAAAGAAAACCAAACTGCAGCTCCGCTTGTTCCGGAGTCAGATTCAAAAGATGGAAGATCTTGGACTGCACCGCCCGGTCATGGATACGAATGCTGCCCCCGCCCATTTCCGTGCCATTACAGACAAGATCGTAGGCGCGAGCCCGCACTTTAAGCGGCTCCGTATCAAGAAGCGGTACATCCTCCGGCTTCGGGGACGTGAACGGATGATGGCACGCGTCGCAGCGCTTCTCTTCTTCATTCCAGTCAAAAAGCGGGAAATCCACGATCCAGAGAAGTTCGAACTTTCCTTCCGGGATCATTTTGTATTTGTCGGCAAGAAAGCAACGGAGCGCTCCAAGCGCCACGGCCGCGATCTTGAATTTGTCGGCCACCACAAAAACGATATCGCCAGACTTGGCGCCAAGGGTCTCGATCATTTTTCCGGTGCGCGCCGCATCAAAAAATTTCTGGATCGGAGATTCGCTCGTGTCGGGTCCCGTAACCTTGAACCACGCCAGGCCCTTCGGCCCGTAAGTCTTGATCCACTGGGTAAGGTCATCAAAATCCTTGCGGGAGAATTCCACACCCTGGGGCGGCGTGAATGCGAGCCCGCGAATCTGGCCGCCGTTCGCGATCGTCTCATCAAAGATCTTGAACCCGCTTTTCTCGAAGACCGCCGTAAGATCACGGATCTCCATGCCGTAGCGAAGGTCGGGCTTATCGCACCCGTACTTTTCCATGGCTTCTTTATAGCTCATGCGACGAAGCGGGATCTTGATGTCCGTTTGTTTGGCGTGCTTGAAAACGTGCGCCACCATCCCTTCCACGACTCCCATAATGTCCTCTTCATCGATAAAAGACATCTCAAGATCGATCTGGGTATGTTCGGGCTGACGGTCCTTGCGAAGGTCTTCATCACGGAAGCAGCGGGCGAGCTGATAATAGCGGTCATAATTCGCCACCATGAGAAGCTGCTTGAACAATTGCGGGGACTGCGGGAGCGCGTAAAAGCTGCCCGGGGTAAGGCGCGACGGTACGAGAAAATCACGCGCGCCTTCCGGCGTGCTCTTTGTCAGATACGGCGTCTCCACTTCGATGAAACCCTGCTTATCCAGATATTCGTGAACCAATTTCGTCACGCGATGGCGGAGCGTCATGTTGCGGATCATCTCTTTGCGGCGGAGATCGAGGAACCGGTACTCGAGCCGAAGCTCTTCGCCCACGTTCTTTTCCTCAAGCTCAAAAGGCATTGGAAGACAGGCGTTCAGAATCTCGAGCTCTTCAGCCTGGAGCTCGATCTCGCCCGTCGGGATCTTGGCATTTACCGTGCCGGTGGGGCGGGCACTGACTTTCCCCTTCACGCGGATGACAAATTCCGAGCGAAGCGACTCCGCTTTTTTATGCATTTCAGGGTTGGCCTGGGGATTCAAGACGACCTGCGTGATACCCCAACGGTCGCGGAGATCCACAAAGATCAGATTTCCGTGATCGCGGCGGGTATCCACCCAACCGGTCAATGTTTCTTCTTTTCCGACAAAACTTTTGTTCAGCTCACCGCAAGTCACTGTTCTCAGCATAAGATCATCACCAGTTTGACGTCATTCTGAGCCTCAAAGGGCGAAGAATCTCAAAACAAGATCCTTCGCTACGCTCAGGATGACAGTTGCATTAGTTTTTTTAAGTGCGTTACGATCTGTTCGATATCGACTTCCACTTGTTCTCTTTTTTCAAGGTCCTTCACGATCATTTTTTTCTTTTGGAGCTCCTCCGGCCCGGCGATCACCATGAAACGGAGCCCCAATTGATTCGCCTTCTTCAGATGTTGGCTCAAAGAAAAGACCCCGTGCGATGTCTCGGGGCGCGCCCCGGCTTCGCGCAACAAAACCGCCTTTTCCCGGCAAAGCCGCAAGATCTCCACATGATCTTCCAGCGGAGCGAAATAGACCTTCCGGGAGCGTAACGCCTCGAAAGCCTTCGGGTCCTGAGCCTCAACCGCCGTCAGAAGCCGTTCCATCCCGATGCTAAAACCCGTGCAGGGCGTCGCGCTGCCGCCGAGCTCCTGATAAAGATTATTGTAACGCCCGCCGCCGGCCACGGCATTTTGCGCTCCAAGCCCCTCGGCCGTGATCTCGAAGACCACCCCGTTGTAATAATCCAGACCGCGCACGAGACGCCGGTTCACGTGATAAGGAATGCCCTGGGCTTCAAGCTTCGCGCCTAGCTCTTTGAAGCGATCACTGAGCGGGAAGAAATCCTCCCAAGGAGCCTTATTGATCACCGGTTGGCAATCATGGACCTTGCAGTCGAAGACACGGAGGACATTCTTTTCAAGCCGCCACTGGCAATCCTTGCAGAGCTTCGTTTTTTCTTTAGAGAAATATTCCGTAAGCGACGTGCGGACCTTTGCCCGATCCTCCTCTTCTCCAAGATCGTTCAGATTCAGCCGGATGTCCTTCAACCCCGCGTATTGGAGGAATTTATAAAGAAGCACGATGATCTCGAGGTCAGAAACGGTGTCTTCATTGATGATCTCCGCGCCGATCTGATGGAACTGACGCTTGCGGCCCGCCTGGGGACGCTCGGCCCGGAACATGGGGCCCAGGTAATAAAGCCGGAGGGATCGGGTTGTTTTAAGAAGGCCTTTTTCCACGACAGAGCGCGCAACCGATGCGGTCATCTCGGGACGGAGCGTCATATCCCGCTCGCCCCGGTCCTTGAAGGAGAACATCTCTTTATGAACGATGTCGCTCGTGGCGCCGATGGACCGGACGAAAAGTTCCGTAGGTTCAAGAAGAGGCGTTCGGATTTCTTTAAATCCCGAAGCGTCGAAGAAGATGCGCGCTTTTTCTTCGATCCATTGCCATTTTTCGATCTCGCCGGGGAGAATATCCTCCATCCCGGGAAAGCCCTGATATTTTGCCGTCATAATTTTTGGGATGCCACCCTTTCGCTCATCACAGTTCACGCTTCGGAACTGCATCATACCAAAAGAAGAAACGCATTTCCACTTTACTGAAAAAAGAAAGGGAGCGGCCTCTTTAAAATTTAAAGAGACTGCCCCCTTCGAATACTAACAAGGAAAATTTGTTTGAAGAAAATCCCAACTAAAAATTTTTACGGGATTTATTCATGCGGGACTTACGACGCCTCTTCTCGCTGGGCTTTTCGTAATTCTTCCGCGCCTTCAGGATCTTCATGATCCCTTCGCGTTCCAGTTTCTTCTTCAGGCGCTTCAGGGCCCGTTCAAGCGGCTCGTGATTTCCAACGTCGACTTTTAACACTAGGATTCACCCTCTCTCGTATGTGGATTAATGGAGGCGGTATTATACGGAAAACCTGTCCTATGGCAAAGGAATAATAAGGCAGGAACTCCGGATTGGCTTGTCCAATTCTCCATCAAAAAAATCCAAGGTTAATTGGGCTAGTCCTGGCAACCTTTCACTAGAAGAAAATAGATGCCAGGGCATGCCGGGAACCTTGCGGCACCCGACCGAACGGCCCAAATCTTTATTTCATGAATGGCGACTTGGGCTGCCCCAACTTCAGCTTCGCTTCAATCGATAAGCATTGGGACTGACCCAGGAGCGCGGGAAGGAAAAGCTGTGTTATTTCCTATATGATCTCCACTACTAATTTCTTATTGAGACGATGCCTAGATAGTCGCGGATCTCCTGCATGAGCCCCGGGATGGCACTCCCGTATAGGAAATCGCGCATGATCTTGTCACCCGCCGGATTTCCTTCCAAAAGCACAGGAGGATTCGTCTCATACATGACGGCCTTGCCGGAACCCGAGGTAATGATCTGCGCGTCATGATAGGATTTCGGATCAAGCACGCCTGAGGCATCATACTGCGCTTCCCAGATTTGGCCTTCTTTCCAACTCGTATTCATGGATTGAGATTCGATCCTTTGAACGTAAAAAGGGCCATTGACCTCTCCGGGTTTTTGGGCAAAGGTTAAAGCATAGACGTTGAGTTCCGGAGAGTTCCAGGACATATCCGTAAAGATTGCGGTCATGGTCGTCTTATTGATCGGAGCCGTAAACTCTTTCCCATCGACCGTTATTTTCGCGTTCCAGTCTTCAGAGACCTGAACATCCATTTTGTTCGCCCCCGTAGGATCCAGGGAAAGAGTGGCCCGGGACGGCACGATCCGGTGCACTTTATTTTGATCGATCATTTGGCTGAAACGGGCATAGACCGCCGAGAAATCGGGTTTGTTCGCGAGGATCCAGGCTATATTGGAATCAAAAGAGGCATCTTGCCCCACCCGTCTGGCAAAATAGGTTTGAAGATATTCCGATGACTCATAAAGAAAATACTGATCATAGGAAGGCAAGTTCGCGTCGGCTAAGATCTGTTGAGACGAGGTCCGCTGTCCCGACACATCCCAGGTCGCCGAAGACGCCTCATAGATCCAAAAGCCCTTTGGCCCGGGAACCGTCCACCGTAAAGATTTCCAATCAAGAGACGCAAGATAGATGTTATTGGCATCCGCCGGATCTTTCCTTTGGAAACTCAACCGGTATTCGTTGGTCCCTTCCGTCAGACTAACCGTCATCGTGGCCGGATCCAGCTTCCCTTCCATCACGATACCGTTCAATGTCATTTTGACATGTCCGTCCGCTGCGACGTCGATGGCCGCGCTCTTGTCTCCCGCCACGTCCAAGGCCACTGTGACGCTCACGGGAACGATCTGCTGCATAGTCGTGAAATGCCACTCGTCGGTTCCGTTCTCGGCATCCACTTTGTGGGACAGAGAATAGCTTTTCGCCGGATCGGCTGCACTTGTCCAGCTCCAAACACTGGTACCGCTACTAGGCTCATGTTGGAGGGTCCACGCGGTGGGGCTGGTCATATCCTGAAGCGCGGTATTTAATTGCGCCTGTTCATTCGCGGTCAATTGCGGCTGCTGATAATCAAGGATCGCCTGCATCGGAAGCTTTTCCTGCGTCATAAAATTCCACTGCTCGGTCGTCTGTCCGTTCTGATCCACACTCTGTCTTGAAAGAGTGTAAGATTTCCCGGCCACCGACGCGCTGGCCCAGCTCCAAAATGTCGTCTTACGGTCTTCGCTTTGCTGGGGCATTTCAACACCCCCCGCGTCCAACAGCGCCGCCATCAATCCGCCCCATGCCGTTGCACTCAAGCCTGCTTTTGCAGCCTGAAGGATCTCGATAGGGACAACATCCTGATAGGTATAGTTGTTGGCACTGATCAAGACACCGGATGCGTCATAGTCCTTCGATGCACTTAAGCGCCCGATCGAATCGTACTCATAGGTCGTCTTCGAACCATCTGCACGAACTTCCGCTACAAGCTGGCCTTGAGCGTTCATCCACTGATCGGGAGGATTCGATGTAAGCGCCACATGGATCATGCTCCCGACGAGATTCCCATAAGCATCGTAAAAATCCGTTGTGATTGTATTGTCTTTCACTGTCGCAGGGCGCACCGACCCTCTCACAACACTAGAACCCAAAATATTCTTGGCCAGCGCCAGGATTTCGGGAGGAACAGGAATGATCTCTTCTACCTTGACGACAGCTCCTTCGCGATACGCCTTGTAATTCTTCCCGTCCTTCGAAAAAAAGATCGCGCCATTCTCTACCTTGGTCACGTTGCTCTGGGTGATCATGACCAGAGCGACCACGTCATCGGGTAAAAATTTGTGGTGAGTTCCACTCATACGAATGAGTTCCATCATCCCCTGATAAAGCAACTGGGCATCCACAGGGAACTCTCCGCTCAAACCATAGAAAGTCGCCTGCAGCGACGTCGGCACATTTTTACCGTCAGAGGACAAGCTGAAGCTCATTTCGAAAAGCCCGCTCGCGGGAGCCACCAGATATTCTTTATTGTCCTCAATGTTGATCCGGTATTCAGGGACACCCCCAGCGCATTTCGTCCCTACCGCACATTTCGGATAAAGCACAACGACCTTCACAAGGAAACCGCTCCCAAGCTGCGCCTGGAGCTGATCCGCATACGCCTGCACCGCAGCAGGAATGGTCACAACCTCTTCCACTTTCACGGCCCCGGCAGCATCGCGGTAGGTTTTGTAATTCTTACCATCTTTCAAAAAAAAGATCGCGCCATTCTCTACCTTGGTCACGTTGCTCTGGGTGATCATGACCAGAGCGACCACGTCATCGGGTAAAAATTTGTGATGGGTTCCACTTGTCTGGATTAACTTCATCATCCCCGCGTAAAGCAGCTGGGCATCCACTCCCTGGATACCTTCAAAAGCAGCGTCTTCCATGCGTGAAAAAATACCGTTCGCTCCCACTATAACACTCATACTGCGTAGCTGGCCTGGCTGAAAAACCGGAGAAACCCCTGAACGGACAGAACCATCTGGAGGAGTAACCGAAACGCGGTACTGCGGCGGGTTAGTGCCAGGGATCAAAACCGCCAAAACCTGATACCAACTAAGTGCTTGGCGTAATTGATTCACATACGCCTGCACCGCGGGAGGGATAATTTTGGTTTTTAAGACGTTTGCCTGGGCGACCTTGGAGACAACCTGTGCCCGCAATGCCTGGGCTTGCGCTAAAAGAGAGGCCGATTTTCTATACAGTTGGCTCGCCGCCTGAAGCCGCTGACTCCCTTCAGCTAGAATCACGGCCGCACGTTGCTGGCGTTTTTTTGCATCTTGAAGGATCGCTTGCGCATTCGATAACTTGCGTGTAATCGCGCTCTTCTGCTTTGCGATAGCCGCTAATTCCGACGTAAGCGCTGCAATCTTGGCTGAAACGTCACGGGAGGGCTTCATTTTCCGGAGCAAAGCAAGTTCCTTTCGTGCATTTTGCTCACGGGCCGTGATCATCGCCATCTCTTTATTAGCTGCGAGAAGAAGGGTCTGCCCCTGTTGCGTCAAGGCTTGGGCAGTCCTTGCTTCTTCCTGACTCCGACGCATCAACTCATCCGCCGCTTGCTTCATTTGAGCCGCCTGCTCATTCAAGGCCGAAGCCCGCTCCGTTTGTGCCACGGCTTGTTCTTCAAGACGTCGAGCTTCTGCCAGCAGCTGATCGATCTGCGCTTGGAGTTGATCATTCGTAAGATTCTCGGATGTGACTGTGACAACCGCAGGCTTTTCAATAGTGGATGCCACTGTTCCTGATGTCGCGGCTGAGGAGATGCCGCCGGTATTCATTAGAGAATCGATCGTTGTCGGCACCTGCGTCACAACTGGGGTGGAGACCTGCGGAGACCCATTGTCCGTCGCGGGCTTTTCAGAAGTGGGCACACTCGTCGCGCTAGCCTGGTTGGCAGGAGCGGTGGCTGCGACCCCGGCCGGAACGGCCTGTAAAAATGCCAAACTGATGGCCGTAAAAATAGCAACGATCTTCCGCGTGGTAAGCATCTTCATGATTTTCGTGCCCCCTTATGAATTTTTTGATCGAAAAAAAAGACCGGTCCGACTGCGGTGATCCAGCTATAGAGAGAAATCAAAGAAGTGAATTTCATAAAGACAGGCGCCGCTGCGCGAAAAGACAATTTGGGGTTTGAATTTTTCGGACCTGCCATTTTCTCGATTATTTTTCCCATCCCCTAAGCTCCATTCTGTGATGTCAATAAATCTCACCCCATACTGAATTGGTAACACCTGATAGTGGTATTGGCAATATAAAGCATGAACATATTTATAGCAATTTATAACATTTATATCAAAAACTAGCTTATTTGTGCTTTTTTTTATATTTCAGATGCATACTAAATGCTTATAAATACTTTAGCATCTTACAAGCTATAAATGCCTTCCTAGGTTCAAGGAGCACAATTTTTTCCAAAGCGGCCCATCCAACCTGCCAGGTCGACCTGGCAGGTTGGATGGGATGGCAACGCTTTACGTTCGAAGTTCGACGTTCCCCGCTCCACATTCGCTGATTTTTTATGGTAAAATATTTCCCATGTTCCGCCACTATAAGGAAGCCTTCATCCGTCTTTTCTATCCTGCGGCGTGTGAGGTATGCCATGCCAAACTCGATCTCGATGAGAAGATCCTCTGCGGACACTGCGCCGAAGCTCTAGATTCCCTTGCCTGGACCCTGGAAGATGCCTGGGTCGACGAACGATTTGAACACCTGGACAACGTCTGGACCGTTTATGCCTACAGCTTCCCCATCAAGGAGCTATTACACGGCATCAAGTACGCGCGAAAAGATTATCTTCTCAAGGCCTGCCATCAACGTGCTGTCAGGCTCGCGCAAGCGGTCGCTTCCGACTTCTGGTACGATGCCATTCTTCCCGTCCCGATCGATCGTTTGAAACTCATGCAAAGGCATTTTAATCAGGCGGAGATCCTCGCGACAATGCTGGAACCTTGGCTCACACCGTCCGTCGAAAGATCCCTTTTGATCAAACATCGTGCCATCCCGAGTCAAACATCCCTCAGCCAATGTGAACGCGCGATCAATATCTATGGCTCCTTTAAGCTCAAGCGCCCTGGGAAGGTCCGGGGCAGGTCTTTTCTTCTTTTGGACGATGTCCTAACCACCGGTGCGACCGCGAATGAAGCGGCCCGCCTTTTAAAACTTCACGGCGCCAGGCGCGTGGATTTCCTGGCCCTCGCAAGGACCCTGACTCCCGATCTTAAAAACAGTTTGAGATTCGCATCGAGCACGGATAAGATACCCATGCTGCAGGAACATTAATCTCAATCTCGTCATCGCAGCGTGGGTCACCGTTCACCCGTAACCTCGAATTCGAAACGGCGCCGGCTTCATAACGCAGCCTTAAAGGAGAAACCCTTTTGAAAGTCCTGGACCGATATCTTGTGCGAGAGCTGATCTTCCCGATCATTTTTTGCTCCCTCACACTCATTTTCCTGATCCTAGTAGCCGACCTCTTTGATAACCTCGACGAACTCCTGAGGAACAAGACCCCGATCCTGATCATCCTTCGCTATTACCTGTCGCTTATTCCGATCTCGTTCACCCAGACCATCGCGTGGGCCGTTTGGCTCGGAACCATTTTCCTCCTGGTCCAATTTGGCCTCCATAACGAACTCATGGCCATGAAAGCCGCCGGACTCAAGATCCTGACCATTGTCCGTCCGATGATCTTCCTGGGACTTTTGCTGGGCATCGTCACCTTCCTCGTGGCCGACCGCGTCGTACCCAAAACTTCCCGCACCGCCAACGAGCTCTTAGAGATCTACATTGAGAAAAAGAAGGACAACAAGGACCGGAAGGTTTTCAAGAACGTTACGTATTATTCGGGAGGCAACACGCTTTATTATTTCAGGAAATTTTCCCCAAAACCCAAGACCATCGAGGACGCGATCATCATCTGGCTGGATCCCGTGACCCATCACACCGCGCAAAAGATCTTCGCGCAAAAAGGCGTTTGGATCGATGACCGGTGGCTTTTTGAAGGCATCACGGAATATCAAACGGACGTCCAGGGCGACGTCCTTGGAAAACCCTTGATCATCCCGAGAAAGAGTTATCCGGATGTTACGATCACACCCAGGGATCTCATCAACACGGCGAGCGATAGTTCTTTTCTTTCCTACCACGAACTCAAATACACGATCGATAAGCTCCGAGAGAACGGCATTTCCGTGTATGCAGAGAAAGTGGACCTTTACAGCCGCATGGCTGCACCCTGGAAAGGGCTCGTCATGCTGCTCCTTGCCATTCCCTTCCTGGGGACAGTACGGAACCGCAAGGCGATCGCGATGAGTGTTCTGGTATGCGCGGCCATGGTGTTCGCATTCCATGTAAGCGATGCAGTCCTCCTCGCTCTTGGAAAAGCCGGCAAACTCCTTCCGTTCTTTAGCGCGTGGGGCGGGAATATCCTTTTCGCAACGTTCGCGCTCTTCAGGCTGGAAAAAGCAAACTACTAGTCTCCGGTCGCTGGTCGCCGGTCTCGAGTATCGGATCTCTGGCCGTTACGTTCTGCTGCAAGTAACGCTCCCTCGTCGATCGTCATTCCTGTGCTGTCAAAGGAAGGAAGCGCGATCGTTCCACTCGCGTGCGGGATACTCGGCATTTTAGCGCCCCGGCTGAAAAGAGAAGCCATCGTGGCCTGGGCCTGCGCCGCAGAAGCTTCATTTCCGGAATCTTCGGACCTGACCTTCTGCTGAGCAAAAGCAGGGGGAAGCTGGGAGAGAGAAAACACGGCGAAAAAGAAACAAACTATTATTAGCGATCTTGATCGTCTACCGTTCATAATTTTCAAATACTTCCAACCTATTTTAAATGCCTCCGATCCACGACCCAATAAACCTAGATCTTCGTTCCGGAAGGAATGTGGACACCCTTGGGGATGATCACGATCCCGTCGCGGATATAATAATGATCGCCGTCCTTCTCGTCGATCGCCTTGGCGTTGGTGATGCTGACGCCATCCCCGATCGACACATTTTTATCGATGATGCAATTCTCGATCACGCAGTTCTTGCCGACCCCGATCCGCTGATCCTGGGACGGGTCCGGCCACTCGTAATAATCATTGCCCATCAGAACACTTTTCCGAACCACGGTTCCCTGGCCCACGACCGAACGCAGCCCCACGATGGATTGCTGGATCTTGGCGCCCATCAGAATGCACCCTTCGGACATCACCACATGATCCAGTTCCGTCCCGAGGATCTTGGACGGCGGCAGGAACCGGGGACGGGTGAAAATCCGTCCTTCGGGAGACATAAAGCTGAACGGAGGATTCGCATTCGTCAGTTCAATGCTCGCTTCATAAAAACTCCCGATCGTCCCGATGTCTCGCCAATAGCCGGTGAACACGTGCCCGAAAACCTTGTAGTTCTTGATCGCCTTCGGGATGATCTCCCGGCCAAAATCCTTTTCGCTCCCGCTCAAAACGTCCAAAAGCACATCCCGGTTAAAGACATAGATCCCCATCGACGCGAGATACATCGGGCTTTTCGCCTTGACGCGATGAAGATCGCAAAGGGGTTTGGGCATGGCATAGGACGCCACATCATCATTCTTGGTAGGCTTCTCAAGAAAATCGGTGATCTGCCCGTCCTTCTGGAGCTTCATCACGCCGAATCCTTTGACAAGCCGCTCAGGGACCGGGACCGTCGCGACCGTCACGTCCGCGCGTTGCATCTCATGGAATCCGAGGATCTCTCTGTAGTTCATGCGGTAAAGATGGTCTCCCGACAGGATCAGAAAAACATCCGTGGCGCTGGTGTGATAATGGGGCAGGCACTTCCGGACCGCGTCCGCAGTCCCCTGGAACCAGTCTGTGTTCTGATTGGTTTGCTCGGCGGCGAGAAGTTCCACACTCGTTTTCGTGAACGCTTCATACGGATAGGTCCGGTGGATGTGCCGGTGGAGCGAAGCAGAATTAAATTGCGTCAGAACAAAAATACGCCGAAGATCCGAATTGATGGCATTGGAAATCGGGATGTCGACCAGACGGTACTTCCCGCCGATCGGAACGGCCGGTTTGGAACGATAACTCGTGAGCGGGAAAAGTCTCTTCCCCTGTCCACCGCCAAGGATCAGGGTCGTAACGCGCCGGCTCATGTCAGGTTCGCTCCTAGGGTTTGATATTGTTTCCACAAGACTTTGCGGAAAGTATCGTTTTCTTCCATCAGGACAAAAAGACGCTCATGTAATTGCTCGATCAGTCCCACGCGCGACGCATGCCGCTCGTGGTTCACAAAAAGATCAATGCGACGGATATGCTCATCGATCACTGCCATGTTCTTGCGGATCTGGCTCTTGATGATACGCGTTTCTTCGGACGTAAAGGCCGGAGACTCGCAATCCATCGTCCTCACTTCTTTAACAGGAAGATCATGCCCCACATGCAGGATCATACCGCATACCTCGCAATGAGATCTGGCAGTTCCCTGCCAAACTCCGTTTTCATATAGACCCGAGAACAACCGGCCTTCTCGGCCTCGGGTTTCACCATCACCTTCGCCTGCGTGACAAATCCCACGGCAGGGATACTCTTTAAATCGGCATTTTTATGCAATTCGTTGAGCGCCCGGAACGCCTCGGCCTCGCGCTTTTCAAAATCCAAGATCACTAGAAAAGGCCGCTCGATCATGGCCTGCATCACCAGCTTCTCGTCGCTATCAAAATTCCTGATACCGACATGGAGCCCGGCAGCGCATTTAGCGATCTGTGTAGCCGCCGCCATATCCGCCACGAGCGCAAAAACACTGCGCTTCGTTTTCAGCACCCCAAAACCTAACGCATCGCGGCTCATAGTCTCTTCCTCAAAGCTTAACCTGTTTTCTCCGATGAAGCAAGGAGCGACAGACGGTAAAGCGTATAGGGTATGTCGTATGTCGCCGGTTCGATATACGACCTACGATATACTACATGCAGCTTTTCGACATACGACATTCGACCTACGATGTACTGCTTTTAGCGATTTTCTCAAGGATCGCTATTTTCCCAGCTGCGTCCTGCTGGAGCGTTTGCGGCCCCTGAATGGCTCCCAAGGCCTGCATCGCTTCCGCCCACTGCTTGTCACGGATCAGGGCCAACGCCGACTGGTAGATCGTCATTGCGCTCTTCAAGTAGGATTCCGTGAAAGTCTCGATCACTTCTTTCTTCTCGACCAGGTCCTGCTGGAGCGGCTGAAGATCGGCCGTCGTCGAAGGACTCGGCGACATCAGATCCATCAGGGGCCGCTGAAGATCCAGATCGATCATCCCAAAGCCGGCCGGATAAGGCGGAGGCACTTCCTGAGGGACTGCATTCTTGCGAAGCCCGTCGACCTCCGAAGACATTTGAGCGATCACCGTCAGAGCCTCCGGCCATTTTTTTTGGGCGATCAGCCCCGAGAGCTTCTGGTATTCCGCACCCAAGGCCTGCTCCTTGGACTTTTTCCCCCTATCCACCACACTCTGGTTCATGGCGCTCACCTTGGAGAGCGTGTCATTGATGAAAGGCCGAAGCATCGTCAGCGCCACGGCACGATGTTTTTTTAGGTCCTGGGAATAGAGCGGGAACGCGAGGGATTCCACCCAGAGATTCCGGGCCGCCAGCACATCGCCTTTCATAAACGCATCCGCCGCCACAAGGTATTTACCCCTAAATAGCTCCTCGAGCTTTTTCTTATAGCTCCTCGCGAAAGGCATTTTATAAAAAGCTTCCTGTTCGGCGATCATTTTTTGGTATTGCTCCAGCGTCCACACCGCCGAAGGCAGTTTTTCGGCCCACCCCGTCTGAAAGGGTATGGACCGATCCAGAATCGCTTTCTCGTTCGGGTCCGGCGCACGCTCCGCCGGGATCGTTACCTCAAAAGAGAGCATCTCTTTTTCTTGTGGTGAAAGCAACGCCACTGGGTCCGTCACCGCTTTCTCGACCCGTTTGTCCTCACGGGGCGGTTTGATCGAAAAAGTTTGCCACCTTTGGAGAGAAGACGAAGCAAATATCTTGTAAGCCTGATACGCCAAAAATCCGGCGGCGGCAAGGAGGGCGAAGAGAAGCACCGTCCGAAAGAGAACCTTAAAATTCCAAAAGTGAACTCTGCGGCCTTGTTGGGACGCACATGACTTGGAAGCGCCGGAAGGCCTTGCCTTCTCAGCAACTAATTCATCCTCTCGTTTTACGGATGAGCTCCAAAAGCAGGAGGGACACTCTTTAGCCTCGGGGATCTCGAGTTCGAATTTCTTTCCACAGTGGCTGCAAACAAAACGATAGGACATAACGGGGCACGATCCTCTTTAATAAAAAAATTACTGTTGATCAAGACCTATCCAAGTCGCTCTGGAAGAAAAAAAGGTAATGACTTGGATGCATTATGACTTTTTTTGAGGAAAATTCCAGCAAAACAGTAGGCAGTAGGTGGTAAATAGTAGCTGGAAAATTCGAGTAGAAGAACGAAGGGCTGGGATCTTACGACATACTCCCTACTCCATACCCCCTACTCCATACCCCCTACGGCTCTTACGACTTTTCCTTCACACTCACTTCAAACACCGTGCCACGGACACCGGTCAGCGCGGTCGGGGTTTTTACTTCGAACTTAGAATTGCCCTTCAGCGCTTCCACCTTCACAAGGATCTTCCCCATCGCGAGGTCAAGGATCGTCGTCTTGTCACCCGTCAGAGGATCCGTCTCCGCCTTATGGATACGGAACAAGCTCCCTTCCTTGATCTCCAAATGGCCGATCTTTCCGCCGTCTATCAGCACTTCGACGGAATTCCTTTCGGCGGTCTTCACTTCATCCCCCGGCAGAATGACCATCCCGTCTTTGGCGGACTTCCAGTCGCCGTCGGAGCTCTTCACAAAGACATCTTTCCCGGGGTTCTTGAGCGTGCCATACCGCATTCCGTCTTTTGTCTGCTGCATCACGATCGGAGAGGCGGATTTGAGAACGCGAACCTCCGGCGAGGGAATGACTTCGGGTTCTGTCTCTACCTTCTTCAAGATCTCCACCAAAGCCTGCTTCACGGCCACGGTGTTAGATGCCTTGGAAACCGCCGTAGGTGCAAGTTCGGGCTCGGAAGACGCAAGACGTACAGAATCCGGAGCACGGGGTATCGCGGTACTCGAGACGCCTTCCCCAGGACTCCAAACTCTTCCCGCTGTACGAACCTTTCGCTTCTTATAAAGCACCCGCATCGAGTCCCCCATTCCTAAAAGGGACATTGCGTTGGCACCGTCGAGCACGTATACCGCCCCTTCGATCACTCGCACGTCCGTCAGGAATTTCGTAGAATCTTCTTTGCCAAAGAAATCCAAGACAGGAACATCGCGCCACCCAACGACTTTTCCATCGTCTTTCGAAGGCGTTACGCCGTCTAGCTCGTCGGAAGTTTCACTCTTGTCATCGGTAGATTCTTTCTTAACGCTCTTGTCATCCGAGACGGGTTCTTTCTTCACACTCTTATCATCGATAGCATCTTTTTTCACACTCTTGTCATCGGAAGGTTTTGTTTTGTCTCCTCCGGAAGCAGGCTCTGTCCCAGGGCTTGGCGGAGTCACGGGAGTGACTACAGGCGCCGGCGTCACAGGGCCTGGGGTGACAGGTTCCACGACCGGCGGCTTTACGGCGGGCGGTGGCTCTACGGCCGGCGGCGGCTCTACAGCCGGCGGTGGATTGATGATCGGAGGCGCGGGAGGGACCACCGGCGGCTCCACAATGACTACGGGCGGCGGATTCACGATCGGAGGCACAGGAGGAAGCACGATCGGGGGCGGCTCAACGACTGGGGGCGGCGGTACAGGCGTAATATTCGCGAGAGTCGCAGCGGTAGCATTAAACGCATAGTTTCCCGCATCCGTTCCGCTGATCGAAAGACCGCTCACACTGACAGGCTTCGCCGTTCCAACCAATGCGTCAGAAAATAAAGCCGTGGTATAGCGGCTCACGAAGTTATCATTGAGCAGTCTATCGTCTGAGAGAGTAACCGTCGCACCCGCGGCACCGTCATAGACTTTATGAACTCCCGAGGCCGTGATCGTCAAAACTCGTGCTGTGATGTTTGCCGTCGTCGTCCCTTGGTCGGTAATGTTGTAGTTATTAAGATCCGCACCGCCGAAGGTATTCGTAAGTGTCACGGTCTTCCCCGCAGCGGCATGCTTATCACTAAATACCCCGGTCGAGGAAACAACCGTCAGCACATCCGATCCCAGCCTGCCGGTGAATGTCGCGCCGGCCTTTGAAACCGTCGCGGCGGTCGTTGCATCATAGATTTTGTTCGAAGCGGTGATACCACTCAACGTAACCGCCGCTTTTGTGATATCCGCAGTGGTTGTTCCTTGATCCGTGACGGTGTAATTCACGAGATCCGCACCGCCGAGAATATTGGTCAAAGTCACCGTCTTTCCGATGCCGACGTTCTTATCATTGAATACGCCGGTCGCGGAAACAACCGTCAACACATCGGAACTCAGCCTGCCGGTGAAGGTCGCGCCAGCCTTCGAAACCGTAGCATCCGTCGTCGTATCATAGACCTTGTTCGCCGCAGTGATGCCGGAGAGAGTGACCGCCGCTTTCGTAATGTCCGCAGTCGTGGTGCCTTGATCAGTAACCGTGTAATTCCCAAGATCCGCGCCGCTGAGGGTGTTGGTGAGTGTCACGGTCTTCCCTGCCGCAACGTTCTTATCGCTAAATATCCCGGTCGAAGAAACCGTAAGCACATCCGAACCAAGCTTCCCGGTAAACGTCCCGCCTGAGACGGTTGCCGCAGTCGTTGCATCATAGATTTTGTTCGAAGCTGTAATGCCACTTAACGTGACCGCCGCTTTTGTGATGTCTGCGGCCGTGGTGCCTTGATCCGTGACGGTGTAATTCGCGAGATCCGCACCGCCGAGAGTGTTCGTCAAAGTGACCGTCTTCCCGGTCGCTGCAGTCTTGTTACTAAATGTCCCGGTCGATGAAACAACCGTCAACACATCCGAACCCAGCCTGCCGGTGAAGGTCGCGCCATCCTTTGAAACCGTCGCATCCGTCGTTGTGTCATAAACTTTGTTCGCAGCGGTAATACCAGAGAGAGTGACCGCCGCTTTTGTGATATCCGCAGTCGTGGTGCCTTGATCGGTGACCGTGTAATTCGCAAGATCTGCCCCGCCGAGGGTGTTGGTGAGTGTCACCGTCTTTCCAGTCGCTGCAGTCTTATCACCAAATGTCCCGGTCGATGAAACAACCGTCAACACATCCGAACCCAGCCTGCCGGTGAAGGTCGCGCCATCCTTTGAAACCGTAGCATCGGTGGTGGTGTCATAAACCTTGTTCGCAGCCGTGATGCCAGAGAGAGTGACCGCGGCTTTTGTGATATCCGCAGTATTCACTCCACCCGTAAGAGTATAATTGCTTGCCAAGCCCCCGTTATCACCATCCCCCAAAGCCAAAGTGCCGAGCGTTACAATTTTGTCCGCACCAACGTTTTTATTAGCGACCGTGCCCGTCCCGGTAAGCGTGAGAGTCTCACTCCCCACCAAAGCGCCTAAGCTGAAGATCCCCGCCGCGACGTTCGCCGTCCCGTCATAGACTCGCTCGCCCGTCAGGTTCACTCCGAATGGATTTATTGTACTGGTGGTATTAGGGGCATAGCTGACTAGATAGTTATTGCCGTTATTATCATCGTTCACCATCGCTTCTGATACCGTAACGGTCTTAGTGCCGATCCCGACATTTTTATCCGTAAAAGCGAAAGTACCGCCCGCTGCCGTGTCCGTATCAAAAAGTCCGCCATTTGTCACAATCAACATACCCGAGGCTGTGAGGCCGCCGTCGTAGGTCTTCGTAACATCGTTTGTTGAAAGAGTGATGGGCGCCGCTGTGATCTCAACTGTGTGCGTGCCGCCCGTGAGCGTATAATTACTCGCTAGGCCTCCATTATCACCATCTCCCAAAGCCAGGGTACCAAGCGTAACAACCTTGTTCGCGCCAACATGCTTGTTGGCGACCGTGCCCGTCCCGGTGAGCGTGAGCGTCTCACTTCCCGCCAGAGCGCTTAAGCTGAAGATTCCTGCCGAGACATTGACTGTCCCATCATAGACGCGCTGGCCTGTGAGGCTTACGACGGACAAGGCAAAAGCTGTAATATCCGCAGTCGTGGTGCCTTGATCGGTGACGGTGTAATTCGCGAGATCCGCGCCACCGAGAGTGTTCGTCAAAGTCACCGTCTTCCCGGTCGCTGCCGTCTTATCACCGAATACGCCAGTCGAGGAAACAACCGTCAACACATCCGAACCCAGCCTGCCGGTGAATGTCGCGCCATCCTTTGAAACTGTCGCATCGGTGGTGGTGTCATAGACTTTGTTCGCAGCGGTAATACCAGAGAGAGTGACCGCGGCTTTCGTGATATCCGCGGTGGTTGTTCCCTGATCGGTGA
>CAYZYT010000015.1:0-54775 GCA_964482725.1 uncultured bacterium | reverse complement strand
CTTCATAGAAACCTTCGATCGACCATGTGTTCACGAATTCGTTCATCTTCTTGGGGACATCCGTGATCTGCAGATCGCGTTCACTGATATGGATGACCTTCACACCCGTGAGCTGAGCAAGCTTCGGAAAATTCCGCTCAAGTAGCGCCGTTTCAAGCGCGTTACGCCGCGGATCCTTAGGCTTTTCTTTGAGGATCTTTTCCGTGATATCGATCAGCGCCTTTTTCGTAAAATGCGACACGAGCCCCGGGTTCGCGCCGTGGTCCACGACCGCGGTCGTGCCTTTCACGCCCTTCCAGTACCTGGCCATTTTTTCCCGGAGGATCATCTGCCGCGCGTAAAGCGTGTAAAGCCTCGGGTCCGTGCGTTTCTCGTCCCGGTAAGGATCCCACTCTTCGACCGAAGTGTTCACATACAGCACTTCGTTCGTGCGACACCAGTCAAGGATCTCCCAGCAGCCGATGTTCCACGCGAGATCGATGATCATATCTCCCGGACCGACATACTTGGCGAGCAGCTTCTTGTAATTGGATTGAGTGACCGTATCGAAAACATAGCGTACGCCGCGCTTGAGGGCGTCTTTGACCCGGGAGCGATTGTCGATGGGATCCATGATCGTGACCTTCGTGGCCGGCATATCAAAGTGGCGCAGAACGAGCGGCACCGTGCATTGCGACACGCCGCCGCACCCGATGATAAGGAGTTTGCCTCCGAATTTCACTTTTGTTTTCGGAATAACGGCTTTCACTTTCGGGTATTTAAATGAGCTCATTTTGTTTCTTTTCTCCAGCTTCTAAGTTAAGGGGGACAGGGCGTGGATATTACATCAAAACATTTTTCACATCAAGGGATACCCTGGGGAAAACATGTTGCACGGTCGAGGCTCGTGTCAACGAGTTGCCGATAGCAACAAATTACTTGCATTCGAAATAATGAATGGCCTCATACTGAGATGCTAATCCGCCGGTCTGCTGCTTAGTGGACACCCACACATTATCACTATTATCTAATTTGACAGACATCCGCCTGTGGTCGCCCACATTGATGGATTGATAAGCCGAACTTAGCGTGAATGTATTACTAATCGCCACCCCCATAAAAAGATACGCTTTTCTTACGCCGCTCGCATCTTTATAAATATAACCTCCTCCAAAATTATTATTTGTTTGATTATCTATGCCATTCAAAATAATAAAGTTCGAATCGCTTCCAAGATTCACCTCTTGATCGCCAGCGATATACCCGCCCCCTACCGACACCCAAGCCCGCCCAAGCTCTGCCAACCTGAACTGTTTTTATAAAGGAGGCTACCGCCGGCGTCTGATGTATAGCGCAGGGAACCCGCCGTCCCGCCCGCTTGGGCGCCGGCATTGCCGGTAACCGGAGCCAGTGTCAGGGTGTTGTCCACGGCCAGAATCGTATGATTCGTGGTTGATCCCACATTAACGCTCCCTGCCGTTGAGGCAAATGAGGCGGCCTCTGAGGTGCTTAATGTTTTATATTCTCCGGCCGGCGCGGGATAGTAAGTCGTCAACTCCACTTTCCCGGCATAAGCAGAAGGCACTAGTACCAAGGCGGAAATAACTAGCATGGGGAAAATTTTTTTAGACATTGGCGTTCTCCTTCTGAGGGTTACGACCTCGCTTCAAAAAATCAATTAGGCTGCGCGTTCGCCACGAATAAGATCTTGGTAAGTTTCGCGTTTACGAACAACTTTGAAGAGGCTGCCCTTGACCATCACCTCGCAGGCGCGAGGGCGGGAATTATAGTTCGAGGCCATGGTAAAACCATAGGCTCCTGTCGTCATAATGGCGAGAAAATCACCGGCCCGCATCTCCAGAAGCTCCCGGTCCTTCGCGAAAAAATCCCCACTTTCGCAGATCGGGCCGACCACATCATAGATCCACCCGTGCGCTTTTTCATTTTTTACGACAGACCAGATATGGTGAAATGCATTGTAGAAAGCGGGCCGGATAAAATCGTTCATGCCGGCGTCGACGATCACAAATTTCTTCACGTCGGTTTCTTTGACATAGATCACCCGGGTGGCAAGAATGCCGCTATTGGCCGCGATAAAACGACCGGGCTCGAAAATAAGCTGCCACTTTCTTTTCCTGAAGATCGGAAGGATCTTCCTGGCGAATTCCTCCGCAGTCTGAGGATTCTCGTCGCTATAGATCGCGCCCAAGCCCCCGCCCAAATTCAGGAATTTGATCTTAGTTCCCGTTTCTTCAATCTCGTTGATAAATTCCAGGATCTTCTGGAACGCCTCGACAAAAGGATCTCCGGTCTCGATCTGGGAGCCGATATGCACATGAACGCCGCAGACGATGGCATGCGTGAAACGTTGGGCATCCTTGAAGATCTCGCGGGCTTTTTCGAAATCGATGCCGAACTTGGTCTCGGCCTTGCCGGTCGTGATGTATTCATGGGTGTGCGGATCCACGTTGGGATTGATCCGAAGCGACACGTTCACTTTTTTACGCATCTTCTTGGCGATCGTGTTGATCTGCTCAAGTTCGGGTATGGATTCCACATTAAAAAGAAGGATGCGAGCTTTGATCGCATCACGGATCTCCTCGGCCGTCTTTCCGACTCCGGCATAGACGATCTTCCGCCCCTGGCATTTCACTTTCCGGGCCCGGAAAAGCTCACCGCCTGAAACAATGTCGAGGCCCGCGCCTTTTTTGACAAGGGTGCGAAGCACCGCAAGATTGGAGTTGGCTTTCACGGAATAGCAGATAAGCGGCTTGACCGAGCGAAACGCCTTTTGAAGCTTGGAGAGGTGTTCGGTGAAGGTCTTGTAGCTGTAGATATAGGCCGGGGTCCCGGTCTTTTTCAGGATCTTGCTGACGCGAGCCTTGTCGCAGTAAAGCTCGCCGTTCTTGTAGTAAAAATCGTGCATCTTTTCTTCGTGAAAATCAGTCCGGGGCATCTTAGCACCTCCTCTTTAAAAATACATCTGTCATTCCCGCGAAAGCGGGAATCCAGCACCGGATCCCCGATCCATGCATCCGGGGATGACAAAGGGAAAAATCACAGCTCTTTTCCTACAACGCCTTTTTCCACTCCGCGATCACTTGCTTCACCCGCGCGGGATGCGTACTCCCGATCGTCTTTTTACCTCTTACGGATTCTTTCGCATCAAAAAGATCATGGATGTCCGCGCCGAACTTGGTCGAGAATTTCTGCCATTCCTGGACGGACCACTCGCGAAGCCGCTTTTCGGATTCGACCGCATGGCGCACGGTCTGCCCGACCAGATGATGCGCTTCGGCGAATGGGACTTTTTTCCGAACAAGATACTCCAGAACGTCGGTCGCAAAAAGACTGTCATCGTCCAAAGATCTCAAAATGGCTTTTTTGTGCCAGCTCGCCGAACCCACGGTAAGCGCCAAAAGCTCCAGGGCGATCGTGGTCTTTTTCACGGCGTCGAATAACCCGGGTTTGTCTTCCTGGAGGTCCCGGTTATAGGAAAGCGGCAGGCCTTTTTGCACGGTGAGGAGGGCCTGAAGCGCCCCGAAGATCACGCCGGCCCGGCCGCGTACAAGCTCGAACACGTCCGGATTTTTTTTCTGCGGCATGAGGCTGGAACCGGTCGCGAACGCGTCATCAAGTTCCACGAAACCAAACGCTTCCGAGTTCCAAAGGATGAAATCCTCCGAAAGTCGGGAGAGATGTACCCACAGGATAGAAAGCACGCTCAAGATCTCCGCGAGAGATCCCCGGTCGCTTACCGCGGCCATACTGTTCTTGGCGATCCCGGAAAAACCCAATTCCTTCGCGAGGAATTTCTGGTCCAAGGGGAGCGCAGAACCCGCGAGGGCTGCGGCCCCGAGCGGCAGGATATTGATCCTCTTCATGGAATCCGCAAAACGCGCGTTGTCCTCCTCCAGCATTTCGACGTAAGCCAAGAGGTGATGTGCGAGGAGCACGGGCTGGGCTTTCCTCAAATGAGTCATCCCGGGGATGAGAAGGCTTTCCGCTTTCTCCGCCGTGGTCAATAGCGCCTTTTGCAGTTTTTTGACCCCCAGCCAGATCTCCGCGACCTTTTCCCGGAGATAAATGCGGGTCGAGGTGATCACGAGGTCATTCCGGCTCCGACCCGTGTGCAGTTTTTTTGCAACGGCCCCGGCCTTTTTTTCAAGTTCCATCTGAATGAGCGTATGGACGTCTTCATACTGGCAGGCATAGGCCGCCAGGTCCTGTGGGCCGAATTTTTTTCCGATGGCCTCAAGGCCTTTTAGGATGGCTTTGGCTTCCGCACCGGCAATGATCCCTGTTTTCGCAAGCATCTTTGCCCATGCGGTATTCACGCGGAGTTCTGCATCAAAAAGCTCTTTATCCGTCGCCAGGGAGTAGCTGAAACACTTAAGCGCCGGATGCATGTCCTTCTTGAACCTTCCGCCCCACAGTTGTTTTGCCATAAATTCACCTTAGCGTTTAGGGTTTAGGGGATAGGGCATAGTTTTTTCTAACCGCTATACCCTACTCACTATACCCTATGATTTATACATTCCCTCGTACGGAAGTCCCCAGATCTTCATGAATCCGGTTGCAGCCTTCCGGTCAAACAGATCGCCCTTGGAATACGTGGCGAGTTTTTCTTTATAAAGAGCATATTTGGATTCACGGCCGACGCAGATCGCGTGACCCCGGTCCAGTTTGAACCGGACCTTTCCCGTCACGCGATTTTGGTTTGCCGCAAAAAAAGCATCCAGCGATCTTTTGAGCGGTGAGAACCAGAGCCCGAAATACACAAGCTCCGCATATTTCTCGGTCAGCAGTCTCTTATAATGGAGAAATTCCCGGTCCATCACGAACCCTTCGAGCTCTTCATGCGCTTTGAGGAGCACATCGGCGGCGGGGGCTTCATAAACCTCGCGGCTTTTGATCCCCACAAGCCGGTTCTCGATCATGTCGAAGCGTCCGACGCCGTACTTGCCTGCGATCGTGTTCAACTTTTCGATCAACTCGACCAGCGGCATCCGGGTGCCGTTCAATTTCACCGGCACGCCTTTCTCAAAAGAGATCTCGATATAACACGGCTTCTTCGGCGCCTTGCCCGGAGAGCATGTCATGACATAGGCGTCTTCCGGCGGCTCGACCATGGGATCTTCCAGGATCCCCGCTTCGATCGCAATGCCCCAAATGTTCTTATCGATGGAATAAGGGCTTTTCTTTGTCACGTCGATCGGGATCTTCCGTTCCAGGGCATACTCGATCTCTTCTTCGCGCGTTTTGAATTCCCAGTCGCGAAGCGGCGCGATGATCTTGAGGTCCGGATCGAGGGTCCTCACACCCACCTCAAGCCGCACCTGATCGTTCCCCTTCCCCGTACAGCCATGCGCCACAAATTCTGCGCCTTCTTTTTGAGCGACGGCCACAAGATGTTTCGCAATGAGCGGACGGCCAAGCGCTGTCGCAAGCGGGTACTTGCCTTCGTAACGCGCGTGCGCCCAAAGCGCCGGCATAATGTAATCTTTCGCGAATTCTTCTTTAAGATCCACGATAAAGGTCTTGATCGCGCCCGCGGCCTCGGCCCGCTTGATGAGCGGCGCCTTGTCTTTCACCTCGCCGATAAACGCGCAAAAACAGATCACATCCAACCCGTGGTTCTCCCCGAGCCATTTCACCGCGCAGGAGGTATCGAGACCCCCGGAGTACGCAAGAACAACCTTTTTCATAAAAACACCCTTTCGTATGATTCGGTTACGGCCAAGGCCACGATGCCCGTTTTCCCGCCTTGGGCGGGACCCCGCCGCTTTGCAGGCGGTGGCGTCTTTTAAAAATTTGGTCACGGCACCCTCACCGTGACTGGCTTCGTAACCGTTCCCGTTACCGAGGGCTTTACTGGATCGCCCCTGGGTTAAAGAGATAAAGCAAAATGGCTTTCTGAATATGGAGCCGGTTCTCGGCCTCGTCAAACACGACGCAATGCTTGCTCTCCATCACGTCATTGGTGATCTCTTCGCCCCGGTGCGCCGGAAGGCAGTGCATCACAAGAGCGTCTTTTTTCGCATGCTTCAAGAGTTCCTTATTGACCTGCATGCCTTTGAAATCTTTGAGCTTTTTCTGCCGCAGGGCCTCTTCCCCCATACTCACCCACACATCCGTGTAGATCGCATCCGCGTCCTTCACGGCTTCCGCTGGATCCAAGAATCCTTCGATCACGGCCCCTGTCTTTTTCGCGATCTGCTTGGCCAGCGCGAGAAGCTTGGGCTTAGGCTGGTATTGCTTGGGCGTTGCGTACCGGATCTTCGCCCCCAGTTTCGCGGCCACGAGCATCAGGGAGTGCAGGACGTTATTTCCGTCTCCCACAAACGCCAGTACGGGGTCACGTTCCGCCGGGATTTTTTCATAAAGTGTCATGTAATCGGCAAGCGCCTGACACGGGTGCTCAAGATCGCTCAAGCCGTTGATGACGGGCTTCTCAAAATAATCCTGAAACTCGGTGATGGTCCAGTGTGAAAAGGTCCGCATGACCACGCCCGAAAGATAGCGAGAAAGCACACGCGCCACGTCCCGCACTTCTTCCCGAACGCCCAGTTTGATATCCTCAGGCCCGAGATAGATCGCCCCGCCGCCCATGGAATAAATGCCGGCCTGAAAAGAAACCCAAGTCCGGGTCGAGGGCTTCTCAAAAATAAAACCAAAGATGTGCCCTTCGAGCGCGTCCCGAACTTCTTGCGGGCGCGCCTTAACCTTGGCCGCCAGCGCCATAATGTTCCGTATCTCTTCGGAGCTAAGGTCGTTGATCGAGATCAATGATTTGAACATAGATACCCTTCTTTTTTTTCACTACAAACTCGTCATCCTGAGCGCGGCGAAGGATCCCGTTTTGAGATTCTTCTCCCGCCTCCGGGCGGGATCAGAATGACGAAATTATAAAGTCGCCTTCGCGGCCTGTGCCGTGACCTTGGCAAAAACATTGTCCAGGATCTTCATGCCAAGCTTGATCTCTTTGACCGAAACCGTCATGGGCGGCATGATCCTCAGGATATCGCCCTGCGTCGCATTGATAAGAAACCCCTGCGCGCGCGCTTCATCCGCATAGGGCGCAGACGGTTCCTTGAGCTTCAGGCCCCGCATCAGTCCCACTCCCCGGGTGCTTTCGATCACGGGATATTTGGCTTTCAGCTTCTCAAACTCCTGCTCGAGAAGCTCTCCCATCCGGATCGTGTTCGTGAGCAGCTTTTCCTTTTTGATCGCCTTAAAGACCGCAAGACTCGCCGCGCACACAAGCGGGTTTCCGCCAAAGGTCGACCCGTGCATCCCGGCGGTGAGCACTTCACGCTTGATCTTCCGGCTCACAACAAAAGCTCCGATCGGAACTCCCCCGCCCAAGGTCTTGGCCAGCGTCATAATATCCGGTTCCAGAGAATAATGCTGATACGCGAACATTTTCCCCGTGCGTCCCATGCCGGTCTGTACTTCATCTAGGATCAGAAGCATATCTTTTTCATCGCAGAGCTTCCGGAGCCCTTCTAGGAAATCCCGGCTCGCCACGGAGACCCCTCCCT
This sequence comes from uncultured bacterium, assembly GCA_964482725.1. GTDB lineage: Bacteria > Omnitrophota > Omnitrophia > Omnitrophales > Aquincolibacteriaceae > Aquincolibacterium. The sequence goes on along the minus strand of CAYZYT010000015.1, from coordinate 47,252 downwards.
CTCCCTGGATCGGCTCCAGCATGATCGCAATCGTTTTATCGGTCACAAGCTTTTTAACCGACTCCAGATCATTAAACTCCGCATGGCGGAATTTTTCCAAGAGCGGTTCGAATCCCTTATGGAATTTTTCCTGTCCCGTCGCAGTCATCGCCGCGAGCGTCCTCCCATGAAAAGAATTTTTCATGGTGATGATCTCGAAACGTCCGGTTTCACTCCCATATTTCTTGGCGAATTTGATAGCGCCTTCGTTCGCCTCGGCGCCGCTGTTGCAGAAGAAGATCCTCGCGGGAAACGAGGCTTCGGAAAGAGTCTTTGCAAGCTCGGCCTGCTTCACATTCAGGAAATTGTTCGCGATGTGGAGCATTTTCCGCGACTGTTCCTTGATCGCATTCACCACGATGGGATGACAATGCCCGATGCCGGAAACCGCCCAGCCTGGGAAAAAATCGAGGTACACTTTTCCCTCGAGGTCCCAGACACGCGAGCCTTTCCCTTTGACCAGGCACACCGGCAGCCGGGTGTAGGTCGGCATCACGTATTGTTCGTATAATTTTTGAACGTCGGCTGTTTTCATATTTTTTAGCGTATAGGGTATAGCGTTTAGGGTTTAGAAATTCTTTTGCTTTTCTATACCCTATCCCCTGAACCCTATTCCCTAGAGTGTAATTTCCGTCCCGATCCCTTGGTCCGTAAAAATTTCGAGCAAAAGGGCGTGCGTGATGCGGCCGTCAATGATGTGGGCTTTCTGAACACCGCCCTGAAGCGCGTCGATGCAAGCCTTAACCTTGGGGATCATGCCCCCGGTAATGATCTTCTGGTCGATCAGTTGTTGCGTCTCGCTCACGCGAAGCGAAGGAATGAGCGTCTCTTCATGGGCCGGATCACGGAGAATGCCTTTGACATTCGTCAGCACCATAAACTTCGGCACATGCATGGCTGCCGCGATATTGGCCGCGGCTTCGTCCGCATTCACGTTATACATTTCACCATCCGGTCCCTTGCCCACCGGAAAGATCACGGGGATCCTTCCGAATTCCGTGAGTTCCTTGAGGAGCACCGTGTTGACGGAAGAAACATCGCCGACAAAACCCACGTCGCCGTTCTCGGTATGCTTCACGACGTTCAGGATCTCGGCGTCATAGCCGGAAAGCCCGACCGCGGAACCTCCGAGACGTTCAATGTCATGGACAATGCTCCGGTTCAGGTCCGCAAGCGTTTCGTTCACGACTTCAATCGTTGCTTTGTCCGTCACGCGGAGACCGTTCACGAACTGGCTTTGCACGCCTTTTTTCTTCATGGCATCGGTGATAAATTTGCCGCCCCCGTGGATCAGGATCGGCCGGATCCCCACATAACTCATGAAGACAAGATCCTGAAGCACCATGTCGCGAACTTCCTGATAGGTCAGAGCCGCGCCGCCATATTTGATCAAGACTTCTTTTCCGCGAAACTTCTGGATGTAAGGAAGCGCCTCGATCAGGGCCTGCGCTTTTGCGATATATTCTTTCATCTTTTTAGCGTTTAGGGTTTAGCGGATAGGGTTTAGAAAAATTCTTGTTTCTATACCCTACACCCTATACCCTATCCTTTTTTTATGAGTACGCCGCGTTGATCAACACGTACTTCGTCGTGAGATCGCAAGTGATGAACTCCGCCCGCCCGCGACCTTTCCCAATCACAACATCGATCGTGTATTCTTTTTTCTGCAGAATGCGCCGGGCCTTCGGGAGGTTCAGCACCCGCAACCTTCCCTGACTGACCACTTGAGCATCCCCGAACCAGATGCTCAGATTATTAGGGTTAAAATCTACGCCGCTTGCCCCAACCGCAGCCGCGATGCGGCCCCAGTTCGGATTAGAACCCGCAAGCATCGTCTTAAAAAGCATGGAATTAGCGATCTGCCGCGCGGCCCGTTCCGCATCCGTCGGTTTTTTTGCACCCGAGACCCGGAGCCGGCAGACATGCGTCACACCCTCGCCGTCTGTCACCATTTCATGAGCAATGTGCCGCATCACTTCTTCCAGGGTTTCCCGGAACATCCAGTAATCTTTACCGATCTTCTGGATCGAAGGATTCCCCGCTTCCCCGTTCGCGAGACAGAGCACCATATCGTTCGTGCTCATGTCATTGTCGATCGCCATTTGGTTGAACGTATCGTCCGCGGCGTGGCGCACGGCCCGGCGGAGAAGCGATTTCGTGATCGCACAATCGGTCGTGATAAAACAAAGCATGGTGGCCATGTTCGGATGCACCATCCCGGCGCCCTTCGCGCACGCCGCGATCGTCACCTTTTTGCCGCCCAGCTCCACCGACAGCGCGATCTCTTTACTGGAAAGATCGGTGGTCAGTATCCCTTTGGCCGCACCGTGCCCCCCGGTCTCGGAAAGACGTTTCACGAGTTTGGGGATCGCCCGCTTCACGCAGGTGATCGGGAAAGGAACGCCAATGATGCCGGTCTGTGCGAGCAGGATTTCATGAGGAAGAATATCCAGATATTTTGCGGCCTCCCATGTGATCTCGTCGACCGCCTTCTTCCCGATCGGACCATTCAGACAATTCGCATTCCCGCTTGTCCCGAGGATCGCGTGATGTTTCGAGGCATGGATGGCCTTCATCGAATAGAGCACCGGCCACGCCTTCGCTCGGTTCGTGGTAAAAGTCCCAGCCGCGACGCAAGGCGTTTTTGAATAGGTCAGAGAAACATCATACTTTTTCTTTTTCTTCTTGATCCCCGCATGGATACCGCCCGCGACAAAACCTTTCGGGGTCGTTACGGAACCGTTCTTTTCTTTTTTCCAAAAAATCTTTTTCATCGAGAATGGCTCTCCCTTTAATTTTAACGGATTGTCCACATGGTACCGCTAACCCCAAAATCCGATCTTAAAGCGGTACTAAAGAAGCCCCGCTTCTTCCGGAAAACCGAACCGGAGGTTCATGTTCTGTACGGCCTGACCGGCCGCACCCTTCACAAGATTGTCGATCGCTGTAATGATCACCACACGCCCTGTTTCTTCCTGGACACTGATGCCGACATCGCAAAAATTCGTGTGTTGAACATCCCTGAGGGACGGGTACTGCCCTGCGGGTTTGATCCTTACAAAAGGCGCTTTGGCATAAGCGCTCTCCAGCGTCTTCCGGATCAGCGATTCCGTGGCTTTCGCCGTCGCTTCGGCATAGATCGTCGCGAGAATACCCCGGTTCACCGGCAATAGGTGCGGCACAAACGTGATCTTGACGGGTTTTCCGGCTGCCACGGAAAGCGTCTGTTCGATCTCCGGGGTGTGCTGATGCCGGTTCACTTTATAAGCGCTATAATTTTCGCTCGCTTCACAGAAATGCGTCGTGGTCACAAGCTTTTTCCCGGCACCGCTGACGCCGGACGCCGCATTGATGATGATAGAATCCGACTTGATCAGTTTTTTCTTAAGAAGCGGGATGAGTGCCAGCGAGGGTCCCGTGGGATAACAGCCGGGATTCGCGATCAGGGTCGCTTTTTTAATCTTTTCCCGATACACCTCACAAAGCCCATAAACCGCCTTGGAAAGATACTGAGGCGCAACATGATTCACCCCGTACCATTTCTCATAGATCCTTTTATCCTTCAGTCGGAAATCCGCTGAAAGATCGATCACGATTTTCCCGGCCGCAAGAAGCTGTTCGGCCGCGGCCATCGCCTCGGTATGGGGCAGGCACAAAAAGACCACATCCGCTTTTTTTTTCACCGCATCGAACGAATAAGGCGTGATCTCAAGAGTGATATCTTTTGAAACCGCGGGCAGGATTTCGCGAAGGGCAATAGGTTTTTCCTGCCGGGTGGTCAAGAGAGAGACCCGGACATGGGGATGGGCCAGAAGCAACTTCGTGAGTTCGGCTCCGGTATATCCCGTGGCGCCAAGAACCGCACAATTCAGCATTTGAGTGTGTTTTTCTCCTTTGCGGAAATTAAGTGGACAATCGCTCTGAAGCTTTTAAAGGGACTGTCCCCCTTAAAGACTCGGTATTATAGAAATGGCTCTATCCTTTGTCAATTTAAGAAGTTATGAAATCCGTGAGGTTGACAACATAAAGCGTATGGGGGATCCTCTTCCCCTTACGGGGAATGGCGCGGCAAAGCAGCCCCGCGGGGCTCGCCTTACCCTACCATGGGAATTTAAGATCTCCCTTATAGCGCTAATGCCAGATATAGATTGATTTTAGGTCAAAATATGACTATGGTACGCACATGCGAAAGAAAATATCCCCCAAAGATCCTCACATCAAGACTTCCCTGCGCAAAGTCCTTGGTTTCCAGGTCAAATCCCTCCCGGTCTATCGCGCCGCGCTGACACACCCCTCGTTTCGCAATGAGAACTTCCGCATCACGAAGGGACTCGAAGATTTTGACCGGCTGGAATTCCTCGGAGATTCCATTTTAAACGAAGTCATTTGTCAGAAATTATTCGAGAAATTCCCGGAAGCCGATGAAGGCATGCTCTCGAAACTCCGTTCGATCCTCGTCTCTCAAAAGATCCTCAGTCGCATCGCCCAGGGCATGAAACTCCATCGCATCCTCCTGATCAGCAAAAATATGCGCCAGAATTTTAAAGACTTCCTCAAGGCCAAGTTGCTTACCGACGCGCTTGAGGCGCTTTTTGCGGCGATCTACTTTGATCAGGGCCACACCAAGGTCGAAGCGTTCATCCTGAAACATTTCAAAAGATATTTTGACCCCAAGCTTCTTTTCCGGCTCGACCCGAACCCCAAAAGCACGCTTCAGGAAATGACCTTAAAAAAATGGCAAAAGCTCCCGGAGTACACACACGCCTTCTCGGAAAAGGGTGTAAAAACCACGGTTTCGGCCGGAGGCAAACGAAAAGCCTCGGCAATTCATAAGATCAAGCGGGAATCCGAGGTCCTGGCAGCCAGGGCTTTGGTCCGGCGATTGCGGAAGGAATTTGGCAGGAAATAAAGGGGGATTCAGCCTGTCCCCTTGATCAGCAACCGACGGATTATTCGGTCACGAGCTCGTAGAGAAAATCCTTCGCCTTCCCCTTACGGATCTTTTCCGTCAATTCTTCGGCTTGGGCCGGGTCGGGTTTTATTTCGGGAGTCAGCAGCGATCCTGAAAACAGCATGGGGATAGGCCCCAGATGGGCTTGCGGATCCTTCTTGAAAGAAGCGACCATGTCCGGCAACAATTTCACCGCGATCGCGCTGGACAGGAACACGTCCATCCGGAAATTCGCAAGGCCGTCAAACCCGAGCGTCCCCTCACCATCCATGACATAATCTTTGCTTTTGACAAGCAGGTTGTCCGTCGTAACTTTGCCATCCAAGATCTTCCACGCGAAATCCATCGAATCAAAATCTTTCAAACTGGACCGGATCTCTGGAAGATCTATGAAATGCTCAATCGTTGAAAGAGCGTCTTTGAGATCAAAGGTTCGAAACTTCCCGCCCGTGAGCGTCCACTCCCCTTGACCCGCTAAGGACTTACTCCAGGCTTCCGGTCCCCACCCGGTCCCCGCCATCGAACATTTAAGATCGAGCGCTCCTTCAAGAACTTTTTGAGCCTCGTCCTTTCGACCCAGGAAAAGACCGAGATCCACGCCTCGGACTTCGCCGTCAAACCCATACTCCACTTCTGCGCCGTCGAAGTTCATCGCCCCTTTAAGATCGGCCTTTCCGCCGTACCCCTCAAAATGAAGGGCTGGGACGTTCCACACCCCTTCCTCATAGAGGACATCGACCAAAACATTTTTAAGGGTCTGGTCCTTCGGACAAAGCATCTGAATGAATTCTTTCGCCTGGGCATACTTGTTGGCTCCGGCAGCTTCGCCCTTGCGCTGCAAGAGAGCTGCGACCGCCTGCCAAACTTCCAGGGGCTTCAATTCTCCCGCAGAGGCCTTCACGATGACTTTGGGTTTTTCTTTTAATCCGGCGATTTTCAGATCGGCCACCACCGTCGAGCCGCCGATCTCAAACTGCATTTGCCGGCCCTCCAGCATGAGCGGGCTATAGTCTAAAGAAAGTGAGGCATTCCGGACCCCCGGCCCGTCAGGGATCGTCCAGGAGGCTTTATCCAATGAAACGTTAAAAATGTGTTCGGCCTTCTCGATCTTGCGAAGATCCCCTTTCCAATTCGCCATCAATTTGGCATCGCCCTCCAGCTTGTAACCCTGGAGCGCGGGGATATATTGCTCCCAACCGGTCACGGAGAATTTGTTCGTGATCAGATTGAGCTGTCCTCCCCCGGTCTTCAGATCCAGATCCTTGAGATTCCCCTTCATGCTCAATTCCTTGAATTTCACGGCAAAATCGCCGCCCAACGTGGCGCCTTTTTGAAGAAGAAGATCGACATTCAGATCCAGAGGAATGTCCTTGGGTTTTGTAAAATATTGCCCGTAAGACAGAAGCACCTGCGCGAGATCCCAACCGAAATGGAGTGACAAATGGTCCAACGTCCCTTCTAAAGAAAGAACCCACTTCCCGGGGCCAGAAAAACCGATTTGAAAAGGGAGCGCATTCTCGAGACTCGGCCAATACTTCAAAAGATCCTCAAGCGCCATATTCGAACCCGCCACGTGCATGCCGCTGATCTCCCCGGTATTTAGTTTCATGCTCCCGTTCGCCTCGATCTCGCCAAACGGAAGTTTCACACGCCCTTTATGGAGTTTCAGCTCGCTCGTGTCATTATTCCACGCGGCCGTCACATTCCACTCGGCGTCAAGCGCCGGCGACGCAACCCAGGCACTCCCCTGAGGAACTTCATAAACAAGGCCCTTCCCGGTACCGGTCGCGCTTAATTCCAGAAAAATCTCTTGCGCCTTTTTCTTGATCTCCACCGAGGTATCGATCTGCCCCCCTTTAAAGAAGAAAGCCCGCCGCGGATCCGCGAGCCCTTGGGCCGCCCCACCCCCTGCCGACAGACCTTTGAGCTCCACCATGATGGATCCGCTCGCCTTCTCCCAGTTCCATTGCTCGATAGAATCCAGCACCACATTCCCTTTCATCACAAGCGCGTCCGGTTTCCCGGCCATTCCCGAGGTGAAGTGGAAAGGGATGGGGATCTTGGAACGGACGGCGCCGACCTGGAGCGAGAAATTTTCGAAACGAACCGGATTAAGAAAGTTCAGGCCTGGAAGTGAAAAATCGGCCTTGCCTGATTGCACATAAAAAGCTGCGGGTTCCACGCGCCCGAAAAGAAGAGGAAGGATCGTAAAATCAAATTGGATCGTTTCCGCATCGATCGTGAGCGGCTGATCGGAAAAGGTCAATTGCACGCGTTCAAAAACGATCTTGGGTTGGGGAAAATAACCGACCCGAACATTTTGATATTTAAACGCACTGTCGGTGAGTGCTTGGATTTTCTGGATCAGGGATTCATGAAGTTTTGCGGAGGGAAGAAAACGATGCGACTGAAACCAGAGACCTAAGACAAAAAGAATAAGGAGAAGAACGGCCGATAGCGACAGTGCCTGGCTTTTTTTCATGGCTCCTGATCTCTTGCTGTCCTTGCCTTTTTTTATTTCTAGAAGGGATACCAAGGACTGCCCCAATTTCCGCTTCGTGGAAATGAATAAGAATTGGGACGGAAATCGCGGTTATTGGTTCGAATTTAACGGCATCGCGCCCACCGGCGTGCAATTGTAATCGTCCATAAACCCCTGGCAACCGGTCAGGATGAAAACAAGCGCGAGGAAAAAAAGGCTGAAAACAAGCGACCGGTATTGGGACCTCCCAAGTCTTTTTTCCGTTTTACTAACGGCGACTTGGACAACACGGATAACCTTCGTTTTAAAATGAAGGAGTATCAGATGCCGCATTAACGCTTGGTGAACTGGAAGCTTCTGCGAGCGCCTTTACGACCCGGTTTCTTTCTTTCTTTTTCTCTGGGATCACGGGTCATAAAACCGCCCTTGCGCAGCGTGGCACGCATTTCGGGATTAAGACCGACAAGCGCGCGGGCGATCCCGAGTTGGATCGCACCGGCCTGCCCCGCCACCCCGCCACCCTGGACGCGGGCGCGAACACGCACCTGCCCAAGAAGATTTGCGGATTTAAGCGGCATTTCGACCAACATTTGAAGATTCGCTCGTTTCAAATATTTCGCGGAATCCTGTCCATTCACTATAAAACCTTTTTGCCCGGGGAACACCCACACACGAGCGATGGCGGTTTTACGGCGTCCTGTAGCATACATAAGTGTCGCGGGAGCGGTCATACGGATTAAACCTCGATCTTAGTGGGTTGTTGCGACTTATTCCGGTGCTCGACACCGGGATAAACGCGAAGTCTCTTGAGCATCACATCACCGATCCGGTTCTTCGGAAGCATGCGTTTGACGGAACGCATGATGATCTCGGCCGGATTCTTTTCCATGAGCTGCTCGTAAGTGTACGTCTTCAGACCGCTCGAAAAACCTGTGTAGTGAGTATAGATCTTATCTTCTTTCTTATTGCCCGTCACATGGACCTTCTTGGCATTGATCACGATCACCTGGTCGCCGGTAAGCTTATCCGGCTGGAAGCAGGTCTTGTGTTTACCGATCAAAAGGGACGCGATCTTTGTGGACATCCGCCCGAGAGTCTTCCCGTCGGCATCGATCAAATACGTTTTTCGTGCAATGTCTTTTTCCGTCGGAATAAAAGTCTTCATAATTTTCTTTTCTGTTTAGCACTGCGTTACTATTCATTTTACGGGTTCGCAGCACCATACCGTTACCCATAAAAATAAAAAAAACCGGTATAGTTTGGAACGGGCAGTCGGAAAGGCGAGAAACCTTCTTGCGACTCAAAGTATATTGAAAAGTCCGCGGAGTATAGCAAAAACCCCTAGGAGTGTCAAACTTTTACCTTTTTTTTTATCCCCGGCTCCTTGCCCTCCAAAAGGGGGACCTCCTCAGGGCAAAAAAAACCGCAGGCCCTCTCGAGCCTGCGGTCAGGATTGCCGTCCCAACTTTTTTAAAAAACTGTCTCTGCCGATAGGCTAACATATAATCCGGATTTTACAAGGACCCCCGCCCATTAAAACCGCTCCCACTAATCAGTACGTAACCTTAATCAGTGTAAGGCCTTCGGATGGGGCTGTTGCGCCGGCATAGCGCCGGTCTCGGGCCTTTAAAATAGCGGCTATCTCCTCGGCCGCCCGCTTCCCTCTCCCCACCTCGAGAAGCGTTCCAACCATGTTCCGGATCATGTGGTAAAGGAATCCATTCGCCTCGACGCGTATGAGGATGAGATGCCCTTGTTTTTTGATCTGAAAGCGCTTGATCGTCCGGACACAGGAGGCTCCTTTTTTCAGGGCCGATACGGAAGTGAATGAACGGAAATCGTTTTTTCCTATGAAAGCCTTGGCGGCATACCGCATCTTCGAAACATTCAAAGCATAAGGAACATGGAATGCGCGACCGGCGATAAGCGGAGAACGGCAGGAGTGATTCCAGATCCGGTATTCGTAGACCTTGGAGCGAACGCTATAGCGGGCATGAAAATCGGCTGCCACTTCCTCTATTTCTTTTACAACGACCGGCGGCGGCAAAAGCGCGTTCAGACCTTTTTGGATTTTTCCAAGCTCGTGAACGCTTGAGGTCTTGAAATTGACGACTTGGCCTTCGGCATGAACACCGGTATCCGTGCGGCCACTCGCGGCAGCGATCTTCATCTTGCGGTTAAAAAATCCGGAGAGGGCCTTTTCAAGAACTTCCTGGATGGTGGGATGACCGGGTTGTTTTTGGAACCCGAAGAACATCGAGCCGTTGTATTCGAGAACGAGTTTGATATTACGCATACAATAGGGTATAGCGTATAGGGTTTAGGGTATAGAAAATCTTTTATTGCCCTCTATCCCCTATACCCTATTCCCTAAACGCTAATTCAGCGATCTGGATAGCATTCGTCGCGGCGCCTTTGCGGATCTGGTCGCCTGAGACGAACATCGCGAGGCCGTTCGTCACAGACGGATCGATACGCAGACGGCCGACAAAAATATCATCCTGCCCCGTCGTTTCGAGAGGCATCGGAAAATAATTCTTTTCGCGGTCATCGACGATCTTCACGCCCGGGGCCTTCGCGAGAAGGGCCCGCGCTTCCTCCACCGTGATCGGTCTTTCGGTCTCTATATTGAGCGCTTCGGAGTGCGCCCGAAGGACCGGCACGCGCACGCAGGTCGCAGAGATCCGGATATCCGGGTCGTGGAAGATCTTCCTGGTCTCTTTCACCATCTTGGTCTCTTCCTCGTTATAGCCGTCCGGCCCGATCTTGGAGTTGTGTGAAAACACGTTGAACGCGATCTGATGCGGCAGAACCTCTTTTTTGACGGGCCGGCCGGCCAGAAAGTCCTGGGCCTGGATCTTGAGCTCTTCCATCGCCTTCGCGCCGGCGCCGCTCGCGGCCTGATAGGTCGCCGCGACAAAACGCTTGATCTTCGCCACTTTATGGATCGGCCAAAGAGGAACCAACGCAATGATGGTGGAACAGTTCGGATTCGCGATGATCCCTTTGTGCTTCGCAATATCTTCAGGATTGATCTCGGGGATCACAAGCGGCACTTCCGGGTCCATGCGGAATGCGCTGGTGTTATCCACCACAAGCGCCCCGGCCTTCACGGCATACGGCGCAAGCGCTTTAGAGATCGAACCTCCGGCACTCGCCAGCACAAGATCGATCCCCTTAAAAGAGTCCGGGGTTGCTTCTTCGATATTGTACGTCTTCCCCATAAACTGCATCTTCTTCCCGGCGGAACGACCGGAGGCCAGCATCTTGAGTTCGGCAAACGGGAACTTCCGTTCTTCAAGAATGGCTAAAAGTTCCTGACCCACTGCACCGGTGACACCTAAAATCGCAACTTTTAATTTTTTCATTTTGTTATTTCTCCTGTAGCGTTTAGGGTATAGGGGTTAGGGTATAGAAAAACTAAACCCTTCACGCTATCCCCTATCGCCTAGATTTTGAACCACCAGATCGCCCATTTTCGAACAACCGACTTTGGTCGTACCTTCAGAATAAATGTCCGCCGTGCGATAACCGTCCGCCAGTGTTTTCCCGACCGCTTGTTCGATGGCGCGCGCTGCGTCCGGCTGATGAAAACTATATTCGAGCATCATCGCGACCGAAAGAATGGTCGCTAACGGATTCCCCACATCTTTTCCCGCGATGTCAGGCGCCGAACCGTGCACGGGTTCGTACATCGCTACTTTATCCCCGACCGAGGCGGAGGGGAGCATCCCGATCGAACCGGTGAGCATCGCGGATTCATCGCTTAAAATATCCCCGAACAGATTACTTGTAACGATCACATCGAATTGCTTGGGATCGCGAATCAGTTGCATCGCGCAATCATCCACATACCGGTGATTGAGTTCGACATCCGGATAGTCTTTTGCGACGTCAATCACAACCTTGCGCCAAAGCTGGCTGACCTCGAGCACATTCGCCTTATCCACCGAAGTAACTTTCTTCCGGCGCTTACGGGACAGCTCGAAAGCCATTTTCGCAATCCTTGTGATCTCGGAAGTCGTGTAAGCCATGGTATTGAACCCGCGCTCTTCGCCATTTGGAAGTTTTTCGATCCCGCGCGGCGTCCCGAAATAAACCCCGCTCACAAGCTCACGAAGGATAAGAAAATCAAGCCCCTTCACGATCTCCTGCTTGAGGGGAGAGCGCTGTTCAAGCTGCGGGAACATTTTCACGGGACGGAGATTCGCAAAAGCATTGAGCCCTTTACGCAGACCCAGCAATCCTTTTTCCGGTCTTTTATCCGACGGAAGGCTGTCCCATTTCGGTCCGCCTACCGCTCCTAAAAATACCGCGTCCGCCTTTTGCGCCGCGAGAAGCGCCTCGGGCGTCAGAGGAATACCGTATTTATCAATCGACGCGCCGCCGGCCAGAAGTTCTTCTGTTTCAAATTTAAAATTCGAGATTTTCCCGACCTTATCAAGAACCCGCATCGCTTGCGCGGTCACTTCGGGGCCGATCCCGTCTCCCGGAAAAACAATTATTTTACGCATGGTTTTTCTCTTGGTTTAAAGGTCCGAGGTCCGGGGGGACTCTCGGAGAATATTTTTAATTTTTCTCGATCCGGAAAGGACGCCGCTTCACGGTCTCATAAAGTTTTTCGTATTTCTTGGCCGAGGCATCCCATGAAAAATCACTTTCCATGGCGTTCTTCACAAGAGCCTTCCAGAGTTTCTCCTGCTTGAAGGTCTTCACCGCGCGAAGCATCGCGGCATGGAGCGCATCACTCGTATAATCCTCAAAAATAAATCCGTTCCCCTGTTGCGTCACAGGCTCAAAGTTCTGGATGGTATCCGCCAGGCCGCCGGTGGCGCGAACGATCGGAACGGTGCCATAACGCAACGCAATGATCTGCCCCAACCCGCAGGGCTCATAATACGAAGGGATGAGCAACATGTCACAACCCGCGTAGATCTTTTTGGCCATCTTCGGATCGAACAGGATATGCACTCCGAACCACTTTTTATTTTTTTTCGCAAGGTCCCGGAGGATCTGGTGGTACTGGTCTTCGCCGGTCCCGAGCAACACCATTTGAACATCCTGCTGCTGGGAAAGTTGTTCGAGCACCGGGACCAAAATATCCAATCCCTTCTGGTTGACGAGGCGCGCCACAAAACCCAAGAGAGGAACATTCGGATCGACTTTAAAGCCGTTCTCTTTCTGGAGCGCGGCCTTATTAAGTTTTTTCCCGGAAAGATCTTTCAGATCATAGGTCGCGTCAAGGTCCGGGTCCGTGGCCGGGTCCCACTCCTTTGGATCGATCCCGTTGATGATGCCGGTCACGCTCTCCTTGCGAGCGACAAGCACCCCTTCCATCCCGCACCCGAACTCCTGGGTCTGGATCTCGCAGCTATAGCGCTCGCTGACCGCAGTCACGGCGTCGGCAAACACAAGACCCCCTTTCATAAAACTGAACTTTCCGTAGAATTCCAAGAAGTCAGATTTGTAGAGGTCCCAGCCAAAACCGGTGGCCGGGAAAGAATCCGGAGGGAAATTCCCTTGATACGCAAGGTTGTGGATCGTGAATACGCTCCGTGCTTTATGGAAAGGGGCATAACCCGTTTCCGTGGTCTTGAGATACACTGGGACAAGACCTGTCTGCCAGTCGTGGCAATGGACAATATCCGGGGCCAGTTTCAATTTCTCGGCCGCTTTGAGCGCGGCCCGCTGGAAATAGGTGAAACGGCGATCGTTATCCTGATAATCCCCAACGAGCGTCCCGTAAAGTTCCTCGCGCATGAAATAATCGGGGTGTTCGACAAAGAAGACTTTGACCCCGTTGTCGAGTTTTTTGGAGAAAACACGTGTGGCCTCGAGTTGATTCCCAACGATCAATTCAAAATAATCGATCGCGGTTTCGAGTCCCCACTGTTGGACGTCAATCGATCGGTACCGCGGCAAAAAAACCGAGACTTCGTGGCCTAAAGCGCGAACCGCACCAGCGAGAGAACCGACAACATCCCCGAGACCCCCTGTCTTGGCGAAGGGGGCCATTTCGGAACTGATGAAGAGTATCTTCAAGGGAAACTAAGCGCGCGACCGCTTACTTGGCAACTTCAACAACGCAATTCCAGCTACCGAAAGCGTTGGGAACGCACTCGACCGGCTCTTGCGCGTTTTGCCAGACTCCGTCCACGAGATAGCGGTACTGATAACGCCCGGCCTTGAGTTTCAGAGCTGTTTTCCAATTTCCGGTCGCGTCTTTTTTAAGAGGAGTTTTGTCAGCTTTCCAACCGTTAAAATCACCGCCCACCTCGACCTTTTTGGCCTGAGGGGCGTAGAATTTGAAATCGGTCGTTTTATCGCAGGTACTCGCGCTGGTGCTAGCGCAGCATTTCGTCGTCACTTTCGCCATGATGAACTCCTTCCGGTTTGATAGTGGAAAAATACGCATAAAAAAATTGCGGCGTGAAAATTATATATCAGAAAAAACCGCTTGCCAAGAAACATCTCCTCACTATAATAGCCGGCCTATGAGAACATGTGCCATCTGCAAGAAGAAGCCTTTAACGGGGAACTCGATCGTACGTCGCGGTCTCGCAAAGAAGACCGGCGGCATCGGTAAAAAGATCTCCGGCATTACGCGTCGCCGTTTCTTTCCGAACATTCAGAAGGTGAAAGCCGTCTTTTTGAACGGAACCGTGCGCCGTATCAATGTTTGCGTGAGTTGTTTGAAGGCTGGGAAAGTCAAAAAAGCCCCTTCCCGCCGCTCCTACGTCGCTCCTACAGCGGCTTAAGAAGGCGTCGTAAGCTTCTCCCTGAATTCTTTCACAGCCAAGACGAGTGTCTTCAGGCCATTCCACTGTTTTGTCTTGAGAGAATAAGCTGCTTCAAAACGAGTTGTGGCACCGGAAGTCGCACAAAGAAGCATCTGCTTTTCATTAAGATTGGCCTGATAGTTCTGAGAACCCTCCGTCAGCACCACCTCATAAGTCTCACCATAAAGACGCCGCGGCTTCGACCTTAGCTGAAGATCGTCGCTTTTAAAAACCGGTCGCGGGTTCCCCATACCGTGCGGCTCCAAAAGCTCAAGCTCCTCCAGAAAGCCACTCGTCAATTCACCCAGCTGCAATTCCATATCCACAGTCACATGCCGCTTTAATTCTTCAACCGGGAGATGCTCGAGCGCGAAGGCGTTGATCTTTTCACGCAAAAGGGGAATATTTTTTTCAGTGATCGTAAGCCCGGCCGCTTGCGCGTGTCCTCCGAATCCTTCGAGGACCGCTTCACAGGAGGAAAGCGCGTTGAAAAGATGGAAGCTTTTGATGGAGCGTCCTGACCCGCGCCCCACACCTTCCTCCACTGAGATCACGATCGCCGGCCGCTCGTACTTTTCCACAAGCCTCGACGCCACGATCCCAATCACGCCGCGGTGCCAACCCTGCCCGTCGACCACGATCACGCGCTCACGGTTGAAATTCACCGTCCTCTCAACCTTACGCATTGCTTCCTGGGTGGTCTCGCGCTCCATCTTCTGACGGGCTTTGTTCTCCTCATCCAGGATCTTCGCGAGACTTTCCGCTTCGCGGGGCACTTTGGTCAGCAAAAGCTGGAGCGCCGTGTCCGCGGAACTCATCCGCCCCGCCGCGTTCAACCGTGGCCCCAGCATGAATCCCACATGTCCGGTATTAACCTGGGAGGTTTTCATCTTGGCCACCTCCGACAGTGCACGGATGCCGATGTTTTTCCGTTCCGACAGCATGGCAAGCCCGCTCTTCACAAGAATCCGGTTCTCTCCCGTGAGCGGCGCAATATCACTGATCGTGGAAAGCGCCACAAGATCCAGATGCTCGAATGCCGCGTCTCCGGTCAAGGCCTGACTTAATTTGAACGCGAGCCCCGCGGCCGAGAGCTCTTTAAAGGGATACGGACAATCTTCCTGGAGTGGGTTCAAAATAAGATGCGTGTTGGGAAGACCCTCCGCAGGCAAACGATGATGGTCGATCACGATCACATCCATGCCATGAGCGCGGGCGATCTCGATCTCTTTTTTAGCCGTGATCCCGCAATCAACCGTCACGATAAGACCCACGCCCTGCTCGCGCGCTTGGTGGATCGCAGCCTCGCTCACGCCATAACCGTCGCGTTCGCGCTCCGGAAGAAAGGTGGTGCATTCGCCGCCAAGTTTCTCAAGCGTCCGTGCCAGGACCGCAACTCCGGTGATCCCGTCCACATCGTAGTCTCCGTGAATAAAGATCTTTTCCCGAGCATGAACCGCTTTTTCGATGCGGGCCTTCACTTCCCGCATGTTTTTCATAAGAAAGGGATCATGGAGCGAGGAAAGGCCGGAAAAAAGAAAGGTGTCTATCGCAGCATTGTCCGTAAAACCACGTTTAGAAAGAAGTTTGAGGAAGGCGGGAGAGTAAGGCATAGGGTTTAGGGTTTAGCGTATAGGGAAAGAAATTGAAAGGCTTTTTCTATTCCCTATATTCTATACGCTATCCCCTATTATTTATGGGCTTTCCAATCCACCACCAACGCCGACGCCACGAAGACGGAGGAATACGTCCCAATCAGGAAGCCGATGATCAAGATGAATGCGAAATCTGCGATCGCGCTTCCCCCGAAGAAAAAAAGCGCCAGTGTCCCAAATAGCACGGTCATGGACGTCAAAACAGTGCGGCTCAATGTTTGGTTGACGCTCAGGTTCACGATGTCCGCAAAAGGCGTCTTGCGCATCAGCTTCACATTGTCCCGGATCCGGTCAAATGTCACGATCGTATCGTTCACGGAAAAACCGATGATCGTCATAATCGCCGCGATCGTTGCGAGGTTGATTTCGCGTCCGCTAAGGGCATACACACCAAAAGCGAACACCGTGTCATGAACAAGGGCCACGACGGCTGCTGCTGAATATTTCCAATGAAATCGCCACCCCAAATAGATCAGGATCCCAAGCCATGACCAAACGATGGCCCAAAACGCCTTATCCCTGAGGCTGCCGCTCACCGAAGGTCCCACCTGGTCCACCTTCAGGATCGAGTAGGCATCTTTTCCTGCGGTCGCCTCCGCAGCCGCCCCCACTTTCGACGGATTGCCTTCGGCCATTTTCACGATATATTGATGACTCTTGGTGTCTCCAAAATGCTGAAGTGTCAGGGACTTGAGACCCTGTTTCTCAAGTTCAGAGCGGAATTTCGCCTGATCCAGCCCCTTCTTGAACTCCACTTGGACAAGCGTCCCCCCGGTGAATTCCACGCCATAATTCTTCGCCCCGCGCGCCGTAAGGGCAAAGATCCCGAGCCCGAGACAGATCACGGAAAATCCGTAGGCCCAACGACGGCTCTTCAAAAACGCGATGTTCGGATTCTTAAAAAGCTGGAGCATCTTGAAAACCTTGTTCGGATTCTTTTTGACGATATAGTCAAAAATAACACGCGTCACAAAGATCGAAGAGAACATGCTCGCGATAATACCGATGGAGAGTGTTACGGCAAAACCCTGGATCGGCCCGGTCCCGAAAATAAAAAGCAGGGCGGAGGTGATCAAGGTCGTGACGTTCGAATCTAAAATGGCCGAAAAAGCACGGTGATACCCGGCAGAAACCACAGCGCGCGCGGTCTTCCCCGTCCCCATTTCTTCGCGCATTCTTTCAAAGATCAGAACGTTGGCATCCACCGCCATCCCGACGGACAAAATGAAACCCGCGATACCGGGGAGGGTCAAGGTCGATCCGAAAGCCGCCATGGCTCCGGCGACAAGGATCATATAGACGACAAGCCCAAGATTTGCGACCCATCCGCAGAAAAGATAGTAGATCGGCATGAACAGGACGACAAAAAGCACCCCGTAAAGACTGGCGCGGATGCCGCTGTCGATAGAATCTTTGCCGAGACTCGGACCGATCGTTCTTTCTTCCACAACCGTCACAGGCGCAGGAAGTGCACCGGCGCGAAGCACGAGCGCAAGATCGGCAGCTTCGTCAGCCTTGAAATTCCCGGAGATCTGGGCCTTGCCGTTCGGGATCCTGTCACGGATGACCGGCGCAGAATAGACCTGGCCGTCCATCACAATGGCGAGACGCTTGCCGATATTCTGGAACGTCACTTTATCAAAGGTCTTCCCACCCTCACGATCGAGCGTCAGCTGAACGATCGCCGAACCGTACTGGTCGAAACCCACGGAAGCGGTCGTCAAATGCTCTCCGGTCAGCACCGGCAGCAAAGCAAGCAACACCATTTCCTCGTTCGGACTTCCTTTAACTTTCTTATATTCGAATCCAGGAGGGATCGTCCCGGCGTCTGCCTTCTGGATCAGATCCACATCTTCCGACACGATCTTGAACTCCAAATGAGCGGCCTTGCCGGCGATCTCCTTGGCACGTTCGCGGTCTGTCACGCCCGGCAACTTCACAACGACCTGGTTCTTGCCCTGGGTCGTGATCTCCGGCTCCTTGACGCCGAATTCATCAATACGGTTACGGATGATCTCGGCCACACGCGCGGTCACGTCTTTACGCGCCTCTTCGGGGACCTTGTCCATATCGACCTGAAGGAGCAACTGGACGCCGCCCTGAAGATCAAGCCCGAGATTGATCGTTTGACTCGGAGGATAAACCTTCCAGAGAGAAAAGGCGACGAGCCCGATGATCAGCATGACTTTCCACTTATAATGTTTGTCCATTTTTAAAAACCTTTCTAGCGTTTAGGGTATAGGGGTTAGGGTTTAGGATTGATGATCCGGTAGAGCATTGCCCCGACTTCCTTCATCAAACCTTCAATCACGCTGCTTCGCTCAATATAGTTTAGGTCTACGCTCAAAAGATACTGGGTTTCTAATTCGCACAACGAACCATAGGCTATCGATAAAAACTGGCGATACTCTTTATTGTATTGACGCCCGTACCCTTCGGCAATATTGGACGGGATGGAAACAGCGACTCTTCTTATTTGCTGGGCCAAACCATATATTTCATGTTTCGGAAAAAGATCCGTAAGCCTGTATATTTCGAGAACTAGACTGTAAGACTTTTGCCAAACGATCAGATCTTTAAAGGATCTGGCTTTCACTATACCCTACCCCCTAAACCCTATTGTCTAAGTCCCGCGATCGCGCTCTTTAGCACTTCGATTTTGGTGTCTGAACCCCCGACCGCAAGAACCACATAATCGTCCTGAAGACTCGAAACCACTCCGAGAATGCCGCCCGTGGTGA
This sequence comes from uncultured bacterium, assembly GCA_964482725.1. Taxonomy (GTDB): domain Bacteria; phylum Omnitrophota; class Omnitrophia; order Omnitrophales; family Aquincolibacteriaceae; genus Aquincolibacterium. The sequence continues at coordinate 28,605 of CAYZYT010000015.1, read as the reverse complement.
CCACTTTGTCCCCTTTTTTAATACCGGCAATCATCGCCTGAAGATCCTTGGCCTTTTTCTGCTGGGGCCGGATAAGCAGAAAATAAAAGATCACGAACATAAGGATAATGGGCATGAACTGAACTAACGGATTGACCTGGGGGGCGGCTCCTTCAACGGCTTCGGCGGCGTACGCGATCGATTCGAACATGATAAAACCTCTTTAGCGTTTAGGGGATAGGGGTTAGGGTTTAGTCTTAAGGGCTTGTACTTTTCTATCCCCTATCCGCTATACCCTATACCCTATCTCGTGTGTGGATCAAAACGGTTTAAAAATTGCTTTTTGAACTGCAGGAACTGGCTTTTCCGTATCTTTTCCCGCATCGACTTCACTAAGTTTACGAAAAAATGGATATTATGCAAGGTAATCAATTCAGCGGCCAGGATCTCATGGCTATTCACCAAATGCCTGAGGTACGCTCTCGAGAAGTTCTTGCAGGCATAACAAGTGCAATCCCGTTGGATCGGCTTGGCGTCTTCCTTATATCGAGTATTCCGCAGGACCACCAGTCCGTCGCTTGTGAACGCTGTCCCGTTCCGCCCATAGCGCGTCGGGTTCACGCAATCGAACATATCGGCACCGCGTTCCACCGCTTCAAAGAAATCGATCGGAGTGCCGACCCCCATCAGATAACGCGGCTTGTCCGCGGGCATTCTCGGCAGGATATCCGTCAGGGCCTCAAGCATTTCGGGCTTGGGTTCCCCCACGCTGAGACCTCCGAGCGCGTAGCCGTCAAAGCCGATCTCGACGGTTCGTTCAAGTGATTCCCTGCGAAGATCCTTGAACGTCCCACCCTGAATGATGCCAAAGAGCGCCTGCGTTTTTAACTTGTGACATTTCTTGGCTCTTGCCGACCAACGCAGGGTTATATTAACGGCCTTTTCGATCGAGGGTTTATCTTTGCTGGCGGCCGGACATTCATCAAAGATCATCGCAATATCGCTCCCGAGCACCTGCTGGATCTCCATCACCTTTTCCGGCGTGAGGAATATCTCCCGCCCGTCAAAGTAGGAATTGAACTTCACGCCTTCTTCTGTGATGCTCCGCAGCTTGCTTAAGGAAAACACCTGATAGCCGCCGCTGTCGGTCAGGATCGGCCGGTCCCAGGCCATGAATTTATGGAGCCCTTTGAGTTTCTGGATCACCTCGAGGCCGGGGCGTATATAAAGATGATAGGCATTCGAAAGAATGATCTCGGAGCCGGATTCCTTGAGATCGCGCGGCAGCACGGCTTTAACTGTTCCTTGAGTCCCCACCGGCATGAAGACCGGCGTCTCAAAACTCCCGTGCGCCGTCGTCACCTTCCCGACCCGCGCCTCGCATTTCTTATCCTTCGCGATGAACTTAAATCCGAATTTTTTGGATTTCATGAGAGGCTCTTACTGTTTTTTTTGCCGGCCGTCCCTTTTAACAATTTCTTATTCTCGGACCGAAGCCTGCATTCCAACTTTTTGATATCTTCCTCAGGAAAAAGCTCTTCGGGCTTGATCCCGCTTTTCCCAAGAAGCTGCCGCACATCCCTGTTATTCTTCACATGCTCAGCTGTGATCGGCGCTTCTCCGCGGAGATTATTCTTCTTGGTATTAAAACTCGTGATCTCAGCGGCAAGATCCTTCGCTTTGATCGTGATCGTCGGCAGAAAATCCGCCAGCGCTCTTTTTTCGGGAATACCGAGCTTGTTCTTCATCTCCAGCGTGGTCTTACCGCCGAAAAGCGTGTGGTCCCCCTTGCTTCTTAACCGGGCGAATCCCTGTCCGTCCACGCCTCTTTCATAAACAATGCCCGAGAGCTCCAATTCGGTTCCCGCAAGCTTCTGCCGGGCAAGGACCCGCTCGGTAAGGGCGATTCTTTGCTCAAGCAATTCCTGCTTGCGCGTCTGAATGGCAAAATAGCTTTGTGCGAAAGCAATCTGTTCTTTGCGCGGATCGCCGTTTTGCGCGATCAGATAACAGGCATAACGGGTCAGCATCATGTCATCAACTTCACGCTCACTGCCCGATCCCAAAGAAACCATTTTGTTGACGTCAACAAAATGGTCTCGAATATTCTGCCCCGAGTTCACGCAAGCGGTCTTGGCCTTATCGATCACTAACAAGAAATTACGCCACTCCGTATAATCCAACAGCCTTTGCAAATCCCGCGCCATCCAGTATTCCAGCCCCTCGTGCGTGAACGCGGACCCTTCGAACGTCTGATTAAGCCTTACGATGATTTCCTTATTCATGATTTTCCATGCCCTTTACCATTTCCTATTTTTCACCTATCCCCTAGCTAATGAGCATGGCGTCACCGTACGACGCAAAGCGATAGTCCGAACTGAGGGCGGTATTATACGCAGACATCAACTTTTCGTATCCTAAAAATGCGGAAACCATGGCCAGAAGCGTGCTCTTGGGCATGTGAAAGTTCGTGATCAGGCCGTCGACGATCTTGAAATCATACGGCGGATAAATGAAGATGGAGGTGGCCTTCGAACCCGATTCAACCTGGCAGGTTGAATTTCCGTGGCAACCTGCCAGGTTGTTCCTGGTTATCACCGCCGACTCCAGCGCACGAACGCAGGTGGTGCCGCAGACGATCACGCGCCGGCCTTCTTGTTTTGCCTTATTGATCTTTCGGGCTGCGGCTTCTGTGATCTCATACTCTTCCTCGAACATTTTATGGTCTTCGATACGTTCTGCCGTGATCGGTTGAAAAGTCCCGTAGCTCACATGAAGCGTCACGTGCGCGATCTCAACCCCCATCGCGGTTAGTTTCTCGAGGAGCAGCTTATCAAAATGAAGTCCTGCGGTGGGCGCGGCCACAGCCCCCTCTTCTTTGGCAAAGACCGTCTGATAGTTCTCATGATCCGCCATCTCGTCCGGCCGGGTGATATAAGGAGGAAGCGGGATATGGCCGAGTTGTTTGATTTTTGCTTTTACATGTTCTCCCTCGAACCGGATTCTGCGTTTCCCGGAATCCGGTTCAACGGGACTCAGGACCGTTCCCGCGAGCTCGCCCCCGAACATTTCGTCATTCTGACCTCTGTGCTTTCTTATGAAAGCAAGATCAGAGGGAAGAATCTCATTTTGAGATCCTTCGTCTCTTCGTTCCTCAGGATGACGGAGAGACGCGTTCGAAAAAACGATCCGCTCGCCATCCTTAATACGTCCGCCGGGTTTAAGCAAAGCCTCCCAAACGTTGTCGCCGACTTCCTTCAAGAGAAGCGCTTCCACTTTGCCGCCGGTCGTCCTTTTACCCAAAAGCCGTGCGGGCAGAACCTTGGTATCGTTGAGAACAAGGAGATCCGTCGGTTTCAAAAGTTCCGGAAGATCGCGAAAGATCCTGTGCGAGCAGACGCCGCTTGTGCGGTCCACGCAAAGAAGCTTCGCTGCCGGCCTGTCGTCCGTCGGGAATAAAGCGATCTTTTCTTTCGGGAGCGGATAATCGAGATCGGATAATTTCATAGACCGGAGACATGAGACGAGAGACTGGAGACTAAAAACCAAAAAAGCTCTGGTCTCAAGTCTCTAGTCTGTGGTCCCACACATCACCTTTTGAGCAGCTTCATTACTTGCGGGATCGATGCGGCAAAATGGACCGTCCGGGGCAGATCGAAATGCGGATCTTTTTTTAACATCCGGAGAAACAGCTTAAGTTTTTTTCCTAAAATGATGATGGGCTTCTTAAGCAGCCCACGGTTTGTCATTTCAATAACGACAAAGAGTTCCGCAAGCGTACCTGTCGCACCCTCCAGAAAAACATACGCCTCACCCATCTCGATCAGCTTGAAAAGGCGGCTTTGCCAACAGGGCATCTTGATCTCGGCATCGACAAGGGAGTGCTCTTTCTTTGAAGCTCCGCGAATCGTAACGCCGACATTGCGTCCTTTGGCCTCTCGAGAACCCCTGGCGACCGCTTCCATGACACCTCGGAACCCGCCATGAAACACCGTAAATCCTTCCTGCCCGAGAGCTTTCCCGAGCTTTACGGCCTGTTGGTAGACAGGATCCCCCGCCCGAACTTTGCCGCTCCCAAGAACACTGATCCGGCGGATCTTTTTTTTAGGGCTTCGCGGCATTCTCGATTCTTTCGCCTTTGAGGATCTCGGGAACGGGGCTCGCGTCGATCCGAAGACCCCCGTCATGTTCGATCTTTAACGTATAAATGGTGCCCGGAAGAAACATAGAGCCCGGAGCTTCGATCTGCGCATTTTTGATCCCGGCGCGGTCGCGCTTTTTAGGATCGAGCGCGTAATCCCAGAATTCCTTCCAAAGTTTCAGCTCGAACTCGTTCGTTTTTCCGGAAACCTCGTAACCTCCCGGAACTCCATTCGCTTTTGTGATCTCGAATTCCTGAGTGTTAGCCCCATCCAGCACAAAGGCTTTCATGAAAAAGGCCGCGCTTTTCCCCCGCAACCGGTCTCCGGCCTCGACAAGCTTGTCATTGAAGCGGATCACAAGCGACTGGAACTGGATAATGTTGCCCTCAAAAGAAAAATACTTCGGCTCCAGGGGCTTCCCCTGCGCGTCATACTCGAGGAACTTGATCGTCGTCTTGATCTTCTTCGTGGCTTCATCGAACTCGCTTTTGGTGACAAGCACATCCGCCATGCGTGTCACCGCGTGAAGCCGCTCAATCACCTTGCGCAGCACGCGCTCTTTTTGGATCCACTGGTTCACACCGACTCCGGCCAGCACGATCGCGACACCCAAGATGCCGAGCAAAACCATGTTAAATATTTTTGAAGTTTTCATGGTGGGGACGACTCCTTCAATGGGGTTTTTCGGAGTGATTTCTCTACCGTTATAAAAAATGCGCCCGGGCAGGGTCGAACTGCCAACCTTCGCCTTCGGAGGGCGACACTCTATCCAATTGAGCTACGGGCGCAAACCACATTCATTTTTCTTTTAATAAAAGCTTGTTTGCGACCAGCCCCTGTGGGGCGGGCGCATGCATCTTTCTTTTAATAGACGTCTTGCTCGCGCCGGCACCGCGGTGCGCGCGCATGCAACCTTATGATTTCTTTTAACTTATCGAATCCAGCCTTCCCATCTTAACAGGTGCGGCATTATAGCGGAAAAGGAGCGATTTCCAAAACAGCTAATCGCCGACCAGGTCACTCCAGAGGCTTGTTCCCGATTTCTTCGCCGGGGCGTCCGCTGGGGCCGGATCGGAGGACCCCGGAAGACTGGCGATCGTCGCACCCGGATAATAATACTCCAGGATCCCCTGATAGGTATAACCCAGTTCTCCGAGATATTTCATCCCGTACTGGCACATCCCCACGCCATGGCCCCAGCCTTTTCCCTTGAAGACGAAAGCCCCCGCGTCATTCGCTCTGATCTTCGTGATCAAATTACTTTTAAGGCGCATCGGATCGATCCATACCCGGAATGCGTCCGCGTCCACGACCTTCTCCGCCCAGGTGCTTTGGATCACGAATTTATGCGCGCGGCCCGTCCGGTCGATCTTGTCCGTCCGGATAGCGAGCACGTCCTGGACCGGCATCTCTTGTTTTGCCAATTTTTGTTTGATCTCGGCCGGTGTGACGACCGCTTCCCATTTATAATGAGGAGAACGCTGGCAAAACTTGCATTCCACACCACCTAAGGGCGCTAGCGGCTTCACGCGCCACACGAGATCGGCTGCCGTCGTCGCGCCCCCGCATGTCGAATGAAAATAAGCGGGAAAGATCTTTTCCTTATAAAGCAGTACTTGCCCGCGGGTCGCGTCGACCGCCTGATTGGTTCGCTCGTTCTCGATCTGCTTGCCGGCATAAACCTGGCTCATGAAACCCGCCGACACATCGTATTCCTCTTCGCGGCGGGCGAGCATTTTTGTGAGCGCGAACGTCCGCGATACAATGGCCTGCGCTTTAAGCGATTCAAGGGCCCACTTGGGATTTCCCTCGAAGGGGATCACGCTTTTCAAATAATCTTCGAGCTCGAGCCTGCTGATAACATCCAGACTTCCTTTGGAATTCTTGTAGATCAGAACTTCGTCACGATAAACCCCGCTCGCGCCGACTCGTATCCCATTGCCCATGCTTTTTACGACAAGAAAACGCGTGGGAACGATTCTGTCCCACCACTGAATACCTTGCCCGACGGGCTTCACGGTCGCGCCCGCGAGTTTCTCCCCGCGGGTGATCGAACGTCCCTGGTCATCAAGCACTTCGAAAGAAGCCGGAACGCTGACCTGGACCTGAGGTTTATCGCGCTGAACAAGAATGCGGATCTTGCAAAAAGCCTTGAGGTCCTTGGGCAAGGAAAGGGAAAGATCTCTGAGCGAATCGGCCGAAAAAGCCGGCACGATCGCACAGAAAAATAAAACCGGAAACATAATAGATCGAAGTGCGCGGGATAACATGTCCAATTCTCTATTCAAAATTTAAAGGTTAATTGGGCAAGTCCTGGCAACCTTTTATGAAAATAAAATGGAGGCCAGGACATGAGGCGGGTATTGTAACAAGGAAGCATCAAAAACAAAAGGAACAGTCCCAATTCCACTCTCAACTAGCACGCTGTCCACAATCAAGAGATTCAGCGGGAAGTGTGTTTCGCCAACGTTCGCCCTGCCCCACCGAGGCATGGCCTCACTCGCGAGCGTCGGCCTCGCTGTAAAACCTTGGCACTCGGCCTCCTTAGCGTGGCTTACCACACTTCCCGCCTCCTCAGCACAAGAGAAGGCGAAGGGTTGAGACGAGGCACGCTGGAAGGACGAGCGGGCAGGGACTTCTCGAAGAGAAGGAGCGAGGACTGTCCCAATACTTATCAATTTCCACAGAGTGGAAATTGGGGCTGTCCTTGTCGCCATCATGAAAATGAATAAGAGACAAGGACTGGAGGGCGAACGAGGGAATCCTCGCCGGGGATTCCTGAGTGATGACGAGGCTCAGGCCCGAAGCATTCTCTTTTGTAATTGATCGAAGTGCAATTGGACTAAGCCGCCCCATTCGACACGTGGAAAGAAAAAAAGGGGCAGTTCCGATTACCGGAACTGCCCCTTTTGAAAAATCCGAAAACTTTAAAGCTTACTTAATGGCTTCGAGATAACTCTTGAGCTTGGCCCAAGTCCCGCGTCCACAAACACCGTCCGCGGTAAGTCCGTTATCCTTCTGGAAAGAAGCGATCGAGTCACGGGTTCCCGGACCGACCTTGCCATCAATCGCGCCATTGTAATAACCGGCTTTCTTGAGGGCCTTCTGGATGTTCACGGAAGGAATTTCAAAACCGGATGGCGTGCGATACATTCCGCCGACCGTGGCGCCTTCACCCGAAGAAACAGCCCCGGATCCCGAAACACCTCCGCCTTCTTGGGTCTGCAACGCAGCGCGAGTATCCTGGAGCGACTGATCCAAACGCACGAGCTCATCGGTCATCGCGTTGACTTGCGCCTGAATCGTATCCACTTTCTTTCCGGTTTTCCTTGAGGCGCAACCGCTCAAAGCAATCAAGCAGACCATCAACATCAGCATTGTTAAACGTGTAGCTTTTCCCATTGTTTTTCTCCTGTGAGTCTATGCGTTGGTTAGAAAAATTATTCCGTTCGCAGGTTCAAAGTGTATCAGATTGAATTTTTGAAATCAACGACAAAAGACTTGAAACAACCGAGTTGAGTCCCGAGCCCAAAAGTCCTAACACGTAAAAACCAAGGGTCTCTTAGATAATATTTCCGGGAGCCTGCAAGCTCGGATCTTGAGCGCCTGGAGTTTCGGGGCTCGGAGTTCCGGTCCCATCGGCAGGCCGAACAGCGAAAAGCATGAATTCGGTATGCCCGATCATACGCTGCACGGGCCGGGTCTTTCCGGCACGAGCAAGGATCTCTCGCTCCAAAAGTTCCCGGGCTTCCACGAGAATAAACCCCTGCTCGCGAAGCGCCTCCGCCATCTTTTCGATCTGATTGAAGGTCGGGTTCAGACTCACGAGGCGGCCGCCGGGTTTCAGGGCCTGCTTCACGACGGTCACTTCTTCCCAGGGCTGAGGGATATCCAGAGTCACCGCATCAAAATCTTTTTCGGAAAAAGAATCCATCGCCTGCCGCTGGCAAAAGGTAACAAAGCTGCTGAGCCCGGCACGCTGAATATTCTTGTACGCATTTTTGGGAAGGTCTTCGCGACGGTCATATGAGAACACGTGACCGTTCGGAGCTACAGCCTGCGCGAGCGCCATGGTCAGCGACCCGGAGCCCGTGCCGATCTCCATGACCTTGGAGCCGCTGTGGATGCCGGCTTTCATAATAAGAAGCGCAGCATCTTTAGGATAAATAATGCCGCTCTCGCGTGAGGCCTTCATCATGAGGTCTTCCATCGTGGGCTTCAGAAGATAACAAAAACCGTGTTCGCAAATGATCTTCTTACCGAACGGCTGACCGATCCATTCATCCACGGAGAGAGGTTTCCCGCAATGGATCGACACACGTTTTCCGGGAGTGACATCGATCATGTAGGTCCGCTCGTCATCGAAATACACGAGGACAAGATCCCCGACGGCGATCGCTCCGGGAATGGGCTGAGAAATAGGTTCATTCATGGCGGGTACATTAGCTTCTTTCATCAAACTTTACCATCCTTTTTCTCCGGCCTTCTCGCAGCGAGGTCGTTCACTACCAGTGCATTTGCTTCGAAAGCTTCGTCAACTCCTCAAAATCGCGAACAATGTGATCGGGCTTCGCTTCGCGCAGCGTCGCCTCACTTGCGAACCCGTGCGAGAGCGTCACGACTTCCACCCCCGCATTCCGCGCCGCCTGGATATCGATGGGGCTATCCCCCACAAAGAGCACTTCGTCCTCCGTTGCATCCGTTTTTTCGATCAAGTGATGGATCGCCGCCGGATCCGGCTTAAAGGGAAGGCCATTGTCGCCGGCCAATATCGCGATAAAAAAATGAGCCACGCCGAGCGCCTCGAGGATCTGCGAAGAAAAAGGATTCGGCTTGTTCGTGATGACCGCCTGCTTGCGATCCTGGAAATATTCCAGAAATTCACGCGCCCCGGCATAAAGATGGGTGTGGTCCAGCATGTGCTTTTTGTAATGCTCCCGGTAAAGCTTCGAGCCCCGTTCGGCGAGCTTCTCATCTTCCGTGCGGAACACTTGTTTAATAAGAGCATGAAGACCGGTCCCAACGCAATCCTTGATCTCATCATCCGTGAGGTCCGGCCCTTTCAGCGCGTCAAGGGCATACCGCACGCCGTTGATAATATCCTGACGCGTGTCCACCAGCGTTCCGTCGAGATCGTAAAGGATCAGCTTTTTCATTATTTAGAAATTAAGCGGCACCTTCAACACAGGACCGCCTTCCTCTCCGTAGGTTTTTCTCTAGGATCATTCGCGTGCGATCTTCGCACCCAAAACCATCGCTTTTTCACGAACCCCGGGCTTGTTTTGGATCTCTCCGGAAACGCCAGCATTCGGAACCAATAAAGAGCTATAGGGCATCCCTGTATATTCCGCTGTCAGCAAAAAAGGTTTTTCAAAAGCCTCCATACCCAGATCTTCATAGGCGCTTCCGAGAAGGACCAGGGTCTTCCCTTTGAGCCGGGTCTCCAGAGTGCCCGCCGCATTGTCCCATTTATAAAGCGAGAACATCCGGTCCATAAGGATCTTGAGCTGCGCGCTCACGGAAAAAAAATAAAGAGGCGAGGCCATTACGATCGCATCCGCCTCAAGCATTTTCAATAATACCGAGCTCACTTCATCTTCGATCACGCAGCCATACGGTTTTGCTTCCTGGCATTTCCGGCAGGCATTGCACCCCGCATATTTTGTTTTAAGGAACGCGGCGTGAACCACCTCCACCGCAGCGCCTTGGGCATGCGCCCCTTCCCGGAACCACTCCGCCAGGGCCGCCGTATTCCCGTCTTTTTTCGGGCTCCCATTAATAACGAGTATTTTTTTCATAACATCTCATGTCCTGAGGCGTGTCGGCCCATGGCCTGCCACGACCTTAAAGAATCCATCGCTTCATAAAACACGCGCCTTACCATGCCTTCAGCGAATAGAAATCCCGGCAGCCGGAGATTGATTTTCTTTTTCCTGTTGCCGTACGTGATATTGCTCGACCAAAGCCTTGATCTTGTCCGTGGGAACCACGAAGCCGATATTGACGGCATTTTGCGCGACCGCGAGATTGACGCCGACAAGCTCCCCATCCAGGTTCAAGAGAGCGCCCCCGCTGTTCCCGGCATTGATCGCGGCATCGGTTTGGATAAGATCGGTCATGACAACGCCTCTTTGCGGATTCCCGAAAACCCTTTTCTTCCCACTCACGACGCCTGCCGAAACAGAATTCTCAAGGCCCAGGGGATTGCCGATCGCGATCACGGTCTCCCCCACAAGAACATCCCGGGCCGCGATCATTTTCATCTCTTTAAAAGGATGCATCGGCTCGATTTTCACCAAAGCCAGGTCATCGGGCTGATTGACCGCGAGGATCGTCCCTTCGACGCTCACGCCATCGCTGAGAGTCACGTAGACGCGGCTCGCCCTATTGACCACATGAGCGTTGGTGACGATAAGCCCGGTGGAATCCAGGATCACTCCAGAGCCGATGCTTTTAACTTTGACCTGGCTGATCATTTGGGGCCCAAAAAAGTTTTGAAAAGCTGCGTCGTACTCGTGTCCATACCCCCGCCAAAAAGGCTGCTGCCGGAGAAGGGCGACCTTTTCCGTACCGATATTGACCACGTTCGATCCCCAGTCACGAACGACGTCGACTACCGAGGAATCCCGTTTGGAGGACGCCGCACCCACCGACGCGTTCATACTTAGCATAGCGCAAAGACTAAGAGTTCCTAACAAAAGCCCCGTCATCCTGAGCGAAGCGAAGGATCTCCATTTAGATTCTTCGGCCTTCGTCCTCAGAATGACGGCGTTGTCAGAGTCTCTGGAAATCACTTTTCTCATGAATTCGCCTCGCTTTCCTTGGCCATCCGTTCGTTGGAATAATCCAGGATCTTCTGCTGCAAGTTACGGATCTTGTTCTCAAGATCGTCAAAAAAAGCCCCTGACTTTTCCGAAGGGAACGAAATCGTCACCGCTTTTTGATTCTTGAGATAATAAATAATAGCAGAACGGACCGGGAGTTTCAGGATCCTTTCAGCGGCGAGCGCGTAGATCTCCAGCTGAAGGTCGTAGGCGCTCTTGCGCGCCGCTTCTTCATCCCCCGCCGCAGTCTTGTAATCCAGGATATGCCACTGGCCTTTGCCATCCTCGAACAACAGATCGATCTTGCCATGGATGAGCCCGCGGCGCTCGTTTAAGACAAAATCGATCTCGCGTTGGATCTGTTGGGCTTTTCCGAGCTCTTGAAAAAGGGGTTGCTTCATAAAATCCTGGATGATCGTTCGCGCGTCGCTGAGGGCCTCTTTCCCAAAACGACCAAAGACACGCTCGAGCGTCTCGGCCGCCAGAAAGCGTTCGGGCTTCCCAAAATCCAGATGCTCAAAAAATCCATGCATGGCCGTCCCGAAATCCGAGGCGGAAAAATCATCCTCGCGGAAGATCGTTTCTTCTCCGGCCCACTCGTTCTCTCCGACCGTCCCCATACTTGTCATCCCGCCGGCGCAAAGGCGGGATGGGGCGGTCTCGTCTGCCCTCTCTGTGAAAAAATTAAAAGCCGAGACCGGCCATCCGATCTGATAGGTGCGCCAAAACTCCTGCGGATCTTTGCGGAAAAGCACATACGCTGAAACCGGGAGGTCGATGCTGCGGGGAAGAGAGGGACTCGTTCCTCGGGACTCGTTCCTCGTCGAAAGGTCCTCTTTCCACTCTATGGTTTTAATGGAAGCTTCCACCCTCTCAAGAAAGTTCTCTTTCGCCCCGGGGTGGGGTCCTGCCGGGCATTCCGTGTCGCGCGTCATTTTTAAGGACAAACCTTCACAGGCTGGAGTCTCACTGCCCCCAGCACGCTCGCGGGGTTTGGACGCCCCGTCGTCGCAGATCGCCATGGCCCAATCCATCCAGGAAGCCATCTCTCGGAAGTTTTCCTTCTCTTCTTTTTTCTTTTTATGGACGCCGCTCAAGAAAAGCCGCGACTTCGCGCGCGTCACCGCCACATAAAAAAGACGTTTCCATTCCTCGGTATCGCGCTTGGCGATCGCCCCATCGACCCACTGAAAAAAGTAAGGCCTTTGCATCTCACGATCCGCTCCCTCGGGCACCTGCAGGGCGTAACCGTCGGAAGCATGCGCGATCACGGCTTTGGAATCCGACCGCGACCTCTGATGCCCCATGTCCGCCACGAACACGACCGGGAATTCCAGCCCTTTCGCCGCGTGCACGCTCATCATGCGCACCGCCTCCACGCTCGTTTCAAGCGCGATCTGAGCCTCGGACTCGCGGACTTCCTGAGCCTTCAACCGTTTTAGAACATTCAAAAAAGACGCGAGCGACATTCGCTCATAAGTTTCATATTCTCGGACCATCGCGATGAGTTTCTTGAGGTTCGCGTACCGGCGCACGCCCTTCGGATCCATAAGAACCGAAAGCTCATAGCCCGTGCCCTCAAGCATCTTGTCGAGTAGCTCCGAAAGAGGGATCCTGTCTTTGAGTTCCGCCAACGTGTGTGTGAATTTCAGGAAGGCCTCCAGGCGCACCTTTTGATCTTCGGAGATCTCCGGAACACGATCGAAGGCTTTGACCGCATGATAAAGGGGCGCCTCTTCGTTCTTTTCCTTGACCTGACGGCAGAGCCAGAAGAGCGTGTCATCGGTAATGTGAAAAAGAGGCGAGCGGAGCGTCGCGGCCAGGGGGATATCCGCAAGCGGCCGCTCGAGATGGGAGAGAAAACTCATCATGTCCTGGATCTCGGGCTGCTCGTAAAACCCGCGGCCTGCGACGATAAAGTAGGGCACGCCGGCAGATTTGAAGGCATCCTCATAGATCCCGCTCAGGGTCATGGCCTGGAAAAGCACCGCGATATCGCCGTAAGGGATCTTGTCTTTTTCATGGAGTTCGCAAATGCGTGCCGCGATCCTTCGGGCCTCTCGCAACCGGGCGCAGCGCATATCCTCATTTTCTTTCAGTTCGGTCACAAGGACCTCCACGGCGGGAGCCTGCGGGACCTTCCCTTCTTGAGGCAAGAAGTGAGGACGAAGCGGTTCGAAAGGAAAGAGGTCTTCGGCCCAAAGCGTTTTGAAAAACTGGTTCGCGAAGTCGAGCACGGGAGGATCGCTCCGAAAACTTTCATCGAGAAAGATCCGCTCTCCTTGAGCGCCGTCCGCATAAAGCTTTTCTTGGGCCAGAAAGATCCCCGGCTCCGCGCCGCGGAACCCGTAGATCGACTGTTTGTAATCGCCGACCATGAAAAGGTTGTTTCCGGAGGAAAGCAGCTCGACAAATTCCATCTGAAGAAAATTCGTATCCTGGAACTCGTCGACCAGGATGAATTTGAACTCGCGCTGGTACCGCTCCCGGAGCTTCTGGAGCGCCGGCTTCTCTCCTCGAAAAAGCCCCACGGCCTTCATCTGCAGGTCGTCAAAATCTAAAAAGCCTTTTTCTTTTTTCTTGGCACTGTAGGCCGCCTCGAACGCAAGCGCCATCTGTTCAAATTTTTCTTTCCAGGGCGCGGCCAGGGGCCCCCTTCGAAGCGCCGCAAGATCCTCCAGAAGCGCGCGCCATTCCTTCCAGCCGGCCTTGCGCTTTCCTTTATAGAGTGCGGCCCATTCCCTGAAATCCCGGAACGTCCCGGCATCCCATGGCGTGTTACTGAGAAATCGCTCCCAAGCCGCCGCGTCGATCTCTTCGAGTTTCGCGAGGAGCTCCCGCGCTTCCCCGGGCAATTCCTTTTCCCTTCTCGCGGAGATCTCCCGCTCTTTTTGTTCATTCTCGAGGAAGAACTCCCGGAGACCCTTCCCTTCGTGGCGCGCCGCGGTGAAGACCTTCAGGAGGCCGTCGCAGGCGACCGTCTCTCCGTACGCCGGCAGGAGTTCGAAAGCTTCCTTTTTTTCATCATAGATCTTCGCGATCATCTCGCGCATCGCTTCTTCTTTTAAGAGCTCGGATTGTTCCGTCTCGATCACGCGAAAATCCGGATCCACTCCCGCTTCGATCGGATGCTCCTTCAAAAGGCGTGAAGCAAAACTGTGGAAAGTGGAGATCGCGGCTTTTTCAAGATCCCGCCGGGGGCCGACAAGACTCATTTCCCGAAATCCCCGCGAAAGACGCGTTTTGATCTCGTTGGCGGCTTTCTCCGTAAAGGTGAGGACGAGCAGCTCGGTGATCGTGGCTTTTTGTGTGCGGAGCAGGTGCAAAATCCTCTCGACCAGAACCCTCGTTTTCCCGGTCCCGGCCCCCGCCGACACGAGAATGTTCTTTCCGACCGTTTGGACCGCTTTTTTTTGGACTTCCGTGAGTGTCATAATTGATTGTTTTTGCTATATTTTGATCGATCAAAAGATCCTGAGCGTAGGTATGAAAATCTACGATTCCCAAGTATTATACAAAAAAGAGCCCAGCTATGGCAAAAATGAATTTATAGGTTATACTTTGGGCATGGAAAATGAAAAACGCAAGTTCTTCAGACACCCGATCAAAGTTCCGATCCAACTCACAAAGGTCGACGATGACACGGCGTTAAACGGTCGCGCCGAGGATCTTTCGCAGGGAGGATTGGCCTTCTTTTGGCCGGACCCCATCCCTGAAGGAACCTATCTGCAACTCTCCATCCCCGTCGAAAAGCAGCTCTTTAAAATGAAGGCCCACGTCACACACTCTGAAAAAGACGCCACCACCGGCCTTTTCAAAACCGGCGTCTGTTTTGAAGATTCCGTAAGTTCCTTCCGCGCCAAACTCGCCGAAGAGATCATCCAGATCCGACAATATCGCGAAAAAATGTCGCTTCTCAGGGGGCAGCCCTTTTCAGAAGAAGAAGCCGCGAAGATATGGATCGACCGCAACGCCGAGGATTTCGCAAAAACGATGGATTCGGCTTCCTAACCTGCCTTTTATTTTCTTCGCGTCCACGGTCGTCCGCACGGATTCTCATTTTATCGAATGATCTAAATGGGAAATCAGTCCCGGCCTTGTCGCCCAGGCAAAACACTCCATGCAAAACAAGGGTTGTCCCGGCGTCACCGGCGCGGGGATGAATCTGCCGAGAGACTGAATTTTGGGGTTATTCCTGCGGCAGCTGGAGAGAAAGGATCAATTCCTTGGAAGGCTTGGCGAAAAAGAATCCCTGGCCGTAACGGATCCCCATATTACGAATAAAATCAAGATCCGATTTGTGCTCCACACCCTCGGCGACCATTTCGGAACCGTTCACGCGCCCGAGATGGACCATCTCACGGACGATCTGCTGGTTGAGATAATTGCTCGCGATCCCCTGCACCAGCTGAAGATCGATCTTCAGAAAATCCGGCCGAAGCGACGCCAGCTGCGAGGTCTTGACGCTGATATCATCGATGTCATCCAGGGCAAAACGATAACCGAAAGCCCGGATAAATTCCACCCCGCGCTGGATGAACGCGAAATCCGATTTCTTCACGCCTTCGGTCAATTCAAAAACGACTTTGTCAGAGTAAGCCTTCAGACCTTTCAAAAATTCTTCTCCCTCTTTCCCTTTCGAAAAGGCTTGTTCCAGGGTAAGCGGCTCGATATTGAGGAAAAGATACTGGCCTTCCTGCAACTCGGGAAGCACCTTGATGGCAGACTCCAGGCAATGGAAATCGAACGGGATCACCGTTCCTTTTTCATAGGACCGGCGGAACATCTCCGCGGGCATTTCCCTCTCGCTCCGGGCCAGGGCTTCATACCCGATCACATCCCCGGTCGCGATATCCACGATCGGCTGATAGACGGAATAGACCGTACCGGTATATTCCTCTCGTTGTTTTTTGAAAAAACTAAATTTGAATGGCATGGGATTTCCCGTTTTCTTTTTTATAGAAAATTCGTCGGAATTATACACGACCCCTCATTAAAATACCAGAAACAGCAAAAAAACCAGGGGAACCCTTCCCCCGAAAAAAGACGGATCTCAGTAGACTTCTTGAGATCCTCTTCGATCCCAGTCAGAAAGCAAAGCCCGGCATTCTTTTTTCATGAAACCTGCCTGAAGGGAGACCGGGCTTTTTCCTTCACGCTTCATTTTGCGGCTCGGGATGGACAGTTCATGAAAACCTCTTTTTTGAACATCCGCGATACTCGTCCCGAAGATCACCTTCGCGATCCGGGCCCAATGGATCGCGGAAAAACACATCGGGCAGGGCTCCGTGGTGGAATAGATCACGCAATCCGAAAGATCGAACCGTTTGAGTTTCCGGGACGCGAGCCGGATCGCCTTTATTTCCGCATGACACGTAGCATCTTGATCCAGAAGAACGGTATTGTGCGCGACCGCGACCCCCCGACTCCCCTGCACGATCACCGCGCCGAAGGGGCCTCCTTCGGGCCGCCGGATCCCCGCTTGCGCGGATCTTATCGCAAGCCGCATCCATTTCTTTTGGGGCCTAGAGAAAAGTGCAACTCTCTCCCTTTTTCGACCCAGAGCCCCCGTGTCATTCTGAGGATTGCTTCTTGTCCCGCCTCGGGCGGGATCCTTCGCTCCTCTCAGGATGACGAAATTTTTGAAAGACGTTCCCATTATCCACTCGCTTTTTTAAGGACTTCGAGGACAGCCTCATGTAAAAGACCGTTCGTCGCCACAAACCCGGGATTCCTCGCCAGCGTGAGCCCCGCGCTAAAATCAAGCTCCCGGCCTTCGAGATCCGTCACGCGCCCCCCCGCCTCCTCGATCACCAAAGCGCCGGCCGCGACATCCCATATTTTTTCCCGATAGCCCGGCTCTTTCCTCGGCAAAGTCCTGAAGAAGATCTCCGCGTCGCCGGAGGCAAGCACAACGTGTTTTGCCATACTGTCTAAAACGATCGTCTCCTGATGAATCCCGAGCCCCTCGCGAACGCGCCGGTCCTTTTCAGCATTCTTATGTTCCGGGTCAAAAGAATCCAGGACACGAGCCTTGCTGATTTCCCGGCAAGGGGAAACCGCCAAACGGACCCATCGTTTGAAATCTTCACTCGCTCCCAGGGAGAACGCCCAGCAGCCCTGACCTCGGGCCGCAAAGATCCCGACGCCTTGACCCAAAGCTTTATGCCCGCGCAATTCCAGTTCCGGGCATCCGATCGCCGCCAGCTCCACTTTCCCATTTTGGATGAACGCCAGCGCGGTCACATACTGGCCGCCCTGCGAAAACGGGCGAGCCTCGCCTTTCTCAAATATTTTTTTTGAGACAGTAGGCGGGCCGCCTCTCAAAAATCCCTTGGTCCCGTCGATCGGATCGAGCGTCCAAAAGGATTCGCCCGGCCGACCCTGCCCTCGCTGGATCCACCGGCAAATATCGCCCGGGGTCGCCTTCGGGAAAAAGGCATGCACACGGTCGGTGATCTTTTTAAGGTCTTCATCACCTTCCGGGGTTTGAAGATGATCGGCATCTTCTTCGGCCACAAGCACTGCTTCGGGAAGATACTGTTCGAGAAGTGCTCCGGCGAGCGCTTGAATACCCATATCGGCGAGCGTCACAGGAGAATGGTCCGGCTTGAGGATAGAACGAATGGAGGTCCCCGAGCGAATGCCTCGAGCCAACTCCGAACCGCCGCGGATCAACTCGAGCGCGAACAGGACTTCAGACTTCTTGAAGTCAATTCCCAATTTCGAAAAATCCCCGAATCCTCTCGAGAAGCGCCTCCCCACTGATGGGCTTGGAAATGAACGGGTGTCCCCCGATCACGGCGTTCTTAAGCACTTCTTGCTCGGAGACAAGCGACGTCATGAACACGATCCTCGTATTCGTAAGGAATTTGTCTTTTTGGATCCGGTCTGCGATATCCGTCCCATCCGCGTCCGGCATCATAATATCCAGAAGCACCAGCTCGGGCTGAGTCTCCTGAATAAGCTTAAAAGCCTCGCTGCCGCGGTTACAAATACTCACGGCGTAAAGCCCTGTCCTATCGAGTATCATCTTCACCATCTGACTGGCATCCATATCATCGTCGACGATCAGGATCGATTTTTTTTGTCCCATAACTCCCCCGTTAGAGATAGGAAGCGCTTTTGAGAAGCGCTTTCGTTCATTTTCAAAACAGTGCGAAATTAATCGGGCGAGTCCCGATCAACCTTATTCAGAAGAAAATAGACGCCAGGCAAGCCTCCGTTAAAAAGAGCTGGAAGTCTTGAGATCAATTCCTTGCTTCGAAAAAAGCCTTCACTCGTTTGAGAAGAATTTCGGCGCAGATCGGTTTGGCGATAAACGCATGCCCTCCGATCAAGGACTCCGTCTTGGCGACAAGAGCGGTCATGAAAATAACCCCCGTACGCGTGAGCGACTTATCCTGCTGGATCCGGTTCGCAATGTCCGTCCCATCCGCGTCCGGCATCACAATATCGAGAAGCACCAACTCCGGTTGTGTGTCCTGGATCATCTGAAAAGCCTCACTCCCGCGATTGCAAAGGATCACCGTGTAGAGCCCGGTTTTTTCGAGGATCATTTTTGCCATTTGGCTGGCGTTCACATTATCGTCGACGACCAGGATCGATTTTTTTTCCGGGGCACGCATTTTCACAGCATAAAGTCCGCTTTTTTCGAGGACCATCTTCGCCATCTCGGTGGCGTTCACATTATCATCCTTGACCAGAATCGGCTTTTTGGATTCCATGGCTCCCCCGTTAGAGATAGAAAGCGTTTTTGTTCATTTTCAAAACAGTGCGAAAATCTACTTGCCCGCAAAAAAGTCCCCGCTCTTGAGCATTCTAACACAACTCCCCGCCGCCCAACCAGCACCCGCTTTCTTACTCGGCGGCTGCTTTTTCCCCTTGGTCCCCCGGCCCGCAGGACACGCTTCAAAAACTTGACGCAAGCGGTCCAGGCGCCTATTATGCACATATGTGCATAATGCGAGCCTCCCATGCGGCCTAAAAAACCAAGATGGATCCAATGCAACCCCGGCGAACGGTGCTTCAGACCTCGTTGCCGGCCTAAAGAAAAACTTCAGGGCGTGATCCTTTCGCTCGATGAATTTGAGGCCCTTCGGCTTTGCGACCTTCTGAATTTCGACCAAAAAGCCATCGCGCTTAAGATGAAAGTTCACCGCTCCACGATCTCGAGGATCCTCGCCTCTGCCCGCTCCAAAGTTTCCGACGCCCTCGTCAACCTCAAGGCCATCAAGATTGAAGGGGGCTGCTGCAAAACGAGGGGGAAATCATGAGCCTTAAAAAAAATCTTGGGATCGTTTTTTTATCTTTAGTCTTGTGGTTCGCCACCTATGGTTATTTGCCGGCGATCTCCCACGGGATCACTTACACTCTGTTCCGTTTAACCCCAGGGACACGCCTGGCCTCCGCCGTGGAGTTCTTCATGTACGACTCCCCCAAGGTACTGATGCTCTTAGCCCTCGTGGTCTTTGGGGTGGGGATGATCCGGACATTCTTCACGCCCCAGCGCACACGTCAGATGCTCGTCGGGAAAAAGGAGTATGTCGGGAATATCCTGGCTTCTCTTCTGGGCGTGGTAACGCCCTTCTGTTCTTGCTCCGCAGTGCCTCTCTTTATCGGATTTGTGACTGCGGGCGTTCCTCTGGGTGTCACGCTTTCCTTCCTTATATCAGCGCCCATGGTGAACGAGATCGCCCTGGTGCTTCTCTTCGGCCTGTTCGGATGGAAGATCGCGCTTCTCTACCTTGGGACCGGCCTGGCGATCGCGTTTGCCGCAGGTTGGCTGATCGGCCGGCTGCATATGGAGAAATATGTGGAAGACTGGGTTTATCAATCCATGGCCAGCTCGGTCGAAGAAGAAAAGCTGACATGGCCCGGCCGGATATCTGCCGGAGGGCGGGCGGTCAAGGATATCGTCGGCAAGGTCTGGCTCTTTGTTCTTCTGGGGATCGCGGTGGGAGCCTTCATCCATGGATTCGTCCCGGAGAACTTTCTGGCCTCGGTGATGGGCAAAAAAGCGTGGTGGTCGGTGCCGGTCTCGGTTTTGATCGGCATCCCTCTTTACTCCAACGCGGCGGGGATCATCCCGGTGGTGCAGGCGCTCCTGGAAAAAGGGGCCGCGCTCGGCACGGTCCTGGCCTTCATGATGTCGGTCATCGGCCTCTCGCTCCCGGAAACTATTATTTTGCGCAAAGTTTTAAAGCCGCAGCTGATCGCCGTATTTTTGGGCGTAGTCGGCTCCGGCATCATGCTGATCGGGTTTCTTTTTAACTGGCTACTGTGAATCGGAGACCCATGACAATGAAAATTGAAATTCTCGGAAGCGGTTGTCCGAAATGCAAGCAGCTCACCGCCAACGCGGAAGTCGCGGTCAAAGAACTCTCCATCACCGCCGAGATCGTGAAGGTCGCGGAGATCGACAAGATCATCGGGTATGGCGTCATGATCACTCCGGCCCTGGTGGTCGACGGCACCGTGGTCTCATCGGGGAAATTACTGAACAAGGACGAGATCAAAAAGATCCTCGCGAAATAAAGGAACCTAAGGTAAACACTTTTTTGTCATTCCCGAATGCTTAAATCGGGAATCCACTCTCTGGATCCCCGCCTTCGCGGGGATGACAGGCTTCATTTTTTCAGAAGATCTTATAAAATAACGGGAGTTAAAAATGAAAAATTATCTTCTCACTCTTCTGATAGCTATTGCTCTGGCAAGCCATTTGTTTTTCGGAACTCCTCCGTCCTTCGCCGAGGAAGCTCCCGCAGGCGGCACGGTCACGGCCTATTATTTTCACGGGACCTTCCGCTGCCCCACCTGCCATAAGCTGGAGCAATATGCCAAAGAATCCATCGAAAGTAATTTCAAGGACTCCTTAGCTTCCGGAAAGCTCACCTTCAAGATCGTGAATGTGGAAGGTCAAGGCAACGAACACTATATGAAGGACTACCAGCTTTACACAAAATCCCTTGTCCTTTCATTCACAAAAAACGGCAAAGAGGTCCGTGCCAAGAACCTTGATAAGATCTGGGAATATGTCGGGAACAAAGACCGATACGAGAATTATGTTCGGGACGAAGTGGCTGCGTTCTTAAAGGAGAATTGATGGACCCCTTTTGGCTTTGCGCGCTGTCCGCGCTGTGGCTCGGCATTTTGACCTCGCTCAGTCCCTGCCCCCTGACGGCGAATATCGCCGCGGTCTCTTTCCTGTCAAAAAAGATCGCACACCCGACGGCTGTTTTCCTTTCAGGTCTGGCCTACACCCTCGGCAGAATGGTCTCTTACGCCGCGGTGGGCTGGATCATCATTCATTCTCTCGTAAGCGTCCCGCAGACCGCACTCTTCTTACAGAAATATATGGGGAAAGCGCTGGGTCCGGTTTTGATCGTGACGGGACTTCTCCTGTTTGAGGTCATCACCGTTCGCCTGCCCGGCCTTTCTCTTTCCCATCAACACCACAGCAAGCTCGCAGACTCCGGCGCGCCGGGAGCTTTTTTACTGGGCTTCATTTTTGCGCTGGCGTTCTGTCCCATATCCGCGGCACTCTTTTTCGGAAGTCTCATTCCTCTGGCTCTGAACCATCCCGCAGGCGCGATCCTTCCGTTTATTTACGGGATCGGCACGGGCCTTCCGGTACTTGGTTTTTCCCTGGCCATCGCTCTCGGAGTCGCTTCTCTAAGTCATGTGTTTCACAAACTAACGAGGATCGAACTTTATACGCGCAAGATCACAGGCGTGATCTTCATCGGCGCGGGCATCTATTATATCTGGGCCTACTGGCTCTAGGAGACTGCTGGAAACAGCATCCTCCTGAGTAATACAAAACATCGCGAAGGATCTGCATTCGAGATTCTTCGCCTCTTAACGGCTCAGAATGACACCTCTAGAATTTTTCAACAAACAGCGCGGGAGGAATTTTATGAATGAATGTCCTAAGAAGCAATTATCGTTTTTAGACCGTTTTTTGACGCTTTGGATCTTCCTCGGCATGGGCCTCGGCGTCGCGGCAGGATATTTCTATCCGCCGGTCGTCGGGTTCTGGAACAAGTTTCAGGTGGGCACGACCAATATCCCGATCGCGATCGGCCTCATCCTCATGATGTATCCCCCGCTCGCCAAGGTAAAATACGAAGAACTGGGGGATGTCTTCAAGAACACCCGTGTGCTGCTCCTGTCGCTCGTCCAAAATTGGGTCATCGGTCCCATTTTGATGTTCGCTCTGGCGATCATCTTCCTTCGCGATTACCCGGAATACATGGTGGGGCTTATCATGATCGGTCTCGCGCGCTGCATCGCCATGGTCATTGTCTGGAACGAACTCGCGGAAGGCGACACGGAATATTGCGCGGGGCTTGTCGCGTTCAACTCGATCTTCCAGGTTTTATTTTTTTCACTTTACGCCTGGGTCTTCATCACGGTCCTGCCGCGGTGGTTCGGATTACAAAGCACCGTAGTGGATATCACCATGGGCCAGATCGCCAAAAGTGTTTTCATCTATCTCGGCATTCCGTTCCTCGCGGGCATCCTGACGCGATTCATCTTGCTTAAGGTTAAAGATAAGACCTGGTATGAGACAAAATTTATTCCAGCAATCAGTCCCATCACGCTCATCGCTTTGCTCTTCACGATCGTCGTCATGTTTTCCTTAAAAGGAGAAACGATCGTCCGGATCCCGCTGGATGTCGTCCGGATCGCGATCCCTCTTCTCATTTATTTTGTCGTCATGTTCCTGATCTCGTTTTTTATGAGTAAAAAGATCGGCGCGCCCTACGGCCAATGCGCCACGCTCTCTTTTACCGCGGCGAGTAATAACTTTGAGCTTGCGATCGCAGTCTCCGTGGCGGTCTTTGGGATCCATTCCGGAGTGGCGTTTACGGCCGTGATCGGCCCGCTCGTGGAAGTCCCGGTCCTGATCTCGCTTGTCGCCGTCGCGCTCTGGATCCGAAAAAAATATTTCGCCGGATAGGGTCCTCCCTCTCCCAACCTCCATACCCCACCCATCCTCGGATTCAAGAAAATAACTATTTATAATATTTATTTGATTTATAATAAATAATATGATAGCGTCTTTCCATGGACCCAACTGCTTTCCGGATAAAAAAAGCGCCGCTTGTCCCTGAAAATGCTATCCAATCCAAGATCTATTTTCTGCGAGGACGGAAAGTCATGTTGGATAGTGATCTGGCAAAACTGTACGGCATACAAGTCAAGGTTTTGATCCAAGCTGTTAAAAGGAACCCAGACCGGTTCCCCAAAGACTTTATGTTCCGATTAAACTGGGAGGAGGCGCGAAATTCAAGGTCACAATTTGTGACCTTGAAACAGGGCCAGAATATGAAATACCTCCCTTACGTTTTCACAGAACAGGGCGTTGCAATGCTTTCGAGCGTCCTCAAAAGTAAAACAGCCATACGGGTCAATGTCCAGATCATGCGCATTTTTTCAAAATTGCGTCATATGCTTGAGACGCACGGGAAGCTGCGGAAGAAAATCGAGGCGATGGAGCGAAAATATGACGGGCAATTCAAGATCGTTTTTGATGCTTTACACGAACTCCTCGCCCCACCCGACCCCAAACCCAAAGGCCCGATCGGTTTCCAGCCCCATTAGCCAGATCCCCCTTCCGAGGGTCCTTGGCTCATGGCTCAGGTGCTCCGGCCTGCCAAATAAAAACTTCTCAAGAGCCGTCCCAATACCTATCAATTCCCACGAAGTGAAATTGGGGCGGTCCTTGTCAACCCTTGAGAATCTTTTTGGACAAGGACCGGAAAAATGCCATAATAACTTGCCCCGTTAGAGATTCGGGGCCGATTATTTTTAATATTCACCTGGCATCACAGGGTTTGTTCAGACGATCCTGTCACATAGACAGAAGTGCCAACGGCACTTCTTATCTCTAACGGGGTAAAGGCGGCATGTTTATCTTTTTAAAACTTATTTTGGCGCATTTGATCGCGGACTTCATCCTCCAGTTCGAGGAGCTTTACCAGCTCAAGGTCCGGCATTTCCTAGGACAACTCCTCCATGCCCTGATCCAGGGCCTCGTCTCCCTCGTCCTTCTCTATCCTTACCTAAACCTCCCCCAGATCTGGCTCTTCGTGGCCGGTCTTGTCCTGGTCCACCTGGTGCAAGACCTTATCAAGTACTCGATCACCCAAAAAAATCCGTCTCATACTTTTCTTTATTTCATGGCCGATCAACTCTGCCATGTCCTTGTGATCAGCGCTATTTTTCTTTTCCCGATCAGCCACGTCGTCCGAGGATTCCCGGATTCCGCGCTTCTCGACGCGCTTTACAGAACCCCAATCTGGACCTCGGGCGCCATCTTTTTTATCATCCTCACGTTCGCCGGAAGTTATGTCCTGAACGCTTTCGCCAAAAGTTATTTCAAGGGGCGCCCGCCCCTTTATTTGATCAGCTCTTCAGAGCTCGCCTATGCGATCTTCGAAAGATCGCTCGTGGCCTGGGTTCTGCTCGCATGCACCTCGCCCTGGATGCTGCTCCTCATCCCCTGCGTCGGCGTGTTCCGTTTGCCGATTAAACCCTTGAGGGACCTGACGGCCTTTCTTTTCAGTCTGAACTATGCCGTTCTGATCACTTTATTATTTCAAAAGATCCTCTAGGAGCTCTCCATGCGCAAAGCCCTCGGACCCCGACGCAAAAAAGTCAGGCGCTGTTCCGAAAAAAGCATTTCTCAGGATCATACTGTTGAAAATCTCCGCAAAGTCCTGGCCCTGACGAAGGTGCTTAATTCCACGCTCCAACTGAACGAACTGCTCGCGCTTATCATGACAACATCCTCCGAGGTCATGCGCTCCGAAGTCGCATCCCTCCTGCTGATCGACGAGACCTCTCAAGAACTCGTCTTCCGCGTGGCGCTCGGCGGCAAAGGCGCGGAGCTGGAAGAAAAATTCCGCGTAAAGATGGGCGAAGGGATCGCCGGTTCCGTCGCAGCCTCCGGGAAACCCGAGATCGTCAATGCCCCTCACAAGGATCCGCGCTTCGCCAGGCGCTTTGACGATTCCACGGGTTTCGTCACGCGGGCGATCCTCTGTGTTCCTATGAAAGCCAGGGGGAAGGTCATCGGCGTCCTCCAAGCCATCAATCCCCTGCGCCGCGCAGGCCCGCCTACCTTCCCGGAAAAACAATCAGGGAAGGCGAGGCTCGCCCACGGCGGCCCGCCTAAAAAACAGGACGAGGCTCGCCCGTCTTCGCAGGGCGGCTTCAACCAGGAAGATCTGGATCTTTTTGAGACCTTCGCCGACCAGGCGGCCATCGCGATCGAGAACGCGCAGCTTCACGGAGAGATCGTCAAACAGGAAAAAGCCAAGCAGGCCCTGAAGATCGCTCATGAGATCCAGCAAAATTTCCTCCCGGACCTCACCCACCGACGGTATGGAGTGGACCTTTGCGCGCTCACGCTCCCGGCATTTGACGTGGGCGGCGACCTTTACGATGTGATCGCTCTCGACGGGGATCGTGTCGGTGTTATCCTGGGCGATGTGTCCGGCAAGGGGGTTCCCGCGGCCCTCTATATGGTACGCGCCATGTCGGAGTACCGGTTCCTTGCGCCCCAGGCCAAAGACCCGGCGGAGCTTTTAACCGCCCTCAACCAGCGCCTTTCAGTCAACAGTCCGTTCGGGATGTTCCTGACGATGATCTGTCTTCTGATCGACAAAAACACCAATACAGTCCAATATTCTTCGGCGGGGCACCTTCCGGTCCTTTTGAGAAAATTCACGGAGGGTACGACCGAGGTGCTGAAAGGCGCGCAAAGCCCGCCCCTGGGGCTGATGGCGGAGACTTCTTTTTTCCTGAACACCGCCCGCCTGGAAAAAGGCGACGCTCTCTTCCTTTATACGGACGGTGTGGTGGAGGCGCGTGACAAGCGCGGAAGAGAATACACCATCGAACGGCTCGCGGAATGTGTCAAAGAAGAAGCTGGCTCAGCTTCCGGATATTCGGAGAGGATCTTCGAGGATGTTCGAAAGTTCACAACGGGCGCCGACCAACACGATGACATCACGGCACTGACGGTTGTGATCCCGTGACGAAGCTTCAAACGGTACGGACAAGAAAGCCCTCGAACCCGTCATCCTGAGCGAAGGGTAGCGAAAGATCTGCTTTCCGTGAGATTCTTCAGGTTCCTCGGGAACCCTCAGAATGACACATCCTCAAAAAAATACCTCTTTGCTGATTAGCACGATCTGCGGATCACAAGCTCCGGGGTAAATTTTTTCTGGACCGGCTCTTCCATTGTTTCTTCGATCAAGCCAATGACCGTGCGGACCATTTCAGCCCCCATAGCCTCCAGAGGCTGGCTGATCGTGGTCAGAGAAGGCTCCACGACTTTCCCTTTAAAGATCCCGTCATACCCGATCACCGCCACCTGCGCAGGGCACATGATCCAGCTTTCCTTTAAAGCCCGCAAAGCTCCGATCGCGATATCGTCATTAAAACACAGCATGGCTTGCGGCAGGATCTTGTTGTTATGGATAATATCCAGCATCTTGAGATAGCCGTCCTCTTCAAAATAATAATCACACTTACGGTAATGCGCCGGGTCGGCCGTCAGCTCATACCGCCCCAGCAGTTCCTCCCAAAGCTTGTGTCTTTCCCGCGAATCGATTGAAGCGTCCTCCGGCGCGTGAAGCATGCCGACCTTGGTGCGCCCGGTCTTTTTCAGATGCTGCAAGCTCTGTTCAACCCCCGCGCGATTGTCGCCATAAATGATGCTGCCGGAAAAGCCCGGTTCAAAATCATTGATCACAACGGTGGGAATCCCGGCCTTCCGGGCCGCCTCAAGAAAAGAACCGTGGATCCTCCACGTCAGAAAGAGCAGCCCCTCCACCGCTTCTTCCGCCAGACGGGCCGCGGGGTCTTCATCTTCCCTCACCGTGATCAATTTCAGCTGATAATTCGTATTCCAAAAAGCGTTGATGACCCCTGTAATGATCCTGACAAAATACTCGCCTTTGAAGATCTCGCTCGTAAAGGAGGTTAAAAGTCCTATTTTTTTACGTTCCGGCATACGTTTGCTCCTGTGAATGTGCCCGCAACTGAAAAATCCGCTTGCGTTATTCTGTCCAAGTCTTTATTTTTTTATAAAAATGGCGACTTGGACTGCACTGCCCACTTTAAATTTTTGACAAGGTCAGCGCTGATCTCGCCCCCGGCGAGAGAAAAATCTCGAACGCAGATCCTTCGCGACGTTTTACATCGCTCAGGATGACGGGGTTTTCCAGCATTCCCTTGGAAAATTAAAACGACGAGCGGTTGAGAATTAGGGGACCTTGGGGAAAGACCGCCGAAGTGTCAGGATGAATTTCGTCCCCACACCAAGCTGGCTTTCGACACGCACGGCACCTTGATGCATTTTCGCGGTGCGGGCAACGACCATGAGCCCGAGTCCCGTTCCGCGCTTTCCTTTGGTAGAAAAAAACGCCTCAAAAAGTTTCGCCTTCACCTCTTCGCTCATCCCGCAGGCATTATCTTCCACGATCAGTTCATAATGCTCGTCATCTTTGATCCGGGCGCCGATCTTGATGCAGGCATCTTTTTTATCCTGAAATGCCTCAAAGGCGTTCTTCACCAGATTCAGAAGCGCTCGATAAAGGGATCGCCCATCCCCTTCCACGGCCGGGAAACCCGGATCTGTTTTAAAATCAAGCCGGATGTGATAGCCTCCCGCCCGTTCGTCGAGATCGCTCTGGAGTTCCGCCAGGATCGCTGCCAAGTCCACCTTTTCGGGCTCCAGCTGATAATCTTTCGTCAGGCTCAACATCTCCCAGATAAAACCGTCCATTTCCTTCAACGTTTTTTCCATTTTTGCCAGCCCGGTCGTGAGAAATTTCTCATTCTTCTCTTTGAGCCCCATGCGGGTCATTTCATCCGAAAAGCGCGCGAGCTGCATGATGTTCTTGATCTCGTGGACCACCATGCCCATGGCCTGTCCGACCGCGGCCAAGCGTTCCATTTTGATGTTCTCTTCAAAAAGCAGGATGTTCTTGAGCGCTCCGGAAAATTCCGATGTCAGATCGAACCCGATCCCGAGCTCTTCCGGTGTAAAGGCAGGCATTTCGTCCGATCTTTCCAAGCACGCGATCCCCATGACACTGTTCCGGGCGATCAAAGGAAGGAACAGGCGTCCTTTCACCGCGCAAGGCTTTCCGTCTTCAAATATTTTTTGAGCCTCCGCCGCGAGGTCCGTCGGGATTTCTCCGGCAGCAGGCACGGCGGCTTCCAATAAAAGGGTTTTGTTCCGGGCCGCGAGGAGAAGAAAGCTTTGCCGTGCGGGGATGAACCGGGATACGGTGGTCAGGAAAAATTCGGTGAGAACTTTGCTGTCCGTGATCGAGTCATAGACACGTCCGAGCTCATGTGTCGCTTGATGCTGTTTTTCGGGAGTGCTCATGGGAGGATATTAATCAATCCCTGCAAAGGATGCAAGCCTCTCAACGGCAGCAGTGAGTGATAAGACTTGGGACGAGAGACGAGAGACGAGAGACTCGAGACACGAGACTCAAAACCAAACGCCCGTCGTACGTTCCAAAATTCCAGTCTCTGGTCTCTAGTCTGTGGTCTGTTTTAGGCCTTTTCCCGAACCGTCACTTCAAACACCGTGCCGCGAACACCGGTGAGCGCGGTCGGAGTCTTGACTT
>CAYZYT010000014.1:0-61009 GCA_964482725.1 uncultured bacterium | reverse complement strand
CTCGGAAAGGATAAGCGCTGAAAGCATCTAAGCGCCAAGCCAACTCCAAGATAAGATTTCCCAACCGGTTTTCGGTTTAGAAGACCCCTCGTAGACTACGAGGTTGATAGGCGAGATGTGTAAGGGCCGTAAGGCCTTCAGCTTACTCGTACTAATCGGTCGTTCGGCTTGACAATCTTTTACCTTCACGTCGCAAAACGTGAAGGGAAATCATATTATGTCGGGACTTATTCACCCCGTTGGATCATTACGGATCTCAAATGTAATATTTGAGATGATCTAACGACGGTCAGATTGAAATTCGCGCTCGTGGACGTCAGATTTATTGACGGCCTCGGGACATCGCTTTCCGGTGGCCATAGGAGAGGGGCAACACCCGTTCCCATTCCGAATACGGAAGTTAAGCCCTCTACCGGCGATGGTACTAACGGAGCAATTCGTTGGGAGAGTAGCAAACTGCCGGGATTTATTATTGGAAACCCTCGGGTCTTTTAGGCCCGGGGGTTTTCTACTTTAATGCGCGGCAGTGTCCGCCTAGGCGACCGTCAAGGCCGCCAGGAGGAGTCCTTGAGCATTGGGCTCAAGGGCAAACTGCCGGGATTTATTTTAAAAGACCCAGGTCTGTTCATCAGGCTTGGGTCTTTTTATTTATGGATTGGGAGGCAGTAGTCCTGATTTCAAGAAAAAATTAACAATGATCAGGGCAAACTGCCCAGACTATTATCAAAGAAAGAAACGGGAGAGGTCAGGACGGCCCCATCCCGCCTTTGGCGAGATGAAATGTATTGGGATCGCCGGGATTTTATATCAAAAAGCCGAACCTGAGAAATCGGGTGCGGCTTTTTTTGTATGCCGTATATCGTATGTCGTTCGGGAAAAAGTTATCGAAAAAATGCTTTTAAAGCAGTAAACTACGGCTCGACATACAACACACGATATACGCTGTACGGAGGTTAGAAGTGCCGATCCAGAAACAGCTTTCCGTTTTTCTTCCCAATCGACCCGGGATTATGGCGCGCACTTGCTCCATTCTTTCGGAAGCTGGGGTTAATATTCTCGCGATGGCTGTTCATGACACGGTCGACAATGCCGTCGTTCGGTTCATTGTCGACCATCCCACCAAGGCAACGCTTCTTCTCGAGCAGGAAGAGCTTTACGTGATGGAACAGGATGTTCTGGTCGTGGAGATCGACAACAAGGCCGGGACGCTTGCCCGCATTTGCCAAAGCCTCGCCGAAGCTGACATCAATATTGCGTACGCCTACTGTACCGCCACGCCGAATCAGGAATGCGGATGCCTTGTGATCCGCACCGACCAGCCCGAACGCGCGCAAGAAATTCTTAGCAAATAATTCAGACTTCATGCCTAATAAAATCCTCTCTTGGAACGTCAATGGAATAAGAGCTGTTCAGAAAAAAGGGTTCCTCGAATGGCTTGTGCGGGAAAAGCCGGATGTTCTCGGCGTCCAGGAAACGAAGGCGAAGCCCGAGCAGCTCGATATGTTCCTCATGCACCCGGAAGGCTATCACACCTATTGGAATTCCGCGGTGCGTCCGGGCTATAGCGGCGTTGCGCTTTTCACCAAAGAGAAACCGGTCAAGGTCGAGAACGGCTTCGGCATCAAGAAATTTGACGAAGAAGGCCGGGTCATTATCGCGCATTATCCGGACTTCACTTTTCTCAACATCTATTTCCCGAACGGGAAGTCCGGCGACGAACGGCTCAAATACAAAATGGACTTTTACGCCGAAACATTGAAATGCACAAAAAAACTCAAAGCTCAGGGGAAAAAGGTTATTATCTCCGGCGATTACAATACGGCGCACAAGGAGATCGATCTTGCGCGGCCGAAGGAAAATGAAAACACCTCGGGATTTTTGCCGGTCGAACGGGCGTGGCTTGATAAGTGGGTGGCAGACGGGCAGGTGGATATCTTCCGGGAGTTTCATAAAGACCCCGGGCATTACAGCTGGTGGGACATGAAGACCGGCGCGCGTGAACGGAATGTTGGCTGGAGGATCGATTATCATTTTGTCACCGAGGATCTTGTGCCGAAAGTGAAGAGTGCAACGATCTTACGCGATGTGGTGGGGTCGGATCATGCACCAGTGGAAATACAACTAAAATAAGGATGGCGGAAGGCGGAGGGAAGATGGAGCAACCAGTTTTTCGCCATCCTCCATCCACTATCCGATATCCCATCGGGAAAAAATGAATACACTCACTAAAAACATATTGATCCGCGCACCGCTCGAAAAAGTATGGGGCATTCTCGCCGACGTGGCGCGAATGTCCGAATGGGTGGACGGCGTCAAGGAAAGCGAACGGACCGGAACGGTTCGTGAAGGGAAAGGCCTGCGTTGGCATGAGGCCTGTGTCTTGGACCGTCAGCACATCGAAGTCGAACAGGAAATGACCGTTTGGGAGCCCATGAGCCGGGCTGTGATTCAAAGCGCGCTTCCCATGAACGGCTCGATGACGCGAACGCACTTCTTTCATGAGAAGCCTGAGGGTGTTGAGGTCGCGGTCGAAGTCTCCTGGGACCTCGGGATCGCGGGCATGCTCCTGGGAGAACAAAAGGTCAAGAATATCCTCGACCAAAGCTTCGAAAACACCCTCGCCAATTGGAAAGATCTCGCCGAGAAACAAGATGGCGGATGACGGATGGTGGAGGGAGCAACTAAAAGCGGACTAACTGAAAGCGAAAAACAAAGAGTTGAATGCCATCCTCCCTCCGATATCCGTCCCCCCCCTGTTTTTAAGCGGCTTTTGCGGAAAGTTCCTTCGACAAAATCTCAGACACGAGATCCTCAAGCAGGGCCAGGAAGGCGGGGTCTTTGGCGGCCTGGTAGAGGTTGGGATTCAGCGTGATGATTCTGAAGAGGACAAGGGAGATAGGTTTTTCCGGCAGGACAACGTAGGCCCCCATGGGGCGACCATTCTCCATGATCGCAAAAGGGTGCTTTTTTGCAAGCCTCTGGAAGCGCGGCGTTTTTTCAACCAGCGTTGCGATGTCCGTGGCTTCAAACCAATTGATCCCGCGCAGAGAAGAAAGAAACTTTGGCATGTCTACCGCCGGGATATCCTGAGCCAGCGCTACGATAGCGCCTTCGCCGACAGCTTCCTGAAGAAGCCGCGCGGTTTTTTCTTCTGAAAGCATCCGCGCGAGGATGCCGGCCGAAGAAACCAACATCGCTTTTTCCCGACCCTTCGATCCCTGTGTTAACCATGCCTGGACGGCGCTTAGCTGTTCCGGGCGGGGTTTTACCATAAACTCACTGACCTGCAACTCCGAGGCTTTGACCGCGGTTCCTTTTTTCGTCTCGAGATCGATCCTTCCTTTCCTAGAAAGATGAGAGGCCTTGGCGGACCTTGATAGGGCGACCGGGCTTCCCGTAAAAACAGCCGCAGCTTTCCGGACATCTTTGGTTTGCAGCAAAACCTCATAACTTTCTGGAAATCGGTCGTCGATCCAGGCGATGGCGTTCCGGAGTTCTGACAATGTTGATGACTCGGAAGACGGAGGGAGGATGGAGGATGGCGTTTCGGGTTTCTCGTTTGCCGCCATCCGCCATCCACCATCCATCATCCTGGCGTTATAAAGTTTTTGATTCATGGCCGTGCCGCCGAGCTCGGGAGTGATCGTGATATAGGAGATCCCTGCATCGCGGAAGCGCTGGGAAAGCCCGTCCGTGTGGAAGCCGCCCGTGACGATCGCGATATTGCCGGACAGAGCGGGGTCGTTCATCACTTTGTTGAAAAAGATCTCATCACGGCTTTTCACCCCCGCGTAAAAATCAAGCGATACGGCAAGGGCCTCGGAAAGCCCGGTGATAGCGAGTTCCGGCGCAAGGGAGGTTTTTTCATTTTCGAAGGCTTTCATGTCCTCGGGGGATGCTTGCAGCAGAAGAATGCGGCGCGCGAGGAAGAGCCTTTCAACTTTCTCCCATAGGGCGATTTCAGCCGGAGTGCGGACAAGTTTCTCGAGGATGCGACCGGTCAAGGTCTCGATCTGGGTTGTTAGATCGCTGAGAGAGATTTGGTCGCGCATTTTGTAAAGCTGAGTCAGTTTCTTGATTTCAGGATAAGAGCCGAGCTTTTCGGTTGGGATCTTGCCTCCTCGGATCAGCTCTTCTAGCGTCCAGGGAGTGTTCTTGTAATCCCGCATCACTTGCTTCACCTCCTGCTCCAGGCGCTCCTTCTGAAAAAGCTTCTCCAGAGAAAGGATGTTTTGCAGCAGAAGGATCTGACTGAGGTCGGAAGTATCAATGCTTTGTGTCTCGGCAGCCGTCCAAAGGATCGGGAAGAATTTCCCAAGATCGGAAGTGTCCCGGAATATTCCGAAGGCGCTTCCAAAGGCTAAAAGGTCCGGACCCCAGGTCGATCTTTGAGTCTCTTTCAGGGAAGTTTCATAGAGCTTTAGTTTTTCCTCGATTTCTTTGGCTTTTCCGAGGTGGACCAGGAAAAGGGCCCTGTTTTTTTCATAAGCCGCTTCGTCTTCGATCCCGATGAGCGTGATCGGATCGGGAGACATAATCGCGGCATAGACCGGGCCTGAGATCTGGTCATCCTCCAGCAGCGTTCTGGCGAGAAGCTGTTTTTCGCGCGAAGTTGGGATGGCATGGCTTTGGGGCAAGGAAGTCGTGGCCCAAGCTCCTTCGAGTGCGACCTTCTCTATACCGAACACGGCACGAAGACGTTCCAGAAGGGCAGCGATGTTTTGTTGGGCTGTGGCGTGTGCATGAACATCCTGGATCTGAATGATCGTTCGGAGATTGCTTCCGGCAGGGTTGGAGGCGAAGCGTTCTTGAACCTTTCCGAGCTCTTCAGGGACTGCAAGATTCGATAATGTGAGGGAATCCCCGGTGTTAGTCGAAAGAACTTCGGATGTGAAAGCGAGCGGGGCGGTGGCGAGCGTGAGGGTCAGTAAAATAGAGACGGTAATGAATTTTTTCGCCGGAAAGCCAGCCATTTTTACTTGCTCCGAGTGTCAAAACATTTACTTCATGCCCAGGCCTCGGAATCCTAGTCCGAAGTGGACTATGCTATATATATAGCCCAGAACCCCTTTAAAATCAATATCTTGCGACAGATTTTCTCCCAAGCTCGAAACCGGTTAAAAAATAGTAATTTATAGCAATGCCTCCAAATAGGCGCCTTATTTCTAATGCGTTTAACAGACCTTGATAAATCCTTTTTCAACCCCTTGAAATTTTAGAAAACTATGTTATCTTTCTATAAAATCTTCCATGAATAATTCCGAAAGGGAAAACATTCATTTCATGAGCCGCCTCAAGCGATTACAGCGATTTTTTTCGAGTATTATTATCGTCACTTTCTTTGTGACCAACACGCTTTCTCCTGCCCCGATCGCTCAGGCTGCAAACGCGGAGCTCCCGTCACTTGTCTCTTCCTTCAAGATCCCCGCGGAGCTCGGCAAAGTCACCGACCTCATTCCTGCTTCTACGCCCTCCGCCATCCTCCCTCCGTCATCCGGCGGTCAGGTTTTAATTCACATCCAGGAAGCCCACGCGAATTATGACGCGCAAACAAACATCAAGAATATCCTCGAACATCTCTCCAAAAATTACGGTGTAAAGCTGATCCTTTTGGAAGGCGCGGGTAACAAGCTGCAGCCAGAACTTTTTAATTTTTTCCCCAGGGACGCCGCACTCCAGAAGCTTGTAAACGGCAAGCTTATGCAGGCCGGAGAGCTCACGGGCGTCGAAGCGTTTCTTATAAATCAGGAGGGCGGAGGGCGGAGGGCGGAGGGCGTAAAAGCCAAAACGTCATCCTCCATCCTCCATCCGATATCCTCAGCCGAAGGTTGGGGCGTCGAAAATTCGAAAGAATACAGAGAAGGCCGCGAAGCTTACCGGACCGTTTTCAGCAACCGCAAGCTCACGGCGAGCTTTCTGGAGGCTTTTTATCTTCAATGGCAAAAGACCGCGGGCCAGAAGCTGAACAAGCTTTTGAGGGAATTCTTGGTCCGAGAAATTGATTTTGAAGAGCAACGTCTGCCGATGCAGGACTGGATGACATTCCTGAAGAAGGCGGCGGCGGGCGAACTCAAGGTAGACCTTGAAGACATGCGTGAACAGTTGAATTGGCCGGTCCTCGTCCGGTATTTCCGCCTGAAAAAGATCGACTCTCAGATTGATCCTGGAAAAGCTCGCAAAGAGCAGGCGGCCTTTTTAGCGGACCTTCGGTCGAGACAGGTTCCCGAACTTCTTGTTAAGGAGATTACCAGCCTTCTCGACTACAAGACCCCCTCTGACCTTCCTGTCTATAAGACCCGATTTGCCTTTGAAAGGCTCATGGATCTTCTGCCAAAGGATTACTCCTTCGAGCCGTATCCTGTTTTCCGTCTGCGCCTGCAGCAACTGATCCTTTTAAGCGAGATCCAAAGCGAAGTGCTTCATCGTGAGATCGGCGCCCTGTCCCTGAAGATCCTTGAGAGGCTTATCAAAACCGCACCGGAACAGAAACTGGTAGATATTCTCCGAAGTTACAGTCTTCTTAAAAAGCTGTTCGCTCTCGAACTTGATCGCAACGAATTCCGGGGCCTCAAGATGTCGGGTCTTACTCCCGGAAAAATTGTTTCGGACCTTGGGCTGGCGTCCTCCCGGCTCGAGCAGGTGACCGCGCTTTTTGAGACGGCTGTGCGGTTTTATGAAACAGCGGTCAAGCGCGAAGACCTCATGATGAAAAACGCTCTCGCGAAGATGCGTGACCGCAAGCAAACAAAAGCGGTCCTTATTACGGGAGGTTTCCATACCGCCGGATTCAAAGAGGCGATCGTCTCTTCCGGAAATTCTTATATTGGCATCACGCCGAACATCACGGAGATCACCGCCGATTCCCAGAAAAACTATCTCGCCTCATTTCTAGGCTCCGGGGCTGTTTCGACATCGCACCAGGCTGCCCTCGTTCGCAGCGATCTTCGTTTCTGGCAGGACGTATCGCCCCAAAAGTGGCGCCGCGAATGGGCGAGCGCGGGCGAGCGGGTCGCCGGGATCGTAGGACAGATTAGTCGTGAAGGCGCCGAGAAAATTCGCGTTAATTTTGTCGCCGCCACTCGTTTGGAGGCACGGCAATCTCAAGCCGGGGCCACGCCGCGTTCCGAAACACGGGCGGAAGGAGTTGGCGCTGGTGAGGTGAAGGAGGATTTGATCGCGGGGATGGTGCGGGAGATCAAAAGAAAAGGATGGAAGGTTGATCCGGGTCAGGGTTTTATCCGGGAAAGCATAGATGCTTTTTTCCGCATTGGAACGCCGGCGGTTTCTTTGGCGATGCTTAAGATATTGCGCGCTCAAACGTCCAGTTCTGCTGCTCGTCAGATCGCGATCGGGGTGTTGGGAGGATTGCATGAAGGAGGCAAAGGTCTTGCGGGGCGGGTGTCGGCAGTTTCGTCCGGGGCAGTGACTGAGAAAGATTTTATCATTAAGCTACTGCACGGGATCGAGCGGGAAGCGTTGACGGGTGAACCGAGCCAGGATTTTATCCGGGAAGCTATAAACGCTTTTGTCCGAATCGGCACGACGGCAGTTTCCGAGGCCATGCTTAAAAGATTGCGCGCTCTAAGGCTTCATCCCGCTACTCGTCAGATCGCGGTCGGAGTTCTGGGAAGATTGCATGAAGACGGCAAGGGTCTTTCAAAGCAGAGGAAGGGCGCAGGGCAAGCGGGATCTCCAAGCTCGGAAAACAGAGCGGAGGAAGAAGCGGGGCGCGTTCCGTACTCGCCCAGGGTTTTAGCGACGCTGGGGCGGCTCAACCAGCTTAGAGAGGCCAGTTATATCTCCGGACTTGCTTTTCAAGCCGCTCACTTAAGGGCTGATCATGCAAAAGTATCTGACAAGGACCTGAAGGCGCAGATCCAGGCGGAACTCAACCGCATTGATGACGATTTCTTGACGAGCGTGGCGTTCGCGGATCCGAAAACACGTAAGCAGGCCGAGCAATTGATCCGGAAAGACATGGCGGCCCCGGACCGCGATCCGCAGCAGGACGTAGACGAATCATTTCTTGAGCCCTATTTCAAAGAACTCCGAAGAGCAAAGCGCGGTAATGACGAGATCTTTGTGCGCGAAGAACTTTTATCTCGTGTCGAGATAAGCATAGGAGGAAAAAACTTTCACGCAGCAAGCCGCGAAGATCTTATTAAAGGGCTCAAGCCATTCGGCGTCGAAGCGCTTCCGCAGGGGCGAGACGATGTCGCGATCAATGGACAGGTTGTTTCCTGGAATAAAAAGGACGGGCTTGAAAGAGTTCTTCGCTCCTTGTCTTCAGCCGCCACGAAAGACGCCGCCCGCGCTGAGACGCGAAACGAGCTTCGCGTCATAGCCGCGGCATCCCGCTCAGAAATGAGAAACCAGGATGTGCGCTTTTTAAAACACGCGTTGATGCTTCCGATGAGTTTAGCGCTTGTGGCAGGTTCCGTGGCGGGATCCCTGGGTGTCTTCGGGGAAAGCCATGCGATCAAGATGCTCTCCGGGGCCGGTATGGTGGTGGGGGGAACGATCCTTATTTTCCTGATCGTTCGCGAGCAGGGCACGTCCAGGAAAAAGAGCGGTTTCTACCATCATCGATCGGAAGTAAGAAGCACGGAAGGATTCGGATCGGATGCGGAGTTCAAGACATTCCACGTGTTCTTCAGCGGGGAGAATGATAAGAAACGCAAATACGCCGAAGCGATGAAATTCCTTGCGGAGGCCTTTAAGCAGCATGCCGGGAAACACGATCCCGAAAAGATCATGGGCATGGAAGCGGTCCGGATCTTCAAAGAGCGATATCTTCCTTATCTTGTCGCGTTCATTCCGCCGATGTTCGTGGATCAGCTGCGCGAAATGCTTTTAGATAGCTGGGTGAAAGATGAAATGATCGCCCCGTTCAATGCCGCGTACCTGATCGCGACTCCTCATCAGAACGAACTCGAAAAAAAGCTGCGCGATCCTTCCAAAGCCGTTCGCCAGGATGCGCTTCAGGCGCTGGCGATCATGGCAGAACGGGGCGAAATCTCTATGGCGCCCGCTTCCAAGAACAACAATGTTCACGTCCACAGCAAATTCTCCTACAGCCCGTATTATCCTGAAGAGATCGCCTACCGCTTGTTCCGTGCAGGGCTGCGGAACGGCGGGATCATCGATCATGACACCGCCGCCGGGAACCAAGATTTCCTCGAAGCCGCCGAAATTCTCGGGATGAAAAAAACATCCGGGTTCGAGATGCGGGTCAGTTTTGGCGAGGAAGCCCCGGAAATTTTCCGGAACCTTATCTGGAATGCGCCGGGCGTTCCCAACATGATCTATTTTCTTTGCCATGCTTTGCCCGATACGAGCCATCCGCTGATCCGGGAGCTTCTCCGCAAAGTCCGCGAGTCGAAAGAGCGCCGGAATCGTGCCATGATCAGTAAAGTGAACCAAAAGCTGAAAGATCTCGGCATTTCTGTGAGTGTGGACTATGACAAAAATATCCTTGAAGAAGCGAAACTCCAGGTCCAGGACCGGAACACCACGGACCGGCATCTTATGGCCGGCGTGGCGTACCGGCTCGGCGATAACATCTCCTTCTATAAAGAGATCCTGGGCGATGAGGTTTTGGCCGCCAAGGCGGTAGCGGGGTATAAAGCCGGCGACATTGATGTTCCGATGGAGATCCTCCGGGGTGCGTTTCTGAAACCCTCGGCAAAACTTTCCTGTTTTATCGCGCCGGATGCCGAAGAATCTCCGAGCATGAAAACGGTCGTTGAGATCATCAAAAAAGCGGGTGGGATCCCGATCTATCCGTATCTTGGGGATTCCAAAGGTTCTAAAACCAATGAAGAAGACCATCTCGAATCGCTTTTCAAATATCTTGTCGAGATCGGCGTGCCGGGGATCGCGATCATGCCGCACCGCAATAGCGATGAAGAGATCGTCAAAGTCGTTGCTCTTGCGAAACAATACGGCCTTCGTGTTTTCAGCGGCGTGGATATCAACAAACCCGATATGCCGTTCCTCGAAGAGAAGGGGCTTGTGGAATTGCCCGGTGTCCTTGCAACCGCCGGGGCGTCCTACAACCGTGAGGTCGGAGAGGATTTTCTTAAGGGCGGGGATTTCCTTGTCGGACACGAATTTATGGCCCGGAATGCCGGCTTTGGTTTTTACAGTCCGGAGCTTGCCAAGCTTCTTCCGGACGAAAATGACCGTTTTGATTTCCTCGCATCGATCGGCGCCTACACCTCAGAAAGACTTTCTGCTTTCAAGCGTGTGCTTCAAAATACGCCCGAGGACCGGAACGCCATCGTCCAGGAATCGGTCGAACGATGGATTTCAAGAACGGCCCGTTCCGAGGTGAGGGGTGAGAAGGCCGGAGCGGTGCGCAAACCCGGGATCCGGGATCTTTCTGGCCATTATTTTAATATTTTTATGGTCAGCTTTGTTCCCGCGGTCCTTCTCTGGATCGCGCTCTATACTTCAGTCAAGTGGGCGTTCCCGGATGTGCAGCATCATGCGATGCTTACGCGCGCGCTTCTCTTGCTCCCATCCTTTGCGACGCCTATCACAATCGCTTCGCTCCGCGCCGTGAGGCAGGCCCGCGCAGCGGCTGAAAAAGCCTCTGGCTCGCGTTCCGAAATCCGCGAAATGTACGAAACGAGACGGGCGGCGCTGGAAAAGATGGCCGCCGCCCGCGCGTTCGTGCCGCTTTTGGGGTTCGCGGCCGTGAAACTTTATAACGCGGAGCATAAAGAACAAGTTTCGATCGAAGAGGCCGCGACAAATCCGGACACGCAAGCTGCGGTACTTGCCTGGGCGATCAAAAAATACGGGGCAAAGACCATCCCCGCGATGATGGATCTTAGCGCCGAACATGAAGCCGTGATCCTTGCGAATCTTCCGCCTGAAAAACGCGCGGAATGGACGGCTTCGGGCAAGATCCATACGGTGAACGGCAAGGAAACTCTGATCGCGCTCCAAGAACTTGTCGCAAGTCCTCAGCTCCACATGACGCTTTCGGCTGCGGGGATCGATTGGCATTCGCTCAAGGATGTGGATCCTGCTACGACCGGCCGTCTTGGTTTGGCGGTTGAAACTTTGAAGAAGCTGGATGCGAAGGCTGGCGCCAATACGCCCAAGATCGCCTATTCGATCGCGCCTTACACGCTAGCCGCGTTCCTGATGGGAGATAGTGAGGCAATGTTGGCCATGATGGATCGCGAAGACGGCATTAAAGACGACGAGGGCGTCAAGATGTTCCAGGCGCTCTTCCAATACTCGGAGCGCCTGATCGCGGCGAACGTGGAGCGGCTCATCAAAGAAGGCGGAGCGGACATCGTGGTATTTCTGGATCCTCGGCCCACGGGCATGCTCAGCCCGGAGCAATTTTTGAAATATTCCGTGGACCCGGTGAACCGTCTTTCGCGAGAGGTCCGTCATCTGGGAGCCCTTTCGGCCGCCCACCCCTGCCGTCCCCAAAGCCCTGATGATGCGGAGAAGAAGCTTCCTTATATGGTCCGGTATGATGTGGATATCCTGAGCGTGGACAGCATCTATCTTCTTCCCGAGGTTTACGATGCCGTTCAAGACACTCAGCTCCATGAGCGCAGGCCCGTCATTTTGGGGAATATGGACACGCTGAGCATCCTTCCCAGCGAACATCCCAAGGTCATAAGGCACGACGCTCAATGGATCTTCAGGATCATGGGGAAACGGCCTTTTATCTTCTGCTCGAGCTGCGATATCGACACCACGCCGGAAAATATGCTCGCCTTTGCCGCGGCCGCCGCTTACGAAGCCAAGCGCTTTCGTTCGGAACTGCGGGAGCTATTTAAAGCCGCGGCGTTGGGCCTTCCATGGTTAGCCGCCCGGACTGGTTACTGGTTGCGCATTACTCATTTAGAGCAATTAACGAAAAGCTTGGAACGTGAGTACTCGCGGCGGCGAGCAAATAAGAAAAGGAATGTTTTGCGGCATGAAACGCACCGTTGGGAGCGCGCCCAGGATTTATTGTCCAGGCTCAGGAATGAATATTCACGCCTGAAAATGGCAGGGCCGGCGTTTTTTTTCGAGCAATTCCCTCAATTTATGAAAGAAAGACGGCAGGATGCAGCGAGAGCCGTCGAGTACAAAGAAGAGGTTCGCGATTTTCTGGATGGTCGTTCGGAAGTGAGAGGGACGGAAGACCTCTCTTGGCCGGAGGTGCAGTTCGATCAAAAGTTTTTTGAGGATTTGAGAACGATTATTTCTTTCGGGACGCCGGGATTCGGGCTGGATCGTCAGATCAAACGTCACCCGGCTCTTTTTCGGACGCTGGTCGCAGAACTGAAAAATAACCCCACGTCTTATGCGGGCCTGATCCCGTCCGTTCTGTCCCCGGAAGCCGCCATTGAAGAGATCGAAGCAAGACTCGAACACTGGCATTCTGTTGAAGCGGTATCGACGACGGATGATGTGAGCCTCGCCGAGGCTTCAATGAGGCTGGATGAAGCGGCGGAGAAGCTCAGAGGCGTTCTCGAGAAGCCCTGGGGCATTAAACCTGAAAATATTTTCATATCCGGAGCAAGCGCCGGTGAGCGCATTGTGACAGTCGGTGTATCTCTGGATGCCCCCAAAAGCCTTCAATTTATTTTTTCCTATAAAAACGGTCGGTATGCCTGGTCGGCACATGCCGGGCGGGGCGATCAATTCTTTCATCTGCCGGTTCAGGAACAGGCAGGCGGACTGAGCGTTGCTCCGGAAATGATCCGCTCTTTTATGTCAGAGGCTCAGGTCCTGGAAACACTCAAGACCGAAGACCTCCGCCGCTCGGAAGTCAGGGCAGTGGAAACCGGCGAAATCAAGAGGATCGTTCACGTGGCGTATGAGATGGCGCCCTTTTTTGAAGCAGGGGGTGTGAAAGACGTTCTTCGTGAATTTGTCCCCGCGATCAAGCGCATGCATGAGGGAATGCATGTTTCCGTGATTCTCCCGGAACATGCCAATATTTGGGTTCAACAGAAGACCCCTGTTCAAAATAAACCGATCCTGGCTTTCAAGATTCCCACGAGCGCCGGAGATCTTCCCTGTGAGGTTTTTAAGGCCGAGCTGGAACATGTGACGATCTATTTTATACGGATCGCCCAATATTTCAGGCACGGGTATAACGAAAAAGAGGCGGATACCTTTTGGGAAGCTGCCGCTTTTTCCAGGGCCGCCGTCGAGGCGATGGATCTTCTTAAGCTTCGTCCTAATATTGTTCAGGCCCATGATGCTCAGACGGCACTCGTGATCCCGTTCATGCGGTTTGTGAAAGATCACCAGTTCCATGATGCGGCAACCGTTTATACGGTCCACAATCTTGGAGATGCGTATCAGCTTCGCTATCCGATGCATGAACGGGGCTGGCAGCTGGCGGGGATGGGGATCCCGTGGCGCGAGCTGAATCCTCTGGGAGGGTTAGAATTCCACGGCCAGGCGAACCTTGCTAAAGGGGGCATTGTTTTTGCGGATAAGATCATTACGGTTAGCAAATCTTTTCGGGATCAAACACTGACTCCGGCGGGAGGTTTCGGCCTTGACGGGGCGTTGCGAAGCCGCGGTGAAAATTATGTGGGGATCCTGAATGCTCTGGATGCGAATCTTTGGAATCCCGAAAGCCTTGCGGACATTCAGGCCACCTATTCTTTACAGGATCTTTCACCCAAGCAGGTCAATAAAGAGCAATTTCTTAAAAGACATTTTTTCGACAAAAACGAAAAAGATTATAAGGCCGAATACCTCCGGGCACCTCTTATCGTGGCGGTTTCCCGCCTTCGTCAGCAGAAAGGGATGGATTGGGTCGTCAGCGCAGCGGCGCGCATTGTCAGAAAAGAAAGTGAAGGCGGATTGGGCGCGTTTTTAGCGGTTGTGGGTACCGGCGACAGGGATTTGGAAGAAAGATTTTATGAATTAGAAAGGGAATTTCCCGGGAGATTCAAATTTATCCCGGTGATGGGGGCTCCGATCGTACGAGAAACGCTCGCCGCGGCCGATATCGGACTTGTTCCTTCGCGGTTCGAGCCTGCCGGACTTATTCAGCAGCAAATGAAGCGTTATGGCGTTGTCCCTGTGGTTCGGGCAACGGGCGGTCTTCATGACACGGTGGTGGATCCGGATGAATTCCCTGGGAAAAGCACGGGTTTCCGTTTTGGTTATCTCAAAGGAGTGAGCCAGGGAGATATGGATCGTATCGATTTGAGCGACGATCTTTATCTGGCAACGGCGCGGGCTGTAAATCGCTACGAACGTGATCCCGAAGGTTTCGGAAGAATGCAAAAAAGAGCGATGGAGTCTGTTCGCTCATGGGAAGAGATCGTTCCCGAGTATATGGATGTGTACAAAAGCGCGCTTACGAACCATCAGAAATTCGTCGGTCGCTCGGAACTGAGGTTTAATGACGCGGCTTATCGCGCGGAGATCCCGGCGATTGCCGCCAGGATCCTCGAGGCTCAAAAGCGCGAAGCGCCGACCCAGGGGATCCCCGTGACGAACCGTCCCGGAAGCGGCTTTGGCGGAGAACTTCTTTTTAAGCCCGGCAACGGCCCTTTTACGCTTCAGACGGTGACCAAAGTGCTGGAACTTGCGATCGCGGATCCGTGGAAATTGGCTGCGCAGGAGATCATGGTTTGGGACGGCAGCGATGTCGCGCGTCTCGGGCTTCTGAGCCGGCACTACAGCGCCATGCATTATGCCGCAATGAAGGGGCTGGAGGGCCTCGAGGCCGAGCTTCCCGCGCCGGCGAAAAAAGAGCTCGAAGAAAATCTTCCGAAGGTGCAGGGGCGCGGTATCCCCATTATTTCTGCTGCTGAATTCATGGAACGGACCCATCTTACCGAAGAGCGCATCCAGGATTTGTGGGCGGCCTTGAAGAATGACAAATCAAAACAGGTTTATTTCGCGGACCAGGTTTACGGGGAAGAGATCGAAGTCCCGGCCGACACAGAGGTCCCTTTGGATCTCCGGGGAAAGAAATTCATTGTGATCAACGGGTTCTATCTTCTCGTCAAAAAAGGATTCGAAACTCCCGGGAAAAAGACTATCGCTGTGCATCTTGAGGTGTCTCCGGATGTTCCGGAAGACGCGAGGAACGAAGAACTTTGGAAAAAGATCCGTGCCGGATTCCTCGGTGCGACCGATCCTTCCAAGGCGGCGGCAGGAAGTTTGCGGGAACGGGCCTACAAGGGAGAGCTTCAGATTGAACAGCCGTTCAATGGGACTTTTAATGGATGGCACGGAAGCGATTGGGCCGGGCGTGTCCACGAGCCGGAGTTCTGGCATTCTGCAGACTTTCGTTCGGAGGCGAGAGCGGAGACGGATCTTGGCGCTCCGAAACTTGCTCTGGATGTGTGGAAATTGATCGAGGAAGAGCTGAGGTCTCATGACCCTCGGCTGGCGGAGAAGAGCGAAGGATACCTTCCACGCTTGTATCATCAATTCGAGCATTCCTTAACGAGTCTCCAGGGAAAGATCGACCGGGGAGAGATTTTTCCGGACGCTTCTCTGGAAACCTATATGCATCAGAAAGGCGAAAGGGTGTTGTCTCGTCGCCCCATGAACCGTCCGCTCCGCGTCGGTTTCCTTCCTATTGCTGGGAATCCCATTAATTGGGGGCATATTTTAGTCGCCTTGATCGCCATGGATGAATTGTCCCTCGATACGGTGATCTTCAGGACCCAGGGAGAGATACTTTACAAGAATGTGCCTAAGTCGGATAAGGTCCCCGCAGATGAGAGAAGCTCTCTTTCGGACAATGTTCTAAAGCCCTATTTTCCGCTTCTTCGTCATACCGATAACGGTCTTGGCAACGACCATCAAGGAGAAGAGGCTGTCTTCGAGTTTTCAAAAAACCTGAATCCGGACCAAAAGATCCAATTCTATTACATCATGGGCTCGGAGACCGAAGCGCGCGTTGCCAGTCACCGGGACCTGCTTTACCGGATGATGAAACAATACGGACTCCGTTCGGGCCATACCCTCGATTGGGTTTTGATGCAGCGAGGGGAATACGGTCGCGTGCTTACGCAAGCCCGGG
The DNA here is from genome assembly GCA_964482725.1 of uncultured bacterium. Lineage (GTDB taxonomy): Bacteria > Omnitrophota > Omnitrophia > Omnitrophales > Aquincolibacteriaceae > Aquincolibacterium. The sequence goes on along the minus strand of CAYZYT010000014.1, from coordinate 44,982 downwards.
CCGATGAGATCATGGCGGAAGGCGTGAGTGCTTCCGGGCTGTCTCAGCCCATTCCTGTGCATGTTTTAACCGGACACAACGTGGATCTTAATGTCGCGTCTACTTATTATCGTGAGGGCGGGGACGCTGCGACGGTTCCGAGGATTGTGGATCAATTCGGGCGTGCGCACCAATACTGGGGGAACCGTTCGACCGAGGCGGGGGAATTCATTCCGCGCGAAGAAGCTTTTCGGCAGGACGTTGGCGCGGTGGTCGACCAGATCGCCGAGGAGATCGGGAAAATAAGAAACGAAAAATTAAAAGGCCAGCCGGGTCTCAGCGTATTTGCTTTTGACGGTCCGTCCGGTTCCGGGAAAAGTACCATCGTTGAAGAAACCATCAAGCGATTAACAGCGCGGGGATCCAAGGTGGTAAATCTTGGACTGGACCTGTTCCTCAAACCGTCGGGATGGAGGACGCAGATTGAAGAGTACGTGACCGGCGAAAAGGTCGATCCCTCCGGGAAGATCAAGTCAGGTTTTTATTATGAAGAAGCGACCTTTTTCAGGGAAGACGAGATCGCGGAACTTTTCCGCCAGATCAACGCTTTCCGCTTATCGGGCGAAGCGTCGCGGACTTTTATGGTGCGGAATCCGTATCTCCGGCTCGCGGAAGGGGAGAAGCCGCCCTTTGAAGGGGACTATTCTTTTACGCTGGATCGGGAGACCACCTTGCTGGTGGACGGCAAGTATGCCCTGAATCTAACGCCGGATCTCGCCGGTTTCTATGACGCCAGCTTTCGCATCCAGGATAATCCGGGACGCAATATCGCTCTTTTCCAGAAACGGTCGCGGCGACTGAAGCCCAAGGATGAACCCAGGAAAGTCGTTTTTTACGAGCGAGCCCTTCAGCCGAGTTATGTGCAATATACCGAAAAAACAAAACCGGATTATGAAATCAATCTGACCCGTGAATCCTTCAACCTCACACCTCTTCGCTCCGAGGTCAGGGAGACCCAAGCGGAATTATTTAAAAAATTGGACAGCAACAATGACCAGGTTGCTTCTGAGGCAAGGAAGGATCTCCAGGCGTGGAGGGATCCCCGCGCCGAAGTTATCGATTTGCAAGGGAGCATTACCTCTGATCATGAAACAAAGGTCGTCGAATATATGTCAGGTCCGGACGCGCTGAATATTTTTCGCGGGTTCAAGTTCGCCTCGCCCGAGAGTTATGCTCGAACGGCCACGAGCTTTGTGATCGGGGGCGTGCAGTTGTTTTTCCGGCAGAAAAGCAACGGGCATCTTTTTATGGATCCGATGCCGGGTCCGGAATATTTTCAAAGATATTATGACGACGCTTATTTTAAAGGCTATCTGAGTGGCGGTTATCCTGAGCGAGAGCCCGCTAAAAGGGAAAGCGCAAAGAAGATCCTTCAATTCTTGGAAGACAACCGTTCGGATCTAGATTTTAACTTGAAAGGCATGAAAGTCCTCGAAGTGGGAGCCGGCGCCGGATTTTTGCTGGACGAAGGGAAGAAGCGTTATCAGTGGGATGCCGAAGGCGTCGAAATGGTTCCGGAATTCGTTCGGCAGATGGGAGAACTCGGCATCAAGGTTCATCAAGGGCAGTTTGAGACGCTCGCCTTTGAACGTTCTAGTTATGACATGGTCCTATTGAAGGACGTTTTGGAGCATACCGCTAATCCCGAAGAAATTCTAGCCAAGGTCGGGCAGATTATTAAACCGGGCGGTGTCGTTTTTATCGAGATCCCGCTCATGGATAAATACGGGATTCGTTTCGGGTTGCTTGAGCACGTCCAGGGTTTTACGCAACAAAGCATTCGGGACATGCTTACAGCACAAGGCTTTGCCCTCCATAAGCTTGAAGTGAGCGAACAGAAAAACGAAGAGCATCCCTATCAGGAAGGCAGGATCATCGCGATCAAGACACCTTTCGGAATACCCCAGCAACGTCCTGATCTCGCCCGTTCCGAGTTGAGGAGTGAGGGGAGCGAGGCGGATCTGGACCTGACGCCCTACGAACTCGAAGAGTGGCGCGGCAAGACCTTGGCCCAATTTTTGACCGAGATCCTTGTCAATGATCCGGACATCACCTTCGGCGGCAGGCGCATGACGGTTGAGAATCTTCACAGGATTCTGGTCACCAAAATAGAGTTCAAAAATCCCGAGGATCTTCCGGAAAAATTCCGCGCGAAGGGGGTCGTAAAATTTGATTTTGATCCCATTTCTCTGTACCAGTTGGACGCTTTCCTTGAGACGGTGTTCGGCAAAGACAAAAAAGGCGTCGAGCTCTTCCTGAAGGTTGGGCTGAAGCGCAAGGCGGACCGGCCGGTTATCCAGGACGAGGCATTAAGAAAAGAGATCGAAGCCGTGGACCGGGGAGAGGTCAAAGCCCAAAGCGAACCCCAGGCAAATCCTGCTCCGGCGACACCGGTAGCGCCCGCCAAAAAAGTCTGGGTCATGAAGAAACCGGCCCAACGAGCGGAGGTTCGTGATGGAAAAGGTAGTGAAGGGGCGGGCAACGAACCGCTTTATAGGGCCATAGAAGAACTTGATGAGTGGATGCAGATCCGAAATGATGCCAAAAGAGCTCTTGATGATGCCGCGGAGGTTCTTGGAAGAACGCCAAAAAACTCTCCTTTGTATCCGCGCTATGAAGCCTTTTACGCGAAGACTCTGCGACCGCTCTACGATGCCGATATCAAAACCCAGGAAGTGAACGCAAAAGTCGAAGCCTTGTTGCAGGAGGCTTCGGACATGTTGCCGGAGGGAGAGCGGACGATCGCTTCGGCCGGCGCCTTAGCCTTCCCGTCGGAAAGCGGCGAAAATGACCATGACGATATGGACGTTTTGCGGCATGAGCTAAAGGGGTATGGACAGTTGGTGGATGATACCGTGCTTGTGGCGGGGCCCGCCGGCATGATCGCTATGCCCAAAACGAGAACGGTTCTGCTTGGAAATGAGACAACGCTCGCCAGGTTAAGCCCGCAAGTTTCCTCCGAGCCGATCCTTCCTAATGCTCGGCTCGTAGCTCTGGACCTTCTAACTGCCCATACCAAACGATCGGAACTTCGCCGCGATATCGGAGCGTCCCTGGAAGAGCGGGTGAAGGGATTGAACAGAGCTTATCCGAAGGCCTCAAAAGTATGGGAAATATTGGCAGGAGATATTGCGCTCAAGAATTCTTTTGAGAAGGTCAATAAAGCGGCCGACGTTGCTTCGCTTGTGGCAGCCCTCGAAGAAGCCGAGGCTGTTTTGAAAAGGACGCTGGAGGTGCGAAGGTGGACCATTTTATTGAATGCTTTTGATTTTACTAGGAGCGAGCTTTGGGTTTATCCCATTATTTCGATTTTTCTGGGACTTCTTGCGCTGCCGGCTTCCGGAGAAATACGCGGGGTTGCTGTCGCGGCTTTGCTTGGGGCAACGCTCTTGGGCTGGGCGCCCGCATACATGCGCTGGTTCATCGGAAAGAAAGATTCCGGAGATGAGCAGGGTGAGAGACGCCCCTTGAGCAAGGAAGTAGAGCGTTATGCTGGGCTTTTTTTACGGGCTTTCGATAATCTCATGATCCAGACGGTGATCCAGGAGGAACAAAAAAGCAGGCTCGGTCTTAAGGCTGAGACAGCCGTTCCAGATTTGACGGCGAATCGCTCCGCGCTAAGAAAACCTGGCGCTTCTCGTTCCGAGGGAAGAATTACGACGCCCGCCACAGACACTCTTGAGGATATGACATTTCGCATTCTTAATGCTGCGACTTCCACGAGGAAGAGTATTGTGGAAGTGGAGATCCCTCGTCGTTATGCTGCAGGGCCTTGGGACCCCGAGAACCCTGACGGCGGCGTCTTGCTCCTGAAGCCGTCGATGGGGTATTTCCATCCCAAGACCGTGAAAGAGATCCTTCGCCGGATCGAACAGTTTGGTTATTACAGCGAGCAGGCGCTTGTTTACAAGAGTGAATGGTTGATCGAAAACAACATGGTGCCGCAGCATTATGGACGGCTGTATGACGTTGCCGGGAAAGGCGCCGAAGCGCTCAGTCAGTCCGACCTTTACCAGCTCATCGGTCTTTACAAGCATCGCTTTGGTGCTAGCGCCTCATGGGATCCATCTTCCATTTATGGGGCTCAGGAGATCCCGTCGCGGCTCGGGATCTCTCCGGAAAAAGCCCTGGAGATCTGGGAGCGCGAAGGCGCAAATACGAAACGGTTGTCGGACGGAGCGATCGCTCTTATCACGGAATTAAAGAAAGAACCCGGTGTGCCGGCGGAGCATGTCGGGAAACGGGTTGTTTTCCTGAATAACTTTGTCTTTCAGCTTAGCGCCGACTTCGAACGTCCCGGGACTTCGGTGCCGGCACTTTTTCTCCGCGGTATCCCCGGCAAGGCCCGAAGTTGGCAGGATATGGAGAAGTATTTCAGAGGGAAAACGGATCCGAAAGAAGCCGAGGCCGGGAGTATCCGTCGTGATGCTTATGAAAGTCAAAAGGCAAAAGACGGTATTTTTCTGATCAATAATCCCGTGACCCGCGGAGCGAATGTGATCCACCTGAGCGACAATGAAAACCGCGCTCGCGAGGTCACGCTTTGGTTCTTTAACCCGGCCGTGATGAAAATGAGAGCCTCCGGTTCCGGGCTGAAAGATACTGCGCGGTCCGAAATTCGGCTTTTGATAACGGTTGGAGTTATTGTGGCGGGCGTTTTAATGGCGGGCGCGCTGAAGCGGGTCGTTAGCAAGGTGCCGCGCAATCCGGAGGACATAGCGCTCCGGGCAGCGGTGGCGATGGCCAAGAGAATGCAGAACGGAACATTCGATCTCGTGATCAAAGGAGCCGCCAACGGACGGGAAGTCCAATTGAAAGGGTTTACGGTCAAAAACGGTGACCTTGCGGGGCATGAAAGACGGGCTATTAAAGATGCATTCCGGCCGATCATGTTCCCGGCGGGCGTCCAGTTCAGGACCGGGGTTCAAAAAGGCGTTCTTACTTCAGGAGTTCCGGCTCTCATCGTTCAAACCTATCGCCGCTCTGAAGCGAGAGACTTTGAGGAATTCCTTAAGGCTGCAGCGTCCAGCTTTTCGATCGTTTTGGGAACGGGGATTCTGGCAGGTGCGTTCATTGTGGAACCGTTGGTCTCCTGGGCCCGGGGTCTCTTCCACCGTCCCAACCTTGCGGAAGTGCTCGCCCGGAACCTTACCGGAGACGAATTGAAGGGGCTTATCAGGATCTATACGATGCCGCAATTCTGGAAAGTGACCCAAGCCGACTATGAAGGAACTCTTCAAAAACTGGCCAAGGTTTTCAGCCAAAACAAGATCCCGGTCTGGCATGCCGCGGACGGGCGCTTGAGGATCTGGCATGTGGGCGGCCTCGCGGTTTTCCGGGCGGCTCTCCAGAGACAAAAGGAAATAGAAAAAGAACGGTATTCTGCCGCTTCTGACACGCTCTCGAAATACGGGCAGGAGCATGTGCTCCGATTCTGGGATGAACTCAATGCGGCCCAACGCGAACAGCTTCTGGATCAGGTAGAGCGCGTGGATTGGGCGGAGATCGTGCGTCTCAAAGAAAGACTCGTCGATCATCCTCAAACGAAGGAGCTGGATCTTTCTCTGGCAAAACCCGTGGAACTTGCGGCGGCGAACGATCCCGAAGACGAAAAATCCGGCGAAGTCCTTTTGTCCTGGGGCGCAGGAGAAGACAAGGCGGCTTTTGGGATCATTCTGATGGCCGGCGGAAGCGGCGCCCGATTTCGCGAATATTTCCCGTATGCTAAGGGGCTTTTCAAAGGACTGCCTTTGAGCGATGACACGCTTTTTGGATCGATGATCAAGAAATACAAGGCTTTTGCGAATCGCTACGGGCACAAGAAGATCTTCCCGCTTATCATCGTGACGAGTGATGTGACCCAGGCTGAGACGATGGCGTATTTTGAATCGCAGGACTGGTTCGGAGTGAAGGACCGGATCAAGGTCGTGAAGCAGAAAGTCCTTCCCGTGCTGGCGAATCCCACGGGGAAAGCCCTTATGGAAGATAAAGGGAAGCTTGCACTTCAGGGCGGCGGCCACGGAGATGCCTTCGATTATATCCTCCAGCTTCAGGAGGCAAAGAACTGGCTCGGTGGATTTGGTGTCCATACGGTCCTGTATTCCAATATCGATAACCCGCTTTATCCTCTCGATGTCAATTGGGTCGGAGCGCATGCCCGGTTCGTGGAAAAAGTCAAAAAAGGACTCATCCGGCTCCCGAAGGGTTTTGCGATCATGTCCGAAGGGTTGATCGAGAAGAAGGATCGGCTCAAAGACAAACTTTCCGAGCTCCTGGAGGTAAATGGGACGCGCATGCCGGTCCATTATTCCAAGGCCTCTCCCGAATTGCGCGCCCAGACCTCTCACGCGATGCCTTCCTACCGCATGATCGAGCTGCCGCTTGACGGAACACGGCCGATCGATTTTTCCGTGGCCGACAAAAAATGGGACGGCATCGATGAGAACGGCCGGGCCGTCAAGCAGGTCCGGGTGTGGAAATTCGAGCGCAACAGTGATGACAAGATGTCCAACGGCGCGAATTTTCCGTTCGGGAACGAAGACACGTTCGCGTCCATCAAAGAACCTCCCGGCAAAGACGAGTCTCCCGAGACTTCTCGCGCGCTCCAGACAAAGCGTTGGAAGGTCCGGCTTGAAGCCGCCGGCTATCCTGTGGATGACGGATTTTTGATCCAGCTCCCTTGGGCGGCAGATTTCATGACGCCAGAGGAACTCCGTCAGAAACTCGAAGAAAAGAAATTTCCCGCGGCACTTGTCCCGGTATGGAACGGCCAGCCCGTTCGCGGATATCTCGTGAACGACGATTGGAGCTGGGGCGCGATCCCTCAAAACGCAGCGCGTTCCGAATCGAGGCATGAAGCCTCAAGAGTCCTTTCCCCGGAACAAAGGAAGGCCATTTCGTTAGCTTTTGGTATTCCTTCCAACATGAAGCCTGGAGCGATTTCTCCCTGGATGGGGCTGGAGATTAAATCCCGATCGGGAGTCAAAGCTTATATCGGAAAGAGCAAAAGCGCCTTGGATGGGACGCTCCGCCAAAAAAGATTTTTTGTGATCGAGAATCGAACCCGAGAATGGCGAGATGGGACCGTTTATGTCCCCCTGGAACTCATCCCGGAGATCTCGGAGGTTTTTGCCAAACAGTTCCCCGAAAAAGAAGAAACCCGGGAGCCTGCGGATTTCTGGCTTTGGGATCCCTTTGACGACGGGGGAAAAGGTCAGGAGTTTTTCGTCGGAGAAAATTTTCACGTAACGGGTGTTCGAAAAGGATTTGTTTCTTTTCACTTTGACCTTCCTCCGGAAAAAACGCACCGCTGGCTTGTCAACAGTGCGCAGATCGTGGATCCTTTGATCCCCAAGTGGGACATCGAGGACCAGGACGCACGGGAAATCTCTCAAGAGACCCTGACGCTCCGGCCGGTGATCGCGGGGGACAGATTTCCCGAGCGCGTTGTTTTTCAGCTTTTGGGGACAATGCATTATTCCGATCGCCCTCAAGCGAGAGTTTATAAGACAACGATCAAGGACGATCCGACCGGGCAAGTCTTCGTTCTTAAAATCTACCAGGACGAACATAAGGAAGAGCAGGAAGTGGATTCTAATGACGAGCTTCTGAGTGTTGCCAGGCCTCAAAACATTTCGGGCGAACACAAGATCAATCAGATCCTGGACGAGAAGGGGATCCATGTGAAAGTTTATGATCCGTTCGTTTTCCGTCCGGACAGAGATAAAGTCCTCGAAGGCGAGCCCCGCTATATCGTTTATCCGTATATCCCCGGAATGGATCTTGAACAGTTTATTGAGAAGACCCATGCCGCTCATCCCGCTCAGTATCTTAATGGTGTTTTGAATGTGCTTATCAGGACTACGGAGGCGGTTGAAGTTCTGGAAGAAATGGGCCTTCCTCGGTGGGATTTGAAGGGCCCCAATATTATTCTTACCCGGAGCGGGGATGTTGTTCTTATCGATTATCTCAAGATGGAGCTGGGATCCGCCCTTCAAATAGGTGCTGTGTTGAGAGGGGCTCTTGCCCGAGGTGCGGCGGGGCAAGGGGATGGTTCCATGAACCCGGGGCTGGCGAAAGCCTATGCGATCCTCAAGGATATAAAGCCAGACGCCTCGCTCGGGGAGCTCCTCGCTGATATGAAAGCGGCTAAGCATCATATCGTGGACGGTCTTATGGCCGAAAAGACGACGTCCCGTTCCGAATCAAGGTTGGGGGCCCCTGCCGGGAAAGATTCTTCGGAGGGCTTGCGAACAGAAGAGATCCGCGCGCAACAGCGTGAAGCTATGGAAGTTTTGGTCGCGAACCATGAATTTAATCAGGTCGTTCTCAAGCTGGGGGATGCTAAAAGACATTTAAAGCTCGCTTTGAGTGTGAGGGAGGGATTTAAAGATATCGATCCCAGACAAGCGGAGCGCTTTCAGGCGATCTATGACGGCATGCTGGACGCCGTTGCCGCCCTGAATCAATCCGCGCTAAATTTCCGGACCTCGCTGGAGTTCTTCCAAGAAATCAACAAACAAGACGCTCAAATTTTTTCGGATATTTTTTCGCAAGTCTCAAAACTAGACCGGGAGAGGGCTCAAATTTCAGGGCGGTCAGAGCTGAGGAATTATGTTGCGGAGAACTCCCCGCTAAAAAATTACACCGTGGTCAGTCGTCAGCTTGAAGCCGGGCTCGATCGGACCCTTTTGGAGGCTCTGAACAAAAACCTCGGGAAGCGGTTTGCGACCTCAGCGAAGAATGTTCGCCGTTATGTTGGGCTTGTGGCGGAGACAACACTGACAGGCGGACTGGGGGCTTTGATGCATGATCTTTTCGGGGCCTGGGCGAAAAATTTCGGGCTTCAAGGCGGGAAAACGGTGAAGGACATTATGGCCGTCAATGTGATCTACGAAACGATTAAAGGACAAAAGTTTGCCAAGGGATTGCCGGAGGAAGTTGTGAATGGGCGCAGGACCCTAGGAGATTATTTGCGCGGCGTTTTGACCCGCGACAAAAGCCTCGGATTTTCTTTCGAGCTCGATGTCGGTGATGATTTCCGAAGAAAAGCGGTCGATCAGGACCACTATCATGCCAAGAGGATCCTCGGAAAAAAGATCCAGGTAGACGTTTATAAAACGGAGACCCACTTTGGAGAGATGTCGAACTATTACATCGACGCCTGGTATAAGAATGAGAACGACGAGAAGGTCCATATTTTTGATGAGGTGTATCCGGACGTCCAAGGGAAATCCAATCTCTGGCGCGATGTTCACATGGCTGTTTATGGCTGGTCCACCCAATATCTGGTCAAGCAACTTCAGGAGAAGGGCCTTGCCAAGAAAAAGATCCTTTTTGTGGATAACGAGGTTTTTGTGAGTACGCCGACGCCTCTTTTCCCGGAGGCGATCCATCATCACATCAATCACACCGTGTTTCGTCCGGGCCTTTACACCCCAGATGAAGCCTCGTATGAGATGCTGGGTTATCCCGAAGTGCTTCGCCGCTATATCACCAAGAACGGCAAGATCAACATTGTGGATGCGGTCGGGCTTTCTTCCCACGTGATCACAGGCGTCGGGCTTTATGAACATACGCCGGTGCTGGCACGTGAGATCGTCCCGACGTTCATCAATAAATTGCAGGGGTATAACCACCAAGGGATGCGTAATACGAACGGCGTTCTTCTGGAGCAGTGGCAGGCGCCCCTCCTGAGAGGATTGATCGAACAATATAAAGAAAAACTGGGGCTTTCGCCAGAAGCGTCCGACGAAGACGTCTTTCGGGCGCTGCGAAAAGAGACGAACGCTGGGTTTTTAGACCAGTTTCAAAGAAAGGCGGAGCATGTCAGGGCGGCGGATATTGCGAGGGCCCTGCTCTGGCTCAAGGAAGAACAAGGCTACAGCGCATGGATCGATGAAGTGATCGCGGGTTACAGGAAAGACCGGGAAAGCATCGGGGTCAGCGATATTCAGCTTATTCAGGATTATGAAAGGTTTATGACCGAAGCGTTGCGGGATGAAAAAGCGTGGGAAGCGTTCCAGGCTATGCCGGGCATGGAAGCGTTGAAAGAAAGCCTTCTCAAAAACCCCATTGTTTCAAACATCCGGCGACAAGTGTCGTACAAGGGGCCGGACAAATGGCTGGAAATCCTCATCAATCTGTCACGAGATCCCGCCGCACTTGAAAAATTTAAAGCAAGCGCCGCGCGAATCGTGATCGGTGGCAGGGAGTTTGGCGAAGATGCGCACAACATGTTTGTCGAGATCCAGAGACTTGTGAAATTGCTCGGGCTTGAGAAGCAGATTGTTGCTATTGAAAATTACAACATCCAAGATGCCGCGGTGATCTTCCGGGGTGTTTCCGCGACCGTCATGCTGTCCGATGAGTTTTTAGAAGCTTCGGCCACGAGCATGATGAAAGCGGTGACCAACATGGCGGCTTTGATCGGAGTTTGGGGCGGGGCCATGCCGGAACTTTTTACGATCGTGGAAGTAAAGACCGGCCGGGAGATGGATGTTTTTAAAGATAACGTAACGCACGATCAACTTGTGGCGAAATTGAGGACCGGGGAGTGGAAGATCACCAATGGATTCCTTGTGGAATACAATGATCGTGAGATCAGCACGCAGCAAGGGGGCGGGCGCAGGCCTTCAGCCGATTCTCTGGTCAAGGCGCTCATGGACCTGCGTGAACGGTATCAGGATCCGCGGAGCCGGCGCGATCTTCAATTCTCAATCTTGGAATCTTCTCCCAGGGTGGATATGGAAAAAGGGCAGGCCCGCGCGCATATCAAACTGTGGGAAGAAACGATTCGGGTCGCGGAAGAAGAGAACGCGATCTTTGAAGGTCTCAAGCTTTCTCCGGACGAGGTGAAAGCATTTCTTTCAAAGTCTTTAGCCTCACGGGGACCGGAATTTACCTGGCTGAAAGACGATGATTCTCAACCCTTGTCGGCCGGGCGACGTCTGCGCGGCATTCTGGGTTTCGTCGAAGGTTTCCGCGAGATCCGGATGAAAGAAAAAGAAGGTTTTTTAAGTCTCGCGCATCATGTCAAGCAAGGGGATCTTTTTGCCTATCTGAACGAATTTCTATCGGGGTTTGATGTGCCGCTGGCCCCTGTGATCACAAAGATCCAGGAGCTTGACCGGCGCGCCCAAGCCGCAGAGAGCGTCTACGAAAAGATCCAGTGGAACCTTGAGGCGCTCGAGATCATTGAAAAGCTTACGGTCCAGGTTTCGGTGGCGCTGTTTAACAATTATGTTGAAACACAGGATCTTGGACTCGAGACGATCCTCAACCAGCCGGTAGTTCGCGAGAATCTTGCCCGTCATTTTGATTCGACCGCGGTTCCTTTTGATTCGATCACAAAGAAGGTCCAGGGTTATGCCGTGGATGTGAAGGGCCAGAAGTACATGGTGGCGCTCAATCTCGGAGAATTCGGTTACGGCGCGGAGCGAGCGGAAAAGGCCTGGGGTGCTTTCTATGGGCGCGAAGCCTTCGCGGAGATCTTGGGGGATCAAGCGATTTTGGAAGATGCCCGCATCTATGAATTAAGAAATGTGATCACAAGGGAGGGGTACGGAAACCAGGCTCTTTGGAAAATGATGGAAACGACCTCGGTCGGAGTGCCTTTCCCGGGCGTTCAGATTCTTCGGTTGGTGGACACGGGGACAAAATCTGAAGAAAAAGAGACAAGGCTGAAAAATGATATCTTGAGTTACCTCGAAGCGTTAACCCGCGGGCGGTTTGTAAGTGAAGGGAAACCTGTGACCGGACTCTTGTCCCAAAAGATCAAAGAAGGTCTCGAGTCTCCGGAGCGTCTGGAGAGATTGTTAAGCGTTGTGGCCGGCCTTTCCAAAGAACAGGCTGAGGCGCGTTTCAGCCCGGGAGGCGTGCCCGCCGTGATGGCTTTTGTGACCGTGCTTTCCCCGGCGCTTCTCTCAAAAATGAGGCCCTGGAATGAAGATGTCTATACTAGATTAGAGGCGATCGTCCATCTCCCTGTTTTAAAGAGTCTTTTTTCTGAAGGGAAGGTTTGGTTCCACCGCGTGGATCGTGAAAGCGCCATGATCATCTCAAGAAGTCTGCCGGGGAAGCCCATGCCCCACATGGTGGTCCCGATCCATTTTTCGGAAGGGCCGTATGACCCCGCAGACGGAAAAGCATGGTTCCGGCTTCTCGATGTTCAGAATCTCGGGATCCAAAACTCTCAGGATGCCGAATACCAGGTTTTTGATTATCTTTTGGGATATTTTTATCCAGCGGTTCCTTCAGGGGAAAAACTTTATCGTGAAAAATGGCATATGGGTATTCCGCTCCTGGCCCAGAAGGATCGCTCCGGGATCGATCAACATAATTACCGATTTCAGATTCTGGAAATACGGCCGGTGCGTCTTGGGAACCCTCTCGTCGAAGGCTCGGGTAATGAGAGCGCTCGCTCCGAAGTGCGGGCTGCAACCTTTGAGGCGCTCAAAGCGTCTGCCCGGGGGACGCTGAAGGCGCTCCGCGACGGAGTGATCGCCACGGCCGAAAATGATCAATTGATTGAAGCTTCCAAGGCCAATCCAGCCCTTGCGACGTATGTGATCGGCCAGTTGATCGGGCTTCGGCTTCACGCTAAATCCGAGGCGATCGCCAAGGAGGCTTTGCGCATCAGCAAAGCCCTCCGGCCCGTGCGCCCTTCTCGCGCGGAAGTGCGTGGAAATAAAGATGAAAAGACCCGCGCAGAGTTTCTCAGGCCGTTCGGGGTACAGGAGATCGGAGATGAGGGAACTCCTTTCCCGCAGGGCGCTCCCGGGATCAAGACGCGGCTTTCCTTCGTGTCTTCCACAAGCCTGGGAGTACTCTTTGTGGATGGGTCTGAGGGCCTTTTAACGCAGCTGAAAAATGCCATCTCGGTCGATCTTGAGATTTCGCCGGAGCGGATCTTGAAACTCCGGGCCGAACAGCCGCTCGCTTCTGGAAATCTCCTTGCTAAAAACATCGAACAGATCCGTACGATTGTGAAACTTCTGGAAAAAGAACTGAATGCCAGGGTTGTGGATGAAATCAAAATCACTCAGCCTGTCCAAGGTCGAGCGGAAGTCCGTCGGATTTCGGTCAATGGGCAACGTTCAACGGGTTCGAAAAAAGGAATACGGAATACGACCTACACTGTGCAATCGTTCATCGAGGAAAATGTGCGTCTTGGCGGCGGGACGATGCAAGGGTTCCGCGGCGTGACGGAAAAGATCACGGACGGGATCATTTCGCTCGTGCCGTACACTTTTGATGCGACAGTTGTGACACTTGTTATCAACGCCCTTGTTCCGACGGCCTTTGCCCAGGAAGCGTTTAACCTGGCGGTGCCAGCAACCGCTCAGGAACAGAAGCGTTTTGCCGATGCCGCGAAGGTCCTCCTCCGCGACAAGACTCTGACGGCGTCCGATGTGCTGGTGCTTGCCCCCGAATTTGCCATCGAGCACGGCGCGGCGCTTGTGATCCGGAAGATCCTCGGAGATGTGCCGGTCGCTGTCCTGGTACGCAATGAAGCGGACCGGAGTTTTCTCGAGAAGATCAATGGGCAGCTCCGTCAAGCGAACCGGCCGCTCCTGCTGCCCGCGAGCGGTCTGGATGAAGCAAGAAGCCTTCTTGGCAAGGCCGTCCGTAGCCGCAATTCCGGCGCCGGGACGTTGAATGTCAAAGCGATGGTTTATTTCGGGGAGAAGAGCTTGCAGGCGGCCGAGCTTCTCAAAACGTACGGAGATGCGATCGTGACGCCGGAGAGATTCCAACGCTTCCTGAACGTCGCCGGTGTCAGCGAGATCGTCACGCAAATGCGCGATCAGTATCTTGCGACGGCGCGTTCTGCGTAAGCCGACTTCCACGGGGAGCGTTTCTCGGTTAACGGTGAACGCAAGCCGTTTATCGTTCCGCGTTTCCCGTTTCCCGCGGATCGGGATTGCGCTATAATCCCCGCTCTTATGACTCCGTCAAAAACAATCCCGATCCGTATAGGCCACAGTCCTGATCCCGACGACGCATTCATGTTCTATGCCTTGGCGCATGAGAAGATCGATATGCGCGGCTTTAAAGTGGAGCATGTGATCGAGGACATCGAATCTCTAAATCAGCGTGCGCTGAAAGGTGAGCTGGAGGTCACGGCCGTTTCCTGCCATGCGTATGCTTATCTGGCGGATCAATATGTCGTGATGCGGTCAGGGGCGAGTGTGGGCGACAATTATGGGCCGATTCTGGTAGCGAAAAAAACGGATGGTGGATGGGGGAAGGCGGAGGGCGACAAACCGGACATCATTCAAAAAAGGATAGCCATTCCAGGCAAGCTTACAACGGCCTATCTTGTTTTACAGCTTTATGCGAAAAGCCAAGAACTCCATCCTCCCTCCTCCATCCTTCCCCCGTCTTTTGAAGCTATATTTGTTCCCTTCGACAAAATATTTGATGCGGTCAAGTCCGGCGAAGCCGATTTTGGGCTCGTGATCCACGAAGGACAGATCACGCATGCTGATCATGGGCTAGAGAAAGTCTTGGATCTTGGCGAGTGGTGGTATGAAAAGACGAAGCTTCCGCTCCCGCTGGGGATCGATATCATTCGGCGTGACTTAGGCCAGGAGACGATTGCGGCATTCTCCAAACTCTTTCAAGAAAGCATCGAATATGCCTTGAACCATCGGAAGGATGCCCTAGAATACGCGAGCCAATTCGGCCGCGGGATCTCGGACGCTTTAAATGACCGGTTCGTTGCCATGTATGTGAATGCCCGAACGGTTGATATCGGCAAAGACGGGGAAGCGGGGTTCCGGAAGTTGCTCGATATGGCTTATGAACACGATATTATTCCCAAAAAGGTGAAGCTGGAATTTGTTTAATCAAGTATGTGGTCTGTAGTATGTCGATAAAGCGTTTAACGATTTTGCTACATACTACATGCGACCTACGACATACGATTTACGAAAGGATTTATGAGTAACGAAGAGTTGCGCGAAAAGACCGTAGAAATTGCCAAGCATCACAAAGCGAGCTGGATCCAGCTCGGCCAGCACCTTTTCTCTATTTATAAGAACAAGCTTTATAAGGAATGGGGCTATCAGGCGTTTGAGACCTATTGCCAGAAAGAACTGAGCATCCGGGAAGCGACGGCCTCCAAGCTGATCAAGTCCTATTCTTTCCTCGAAAAAGAAGAGCCTCGGATCGTAAAGCCCGATTACACCGAAGACGAAACGCCGAAGAAGATCCCCGATTATGAGGCCGTGAACGTGCTTCGGCTCGCCAAGAACAATAAGAATATCCCCACCAACGAATTCGCAGAACTTCGCAATGACATCCTGAATGAAGGCAAAGAAGTCAAGGAAGCCCGGGCGCAGGTGAAAAAGATCCTCGAGACGCATGCGCCGAAGGACACGCCGGAACTCAAGGATCAAAAGCGGGGCTCTATTCTCAGAAGGCTGATCGGTTTTCTTAATTCCGCAAAGACTCAGCTCGAGGAAGAGGACCTGGTGCCGGACTATCTTTTAAAGCAGATCGATGCACTCACCACGAAGCTGGAAGATCAATTAAACTAAAAACGTATGTCGTATGTCGTAGGTGGTATGTAGTATGTGGCAAAAGTGTTGGGCGTTATAACGACATACGACCTACTACATGCGCAGTTTATTTTTCCTGCTTTCTTCTCTTCAAAAAGGGTTTTTCGCCTGAGATCAGCTTCTCCTTCTTAACGCGCGGCCATTCTTTGACTTCACATTCCCGGATCAGAGCGCTTGACCGGTCGCCGCATTTTTCCGAATAGAGCATCTCCACAGGGCCATGGGAACGGGTGTACCGGGAGGCTTTGCCTGCCTGATGCATTTTGAATCGTCGCTCGAGGTTGTTGGTGATGCCGGTGTAAAAAGACCCGTCGCAACATTTCAAGATATAAAGAGACCATTTGCCGGAAGGCTTTTTGGGGGAGCGAGAAGTTTTCTTTTTCCTCTCAAGCCCCACGAGCATTCTTTTATAGGTGGGATGCATGTTTTAAAAGCTCGGGTAACGGTGAACGGGAAACGGCGAACGAAAAAGCTTTACGTTCCCCGGGGACCGTTCCCCTTTCCCCCCATTTTGTGATGATACTTTACCGTCACGGCAACAACGCCGGTGAAGAAAAAGAAGTTGGTCCAGCCGAAAGCGCGGAACGCGAAATCCGGCGAGGTCAGGGCCGCCGGAGACATCAGGAGGATACAGATCCAGACTCCGAAAACCCACACAAGACTGATATCATCCGCCGATTTTCTTTTGACGATCCGGAGGATGAGCGGGATATTGAAGAGGGGGAGGATTGCCCCTGCCCAGGAACTGATCTTGTAAAGAATCTCCATTATGGCTCCTTAAGACCGATCTTGGGACAGGCCTTGAAAGGCGAGTGCGGATCTGTCCCTGGTTTTTAAATCTCGAGTTGTCTTGGGAATT
Organism: uncultured bacterium; assembly: GCA_964482725.1. Classification (GTDB taxonomy): domain Bacteria; phylum Omnitrophota; class Omnitrophia; order Omnitrophales; family Aquincolibacteriaceae; genus Aquincolibacterium. Next base: position 28,518 of record CAYZYT010000014.1, on the reverse strand, counting down.
TCGTAAGATTTTTGCAGCCCGTTTTTGTTACGATGACAACATCTTCCAGACGCACGCCGCCCACGCCTTTGTAATAAAGCCCAGGTTCTACGGTCACGATCTGTCCCGCCTTTAGAATATCCTCTCCCACGCTGATCCGAGGGGGCTCGTGAATGTCCAAACCGAGCCCGTGGCCGGTGCTATGGAAAAATCCCTGCATACGGCCGTCCTTAACCTCTGTTCTGAAGCCAAGTTGCGTGAATCTGTTCTGAATAGCTCCATGAATTTTTTTAGTGGCGATCCCATGGCGAATCAGCTTGAAAGCGATGTTCTGTCCTTCTTTGACGGCCGCATACATTTTTTTGAGCTTAGGCGATGCTTTTCCGCGCACCACGGTCCGCGTGAAATCGGCATGGTAAAGCGTCGTTTCGCTGCGCGGAAAAATATCCATAATGATCGGCTGATGGGCGTAAAGAGGACCGGAACCCTGATCATGGGGATCGATCGAATGAGGGCCGCAGGAGACGATCGTATGCTCCCCGGTGCAGCCTTCTTCCAGGAGAGTTCGATGAATGATCTTTTTTAAAGCCTCGCTGGTAAGGAGCTTTCCTTTAAAATAAAGTCTGTTTTTCCGGATCACCGAGCGCTTTAGGGTTTGGATCGCTTCACGCGCGGCTTTCTCCGTGGAGCGAAGGGCTTGAGTGATCGCTACGATCTCATGGCGGTCTTTGATCAGGCGCCTTTCAAAAAAGAGGCCGTTTTTATATTGGATCCTGAGGCCGGCCTGTTTCAGGGGCGCGTAATATTGGACGGGAAAATTCCCAGGGACGAGAACGGTTTGGACCTCTAGCTTTTCCAGGAAATAAAGGACAAGCTCGATAAAGGAGCAGGTCTTCTTGTGTTTTTGCTTATATTCCGAAGCGAGGCGGGAACTCGAAAAAACCGCATGAACACAAGCCTGTTTTTTCGCCCGGTCGATCTCAAGATCGCTTACGAGGATGTATTTTTTGCCGTGGGTCTGGAGGAAAACGAAAGCGTCGGGTGCGATGAATTGTGTGACGTAATAAAGGTCCGCGTCTTTTTCGCTCGAGGCGATGATCAGTAAATTTTGATTTTTCATGCTCCAGAAGGATACCATGATGCCGGCGATGGAGCAACACGCACACATTTTTTTCAGGAAGGTGGATCGAGGATGGCGGATAGTGTTTGGCTCATTAGTTTTTCGCCATCCATCATCCGCCACCCGACATCCTGTTTTATTCATTGACGATGTCCGGGAAAGCCGCTAGACTTCGCTGTCTTTTTCCTCTATACAAATCAGCCAAGGCATTCATAAATTCATGGAAAAGCTTTTTGTAGAGCAACTTAAGGCGAAGTCGAAATTGGTGCGTCGTCACATCGTTGAGATGACCGGAGCCGCGGCTTCAGGTCATCCCGGCGGTTCTCTCTCCGCTACGGAAATGCTGGTGGCGCTCTACTTCAACCTCATGGATCACAATCCCCAAGACCCGCAATGGCCGGATCGTGATCGTTTGGTCCTCAGTAAGGGACACGCCTCTCCGGCCCTTTATGCCGCACTGGCGGAAGCGGGTTATTTTGATCCAAAAACCCTCACGGATTTTCGCCAACTCGGCAGCCCGCTTCAAGGACACCCTGACCGGCGCAAACTTCCGGGGGTGGAGGCCTCCACGGGTTCGCTCGGGCAGGGTCTCTCGATAGGGATCGGTATGGCACTGGCGCGGCGTCTCGATAAAAAAAGTTATTACACCTATGTCATCACAAGCGACGGCGAGATGAACGAAGGTCAGACCTGGGAAGCCGCCGCGATGGCCGCACATCACAAGGTCGATCATCTGATCGCTTTTTTGGATTACAACAAATACCAGCTCGATGATTCCACGAAAAATATTTGCGATATGGAGCCCGTAATTGAAAAATGGAAGGCTTTTCGGTGGCATACCTTTGAGATCGACGGGCATGATATCAAAGAGATCCTGCATGCCGTAGAGAAAGCTAAAAAGGTCAAGAATGAACCGGTCATGATCATCGCGCACACGATCAAAGGCAAGGGCGTTTCCTTTATGGAAGGGAACAATGCTTTCCATGGAGTTGCACCGACGCGGGAACAAGTTGAAAAAGCTTTAAAGGAATTATCCTAATGCAAAAAATCTTGGGCAAAGCCACGAGGGATGCTTACGGGGAGGCGCTCGTCGAGATCGGCCAGAGGGATCCGAATGTGGTGGTTCTCGACGCGGATCTTTCCAAAGCCACGAAATCCGTGATCTTTGCCGAAAAATTCCCGGAGAGATTCTTTAATGTCGGGATCCAAGAAGCGAACCTCGTGGGCGTGGGGGTGGGGCTTGCTTCCTGCGGGAAGACCCCTTTTATCTCCAGCTTTGCTTCCTTTCTTGTCAGCAAAGGGTTTGATCAGCTTCGCATGGGTGTCGCGTTCTCGGAGCTTAATGTCAAAGTAGTGGGTTCCCATGGCGGGATTTCGGTCGGGGAAGATGGCGCCTCGCAAATGTCGATCGAGGATATTGCTCTCATGACGAGCCTCCCGGGTTTTGCGGTGCTCGTTCCGAGCGATGAGATCTGCACGCGGGCGCTGGTCCTTGAGGCCGCGAAGCATTTCGGACCCGTTTACATTCGCACCGGGAGGCCGAAAGCACCGGTCGTTTACAAGGCCGGCACGGATTTCAAGATCGGTAAGGGGGTTCGGCTGCGTGAAGGCAAAGACCTGACGATCCTCGCCAATGGTTTGGAGGTTTTCGAAGCGCTTGAAGCCGCGGAGCGTCTTGCGGACGAAGGGATTAGCGCAAGCGTCATTGATATGCATACCGTGAAGCCGTTGGATACGGATCTCATCCTGGAAGAAGCCAAGCGGACCGGGCATATCCTGGTGGCTGAGGAACATCAGATCTGGGGAGGGCTCGGAAGCGCGGTCGCGACTTTTCTCGCCAAGAAACACCCTTGCAAGATGGGTTTTGTGGCCATTCAAGATACCTTTGCGGAGTCCGGAAAAGCGGAAGAGCTTTTGGAAAAGTACGGTCTCACCTATCCTCATATTATTAAAGCCGCGAAAAAGATCCTGGGGCGTTAAGAACTTACGCGTTCCGGAATTTCCGAGGTTCTAAAATGCCCTTCAAAAACTCTCTGGTTCTTTTTGGGACCTTCGCACTTTTTTCTCTGAGTCTTCTCTCCCCCCTTCAGGCCGCTTCGGGCGAAAAAGCCATGGTGGTTAGCTCCGATCCCCGTGCGACACAAGCCGCCTTGGAAGTGTTGAAACAAGGCGGGAACGCGGTGGACGCGGCCGTGACGGCGCAGTGGATGCTCAACGTGGTCGCGCCGCAAGCTTCTGGGCTTGGCGGGGGCGGTCTTTTTCTTTTTTATGATATCGGCACACGGCGCATTCTTTCTTTTGACGGTAGTGTCAAGGCTCCCGCGAAAGCTTTTCCGAAGATGTTCCTCGATGAAAGCGGGAAACCGCTCCCGTATCAGCCGGAGAGGAATACAGGCGGTCTTTCAGTCGGTGTTCCCGGGCTGTTGAAATTAACCGAAGAGGTTCATGCCAAATACGGGACGCATAAATTCCCATTCGCGAAGCTGATGGAGCCGGCGATCCGTCAGGCGGAAGAGGGGACGGAAGTGTCTGAGGCCCTTGCGAAGGCAATCCAAGAGCATGCGGAGAGGTTAACTCTTTTGGATCCCGAGAAGGCCGTTTTTTTTGAGAACGGCATTCCTCTCCAAGAAGGACGAAAGTTCTTCCAGCCCGATCTTGCGAAGGCGTTCCGTCTGATCCAAACCCAGGGAGCGAAGGTTCTTTACAGCGGGGTGATAGCCAAGACCATAGCTCGCGCCGTTCGCAAGAATACCTATCGAGCGGGGCTGTTGAACGAGAGGGATCTTGAGGCCTATGCGATCGCGGCGCGTGATCCTATCCATGCCACTTATCAAGGATACGATCTTTTCAGTGCGGGACCTCCGGCGGATGGAGGCGTGATGTTGTTTCGCGGGCTCAACCTCCTTTCCAGTTTCGGCATTCCCGGCTTTGGGCAAGTCCCGGAGACGTACCATCTTCTCGGAGAAATACAGAAGATCGCTTTTTCGAATCGATCGGGCGTCGCCGATCCGGACCTTTTTGATAGCCCTCTTAAGGAACTTCTTTCGGAGGCCTGGGCGCAAGACCGGACAGGCGTCATCAAATTCGATCAGGTCTTGAAGTTAAAGGAAATGAAGATTGAGGGACCGGAGAGGGGAAAGAGGCGAGCCGGGTCTTCCGTCATGGTCGTGGATCCTCAGGGGAATATCGCAATTCTCGAGGCGACGCTTGGAGACGCGTTTGGTTCGGCGCTGAAGGTGCCGGGGTACGGGTTTTTCTTAAATGACCTGCTGACGGCTTTTGCTGCGGATCCCGCGTTCGTCAAGGAGCCAAAGTCATCGGAACTGATCTCCGGCGGACAAAGACCGCGCGGACCGGAGGCTCCCACATTCATTTTTAAAAACGGGAAGCCCTCGATGGTGTTAAATGCTTACGGTCCGGACGATCCGGCGGCCGTGCTTTTAAATGTGCTGGTTCAAAGGATCGATCTTGCGGCTTCCTGCTCCGGGGCCGTTCGATTTCCGAGGCTTTTAGTCCGGGACAGGACTCTTCTCATGGAGTCCGGACTTTATGACCAGGAGATGATACGTCTAAAACTCGCTCTTTTGGGGCATGATATCGAAAAAGAAGATCCGATCGGGTTTGCGCAAATGGTTTGTTTTGAAGAGGGTTCTGGTAGAATAGACGGCGAAAGCGATCCCCGCGCGAGCGGAGAAGCCGCTGGCTTCTAGATTTCAAATTTGAAATCTCAAATTCGAGGATAAGCATGATCCTTCATAAAGGCAAGTTCCTTGAGCTGGTCTGCGAAGACAATTGGGAGTATGTCAAGCGGACCCAATGCAGTGGTATTGTAGTCATTGTCCCGATGACCTCAACGGGGAAGGTTGTTTTTGTCGAACAGTTCCGAAGGCCCGTGGAAGCCCAAGTGATCGAATGGCCTGCGGGTCTCGTGAATGACAAGAGGTCGCATGGTCCCGAGACGATGGAGGCGGCTGCCCGCCGCGAGCTTTTGGAAGAAACGGGCTATGAAACGGAACACTGGTCGCTTTTAGTGGGGGGGCCTGTCTCTAGCGGCTTGTGTTCCGAGATCATCACCTTCTATCAAGCTCTGGACGTGGTCAAAAAAGGTCCCGGCGGCGGAGATGCCACGGAATCCATCAAGGTCCACGAAATACCGCTCAAAGAAGCGGATCTTTGGCTTTATGAGATGGAAAAAAAAGGATTCCTCGTGGATCCTAAGGTCTATGTGGGGCTGTACTTCTTGAAAACATAATTGCAGGATGGCGGATGGAGGAAGGTGGAGGGCGTTTTGGCCATTAGTTTTTCGCCATCCTCCATCCGATATCCACCATCCAGATTTTTAAATGGGGTTTTCTATGGCTGATATTACGATCTATCAGAAACCAACTTGCACGACCTGTAAAGAGGTCTATCAGATCTTAAAAGAGGCGGGCACGGATTTTGACGCCGTGGATTATTTCACAGATCCGATCCCTAAAGCGAAGCTGAAAGAACTTATCCAGAAACTGGGCGTACCGGTCGAGGAGTTGATCCGTAAGAAGGACCAGCTTTTTGGGGATCTCCGGCTTGGCGAGAAGCAGCTCACGGAGGGGCAGTGGTTGGATCTTTTGGCGATCTATCCCGACCTTCTTCAGCGCCCCATCGTGGAAAAAGGCGACAAAGCGATCGTCGCAAGACCGGCGAGGAAGATCCGTGAGTTTTTGGCATCCTTCGTTCCCGTGGAGCCGCCGCCGGTACCCACGCCTTAAAAGAGCGCAAGACCCAAGGCGCCAAGAAGGGTTTGCGCTTTGAACTTTGCGCAAAGTTTAGCTAAAATACTGCCCACAGAATATTCAAAGGAGGTTGTTATGGACGGACAGAAGCATCAGCCCTTCGCGCAGTCTCAGGACGCCGTTTTTTCAAATTTCATGCAGCGGGTGTATCAATGGATGGCCATGGGACTCGCGCTCACCGGTCTGGCAGCTTTCATCACGATCGGCAATGCGTCGCTCTTGCGCTTTCTTATGCATGGCGGCATGTGGGTTTTCTTTATTGCGGAGTTCGTCTTGGTCATATGGCTTACCCGGAGCCTTCAGAAGATCTCGGCCCAGGCGGCGACGATCGGATTTCTGGCCTATTCTGTGCTGAACGGCATCACGCTGTCGGGCATTTTTCTCGTTTATACTTCCGCTTCGATCTCCTCCACCTTTTTTATCACGGCCATGACGTTCGCGGGTGTGAGCGTGTACGGATGGGTGACGAAGCAAGACCTGACCTCCGTCGGAAGTTTCTGCTTTATGGCGCTCATCGGAGTGATTGTCGCAAGTATCGCAAACTATTTTTTCCGCTCGCCCATTTTTTATTGGGTCATTTCTTATTGCGGCGTCGCGGTTTTTATCGGGCTTACGGCCTATGACACGCAGCGGCTGAAGGCCATTCATCAAAACATGGCGAACGCGCCCGAGCAACTGGCCATCGTGGGCGCCCTGATGCTCTATTTGGATTTCATTAACATGTTCCTATTTTTGCTACAGATTTTTGGCCGAAGACGGTAAATTTTAGCGAAAAGCGATAAGCGGCAAGAGGTAAGATCCGCAGAGAGTTTTTACTTAGCGCTTTTCGCTTACCGCTTAACACTGGATTTAAAAAATGATCGACGTTCAATCTCTCACCATGCATTACGGCTCGGCGATCGCGCTGGACCATGTTTCCTTCCAAGCGAATCCGGGAGAGGTCCTGGGGCTTTTGGGACCCAACGGGGCGGGGAAGACGACCGCCATGCGGATCCTCACGACCTATCTTTTTCCCTCCTCCGGTACCGCCAAAGTGAACGGGTTCGATATTCTTGAAAATCCCATCGAAGTCCGTAAGAGCATCGGCTATTTACCCGAGACAGTCCCGCTTTATGGCGATATGCGGGTGGATGAATATCTGACGTTCGTAGGCAAGGCGCGAGCGCTTGAAGGAGCCAGGCTCGCGGAACGGCTCGCATGGGTCACCCACGCCTGCCATCTCAAGTCGGTGTGGAAACATCTTTTGTGCGAACTTTCTAAGGGGTACGGCCAACGGGTGGGGCTTGCGCAGGCTTTGATCCATGATCCCAAGGTGCTGATCCTGGATGAACCCACTTCAGGCCTGGACCCGATCCAGATCATTGAGATCCGCTCCCTCGTGAAAAGCCTCGCCAAGGAAAAAACGATCGTTTTTTCCACGCATATTCTGCAGGAGGTAGAAGCCCTCGCCGACCGAATTGTGATTATTAATGAAGGAAAGCTCGTGGCGCAGGGCACGAAGCGAGAGCTGGCGGAAAAAGTCCAAAACTCTGGGAAGGCGGCGCGGGAACTGAGCCTCGAAGAGATCTTTATTCAGCTGTTGCTGCCACAAAAATCGGTGGCCGCATGAAAAAAAGCTCGAATCTTCTCATTATCCTGAACCGTGAGCTGGCGGCATATTTTAATTCTCCCATTGCTTATATCTTTATGGTGATCTTCACGCTCTTGAACGGCGGTCTTTTTATGACGCAATTCTTCCTGGCCGGGCGCGTGGATATGCGATCTTTCTTTTTTACGCTGCCATTCTTTCTCTCGGTCTTTTTGCCGGCGATCTCCATGCGTCTTTGGGCCGAAGAAAAGCGAGGGAACACGCAGGAGTTGTTGCTGACCTTCCCCATGCAATCGCACGAGCTGGTGCTCGGGAAATTTTTTGCAAGCTTCCTTTTCTACCTGATCGCACTCGCCTGTACGTTCCCGATCCCGGTCATGCTCGCCGTGCTCGGGCGACCGGACCTCGGCGCGATCTCGAGTGGTTACATGGGCGCGGCCCTCCTGGGCGGATTTTTTCTTGCGATCGGAACTCTTGTGTCGGGATTTTTTCGCGACCAGATCGTGGCATTCATTCTTTCTATGATGATCTGCTTCGGACTTTATCTTACAGGGACGGAATTTGTGGCGTCTTCTATTGATGGGTGGGTTGCGGGGTTGGGGACTTTTTCCAGGCATTTTCTGGGGGCAGCAGACCATTACGGGACGTTCGCCAAAGGAGTGATTGATAACCGCGATGTGCTTTATTTTTGTGTCGGCAGCGCAGTGGCGCTTGTCCTGAACGGATTTTGGATCGAAGGCCGGATGCGGCCGAAAGCCGCCTCGATCTTCACCACGGCGGCTCTGATCTCGGCCGGGATCTTCCTCCTGAGTAATTGGCTCGTGGCCGGGGTTCCCCTCGGTCGCTTCGATATGAGTGAAGGTCAATCCTACACGATCTCCTTAGCGACCCGAAAGATCCTGAGGGGCCTTCAAACGCCGGTAATCGTGAAATTCTACGTTTCTTCCGCAGACAAAATGCCGACTTCGATGAAAACGCTTGAGCAGGATGCGCGCGATAAGTTGGAAGAAATGCGTGTTGTTTCTGAAGGGCATTTTCAGTACCAGGTTTTTCATATGGACGCTGCGACCGCAGTTGAGGGGACTAAAAAAGCGGATACGATGGAGGAGCAACTTTCCAAGAAAGGTGTCCAGCCTTTCCGAGTCGAATCCATCCAGTCGGATGAAGTGGGGGTCCGCCTCATTTATTCCGGGCTTACGATCTCTTACAAGGAAAAACCCGAGGAGATCCTGCCTCAGATCTATCCATCGAATCTCGATGATCTGGAGTATGCCATTATGGCCAAGCTTTACCGCATGACCCTTCCTGAGGTTCCGAAAGTCGCTCTGATGGCGCCTTATACCGATCGATCGGTCGATCCCAACTTGATGATGCTGCTCCAGCAGCTCGGAGGGCAGGTTCCTCCAAGTTATAGGGATGATCCTTATGAATATCTGCAGATGGGGCTTGAGAACGAGGGCTATCCCGTTTCACGCATTTCTTTAAATCAGAAGTCCGGCATTCCGAACGGGACGAAGACGCTCGCGGTAGTCGAGCCTGGCAGCTTAAGTGAGCGGCAAAAATACGAGATTAATAGATTCCTTTGTCAGGGCGGTTCCGTTTTTATGGCGGTGCAAAATTACGAGTTTAATTACAAGCCCGAGGAGACGGGTGCCGTCGAACTCGTGCCGAGCGAGAAAGCTCCCGTCGTGAACGATCTCCTTTCGGCCTGGGGGTTCTGGGTCGATACGAATATTCTCGGGGACGAACAGAACGAAGCTATCACCCTTTCAGGCGGGGGCGGAGGTCTCCCGGGCATCTCCTTTCCCGTCAAATTGCCGATCCAGATCCTTCTGACAGATTCCGAGATGAACGCCCAGACTTCGATCACGGCACGTCTTTCGGCGTTCTTTTATCTCTGGGGGAGCGCGTTGAAAGTCGATGAGAAGAGGATCAAAGCTCAGGGACTCAAAGTGCAGACACTCCTTCATTCCAGCAAGCGCTCCTGGACCGTGCCGTTCAAGTCAGGGAGGCTGATGCCTCAGGCGCTGGAGCGCGTTGCGACAAGCGCCTCGGGACCGTTCCCCTTGGCCGTGCTGGCCGAAGGACAATTTTCGAATGCGTTCCAAGATAAGAAAATGCCGGAGTGGGCTCCGGCGATCTCAGGCAACGCGGAAGTTCCGGCAGAAAAAGAAAAAAAAGAAAAAACGCCCGAGCCTCTCAAGCCCAAACCCGGAAAGCTCCTGTTGATCGGCGCGGCGACACCTTTCCAAAAGCAACTGATGCAGAATGGCGGCCACCTCAATTTTTTTCTGAATGCCATGGATGTTTTAACACTGGGAGACGCGCTGATCGGGATCCGTTCGAAAGGGCAGGTGGGTCGCGCGCTTCCCAAGGTGTCGGCCTCCGCAAAAGTGGCGTGGCGAATTTTTGTGATGTTCTTGGTACCGGGCCTTATTGCTCTGGCGGGATTTGCCCGGGCGTACATGCGTCGACGGACCAAGCAGCTTTACATGAAGAGTTTGACCATTTCTTAAAATCATCCAGAGAATTCCGGCGGAAGTCCTATGAAGCCCAAACAGATCATCATCTTAAGCGTTATTTTAGGGATCCTTGTCTTGGGGATCCTTCTCAAGTCCTGGATCCGTTCTGTGGGCGATAGCGCAGGGGCAAGGCAAGGAGACCGTGTTGCTTTGACGGAATTCGATCCCGCAAAACTGGAAAGAATCTTGATCAGTCGCCCGGCGAGGACGGGCGGAAGTCAAACCCCGGCCGTAGAACTCACAAAAGAAAACGGCGTTTGGAAAGTCAAAAGCCTTTGGGGGGCTCAAGCGGATCCCGAGAAGGTGGAAGCGTTCCTTGAAAGGCTCCGTTCGATGCAGGGAGAGTTGCGCGGTTCCGGGAAAAAACTCTTCGCGGATTTTGGGATCCAAGACGCGGAGGCCTTTTCGATCAAGCTTTTTGGCACAGGGAATGCCTTGCTCCAAGACCTCCGGCTTGGAACGAAACAGGCCGGTGAGCATGCCTATTTCATCCGCCAAGCTACCAGCGAAAAGGTCTATTTTGTAGAGGCGAACATCGCGGAGCTTTTGGGAATGGCGACGGATTTCAATGAGGCGATTCCGGCGAGCCTTTTTTGGGCGGATCTAAGCCTTTTCAATTTTGACCCCGAGAAAGTGTCGAAGATCACCCTTTATCTTCTGAAAGGTGAAGAAAGAACGATGATCATGGGGCTGGAACGTGAGACCGATCCCCAGAGCTTGCTCAAAAGTCCCTGGAAATTCTTGCGCAAGGATATGACCTCCTCCCTCGATCCTGATAAGGTCCTGAAGTTTATTGCCAGGATGAAAAGCATAAAGGCCGGGGAAGTCGTGGACCCCGACGCGAAGGGGTATGGCTTGGAGAAACCCGTGTGGCAGTTGGCGGTGACCGAAGCTGGAAAAAAAACACTTCTTAATGCAGGGCCTAAAGATGAAAAGGGAGGCCTTTACTATGTGAAGCGTTCGGGGTCTCCCACAGTCTTTGGTCTGCAGGTTTCTTTTTTTGATGATCTGAATGTCGATGACACTTTTTTCGTCAAAGAGGTTCCGCCCGTTACGGCGCCCAAGGAGGGCGCGATTCAAGATATCCCCGCCGCCTTGCAGGAAGTGCAGGAACAAGGGGTATGAAGCAATATCTGGATCTTCTAAGGCACATCCTGGATCATGGAGCTGAAAAGAAGGATCGTACGGGCACCGGAACGATCAGCGCCTTTGGGTATCAGATGCGCTTTGATCTGGCCCAGGGATTCCCGCTTCTCACCACCAAGAAGATCTTTACCAAAGCCGTGATCTACGAGCTCCTTTGGTTGCTCCAAGGCGATACCAATATCAAGTTTCTGAAGGACCATGGCGTGACGATCTGGGACGAGTGGGCGGATGCCGGCGGAGATCTCGGGCCCGTTTACGGGGCTCAATGGCGTGCATGGAAGCGTCCGGATGGCACTTCCGTAGATCAGATCGCGCAGGCGGTGGAGATGATCAAAAAAACACCGGATAGCCGACGGATCATCGTGAGCGCATGGAATGTCGGAGAGATCGAGGCGATGGCTTTGCCGCCTTGCCACGCTTTCTTTCAGTTCTATGTGTTGAACGGAAAACTTTCTTGCCAGCTTTATCAGCGCAGTGCCGACGTTTTCCTCGGTGTGCCTTTTAATATCGCCTCCTATGCGCTTCTGACCTTGATGATGGCGCAGGTCACGGGTCTTCAGCCTGGAGAATTTATCCATACCTTTGGGGATGTTCATATTTATTTGAACCACAGAGAGCAGGTGGCTCTCCAGCTTTCGCGCGAACCTCGTCCTCTCCCGAACATGACGCTGAATCCCAAGGTGCAAAGTATTTTTGATTTTAAGTACGAAGATTTTACGCTGGAACATTACGACCCGCATCCGGCGATCAAAGCGCCGGTCGCGGTATAAATCAGACCTCAGACTGCAGACTACAGACTCAAGCTAAAAGCTTGGGTCTTCAGTCTCCAGTCTCCGGTCTCTAGTCTCGGAGGCTTAACATGCTTTATCACATTGTTGCAGTGGCGAACCACCGCGTCATCGGGAAGGGGAATCAGCTCCCCTGGCATTTTTCAAAAGATCTGCAGCACTTCAAAGCGACGACCCTCGGGCAGACGGTGATCATGGGGCTCAAGACGTTCGAAAGCCTCGGCTGTAAGGCTTTGCCGGGCCGAACAAATATTATCCTGGACCGGAGCGGGCAAAAGCCGTATCCGGGACAGACCTTTTTCGCCTCCCTGGAGGAGGCTGTGAAGAGTGTTAAGACCGAGCATGCTTTTATCATCGGGGGCGCCGAGCTTTACCGGACCACGATCGACCTCGTTGATGCGATCTATCTGACCCGGATCCATGCCGATTATGAGGGCGATGTCCTCTATCCTGAGATCCCGTCAGCTTTCATAGAAAAAAAGAGGCTCAAACTTCAAGACGATCCCATGCTTGAGGTGATCTATTATGAAAAAGCGAAAAAACAAGGCTGTTCTTGCTGTGGTTGAAATGCCGAAGCAAGAAGCATAGAGACAAGAAACAAAGATTTTTCTCTGCATCTTTGCCTCTGGCCTCTTGCTTCTTGGTGAGGTGGGTCGCGGGACAATAAAGGAAAACAGGGAATGAAAGATAATTTTTACTTCAAACAGATCCCGGTCGGCTATATGGGGAATTTTGTCTATCTCGTCGGCGACAAAAAGAAAAAAGAATGCGCGATGGTGGACCCCGCTTGGGACGTGGACGCGGTTCTCAAGGAAGCGGAGAAAGATGGCATGAAGGTCGTGGCGGGGATCCTCACGCATACGCACTTCGATCATGCGAATGGTGTTGAGGGTTTGATCCAAAAGACCGGGGCGAAAATCTATGTCCATGAGAACGAAGCGAAGTTCCTGAAAGAATTTAAAGACCATCTCGTGGAAACCCGGGAAGGTTCCACGCTTCAGATCGGGGATTTGGAAATGACTTTTCTTCACACGCCGGGCCATACCGAAGGGGCGCAGTGCATTCTGGCAGGGGATAAGCTTGTGACAGGGGACACGCTTTTTGTGGGGGCCTGCGGTCGTTGCGATCTTCCAGGCGGTGATGAGAAGAAGATCCTGCGAAGCCTAAAACGTCTTTCAGCGCTGGACGGAGCTCTTCAGGTTTTTCCCGGTCATGCTTATGGGGACGCGGATTCCTCCACGATCGAGCAAGAGCGACGCACGAATCCTTTTATGAAATTCTAACGATAGCGGAGAACGTTGAGCGGGATGTCGTTTTCTCGTTATCCCGTCACCGTTTCCAGGTCCCCTACCAAAACTGAGCAGAAAAATGAATGAATTTAATTTGAATAAAGAGGAAGATGCCGCGAAGTTCCTTCAGGAAGCCTACGACCAGCAGATGGCCGGGAAAGTCGATCTCGCCATCGAGCTTTACCTTAAGTCCCTGGCTTCTCAGCCCACCGCCGAGGCGCATACCTGCTTGGGCTGGGCCTATAGCGTCAAGGGGCGGTATGGAGACGCGATCCGGGAATGTGAAAAGGCTGTCCGGCTGGATCCGGAATATGGGAATCCCTACAATGATATCGGGGCGTACATGATCGAGACCGGACGTTGGGAGGAAGCGATCGTGTGGCTTGAAAGGGCGACCGTGGCGGAGCGTTATGACGGGAAATTTTATGCCTGGTATAACCTGGGTCGGGTTTGGGAACATCAGGGGGATTGGGCCCAAGCACTTGAAGCTTATCGACATGCCCTCGAGAAAAATCCTGAGTATTCGCTGGCTGAGAAAGCGATCCGGCGCATGGAGTCGATGCTCAACTAAAAAAGCGGGGAACGGCTAACGTAAAACGCAAGCGTTCGCCGTTCCCCGAAAAAATCAGCCTTGTAAATTTTTTGCAACAAACTCCCAATTTACGAGAGCCCAGAACGTCTCGACGTATTTTGCGCGGGCATTCCGGTAATCGATGTAGTAAGCATGTTCCCACACATCGCAGGTGAGGAGCGGTGTTTGGCCGTTCACCAAGGGGTTGCCGGCATTGGACATGGATTCGATCCCCAGCGTTCCGTCTTCATCTCGGACCAGCCAGGCCCAACCGGATCCGAAGATCCCGACGGCCATGTTCGTGAAAAGGGTCTTAAACTCTTCAAAGCTTCCGAAGGAGGCATTGATCGCCTCGAGTAAGGCGCCGGTCGGAAGTCCGCCTCCCTGGGGTTTCAGGCAGTTCCAATAGAATGTATGGTTCCAGACCTGTGCCGCGTTATTGAATACCGGTCCCTTGGTGGTTTTGATGAGATCTTCCAGGGATTTGTTGGCTTCGGGTTTTCCCTCCGTCAACTTATTGAGATTGGTGACGTAGGCGTTGTGATGTTTGCCATAATGATACTCGAGCGTTTCCCTGCTGATATGCGGCGCTAGGGCGTCCCAGGTATAAGGAAGTTCAGGAAGTGTGAAGGGCATGATGTGTTCTCCTATATTGATAAGCAATAAGTTGTGAGCGATAAGAGGAAAGGTGAAAAGCACGAAGCCGTTTTTGTAGGGGCTTGCCGCTTGCCTTTTATCCCTCACCGCTCGGATCGGGATGCGGCATTATACCACGAGTCGCCCTGCAGTAAAATCAGCGCCCTTTCTAAAAACATGGAAACTTTTGTCTTGGCCCCCAGCGCAGCTCCGCTTGGATCGATAGGCATGGGGATCGCAAGTCCTTATATTTAATCTGATGCGGTAGGGGTCCCGGGAAGGTTATAATCCTGCATGTCCAAAACAGACCGGAAAAAATTTCTTCCTCTATCCAAGCAAGACCTTGCGGAACGCGGCTGGGATGCGTGTGACATTATTCTTATCACAGGCGATGCCTACGTGGACCATCCCTCCTATGGCGTGGCGTTAATCGGGCGGGTCCTGGAGGATGCGGGGTACAAGGTCGGGATCATCGCGCAGCCCGATTGGAAGACCTCCGAGGATTTTCTTGCCCTGGGCCGGCCCAAACTTTTCTTTGGCGTCACCGCTGGCAATCTTGATTCCATGGTGAGCAATTACACCGCGAGCAAGAAGCCGCGCCGCACGGATGATTACGCGCCGGGAGGACATTCGGGGATGAGACCCAACCGGGCATCGATCGTTTATACCAGCAAGATCAAAGGACTTTTTCCGGGCGTGCCTGTGGTGTTGGGCGGGGTCGAGGCGAGTCTCCGGCGTTTCGCGCATTTTGATTATTGGGAGGAGAGTGTGCGCCGTTCGATCCTCCTCGACGCAAAAGCGGATTTTCTCGTCTACGGCATGGGCGAGACCCCAATCCTGGAGATCGCAAGGAGGCTAGGGGATGGTGAAGATATTAAAAAACTGCAAGGGATCCGTGGCACGGTGATCCTCCGAAATAGCGCGGAAGGTTTCGAAGACGCGGTGATGTTGCCGTCCTACGAAGAGGCCAGCGCCGATAAAGAAAAGTTCAATGAAGCGTTCCGGCTCGCGTACCTTGAAGGTGATCCGGTGCGTGGGAAGACAGTGGTCCAGAAGCATGGTGAGCGGTTCGTGATCCAGGAGCCGCCTGCGTTGCCGCTCGTGACAGGCGTGTTGGATCATTTCTACGGGTTGCCTTTTGCTCGCGCCTGGCATCCTGTTTACGATAAATCGGGAGGTGTGCCTGGATTTGAGACGGTGCGTTTTTCCATCACAGCGCATCGGGGTTGTGCCGGAGAATGCAATTTCTGCTCCCTCTCCGCGCATCAGGGACGCATGATCCAGAGCCGGAGCCAAGCATCCATCCTAAGCGAAGTGCGGACGATCGCCGCTTTGAAGGAATTCAAGGGCACGATCACCGATATGGGCGGTCCGACCGCGAATCTCTACGGCGCGACATGTGAGCAATGGGATCATTCGGGTGCTTGCCGCGCAAAACAGTGTATGATGCCCGTGAAATGCAAAAACTTGAAGCTCGGGTACGACGAAGCCATGGAGCTCTGGAAAGAGATCTTGGCCGTTCCCAAAGTGAAGCATCTTTTCATTCAAAGCGGTCTCCGCTACGACCTGCTTGTTGAAAAAGAGTCGGATGCGTACCTTGAGGCGCTTTGTAAGAGTCATGTGAGCGGTCAGCTGAAGGTCGCCCCGGAACATGCCTCGAATGCAACGCTTAAGATGATGAATAAACCACCGTTTGAGGTCTATGAACGGTTTGCCGAGCGATTTAAGGCGATGAACCGGAAAGCCGGCAAGGAACAATACCTCGTGAATTATTTTGTCAGCGCGCATCCCGGGTGCGCGGACGGAGATGCCAGGCAACTGGCCTCCTATTTGTTCGCAAACCGCATGCATCCGGAACAGGTTCAGGATTTTATGCCGCTTCCCATGACGATCTCGACCTGCATGTATCACACCGGGAAACATCCGATGACCGGTGAGCCGGTCGCGACCGCTAAAACTTATAAGGAACGTCAGCTTCAACGCGAATGGGTTCAACCGAAGAGCGGACAACGCGCAACGGGCAACGCGCAACGAAGAGGCGGTCATTGACCGTAGAACGTTTCACGAAAGGGAAAATGAATTCATTTGACGTTGTGATTATTGGAGGTGGGCCGGCGGGTATGATGGCGGCGATCACTGCGCAGAGCCAGGGCGCCTCGGTTCTTGTATGCGAGAAAATGCCGAAGATCGGGAAAAAACTGCTCATCACGGGGGCCGGCCGTTGTAATCTCCTGAACGAAACCCTCGACGCTTCCTTTTATAATCCCGGAAGTCACGCGTTTGTCCGATCGGTGTTTGACCAATTCGGGAAAGAAGCCATCCTCGGATTTTTTAAGGAGCTGGGGCTTGCGACTTATGCGGATGAAGCGGGCCGGATCTTCCCGGTGACGAATCAGGCGGCTTCGGTACTCAAAGTGCTTGAGATGGAGCTTGAGAGGCTCAAAGTGACGCTTGATCTTGGCTGCGAAATAAAAAATATTCGTGCCCTAAAAATGGGATTCGAAGTCTGCGCCAAGACCGGGGAAAAAGAGACCTGCCGAAAAGTTATTTTGTGTGCGGGGGGGAAGTCCTATCCTGCGCTCGGCGCGGATGGGAACGGTTATGGGCTTGCGGCGGCCTTCGGGCATCAGATTCTCGAGCCCGTGCCGAGTACGGTGGCTTTGCTCGCGAAAGATCCTTGTTGCCATTTTTTGCAGGGTCAAAAGGTTCGCGCAGAGGTTACGAGCTGTATTGGAGGAAAGAAGGTCCGGACTGCATCCGGGGAACTTCTTTTTACGCAGTATGGCCTTTCAGGGACTGCGATTTTGGACGTAAGCGATGAGATTTCGGTCGCCATGAACCGCGAACATATAAAAAATGTTACCGTGATAGTCGACCTGATCCCTTTCATGAGTGAGCCGGCTTTGGTGGAAGAGCTGTCCCGTCGTTTTGAAAAAGGCGTCGCGCGTGAGAATTTACTGGAAGGCCTCTTGACGCACAAATGCTTCCTCGCGCTTCGAGGCGAGATCCAAAAGGAGGATGCGTCCTCGATTGCCCATCTTCTCAAACATAAAGAATTCAAGGTGATGGGCACGCGCGGTTGGAATGAAGCGGAATTTACAGCGGGCGGGATCCCGGTCGATGAAGTCGATCCTGTGACGCTTGAGTCCAAACTTCAAAAAGGTCTTTATTTCGCAGGAGAAGTGCTCGATGTGCAAGGACGCCGGGGCGGCTACAATCTCGCCTGGGCCTGGGCCAGCGGGTCGGTAGCGGGGAAGGTCGCCTAGAGCTTAGTCAGCCAGACGAGTATTTCAATGTGCTTGGTGCGAGGGAACATATCGAAGGGAGTGACTTCCCGGACCTTGTAGCGGCCGGTAGCGAGGATCTGCCTGAGATCCCGCAAAAGGATCTGCAGGTCGCAGGAAAGATAAAAAATATTCTCCCCCACGTCTTCCTTGGCCAAAAAATCCGCAAGCGATGATGCGATCCCCTGTCGCGGCGGATCCATGAAGACGAGCGTTCCCGGCTTAGGACTGTGGAGGATAAAACGAGGGAAAGTTTTCTCAACCTTTCCTGCGAAAATACCCGCCAGAGGCAAGTCCAACTCTTTAACATTTCTCCGGAGACAGCCTGTGCTGTAAGGATTGTCTTCAAAACAGTGGACCTCGGGAACGTTACGAGCTGCGAGAAGCGGAAAAGTTCCGACGCCGGCGTAAAGGTCCAAAAAGCGGGTCGGCTGGATCTCAGCGATGTACGTCGCTAACTTTTGAGCGATGAGCTCTGTCACCTCGATATTATTCTGGAAAAATCCCAAAGAGCTTGTCCAGAGCGACCGGCCCCCGACGCTGACGCGGTAAAGTTTTTCTTCGTCGCTTGTGAAGATCCGTCCCTTTTCGTCCAGTTTGAAGGCTCTTTTTTCTTCGCGGCGGTTGAGCTTGTGCTCGATGTTAAAGATCTCCCGGAGCCGTTCGTCCGCAAGCATGCAATAGTCGATCAGGACCTTGGAATGATTGTCATGGCCGATGAAACCGAGGCGCTGGGATTTGTTGTTCTTCTCCGTCGTGCGGTGGATCGTGATGCTCTTTCGGTAGCCGTACTCCTTAGCGCTATGCTGGATCGGGAGGATGGGGATCTCTTCCGCCTTGAACACTTGGGCGAAACTTTCACGCACTTGATGCTCTTTCCATTTCAACTCTTCTGTGTAGGGGAGGTGCTGGTATTGGCAGCCGCCGCACCGTTCAATATAAGGGCAAGGCGGATGAATGCGATGAGGGGAAGGCTCCAGGACGCGGATCAATTTAGCCTTCATGAAGTTGGGTTTGTCGCTTAAGATCCGCGCGAGGATTTTCTCGCCCGCGAGAGCCCTCTCCACGAAGCAGGCCTTTCCCTCGACGAAGCCCAAACCATCGCCACCGAACACCACTTTTTCGATCTTAAGTTCAAGGTCCATTTAGAATCCATCCTGATAACCACGTTGCGTCATTGCGAGGGGCCTCTGAAGCAGGGATCATGGCGATCTCAAAACAAATTGTTTTTCTCACGTTTTGCCATCACAAAACAAAAGAACGGGCGCAACGGAAAAAATAATTAGATATTCGGACCGTTTTCGACCGTCCGAATATGAGCTGGTTTATTTTTCCAACGGCGATGGCCCCAGAGCCATTGTTCGGGATGTCCCAGGATCTGACGCTCGAGCGCTTCATTGAGATTTCGCGTGATCGTGCTTTCCCAGCCCGGTTCGTTCATATCGTGAATGATCGGTTTTTCAATGTGGATCTCATAATGTCCCGGAGCGGTTCGAAGACAGTAAGCGGAAACGAGCGCGCATCCGGTTTTTTCGGAAAGCCGTGCCGGGATCGAGGTGGTCGAGGTCTTAGTGTCAAAAAAGTCAACCCAAAGGCCCTCATCCCCCGCCCATTGGTCGACCAAGAGGGCCACGCCGTGACCGGCTTTAAGTTCCTGAAAGATGGCCCGGACCGAGCTGTCTTTTGAGATCGGGTTGACGGTCATGACACGGCGCATCGAATCGATCGCCTTGTCGAGATAAGGGTTCTTGATATTTTTGACCACGACCGACCACGGTCGCTTCGTGAAATAGGGAAGGAATGAAAGATATTCCCAGGAACCCAGGTGGGAGATGACTAAAACGACGCCTTGTTCTTTCAAAAAAGCTTCTTCCAGAAATTCGTTCCCAAAAAGCTCAAAGCGTGTTTGGGCCTCTTTTTTGATCTTTTCGACCGTAAACAGTTCCATCATAGAAAGCGCAGCGCTTTGGAATGCAGACCGCGCGATCTCTTTTTTTCGCCTGTCCGGAAGGGAGTTTCCAAGCGCATGGGCGATATTCTCAAGAGCGATCTTACGGCGCTTGCTTAAGATCCAGTAGGTCAGGGTTCCGAACCCGCAGGCAATGCGATGCGAAATCTCGACGGGCAGTGCTGTCGCGAGGAAAGCCAAACCGCTAACGGCGAGGTATTGAAGCCAGTAGTTGAAAGAAGGTTTTTTTTGCATGGGTCATGCTAGCATAGAAATAAAAAGGCATCTGCCTTTTTATTTCTTCGCCAGGGAGCGTGGAACGGCGAAAGATTTTTTTGTGCCGCGTTTCCCACGCTCCGGGATTTTTTATTAAAAAATCTCACGGAGGAGATATTCGACGTCTTCTCGGGTGATCGTTTTGGGGTTCGCGGCGGTGGATCCGGATTGGAGCGTCTCCGCGATGATCTTCTCTTTTTCGGGGAGAGGCCTTCCCTTGAAGGGGGAAATGATCTTGAGCGTCTTCTGGAGTTCATGGACTTTTTGGAGGAGGTCCATCCCGACCGCTTGGCTCATGATGGCGTATTTTTGATTGCCCATGGCTTCGAGATTGAGTTTGATAGAAGGGGAAAAGCAGAGCGAGCAGATCAGTCCGTGCGGGACGTTGTAAAGAACCCCCAGCGGGTGCGCGAGGCCGTGGATCACGCCGAGGCGCGAATGTGAAAAAGCGAGTCCGGAGAAAAAACTTCCAAGCATGAGGGCGCTCAGGTCCTCGTCGCGTCCTGCGTTCAAGGCCGGGACCAAATGGCGACTGATCAACTGAATGGCTTTGAGGGCAAAATTCTCGCTGAACCAGGTCGAATTTTTAGAAATGAACGATTCATAGGCCTGGACCCACGCATCCATTCCGGAGTGGCACATCACATGAAAGGGGAGCCCCTTCAAGAGATCCGGGTCGAGGAGGACTTTGCGTGCAAGAAAATCGTTGTGGCGGATGGAAAGCTTCGCCTTTTTTTCAGGATTAATAATGACAGCATTGGGCGATGCTTCCGAGCCGCTGCCGGCGGTTGTGGGGACCGCGAGAAAGGGGATCCCCGGTTCTTCGAGCAGACCGCCTTCTTGATAAAAGGCAGGTTTTTCTTTAGCGTGGAAAAGACCGGCCGCTGCCTTGGCAAGGTCCAGCACGCTCCCACCGCCGATCCCGAGGATCCACCGGATCTTTAAGGCGCGCCCTTGGTGGATCACTAAAAGGATCTCGCCCAGGGTGGGTTCTCCTTGAGGGCGACAGAAAAATTCTGCGGTAAGGCCTGCTTTCTTAAAATCTTCGGAGATCTTTTCTTTCAGGCCGTTTTTCTCAAGCGATGAGCCGTGAACAATGATCCCGCATGTTCCAAACTCCGCGGTTTCCTTTGCGAGGTCCGAAAGGGCGCCTTTTTTAAAGAGGATCCTGGCGGGGAGAAAAGTTTCCTTCGGGAAGAGAGCACTCACAGGGACGGTTCTCCTTTACCACTTGTGGCGCAGCAAGTTAGGAGAGATGTGTCCCTTTTTCGGGAACAATCGTTCGAGTAAAAACGTGGATGGATGAAAAGGGACGAGCCTTTAGCAACTCGTTGCGGATAAATAGGTTGGGGAGAACCGTCCCTGGGGGGGGGCATCAGTATTTGATGATGACGGCCGTGACCACAAGGTCTTCCGCCCCTGTGTTCTTAATGGAATGGGAAGCCCCCTGACCTGTGAGGATGGCATCGCCTACTGCGACCTGGAATTCCTGATCTCCGTCGGTCATAAGGCCTTGGCCTTTCTGAATGAGATAGATCTCATCTTCTCCCACATGGTCATGCGGGCCGATGCTTGCGCCAGGAGGGAGGATGAGTTCTGAGCAAAGCCGTGTGCGGGCCTTGATCTCTTCGGGCTTGAGATAATGACGGACCGTGATCCTCCCCGTGCCCCCGCGCATATTTTCGCGTCGCTCGATCTCTTGGGCGTTCTTTTTTTTGATCATTTCGAAGATCCGTTTCTCAGGGAATGGACGACGTCAACGCTTTTTCGTTCCACGCGCATGCCAGGCGAAACGTTGACTGCCGTTACTCTTTAAATAAGAAATTCTTGAAGCACCATGGATTTTTTTTGTCCAGGTGGGAGCTTTGGTTTTCCTGAAAGAACACCTGGTAATTCTTGAAAGGGGTCCAGTCGTAAGATTCGGAGACCAGCGTGCCGAGATAAGGTTTTGCGGTGGCGAGGATCTCTTTATGGGGGAGATCATCCGGGACGCAGACGCCCTTGTTGGGGTTTTCGATCATCCACATGGCCGCAGCGACCACGCCGATTGCGACCTGGATCGTGGTAGCGTTCTGATGCGGTACAAGTTTACGCGCTTCGTCGATCGTTAGGATGCTCCCGGTCCACCAGGAATTATATTTGTGGCCCATGATAAGCGATCCCAGGATATCCGCGCCCTTCACGATCTCGTCCGACATAATACGGCACTTGGGTTGAAGTTCGTAATTACGGCAGCGGAGCTCGTGGATCGAGGCGCCGGTTTCGTTGCAGGGCATATAAACATAATGAACGGTCGGGCGATAGACGGGTTTTCCGCTTCTCCATACCGTAAGTTTTTCGGAAATACTGAAAGCTTCTCCGTGACGGATGACCATGCCGACGATCTCGTAGTTCGGGACCCAGGAGCGCACCCAGGTGTTCATGCCCATCTGGGAAAGGAAGATCTGATTCTGAGGTCCATAGTCCGGTACGGTGGTCAAAGGAGGTAATTCTTTTTCATGCGTGCCCCATCCTATTTCCGAAGGGGACATCGCTTCTTCCCGGAGACCTTCGATCGACCAGGTACCGACAAATTCATCGACTTCTTTAGGTTGGTCCGTGATCTGGGTGTCGCGTTCGCTTACATGGATCGTTTTCACTCCAAGCTTCATGGCCAGGTTGTTGAATTTTTCTTCACGGATCAGATGCTCCAATGATTTGCGGTCTTTTTTGGAAGTACCCTTATCGCGGGTCGCTTTCTCGGCAATGTCGAGAAGCCCCTGCTTTGTGAAGTGGCTGATGAGTCCCGGGTTGGCGCCATGGTCTAGCACCGCGGTCGTGGAATCGTCCGCCCACTTTGCGGTCATTTTGCGCAGGCCCATCTGTTTGAAATAAAGCGATTTCTCAAGCGGGGTCTTTTTTTCGATATTCGCGTACGGGTCCCATTCCTCGACGGAGGTATTCACGTAGAGGACCTTATTTTCATGGCACCAAGAAAGCATGTCGAGGGAATCGATATTCCAGGACAGATCGATGATCATGCCGCCGGGGGAGACATACTTGGAAAGCGTCCGCGCGACGTTGACAGGATTCAGTTTTTCCTGGGAGTAGCGGACCCCTTTTTTGATCCAGGGTGCGAGCTCCTTGCGTTTGTCCGCAAAGTCGAGCACCGTGATATTCTTATAAGGAATACGGATATGTTCGAGGAGGATCGGCAGGGCGCATTTTCCGACCGAGCCGAAACCGATGCAAAGTACTTTCTGTTTAAATTCCAACATGGCTCGTATCTCCCGTGAGAAAAATGATTGGGAGGATTATAGAGACTCAGGCGCGCTCCGGTCAACTTTTTCCTCATCACAGGCAGTCATTTTTATTCGATCAAGCGCTCCGAGGTGAAGTGTGTTTCGCCCACGGGCGACGGTTTGACGCGGCATGCGGTGCTGATTCTTTGAACGCGAAGAGGTGTTACGGCTTTTTGGCGTGGACGTCTTTTTCGCGGAGGCGTTCAAAGAAGGTGATGTGAAGGCGGCTGACGAAGACCCGCTCCAGCGCCAGGATGAGCACCACGAGGACCGTCGCGACGATCAACGATGTTTCCTGGGCGAGGGGTTCTTTGGCGATAAAGAGCTCATCGTAAAGATGGATCAGCATGGCCATGAGGGCGATCCCCAGGACCGTGATGTACTCGTGATGTTTGATGATGCGGCTCCAGAGAAAAGAATCTTTTTCAGGCGCGGCGTAGGGGGTCAACCTCGGGAGAAAGGAAGGGACGTTCTTGCAATAATCTTCGTAAGATTTTCCGAACATCGCTCGCAGATGTTTTTCCTCGCCGCGAATGGTCCCCGTATAGATCCCCAGGAAGCCCGCGAGAAAAAGGACCATGATGATCCAGTTCGAGACGATCACGGCAACGCCGAGGCCTAAAAAGAAATTACCGACATAAAGGGGATTGCGCACGAAGGCATAGGGACCGCTCATGGCGAGCTTCTGACCTTTTTTTTCCACGAACCCGAGTGCCCAAAAACGGATCAATTCGCCGACGATCAAGAGAACGATGCCCCAGCGGAAGGTGCTGTCGTTCATATTGGAACAAAGGAGTAGAATAGGGATCGAGCCCCAGGCCAGCAGGAGCCTTATTTTTTTGAACTGGAACCATCCGCTTAGTGCCATAATTCTCCTCGATTTAAAATGAAGAGGCGCATAATGGCTGCCCGCGATGCCTTTGAGAAAAAGAAAACAAAGGCCTGGGCGCCACGACACCTCCCTTAGAAGGACCGAGATTATACCGTAGCTTTCCCCGAAGAGGCAGGGATTTTTATAAAAATAAAAAATTCTTGGAAAAGTGTAAATTTTGCCTCAATATAGACGTTACTTAGGTGAATTCTTTTTTAATCCTGTTTTGCAACGAGGGAACCATGGAAAAAGCGCCCGCGGGACTTGTTAGAAAACGCCAGGGATACGCAACCGAGCCCTTCCGGCAACTGGTTCTTTTTTTTACTCCGCTTCGTACGATCCAGATCCTGGGATTTGTTCTGGTCTTTGCACTTGTCCTCAGTTTTTCTGGGACCCCGATCTTTCGTGCGCTCGATAATGGCTTCTACGATCAGTTCCTCAAATACCAGCCTGCCCCGAAGGTCGATCCGGCGGTCGTCTATATCGGGATCGATAGGAACAGCTTGCAGTCCATACGGCCTTTCCCGTGGCCTAAGCGCTATTACGCGGCGATCACACGCATTTTGAGGGAATGGGGCGCCAAGGCGATTGTGTTCAATCTTTTCTTCACGCAGGCGGCGGACACGCCCGAAGACGATCAGGCGCTTCTTGAGGAATTCAAAAAAACGCCTAATTTTTATTTGCCGGTCTCTTTCGAATCGGAAGGATTCAAGAACTATTATTACGTGAACCAATCCTCGCAAGCTTATAGCGCCGCGGCTCGGGGGATCGGTCATATCAATTACAGCCAGGATCCCGATAATGTGATCCGCCGCGTGTATCCTTTTGTGAAGTTCAACAAAGAGCTGGTGCCGCATCTCGGGATCCGGGTTGCTTACGATTTTCTCGGGAAACCGGTGCCGACCATGCAGCAGTGCGATTTCCCGCGCGATGATCAAAATAACCTTCTCATCCATTGGGCGAAGCGGTGGAACGCCTCCTCCGGTTATTATCCGTTCGTGGATGTATTGAATAGCTACGCTCTGGCCTCCAAGGGGACGGCCACGCCGATCACCGCCAAGGATTTTCAAGGAAAGATCTGCCTTATCGGGATGACCGCTTCCGATTACAAGACGACGCCGCTTGAGTCTGCGAGCCCCGGGATCGGAGCTCTGGGGAATATCATTAACACGCTTCTGACCGGGCAGTACATCCGCGTGGTTTCACCCCACGTCTTCGCGGGGATCCTTTTGGGGGTCGCTTTTTGGGCCGGACTTGTCCTGATCCCTTTCCGGAGCGTCTTCTCGACTCTCTCGGCATTGGCGATCGGGGGCCTTTGGATCCTGGCTTCCTTTGCGCTCTTCTCATGGGCCGGGATCTGGACAGGAGTTGCGGCGCCGCTTCTTTTGGTGGCGGTCTATTTTCTGATCTCCTTTGCGATCGTGAGGATCCAGGAATACAAGGAACGGCTCTATTTCCTGAGTCTGGCGGTACGCGATGAGCTGACCGGGCTTTTTGTCATGCGCTATGTGAACACCTTCCTGTCTCAGGCCCTCAACTATTCCCGGACTTTCCGGAAACCTTTCGCCGTGATCCTCCTGGATATCGACGACTTTAAGAAGTTCAACGAGGAGCACGGTTGTAAAATGGCGGACACCGTTCTCAAACAGGTTGCCGCGGTAATCCAGGATGCGATCCGCACCAAAGGCCGTGCTATGCCGGATATCGCGGGCCGCTATGGCGAGGACGTCTTCATTATACTGCTTGTGGGCTACAGTCTGGCGACGGCGACTTTCGGCGTGGCCGAGAGGATCCGCAGGACCGTTGAGAGAACGACATTTCCGAACGGAGACAAGACCCTTTCCGTGAAAGTTAGCGCCGGGGTTTCGGTGCTGAGTCTCGATGAAAAGAACCCTCAGAAGGTCGTCGAACGCGCCCAAGAAGCTCTCCTCAAAGCGAAATCCTCCGGCAAAAACCAGACCTGCATTCTGAACGATTAACCGCTAAGACTCGGATCCGTGGTTTGAAATAGCCAAGGCCAGGCGCCGCTCGTTATGATTTCTTTTTTTTATCGGCCACCGGGGAACTCTACGCGGCTCGCGGAAATTGACCGGCAATGAGCGCAAAACCGTATTTTCATGCCCTGTTTCCCGAGGACAGTTCTTGAACCGTTGGGACAGTCGCGGTAAAGTAGCGGCATAAGACGGTCCCGATCCCTATCATCCCGGCGCGACACAGGCGGAGAGGGTCGGCCCAAGCATCTTTAATGAAAAACAAATAAAGATTGAGACAGTTCATTTCGCTTAATAGGAGGCAAATATGAGATTTCAGGCCAAAATATTTTTCGCTCTCGCGGGTTTGGTGCTTTTGATCACGGCAAGCGCTTACGCCGGGAAAGTAGAGCTGACCACCTATTATCCAGCGCCGAACGGGGAGTACAGCAGTTTACAAGCGACCACGACCTTCAAAGTGCCTGTCGTGACGTCCACGTCGACTCCCAAGACGGTCGCCACCACCACCGTAGGAGAGATCTGGGTTGAAACAGCCTAGCGCTAGTATGTTGGGACGCGTCGTTTTTTTAGCGTTTCTGGTTTTTCTCGGTCTTTGCAGCCATGCGCGGGCGGAGGATTGCGGGGTTCGGGGCAATGAAGGCGGAACGGATGTCGTAAAACTCGATTGTGAGGCCGCGGGAACACGCAGTCCGTTAATGGTCCGTACTTCGACGGAACCTCGCGGATTGAAACTCGTGGCCACCAATGCTCCTAACGCCTCCAAATTTAGAGTCCGGTACATCGACACGTCAAAATCACCCCCTGAACAGATCATGGCGATTGGGAAGATCCTTCCCGGTATTACCACCTGCGAAGAACTCCAGATGATCGGTCTTATTCCAAGCTTTCCGTCGAATGGGACGCATAATCTTGGAGCTGACGTTGTTGATTGTTCCGCGACGAATTCCGCAAGTTCTAAATATGCCGGCAGTCTCTGGCAAAAAGGTTATAACGACTTCTACGGGCCGAATGGATTTGACGGGAAGCCCGGAGGGGGCGACGACAACGGATGCGATGCTTCGCTCGTATTGACGCAGGATAATCTTCGCACCAAAGGGTTTTACCCGATCTCAAATTTTAGGGGTACTTTTGACGGTCAGGGGCGAACGATTGATGGTCTTACAATCAATAGAACGGATGAATTTTGGGGGAATGATGGTCTTTTCGCATCCATGAATGGAGTGGCCAAAAATATTCGTCTTGTGAACGTGAAAGTGCAAGGCTACACCAATATCGGCGGCTTGGCCGGGAATAACGGTGGTTCTGTGATCAACTGCAGCGCATCGGGCACCGTGAAGGCCACCTATTGGGGTGCCGGCGGATTGGTGGGAGATAATTTGGCCAGCATTACCCAATCCTCTTCCACATGTACCGCAAGCGGGCCGTCCTATATCGGCAGTCTGGTCGGCGTGAATCATGGTTCTATCACCCAATCTTTTGCGAAGGGGAGTGCGAAGGGCTATACTGCCGGCGGTTTGGTCGGATCCAATCGAGGTTCCATCGCTGATTCCTACACGACAAGCTCTGTAACGGGTGGGGGCGCGGCGAGCGGCTGGGATATTATCGGCGGTCTGTCCGGCGATATGTACAGCGGCGGGTCGATCATCAATTGCTATGCAACAGGCCAAGTGAGCGGGACTGGGCACGAAGCAGGCGGTTTGGTGGGCAAAGCCAGGGACTCAAATAGCAGCATTACCAACTCTTTTTCTCTGAGCAGTGTGTATGGTAATGCCGCTGTTGGCGGGCTGATCGGACAATGGGGATATTCTCCGTCAGATTGCAAGCTGAAAAACAATTGGCGGTATAATGCTCCATATTATGGCGTGGGAGGGACTACTTATGTGATAGGCCCAAGTCCCCAGCTCCCAGGGAATGCCCCCATAATTTCAACGGTCGGTCAGTTCGAGAAGGCTGCGGCTACGAGTAATTTCTACGGCAATGTCGACGGAACGTGCGGAAGCGGGACCGGCGCGAAGGTTTATTGGACGAATGGCACTGTCGGCGGGACTGCAGCGTGGAATTTTTGGAGTACTACGAATCCTGCCGGTATTTGGGAATCGGTTTCGGGCGGGTTGCCGCGTCTAAAATGGGAAAGCTGAGCTCTTGAATTGACAGAGCCGTTACGATAGATTCATGCGGAACGCAGGGTTCGTTTTTTAAATAGGAGGCAAACATGAGATCCCCAATAAAGATTTTTTTCGCTCTCGCGGGTTTGGTGCTTTTGATCACGGCAAGCGCTTACGCCGGGAAAGTGGAGCTGACCACTTATTATCCCTCGCCGAACGGAGAATACAGCAGTTTACAAGCGACCACGACCCTCAAAGTGCCGGTCGTGACGTCCACGTCGACCCCCAAGACGGTTGCCACCACCACCGTAGGAGAGATCTGGGTTGAAACAGCCTAGCGCTAGTATGTTG
>CAYZYT010000013.1:0-66201 GCA_964482725.1 uncultured bacterium | reverse complement strand
CGCCGAACGGGGAGTACAGCAGTTTACAAGCGACCACGACGCTCAAAGTGCCGGTCGTGACGTCCACGTCGACCCCCAAGACGGTCGCCACCACCACTGTAGGAGAGATCTGGGTTGAAACAGCCTAGCGCTAGTATGTTGGGCCGCGTCGTTTTTTTAGCGTTTCTGGTTTTTCTCGGTCTTTGCAGCCCCGCGCGGGCGGAGGATTGCGGGGTTCGGGGCAATGACGGCGGAACGGAGGTCGTACAGCTCGATTGCCAAGATGCCGCTACCTTTGCGACTTCACCCAGTCCACTCAAAATTCGAACTCCCCCGACCGCTACGGCTCCCTTGGGGGAAATCCGCGGGCTCACATTAGTAACCCCAGGAGATATAGGAGCCTCAAAATTCAGGGTTCGTATCTTCGATGCTTTAAAAACTCCGAGCAACATTATCAAAGCGATTGGAGTCGTCTCTTCTGGCACTTCCGGCATGACCCCCTGCGAGGAATTACAGATGATCGGTTACCATCCGGATCCGAAATTTGCTCTGAACAAAACCACCTATCAACTGGGATCCGACATTGATTGTTCCGCGACGAATCCTGCCAACACAGCAAGCATTAATTGTTCCGCGGCATCGACCACGCCAGGCAGTCTCTGGAAGTGTGGTTATGCCAAAAGGTTCAATAACAAAGGGGTGGATGGAAATCCGGATGTGTCGGGTAGTCCGCTTAATGACGACAGTATCCCTGCTTTAGAGGATCTTGGAGACAAAGGATTTAAGCCTTTGGGGTGTTCGATTGGAGCTTCGGAGGATTCCTGCACGAATCCGTTTACCGGCAGGTTTGACGGCAAGGGGTACCCGATCATAGGCCTTACGATCAATCGCGAAACTAACAGCGTGGGATTATTCGGCGGGACAAGCGGGGCAACGATTACGGGTGTGGGGCTTATAGGCGAAAGCGTAAGCGGTGTGACTAATGTCGGCGGATTGGTCGGTCTAGCGTACAATTCTTCTACAATTAATAATTCGTATGCCAGCGGTACTGTGTCGGGTTGGCAATATTATATTGGCGGATTGGTCGGCCAACTGTCGAATTCCACGATCAATAATTCGTACGGCAAAGTTACTGTGACTGGCCCGGATATTGTTGGTGGGTTGGTCGGTGTGGTGCGCAATTTATCCACAATAAATAATTCGTATGCTTCGGGTGCTGCAACAGCGAATACTTGGGATTCTGGGGGCTTGGTCGGTGCTTGTGTGGGGAATGTCACAATCAATAATTCGTATGCCACTGGCACCGCAACTGGTAATGCCGCCGTGGGCGGCCTGGTCGGTTTAATTAATTCTACGCTATCCCTTAATCGTTCATTTGCTGCGGGCGATGTTTTAGCAAAGATCATTCCGTCTCCGCCGAATACTGCTGCTGATTATAGCGGCGCTTTGGTTGGCCAACTCGTTATGAGTACCTTTAGTGCCACAAAGGTCAGGTGGGATAAAGCGAAAAATTTATCATCCGTTGTTCCGTGCGGCGTTTCGAGCTGTGCGTCGGCGAACGTTCTGGCGTTCACCGTCAGTGGCGACGCATACGATCCCACTAAAGAACCCTTGCGTTCCTGGGATCCTCTTGTCTGGGAATTCAGGAAGGCTGATAATAAATATCCTAAACTCAAGAATGTTGGCGGGACGCAATAATCTGGGAAGTGTTTTAAGCTGCAATGGCGCAATATCCCTCCCACCGAAGTGCTAAATCTAATGATCTAAAGTTGGAAGCTTCGCTCGGCCCAAAACAGCACTCGACGGGGCAACGCCTCTTCCGTACACTATCGCATCATGTTGACCCCAATAGCTGTATCCACAAATGTAAAACCCCTCTGCTCGCTTTTCGGGACTTGCGGTGGATGCCAATATCAGGACATTCCCTACGAGGAAGAGCTTGCTCGAAAAGAGGCGATCCTTCGGGAACTTTTAGCAAAGGAAGTCGGACTTCCGGAGGATGTCTTTGAACCGATCACGCCGTCGCCGGAATTCTATCATTACAGAAATCGTCTCGATCTTACATTGCGTAAAAGAAATAACGGAGAACGGCAGATGGGTTTTATGCTGCCCGGGACCCAGCGGCTCCAGGAAGTTACCGTTTGCGCCATTGCCCGTAACGAGATCAATGATTTCCTTCCCACATTAAAAGAAGAGGCGGTTCGAAAGCTTCCTGAAGATTATAAAGTCGCGAATCTGGTGGTTCGAGTGGGCGATGAAGGTAAAGTGTTTTGGGGAGGAATCGGTCGCCGGTCGCTTCGAATGAAGGAGGAAGACTATTTTTGGACGATCGTAAAAGGCCGCAAGATCTTCTATTCGCTCGATACGTTCTTTCAGGCGAATCTCTCGATCCTGGAAAAGATCGTCTCGAGGATCGAAAGCCTGATCGAATGGAAGGAGAACACGGTTTTCCTGGATCTTTATTCGGGCGTCGGGCTTTTCGGGATCGCTATGGCGGATCGTGCCACGGAAGTGGTGATGATCGAATCCGGGTGTGATTCTGTGAAGCTGGCCCATTACAATGTCCAACATCACAAGCTGAACCATGTGAGGATCCTTGAAGGGCAGGTCGAAATCCATTTGCCGGAGGTTCTGAAGGAGTTGGACGGAAAACCCTGCGTCGCTTTGATCGATCCGCCGCGCGGCGGGCTTGCAGGCTCCGCGATCGAGACGCTCGGGCAAGCAAAAGATCTTCAGTCTTTATTTTATTTATCCTGTTCGCCCGAATCCCTGGCGCGCGATCTGAAACACCTGGCACAGGTCGGCTGGCAGGTTCGGAAGATCCTGCCGTTTGACTTTTTTCCGCGGACGAGGCACTTGGAGACCCTGGTATGGCTGATGAGGGCTTAAGAACATCTGACAAGGCCGTCATTCTGAGGCCAAAGGCCGAAGAATCCAAAGAGAGATCCTTCGCTCAGCGAAGCAGTCCTTCAGGGCCGCTCAGGATGACAAAAATGTCGCCGGGTATGCCGCAGGAAAAACACGACCCCATTATTTTCAGCGAATTCTTCGGGAACACCCATCCGGTGGAGCTCGAGATCGGGTGCGGGAAGGGAAAATTCCTCGTTGCGCGCTCGATCGAAAATCCGGGGACCAACTTTCTCGGGATCGACCGGGTCAGCAAGTTTATGAATATCGGGAAGACGCGTGCTCAAAAGCGAGTACTTCCCAACATCCGGTTTCTCCGCGCCGAGGCGCGAGTTTTTTTGATGGAGGCGATCGCCCTCGGAAGCGTGAGTGTCTTCCATATTTACTTTCCGGACCCCTGGCCGAAACGCCGGCATCAGGTTCGCCGGGTTTTCACAGCGGAGCTTCTTAAGCTGCTTCACGCGCGGCTTGTGCCGGGCGGGTTGGTGGAGATCGCGACCGATGATAAGGACTATTTTGATGCCATGAAGAAAACCATAGCGGCTACCGCGGAACTCTGGGAGAATGTGCGCGAAACAGTGAATGAAAGAATTCTGGGCGGAATGAATAAGACGAGTTATGAGATCAAATGGGCGGCCGAAGGCCGTTCTCTTTATTACGCGGAGCTGAAAAAACGATGAGGATCGCACACGCCTTAGCGAGCGCAGGGCTTGGGTCTCGCAGAAAATGCGAGGTTTTTGTCACCAACGGTGCTATTTCCGTCAATGGTGAAGTTGTGCAAGATCTGGGCCGGCAGGTCGATTTTCAGAACGATACGATCATGTACCGTCAGAAAGTCCTTCAGCTCGCCCCGCATGTCTATTTTATTTTGAATAAGCCCGAAGGGTATGTCGTGACGGCCGAGGACCGGCATGCCAAGAAAACGGTTTTCGACCTTTTGCCGAGGCATCTCGTGGTCGCAACGCGCCAATCCTCCACGAATCGCGTTCGCGTGTTTCCCGTGGGGCGCCTCGATAAGGATTCCTCCGGTCTCCTTCTTATGACCAACGATGGTGAGCTTGCGAACCGCCTGATCCATCCGCGCTTTCACGTGGAGAAATGGTATCAGGTGAAGCTCAATCGCGCCTGGGACGAGCGGGACCGTAACCGGGTGCTCGAGGGGTTTCATTCGTACGACGGTTTTCTCAAATTGGAAGAGATCCGGCCGATCTCGCCGAGGATCGTGATGGTCGAGCTTCGCGAAGGAAAGAAGCGTCAGATCCGGCGGGTGTTCCAACGATTCGAATATGATGTCGTGATGCTGAACCGCTTTTCCTTCGGTCCTCTCAAGCTCGGGCATCTCGCGCCGGGGCAGGGTCGTTTTCTGACTTCCTACGAGGCCCGCGAACTTCGCAAGGCGGTTGACTTATAGCCGGATGGAGGATGATGGATGGAGGAGGGCGTTTTTGGTTTTTCGCCTTCCGCCATCCTGTTTTTAATCATTCCTCGATCGTCTTTTTCTGTGGGTGATAAAAGAGTCGTTTCTTCGAGCCCGCATCCTCCATGATGACCACCAAGTGATCGTCCACGGAGAAGGCCGGATGCATTTGGATCTCTTCGGCCCTGACGCCCTTGTCCTTCAAAAAATCTAGAAGGAATTCCTGCTCAGGTTCTTTTAATGTGCATTTGATCTCCAGAAAATCCCGCACCAGATATTCCCAGGTTTGTTTGTTGACGAAGCTCATCGCGACACCTCCTTTGATTATTCTCTCGCCCGTAACAATAGCGGGTGGGGGCGATTTTTGAAAGGGAGGAAGCCGGAACTTCTCCGAGGAATCTATTATGGATAGATTAAAGGTTATTTTTAATATAGAGCTCGAGGGGATCTCTGCCCTGATTTTTCCAAAAAAAACTTTTAAAATAAATTTGACAGATTTTTGATAGTGGGTTATATTACAGCTATTAATCTATGGGGTTACTAGACTATGATATCTAACAAGACAAAATACGCTCTCAAAGCCGTTTTGATGCTGACGGGGAAATATGTCACAAAAGAGCCCGTTCTCATTGCCGAGATCGCTGAAAAAGAGTCGATCCCGAAGAAATTCCTGGAGGCGATCCTTTTGGAGTTGAAGAACAAAGGCCTTTTGCAGAGCAAGAAGGGAAAGGGGGGCGGGTATCTGTTGGCGCGCTCGCCGAACCAGATCAGTTTTGGGGAAGTGATCGGGATCTTCGAGAACCCTTTTGGCGCGCTGCCTTGCCTGGATGTGAAGGCGAATCGCCGGTGCGACGAGTGCAAGAAGGGCAGTGCCTGCGGGATCCATATCGTGATGCAGGAGGTTTACCGGACGACTTCCAGCATTCTGAACGTGACATCATTCCAAGATGTTCATGACCGAATGCGGAATACGAACCAGGAAGCGATGTATTTTATCTAAATGTTAAAAAGGCCGGAGATTTTCGGCATGTCATCCTGAGCGAAGCGAAGGATCTCGTTCGAGATTCTTCGGGCTTTGCCCTCAGAATGACGAAAACCAAAGGAGAGTCTCAAATGAGCAAGATCGATAGCAAATTAAAAATTGAAACGCTGGCGCTTCACGGAGGACAGGAGGCGGACCCGACGACGGGTTCCCGTGCCGTTCCTATCTATCAGACAACCTCCTATCAGTTCAAGAATACCGAGCACGCAGCCAATCTTTTCGGACTTAAAGAGTTCGGAAATATTTACACGCGTCTCATGAATCCCACGACAGATGTGTTTGAAAAGCGCATCGCGCTTCTGGAGGGCGGTGTCGGCGCGCTCGCGGTCTCAAGCGGCCAATCCGCAATCACGATCGCACTCCTGAATATCGCACAGGCGGGAGACGAGATCGTTTCCGCGGATAATCTCTACGGCGGGACCTACAATCTCTTCCATTACACGTTCCCGCGGTTGGGGATTCAGGTCAAGTTCGTGAAGTCGAACGATCTTGAGGCCATCCAGAAGGCGATCACGCCGAAAACCAAAGCGGTTTATGCGGAATCGATCGGGAATCCGAAGCTTGACGTTGCGGATCTCGAAGGGATTGCTAAGGTTGCGCATAAAAACGGCATTCCGTTCGTGCTGGATAATACGGTCTCTCCGTATCTTTTGAGACCTTTTGACCACGGGGTGGATATCATTGTGTATTCCGCCACGAAGTTTATCGGGGGACATGGGACTTCGCTTGGCGGACTCATCGTGGATTCCGGAAAGTTCGACTGGACGAGCGGGAAGTTCCCTCTGATCGCGGCTCCGGACCCGAGTTATCACGGCATTAATTTCGTGGAAGCTCTGAAGCCGATGGGGAATATCGCCTACATTATCAAGGCGCGCGTCACGCTTTTGCGCGACCTTGGGAGCGCGCTTTCGCCTTTCAACTCGTTCCTGTTCCTGCAGGGTCTCGAGACGTTGCATCTTCGGTTGCCGAGGCATGCCGAGAACGCGCTCAAGGTCGCCGAACATCTCGCGAAACATCCGAAAGTCGCGTGGGTCAATTATCCGGGGCTTCCTTCCAGCTCGGAGAAAGATCGCGTGAAGAAATATCTGCCTAAAGGTGCGGGGGCGATCCTCGGGTTCGGGATCAAAGGCGGTCTCGAGGCCGGTAAGAAATTCATTGATTCGCTGGAGCTCGTGTCGCATCTGGCGAATGTGGGGGACGCGAAGACGCTTGCGATCCACCCGGCGACCACCACGCACCAGCAGCTTTCCGCTGCGGAGCAGCAGGCTACGGGCGTCACGCAGGATTTCATCCGTCTTTCGATCGGCCTGGAACATATCGACGATATTCTTGCCGATATCGATCAAGCCCTCAACAAAGCGGCAAACTAGCCCCGTTAGAGATTATTGGGGTGATATTTATTGTGGTGATTTGAAGATGGAAAAGGTAGGGCTGAGGAACACCTATTCAAAAACAGACGGAAACGCTAGAAGCGTTTCCTATCTCTAACGGGGTAAAGGAGAATGACCCATGGCTAAAATATTCAGCGATATCACACAAACGGTTGGCAATACGCCGCTTGTGCGTCTCAACCGCATCGCGAAGGGATTGTCCGCGACGATCTTGGTGAAGCTCGAGTCATCGAATCCGCTCTCAAGCGTCAAGGATAGGATTGGGGTCGCTATGGTCGAGGCTGCCGAAAAGGCCGGGAAGCTCAAGCCTGGCAGTGTCATCGTGGAGCCTACGAGTGGGAACACAGGGATCGCTCTGGCGTTTGTTGCTGCAGCGCGCGGTTACCGGCTTATTCTGACCATGCCGGAGACCATGAGCGTCGAGCGTCGCCAGCTTTTGAAGATTCTGGGCGCGGAAGTGGTTCTGACCGAGGGGGCACAGGGCATGCGAGGCGCGGTCGAAAAAGCTGAGGAGATCGCCAAGACAGTCCCCGGAAGTTTTATTCCCCAACAGTTCAACAATCCCGCGAATTCGGAGATCCACCGGAAAACAACGGCCGAAGAGATCTGGAAAGATACGGACGGAGCCGTGGATGTTTTTATTGCCGGTGTCGGGACGGGCGGTACGCTGACTGGGGTGGGCGAAGTTTTGAAGCAGAGAAAACCCTCAGCGAAAGTCATCGCCGTGGAGCCGGTCGACTCTCCCGTGTTGTCAGGCGGGAAGGCGGGGCCTCACAAGATTCAAGGGATTGGTGCCGGTTTTGTCCCCGGTGTTCTGAACACAAAAGTTTATGACGAGATCATCAAGGTTCGTCATGAGGATGCCGGAGAAGTAGCCCGTCAGTTGGCACGCCAGGAAGGAATCCTGGGAGGGATCTCGGCCGGCGCGAACGTTTGGGCCGCGCTGGAAGTGGCGAAACGGCCGGAGTCCAAAGGCAAAACGATCGTAACCGTGATCTGCGATTCTGGGGAGCGCTATCTCTCGACCTGGCTCTTTCAGGAATTTGCGGGTTGATTGCTGAAAACCCAATGATAGACCACCATCTGAGAAGTATCGTCAAAGCCGTTTCGTACCGGATCACAGGAACTATCACTACCATTCTTATTTCCTGGGGTATTACCCGGCAACTGAAATTTGCTCTCTCAATCGGGCTTGCCGACGTGTTCATCAAGATCCTGGTTTATTATCTTCATGAACGCGCGTGGAACAAAATCAAGCTGGGGCGAAAGCCGCTCGATTATCAGATCTGACGCTATGGAAAATCTTAAAGCATTCAATCTAAATTTGGCGGGAAAGGGGCCCGAGGATGTTTTGTCATGGGCTTTCGGCCATTTCAGGGTGGATCAGGTCGCGTTGGCGTCGAGCCTTGGAGCGGAGGATCAGGTTCTGACGGATATGCTACTCAGGATCGATCCGAAGGCGATTGTTTTCACGCTGGACACCGGGCGGTTGCCTCAGGAAACGCTCGAGTGCGTGAAGGAGACGGAGAAAAAATACGGTTTCAAATACCGGGTTTATTCTCCGGATATCACGGCAGTTAAAAAAATGGTAGCGGAGAAGGGGCTGGATCTTTTTTATGAAAGCGTCGAGAACCGGAAGCTTTGCTGCCAGGTCCGGAAGGTCGAGCCGCTTAAACGCGCACTGAAAGGTCTGAAGGCCTGGATCTGCGGCCTGCGTCGTGAACAATCTGTGACGCGTGCAGACCTGAATGTTATCGAATGGGATGAAGCGAACGGTCTTTATAAGATCAATCCGTTGATCGATTGGACGGAAAAGCAGGTGTGGGATTATGTTCATGCCCACAAGGTCCCTTATAACAAATTGCATGATCAGGGATATCCGAGCATCGGTTGCGCTCCGTGCACGCGAGCGGTAAAGCCGGGTGAAGATATTCGTGCCGGGCGGTGGTGGTGGGAGAGCCCGGATAAAAAAGAATGTGGCTTACATTTTAAGGATGGCAAGGCCGTGAAGAAAGGTTCGTAATGGACACTTTAAGAAAACTCGAAGCGCAGAGCATTCATATTCTGCGCGAAGCGTACAAGGAATTCAAAAGCCTTGTCATGCTTTGGTCGATCGGCAAAGACAGCACGGTTCTGCTCTGGCTGGCCCGAAAGGCATTCTTCGGTCATGTGCCGCTCCCGCTCCTCCATATCGACACGCATTATAAGATCCCGGAAATGATCGCCTATCGCGACAAACTTGCAGCGGATTGGCATCTCAATCTTTTGTACGGCGAGAATGCCCAGGCGCTTGCGGCGAAGCAGACCTTTCCGGACGGGAAAGTCGACCGCCTGACTTGCTGCAAATCTTTGAAAAGCGAGGCGCTTAAGCACACGCTGTCAGGGGAGTGGCCGCGTTACGCGTTCGATCACAAGCTTGGGAAATATGTCCAAGAAAAGAACCCGCAGCCTTATACCGGCGTGATCGTGGGGGTTCGCGCGGATGAAGAAGGGAGCCGCTCGAAGGAACGCTATTTTTCTCCGCGCGATAAGCAAAGCGATTGGAATATTGGTGATCAGCCGCCGGAGCTCTGGAGCCAGTACAAGACCGATTTCGCGCCCGGGACCCATGTCCGGGTTCATCCGCTCCTGGATTGGACCGAGCTCAATATTTGGGAATACATTGACCGGGAGAATATCCCGATCATCCCGCTTTATTTCAATAACGGGAAGGGGCTTCGCTATCGCTCGCTTGGCTGCTATCCCTGCACGGGCTCGGTGAAGTCGGATGCGCGGAACGTGAAAGAGATCATCGAAGAGCTCAAAACCGGAAAATTTTCGAACATCGCGGAGCGTTCCGGCCGGGCCCAGGACAAAGAAGACGGCGGCGGGCTAGAGACGCTTCGCCGCGAAGGGTACATGTGATATGGACAGAATGAACATTGTGATCGTCGGGCATGTGGACCACGGCAAAAGCACCGTCATTGGCCGGCTCTTGGCCGATACGGGATCGTTGCCGGAAGGGAAACTCGAACAGGTCAAAGCGACCTGCGCGAAGAACGCGAAACCTTTCGAATACGCGTTTCTTCTCGACGCTCTTAAGGATGAGCAGTCGCAGGGGATCACGATCGATGCCGCGCGCTGCTTCTTTCACACGAAGAAGCGCGAATACATCGTGATCGATGCTCCGGGTCATATTGAATTTTTGAAGAACATGATCACGGGTGCGTCCCGGGCCGAAGCCGCACTCCTCGTGATCGATGCGAAGGAAGGCATTCTCGAGAATTCCAAGCGACACGGTTACCTGCTTTCCATGCTCGGGATCCGGCAAGTGGCAGTGCTTGTGAACAAGATGGATCTCGTGGATTACAGCGAACAGGTTTTCCGGGCGATCGAAAAAGAATACGGTGATTTCCTGAAAGGGTTCAGCATTCAACCGAGCGCTTTCATTCCAATGAGCGCGATGAACGGTGTGAACATGATCGCCAAGTCGCCGGAAATGCCGTGGTATGCCGGGCTTTCGGTGTTGGGGCAGCTGGATTCTTTTCATCATGAAACCACGAGCGAAGCGTATCCCTTCCGTTTTCCGGTGCAGGATATTTACAAATTCACAGAGCTCGCCGATGACCGGCGCATCATGGCCGGGACGATTGCTACAGGAACGATCCGGGTCGGGGATGAAGTGGTGTTCCTTCCCTCAAAAAAAAGAACGCGGATTAAAACGATCGAAGAGTTCAATGCGCTGTCGAAGCAAGAAGCCTCCGCCGGGGAAGCGATCGGTTTTACGACTGAAACCCAACTTTATATCAAGCCGGGCGAGCTGATGGTGAAAACATCGGATCCTCTGCCGTCCGTGAGCACGCGTTTTAAGGCGAATATTTTTTGGATGGGCCATGCACCGCTTGTGAAAGGGAAAAAATATAAATTAAAACTCGGCGCGAGCCGTCCTTCAGTTCGACTTGTCGAAGTCCTGAGTGTGCTGGACAGCTCGGAGCTGACTTCGATCGCCAACAAGGCGCAAGTGGATCGGCATGATGTTGCGGAGTGCGTTTTTGAAACGGGTAAACCTCTTGCCTTCGATAAGGCGGGCGATCTTCGTGAGACAGGCCGTTTCGTGATCGTGGATAACTATGAGATCGCAGGCGCCGGGATCGTTTTGGAGGCGCTTCCGGAGGACCGGTCGATCCTAAAAGACCATGTTCGCCATCGCGAGCAGATCTGGGAGCGGAGCGGCGTTAGTTCTGCGGAAAGAGGAGCAATCTATGGTCACCGGCCGGCATTCATTCTCATCTCCGGCAAGGTCAATACCGGCAAGCAAAAGATCGCACGGGAGCTTGAGGCGCGTCTCCTGAAGCAAGGAGTGAAGGCTTTCTACCTCGGCATTTCAAATCTTGTTTCCGGCCTCGATAGCGAATTGTCTCAAGGAGTTGATTCCCAGGAAGAGATCGTTCGGCATCTTGGGGAGCTCGGCAGGATCATTGCCGAATCCGGGCAGGTTTTTATTACCACTGCATCGGACCTGGATGATTTTGATATCGAAACCCTCCGAATCTTGAATAGTCCGAATGAGGTTTTGGTGATTCAGGTGGGGCCCAACACGTTTTCCGGGTTTAAACCGTCTTTTGTTTTAGAAGAAAATGAATCTTTGGAAGCGGCGGTCGAGAAGATCGGCGCCTTTCTCAAGAAAAAAGAGATCATTCTAGAATATTATCTTTAAGCCCCGTTAGAGATCAATGTAAAGCAATTCGTTGTTATTTGATTTATGGCGAGGACGATTTTAAAAAGAATATGTTGAGTTTACGGAAGCGCTTTGATAAGCGCTTCCTATCTCTAACGGGGTAAAGGAGATCTATTCGATGGCTCTGATCCGGGAAGAACAGATCAAAGCGGATCAACATCCCTTTGATGCTTGGGACAATCTTGTCCGGGCGTCCCGTGAGGGATTTGCTTCGATAGCTCCTGAGGATTTTCTGCGTTTTCGCTGGTTCGGCATCTACCAGCAGCGACCCAAGACAGATCCTTACTTCATGTTGCGGCTGAAACTTCCGGGGGGGCGCTTGAACGCGGCGCAGCTGCGTGTGGTGGCGGAAGTCGCAAGAGACTATGGCCGCGGGATCACGGACATTACCACGCGCCAAAATTTTCAATTCCATTGGCTTACGATCGAAAAAGTTCCCGAGGTCCTCGAAAGATTTGAAGCCGTGGGGATCACGACGCGAGGAGCCTGCGGCGATGTAACGCGCAATATCACAAGCTCGCCGCTTGCGGGCCTTGAAACCGACGAGATAGATGACCTTCAGGACATTATCGAAGCTCTGCACGAGCGACTGATCCGCGACTCAAGCCTTGCGAATCTGCCGAGAAAATTCAAGATTTCCATCACCGGTAGCTTGAGGAATGCGGCACAGCCTGAGATCAATGACGTCGGAGTTTATGGCTTTTGGAAGGATGAGGCTAAGAAAATCCCGGCTTTTGCGATCCGGGTCGGCGGTGGACTTTCCTCCCACCCCTTGTTTGCGCAACCTCTCCCGGTCGCCTTGAAGCGTGAGGATATTATTTCCGCGGTCATGGCAGCGATAGGGATCTTTCATGACCTCGGAAACCGAGGGAACCGGCGCGAAGCTCGCATGAAATTTCTTGTGGAATCATGGGGCGCAGAAAAATTTCTTCAGGAAATGGAGAAGCGGGCGGGGCATTCATTCGAGCGATACGGAAAAGTCCCGGCGGTCCAGGATGAAAGGGAGCATTTCTGGGGCGTGATCCCCCAAAAGCAAAAAGGGCTTTATGCCGTAGGGCTCGCGGTCCTGGCGGGACGGCTTCAGGCGGGGCAGCTTTTGGAATTGGCGGATCTCAGCGAGAAATACGGTAGCGGAGAACTCCGCACCACGAACCGGCAAAATATTCTATTGAGCAATATCCCCGAGAAGAATCTCGAGCCTTTGAAACAGGAGCTCGCTGCGAAAGGCTTCGATCTTGGTGCGAACGGCCTTTACCGTTCACTTGTGGTCTGCACGGGCCGGGAATTCTGTAATCTGGCGCTCGTGGAAGTCAAAGTTTTTTCAAAGAATCTGATCGGACATTTGACGAAGGCTTTTCCGGATTTTCGGGAAACGCTCAAGATCCACGTGACGGGATGCCCGAATTCCTGCGGCCAGTACCAGCTTGCCGATATCGGGTTGATGGGCGCGTCAAAAGTAGTGGAGGGTGCGCGCCGCGATGCTTTCCACGTTGCCATCGGGGGCGGGCCGGGAGTGTGTGGCCGAACGATCTTCCAATCCGTTCCTGCCGAAGAGGTTCCGGCGCTTCTCGAAAAGATGGTTCGTGTCTATCTTGAGAAACGGATGAGGAGAGAAAGTTTCAGCGCCTTTTGCGAACGTTTCGATCTTCCGGCCATGACGGAACTTTTCCAATCCAACCGATGACAAACAAGAAAACTCGCGGTAAGTCCGGAAAAGTTTTTCTTATCGGCGCGGGGCCCGGGGATCCGGGGCTCATCACGGTGAAGGGCCTGGAACTTCTCAAAGCTGCGGACGTGGTGCTTTATGATCACCTAGTGCCGCATGCGTTACTCCAAAAATTAAAACGCTCTACTCGTCTCATTTCGGTCGGCAAGAAACATGGGGCCCACTCGCTCTCCCAGGACGCCATTAATGAACTCTTGTTTCAGGAAGCCTTGAAAGGAAACAAAGTCGCGCGGCTTAAAGGCGGCGATCCGTATGTCTTCGGTCGCGGGGGAGAGGAGATCCTTTTCCTGAGGGGGCGTGGCGTCGATGTCGAGGTGGTGCCTGGGGTGAGCTCTGTTTTTGCTGTGCCAGCCTTAGCCGGGATCCCGTTGACGCAGCGTTATCTTGCCATGACCCTGGCGGTCGCGTCGGGACACGTGACGGAAGATAATGATCCCATCCCGGTTCCTAATGTCGACACTTTGGTTTATGTCATGTGCGTCTCCGATCTTGATAAGACCGTGAGGCAGATCTTGAAGAAGCGAAGCGGAGGAACTCCGTGCGCGGCCATTGAAAATGGATCCACGCCCAAGGAACGTGTGATTGTTGGGACCTTGCGTGATATTGTGAAAAAAGCCCGAGCCGCCAAGCTGGTGGCACCGGCGATTTTTGTCGTTGGGGATGTCGTGAGGCTTCGAGGGAAAGTTTTGGAGCGGCCTGGGAAACGGTGATATAATTCGCCCCATCGCAACTTTAAATTATTTTATAAAAGGGGTAGTTGGGACCCTATTTCTAAGGGATTATTAAAGACGAAGAGGTTCTTGGAATGAAAAAAGACATAGGCACTACAGAGACGAAATATTTTACCTTCGCTGAGCCTTCCCACGAGTTTAAACTCGAGTCTGGGAAGACGTTCGGCCCCATCACGCTTGCGTATGAAACTTATGGCGAGCTGAATGCGGATAAGTCCAACGCCATTCTTGTCATGCACGCTTTTTCCGGGAATGCGCACGTTGCGGGTCCCGTCACGGGGGATCAGGATCCCGCATGGTGGGGTTTCATGGTGGGGCCGGGAAAAGCACTTGATACGGACAAGTATTTTGTCATTTGCATCAATGTGCTCGGCGGCTGTAAAGGAAGTACCGGCCCGTCGTCGATCAATCCCAAAACAGGCAAACCGTATGCGCTGGATTTTCCGCTTATCACGATCGGCGATATGGTCCGCACGCAGAAGATCCTGATCGATCATCTTGGGATCAGAAAGCTTCAGGGGGTGATCGGG
Source organism: uncultured bacterium (assembly GCA_964482725.1). Taxonomy (GTDB): domain Bacteria; phylum Omnitrophota; class Omnitrophia; order Omnitrophales; family Aquincolibacteriaceae; genus Aquincolibacterium. The sequence goes on along the minus strand of CAYZYT010000013.1, from coordinate 51,761 downwards.
GGTTCCATGGGCGGGATGTTGGCGCTTCAGTGGGTTGCGTCTTTTCCGGATTCTGTGGAATGCGTCATTCCGATCGCCGCGACGCTCAAGCATTCCCCGCAGCAGATCGCTTTTAATGAGGTCGGCCGGCAGGCGATCATGGCCGACCCTGCGTGGAACGGCGGCAATTATTATAGCGGGATCTTTCCGGAAAAAGGTCTGGCGGTGGCCAGGATGCTGGGGCACATCACCTACATGAGCAACGACTCGATGGAGAAAAAGTTCTCGCGGCGTCTTAAGGATGATCACACGGGCTTCAAATTTTCCGCAGATTTTGAGGTGGAGGGCTATCTCCAATACCGCGGGATGAGTTTCACGAAGCGCTTTGACGCGAACACGTATCTCTATATCACCAAGGCGATGGATTATTTTGATCTCTCCGACAGTAAATGGATCCCCGAGCAGGGTCTTCCGGGCACGCGCTTTCTCGTGATCGCTTTCAAGTCCGATTGGCTCTATCCGTCTGTCCAATCGCAGGACATGGTTAAGCAGCTTCAGATGCGGCGTGTGGACGCGACCTACTGCGAAACGGACTCTACCTATGGTCATGATACCTTCCTGATCGAAAGCGAAGCCGAGAAACAGTCGCATCTTATCAAGCACTTCCTCGCCAAGAGGAAATAGGCGGAAAAGGCCAAAAAAGCTTTCAGCCTCTTAGGCCTTTTTAGTTTCTTAAGCTTTTTCAGCCCTGGACGGTTTTCTTTTCCTTGAAAAAATCATTCTGGGGGAATAACATCTCCATCTATGAAATCGACTATCAAGCGGTTTGACCATCAAGTGATCTGCGATATCGTGGAGCCGGGCTCTAAGGTGTTGGATCTTGGCTGCGGGAACGGAGATCTGATCCAGCTGCTTGCGGAGCGGCGGGGGGCGAAGGCGCAAGGTGTTGAGCTTAATAACGATGCCATTCCCGCCTGCGTCGAAAAGGGCTTAAGCGTTTTTCACAGCGATATCGACAGCGGGCTTCCGTACTATCCTGATCAGTCGTTTGATTACGTGATCCTGAACCAAAGTTTGCAGGAAGTAAAAAAGGTGGAGACCGTTATTTCAGAGTCGCTCCGCGTGGGAAAAAAGGTCATTATCGGTTTCCCTAATTTTGCGCATCTCGAAGCGCGTATCCGGATGTTCTTCGGGGGCCGGGCGCCTATCGTTTCCTCGCTTCCTTACGAATGGTACAGTACGCCGAACCTGCGTTTTCTCTCCATCAAGGATTTCAGATCTTTTTGTTCAGCGAAAGGCTATAAAATTCTTTCCTCGCATTTTCTCGACTCTCAGGGACAGATCCGCGTCCTTCCCAATCTCTTCGCCCAGAACGCCATCTTCGTCATCACGAAATAAAAAAAGACAAAGGCTTTTTCTAAACAGCCCCTATCCTTTTGCATCTTTGAGCCGACTACTTTTGTAAGGCCCGTTTTAAATCTTCGATCAGGTCGTCCGCACTTTCAATGCCTGATGAAATCCGGATGGTTTCCTTTGTAATCCCCGAAGCTTTTAGGCCGTCGGGTCCCATGGAGGCATGGCTCATGCTCCACGGATGCTCGATCAGTGATTCCACGCCGCCCAGCGATTCCGCCAGCTGAAAGAGTCGCATCTTTTTAAAGAAACCCTTGAGCGGAACCTTCTTGGTATCCAGTTCAAAGGCAAGCATGCCGCCGAATCCCTTCATCTGTTTTTTTATCAGGGCTTGTTGCGGATGACTTTCCAGGCCCGTGTAATAGACCTGTTTGACACAAGGATGGCCTTCGAGGAACGATGCGATCTTCAGGGCGTTCTTCTGATGAGCTTCCATGCGATAGGGCAGTGTCTTGATCCCGCGAAGGACGAGCCAGGCATCGAAAGGCGCTTCGCTTACGCCTAGGGCATTCACGAAATAGCGGATCTTTTCTCCGAGCGCTTTATCATTATAAACGACCGCGCCGCCGACCACATCGCTGTGTCCGTTCAGATATTTAGTGGTGGAATGGACGACAATATCCGCGCCAGACTCAAACGGTCGCTGAAAGTACGGGGAGAGAAATGTGTTGTCCACAACGGTCAGGAGTTTTTTCTTTTTAGCCAGGGCGATCACGGCTCCAAGATCAACGATGTGGAGCAGGGGATTTGACGGAGTTTCAATCCAGATCATGCGGGTGCTCGGCCGTAGGGCCTTTTTCACCGCGCCAAGGTCCATCATGTTGATGAATGAGAACGAGATCCCGCGCTTAGAAAAAACATCTTTGAAGAGGCGATAAGTGCCTCCGTAAATATCATTGCCCGTGACCACGTGATCTCCCGGTTCCAGAAGGAAGAGGACGGTTGTGATGGCGGCCATGCCGGTCGCTGTGGCCGCGGCCCCAAGGCCACCTTCCAGGGCAGCAAGGTTCTCTTCTAAAGCTGCACGTGTCGGGTTGCCGCTCCGGGTGTAATCGTAACCCTTGTGTTTTCCCAGCTCTTCAAAGCGGAACGTGGATGTCGGGTAGATGGGCGTGATGACGGAATTATATTGAGCGTCTTTGGCGGTGCCTGTGAACACGGCTTTTGTTCGGATATCCATAAAAAACCTCCTGTTGAGTTACTGTATCGTCAGAAGGTTAGAAAATCCAGAATAAAATCATTCAAGACTCGGACAACGGGCACGAGGGAACAAAAACTGGAAAGTGTGTAAAAACCATCCCGTTGACCGTTGAACGTTGCCCGTTACGCGCGCCGGGGTGCGGGAAAGGATGGAGTGGTCCACAAAACGATGCTATAATTCAGCCCTATGATTAAACAACCTTCGAAAAACATCGAGATCTTCAAGAATCCGTATCCAGGGCGCGATTATACGATCAATATCGAATGCCCGGAATTCACCTGCCTTTGCCCGAAGACCGGGCAGCCGGATTTTGCGGAGATCCGGATCCGTTATATCCCCGACGAATTTTGCGTGGAGCTCAAGAGCTTGAAATTCTACCTTTGGAGCTATCGCAATGAAGGGGCGTTCCATGAGAAGGTCACGAACGAAATTCTCGATGCCCTGGTCAAGGCGACGAAACCCCGGCGGATGGAGATTGATGCGGATTTCAATGTGCGCGGCGGTATCCATACGGTGATCTCCGTCAACTATTCCAAACCCCGAAAAAAGAATTCCTAAACCATCTTCTCAGGAGGAATATCCCATGTCACAAGAACGAAAGAACGCTGCAACCTTTCAAGGCGGGCCTCTGACCCTGATCGGGCCGGAGCTTAAGGCGGGAGATAAAGCCCCGGACTTCAAGCTTATCGATACGGGCTTGAAGCCTGTGACTTTGGCGGATTCCAAAGGGAAGACCCGGCTCATTAGCGTGGTGCCTTCGATCGATACGCCGGTGTGCGATCTTCAGACGAAGCGGTTTAATCAAGAAGCTTCCAAACTTCCGGCGAGTGTGGTTGTCATGACGGTCAGCATGGATCTTCCGTTCGCTCAGGGGAGATGGTGCGGCGTTGCGGGGGCCGACAAGGTCCAGATGCTTTCCGATTATCAGGACCACGCGTTCGGGCAGGCTTATGGCGTGCTCATTAAGGAACTCAAACTTCTCTCTCGCGCCGTTTTTGTGATCGGCCCGGATGATAAGATCCAGTATGTCGAGTACGTCAAAGAAATCACGACGCATCCTGATTACGACAAAGCGCTCCAGGCTCTCAAGCCGAAGTCCTGTTGCTGTGGGTAATACCTCCCCCAGGGGAGCATCCTTTTTTCGAGTGATACACGCCGCGAGGCCACAAGGGCACAAGATAATCAATTTCATGTGGCGTGGGGCGTGTGGCTTTGTGGCAAAAAGGGGCGGCCCCAAAATAATAATCGCCATGTGGGTAGCGGGCGCTCTTTTTGCCTGCCCGCAGTGTCTGTTTGCCGAACCTGTCATGAAAACCCTTGCCGCGCATGTGGTGAAGGTCGCCGAAGACGGAGCAAGTCTTGATGTGGATTTTCGCCACCCGGCGACGGGGGAGATCCAGAGGCTTACCTTTTATACGGATAATCAAACAGGGCTGAGCGGCTTTGATAAACTCCCCGAGCTTCGCGCCGGTCAGGTCGTGAACATTGATTACGTGGAAGGGGAAAAGCATCGTCTTCTGATCCGCCGCGTCGCGCGCGTCAAACTTTCCGGCCCCCCTGCGGGCCTTGAGAACTTTCGTGGTTTATAAACGAGTCTTAGCGTTTTATCTGATGCCCCTTGCTTTTTATTTCATCCTTCCTTTGGCCTGCGCCTATGAAAATCAAGAACCCGAGGATCCCAGGGTCGTACGGGATTCGATCGGTGAAGATCTTTCCGGGAAAACGGATGTGGAGCTTGTCGGCATGGAACGGGAACTCAAGGCGAGGCTTGGCCTGGAACCCGGGAACGCGGAGCTTTACGCCCGGCTCTCGACCGTCTATGCCACGCTTTTTGACCGGACGCGCAAGCAGAAGGGGAGTCAGTCCACCGAATGGCTTGTGAAAAGCCGGGACGCTCTTGAAAAAGTCCTGATGATCCAGCCGGATGACAAGGTCGCTCATTACAATCTTGGGGTCGTCTATAAAAGGCTCGCTCAAATGGAACGCTCGCGTGAAGAGCTTAAAAAAGCGATCCGGCTTTGTGACCCGGAGCAGGATACGTATCTCTTGTGTGCTTCCTGGCTCCAGATCGGGTCGGTCTATGAGGAGCAGGGATTTTTCGAGGAGGCTAAAGAAGCTTATCTTAAGGCTCGTGAGTTTGACTACGGAAATCCGGATATTCAGGAAGCTCTTCGCGATCTGGACGTCAAGCGCAAGGCTCCGGAAAAAGGCGGCGGATCCTCGTTTGGAATGCCTTCGATGGGAAGCTCCCTTTCCTCGAATCCACAGACCGCGGCCGCGATGGGGCAGGATCCTAATGCGCAGGATCCGGGGGGAGTGGCGCAGGCTCTTCCCGCTCTGGGACAAATGCTCATGCAGAAATTCGGCGGTGGGGGAGGAGATTCAAGTGGCTCACAGCAATAGTTCCTCCAATTTTGACACCCAAGGGACGGGTCTTCCAAAGGGAAGCAGACCTTTCCCTGATATTAAGGCGAACGTGAAGATCCCCGCAGGGACCCGGGCGATCTTGTTGGATGCGGGGGGGACCCTTTTCCGTCCGTTCCCGTCGGTAGGATATTATTACAGCGAAGTGGCTGCGAAGCATGGCTGCCAAGTGGGTGTCAAAGAAGTCGAGGCCGCGTTCCGTCGGGTCTGGAGCGAGCATGACGGGATAGGCGATCTTAGGAGCCAATCGGATGAGAAGGTTGAGAAGGAGTTTTGGCGCAAGATCGTGACGGCCGTCTTTCAGGATTTTAAAGGGCTTCGGGCGTTCGATCCTTTTTTTGACGAGCTCCACACTCTTTTCGCCGAACCCGGTGTTTGGAAACTTTATCCGGAAGTTAAGGACGTGCTTCAGGCGTTTAAGGAGAAAAAATTTATTATTGGGATGGTCTCGAATTGGGACAGCCGTCTTTTGAAATTATGCGAGGGCCTTGGGATCGATCGGTATTTCGATTTCAAAATTATCTCAGCGGTTTTCGGCGCGGCCAAACCCAACCCGAAGATCTTTGAGGAAGCTTTAAAAAAAGCGAATGTCTCGGCGGGCGAGGCTGTTCATATCGGGGATAGCCTGGAAGACGATGTCCGCGGCGCGCATCTGGCCGGGATCAAGGCCATCTGGCTCGACCGTTCGGCTCGGCATGCGACTTTGGCGAAAGACCATCAGGATTTCGTGACGGTGATCCGCGATCTGAGAGAATTGATCTAAGTCTTGCAGCAAAACGAGGGTGGGGGCATTATGGGGAAGCAGGGGAATTTTTTTAAAAACATGGCAGCGATGGTGATGATCGGCCTTCTTTTTTCTGGGCCCGTTGCGTCTGGCGCTGAATCCGAGAAAGATTTTTTTTCAAAGGGGGTTGCTTACGGACAAAAAGGCAATTACACCGCGGCGATCAAATCCTTCAGTAAAGCGATCGAGCTCAAGCCGGATTTCGCCGAGGCTTACCATAACCGGGGGCTTATTTACTATGTGAAGAGGAAGAGCGAAAAGGCGCTTGCGGATTTTAATAAAGCTTTAAAGATAAATCCCGATCTTGCGGCAGCTTATTTTTACCGGGCAAGCATCTATGATTCGCGGAACGATCTGGGGCAAGCGTTGGCGGATTATACGAAAGCGATCGGAATAACGCCGGATCTCGCGCCGGCGTATTCCAGCCGTGGGATTATTTATTCCAAAAAGGGGGATTTCGAGCAAGCTTTGTCGGATTTTAACAGGGCGATCGAGATCCGCGGCGCGGCCAACTCCAGCACGGATTATTACCTGAGAGGGAAAACTTACTTATCCCAAAAAAACTTTGACAAAGCGATCGCCGACTACGACCAGGCGATCAAGCTGGATCCCAAAGATGTCAGCGCTTATTGCGACCGGGGATGGGCTTATCAGGAGACGGGCGATCTCAAAAAAGCACTGGCGGATGACACGGAGGCCCTTTCGCTGGACCCGAAGTACAGCTGGGCTTATTATGACCGGGCGCTTGCTTATTTCAGGCTTGCGGAATACGAGTCCGCTCTGGGCGATTATCAAAAAGCCGTAAAATTGAATGCGAAAGGTGTCGCCGATGCGTACAAGGTGTTCGTAAAATATGAGGGCTCTTACACAGGCCCGGAGGCTGACAAAGCGGCTAAAACCATAAAAAATCTTTTAAAACCCAAACGTGGCTGATAAGCATTCACCCAAAGGGCCTATGGAAGAACGTAAGAATATCCTCGTATTGGACGTTGAGACGCAGAAATCGTTCAAGGAGATCGGGAAGTCGAAGGCGATGAGCCTCTCGAAACTCAAGGTCTCGGTCGTGTGTACCTACGATTTCCTCACGGACGAGTATGTCTCCTATGAGGAAAAGGATATGGTGACATTCGAACAGCGGCTCCAGACCGCGGACCTTCTTGTCGGATTCAATATCCGGCGCTTCGACATGGCGGTGCTCCAGCCCTATCTTTTTAAAACGGTTGACCAATTTCCGGTGCTGGACCTTCTAGATGATATTGAAAAGGCCCGCGGCCACCGGGTCAGTCTTGACAGCGTGGCGCGCGCGACGGTGAAGGAAGGGAAGTCCGGCGACGGGGCGGAGGCCTTGGTGCTTTTTAAAGAAGGTCGGATGGAGGAACTCAAGAAATATTGCCTGGATGATGTCCGTCTGACGAAGAATGTCTATGAATACGGCTGCCGCGAAGGAAAGATCTATTTTACTTCGACCTGGGATTTTAAGACTCATGAGGTCCCGGTGAATTGGAAGCAATCGACGGCGGAATTTTTTACGAAGAAGAGCGCGCCGAAGACAGAATTCCCGACGAGCCTTTTTTAAACATAGGATGGAGGAGGGCGGATGGCGGATGACGGAGAGCCCGTTGCTGCACCATCCACCCTCCACCATTCGTCACCCTGGGTTTTAAGATGACTGAATTTAGCCACTCGCCTTTTATCTTTATAAGCGTTTTCTTCCTCGGGCTCGGCCTGAACCTTACGCCGTGTGTCTATCCCATGCTCTCCATTACGATCTCGCTTTTCCGGGGGACGGAAGGTGAGCCGCATGGCCGCGCGTTCCTGAAAGCCTTAGCCTATGTGCTCGGCATCGTGACGATGTACAGTGTGCTTGGCCTTGTCGCGGCGATGACCGGAAGTTTTTTCGGCCACTGGCTTCAGAATTTTTGGGTGCAGTTGGCGACCGGGATCCTGGTCATCGGCCTCGCCTTCAGCATGCTCGGGCTTTATCAATTCCGGCTGCCCGCGTGGCTCGTACCGTCCCGTCCGGGAGCGGCCCAGGGCGCCCTTCTTAGCTTTTTTGTTTCAGGACTTTTGGTGGGGATCGTTGCGGCGCCGTGCATGGGACCCGCCGTGTTGGGGCTCCTCGCCTTCGTGAGCGTACAGCAGAACATGGTTTTCGGGTTTTCCCTCTTTTTTGTTATGGCGCTCGGGCTCGGCCTTCCGTATCTGGTGCTCGGGACCTATTCCAGGCTTCTCTCCAAATTGCCGAAGTCGGGGGCGTGGCTCGTTTGGTTCGAGCGGTTGATGGGCGTGGTGCTTTTGACCTTTGGGATCTTTTATGTTGCGATCGCCTTCAAGTGGCCCTTCGTGAAAGGGATCGTTCCGGCGGCCTTTGTGGTCGGAGGTCTTTATCTCGGGTGGATCGAGCGTTCCGCCAGGTTTTCGAAAAAGTTTTTTGCGTTTCAGTGGATCCTGGGGGCGCTTGCGGTTGCGATCGGTCTTTTCTTTTTTTTTACACCCAAGAGCGGGATAGCCTGGGAAAAATATCACACCGGGATTCTTGAGGAAGCCCAAGCCTCGGGACAACCGGTGATTCTCGATTTTTACGCGGACTGGTGTATTCCGTGCCACGAACTCGAACAATTTACCTATTCGGATTTGAGGGTCGTCAAAATGTTGCAACCTTTTCGCAAGATCAAAGTCGACGCTACTTCCGCGGATACGGACGAGACCCGCGAGGCCGTGCGCCGGTTCGATGTGTTGGGTGTCCCCACGATCGTTTTTCTAGATGAAAAAGGTCGGGAGGTTCCCAGTCTTCGCATGAATGGTTTTGTCGGGCCGGAAGAATTCGTGAGTGCTGTTCGGGAGTCCGCGTTGGGAAGTATCTCGGGGAATGAGTGATCCAGGCGTTTCCCATTCCCAGGGGCCGATACCGTTTCCCGTTCCCCGTTCTCCGGTTCTTTGATACAATACCACCGCTCATGTATGTTGAACCCCTGAGAAATGACTCAAAATGAAAATTCTCCAGCGTTACGTTCTTAAGGAACTGCTTCTGCCGTGCCTCCTTTGTTTTACGGTGCTTAGTTTTATTTTTATGGCGGGGTATCTTGTGAAAGCGGCGGATATGATCATCGGTCGCGGGGTTCCGTTCATGCAGACGCTCTATGTGATGCTGCTGGTGGTACCCTCGATCGTTAGCTATACCGCGCCGATGAGTCTTCTGACGGGTGTCCTGATCGTGTTTGGGAGTTTTTCCCAGCATAATGAATTTCGCGCCATGAAAGCCTCCGGGGTGCATCCGCTGAGGTTCATGATGCCGCCGCTCATTCTGGGTTTCGCGTTAAGCCTCTGCATGTTTGTTTTTAATGACCAGGTCGGACCGCCCGCTCGCTATGAATTGCGCCGTGCGACGAAGAGAATGGTTATGCAGCATCCGATGGCGTTGATCGAGCCCGGCCGTTTTGTGAGGATCAGCCCCAGCATTCTTTTTCTCGCGAAACGCGTCGAAGGGAACGAAATGAAAGATATCGTGGCTCATGAGGGCGTGGATTCTGAAAATCCCGTGAGGACGATCGTTGCGGAAAGCGGCAAGATCGTGATGGACTCGAATACCGGACAGCTGGAAGTCCAGCTTTTCAACGGGAGCGTTTCAGAATCTCAGGACAAGGGGATCCAATCCGTTCAGTTCAAGACCTATAAATTCCCGACGATGGATGAGAATGATATCCGCAACCTGGGCAAAAAGAAAAAGGACATGACCCTGGCTGAGATCCTTGTGGATGTTTCAGAAAAGCCCGAGAAAAAAGAACGTCGTGACCTCTGGACGGTCTTCCACCAGAGGATCGCGTTTGCTTTCGGATCTCTGGTGTTCGTTTTTATCGGTATTCCGATCGCGACGATCGTTAAGCGCGGAGAGGTCGTGATCAGTTTTGGGATCTCCATGGCGGCAACCAGTGTTTATTATATTCTTTTCGCCATCGCTCAGACCCTTGCGTCACGGGGTGGCCTGCCGCCCATGATCAGCCTCTGGCTCCCGAACATTCTTTTGATCGGGGGCGGGATGATCCTTCTCCGCAAAGCCATTCTTTCCTAAAATTTCAGGAAAATCTTAAGATCCCAACAAGGACCAAACGCCAATAATCAATTTCTTGGATCTTGGTTATTGGAGTTTGTTTTTAGCATTTGATCTTCAGATAATTCTTCACCCTCGTTTTCCAGCCGCCCAGGCGCTTGGAACAATCTTTTTCCGGGGGGGCGTTCTTGACCCTGTTCTCGAGGACCTTTTTTGCTGCCCGTACAAATTCTTCCAACGCAGCCTCTTTTTTTTCGGGCGTTCGCATTTCTTCCAGAACCTGAAGCAGCCCCCAGCCTTGCCCTTGAGATCTTTCTGTCTCGAGGATGCCTTCGCCTTTAAAATTCACATAATCGATCAAAGCAAACATTCCTTTGGGAGCGTCCGCGATCTCTTTAAATTTCAGTTCGATCTCGGGGCGTTTTCCCTCCGGAATTGCCGCCAGCATCCGGGGAAGAATTCCTTTAACTCTTTGGATAATGAATTGGGTTTGGAATCCTTGGGTTCGATCCAGGAAATTCCTTAAAGAGGTCATGCGCTCGCTCGAAAAGTCGCTCAAGAATTCTTCGCGGCTTTTCCAAGGGGCTTCCCGCGTCGGCAAGGCCTTGATCCACGCAGGGATCTCTGTTTTTTGAGCCTCCAGGAAGGAGAGGAAGTCCGGGAACAGGGCCTGGTAAGGGCCTTTCGTTCCTTGGGGATACCAGATGAAGTGTCCCAGTCCGAACGAGGGGAAAGCCTCATCGGCATTCCAGGTGACCATGCGCTCGACACGACCCGAGCATTCATTGAAAAAGATCATTTTCTGAAGACATCCCAGCTCATCGGCGGTCATCGGAGCGTCCTGGGATTGGGCCCAGAGGAAGGTGGCCGCGGAAAAGATCCCCAGGAAAAAGAATCCAATGGCAAATGGTTTCATGGTCTCCCCGGCGTGAAATTTTTTCAGGCAAAATAGAAATGCAATTGAAAGCTTGTGGGATTTTAACTTCACGATCTTCGAAATGCAATCGAAGAGTCAAACAAAAGGTTAGATCTTTAAAAGGCGGCAGAGGTCCGCGGGGGTCCGGATGAAAAAATCTGGCTTGACGGCTTCGAGTTCTTTTGTGGCCTGGAAGGGGTTGGCAGCGAGCATTGGAAAAGCGACGGAACGGATCGAGAGGGAGGATTTCGCGCGGTTCGCGGCGAGGACATCGTCGGGAAGATCTCCCACGTAGAGAAATTTCTTTTTGGCGCCTAGGGTTTGCGCCGTTTTGAGAATGGAAAAAGGATGGGGTTTTCGCAGGGATTCTTTTTTCTCCCGCTCTTCTTTTTTGACGTCGTCCATGGTGGTCATGGCGTCAAAAAGGTCGGCGATCTCAAAATGTTTGAGCGCGTGGGAAGCTTCATAGAGCGGCCGTCCGGTCGCGATGCCGAGTTTCAAGCCATGGCTCTTGAGCTTTTCAAGGATCGGGCGCTTAAAAATAAGTTTTTCGCGGTGGATGAGGCCTCGCTTTTTCCAATAGCGCATCCGGTTCATCGTTACTCGCGGGAAAATGTCCTTGCCGAGGTAGATCTCCTGGAAGATACGGGCTACTTTTTCGATAGTGACAGTCGTGGGACGGCCGAAAAGTGCCGTTATGCCGGAGACTCTGAGGGGCCGTTGTTTGACGCTTTTTGCGAATTTTTCAATGGCGACCGATTTTTTGAGAGCTTCGAGGGTTCTGTTCTTAACCGGAAGCGACAGGAGATACACGAGCAGGCCGTAGCAGCAGTCCCAGTCGTCATTGAGTCCGCCAAGAAGTTTGAATTGGTCTACGTCTCCCGGGGTGAGCAGGCTCGGGAACTTTCCCCCGGATGAGCGGCTGAAAAAAGGGATGGGCCCGTGGGTCAGATAGAGCTCCACGGTGTTTCGGATAGCCTCAAGATACGATTGACGGGTATCAACAAGGACATTGTCGATGTCGAAAATAATGGCGTCCGCTTGAATTTTTTCAACCGAGGAGTGCTGGACGGGTGCTTTCGAAGGAACCTTCTGTTTCATGCGTTCAGTCTACGCTTCGAAGCGGGTCCTGTAAAGAATGATTTAGGCGCCTCTTTTCGTGCAACCGTACTTGTGTGTTCGCGCGAAGCTATGTTAATATACCCGACCTCGAATCTGCTGGGGTGAGGGAAAGTCTCGAATTTTAAACGGTTCTTGGCAATTTTATTCTGACTGATTTTTCTTTCTCTTCTTTGTTGAGATCATTATGTCGGGGTAGCTCAGTTGGCTAGAGCGAGGGACTCATAAGCCCTAGGTCGCCAGTTCAATCCTGGCCCCCGACATTTTATTCATGAAGGATTTGGAAAGGGAAGTACCAAGGATTGAAGGGAGCACTTGTTCACAAACATGACAAAGGTCATGTTTGTAAGTGCGGGTGGCCGACCGGAGCGAAGCGGAGGCGCCAATCCTGGCCCCCGACACTATTTTCGCTCTGGCGCGTGGCGTTCCGGGTTTTGCGGTTTTTTATCGCATCGCACATCTTGTCCTTCCTCGGATATACCTTATGAAGAAAAAGCGGATCTCAAGAGCAACATTGCTTTCTCGCCTTGAGGAACATCTCCAGGGAAAACGATTTTTCAAAAAGCGTCAAAAAATCCTTATCGCCTGCTCCGGCGGACCGGATTCGGTCTCGCTTTTTCATCTCCTCCAAACGCTTGCCCCCCAAAACTCCTGGAAACTCGGCTTGATCCATTTTAATCATCAGCTCCGGCCTGGCGCCGCAACACAGGACGAGCGGTTCGTGAGAAATCTTGCCCGGAGATACAAGATTCCTTTTTTCCGGGGAACGGGGAACGTGGAAAGGGAAACGAAAAAGACGAAGACCTCGATCGAGGAAGCGGCGCGCCAAATGCGCTACGATTTTTTCCTCCGGACTGCGCGGGCGGAAAAAGTCCAGGCGATCGCGCTGGCGCATACCATGGACGACCAGGCCGAGACGGTTTTGATGCGGCTGCTTCAAGGGACAGGCTTGCGGGGGCTTCAGGGGATCCGCGAAAAGTTCAAGAGGGGCCGAACGACCTTGGTCCGTCCGCTTCTTGCGTTCACTAAAAAAGAGATCTTGGACTTTTGCCGCGCGGAAAAAATTGCGTACAGGAAAGACGAAAGCAACGATTCTGTGAAATTCCTGCGTAACCGTATTCGCATCGAACTTATTCCCAGGCTTCAGCGCGAGTTTAATCCGCGGGTCGTGGAGGCTTTGTCGCGCATTCCTGCGATCGTGGCCGGGGAGAGCGCATTGATCGTCGAGCTTGAAGCAAAAGCTTGGCAAAAGACGTTCAAAAAGATTTGCGGGAGAAAGGTGGAGCTTCGTCGCGCGGTCTTTCTGAAAATCCCGTCGGCGCTTCAATTTCGAATTGTGGAAAGAGCGCTTAAAAAACTGGATCCTCAAAGCGGGCTTTCGTTTGAAGCCTGGGAGCGGATCCGTCAAGGACTCTCAAGGCCCCGCTATTGCTCGTCGCTTCCCAAGGATATCGACTTCGCGCTAACCCCTAAAAATGTAACAATTTACAAGAAGCGGTGATGCGTATAATCAGGTTTGATATCTTCAATTCCCCATGCTAGACTACGGCTCCTTTTTTCTGGAAAAAACAACAGAGATCCTCGGATTTTATGGCGACTCCTGTCAATGGTAAGCTGAAAAAAAACGCGCCGCGTTCCAAGAATGGCCGTAAATTGCCTCCCCAGCCCGGAGAACCCGACCGCAAGCGGTTGATCGCGCTTTTTCTTATACCCCTCGGGATCTTTCTCATCCTGCAAATGTTCGTGTTCCCGAGTTTTGAGCTTAAAGAGCTGAGCTATTCCGAATTCTACCGGATGCTGACGCGTAATCCTGAGACCGGTGAGATCCTTTCCTGTGAGCTGGTGGACAACGTGGTGCAGGGGAAGCTGACCACGCTTTCTTATTTCCAGGTCCATATTCCCTACAATGACCCCGACATCATCCCGCTCATCCGTAAAAATGTCGCAAATTTTTCAGTCAGCCCGCCACAGACTTTTTGGCGCAATTTCTTCGCGGGGATTTTCCCCACCCTCCTCTTGATCGGATTTTTCTGGTTTTTCGTCTATCGCGGCGTCCAGCAGGGCGGCGGCAAGGTCTTTTCATTCGGGAAATCCCGCGCCAAGCTTGCGGATAAAGAAAAAAGCCTGATTACTTTCAAAGACGTTGCCGGCGTCGAAGAAGCCAAGGAAGAACTCCAGGAGATCATCGAGTTTCTGAAGGAACCCCTGCGGTTTACGAAGTTGGGGGGGCGCATTCCTAAGGGCGTTCTTTTGATGGGTCCCCCGGGAACGGGGAAAACGCTTCTCGCGAAGGCGGTGGCCGGCGAGGCTGAAGTGCCTTTTTATTCCATCAGCGGTTCGGATTTTGTAGAAATGTTCGTGGGGGTCGGCGCCGCGCGTGTGCGCGATCTTTTTGAACAGGCCAAGCGCGCCGCCAAGGCGGGCGGTAAAGGCGCGATCATTTTTATCGATGAGATCGACGCGGTGGGACGTCAGCGTTTCGCCGGGATCGGTGGCGGGCATGATGAGCGCGAACAGACCTTAAACGCGCTTCTCGTCGAAATGGACGGGTTTGACACACATATCGGCGTGATCCTGATCGCTTCGACGAACCGTCCGGATGTCCTTGATCCCGCGCTGCTCCGCCCGGGCCGTTTTGATCGTCAAGTGGTTGTGCCGCTTCCGGATCTCGTCGGTCGTGAAGCGATTCTGAAAGTCCATGCCATCAAGGTGAAATTGGATCCCACCGTTGATTTTAAAACGATCGCGAAACAAACCACTTATTTTTCCGGCGCGGACCTCGCGAACCTTGTCAACGAAGCTGCTCTTCTGGCGGCACGTCTCAATAAAGAAACGGTCGGGATGAGCGAGCTTCAGGAATCCATCGAACGCGTCATGGCGGGGCCGCAGCGCAAGAGTAAAAAAGTTTCGGACAGAGAAAGAAAAATCGTGGCGCATCATGAATCCGGGCATGCGCTTGTGGCGCTCCTGACGCCCGGGGCCGATCCTGTTCACAAAGTGACGATCATTCCCAGAGGGATGGCCGGCGGTTATACGGTGAGTTTGCCGGATGAAGACCGCACGCTCCATAGCCGGACTTTCTTTTTAGCGGAGATCCCTGTTTTGATGGGTGGCAGGGTGGCTGAGGAAATTATTTTCGGAGATATTACGACCGGCGCTCACAACGATCTTCAAAAAGCGACCCAGATCGCTCGCGAGATGGTATGCCGGTTCGGGATGAGCGAGAAGATTGGCCCGATCGTTTTTGGTAAAGAAGGCGGGATGGTCTTTTTGGGCCGCGACCTCATGGATGAAAAGAATTATTCGGAGGACACCGCCCGGTTGATCGATGGGGAGGTGAAGCGGATCCTCGAGGCAGGTTACGAACATGCGAAGAAGATCCTTACGGAGAGCCGTGGCAAGCTCGAGGCTCTGGCAAAGTTGCTTCTCGAAAAAGAAACATTAGATGCCGACGAGATTAAAAATGTTACAGGCCTTGGGAGCACACTTCCGCCGGCTGGCGGCGGGCCTTTGCCAGTTGGGACGCCCATCGCGTGATCTGGAAGATCCGTCAAAACACCGTTTCCTTTGGCCGGACCCTTTTGATGGGGATCCTGAATATCACGCCGGATTCTTTTTCGGATGGCGGACGTTATCTGGATCCTGAAGCTGCGAGTCTTCAAGCCATAAAGTTGATTGAAGAAGGTGCCGACCTGCTAGATTTGGGAGCTCAGTCCACGAGGCCGGGCGCCGCGGCGGTCACCGACCGGGAAGAATTGGAGCGGTTACTGCCGGTCCTGGAGCGGGTTCGCAAAGATGTTCAGGTTCCCATTTCGATCGATACGGTCAGCCCTGAAGTTGCGAAAAAGTGCCTCGATGCCGGCGCCGACATTATCAATGATGTCAGCGGGCTGAAGCGGTCCGGTTCCGCGATGGTAAAAGTTGTGAAGAAGTTCAGTGCGGGGCTCGTGCTGATGCACAGTCGTGGGACGCCGGAGACGATGCAGACGCTTGCCCATTATGGCGATGTTGTCGTGGATGTGATGACGGAACTTCGCGACAGCCTCAAACTTGCCATGGACGCAGGGATTGATCGTGAACAGATGGTGATTGATCCGGGACTGGGTTTCGCGAAGACCACGGAACAGAACCTCGAGATCATGAAAAATCTTGGGGCGTTTCACAAGCTTGAGCTTCCCGTTATGATCGGGCCCTCCCGGAAGTCTTTCATCGGACAGGTGACCGGGCGCGGGACGGATGAGCGGGAGTTCGGGACTGCCGCATGCATCGCGGCGGCGGTGATGACCGGGATCCAGATCGTCAGGGTCCATGATGTTAAGGCGATGCGCGATGTGGTACGCATCACGGAATCTATTAAAAAACTTAAACCGTTGGCTTAAGTTTAAAAATACGAAATCGGTAATGGCAACGGGCACGAAGCCCGTATCGGTTAAGGTGACGGTGACGTGACCTTGGCCGAGAGACGAAACGGGCATCGTTACCGTCACCGGATAACGTAACCAGCATGGTCGCGAAGCATTTCGGAAAATTAAAATTTCTAATTTTATGAATATGCTAACAGGAGAATAAAGATATGTCCGGACATTCAAAATGGGCGAGTATCAAACATAAAAAAGCAATCGTGGACGCCAAGCGCGGCCAGGTCTTTACCAAGTTCATTCGCGAGATCACGGTCGCAGCCAAAACCGGCGGCGGGGACCTGAACACCAACCCGCGGCTTCGCACGGCCATTCAATCCGCCAAGGATTCCAACATGCCGGCGGATAATATTGATCGGGCGATCAAAAAGGGAACCGGTGAGCTCGAAGGCGTGACCTATGAGGAAATTGCCTACGAAGGGTTTGGTCCCGAAGGCGCCGCGGTCCTCGTGGCATGCCTGACGGACAATAAGAACCGCTCGGCTTCCGAAATCCGGAGCCTTTTCAACAAGAACGGCGGGAATATGGGAAGCGCCGGGACGGTGGCCTGGATGTTCGAGAAAAAAGGATTTATTGTGATCTCAAAAACCGCGACGACCGAAGACCCGCTGATGGAAATTGCTCTCGGCGCAGGGGCCGAGGATATGACCTCAACTGAGACGATGTTTGAGGTGACGACGGCGCCCCAGGACCTCTGGGCGGTCCGCGACGCCATTGAAAAAGCAAAGATTAAGATCGAGAGCGCCAATCTCACCATGATTCCCAAAAATCTTGTGAGCGTGTCTGCCGACACCGGTCGCAAGGTGGTGCATCTGATCGAAGCGCTCGAGGAACACGATGACGTTCAGAATGTTTATTCCAATGCGGATATTCCTGAAGAAGTGATGAAAGAACTGTCCGCATAATTTCCACCCTTTAAAGACCCGGTCTTTCGCAGTCAAGGCCGGGTCTTGATCCTGGAGATGTCCATGCGCGTGATGGGTATTGACCCCGGAACTCACCGGATGGGTTTTGGGATCCTCGAATCCATCGGCCGGGACTACAAGCTTGTGATCTGCGGCACCATTCGCGCAGCCTCCAAAGACCCTATCGCGAAACGACTCCTTCACATTTTCGAATCCCTCCAGAAAAATATCCAGAGTTACAAGCCCGATGTCGTGGCGCTTGAGACGCTTTTTTTTGCCAAGGACATCCGGGCGGTTGAGCGGATCGGCGAGGCCCGAGCCTGCGCCATGCTCGCGGCTTCTAAACAAGGAATCGAAGTGATAGAATACGCTCCGACCGCGGTAAAAAAGTCGGTGACCGGCAACGGTCGCGCGACCAAAGAACAGGTGCAGTTCATGGTCAAACGTCTTTTGAATCTGAAAGAAGCTCCGGCGCTCGATGCCTCCGATGCTCTCGCGCTCGCGATGTGTCATTTGCATTCTTCTAAGAGAAAGGTTGTATGTACCACTATTTGATTGGAAAGATTTCGGAGAAGACGCCCACGGCGGCGATCCTGGATGTGAACGGGATCGGCTATGAGGTGCGTGTGTCGCTTTCCACGTTCTCGAGCCTTCCCAACTTGGGTGAGACCGTAAAGCTTTTCACGCATTTTGTGGTGCGTGAGGATGCTCAGCTCCTTTACGGATTTGCGACCGAAGAAGAACGCGAAGCTTTCAGGCTTCTCATTTCGATTTCCGGGATCGGGCCGAAACTTGCGATCACGCTTTTGTCCGGCGTGACGCTTCCGGAACTGAAGCGCGCCATTCAGGAGAAAAATGTTCCGGTGCTCACGGCGATCTCAGGGATCGGACAGAAGACGGCTGAACGTGTGATCATCGAACTCAAGGACAAGATCGGAAAAGCCGAGATCTCGGCCGGCAAAGAACTCATCCATGACGCGAGCGTCTCCGACCAGATGGTCGAGGATTCGGTCTCGGCGCTTGTGTCGCTCGGTTATACTAAGCAAAAGGCGAAGGATGCGATCCAGAAGACGTTGAAAGCACTGCTCGGTAAGAAGCCGTCCGTAGAGGAGATCATAAGAGCGGCGTTGAAGCACGTCTAGTAAAGGGACGGTTCTTATAGGATTTGAAGCATAAAGGTCAAAAAAGGGACAGTCCTCGTAGAAGTTGTTGCGATCAAAGGAGTTATCAAGAACCGTCCCTGGGGACAAAACTATGACAGACGACAGAATGTTAGATCAGGAATTCAAGCCGGAAGAAATCGAGATCGAGGTCACGCTGCGTCCTGCCACGCTCGATGAGTTCATCGGTCAAGGGCAGGTGAAGGACAACCTCAAGGTTTCGATCGAGGCCGCGCTGGGCCGCAAAGAATCGCTGGATCATATTCTGCTCTTTGGACCCCCCGGTCTCGGGAAAACCACACTCGCCAATATTATTGCCAATCGCATGAATGCCAAGATCCATCAGATTTCCGGTCCTGTTCTTGAGCGGGCGGGGGATCTGGCCGGCATTCTCACAAACCTTGAAAAAGGTGACGTGCTTTTCATTGATGAGATCCACCGGATCCCCCATGTCGTGGAAGAATATCTTTACTCTGCGATGGAGGATTATTCGATTGAAATCATGATCGATAAAGGGCCGCACGCGCGTTCGGTCAAGATGCAGCTTCCGCGTTTTACGCTCATCGGCGCGACGACCCGGAGCGGCCTTCTTACCGCGCCGCTGCGTTCACGTTTCGGGATCATCGAGCGGCTTAACTACTATGAAAATGAAGAACTCTCTACGATCGTGAAACGTTCCGCGAAGCTTTTGAATATCGAGATCGATGAAAAAGGCGCGCTCGAGATCGCCGGTCGCGCTCGCGGCACACCCCGTATCGCAAACCGCCTTTTACGGCGTGTTCGGGATTATGCGCAGGTGAAAGCCGATGGGAAGATCACGGCCGAGGTTGCCGACCAGGGGCTCAAGATGCTCGGGGTCGATCAGGAAGGTCTCGATCCCATGGACAAAAGGATCCTACAATACATTCTCAAAGAATGTAAGGGCGGTCCGGTGGGTGTTAACAGTCTCGCCGTCGGCGTGGGAGAAGACGCCGAGACTCTTGAAGAAATTTATGAGCCTTACCTTATTCAGCGCGGATTTATGAAGCGTACTTCAGCCGGCCGCGTGGTGACCGAGCTTACCTACCAGCATTTTGGGCATAAGCCGCCCGCTTCCGCACCGAACAACTTGTGGAATTCATAGGAAGTTTGGTTCAGTACTAGCTTTCAATAAAATATTGAATGAGAGCGAGTACCGGCAAGCAGCTTTTTTACGGCGTCTCATAGATTTCTTGGAAGGCGCCTCCGTGCCGTGTTATATTACGGAAGATTTCAACAGGAGCCAGCATGAGCGACCTTGCAAAAACCCTGATCTTTTTCGGTGTGATCCTGATTTGCATGGGGATCTTCGCGACTTTTTTTTCCAAAGTGCCCTTGCTTGGGAAACTCCCGGGCGATATTTTTCTCCGCAAAGGGAGCTTTACCCTTTATTTTCCCATGACGACGTGCCTTCTTCTCAGCCTGATCCTCACACTCGCCTTCACTCTCTTCGGGAAAAAATGACATGTTTGAACTTCTGACCTCGTTCTGGCGGCCGCTGATCGAGATCCTCTTTATTTGGGTATTGATCTATTCCGTGATCCGGTTCTTCCAGGGCACGCGCGCCATGCAGGTGCTCCTGGGACTTGTCATCCTCGTGGTGATCTTTCTTGCGGCGAAATTTTTTGAGCTCAACAGCATCATCTGGGTTCTCTCCAAGGTCTTCGCCGTGGGGGTTGTGGCTTTCCTCATTATTTTTCAGCCGGAAATGCGACGTGTGCTGGCGCGTATCGGGACCACGATGTCGAGCGGCTTCTTAAGCAAAGGCGGGGTGATTGACGAAGTGATCCGCGCCTGCGACCATATGTCGCGTCATCGGACCGGTGCTTTGATCGCGCTTGAGCGGGATGTGGGCCTCAAGAATTATATCGAAAGCGGCATGATGCTCGATGCGAAAATGAGTGCGGAGCTCCTGCTCAGCCTTTTTGACCCGCATACCCCGACCCATGACGGCGCTGTGATCATTTCAGGGGACCGGATCGCGTCCTGCGGTTCGCTTTTCCCTCTCACACAGATGACGGATCTTCCGACTTCGGTAGGGACGCGCCACCGGGCCGCGATCGGTCTTACGGAAGAGAATGACGCGGTATGCGTTGTGGTTTCCGAGGAGACTGGGAATATCTCAGTGTCAGTCTTCGGGAAGCTGACGAAGGCGCTTGATCTGGAAGATATGAAGAGGATTCTCGAAGGGCTTTTCAAGCCGGCGGAGAACAAGAATGTTTTCAAGGACTTCATTGATAAGAATAAAAGGCTTTTCCAGTTTCACGGGAAGGAACCCGGAGCATGAAACATTGGCTTGTTCATAACTGGGGTCTCAAGATCATCTCCCTCGTGCTTGCGGTCGGGACGTGGTATTACGCCGTCGGGGAGGAGAATATCGAAGTCATGCGCGTGATCCCGCTCAAGATCCAGATGAGCAGCACGCAAATGACCGTTTCCGAGATCTCCACAAAGGTCGTGCAGGTCTCTTTGTCCGCGCCGCGCGCGCTGATCGTGAACCTGGCGAGTCAGGATATCCAGGCGGTGCACAAGATCGGTCCTGAGATCAAGACCGCGGGAGAATATTCTTTCCGCCTGGAGCCGGCCGAGATCAGTGTGCCGAGCTTTCAGATCCGCGTCATCAAGATCGTGCCTGAGATCATGACGGTGAAACTGGATGAGCTGATCGTCCAAAAGCTCGAGATCCAGCCGGATTTTGTGGGAGAGCCCGCGGTCGGCTACAAACTTCTCGCGGAGGATTTGCGGATGGACCCGAATGCCATTCTGACGAAGGGACCCAAAGGGGTTCTGGAAAAAATGAAATCCGCGAAGACCGCACCGATCGATCTGGTCGGTCGGATCCGCTCTTTTTACCGGACCGTGGAGGTGAAGTTGCCTCCGGGCGTTAAGCCTATGAGCGAATCGCTTGTGAATGTTTATATCCCTATCCGCGAAGAATTTGGTGAAAAGGAGTTCAAGGATGTTCCGGTACGCATTGTGAGATCTCCGACAGCGAGCGGCGTGGTGGATCTCAACCCTGATAAAGTGACCTTGGTCCTCAAGGGGTCCAAGCTCTCTCTGGAAAAACTCGCACCCGAGACTCTCTTGGCGTATGTCGACCTCGCGGACCTGACAAAAGGGGATTATGACCTGTTGCTTCAGGTCGTCCTCCCGGAAAACGTGAGCTTGAAGGACAAAGAACCGATCAAGGTCAAAGCCGCGATTCGGTCCCTCACCAAGTGACCGCCTGATGCCAGCCCGTCTTTTGCAAAAAAAACTCGGTGTTAATATCGATCATATTGCAACACTTCGCCAGGCACGGCTTGGGGAAGAACCTTCTGTTATGGAAGCCGCACTTGAGGCAGAGCAAGGCGGGGCCGACAGCATCACGGTCCATCTTCGCGAGGATCGCCGCCATATCCAGGACGCAGATATTTTTGAACTCATGGAAAAGATCTATGTCCCTCTTAATCTCGAGATGTCCGTCTCACCTGAGATCCTCAAGATCGCGCTTAAAGTAAAACCGGAAAAGGCGTGCCTGGTTCCCGAAAAGAGGAAAGAACTGACGACGGAAGGCGGACTGGACCTTTTTTCCAAAAGAGCTCCTCTGATCCGGACGATCGACGCGTTACTGGCGAAAAAAGTCGAGGTCAGCCTTTTTATCGATCCGGCGGAGAGCCAGGTACGGGAAGCCGCCCGGCTCGGCGCGTATGCCATCGAGATCCACACAGGGTCTTACGCGAATGCCGTGGGGAAGAAAAAAGAAAAGGAGCTTTTTCGTGTTCGTGAGGCCGCGCGATTGGGTCTCGAACTCGGGCTCCATGTCCATGCCGGGCACGGCCTTAACTATGAGAATGTTTTTCCGCTGCTCTCGATACCTGAGATCATTGAATTTAATATCGGACACTCTATCGTCAGCCGCGCCGTTTTTGTCGGGCTGGCCAAGGCTGTTCAGGAAATGAAGAAAATCATTCAGACACGAGACTAGAGACCAGAGACCACAGCCTATCTCGAGTCTCATGTCTCCAGTCTCTGGTCCTTTTCAAATTTATGAATATTTCCTCAGTGGCAAAAAAGCTTAAAAGAGTTCCTACCGTCCACAAAGGCGACATGGGGCGCGTCTTCATTCTTGCGGGTTCTCGCGGGATGACGGGCGCGGCGCATCTGACGGGCATGGCAGCGCTTCGTTCCGGTGCCGGACTCGTGACGATCGGTATCCCGGATGCCGTCTATCTCGTCATTGCCAAGCGCGAGTCGGAGCTAATGATCCGGCCTTTTCCTTCAACAAATAAAGGGACGCTTTCGCTCCAAGGGTTTTCCGAGATCGGAAAACTGTGCGCCACCCAAGACGTACTCGCGATCGGTCCCGGACTTTCCCAACATAGTACGACGCAAAAATTGATCCGCAAGGTCCTCCAAATGACGGAACTTCCTCTCGTGATCGATGCTGACGGCCTCAATGCTTTGAAGGGACATCTCAAGGTGTTGGAGGCCTGTCGTGGGCGTGCGGTTCTCACGCCGCATCCGGGAGAATTTGTGCGTGTTTTCGGCGGCAAACTTGATGATTCGGATGCGTTGAGGAAAAAACGGGCCCTGGACATAGCACAAAAATATGGCGTGGTGATCGTTCTCAAAGGACATCGTACGATTATCGCTGCGCCCGAAGGAGATCGTCATATCAATACGACCGGCAATCCCGGTATGGCGACTGCGGGCTCGGGCGATGTGCTGACCGGGGTGATCACGGCGCTCGTGGGCCAAGGCCTGTCGTATTTTGAAGCTGCATGCTTGGCTGTTCATGTTCATGGACTGGCCGGTGACAGGGCTGCCCAAAAGATGGGGCCGACGAGTCTGATCGCGGGCGATCTCTTGCGTTTTCTTCCGGAAGCTTTCAAATCGCTTATTCCTTCCTGATCCTCCATGAGCTCTTTTGAGGCCTATCAGCATTGCACTCTGTGTCCTCGCGATTGTAAAGTTGATCGCACGAAAGGCCCTTTAGGTTTCTGCGGGGAGAGCGCGATCTGCGAAGCCGGGAACATCAAGTTCCCGCGAGCGTGCCGGAAGCAAGGGGTTCCGGCCTGCCGCGTTTCTTTCATAGGGCCTCACTTCGGAGAAGAACCTTCCTTCACGGGATCCCGGGGTTCCGGGACGGTCTTCTTTAGCGGTTGCTCCAGCCAGTGCTTTTTCTGCCAAAACTACCAGATCTCGATCCAGCATGACGGGCGCACGATCACGCCCGCGGAACTTCTGTCGGAGGTTCGGGCGCTTCTTCTGAAAAACGTCCATAATCTGAATTTCGTAACGCCGGACCATTTCTGGCCGCATATCCAGTCGCTCTGTCATGCGTTGCGGGAAGAAGGGGTTGAAGTGCAAAAGCTCTTCAACTGTTCCGGATATCAGAAGCCGGAAATGGTGAAAGAGTATTCCGAATTCATGGATATTTTCCTT
The DNA here is from genome assembly GCA_964482725.1 of uncultured bacterium. Classification (GTDB taxonomy): domain Bacteria; phylum Omnitrophota; class Omnitrophia; order Omnitrophales; family Aquincolibacteriaceae; genus Aquincolibacterium. The sequence goes on along the minus strand of CAYZYT010000013.1, from coordinate 27,949 downwards.
CCGGATTTTAAATTCGCGGAGCCGGAGCTTGCGAAAATCTGTATGGGGGACGCGCGATATCCGGAGATTGCTTTAAAAGCCATTCACGAAATGGTGAAGCTCAAAGGTTTTCTGGAGCCGTGGGATGTTTTGGGCGCGGAGACCGCTCGGCGCGGAGTCCTTGTTCGTCATCTGGTTTTACCGGGCTATGTCGAAAACAGTCTGAAAGTCCTGAGGATTCTTCACAGGGAGTTCGGCTCCGGACTCCCGCTCTCGATCATGAGCCAATTCCGGCCGGTGCCGGGCTGTTTCCAGAGGGACAAACTTCAGCGGGCCCTCAGCTCCGGGGAATACGAACAGGTTCTGGAACTCGTGGAGAAGCTCGGGTTTGAAAAAGTTTACACGCAGGAATTGAAAGAAGAGACCGCCTTTCTGCCGGATTTCAAGGATCCCGAAGATCCGTTCCCTGGAAACAAAAGACGGATGGAGGATGGCGGATGACGGATGGCGACAGGCTTGGTTTTTCTCCATCCACCCTCCGATCCCATCCATCCGATTGTAAATCGCTGGCTATTGGGCAGACTGCAGATATATAATCACGCCATTCCATTTTTGAGGAGCCCATGACAAAGAAAGTCACGTTATCTCCATCTGCGTTGAGCCTTTTCAAGAATTGTCCGCGGTGTTTCTGGCTGGAGAAGGTGAAGGGAATCAAGCGGCCTCGCGGTATTTTCCCCTCGCTTCCGGGAGGCATGGACCGCGTGATCAAGACCTATTTCGATACCTTTCGCGCCAAGGGAATACTTCCTCCGGAACTTCGCATTGACGCTTTCAAAGGCATTCATCTTTATGACGATCAGGCCCAGCTCGAGAGATGGCGTGCCTGGCGTACCGGGCTCCAATACCATGAGAACGGGGAAGTGCTCTCAGGCATGCTCGATGATCTGCTTGTGAAGGAGGGTGCTTATGTTCCGTTCGACTACAAGACCAAGGGCTCGCCCACGAATGAAGAGGACGCGACCAAGTATTATCAAACCCAGCTGGATTGTTACGCGCTGATGCTCGAGGGGAACGGACTCAAAACCGCCGGCTACGGATTTCTTCTTTATTACTCGCCCAAAGAGGTCGGGGAGCACGGTAAGGTGGGGTTTGAGATCCAACCGATTCGGATTGCAACGGACGTTAAACGCGCGAAGGAATTGTTCCACCAGGCGCTCGCGATCCTCACAGGTCCTGCGCCCAAGGCTGCGCCGGAGTGTGAATACTGCGGGTGGCTTGAAAAGTTCAGGAAATAAATGCTGCAAATGAAGTAAAAAAGGGGGAGTTGCATGCGCCTGATCCAAAAAACAACCATGATTTTTTTGATCCTGGCAATGACGCCATCTGCTTATGCCGGGAAAGTGGAGCTGACGACCTACTATCCTGCGCCGTACGGAGAATATAAAACATTAAGCACTACGGAGAACGCAGCTTTTGCTTCTACGTCGGGGGGTGTTAATGTGGGATCGACCACGAATCATGCGATTCTAGCTGTGGATAATACTCTGACGCTGGCTCCGGTCACCGGCAACGCCGGCGCTCAAAGTGGCGGCACAGCGGGTTCAATAAGATACAGTTCAGACGGCAATGGAGCGGGTGTTGGCGGGATGCTTTACAGCGACGGTTCTAGCTGGAAGAATTTGGGAGGGGCAGAGCCAGATTATGATTCGGGCTGGGTTGCGGATAATACAACTGACGACCATTTAACCACTTTTTCGCATCAGCTCGGGGTCCTCCCCAGGAGAACGGAATTGTTTTTTGCTACTTCTTCTTCACCCGCTTCTATTTATTCCAGATCAATAAACACATATGGATTATCCAATCCCGTAACCGTCAGATTAACCAGTTCTACGGTTATATTTACTATTAAAACCGGCACGCCACTGTTTAGATATTACAATGAAACTACTTATGCTGAGAATACATATAACACAGGCTATTGGCGCCTTCTTTTATGGGAATAAGTGTCCAACCAAAGTAGAAATACTCCTATGGGACAGACAGGCCAAAGGCACTTAAAAGCCGGAAATATGAACCCACTTTGAAAATCTTTTTAAGTCCGGGGCTTAACGGCGTTCCTCTTAAAAACGCGAGAGGCGTATCGTGGCGGCAGGAAAAGCGACCTTGAAGATTTTGGTGGAAAAACCCACGAGCGAAAAGCTGAATGCCCTGGGAGTGTTTTCATGGCCCATCTGGACGAAAGAGGTCTCGAGCTTTGACTGGTATTACGATGAGCAAGAGATTTGCTATTTTCTGGAGGGCGAGGTGATTGTGAAGACTCCAGAGGGCGAGGTCTCGTTTGGCAAAGGGGATCTTGTGACATTCCCCCAGGGGCTGAAATGCGTTTGGAATATCAAGCGAGCTGTTAAGAAACATTATAAATTTGGATAGATTTTTAAAAAACTATTAAGAGCCATTAACAAAATGCGTCATTCTGAGCCCGTAGGGCGAAGAATCCCGAAGCGAGATCCTTCGCTTCGCTCAGGATGACGGTCATTATGTTGGGCGGCCTAACGAAAGGGTTTTATGACATCTCCTACACCTAAAACGAACGCCATGCTCATCTGCGATTACGTGATCACGGAGCGCGGCACGAACAAAAAAAGTCTGATCGGGGTTTTTGAGAATATCGGCGCGGCCACGTTTCCCTGCACACATTTTGCGATGTCCGTCTATATCAAGCTGACGGATGCGCAGGGGGGCTATCACTTCCGGCTGGAACTCGTAGACCTGCAAAGTGATGCTATGATCGGCAAAAGCGAAATGCCGGAAGAAGTGCGCGTCCCGAGTCCTCTCGACGCACATGAGCTGGTGTTTAACCTCCGGGGGGTGCGTTTCATGCACGCGGGGAATTATGAATTCCGGATCTTTGCCAATGACAGGATCTTCGGGCAGAAGAAGCTTGTGGTGGAACAAGTTGATCCGAATGCGCAAAATCCAGGACCTCAGTAAAAGGGGCGGCTATGCCAAAAACAGCGGTTGTGATTCTCGCAGAGGGGTTTGAAGAACTTGAAGCGATCGCGCCGATCGATGTCCTGAGGCGTGCAGGGGTCCGGGTGACCTTGGCCGGCGTAGACTCCAGACTTGTTTCGAGTTCAAGGAAGATCGGAATTCACGCGGACGCACTTCTGAAAGATATCCAGGACCTTCCCGACGTCGTGATCCTTCCCGGAGGGCTTCCGGGAGCTACGAATCTCGCCAAGTCCGAAGAAGTTTCGAAATTTATCAAAAGAATGAATGCCGAAGGAAAGCTCGTGGCCGCGATCTGCGCCGCTCCGGCGGTTGTGTTAGCGCCGTTGGGTATCCTCGAGGGTAAGAAGGCGACCTGCTATCCGGGTTGTGAAGCGGATTTTTCGAGTACGACCATTCATTCCAAGGAACGAGTGGTGGTGGACGGGAATATTATCACAAGCCAGGGCCCCGGTACGGCTCTGGAATTTGCGCTTGTGATCGCTACCCGACTTGTGGGAAAAGACCTGGCCGACAATGTCCGCGATAAAATGTTGATCCAGGCGTAGCTGGTTGCTGAAAAATCCGGCCCGCGTCATTCTGAGCCCCGGAGAGGGCGAAGAATCTCGAGCGGAGATCCTTCGCGATGCAGCGCATCGTTTCAGGATGACGGAGTTTTTCAGCGGACGGCTTGGTGTTTGACGAATCCGTCCTGCTTTGCAGGCGGAAAACCTGCCCTACGGGATAAGCTGTTATAGCGAGGCGTTTAGAGTCTATGAGATTTTTTGAGATCGAACAGAAATATCGTCTGAAGGATCCGAAACGGGTTCGGGGTCTGCTTCAAAAAATAGGCGCTAAGAAGGTTGCCGGAGGATTCGAGTCGAACGAGTTCTTTGACCGGGACGGAGACCTCAGAGGGAAATGCCTTGCTATGCGGCTCCGGAAGTACGGGAAGGATGCTACGCTGACGCTTAAAGGGTCGCGGATGAAAGCCGAATTTACGAAGCGCCTGGAGATCGAAACGCCTGTGGATTATATTCTGATGAAAAAGATTCTGTGCCTTGCGGGGTTCAAAGTCGTCATGTGTTACAAAAAAGAAAGAGAGCTTTACCGCCTCGGCAAGAGTCATATCACATTAGACCGATTGCCCGGATTCGGCCGTTTTCTTGAGATCGAAGGGCAGTCTCAATCCATCAAAAAGATTGAAAAGAGACTGGGCCTCACGCGTACAGATCGAGAAGAAAGATCTTATCTTCAGATGATGTTTGGATGGAAGCGTTGACTGCAGGGACAGGTCTGGAAAAGCGAAGTAGACCTGTCCTTCCGGATTCTAAGTATCCGAAGTTGATTCGAAAAAAGCCATAAAACAACAAAAAGGATCTCCAATGTTTAAAAACACGGTTTTATTCAGCTTGATCGTTTGGGTTCTGGCGATGACGCCGTCCGTGTATGCCGGGAAAGTGGAGCTGACGACTTACTATCCCGCACCCATGGGAGAGTATGATACGTTGCAGAGTAACACCCTCAAGCTTGTTCCGAAGTCACAGCCCGTGTGTAATGCCGCGGCAGAAGGGATGATGTACTACGATTCCTCGACCAATCAGGTTCAGGTTTGCGATGGAAGCTCTTGGGGAACCACAGGCGGGAATCCTCCCGGTATGGTTTCGGCTTTTGCCATGTCCGCGGCTCCGTCTGGATGGCTGGTTTGTAACGGCGCGGCGGTATCAAGATCGAACTACGCGGCTCTTTTTGCCGCTATTGGGACGACCCATGGAACGGGCGACGGAAGTTCCACATTTAATCTTCCGGATTATCGCGGTTATTTCCTGCGCGGATTGGGCGGGGTGGACCCTGACGTCGCGACACGGACCCTCGGGTCAATCCAAACCGATGATTTCAAATCACATGCGCATACTGCAAACGGCGCTATATGGGGGACAAGCAGTCCTGTCTTTTATTTCTCGAGTGGTTCTACGGTCCATTATGGAAGACAAGGGGGTACTACGGAGGGGACGGGCGGTACAGAAACTCGGCCCAAAAATCGGGCGGTGGTTTACTGCATTAAGTATTAGTCATCGGATCGTGTTCTTAAGCTGAGTAGGCATAAACGATCGGTGCATCGGATATTTGGGTGGGGAATGTGATCCGGGAGGATGGGAAGCTTTGCAAGGTCTTGACTGCAGGGACAGGTCTGGAAAATCGAAGCAGACCTGTCCCTGAGGATTCTAAGTGCTCGGAGGGGATTCAAAAAAAGCCATAAAACAACAAAAAGGATCTGCTATGTTAAAAACCACTGTTTTATTCAGCCTGATCGTTTGGGTTCTAGCGATGGCGCCTTCGGCTTACGCCGGAAAGATCGAGCTGACGACCTACTATCCCGCGCCGATGGGGGAATATTCCGCGCTCCAAAGCACGATACTTACCTTAGGCTATACTGGGACTACGCCGCAAACAGGGGTTCTTACATTTGTGGGAGGGGTATCGAACCCCTCCGGTGCAGCAGGTAGTATTTATTATAATAATACATCAGGCTCAGAAAATTTTAAGTATACGACCGATGGTACCACCTGGAAGAATCTCGGGGGTGGCGTGTCTCTGGGGTCTTCGAGTTTGAAGAGCGCTAACACAACTTATGGCCCCGCGGCGAGCGATGGGTTTGTGGCTGCATGGGTGCAGATAAACACCACTGCAAAGGACGGCATTATTCAAGGGATCACCTGCAGCAGCTCGAGCCCTTTAAGCGATTGCACCCCCATTGCTGTTGATAGCGTTCAGATGAGTATACTCGTCTCTCCTGCTATAAAAGTTTATTACGGAACCGTTTCTTTTTCCGTCAAGAAAGGAAATTATTGGATAGTGGCTATTTCGAGTAGTTTAACGGGCTTTTCTAACTCTAGTGTGAATTGGACTCCTTTGCAGTAATTTCTTGCCAAGGATTAATGAATCGGAGGAATAAAAATGGTCATTGCATCAGAAATACGGGTAGGGAATGTGATTCGCGTGGACGGGAAGCTTTGCAAGGTCTTGACGCAGGAGATTCGCGGGACAGGGAAATTCGGCAAGAGCGCGATGTTGAAGCTCCGGAGCCTTGATGAAGGAAATGTGATCGAGAAAAAAATGTCCGCGGACGCGAACGCGGAGGAAGTGGATGTCCATGTTGTGAAGATGCAATATCTTTACCGTGAAGGCGACCATTTCATGTTCATGAATATGGAGAGCTACGATCAGTTTCCCCTGTCGGCCAAGGCGGTCGGCAAACACGAGGTGTTCCTGCGGGAGAATGAAGTGATCGAGGTGCTTTTTGGGGAAGGGAAAGTCCTGAGTATTGCGTTCCCAAAGATCGTCGAGCTCAAGGTGGTGAGCACGCCGAAGGGGCTGGGATCCGATGCGAATTTCAAGGAGGCTGAACTCGAGAACGGGCTCATCGTTCTCGTGCCGCAATTTGTCAGCGAGGGTGAAACGATCCGTCTCAATACCGACGATCTGAGTTACCTCGACCGGATCTCTGTCAGGAGTATGTCGTAAAATTCGGGGAACGGGTAACGTGGAACGGCGAATAGAGGAAGGAATGAAAGGAATCTTAAGCGCCTCTAAAAAACACGTCATGCTGAGCCTGATGCTTGTCCCGCCAGAGGCGGGACAGCAGGGCGAAGAATTTTAATGTGAGATCCTTCGCGATGCTCAGGATGACGGTTATTGTTTTAGGTCTGCTATTTATCTCTCCTGTTTTGGGGCAAACGGAGGAGTTTTTTATGGAACAGCTCGAAGTCCGCAGTTCCGCGTTCGAGGATCGGGGCAGCATTCCGTCAGATTTTACCTGCGACGGAGCCGATAGGTCACCGCCGATCGCATGGTCCGGCGTTCCGACCCAAACGCAAAGTCTTGTGATCGTTGCCGAGGATCCCGATGCTCCGGCCGGAGATTGGGTGCATTGGCTGGTTTATGATCTGCCGCCGTCTTTGACGCAGCTTCCTGCCGGAATTCCTAAGGATGAAAAACTCTCCATGGGAGGGCTTCAAGGGAAGAATGATTTCGGAGCGATCGGGTATGGGGGGCCGTGTCCCCCAAGCGGCACGCATCGCTATGCTTTTATGGTTTACGCGCTGGATACGATGCTTCATTTAAAGCCCGGTGCCACCAAGCGGGACCTGCTCAAGACGATGGAAGGGCGTGTTTTAGCAGAAGGAATGTTGAGAGGAACCTACAAGCGTTCCTGAGGCGCCTCGTTCCTTGAGACGGTAACCCCTAAAAACAAATGGAAAACGGTGCTGGATAAGGTATCATGCAGCCATCCCAACTTTTGATTTTTTTACATCAGGGGTAGTGGGGACAGCCCTGATTTGTGTTTTCTTTTTCTGGTATGGCAATCAGGGCAGCCCCGATCTCAAATTTGCTTCGATTGATCTGAATTGGGACAGCCCCAATTTCAACTTTGTTAAAATTGATAGGCATTGAGACTATGAAATCGAACGATCTGGATTTTGAGATCTCATTCCTCGAAGGCGTCCTCAAACACCGTCCTAACTACATCGATGCCCTGGCTCCGCTCGCGGAGGCCTATACGCGCCGGGGTCTTTTTGAAAAGGGCCTTGAAATCGACAAGCGGCTGGCTTTTCTCTGTCAAGACGATCCGGTCGTTCATTACAACCTTGCCTGCAGCTATGTTCTTTCCGGCTATACGGCGAAGGCCCTGACGGCGCTTCGGCAAGCGGTTCGCCTGGGGTTTACGGATCTGAGACATCTCGAGAAAGATCCGGACTTGAAGCCTCTGCGCGAGTATCCTCCGTTCCAGAAATGGCTTGTAACCCTTTCTCAAAAAACGAAATCCTGAGAAGATATCCCAAAGCTCTCATGGCCCTTTCCCTCAAATTGAAAAATAAGAAGCAGGAACATATTGCGGCTCATCACGGCCGGAAATTGCTCCGCTTCCTTGAAAAGAAAAAAGATTCGATATCGCCTCTTTTGATCGTGACGCATGATTATCCCGATCCGGATGCCATCGCAACAGCCATGGCGCTTCAGTATCTCGCGGAGCGTCTCCAGGGGATCAAATCCAGGATCGTGTACAAAGGAATCATTGGACGCGTCGAGAACCGGGCGATGGTGGATCTTCTCAAAGTCCCGATCCACAAGTTCCGTCCTTCCGACATCAAGAGCTATGAGAGCGCTGCGTTGATCGATACGCAGCCTGAATTTGAGAATAACCCCTACCCGAGAAACAAAAAAGTAACTCTGGTGATCGATCAGCATCCTTATGTGAAGCGTCCGCTCGCGGAACTTGCCATCATCGACCCGGATTGCGGCGCTACGAGTGTGATTCTGACGCAGGCGTTGCTCTTGAGCGGCCTTGAGATCCCGAAAAGGATCGCGACCGCGCTGGCGTACGGGATCCTTTCGGATACGCTCAATCTCTACCGGGCGCACCGGACGGATATCATTCAGACCTATCTGGATATCCTGCCTCTTTGCGACATGCGGGCTTTGATCCGTATCCAGAACCCCCCGAAGTCCAAGAAATTTTTTAGCACGCTGAACCGGGGGCTTCAGGGAGCGCGCGCCTTCCGGGGCGTGATCGTGTCGCACCTCGGGGAAGTCGAGCATCCGGATCTTGTCTCAGAGATCGCGGATTTTCTGCTGACTTATAAAGGGATGGAGCGGTCGCTTTGTACCGGGCGCTATAAAGACAAGCTGCATGTGTCACTCAGGAGCAACCGGCCAACGGATGAAACGCCTGAGATCCTCCGTGATATCTTTGACGATCGTAAAGAAGCCGGTGGCCACGATATGGTTGCGGGTGGCAGTTTTCACGTGCGTGGCAAGGACAAAGACGACACCCGTTGGCGGGAGGCCGAGACCCTGATTGTCTCCCGGCTCCTGAAACGTCTGCGTCTTCCCGTTCAGGGTGATTTCTATAAGCCTTTTCAGCATGAAAAATCCGGCTTTGGCCGAGTCATGACCTCGCAGGTTGTCTAGGGTATATATTGAAGAGAGACGAAGTTTTTCTGGGGCATAAGGGTTTCTGAGCAAAAAAAACTTTAGAAATGCATGGAAAGTGTCGTCTTTTCTCCTATGAGCCGACTCAAAGTTAAGATCTTGTCTTTAGGCGTTCTCTTTTTCTCTGTGGGCTTCCTTGCCCAGAGCGGGCATCTCTTCGCGGCCAGTGAAGACCGGATCGGCAATTTTGGAGCTTCTGCCGCCGTCCAGTTATCCAAGATCGATGATCAAGCCCGCGAGAAATTATTCCAACCCAAAGCGACCAAACCCATAGCGTTCGAGGAGGAGCCTCTCCCAGAAGCTCCGGCGACAGGTCCTTCTTTTTTTATCAAAAAGATCGTCCTCGAAGGGGATATGATGCTCGATCCTAAAGAGTACGAGCCGCTTTTCGTTAAATATGAGAATAGGGAAGTTCATTTTGATGAACTTCAGAGGCTTATCAATGCCCTTGAACAAATGTATCGCGCGAAGGGCTATATTGCGGTCGTTCTGCTCCCACCCCAAAAAATGGAAAACCAGGAGGTCCATCTCAAGGCGGTGACTTCGAGGATGGGAGAGCTTTCAATCGAGAAGAATCGCTATTACAGCAAATGGCGCACGCGATCCTACTGGAAGATCCGCAAGGGCGAGGTTCTCCGCTACGATAAGATCCGTGAGAATGTCATGAACATGAACGAGAATCCTGACCGGACCGTGAAGCCGGTTCTTAAAGCGGGCGCTGAAAAAGGGACGACGGATGTGGTGTTGGATGTCGAAGATCATTTTCCCCTTCACTTGGGCTACTCCTTCGATAACCAAGGGGTCAAGCTGACAGGGAAGGATCGTCAAGGGTTCACGATCCGGAACAATAATATGCTAGGGCTTGACGATACGTTCCTGATCGGGACGACCTTTGGCAAAGCCTTTGGGGCTCTTTATCTTTATCATGTGATCCCGGTCTCGAATTTTGGAACGAAATTTATCTGGTCGATCAGTCACGCGCAAGTCAATCCCAAGAAAGAGTTTTCGATCTATGGCATTAACGGAACTTCCGAAGTTTACAGCTTGGGCTTGCAGCAGCGGGTGATCCGCACAGAAAAATATTCTGGCAATGTCCAGTTCGGGTTTGATTTTAAGGAAAAGCATACCTTGACGCAAAGTGTTACTACGGTATGGGATAAGGAGCGCGTGATATCGCTCAAAGGAGACTTTCAGGCCCGCGATCGTTGGGGCGGTTGGGGATTGGGGCAGGGCATTTATTTTGGGCTGCCGACCTTTCCCGATGATTGGGCCCTTGCGAGCCGTGGCGGTGTGCAGTCCTTTTTTAAGTACACCTATTCGCTAACCCGCCTCACGCAATTGCCATGGCGCACCAAAGCGATCTGGGATGTCCAGGGGCAGTTCTCGCCGGACAAGCTTTTGCCTCAGGAGCAGTTGTTCTTGGGCGGTGCCCGTTCTATTCGTGGTTATCCTGAAAGCGATTATGGAGCGGACGAGGGTTTTCAGTCGCGATTTGATTACATGCTGCCGGTCTATGGCTTACCCGATCACTGGAAACTTCCTTTTGACACCCTCCCTCTGAAGGATCAGCTCAGCATCATCACTTTTTGCGATATGGGTTACGGACGAACGCATGATCCCAATGCGAGTTCCGGAGAACCCCGGTCTGATTTCCTGCTGGGTGTCGGAGGTGGTTTTGAGCTTCGTTTCCGGAAGGATTTTTCGGCGCGTCTTGAGTGGGGTATTCCTCTCGGGGACAAACCGATCACGGAAGCCGGGAAGTCTCAGCTTCATTTCTCGTTCAACACAAATTACTAGAACGCTTCCCCGAAATTTCTTCCTGCTTTAATTGTTTGCCAGGAATTTCTACGAGAGGCTATAATACGTCCGTTGCTTTTTGCCACCCCACCATCAAGGAGGTTTGTTCATGAAAAAGGCTTTGTTCATCACGCTGGGTGTTATCGTTCTTATCGTGTTTTTGGGGGCGCTCGTGTTCGGCGGCGTTTATAACAATCTTGTGACCAAAGAAGAAGGCGTCACCAGTTCCTGGGCTCAGGTGGAAAACGTCTATCAGCGGCGTCTGGATCTTGTGCCGAACTTGGTCGAAACGGTGAAAGGCTACGCGGCCCATGAAAAAGAAACACTTCTGAACGTTGTGAACGCTCGCTCCAAGATCACACAAATGGGGACCTCACCCTCGCCGATCAATGATCCCGAACAGCTCGCAAAATTCCAGGAAGCCCAGACGGGTCTGACTTCAGCCCTGAGCCGGCTTCTTGTTGTGGTGGAGAAGTATCCGGATCTTAAGGCGAGTCAGAATTTTCTCATGCTTCAAACCCAGCTGGAAGGCACCGAGAATCGTATCACGGTCGAACGCAAGCGTTTCAATGAAGCGGCCCAGGATTTTAACGCCTTCCGCCGTCGTTTCCCGAATGTAATCGTTGCCGGCGCCATGGGTTTTAAGAACAAAGCCTATTTTCAGGCCGATCAGGACGCCAAGACCGCTCCGCAGGTCAAGTTTTAATCAGTGATGAAGAAAAGGGGACAGGCTCCATTCTTTGAAAAAGCAGCCTGTCTCCTTTTTCTTTTTTTTGTTTTATTCCCTACCGTTCTTTCTGCCCTCGAAGTCCCGAAACGTGCTGACGGCTATGTGACCGATCGAGCGGGGCTTTTATCTCCGCCCGATCGATCGACTCTCGAAACAAACCTTCGCGTCTTCGAGGAAAAAACCTCCACCCAGGTCGTGGTGGCTACTTTTCCATCCCTGGAAGGGGATTCGCTCGAAGATTTCTCAATGCGCCTCGCCGAGGCCTGGAAGGCTGGACAGAAGAATAAGAATAACGGCGTGATCTTTCTCATCTTCAAAAATGATCGCAAAATGCGCATCGAAGTCGGCTACGGGTTGGAAGGTGTTTTGCCGGACGCTTTGGCGGGGCAGATCATCGGCCGGGTGGTTGCGCCTTATTTCCGTAAAGGTGATTATTCGGGAGGGATCCTGGCCGGTACGACCGCGATCATGCAGGCCACGCAAGGCGAATTTAAGGGTGTCCCACGGAAAGACAATCCGGATGCTTTAGCGAGATTGATCGTTCTTTTTGGCGTCTTTTTTCTCTTCCACTTTTTTGTCCGTTCAAATTCGAATAACATCGGAGGCCGTCGCGGGCGTGGCGGTTTTTTTATGCCGATGGGGGGGGGATTCCGGAGCGGAGGCGGTAGCTTTGGCGGGTTTAGCGGAGGCGGCGGCGGTTTCGGCGGCGGCGGAGCGTCAGGAGGCTGGTGATTTATTTGGAAAGCGAAGCAGTCCTGATTTCTTTGGCTTTTAAAATAGATAGCGATCAGGGCGGCGGAGCGTCAGGAGGCTGGTGATATTATGCGTATAACTTATCCGATGTTCTTTTTGTCGGGAAAAGAGAAAAAACAGATTCTTGCCGCAGTCCAGGATGCGGAAAAAAACACATCCGGAGAGATCCGCGTGCATCTGGAATATAACGCCCACGAGCCTGTGTACGGTCACGCCCAGAGAGTCTTTCAGAAGATCGGGATGACGAAGACCGCCCAAAGGAACGGAGTCCTGATATTCCTTGCGACCAGGAACAAGAAGTTCGCGGTGTTGGGGGATGTCGGGATCAATGAAAAAGTTCCTGAAGGATTCTGGAACGATGTGGTCCAGATCATGCAAGAGCATTTCAAGGAGAATAAGTTTGCCGAGGGTATTTCGGAAGCGGTGGTTCGTATCGGAGAGAAGCTAAAAACCTATTTTCCTTATCAAGCGAATGATAAGAACGAATTGCCGGATGGGATTTCTTATTGATCGCTATCGCGATCAGGACAAGAGACCCGAGACTGGAGACCGTAGACTTAATGTCTTGTCTCTAGTCCCAAGTCTCTGGTCTGTAGTCTGAGGAAGCCTTTTAAATGGACATCCACGATTCCTGGGAGAAAGCACTGAAAGCCACCGAGATCATCCGACCTCGGGTTCAACCGCTCCAGACGTTTGAGGCGACGCAGATCCCTTATGTTTTTTTGGCGGAGTCTGCGGTCAACCACGGCGACACGGTGGTGCGAAAAGGAGAAGTCACGGTCGAAAAGCCCTCGATTATTTTGCCGCCGCATCTGCCGCAATTCGAAGGGTTTGAATTCGATAAGAAGTTCTCGGGGGTGGAGGATTATCTGACGACCTTTCTTTTGGTGCGTGGTATCCGCTTCCCTTCCATGAAATATGAGAATAGAATAGAGTCGTTGGATATTCGCGAGGAGAAGCTTGCGAAAGCCGTGGAATTTTTTTCGCATGCGCTGGAGCGGCAAGAGAATGTTTCGACCGGGCTTGTGATCGGCCCGGAGGATTGCTGGCAGTTCTCGGTGCTGATCTTTATTTGCGGTCAGATCACGCGTTCCGCGGAAGGAGATGTACGGAATCTTTTTGATGGGTTCAAAGGATCCGGCCCTTTTTGAGTTTTGTGCTGAACCTGCGGCAAATCTCGTCCGAGGCTTGGTTGGGGATAGGCGATAGGAAATAAAGAGGATCCATGCAGACAGACTACACATCGTTTTTAGATTCGGAGTGCGGGGCCATATGGCAACGAATTGGCGCCAAAAGGCGCGCGGGTGTGATCGCGCCACTTTTTTCCCTTCATTCCTCAAAAAGTGTCGGTATTGGCGAATTCCCGGACCTTAAGCTGCTTGTGGATTGGTGCCAGAAAACCGGCCTTTCAATCATTCAATTGCTCCCTCTCAACGATGTGGGTTTTGATTTCTGCCCTTACGATGCCCAGAGCAGTATTGCCTTGGATCCGATGTATATTTCCCCAGTGAACCTCATCGGTTACAACATTCGAAAGTTCTCAGAAGATATTGAGGCCCTCCGCCAGAAATTCCCGATCCAGGGAACGCACATTAATTATGCTTTCAAAAAAGAAAAGCTGGCATTGTTCCGGAAGATCTTTGATGATCCCACGACCTCTAAAAATGAAGCGGATTTCGTGAATTTTTTCAAAACCCACCGACAATGGCTCGTCAACTATGCCGCTTTTAAGATCCTAAAAGAGAAATTCGAAAACAGTGGTTGGGGCGATTGGCCCGAAGAGTTCAAGTCGAAAAATGAAGAGGCGATCGAAACGCTCATCCGGGAAAATGAAGAGACTTTCTTTTTCCATCAATGGCTTCAGTGGCAAGCGTTTGAGCAACTCTCGCATGTGAAGACCTACGCGGGTCAAAAAGGGGTTTTGTTGATGGGGGACATCCCGTTCCTTGTCGCCCGAGATAGTGTGAATGTTTGGGCGCATCAGAATTATTATAAGCTCAATTTCGCTTCGGGGGCGCCTCCCGATCTTTATTTTTCGAAAGGACAGCGATGGGGGATGCCCCCGTACAATTGGGATAATCTTGCGGCGGCGAACTATGATTGCCTCCGCCGGAAAATAGGGTATGCCGAATATTTTTTTCATCTTTACCGGATCGACCATTTTGTGGGCCTCTTCCGGCTTTGGACGATTCCCCTTTCGGAGCCGGAGATCTTTGCGGGACAGAATGGTCATTTTGATCCGCCTCATGAATTTTCTTGGAGAGATCATGGAAAACGTATCCTGGATGTGATGGTCCAAACCTCAAGCATGATGCCTTGTGCGGAAGATCTGGGGGTTGTTCCCGAATGTTCTTATGACATTTTGCGGGAATATGGGATCCCCGGTTCGGATGTCCAGCGCTGGGTTCGATATTGGGAGAAAGACGGCCATTTCAAGAGCAGCGAAATGTACCGGAAGAATTCTATTTCGATGCTTTCGACTCACGATACGAGCCCTTTTTGCGCCTGGTGGGAGTATGAAGCAGGGACGGTGGATGAATGGTTTTTTCAGAAAAAATGCGAGGGATACGGGATCCCTTTTGAGTTGATTCGGGACCGGCTTTTCGATATGAAGCATTCTCAGCATGGGCGGCTTCGGTGGAACGAAGGGGTCAACAGCGAAGAAAAACTTTTGGCGATCCTTGGGCGGACTCACGATCAGGTGCGGCCTCTTGTGGAGGCCTATCGGTCCGCCTATCCGGAGCGAGCTTTTTATTGGGAACATCTCGGTCTTCCAGGAAGCCCGGAACGAGATGTTTCGACGAAGTTTATGAGAAAGGCGCTCGAGAGCGCGGCTCAGGCCACTTCGATTTTCAATCTCCAACTTCTCCAAGACTGGATTTCTCTGGCCAATTTTAACGGAAGGGACTCCTGGGATTACCGGATCAACGTGCCGGGGACTGTGGGAGCCCACAATTGGTCTTTGCTGGCCCCTTGTTCTCTGGAAACCCTTCAGAATCTTGGGGTCAATCCGATCATCCATGAGATCGTGGCAGCGTCCCATCGGCTTGTTGAAATCTAATAAGGGAAAGCCGGCATTGAAGACGAGACTTAATTTCGTCGCGAGGTTCTCTTGCGAGACGAAATGAATATTTTCCAAGGATGGTTTTGTAAGCGTCCCCCCTCTTCCGGTGAACCCCGCCCCCTCTTAAAGGGACCCCTATAGATTTCAGAGGAACAGCCGAAACATAGTGTGAGGTTTTTTGGCACTAAAGTCCCCAGGCGAATTGTCTTTGGACGTGTCAAAGTCAAGACGAGGAGATCCATGAGCTATTACCGCATGCTGGGATTCGAAAAGGAGCCGTTTTCGACAAGCCCGGATCCTGAATTCCTCTACTTGTCGCAAGGGCACCAGGCGACGCTTACGAACGTCCTGATCGAGTTGCGTTTGCGGCGCGGATTGTCCGTGGTGTTGGGGGATGTCGGGACCGGAAAGACCACGCTTTCCCGCAAGTTGATCCAATCGCTCAAGGAGCGCGGGGACTTTATTGTCCATTATGTCTTGGACCCTTGTTTTGAGAACGAATACGAATTTCTTTATTCCCTGGTCCGGAACTTTTCCATCAATGTGGATCAATATACCGGCAGTCGCATGGAGGGGAGCCGTCCGAGCGTGATGGACCTCAAAGAGGCGGTGGAGAAGTTCCTTTATGAGAAAACCGTTATCGGCAATAAGACCGTGGTGCTTATTGTGGACGAAGCGCAAAAGCTCAATGAAGCTTCGATGGAAATGTTGCGTGTGATCCTGAATTATGAGACCAACGACACGAAGCTCTTGCAGCTGGCTCTTTTCGGACAGTTGGAGCTTCACTCCAAGATCATGAAGATCCCGAATTTTATGGATAGGATCAGTTTTAAATACACTTTGAACCCTTTGAGTTTGGACGAGACCCGGGAGATGATCCTTTTTCGTATCCGGCAGGCGAATTATTGCTCGAACGTCCGGCTTTTTCAGGACGACGCTATAGAAATGATCCATAAGATCTCCCAGGGGTATCCCCGAAAGATCACCATGCTTTGTCACCGGTCTTTGAAACAGCTCGTGATGAAACGGAAGTGGATCGTAGATGAGGAGATTATCGAGGAAATCGTTTCCGAGGAAATGCGTGCCGGATGGCTCAGCCAGATTCCTCATTAACGCCGGAAAAGCGGCTTCTGGATCTCATTGAGGAGCCGAGCGCTCATCAAAAAGATATTGATGCCGGGGCTAAAAAAGTTCAGCAGGGCGCTCGATTTTCTGCAGGGGCGCTGAAAGACCGATTTCTTAAAACATCGAACGATGCCCTGGAACGGATCAGGACTTCCTTTGGCGTTAAAGAATTGAACCGGATCTTACGGTACTTGGTCACCCTGTTGGCGGTGGCGTTCATTACGGTCCTTTTGTTGGGAGCGATGGATCTCAAGAAGGATGTTATCGGGGCGATTGAAAATTCCGAGCCCAAGATGCTGGAGCTTCCGCCGGTCAGTGAGCCGGCCAAGGAAGTTGAGCCGATCGAAAGCTGGGATCTTGGAAAGATGTTCATGCCGTATAACAAGCGTGCGGAGGATGCCCAGAAGCTTGAAAAGGAGCAGTCTTCAAAGCTCGTTGACATGACGAAGACCCTGAAGCTGACCGGGATCTCTTATAATCCAGCGGATCCGAAAAAGGTTTTTTGCATGATTGAGGACGTTCAGAAGGGGATCACGACGTTCCTTCGCGAAGGAGATCCGGTCGGGCTTCTAAAAGTCTCAAAGATCTTTGAGGATCATGTGGTCCTCTCATCGGGCGAAGATACGGTGGAAATTCACTAAAATGAGAAACGCGACTATGGGAAAGCGAGAGAAATTTTCTAAGCTGGGCAAGGTGCTGCTGGCCGTCATGATCGCGGCGAGTTTCCCTGTGGCTCCGAGCGCTTTTCCAGAAGACAAAGCTCCGGGGACAGTGGCCGCCGCCAAGGATCCCCAATCCGGCCTTGAAAAAACGATCTTCCTCGATCTTCGCGATATCAATGTCATTGATGTTTTCAAGTTTATCGCAGTTCAAGGGGGCCTTAATATTGTGACAAGTCGCAATGTCCAGGGACGTTCGACTTTGTTGCTGAAAAACGTGAAGATCAAAGATGCGTTGGATATTCTGGTCATTTCCAACCAGCTTGCCTACCAGATCCGGAACGGCATCATTCTCATCATGACCGAAGATGAGTACGCGTTAACGCACGGTAAAACTTTCAATGACAACCGGAAGATCTCGATCCGTACGCTGAAAACCGCCAAACCCAGCTACGTGCTTGCGACGTTGCAATCCATTCAGAGCGCGATCGGGAAAGTCATTATCGACGAAGACGCAGGGACGGTGGTGATGATCGACACTGCGGAGAAGTTGATGCAGATGAACACCATTTTGGATCAAGTGGAGAACAACATTGCCACGCAAGTGATCAAGCTTCAATTTGCGAAAGCGGAGGACATTGCGGCGCAGCTGAAACCGCAGATCGACGGGAAAGGGGTCGGGACGGTCGCGGCGGATGTCAGGTCGAACCAGATCATGATCAGCGCGTATCCTGAACGGATGGAGCAAGCGGTCCGGCTTGTCAAGGCGCTCGACCGGCAGACCCGGGCCGTGATGGTCGAAACAAGAATCCTGCAGCTCACGCTCAATCCTAAATACAATTGGGGGATCGATTGGCAAAAGGTCTTTCGGAGGCTCGACAATTCGAGCATTGCAAGTTCGTTTCCCATGGAGACTACGGCCTCCAACCTTGGGAAATTCGGAAAGATCGTGGTCGGGAATTTTGCGACAGATGAGATCGCGGCTAATTTGAAAGCGGTCAAGGAGATCGAGGATACGAAGTTGCTTGCGAACCCGCGCGTCATGATCATGGACCGCGAGGAGGCAAAGATCAACATCGGAGACCGGATCCCGTATGTGGTGACCACGTCGACGGGGACCGGGAATAATGTTTCCGTCAGTGAAGACATCCGTTTTATTGACATCGGTCTTGTGCTTGTGGTGACGCCCGTCATTAATGACAAGGGTTTTGTGACCATGAAGATCCGGCCGGAGATTTCAAGCCAGATCGGTGAGTTGGTCACGCCCACTAAGAACGTGATCCCAAAAGTGAATACCACTTTCGTGGAATCGACCGTCATCATCCAAGATGGGAATTCGGTGGTGTTGGGAGGGCTCATTCGGGATGAACAGACCCGGAGTAATCAGGGAGTCCCTTATTTGATGGACATTCCGGTCGTGGGGCATATGTTCAAGGCGCGTAATGAGAGCTTCAAAAAAACGGAGATCGCGGTTATTATCACTCCGCACATTGTGACGGGAGAAGAAGATTATCTCGATGAGCCGATCGCGATCAAAACCAGAAATCCTACGTCGCGGTCGGCGCGAAGTATGCCGACGGATACGCTCAGCATGCTTGGGATTGGGGCTTTTGATGTGGGGAAGCAGCAAGGAACGGGTGGAGATTACTCCCCACCGCTCATGGATGGGTCGGCGACTTTGTTGCAAAAAATACCAGACATTAAAAGGGCGCAGCGATGACGAGGAATTTCTTCCCTAAAAGTTTTCAGATTTTCGGGCTGGGCGTGTTGGTTTTGTCCTTGGGGTTCAATGCGAATTTGGCGTTTGCGGCCAAGGAGAAGGACCCTGCTTCTGTCGGCCCCTCGACTCCGGAAGGACAAAATGTCGAGAAAATATTATATACGTTGAATGAAACTTTGAAGGAAAACCGCAGGGTTCGCCAGAATATGCGAGATCTCCAGGATTCTTATGAGAAGCTTACCGCGGAGAAGAACGACCTTGCGCTACAGGCCCAGCAAACGCAGAGCGGTGGGGGTGCGAAAGAGCGTGAGATCAGCTCCCAGGTCGAAACGCTGAAGTCTGAGCTCGAGGCATCGCGCAAAGAGATCGCGAAGCTGGAAGGCGGCAGCCTGGATACGGCGGTCCAGCGTCAGGAGATCACAGCAAAAAATCAAGAGTTGAACGACACCAATGAAAAATTAAAAGGGCTTTTGAACCAGTCGGTTCTGGAGCCGGAACGTAGCCGGATCATTGACGTTGCGAAAAAGAATGAAGAGTCCGTAAAAAATTCGGTGGGGATGGTGGCCGGGGTGAATTCCGAAAATTTGAGCCTCAAGGATCAGCTGGTCGGAGCCTGTTTTGATCTTGGCAATGTGTATTACGATCTTGGGCGATACGAAGATGCGATCGGTCAGTATAAAAAAGCCCTCCATCTGAATCCGAAATTGGCATGGGCTTATCATAATCTTGCTATTATTTACGACTATCATTTGGCGAAACAAATCGAGGCGAGGACCTATTATCAACAATATCTGAATCTAAAACCGCCGAGTGAAGAGTCTAAGAAAATCAGGATGCGGCTCTGGGATTTGAATCAATTGTCTCGAGTAGCGCCGGATGAGCCTCTCAAGAGAGATTTCGAGAAAATGCAAAAAGAGATGTAACCTGTTTAGGGCAATGTAGTTACGTTGTTTTTTTTAGGTAGTTTTGATCTGAGAATCCCTGCAGTTTTTATCCTCCATTGTATTGACAAAAATCTATCTAATTCTCCTACACCAAAGAGGGATTCATGCTATAATTATTGTGTAAGTTGCTTAGCCATTTGAGGTTAAGTTAAAATGCTCATTGACGCATCGAAGAATTTCTGAAAACAGCGCGCCTTTCGCCCAGGATGCGCAAAATTGAGATAGGTTCAGTTGATGCTTAGAGCTTTTTTAAGACAAGTAAGTGGTGGTAGTCTCTTCTGCTGCAAGGAGTTAGACAGGGGAAGAAATTGGAAGATATCCTTGGCCTTAGCGCTCCTTGTTCTCTCCTTTCCTCTTTCGGCTCTCGCCAATAATGTACGCGTTTCCAGAGTGGTCGTAGCGGATCAGGATAGCGGAACCCATACCGCAAAAATCGGTCTTAATATTTCGTGGGACAACTCTTGGTACGATGCCGCCAATTATGATGCGGTTTGGATTTTCGTCAAATATTCCACGGATTCCGGATCCTCTTGGCATCACGCGATCCTCAAAACTGCTGGCGCCAATCCCGCCGGTTTTGAGCGCGGCACCGGGACGACTATCGATCTGGTGGTCCCCGGGGATCTTAAGGGTTGTTTTATCCGGCGTTCGAGTGCGGGGACGGGGACTGTTTCCACCAGCGGAATCAAACTGGTTTGGGATTATGCCGCGAATGGTGTGAGTGACGCGAATGCTCGTGCGACGTCGACGCGGGTCAATGTTTTTGCAATCGAAATGGTCTATATCCCTGAAGGGGCGTTTTATGTTGGTTCCGGAGGAACAGAATCGAACAGTTTGACGGACGGGTCGTGGATCGATGGGGCTACGATCCCTTACCGGGTTACTTCGGAAGCAGCTCTTACCATCAACGCCGTCGAGGGGAACCTTTGGTCGAACGGTGGTCCGAGTGGCATCGGCGGCGCGGGACCGCTCGCGGCAGCGTTCCCTAAAGGTTATGCACCTTTTTATCTGATGAAATATAAAATCTCGGAAGGGCAATGGGTCGGTTTTTTCAATACACTGACCGCGACTCAGAAGGCCACGCGCGATATCACGGCCGCTTCGGGGAAAAACAGCGATGGCGTGGTGAGCCGAAATACGATCTTTTGGGAGTCTGGAGACGCACGGACGACGCGCTCGCCCCGAGCTTGCGGTTTTCTTTCATGGATGGATCTTGCGGCCTATGCGGACTGGGCTGGTTTGAGACCTATGACGGAACTTGAATTTGAAAAAGCCTGCCGCGGAGCGGGGAATGCTCCCGTGGCGGGAGAATATGCCTGGGGCAATGACAGCATTATGAAACCGGCGGGCAGTGGGATTTCGGGGCCCGAGACCGGCGGGGAAACGATCACCACGAGCGGTGCGAATGCTTTATATGGCAATGTCAATTTTACCGGCGTTACGGAGTCGGGGACCGGTCCTCTTCGGGTGGGTATTTTTGCGACGACTTCCACAACGACTCGCGTTGCTTCGGGAGCGGGTTATTACGGCAATCTGGACCTTTCCGGAAATGTGTGGGAGCGTGTCGTGACTGTCGGAAATTCAGAAGGCCGCGGGTTTAACGGAGCTCACGGAGATGGCGGATTGACTGCGCAAGGCGATGCCAATGAATCATGGCCGGGATTGAGCGATGCCGTGGGGAGTGGCTTGAAAGGCGGCGGTTGGTCTGTTGCTTCCGCAGATGTCGTGCGGCTTGCAGTTTCAGATCGTGATCGAGCCGCCACGGCCGACACGACGCGTGGAGCCGATTATGGCGGGCGTTGCGCGAGGACCGCGTCATGAGCTTCCTCTCCTTTTTCCATAAAAAAAATCCCGGTTACCGGAGCATGGTCTGGCTGGTGACCGCTATTTTCTTTTTGGGAATGAACACAGGCAATGCCGCGATTTACACCGGCGGGGACGGAGAGGGTTCTTCTTCCGCGGAAGGTAGCGTGCAGGTGCCCACCCACCTCGTCTTTACGGCTCATCCCGGAGACCAAATTGTCGGACAGGTGTTCTCGAGAGACCCCATTGTGGAGATTCGGGACGGGAATGATGAGTTATTTGCGACGGCGACGAATACCGTTACGCTGGCTCTTTCGAACAACCCCTCCGGAGCCACGCTTGGCGGTACCATTACCATGGACGCCGTCGGGGGCGTGGCTGATTTCGCGGGGAAGGGTTTGTTCATGAATAAGTCTGGAGAAATGTATACGCTGCAGGCGAGCGCCGCCGGCCTTACCTCCGCCACGTCCGATGCTTTTAATGTCGCGGATCACCATACCTATGTGATGACTGTTCTGACTTATAGCGATGGCACTTTTACAGTCAGTAGCTGGTACGAGAATGACCAAACCCGCGAGATCCTGATCGACGGTGATTATGTGCCAGGCGACTGTACGTACTCGGGTCTCAACTTCACAACCGCCACGGCTGTCAGTGGTGGCGTATTCTCGTCAACCTGGATCCCGGGCGATGTGAATGCCTCGTATCTCGTTACCACCCAGATCAATTATATGGGTGCAAATTATAGGAGCACCTACGTTCTTACTCCCTCGCTGGCAGGTTCGATGGCTTCGGATGTTTCCGGGATCAAGACGGATGTTTCTTCGATGAAAACTAAAATGGAAGACATGAACTGGTCGGATATCCAGGCGATCAAGACCGCGGTCGGAGCTAACCAATCCGAGACGTTGTACAAAAAAACCGGGGATATTTTGATCGCGGTGGCCAAGGCGAACTGGGACGATTTGAAGGCGATGTCGGAGGCTCGCGTTAATTGGAATGATATCGCGGAGTTGTCCTCAAAAGGTATGAATTGGGAAGATGTCCGGACCCTGACGAGGGCCGGCATCCGTTGGTCGGAGATCATGTCGTTTAGCACGGCCAATA
This sequence comes from uncultured bacterium, assembly GCA_964482725.1. Lineage (GTDB taxonomy): Bacteria > Omnitrophota > Omnitrophia > Omnitrophales > Aquincolibacteriaceae > Aquincolibacterium. The sequence goes on along the minus strand of CAYZYT010000013.1, from coordinate 5,286 downwards.
TCAACTGGCTTGACCTCGAGCAGCTGACGCTGGCGGGAGTGAACTGGAAAGATATCGGGCGTTTGGCCAAGGCCGGGATCAATTGGGAAAATCTCGGCCTGTTATCGGTCTCCGGAGTCAATTGGTCCGATCTTTCAAAAATGAGTCAAGCGAAAGTCAACTGGAGCGGCATCGAAGCGCTTTCGGCTTCCGCGGTGAATTGGAGCGGCATTGAGGCTTTGTCCGTGGCCGGAACGAACTGGCTTGATGTGGGACGGATGTCAAGTCTTGGGATCAACTGGAACGATATCGAAGTTCTGTCCCAGGCGGGAGTGAACTGGGGAGACATTCAACGTATGTCCAAGGCCGGCGCGAACTGGGATGATTTCGCGAAGATGACCGGGGCTCATGTCGATTGGTCGGAGACCATTAATTGGGATAACTTGGCGGCGCTTACAAAAGCCAATGTGAACTGGACCGATATGCGTGTTATGAGTTCCGCGAATGTGAACTGGGACGGTTTGAATGTGATGTCACAAGCGGGAGTCAATTGGTTGGATATCGGAGTCTTTTCGAAAGCGGGAGTGAATTGGTCCGATTTTAGTGTGCTTTCGAAAGCGGGAGTGAATTGGGCGGATCTTGATATCCTTTCGACTGCCGGTGTGAACTGGTCCGGGATTCAGGCGCTTTCGGATGGCAACGTGAACTGGGCAAATCTCGATATTCTCTCGAAAGAGGGGATCAATTGGGCGGACCTCAACGTCTTAACTCGTGCGGGTGTTAACTGGACGGACTTGAGTACGTTGACGCAGACCGGTGTCAACTGGGGCGATATGGAGGCCCTTTCTAAAGCGGGCGTGAACTGGTCCGATTTGGGCGTTCTTTCTAAGACGGGTGTGAACTGGACGGATCTCCAGGTGATCTCGCGCACGGGTGTGAACTGGGACGGCATCGATGCTCTTTCGCAAGCGGGCGTGAACTGGATTGGGATCGATGTTCTCTCAAAATCCGGTGTGAATTGGGGCGGTATCGATGCTCTTTCGGAAGCGGGCGTGAATTGGATGGATATGAGTGTTTTCTCGAACGCCGGGATCAATTGGTCCGATGTGAATGCCCTTTCCACCCGGGGGATTAACTGGTCAGATCTTAATGTGATGTCGAAGGCTGGTATGAACTGGCTTGACATTGGAGCGCTTACAAAAGCGGGTGTGAATTGGAGCGGTGTGGATGCTATTTCCAAAGCGGGCGTGAATTGGACGGATCTTCAGGTGATATCGGTAGCGGGCGTGAATTGGTCCGATTTGAATGTGTTGTCGAAAACGGGTGTTAACTGGAACGGTATCGATGTGCTTTCGAAGGCGGGTGTGAATTGGTCCGATTTTAATGTGCTTTCGAAAGCGGGCGTGAACTGGAGTGGGATGCAAGCGCTCTCGGCGGCCGGCGTGAACTGGGCGGATTTCGACATTCTTTCAAAATCGGGCGTGAATTGGACCGATTTAAATGTATTGTCGAAGGCGGGTGTGAATTGGGACGGGATCGATTCTTTTTCCAAAGCCGGTGTGAACTGGGTGGATATCGGTGTGCTTTCTAAGGCGGGGATGAACTGGAGCGGGATTGATGCCCTTTCCCGGGCCGGAGTTAATTGGATCGATCTTAGTGTTATGTCCAAAGTTGCGATCAACTGGAGCGGGATCGATGCTCTTTCCCGAGCCGGTGTCAATTGGATGGACCTCAATGTCCTTTCGGGAATTGGAGTGAATTGGAGCGGGATCGATTCATTGTCTAAAGCCGGGATCAATTGGACCGAGATGGGCGTGCTTTCCAAAGAGGGCGTGAACTGGACCGGGATCGATGTTCTCTCCAAAGCGGGCATCAATTGGGCTGATCTTAATATTTTTTCAAGGGCGGAAGTGAATTGGAGCGGGATCCAGGCGTTTTCAGTCGGGGGTGTGAATTGGTTGGATATGGGGGTGCTTTCCAAGGCGGGCGTGAATTGGAGTGGCATCGATGCTCTTTCAAGAGCCGGCGTGAATTGGGCCGATCTAAATGTTTTTTCCCAGGCGGGCGTGAACTGGAGTGGGATCCAAGCGATGTCGATCGCCGGTGTGAATTGGACGGACATCGGGATCTTTTCGAAAGCGGGTGTGAATTGGTCGGATCTAAATGTGCTGTCGCGTGCCGGTGTGAACTGGCTGGATATGGGAGCCTTATCCCAGGCGGGCATTAATTGGACCGATCTTAATATCTTGACCCAAGCTCACTTGAATTGGGAGGATTTGAATGTTCTCACGCGAAGTGGCGTGAACTGGGCGGATCTCAATGTTTTTTCAAAAGCGGGTGTGAATTGGAGCGGGATGCAGGCGCTTTCGGCGGGAGGTGTGAACTGGGCCGATTTGAATGTGATGTCGAAAGCAGGGGTCAACTGGCTCGATATGGGAGTACTTACAAAAGCGGGTGTGAATTGGAACGGCATCGACGCTCTTTCTAAAGCGGGCGTGAATTGGTCGGATCTTAATGTGATGTCTGAAATGGGAGTCAACTGGAGCGGCATCGATGTTCTTTCAAGGGCTGGGGTGAACTGGTCGGATTTGAATGTTCTTTCAAGGGCCGGGGTGAACTGGTCGGATCTGGATGTCATGTCCAAAGCCAGCTTGAACTGGTCGGATATGAGCGCGCTGTCGAAGTCCGGCGTGAACTGGTCGGATCTTAATGTCCTTTCTAAGGCTGGCGTGAACTGGTCTGATCTCAACGTGCTGACGCGGGCAGGCTTGAATTGGGCAGATCTTCAGACGATGTCGCGGGCGGGGGTGAATTGGAATGGGATCCAGGAGCTTTCTTCGGGGGGCGTGAATTGGTCGGATCTCAATGTGATGTCAAAGGCAGGAGTGAATTGGCTTGATATGGGGATCCTTTCCAAGGCAGGAGTGAACTGGACGGATCTGAATGTTCTGTCCCGGGGGGGTGTCAACTGGTCGGATCTCAATGTGATGTCAAAAGCTGGTGTGAATTGGCTGGATATGGGAGTTCTTTCCAAGGCGGGCGTGAACTGGATCGGGATCGATGTTCTTTCGAAAGCGGGAGTGAATTGGGGGGATCTCAATGTCCTTTCGGAAACAGGGATCAATTGGTCGGATCTCAATGTGATGTCGCGGGCCGGAGTGAATTGGTCGGATATGGGGGTGCTTTCGAAAGCGGGTATGAACTGGAGCGGGATCGATGTTCTCTCGAAGGCCGGAGTGAACTGGAGCGGGATGGATGTCCTGTCGAGGGCGGGCGTGAACTGGAGCGGGATTCAGGCGCTTTCGGAAGGAGGGGTGAACTGGGACGATATTCAGGTGCTTTCTCGCGCGGGCGTGAATTGGCAAGACATCAAGGCTCTTTCAAAAGCAGCGATCAATTGGGGGGATCTCAACGTTCTGACCCAGGCGGGTCTGAATTGGAGCGATCTTAATGCCATGTTGAGTTCGGGTGTCAACTGGTTGGATGTGGGTGTTCTGTCCAGAACCGGAGTGAACTGGAGCGGGATGCAGGCACTCTCCGTGGGGGGCGTGAATTGGGGGGACCTGAATGTTCTTTCGAAGACGGGCGTCAATTGGACGGATCTTCAAGTGATGTCGCGGTCTGGAGTGAATTGGACCGGCATGGATGTTCTGTCGAAGGCCGGCGTGAACTGGGCAGACCTGAATGTTTTGACGCAGGCGGGTGTGAATTGGTCGGATCTCAATGTGATGTCAAAGGCGGGTATGAACTGGATTGGCATGGATGTTCTTTCTAAGGCGGGCGTGAACTGGTCGGATCTCGGGGTGCTTTCCAAGGCGGGTGTGAACTGGGAAGGCATGGATTCCCTTTCTCGGAGTGGAGTGAATTGGTTAGATATCGGAGCTTTTTCAAAGGCGGGCGTGAATTGGACGGATCTGAATGTGCTGACCCGGACCGGTGTAAATTGGGCGGACCTTAATGTGATGTCGCATGCGGGCGTGAACTGGTCCGATATGGGGATTTTTTCCAAGGCGGGCGTGAATTGGTCCGATATGAGCGTTCTCTCTTTAGCGGGTGTGAACTGGAGCGGTATCGATGTTCTATCTAAAGCCGGTGTGAATTGGGCGGATATGAGCGTTTTTTCAAAGGCGGGAGTGAATTGGAGCGGCATCGATGTTCTATCTAGAGCCGGTGTGAACTGGACGGATCTTAATGTTATGTCAGAAGCGGGCGTGAATTGGAGCGGTATGGATGTTCTTTCAAGATCCGGAGTGAACTGGAATGGGATACAGGCTCTTTCCGAGGGCGGCGTGAATTGGTCGGATCTGAATGTGATGTCGAAAGCCGGAGTGAATTGGTCGGATATGGGTGTGTTGTCGAAGGCGGGTGTGAATTGGAACGGGATCCAGGCTCTTTCTGTTGGGGGTGTGAACTGGAGCGATTTGACCGTGCTGTCGGAAGCTGGAGTGAACTGGTCGGATCTGAATGTTATGTCAGAAGCGGGCGTAAACTGGTCGGGCATGAATGTGCTGTCGAAGGCGGGCGTGAACTGGTCGGACCTTAATGTGATGTCGAAAGCCGGAGTGAATTGGTCGGACATGGGAGTGTTGTCGAAGGCGGGTGTGAATTGGGATGGGCTTCAGGCCCTTTCTGTGGGGGGCGTGAACTGGGCGGATCTGGATATTCTGTCTAAAGCCGGCGTGAATTGGAGCGGTATGGATGTTCTGTCTAAGGCCGGCGTGAATTGGTCGGATCTGAATGTTCTGTTGAAAGCGGGTGTGAATTGGGCAGATTTGAACGCTATGTCACGTGCCGGTGTGAATTGGGCGGATATGAGCGTTTTTTCCAAGGCGGGCGTGAATTGGAGCGGCATCGATGCTTTTTCCCGAAGCGGTGTGAACTGGTCGGATTTGAACGTTCTTTCATCGGCCGGCGTGAACTGGATGGATCTGAATGTTATGTCGAAAGCCGGCGTGAACTGGCTGGATATGGGAGTGTTGTCGAAGGCGGGTGTGAACTGGAACGGGATCCAAGATCTTTCGATGGGGGGAGTGAACTGGTCGGATCTGGATATTCTTTCCAAAGCGGGCGTGAATTGGAACGGCATCGATGTTCTATCTAAAGCCGGTGTGAACTGGACGGATCTAAATGTTCTTTCAAGGACGGGCGTGAACTGGTCAGACCTGAACGCCATGTCGCGAGCTGGTGTGAATTGGGCGGATATGAGCGTTTTTTCAAAGGCTGGAGTGAATTGGAGTGGCATCGATGTTCTGTCGAAAGCCGGTGTGAACTGGAGCGATTTGACCGTGCTGTCGGAAGCTGGAGTGA
>CAYZYT010000012.1:0-66781 GCA_964482725.1 uncultured bacterium | reverse complement strand
AGAGACTGGAATTTTGGAACGTACGACGGGCGTTTGGTTTTGAGTCTCGTGTCTCAAGTCTCTTGTCCCTCGTCCAGAGTCTTAGCGCATACGATGCACCGTTGTAATGTCCCTCCATTGTCCGAGATCCTCGTTGTCGGGGACAGGGCCATGTTTTGCAATCCTGAGGAAAATGCGTATAATGCCTCAGCTTTTGAGTTGGAAATCATGCGCCTGCCCTGGTTTTGATAATTTTGTGATAATGAAACCAGGACTGGCACAAGAGTGATAAATTAAAAGAAGAATTAATGTTTCTTGCGCCTGCCCCACAGGGGCTGGCGCAAACAAGCATATATTGAAAGAAACACTAATGAGGTTTGCGCCTGTAGCTCAGGTGGATAGAGCACCTGCCTTCTAAGCAGGGGGTCCCGCGTTCGAATCGCGGCAGGCGCGTTTTTTAAGAGGAGATCCAAAATGAGAAAATTAGTTCTGGGAGCGATGGTGCTCTTGTGTCTGGCGCCCATAACGCTTCAAGCCGGGTGGGGGTGGGGGAACAAGAATAAAGAAGAGAAGAAGGCTCAGCCAACGGAGTCAAAGCGGGAAGCTCCTCAGGTTCGTCCGACTTTAACTGAAAAAACTCCGGAAGAGAAGCAGGCAGCGGTTGATTCACGCCACGAGGCTCAGGTCGCTGAGAATAAGGCTTTCCAGAAGAGTATGCGTGATAAGCAAACGGCCGAGTTAAAGGCTAAATTGTTGCAGAATACGAAGCTGACCGAGGCTCAAAGGAACGAGATCCTTGCGGCCCGGGAGAAACAGTATGAGAAGAACACGGCTTTCGGTGATCAGCGGCGTAGTGAGAATAATGCTTTTTTTCAGAATTTTGCCAATGATCCCGCGATGACTGAAGAGCAGAAACGGGAAGCGATCCGGACGCATTTTCAGTCTCAGAAGTCCGCCGATCAGGCTTTCCGTCAACAGCAGAAAGCCGAGAATAAGGCGGAACGCGAGAAGATCCGCTCTGAGGTTTCTTCTTCGGCGAATACTGCGGCGGCGTAGTGCCTTTTCAATTTAGGTCTCAGACGAATCTGTCATTCTGATCCTGATTCTTGCTTTCGCCGGTCTGCCGAGGGGAAGGCAAGAAAGTATCAGGGCGAAGAATCCCGAAGCGCGATCCTTTGCTGCGTTCAGGATGACGAAGATGAGTGAGGCTTCGAGGGTTCATTATGGTAGATGGAAAAAAGATCAGGGTAGGGATCGTATCCTTGGGCTGTCCCAAGACGCTCGTAGATAGCGAGGTCATTCTTGGGAAGGTGCAGGGTGCCGGTTATGGGATCACGCAAGATATCGATAAGAGCGATGTGGTGTTCCTTAACACCTGCGGGTTCATCCAAGACGCCAAGCAGGAGTCGATCGATGCGCTTCTTAAATTGCTCGAGTTAAAGAAAGAGAAGAAGCTGCTCGGCGTGGTCGTGGTGGGATGTCTGGTTCAGCGGTACGCGGAAGAACTGCAGAAGGAATTCCCCGAAGTCGACGCATTCATCGGTTCCGGGGATTATATGCGGATCGCGGAGGTCCTGAAGAAGGTAACGGACAGGCAGAAATTTGTGAGTGTCCATAAGGCTGGTTATCTGGCCGGGGCGGACGAAACGCGCATCGCCTTGACGCCCAAACATTCCCGCTATCTTAAGATCTCGGAGGGATGCGATCATGCGTGTTCCTTTTGTGTGATCCCCAAGCTTCGCGGCCGCTACCGTTCCCGTCATATCGCGGATCTCGTCCAGGAAGCGAAGCAATTGGTCGAGGAGGGCGCGAAGGAAATCGTCGTGATCGGTCAGGACATCACGCGATTCGGATGGGATTACGCCGGTAAGTCGCTTCTGCCGCAACTTCTGGAGGGGCTCGGCGCCGTCCGGGACCTCAAATGGATACGGCTTCTTTATACATATCCCTCGACGCTGACGGAAGAAATGATCCGGGCGATGGGCGCGTCCCGAAAGATCTGCCGCTACATAGACTTACCGCTTCAGCATATTAGTGATAAAATACTGAAAGCGATGCGGCGGGGGACTACGAAGGAAGAGATCGTGGAGCTCATCCAAAAATTACGGGCCATGATCCCCGAGGTAGTGATCCGGACGACTTTTATCGTGGGTTTTCCGGGCGAGACGGACCAGGATTTCGAAGAGCTTCTGACGTTCATGCGCGAGATGAAATTCGAACGTCTCGGGATCTTCCGCTATTCCCAGGAAGAGGGTTCCGCGTCAGCCGAGTTCCCCGATCAGGTCCCCGAAAAGATCAAAGAGGAGCGGTTCCACCGGGCCATGCAGGTGCAACAGGAGATCGCTCGGGAAGTCAATCGGCGTTACCTTGGCAAGGAGCTCCGGGTGTTGGTTGAAACGCAAGATGAGAAAGATCCGAGCCTGTGGACCGGACGTTCCGCCATGGACGCGCCGGAAGTGGATGGCAGTGTTCTTATTCGAACGAAAAAAGAAATAACGGCCGGGAAGTTTTACACGGTTAAGATCACGGATACTCAAGACTATGACCTCGTGGGCCAAATATAAATATTCCCTTCTGAATCCGAACGTGCTGAGCATCGCGCGGGGTCTGATCGGACTTTCCCTGCCGTTCCTGATCCTGCGGCCAAGTCACTCGGGCCATCTCTGGGCTTTTATTCTGTTCATGGTGGGCGCGATCACGGATTATTTCGATGGCTGGATCGCACGGCAGTACAAAATGGAATCTGCTTTTGGCCGCTGGATCGATCCTTTTAATGACAAGATCCTGATCCTGGCCCCGATGGCCGCCTTCGCGTACATCCACTTTTATTCTATCTGGTGGGTGGTTCCGATCTTTATCCGTGAGATCCTGGTGACATTCTGCCGGACGGGCTGGCTTCTCGGCGGGAAGTCTTTGGGGGCGGAGATGATGGGAAAACTGAAATTTGGTTTTCAGACGGTCACGGTGTGGATCGCCTTTGCCTATTTGCTGTTGAATCCTTATCCTTCTTTTGATGCGGTGACGGCTATCCTCCACTATCTTCTTCCGGTCCTTTTGATCACGACGGTTGCGCTGACGCTTGTCTCCGGAGGCCTATTCCTCTGGAATCAACGGGCTCATTTTGCCTCTGAAGAATTCAATCGATTTATTCTCGCCGTGGGCGTGGGCCTACTGCCAAAAGCTCCCGGAACGTGGGGAAGTTTGCTGGGTGTTTTGCTGGTTTTCCTGACCCGGTGGAGCGATGGGCTTTACGGGGCGGTTTTTGTGTTTTTGCTCGTGTGGGGAGCTTTGGCTTATGGGCGGATCACGGATCCGGATCCGGACCCGCAATATATCGTGATCGATGAGGTCTGCGGCATTTTTGTGACATTTATGCTGATCCCGTTGACCTGGTCTTCCGCGATCCTGGGTTTTGTGCTTTTCCGCGCTTTTGACGTTTTCAAACCGTTCCCGTTGCGGTCGTTTGAGCGTATTCCTCGCTATTGGGGCATCATGGCCGACGATCTGGGTGCCGGGCTTTATGCCTGGATCATTTTGTTTGTGATCTTTAAATGAAGCTTACCGCGGCTATTCTTTCGGTCGGTAATGAAGTTTTGCGCGGAAGCGTGGTCAACACGAACGCCGCGTTCCTCGGCCGTGAGCTTTCGGGGCTTGGGTTCGAGGTCATCTCTCACGGTGTTTGCGCGGATTCGCAGGAAGCAATCCGTTTCCGGCTTGGCGAAGTGCTCCGGCGCGTCGATCTGGTCATTATGATGGGGGGGCTGGGTCCGACCCCCGATGATGTTACCCGCGAAGGCATTGCCGCGCACTTTAAGGTCCCGCTTGTTTTTTCACCCCAGCAGTACCGCCGTCTCGAGAAGGTTTACAGACGTTTCGGCCAACGCGTGCCAGCCCTCGTGAAGCGCGAAGCCTTTTATCCCGAGAACGCGAAACCCCTTATCAACCGTTTTGGGATCGCGCTCGGATTTTCGATCGAAACGGGGCAAAAGATCGTGATCGCGCTTCCGGGTGTTCCTTCGGAGCTTACGAACATGTATTTTGATGTGGTCCTGCCGCTTCTGAAAAAAAAATATGGGAATCTTTTCAAGAGCAGGAAGCTGATCGTGAGAATGGCGGGCATTTCGGAGCCGGAGGTGATGAAAAGGCTCGGGAAAGATTTTTTTGACGACTCGTTCGATTTCGGGATCTATCCTTCAGCCGGCGAGATCGCGATCCGCCTTCTTGCGGATAAAGCCGATGTGCTCGCTCGGCTTAAAAAAAAGATCACGACCCGTCTTAGCGACCGGATCTACGGTTGGGATGAAACGCCTCTGACCGTTGTGATCGGAAAGATCCTGGCGAAAAAAAAGCAAACGCTTGCGGTCGCGGAAAGTTGCACCGGAGGGCTTTTGGCTTCACGCCTTACAGCGCATTCCGGAGCAAGTGATTTTTTTACAGGGGCCACGGTGGCTTATCACGCGTCCGTCAAAAAGAAACTCGGCGTTTCTGAAAAGACCCTCAAGGAGCATGGGGAAGTTTCAGCCCCGGTCGCCCTCCAGCTCGCGAAGTCGGTTCGCAGCCGGATGGAGTCCGACTATGGGATCGGTCTCACCGGGATCGCCGGGCCTGGCGGCGGTAATTCCAAGAAACCGGTCGGTCTTGTTTATATCGGCCTCGCGTCTCCCGACGGAACGGTCCGGACCTGGAAACATATTTTCTGGGGAGAGCGTCATCAGGTCCAGGACAAGGCCGCGACGAAAGCGCTTGAATATCTATGGCGGAAGATCCGTTAAAACTGGCTCCCTCGCGGGTATTTCTCGCGATCCCGCTCCATGAGATCTTCCAGCAAGAAATAGAAAATGTTCTGTGCCCGCTTCGCCGAGAGATCCCCGGTGTCCGGTGGGTCGAGCCCCGGCAAGTCCATCTAACGCTCCACTTTTTCGGGCCCGTTCCCAAAAAAGAGATCGAGCCAATCCATCTTTCTTCAAAAAAAATAGCCTCGCTTTTTTCGCCGCTCAAACTAAGTCTGAACAAGATCGGCGGATTCCCAAGTCTTCAAAGGCCGGATATTGTTTGGATCGGGGTCGAGGAGCCTACCGGCCGGCTGCTCTCTTTGCAGAAGGCGATCCAGGGGGAGATCCGGACGCTTGGGTTTAAGTCTGAGGCAAGGCCGTTCCTGCCGCATCTGACGATCGGTCGTGTGAAGTGGAAGAGCCAGGATCTGGGGCCGCTTTTGGGCAAGGTCTCGTTCCCAGGGCCGACTCCGGAAAAAACCGCCGATCATTTCGCGCTCTACCAAAGTTACAATCTTCCGGAAGGCGTTCGTTATGAGATCCTTAAAACCTATCCGTTGTCAAAAAAAGCGTAAACTCAAAGCCTCGCAACTTCCACGGATTTATGCGGTGCTGCGGAAAACTTTCGGACATCAGCAATGGTGGCCGGGGGATACGCCTTTTGAGATCATGGTCGGGGCGATCCTTACGCAGAATACGGCCTGGACGAATGTTGAGAAAGCGATCTTGAATCTGAAAAAGGCCAAGAAGCTTTCGTTTGAGGGCCTCCGAAGAATTCCGAAAAAGGATCTGGCGAGGCTGATCCGGCCCGCGGGCTATTTTAATGTCAAGGCGGACCGGTTAAAATGCTTCATGGAATTTCTGGAGCGGGAGTGTGGGGGCGATCTTTCGAAATTGAAACGGGAAGCGATGCCCGCGCTTCGGGAAAAACTTCTCGCCGTGAAAGGGGTGGGTCCTGAGACGGCAGATTCTATCCTGCTCTACGCGCTGGACAAGACGTCGTTTGTGATCGATGCCTACACGAAGAGGATCTTTTCAAGACACGGATTGGCGAAGGACTTTGAGCCTTATGAGCGCTGGCGGGAGCTCTTTACAAGGGCCTTGCCGGAAAACCGGGATCTTTATAATGATTTCCATGCTCAGATCGTCCGGACGGGGAAGGATCATTGCCGGAAAGTTCCCCGGTGCGAGGGGTGTCCTCTCCGGGATTTTTTTTGACCCACCGTTCTGGGGCTGTTGCCATGTGCCTGAAAAAATGCAAAATTCTTTGCAACTTGTGCCGTTACTTATAGATAAGCGAAAGAAACAAGGGGCGAAATGGATCTAAAAATAAAGAGAAAGATCGGGGAGATCTTGATCGAGGATGGGCTTTTGTCCAAAGTCCATCTGGAGGAGGCTCTTGCCTATCAGGAGGAAAAAGGCGGCTTGATCGGGCAGATTCTTATTGAAAAAAAATTCGTGGATGAGGAGTCCCTCATTGGTGCTTTAGGCAAGCAATTTAAAATTCCTTATCTTCCTCTCAAGAATTACTCCATCAATCCCGATATGGCCGCGATGCTCACTGCTGATTTTTGCCATAAAAATTCCGTGGTCGCCTTTGATTGTGACTCCAAGAGGGTTTATGTGGCTATGGCGGATCCTATGAGTAGCCCCGTCCTTGATGACGTCCGGAAAATGACGGGCCGCATTCCTCAGGTTTTCCTCGCCCGGCTCTCTGAGATATTGAATGCCATCTTTTTTATCTACCACGATGGCAAGGAAGACAGCGTGTCATGACCGAGCCCAAGTCAAGTTCATCGACGGATCTGAAGGACTCGCTTCTCCGTGCCGGAGCTGTCAGCCCGGAGGACCTCCGGCAGGCGCTCCAGGAGCAGGACAAGGGCCCGAAGAAACTTCATTTTTTGGATAGGCTTCTTCAGGCCGGAAAGTGCGATGAAAAAAAACTTGTGACGGTCCTCTGCGAGGAATACGCCTACCGACGTGGCAGTCCTAAAACGATCCTCATTGACAAAAACGTTCTGAAGCTCGTCCCCCAGAAGATCGCGGAACTCCATGGGTGTCTTCCGCTCTCCTTGCTCGAAAATACTTTAACGATCGCTTTCGCAAATCCCGTCAATCTCAAGGCCCAGGACGAACTTAAGTCGTTCACCGGGAAGCGCCTCGATGTTTTGGTGGCGGAATATTCCGAGATCAAGGCATGTATTCAGAAATCCTATCAGGGAGATGCCGGGACCCCGCCCGAATTTGCTTCAGAAGAGGGCTCCGACGACCTTGTCAATCTTGCCAATCTTGTGGACAGCGAAGCAACCCTTGTTAGGCCGCAGCAGGCCGCGGACCTCATGGAGCAGGCCAATCAGGCCCCGGTCGTGAAGCTTGTGAATATGGTGCTCGTCGAGGGAGTACGCCGTCATGCCAGTGACATCTTTATTGAACCCTGGGAAGGTTTTGTTCGGATCCGAATGCGTCTCGACGGAATCCTGGAGGAGCTCGTCAAGCCGCAGAAGAGTTTCGGCGCTGCCATTGTTTCACGTATCAAAATCATGAGTCAGCTCAATATCGCGGAACACCGCGTTCCCCAGGACGGCCGTTTCAAGGTGAAGACTCAGGGACGCGAAGTGGATGTGCGCGTTTCCATCTTGCCGTCCAGTTTCGGTGAGAAAGTTTGTTTGCGCATTTTGGATACCGGGGCGCAGTCCCATGATATTCAAAGACTCGGATTCACGACTTCCGAGCAGAATGTGATCCGTGCTTGTGCCAAGAAACCGCACGGGATGATCCTTGTGACCGGGCCGACCGGGAGCGGAAAAACGACCACGCTGTATTCGATCCTCAAATACCTGGATTCGCCGAAGGTGAATATCACGACCGTCGAGGATCCCGTGGAATACCAGATTGCCGGGATCAATCAGGTCAATGTCCGCGAGTCCATAGGCTTGACATTTCCCGCGGCGCTTCGTTCGATCCTGCGCCAAGACCCTGACATTGTCCTGATCGGGGAGATCCGCGACGCGGAGACGCTCGATATCGCCGTGAAGGCGGCGCTGACGGGGCATCTCGTTCTCAGTACGCTTCACACGAACGATGCGGTGAGTTCTGTCACCCGGATGGCGAATCTTGGGCTTGAGCCTTTTTTGATCGCGTCGACCGTGTTGATGATCTCGGCCCAGCGCCTGGTGCGCCGGCTCTGCACGCGTTGTCGCGTGGCCTACGATCCTGAGCCGAGTTTGTATCAATTACTGGATTTTGATCCGCAAAAAAAGGTACAGCTTTGGAAAGCCAAGGGCTGCTCGCAGTGCCGTCAGATGGGCTATCAAGGGCGGAGCGTGATCACCGAGATCCTGGAAATGAAACCGGACATTCTGGATATGATCATGCAGGGCGTGTCTCCGGACCTGATCAAAGAAAGTGCCCGCAAGCATGGAATGAACACACTCCGCGAATCAGCGATCCAGAAGGCCCTTGCGGGCGAAACTTCAATCGAGGAAGTTTTCCGCGTCACGGTGGCGGATGCCCGGGCGAAGTCCTCGGGGGGTGGTCCATGATCGACACGAAGATCGCTCAGGAGTGGATGAGGAAAATGGGGCTTGTCCCCGGAGAGTGCGACCGTCTGGAAATGGCCGCGCAACGGCGCAACGAAAGTGTTTTTAAGCTGATCTTGGAAGAAAAACTTTTGCCGGAAGAAGAGGTTGTGGATTTTTTAAGCGTCCAGCTTGAGATCCCCATCCTGAATCTTCAGGCGATGCAGTTTGAGGATGAAATCCTGAAGATGTTCCCGAGGAAATTCATCGAGCAGCATCAGGTTTTCCCGGTGGGGCGCATCGGGAAGCTTCTGACGGTGGCGACGAGCGATCCGTTCAAGCTGAGGATTCTCGATGAGATCAAGAATATGACAGGATGCGGGGTCAATCTGGTGCTGGTGTCTCCCAGCCGGATTACCGCTGCCGTGGGCGATCATTACGCGGAAACCAGGAACTTCGCTGAGTTTCTCGCGGGAAAAGATACCCCCGGCCTGGAGGTGGAGGGATGGAATGACGGGGGCTCGCCGTCCGGGGCGCAGGTCGTGGCGGATACCGCTCCGGTCATCAAAATGGTCAATTTTATTCTCGAGAAGGCGCTTAAATCACGTGCCTCCGATATTCATTTCGAACCCTATGAAAAAGAGTTCCGGATCCGGTATCGCGTTGACGGAGCCTTATCGGAATCTTTTTCTCACTCGCTGGAGCTTTACCCGGCTCTTGTGGCACGCACCAAGATCATTTCGCTTCTGGATATTACCGAAAGGCGGTTGCCTCAGGACGGGCGCTTCCGTTTATCGTTGAAAGACCGGCAGATCGATTTCCGTGTTTCCGTGCTTCCGACCTACTTTGGTGAGAAGATCGTGTTGCGCGTTCTGGACCGGAGCGGGATCAAGGCGGGGCTCGACAAACTTGGCTTCACGGAAAAACCGACCCGCGCTCTTGCTGAGGCGATCAAGAAGCCCTACGGTCTGATTCTCGTGACCGGGCCGACGGGCAGTGGAAAATCCACGACCCTTTACTCGATCCTGAACTCGCTCAACACGCCGCAAAAAAATCTGATGACCGTGGAAGATCCTGTCGAATATCAGGTCGAAGGGATCACGCAGACGCAGGTCCAACCGGAGATCGGACTTACCTTCGCGAGCGGTCTGCGTGCGCTTCTGCGCCAAAGTCCGGATATTGTTTTAGTGGGAGAGATCCGCGACTCAGAGACCGCGGATATCGCCGTAAAAGCGGCTCTGACGGGCCATCTGGTGTTCAGCACGCTGCATACAAACAGCGCCGCGGGCGCCATGACGCGTCTGATGGACATGGGCGTCGAGCCCTTTTTGATCGCCTCGTCGGTCGTGTGCGTCGGGGCTCAGCGTTTGCTCCGGAAGATATGTCCGAACTGCAGGGAGGCGACCGTCATTCCCCCGGAAGTGCTCATCCGCTGTAAGCTTTCAAAGTCCGAGCTTGATAAGTTCACGCCGTTCCGCGGGAGGGGTTGCAGCAAATGCAATATGACGGGCTATTTCGGCAGGACCGGTGCCAGTGAGGTGTTGCTCGTTGATCCGGATATCCGGGAGCTTGTGATCCAAAAAAAAGCGAGTAATGTTATTCATCGGATTGCCGTTGAAAAAGGAATGGAAACGCTTTTTGTGAACGCCCTGGGTCTTTTTAAATCCGGGGTGACCACGCTTGAGGAAGTGCTTCGCGTTTCAAGTGAGGATTGAGCTATGGCATCATTCGAATACTGGGTTAAAGACAAAGCCGGGAAAGATCTCAAAGGCGTTCAGGATGCCAAAGACGCGCAGGAGCTTGTTCGCCAGCTGAAGACGAAGGGCTATCTTGTTGTTCGCGTGGAGGAAGTGAAAAAGAAAAACCCTTCCATGCTCAGCGTTCAGAAAGCGTCCGCGACTGGCAAGCCCGGGAAATCCGGGAGGATCAAACTGGACGATCTCGTGATTTTTTCACGACAGATGGCCACGCTGGTCGCGGCGGGGATCCCTTTAATCCAAGCCCTAGATATTTTGGCCGATCAAATGGAAAAAGAAAAATTCCGGCAGACCCTCCGGCAGATGCATAGCGACGTGCAAACCGGCAAGAGTTTCTCTGAGGCCATGCAGGTGCACCCCAAGGTTTTTTCTGCGCTTTTTATTCACATGGTTCGCGCGGGGGAGATGAGCGGGAAGTTGCAGGAGATCCTGGACCGCGTGGCCCATTATTTTGAAAAGTCCAGCGCGCTTCAAAAAAAGGTGAAGGCCGCGGTGATGTATCCGATGGCCGTGTCGATCATGGCTTTCGGGATCACATTCTTTATGCTTGCCTTCGTGATTCCGCAATTCGCGACGATCTTTCAAGGCCTGGGGGCGGAGCTGCCTGCGCCGACCCGGATCCTGATCGCTGTCAGCAATTATCTTGCGGCGCACTGGTGGTGGATCCTCGCCGTCCTGGGCGGGAGTATCTTTGTTTTTCGGAAATTTATCAGCACTCCGGTGGGGCGGTTGCCTTGGGATACCTTCACGCTCCGCATGCCTATCTTTGGTCCGATCATTTTGAAAGTAGCGGTCAGTAAGTTTGCGCGCACGCTTTCGACTCTCGTGCGTAGCGGCGTGGCGATCCTCGCCGCGTTGGAGATCGTTTCAAAAACCTCCGGCAATGCCCGCATCGAGAAAGTCATCACGGACCTTATGGTGTCCGTGACGCGTGGGGAAAGTCTCTCCAGTCCGCTCGAGAGGAGCGGTGTTTTTCCCTCCATGGTGGTTCGCATGATCGCGATCGGGGAGCAGACCGGGGAGCTGGAAGCGATGCTCACAAAGATCGCGGATTTTTATGACACACAGGTGGACACGGCTGTTTCCGGACTTACCTCCCTTATCGAGCCTCTTATTGTTGGTTTTTTGGGGATCGTGATCGGTGGAATTGTGATCGCTCTGTTTCTCCCCATTCTGACCCTGACGCAGGCCATCAAATAGAAAAGCGGCCTTTTTTCAGAGAGAATCTCATGGAATCGACATCCTGCTTCTCACCAATGTTTGTTAAAGTTATGAGATATATAGCTCGAATAACAAAAAAACTAGTTTAGTTATCAAGGGTATTGTCGTATCATTGGAAGTAGTTTAAACTGATAGTAGGCAGTGGCGAACATAGAAACAGGAGGAATAACATGTTTATCAAATTGAATAAAAAAGGTTTCACGCTTGTGGAGATCATGATCGTTGTTGCGATCATCGGGCTCTTGGCTGCTATCGCCATTCCCAATCTGCTGCGTGCGCGTATTAACGCCAATGAAGGTGCTGTCAAGTCGGATCTGAGGACGTTCAGTTCAGCTGCTGAGAGTTATCGCGCAGCACAGAATCCTCCGGCTTATCCGGCGACCATAGCTGTGTTGACCGCGACTGCGAATGCTCCCTCGTATCTTGACTCTTCGTGGGTAGAGGGCGGAATCAAGCATGGGTTCACCATGGAATACCTTGCGCCAGCGGCTGCTGCTGACCGGAGTACGTATTCCTTGCTAGCGACCCATACGTCAGCTTCTGAAAACGACTATTGTATTGACCAGGCGGGTGTCGTTTATGGGAAAGCTACTGACGGGTCGATGCCGACGGCTCAAGCGCTCGGTGCCGGTTGCACGGGTGGCGCGGCCATTGGTGGTTGATCGATAAGGAACGAGAAGTTGTGTTTTCTCGCCCACCCTGCCGTAAAAGGCAGGGTGGGTTTTTTTTTGGCAGCCCCAATCTCAGCTTTGCTTCGATTGAAAGGAATTGGGACAGCCCTGACTTTACCCTTCTTTTTTTGAATGGTAGCCAGGGCAGCCCCAATCTCAGCTTTGCTTCGATTGAAAGGAATTGGGACCGCCCAATTTTAAACTTGTTGAAATTGATAGGCATTGAGGAATTCGGACTGTTTTTCTTAAAGATTTTCTGCTAATGTCTCACTTATGAATAACGATCCTGGCAAGCCTTTTTCGATCATTGAGCCGTTCTCCCGTCTTTGGGGCAATTTTTTATCGGGGATCTTGCCGAAAAAAACAGTCGCTTCCAAAGTCACCGTGTGTGATCTTGGCCTCTCGCGGACGGTGCTTCTGGAGCTTGAAAAGCGTTCCGACCATCTTTATATCCATCATCTGGATATCATCACGAATGCTTCCCCGGATCAGAAGCCTTCCTTGGTTTTAAAACCGTTCCTGGATGGAAAAAAGTTCCAGAAGGACGGGGTTCGCGTGGCTCTCAAAGGACACGGGGTTGTGATCCGTTTCGTCCGTTTTCCCAAGATGCAGATCGAAGATCTTAGGAGTGCCATGAAATACGAGGCCGAACAATACATCCCGTTTGAACTGAGCGACGTGGTGCTCGATTTCGGAGTGGTGGAGGAAAGCCTTAAGACCGAGGATGGCGAAAAGATGGAAGTGATGCTTACCGTCATCAAGCGCCAGGAACTGGAGCCCATGCTTGAGATCTTTCGTAATCTGGAATGCCGTGTGGCGGTGGTGGATGTCAGCATCCTTTCAGCGATGGCCGCGTTGGAATATTTCCATCCCGAAGATTTTTCGGGGCATGCGGGTCTTTTAGACCTCGGGACCGAGATCTCGACCCTGGGGATCGTGCGCGAGGGCAAGCCTCGTTTTGTGCGTGATATTTCTTACGGGACTATCGATCTTCGCAAAAGGCTGAAGACCCGTTCCAACCTTCTCGATGAAAAGATCGAAAAAATTTTCGAAAAGAATGAAATTCCGACGCCTGAGGAGACGCAAGCGATCACCGAAAGCCTTGAAGGATTGGTTGGGGATCTTCGCGTTTCCTTTGACTACTACCATGATCAATCGGGACAATCGAAGCCGATCAACAAGCTTTTCTTGAGCGGCGGGGTGTCTCACCCCGTGGTCCTGAAGGCGCTGAGCGAAGGATTACAGATCCCTGTGTTGACCATGGACATCCTGCCGAAGTTAAAATGGGCCCCTGGCGTGGATCCTGAGCTTCTTGGGAATAATGGGGCGCTCTTGCCCGTGGCGATGGGTTTGGGGCTTCGCGAAGAATGATCAAGATCAATCTCTTGCCCCCGGAACTCCGAAAAGAAAAAGCGAATGCGATGCGCATTCCGTATATTCCCCTGGCGATTCTGGCCGGGGTCCTTTTCCTTCTGATGACGTTTTTTTTCTATGGGGACTACCTTAGAGCCCGTTCCGCTTACACGCGAGTGCAGAAGGAATGGTCGAATTTGAATCCTTCCATGGCACAGCTGAAGGCCCTGGAGACCAAGATCGAAGTTGAAATGACGGGCGAAAAGGATTTTTTGGAAAAGAACGTGCTCAATACAGAATCGATGACTCAGATACTTTACAGGGTGAGTGAATTCCTGCCGCCGAAGGGATGGCTCACGGAACTCAAAGCCGAGAGGGAAGGAGCCGGATGCCGTTTGATCTTGAAGGGGGTGGTGTTGGCGTCCCGCACGCAGACCGGCATTGAGCAGATCGAGGAATATTTTCAGAAAATGAAAGCAACCCTGCCGTCTCAAACTTCGGTGGCGCTGACCACTTCCAAGGAAGTCAAAGGAAAGACAGGGGGGACCGCTTTTGTCGCCCAGCTTGAATGGGGAGTGACCCCCAAGCCATGAAACCACTCAAACAATGGACTTTCGCCGATGTTATAGCATTCGCGAAAAGTGTCGATAAAAAAACCTGGGTGACTCTCCTGTTCGCGGGGGTGGGTTTTCTGGGGGTTGTTATTTTCCTGGTCATTCCGGCGTGGATCGAACGCCCTTTACTGCGGCGTGATATCCAGAGCATGGAAGCCCAGATCCGCCAGGTCAAGGCCCTGAGTCAGAAGCGACAGGGCTGGGAAGAAAAACAAAAAATTTTTGGTGCGCTGATCGAGGACGCCGAGAAGCGCGTTTTTACAGAAGAGAGTATGGGCCTTTTGCTGGGGCAGATTTCAAAGATGGCGAGTGAGTCGCGCGTGGATATGTTGGCCTCGAAGCCCCTGACCGAAAAGGCCGTTTTTCCAGCGCCCTACAATTTGAAGTATCAGCCGAGTGGCTATGAATTTACCGTGCAGGGGGAGTATCATGATTTGGGCCTTCTGGCGAGCCGCATTGAAGGTCACGGGAAGCTTTTGAGGATACAAAGTTTGTCGATCGTTCCCGCGGAAATAGCGTCAGCCCGGGAAGTTGCAGAGCTGAAGCTTTGGGCGATTTTGAAGGCTCCGCCGCAGGCTGCGGCGCCCGCGAAGAAAGCAAAGGCGAAAAATGCTAAGAAATAAAAAGTTCCAGCCCGTGGTCGTCGGGGTGCTGTTGCTGATCTTAGTGTCGAGTTCGTTCGCCGCGTCAGAGATCGTCTATGATTCCGGGAAAAGGCGGGATCCCTTTGTGCCGCTTACCGGGGAGGAAAATGTTTCTATGTCGGGGGGGTCCTCGGGGGTCAAGCTCGAGGGGATCATCTATGACCCCGGAGAGAGATCGATGGCCATTCTCAACGGAAAAACTTATCTGAAGGGTGAGGCCGTGGGGGATGCGACGGTTGTGAAGATCCTTAAAGATCATGTCGTGATCTCGGTGGCTGGAGAAGAAAAGACGCTTTGGATAAGGGAAGAGGAAAAAATAAAGGTTTTGTGATATGATACGGCTCCAATGGACTTTATGAAACGATCCTCCTGCAAGTTTATTCTCTGGGTGGTCACGCTGTGTCTTTTGAGCGGGACGGGTGTTGTCTCTGCCGCAGACCCCGTCACGTCCGCATCAGCACAGAAGACTTCCAGCTCTGAACCCACTCCAGAGTCTTTGGCGGCGGTTGCCCAGACTAGTCCTGCGGTGACTGGGGTCGTACCGTCTGCGCCAGGGGCCGGGGATGACACGATCAGCTTGGATTTTAAGGACGCGGAGATCACGAGCGTGCTCCGCGTGCTGAGCATGAAAAGTAATGTCAACATCGTGACCGGTCCGGAAGTGAATGGCCTTGTGACCGTGCGCTTGGATAATGTCCCCTGGGAAAAAGCGCTCGATGTGATCTTGAGAACCTACAACTATGTTTTCGAACGTGATGGGAACATCATTCGTGTGACATCGCGTGACCAGATGAAACTTGAGCCGGTCGAGACCAAGACCTTTATCCTGAATTATTCCAAGGCCAAAGAGATCCAGGCCTCGATCATGGATATGATGAGTGAGCGCGGCAAGGTGAAATCTTCGGAGCGAACCAATATGCTTGTCGTGACCGACATTCCGACCAATCTTTATCGGATCGGAGAAGTGATCAAAAAGCTCGACAAAGAGACAACTCAAGCTTTTATCGATTCCAAGATCGTCAGGACAGACCTTTCCAGTTTGGAAAATCTTGGCATTGATTGGAATGTTGCCGGGGGGCTTACCAAAGGGGCCTCGAGGCCGACATCCTTTCCGTTTATGCAGGGTTCGGGGAACAGTTATCGGAACTTTTTCCCTGTTCTGGGTGCGGGGGCCGAGGTCATAGAGGGAGTCTCCTCAACGACGGTGAGTACGACGGATCCGAATCCCGGGGACACTCGAGGCTTTCCGTTGCCGCCGGCAGAAGTATCGGGTGGAGGATTCTCCTACGGGACGCTGGATTTCTCAAGTTTCAGGGCGATGTTGCAACTTTTGGAAACCCGGACCGATGCGAAGGTGGTTTCCAATCCCCGGATTGTTGTCTTGAATAATCAGACGGCGACGATTCAGGTGGGTAAGGAAATACCCGTTCCTAGTTTTGAGAGGAACGAACAGACGGGGAGTATGGAGGTTACAGGTTTTAAATATCGGGATACCGGAGTGGTTTTGAATGTGACGCCGCATATCAATTCTGCGGATGAGATCCTGGTGGATCTTACTCCTGAAGTGAGTGACGTCGGACCTAACCAAAGTTTCGGCACGAATCAGATTGAAGCGCCTACTTTTGTTTCGACCAAAGCAAAAACACAAGTGTTGATCGAAAGCGGACAAACGATCGCCATCGGCGGGCTCTTGACCGACAAATCGGGTTCGACCGAAAACAAAGTGCCTTATTTGGGGGATATTCCCTTGGTGGGGAAATTATTCCGTTCCAAACGACAGACGGCGCCAGAAAACGCCAAAGTTGAGACGCTCTTTTTTGTAACAGTTACTACGGTGGACACGCAGGGACAGCCTGTGGGTGCCAAAGTTGACGGGAAGAAAGATCAGTCACAAGACGATCAGCCCCAGAAAAAAACGGCTGCAGCGGATGCCGCTCCGGGTCTGAAAGGTTCTGAGAAGACGGTAGTTTTGGAAAACGCGAACAAGGACAAACCGGCCTAATAGGAAGTTCGGTTTTTTAGGTTCTTTGGGAAGGCTCTCGACAGGCCTTTAGAGTTCGTTAGAGTTCCGCCTCGGAATAAGTGATGTTTTTTCTTTCCCCAAGCTTGACGCCTGCCTCGCTTCCCCAGTTTCCGCCGCAAATAAACACGCTCTCATTGAGGGCCTTAACATAAAGCCGCGTCATCCTGATTCCGCCGAGGGCGGAAGAAGGATCTCGCTTTGAGATTCTTCGCCTGATGCTTGTCCCGCCAGCGGCGGGACAGCAGACTCAGAATGACGGCATTTAAATGGAATAAACGAAAGGATCGAGAAGGTCATGGAAAGACAAATATTAATTTCACAAGACGCTAACGAAAAACAAGTCGCCATTCTTGAAGACGGCCGGCTGGAAGAATTCTATATCGAACGAGGGGATTCGAAGAAGCTTTTTGGGAATATCTACGAAGGGATCGTGAAGACCGTGATCCCGGGGATCGATGCCGCATTCGTGGATATCGGGACCGGGAAAGATGGTTTTCTTTATGTCGGCGACGCCCTCCGTTCACCGCTGGATCTTGACGCGGAATTCGATGACGGTGAGGAGAAGAAAACAGAAGGAACCGTGACGGAAGTAAAGCCGCCCGAAGGTGTCGTGATCGAAGGTAATATCCAAGCGCCGCCTTCGGTCTCTGTGGCCGCTCCGGTCGCAGGACATGCGCAAGCCGCCGTGCCCGTTCATGGGCAGCCTCATGGGCAAGGACGAGGTCAGGGACGGCATGGGCGGGATCGAGGCCGCGGCGGACGGCATCATCAAGGTGGCCGCCAAGGCGGTCGGAATCAGCCCTCGCATCAACATACGCCTCATCAGCGCAAACCCAGGATCGAAGAGGTCCTGAAAGTGGGTCAAAAAGTTATTGTGCAGGTTGTGAAAGAGTCGCTTGGGAACAAGGGGCCGCGCCTTACGACGCAATTCTCGATCCCGGCCCGTTATCTTGTGATGATGCCGGGCGAGTCAAAGATCGGTATTTCGCGACGCGTGGAGAGCCGTTCGGAGCGCGACCGTATCCGTGGAATTTTTCGCAGCTTGGAGATCCCCAAAGGCGTGGGCTTCATTGTGCGTACGAATGCCGAAGGGAAAAGTGACGCGGATTTTACGCGTGATATCCGCTATCTCATACGACTTTGGAAAAAGATCCACGGCATGATTTCCGCCAAGAAAGCCCCGGTCATGATCCACCAGGAGCTCGGTCTGGTGGAGCGCGTGGTCCGCGATTACGTGAACGAGGAAACCACCAAGATCGTGGTGGATCATCCCGAGATCTTCAAGAAACTCAAGAGGTTCACTTCCGTGTATATGCCGGGGCAGGACCTGAATATCGAGTTCGCGAAGGAAAAGGGAAGTCTCTTTGAACGTCACGGCATCGAAAAAGAGATCGAGCGGACGTTTCAGAAGAATGTCCACCTGAAGTCGGGAGGATCGGTCGTGATCGAGCAGACCGAAAGCCTCGTGGCGATCGACGTGAATACCGGAAAATTTACCGGGAACAACAAGGGGCTTGAGGAAACGGTGTATAAGAACAACGTTGAGGCCGCACAGGAGATCGCGCGCCAGCTCCGGCTTCGTGACGTTGGCGGTATTATCGTGATCGATTTTATCGATATGGAGCAGGGACAGCACCGTCGCAATCTCTTTAATATCTTTAAAGAGGCGGTGAGCAAGGATCGCGCCAAGACCCATCTGGTGCAGGTTTCCGAGCTCGGGTTGATCCAGATGACGCGCCAGAGGATGCGTCCGTCGCTTGAAAGCGCGGTCTATGACACCTGCCCGTATTGTGAGGGCAAGGGCAATATCAAATCGACCGCTACGATGGCGATCCAGGTGATCCGGGAACTGCGTAAATCTCTGAAGGATTCCCGGGACCGTATTGTGAACGCGTATGTGCATCCGGATGTCTCGGAACGTTTGCTTCTGCAGGAAAAAAAGGCGCTGCGTTTTCTGGAGAAGAACACCGGCAGTCGCATTTCGATCTACTCCGAGCCGACGGCGCATCGTGAGGACATTAATATTACGTTCATTAAATAAGACGAGAGACTTGAGACTGGAGACTACAGACTAAAGGCCAGCGGCTATTGCTTTTTTGTCTACAGTCTCTTGTCTCTGGTCTGGAGTCCTTCTTTAAGCTATAATCCGCTCATGAACGCGTCCCTTTTAGTGCTCATCACGGTGGCAGCTTCCCTTTGCGCTTTTATTGCGGTCTTTTGGTTTTTTCAGCATCTGTCGAAACGAACCTCCGCAGACGACAAGACCTTCCAGCCATTCCTCCAGCTCCAGCAGGAACTCCATAATCTCAATACGACGCTGCAGGACCAGATCCAGACTCTCGCGCGCCAGATGAACGATCAGATGAAGCAGAACACCCAGTTCCTTCAGGAAAATCAGCAGAATTACCGTCAGGTCATGGGCGATGTCCAGCATCGGTTGGGTGTTCTGCAGCACGCCACGCAGTCCATGATGGATATTGGGAAGGACATCTCTTCGCTGCATGATATTCTCCGGGCTCCGAAGCTTCGCGGAGGCATGGGGGAGCTACTCCTCGCGGAACTTTTGCGCCAGATCCTGCCGGAAGACCATTTTGCTCTTCAGTACCGCTTTGCGAACGGCTCCCAGGTGGACGCCATCATCCGGCTCGGCGAAGGATTGATCCCGGTGGATGCGAAATTCCCGCTTGAGAATTTCAAGCGAATTCTGGAAGCGGGGAGCGACGAAAAACAAGGGGAAGCGCGCAAGGGATTCTGGCGGGACGTCAAAAAACACATTGATGACATCGGTTCGAAATATATTTTGCCCGAAGAAGGCACCTTCGAGTTCGCGCTTATGTACATTCCTTCCGAGAGTATTTATTATGAAACGATCATCAAGGACGATGCTCAGAATGAAAGCCTTTCAGCGTATGCCATGAAACGCAAGGTCATCCCCGTCTCGCCGAACAGTTTTTATGTGTATCTCCAGTCGATCGTACGCGGACTCAAAGGGATGAGGATCGAGCGCTCGGCTCAGATCATCTTGGAGAACTTGGGCCAGTTGGAAGTTGACCTGGAGCAGTGCCTGACGGATTTTGAAAAGATCGGTGGGCATCTGGCGCATGCCCGTACGGCGTATGAAAAAACGGAGCAGCGGTTCCAAAAATTACGGAACCGGCTGAATGTCCTGGAACAACATCAGGGCCAGGTTGTGGCTCCGGCGCCTAAAGAGATCGCGTTGGGAAAAGATACGTAAACATTTTTAGAGGCTCACTCGAAACGCGTCATTCTGAGGCCGTAGGCCAAAGAATCTCAACAAGATTCCTCGCTTGGCTCAGGATGACGGCATTGTGTTAGGGTTTCTCAATATTGGGAGGAAAAACCATGAAATTTCTCAAGAAGATCGGAAAAGCGCTTTTCGGTTCGCCCAAGTCCAAGAAGGTCGCAAAAGCCAAAGGGAAAGCCGCTAGGAAAAAAGTGGCCAAGCCCGCCAAGAGGAAAGTAGCCAAACCGACTAAAAAGAAGGCTGTTAAAAAAGTTTCAGCGAAAGCCAAGACGAAATCCGCGAAGAAGAAAAAACCGGCGAAGAAGCAGCCGAGAATGGTCCGGGTTGCGCTGGCGGCCCTGCCGACGGCCGAGGTGACGCATTTTTTTTCGCATGTGAATGCTGCCGTGCTCAAGATCAAGACCGGGGAGATCCGGATCGGGGATGAGTTGCTGTTTAAGGGCCATACCACGGATTTTAAGCAAAAGGTTATTTCCATGCAGATCGATCATCAGCCGGTTCTGATCGCAAAAAAAGGCGATGATTTTGGCGTTGAAGTGAAGTCTCGAGTCCGTGCCGGCGATCTTGTTTTTAAGAAGTGATGCGTTAGCGTCATCCTGATCCCGCCGGGAGCGGGAGAGGGATCTCGTTGTGAGATTCTTCGCCATTTGGGCTCAGAATGACGGGTTTATTAATGAGTGAGGAATCCATGGCCCAGCATTATCTGCGTACCTACAAGGCGTTCATTCTTGAAGAGGTCAAAAAAAGTCTTTTGATCATCGGGGATCTTTCGGGGAATTGTGCTTCCTGCAATGAGCTTGGGATTAACGCTTACGATACGAAGGCCTGCCCCCAATGTGGGACGGTGTTCAAGTATATCGCAAGCCGGCGTCTTGAGACGCATCCCTCAGAGCGGTTCCAACTCGCCAGGAGGTTGGCCGAGAAGCGGCCTGATCTTCTCTTGATCGATTATCTGGATTATCAAAAAGCCGCAGGAGACAAAGCTGCCCGCGATTTTTTTAGCGTCTAAATAGCGAGTACCTGTTTTTGAATATTTCGTCATCCTGAGTCCCGAAGAGGGCGAAGGATCTCGTTCGTGATGCTTCGCGCGCCCCGTAAAACGGGGCAAGCTCAGCATGACGGATCTGGAAAACTAAAAAGACCATATTACTCTACTACCCAAACGGAGAGACATGGAATCGGGACCGATGGATTTAAGTGAGCCGAAAGGGCGGCTGGCACGCGCGATCGCTCAGACCTTGAAAGATAAAGGATTCACCGCGTATTTTGCGGGGGGGTGTGTCCGGGACTATTTGCGAGGCCAGAAACCCCAGGATTTTGATATCGCCACGACCGCGACGCCTGAAGAGGTTGAAAAGATCTTCCGCCGGACGATTCCCGTCGGCAAGCAATTTGGCGTGATGATCGTGGTCGAAGAAGAGACTCCCTTTGAAGTCGCGACCTTCCGTTGCGAAGGGGGATACCAGGACGGCCGGCATCCCACCCATGTTGCATTTACCCAGCCTGAGGAAGATGCCAGGCGGCGTGATTTCACCGTGAACGGCATGTTCTATGATCCCTTCGAGGAGAAGGTGATTGACTTTGTGGAAGGGCTGAAGGATCTGCCCCGAAAGGTGATACGCGCGATCGGTGATCCTGCAGCCCGTTTTGAAGAAGACAAGCTGCGGCTTCTCCGGGCGGTCCGTTTTGCTTCGACGCTTGGTTTTGAGATCGAAACGAAAACTTGGGAGGCTCTTTGTAAGCACGCCTCCAAGATCCACGAAGTGAGTCCGGAGAGGATTCGTGAGGAACTTGTGAAGATCTTCACGCGCTTCGGAGCGGCACGCGGCTTCGTGCTCCTTTCGAAATCCGGGCTCATGAAAGAGATCCTTCCGGAGGTGGAAACGATGCGCGGCGTGGAGCAGCCCGAGAATTTTCATCCGGAAGGGGATGTCTATGAGCACACGCGACTTCTCCTCGAGCACCTTCATCCTCCGGTCTCAACCATTCTAGCTTTTTCGGCACTTTTCCATGACATCGGGAAGCCCAAGACCTCCGCGATCCGCAAGGGCCGTCTGACTTTTTATGAGCATTCCGAAGAGGGTGTGAAGATCGCTTCCGCGATCATGCGGCGGTTGCGTTTTTCGAACGAGGAGATCGACGGGGTTTCAGCATTCGTGGCCAATCATATGAAATTCATGGATGTGCAGAAGATGCGCGCTGGGAAGCTCAAGCAATTCATCAGTCGTCCGCGTTTCGAAGAGGAAATGGAGCTTCATCGAGTGGATTGCACCGCCAGCCATGGGATGCTGGATAATCTCACGTTTCTACGGGACAAGCTTAAGGAATACGAACATGAGGAGTTAAAACCCAAGCCGCTCGTGAGCGGTCATGACCTTATGGCGCTTGGCATGAAACCCGGCCGGGAGATGAAGCCGATCCTGGAAGAGCTTTATGTTCTTCAGCTGGAAGGAACGCATAAGACAAGGGAAGAGGCCCTTTCCTGGCTTCGGAAAAAGATCGGTAAGTAAAGCCCTCGAAAATAGGTATAATAAAGTATCAAAAAGTGGAGAGCGCATGGATCGTCAAAGGAAAATAATTTTTAGTTTGGCCGTTCTTGTTGTTTTAGCCGGGTGTTCGCGTGTCGAGAAAATGGTCGTGACACAGGACAGCAAAAGCCTGACCATCCCGTATGAATCGCTGGGATGGATCCAAGTGGATCTCAAGGCGCCTCCGGTTCAATACAAGCGTGTTGCGGGGCAGCTTGGGGAATGGGTCTCTTTTGGTTTTATAAAGAATCCGTCTCAGGAAGAATACCTTCAAGGGCTTTTGAATGAGAAAATACGAGGAGTAGCGAAAGAGCGTTACAAGGCTGAAGAAGTGATCAATGTTAAATACTGGCCGGAACTTTCAGCCAACGCATTTCCGGAGGGTCGTATCGGTGCCCGTGGTGAAATGATCCGCTACCGTCGCTTTTCGGCATAATGTTTTTTTTAGGTTCTTATCGATAAACGTTTCACAAAAAGATTTTTCACAAGGTTCGGGGAGAGCCCGTGAGAAGTCGAGACCCCGTCAGGAGGATCGAATGGCGAAGAATTTTTTGAAATTAAGCGGAATGTTCATAACGGTTGTGATGCTCTCCGGTTGCATGTCGCTTTCGCCCGCTGAGAAAAATGCGGTGTATGAGCTGAAGTCTTATAAGGTCAGCACGTGCCGTGTGCAGATCAAGGATCCGTCGGTGGCAGCCTGGCTGAACGTATTGCCCGGTGTGGGACATTTCTACCTTGCTTCCGGGTCTGAAGAAAAACAGCTTTGGGGAATGGCTTTTTTTAACCTCTTCACCTATCCGCTGTCGTGGTTTTGGGGTATTCCCGGCGCTTATAGCGACGCGGGGGTTTTGAATAAAAAGGAACAGGTTCGTTTTTACCAATACAACCCTGCGGGTCAAGAACAGCTCAAGGCTCTTAGGACAAAGTACAGGACCGTGAAATTGGGATTAACCGAGATTGACTATAGCGATGGCAGGATCAGGGCGTCGTGACATCAGGGATGAAGTGGCTTTTTTTGCTCCTACCGGGACTTTGCGTCTTTTCTTCGGTTCTTTTCGCGGAGATCGTGACGGAGGTCGGGCCGGACGGAACGCTGACGCTTGAAAGCGGCAAGCAGGTGGTGCTGGTCGGGATCCAGATGGACACGGAGGGAATTTCGGTCCTCCGGGTGCTTGCTCAGAAGCAAGACCTGAAGTTCCAATTGATCGCCGACTCCACTCCGGGGGCCAAGGAGTTCGCCTACGCTTATCTTCAGGCGAAATATTTGAAATTTCCGGCGAAGTTGAACGAGATCCCTGATGAGCAGGAAGTTCTTATTAATGAATTTCTGGTAAAGATCGGTGCTGCCAAAGTCGCGGAAGCCCAGGACTTCAGTCGCAAGGCCAAGTTTCTGAAAGTCCAGGAGGAAGCCAAAAAAAAAGGTGAGGGTGTATGGTCGTACGAGGTTTCCTGAAATTCCTGGGAGGATTTCTTGTTGTGCTCTTGATCCTCGGAGTGATTCTCGGGGGAATGGGCTACTTCGCTCTTCGGAATTTTGATCCCAATATGTTCCGGGCGGAATTCGAAAAATATCTTACCCGACAGACAGGTTTTCGCGTGGAGCTTGGCGCGATCAAGCTCCAGTGGCGCCCTCAGCCGCAGCTTCGGGTCGATGGCCTCAAATTTTATCATCCTCAAAGCCTCGAAAAGATCCTGCAAAGCGATCAGGTCAGGATCGAAGCCGATCTGACCTCGATTTGGCGTAAGCACTTCATCATGTCCGAAGTCATAATTCAGAGTCCCGAGATATTTCTTACGCGCAACCGGGAAGGGACTTGGAATTGGCAAACCGATAAAAAACCTGCAACCCCCATTCCTGCGGCTGTTCCCATGCTCTCCCAGGTGAGTCTTATCCCCGAGGCAGAGGCGGCGGAAGGAGCCGAGAGTATTTCGTTGAAGAATCTGGGAAGTGTTTCTGAGGGGTGGAAATTCGGTATCGGGAAGATTCTCGTGCGGGGTGCGACGATCCACTTCGCCGATGAGACGGTTGAGCCGGCCTTCAAACTAAAAATAGAAAACTTGGAAGCGGATGTTCGTCAGCCTTCCGCCCAGCAGCCGTTCCATTTTTCCGCGGGGGCCTCTGTTTTTAACTCCGCCAATAGAAATCTGGAGGCGGAGGGGGACTTGGACCTTGGGTCGCGATCGCTGGATCTTCAGCTTCGCTACGGTCCTGACAAGGCGTTGTTCAAAGGCCTCCTCAAGGTGATCAACACGCTCCCGCATTTTGAGGGGACGCTAGAGGTCCGTGATCTGGACATGGAATCGGTGATCCCGGAAGTTTATAAAAAAGGCGATTATGTGACCGGTCGTCTTAGTGCCAAGGCGCAGCTTGCGTTTGATGGCGCGAACCCGGCGATGATCCAGCAATCGCTCAAGGGCCAGGGGACGCTCGAGATTCGGGATGGGGCGCTCCGGAACAGGAATCTCATTAAGGAAGTTTTTGACCGTCTTTCTCCGGTGCTCGCGATCACGAATGCGGAACTCCCTCCGGAATTGAGTGAGATGTTGAAGGACCGTGACACGCCCTTCCAGTCCCTGCAAGTGGCGTTTGGGGTGCAGGGGGGAATCGTGAAGATCAGCGAATTCGGGCTGATGCACCCCAACTATCAATTGTCTGGGCAGGGGACCTACAGGATCTCGGACAAACGTGTCGACGGTTCCCTCCATTTGTTGTTATCGCGGGCCATCTCAGCTTTCCTAATGAAAAAGATCCGTGAAATGGAATTGATCGCGGACCGGAATGGTCAAGTGTTGATCCCTTTCCGTTACAGCGGTGTTTTTCCAGACGCCACGGTCCAGCCGGATCTTTCCTATCTAGGATCACGGCTGCTTCAAACTGGGGCGAATCAACTTTTAAGCAACGGGGTGGGGCGGCTTTTGGGGGGGAAGAAAGCCGGGAAGCTTGTAAACTTCGGTGGTACCACGCAATCGCAGGGGGCTCTTTCGGAGCAGGATCAAATGATCCAGCAGGGGCTAGGCGCGCTTTCTAAAATCCTTGGGGGTAAGAGAGAATGAAAAAGATACTGATCACGGTTAGCGGTAAAGATAAACCCGGCATTATTGCCAAGGTTAGCGGCCTTTTGTTCGCGCGGGGATGCAATCTTGAGGATATCAGTATGACCCTCCTGGAAGGTCAGTTCGCCATGATGCTGACCGCCTGCCTTCCAGCGTCGACGACTAGGGTGCGTGTGCTGCAAGGTCTGGAGCTGCTTACGGAAGCCCCCTGGTCCATGGATTGTCACATGACAGAACTGAAAGGGACGGCCTCTCATGGGAAAAAACATGCGAAGGGTTCTTTTCCCTCAATGATCACCGCGTTCGGTAAAGACCGGACTGGGATCGTTTATGAAGTAAGCCGCGCTTTGGCGGGGATGCGCGTCAATATTACAGACCTCGACAGTCGGATCCTGGGCAAGGGAACCAAGACCACCTATGCGATGCTTCTGGAAGTGGATGTGCCGGACAAGGTCACTCTCGCGAAGCTCAAAACTCTTTTGGGGAAGGTCTCGAAGCGGTTAAAGATCGAGATCCAGATCAAACCTCTGGAACGTGTTTCCTTATAATCTCTGATGAAGCCCTCCTCGATCCGGACGTTCCCTGATCCTATCCTCAGGAAAAAAGCGCAAGAGGTCACAGCGTTCGATCGTTCACTCCTGAAGCTTGTGGCTGCTTTGGTCCGTGTGATGAAAAGCCAGCCGCATGGGATCGGTATCGCCGCGCCGCAGATCGGAGTGGCCAAGGCCGTGGCGATCGTGGATATTTCGAAACGCGATCCCAGCGCGAAGCGTCTTATCCTTATCAATCCTGTAATCCTTGAAAAGCGAGAGCCTGAAGCGCGCAAGGAAGGGTGCATGAGTCTGCCGGATTACACGGCTTATCTGAAGCGTCACCGGTGGGTACGTTTTCGCTGGCAGGATGAGCACGGCGAATTCTTTGAAAAGGTCAGTGTCGGGATCGAAGCTGTTTGTGTGGAACACGAAGTCGATCATTTGAGCGGCGTGCTTTTTATCGATCATGTGACTTGCCTGAAAACGGATCTTTTTCCACGACCTTTCGGAAAAAAGTGATAAAGTGTGTTTGAGAGTAAAGAATAAAAATTCTTTAGCAGCTTGATCCGTCGTTTTTTTATAAAATAAAAAAGAGCCCTCCGCCCGGTTCGAGGGCTTTTTTGTGGGTATCTTTTATAAGGATAAAACGTATGCCTGCTCAGAAAGATTACTATAAAGCGCTCGGAGTGCCAGAGTCTATTGCCTCGGACGAGCTTAAGAAGGTTTATCGTAAGCTTGCCGTGAAGTATCATCCGGACAAGAATCCTGGAAATGCCAAGCAAGCGGAGGCGAAATTTAAGGAGATCTCGGAAGCCTATTATGTCTTAAGCGATGAGAAGCGGCGCGCGCAATATGACCAGATGCGTAAGTTTGGGGGAGGGAATCCCGGGAATTTTGCGGGGTCCCAGGGGTTCAATTTCGAGGATCTTCTGCGACAATATTCTTCCGGAGGACGGGCTCGCGGAGGCGGGCGCTATTCCGCGTTTTCAGATATTTTTGGTGATCTTTTTTCAGGAGGCGGAGGGGGTGGGGCCGGGCCATTCCGTGTTTATTCTTCCGGAGTGCCGCGGCAGGATCCTTATGAGGATGAGGATGCCTACGGACAGATGCCGCGACCCACCGCTCAGGAGTCCGCGGATGTCGTTGTGAATCTGAAGATCTCAAAGAAAAAAGCCAAGGAGGGCGGGAGCGTGA
This sequence comes from uncultured bacterium, assembly GCA_964482725.1. Taxonomy (GTDB): domain Bacteria; phylum Omnitrophota; class Omnitrophia; order Omnitrophales; family Aquincolibacteriaceae; genus Aquincolibacterium. Next base: position 39,655 of record CAYZYT010000012.1, on the reverse strand, counting down.
TGTTCAAGACGCCCGAAGGTCAGACGATCTCGGTGAAGATCCCGGTGAATACGCATGAAGGCCAGAAACTCCGTTTGGCGCGCCAGGGGAGGGATTGTCCCACCTGTCATCATCCCGGAGATTTGATCCTTCAGATCCGGATCGGTGACTAGTACCGCATAACATTTAAAATGATAGGGGTCGGCGGTACAGCCCTTGATTTTTGCTAAATAAATTATCGGAAATCAGTGCCGTCCAAGTCAGCCTTAGTAAAATGGAACAAAGACTTGGGCCGTACGGTTAACCCTTAGAATTCAATGGAGAACAAGTCCTGATGGAAGATTTTTTCAAGAAGCATGAAATCTATCAGACCGGAAATCTAAAAATGGACCAGCTCATTCATGAGCTGATCCACCAGGCGGGACCCGGGGTGAATGCGGATCTTGCCGAAGAACTCATCGTGACCGCCCTCAAGGCCCATATGGACAAACTTGATCGCGGGGATATGAAGATGCTGAATACCGCGATGAAAGAACTTCGGCAAAGTTTCAAGGTCTTTGAGCCGTTTCGCTCTGTCCGTAAGGTGGCGCTTTTTGGATCCGCGCGTACCCCGCGAAGTTCTCCTGATTTTCAAATAGCTGAAAAATTTGCGAGGGAGATTGTAAAAAAGAATTGGATGGTCATTACGGGCGCCGCCTCGGGGATCATGCAGGCGGGCAATGAAGGCGCGGGGCGTAAGAAAAGTTTCGGGTTGAACATTCAGCTTCCGTTTGAGCAGGAAGCCAATCCTGTGCTGCTTCAGGATCCGAAGCTGATGACCTTCAAGTATTTCTTCACACGAAAGCTTATGTTCCTCCGGGAATCTCATGCGACAGTCTTGTGCCCAGGCGGGTTTGGGACGCATGATGAAGGTTTTGAGTCCCTGACCTTGATCCAGACCGGGAAGACGGAACCTCGCCCCATCGTATGTCTGGACGCGCCGGGGTCTACCTATTGGATCGATTTCTTTGATTTCCTCAAGAAGCAGCTGCTGAAACAGAGCCTGATCCACGAAGAAGATCTGGGTTTGATGTACCCGACCCATGATCCGATCGATGCGGTCAAGTACGTCACGGATTTTTATAAGATGTATCATTCGATGCGCTATATCCGGGACCTCTTGATTTTGCGCATCGAGAAGCCTCTGACGGACAAACAAATGGATCAGCTGAATCAGGAATTCAAGCATCTTCTCAAAAAGGGGAAGTTCACCCAATCACTGAAGCCTTATGAAGAGGAACGCAATGTTCCCTATACGTTTCACCTCACAAGGATCGCGTTTTTTTTCAAAAAGGACATTTTCGCTAATCTCAACAAGCTGATCCAGAGGATCAACACCTTTGCGGGCGATTAGCTTCCGCCTCGTCTGTGGACGAGGACGGATCCGTCCTTCGGCAGAGCCGAAGGCGGACAGTGGGTTACCTGCCCGAGGCAGGTCCTTTACACGGAGAGGGTCGGGGGTTCTCCGCCAAACAGCGCGGCGGACCTGTCCGCAAAGCGCTGTCGGACGGACCCGCCAGCGCTTTGTGGCTGGGAATCCTGTGGCATAAAAAAGATAGTTAGTAGTTTTGGGGGATCTTATGTTTGCGGGCGATTAGCTCAGTTGGTTAGAGCATCTCCTTTACACGGAGAGGGTCGGGGGTTCGAATCCCTCATCGCCCAAATCTATTTTCTTTTATTGAAAGGTGATTTGGCCTAAAGGGGATTCGAAAGGAGCCCATCAGACAAGTATGACCTGATGTCATGCTTGTTGGGCGGGTGGCCGACCTGAAGCGTAGCGGCAGGCGCCGAATCCCTCATCGCCCAGAGTTATGTTCTTTTTAGGATGGCGATCTGGACGATCCTGATGATCCGTTGTTTTGTTCATGAACGAGAATCAGGGTCGGCCCTATCTTTGTTTGAATTTTCTCTTGAGATAGTTCGTTTCTCCTTATAGAATACCGCTCTTCGTGAGGCGCATGTTTCTGCGTAGCGTTGTTTTTTATCCCCCATCTTTGTGGGGCTGTAGCTCAATTGGTTAGAGCTCCGGACTGTCGATCCGGAGGTTGCGGGTTCGAGCCCCGTCGGCCCCGCCATTTCCTTGTGGAAATGGCATCGGAAGGAAAATCAGGTTTTATTTTACGAGACAGCAAGGACTGAGTCCCAGTTCTTATCATCCCGCCGCCACATAGGCGGGATGGGGCAATCCTTGTCAACCATTTAGAAAAAGAATAAATAACAAGGATAGAAAAAGAATCATGACTCAGCATGTCAGACGATAAGAAATACGAGCCGCTCTATCGGCTGCGGCATTCCGCATCCCACGTTCTCGCCCAAGCTGTCCTTGACCTTTATCCCGGAACCAAGCTTGCCATAGGTCCTGTGATCGATGACGGGTTTTACTATGACTTCGATTCGAAGACGGCGTTCCAGGACGAGGATCTTCCGAAGATCGAAAAGAGGATGCGTGAGATCGTGAATGAGCGCCAGGCGTTCAAACAATGGTCTGTCACGAAAGACGAAGCTTGCAAGATCTTTAAGGAAAAGCAGGAGAATTACAAGCTCGAGATCATCGAGGGGATCTCCGGGGATACGGTCAACTTTGTGCAGAATGGGCCGTTTACCGACCTTTGCGAAGGCGGGCATGTAATGAATACCGACGAGCTCAAGGCGTTCAAACTTCTCTCTGTGGCGGGGGCTTATTGGCGCGGGAATGAGAAGAATCCTATGTTGCAGCGCATCTATGGAACGGCTTTCCCGTCCCAGAAAGAGTTGGATGCTTATATCACCCGGATCGAAGAGGCGCAGAAGCGTGATCACCGAAAAGTAGGAAAACAGCTTGGACTTTTCAGTTTTCATGAGGAAGGTCCGGGCCTGCCGTTCTGGAAGCCCAAGGGGTTGGTTCTCAAGAATCTTTTGATCGCTTTCATGCGCGAAAAACTTTCGGCGTACGGATATACCGAGATTGAAACCCCGACGATTCTGAGGGATAAGCTCTGGCGGACTTCAGGCCACTGGGACAACTATCGGGAGAACATGTTCTTTCTGGAGCGAGATGAAGAAGTTTATGCCTTAAAGCCCATGAACTGTCCGGGCGGGATGTTGATGTATAAAGAAGAGAAGCATTCCTATCGCGAGCTGCCTCTGAAGGTGGCGGAGTTTGGCAAGGTGCACCGGTATGAACGTTCCGGCGTGTTGGCCGGGCTTTTTCGTGTGCGTGGGTTTACGCAGGATGATGCGCACATTTTTACATCTCCCGAGGCCTTGCAGGCGAGTGTCGTGGAGGCTATTCACTTTACGGATGAAGTATACAAAACCTTTGATTTTGATTATCATGTGGAGCTCTCAACGCGGCCAGCCAAGTCGACCGGGACGGACGAACAGTGGGAGATAGCGACGACGGGGCTTCGGAATGCTCTGGAAGAGCTTAAAATCCCCTATAAGGTTAACGAGGGTGACGGCGCTTTTTATGGGCCGAAGATCGATTTTCATTTGAAGGATGCTATCGGGCGGACGCTCCAGTGCGGAACGATCCAGCTCGATATGGGCATGCCGGAGCGTTTTGATCTGAATTATACCGGCGTGGATGGACAAGACCATCGCGTGATCATGCTACACCGCGCGATCCTGGGAAGTCTCGAACGCTTTATTGGCATTTTGATTGAGCATTACGCCGGCGCTTTTCCACTCTGGCTTTCCCCGGTCCAAGTCCGGGTGATGACGATCGCGGAACGGCATAACGAATATGCCCAGAAACTGGTTGAAACGCTTAGGAACGAAGGCCTTCGCGTTGAATCGGATCTTCGGACCGAAAAGATCGGCTATAAGATCCGCGAGGCGGAAATGATGAAGATCCCTTATGTTTTTGTTTTGGGGGACAAAGAAATAGAAACGCAACAGATCGCGGTCCGCATGCGCGGGCGTCAGGACCTGGGTTCCCAGGAGCTGAATGCGATGATCGAGCGGATCAAACAAGAGATCTCGCAAAGGAAGTAATCTTTCAACCCACAAGGAGGAGCATTGTCACTCAGTCCACAAAAAGTTCGTGCTAATGAGCGCATCCGTGCAGCGCAGATCCGGTTGATCGGGGCTGCCGGGGAACAGTTCGGCATCGTGACGCCGCAGGATGGGTTGGCACGCGCGCAGGAAGCGGGATTGGATTTGGTCGAAGTCGCAGGAACGACCGTCCCTCCTGTTTGCCGTATCATGGATCTCGGGAAATATCTTTACACGCTCGGACGGAAGGAAAAGGAGTCTCGCAAGAAGCAGAAGACGATCGATATTAAAGAGGTCAAGATGACCACGAAGATCGACGAAAACGACTACCAGACCAAGCTCCGTAACGCGCGCCGGTTCATTGAGCGCGGGGACAAGGTCAAGCTTGTGGTGTTCTTTCGGGGTCGCGAGATCGTGTATGTGGACAAGGGACGTAAGCTTGTGGCCCGTTTTGTTCAGGACCTCGCGGATATCGCGATGGTGGAACGCAATGACGGGTTGGAAGGGAAGGCGATCATGCTCTATCTGGCCAAGATCGCGCCCGTGAAGAAAAAAGAAGTGGTGCCCGCTTCATCAACAGTCCCGGTGAACCCCAGTGCTCCGCCGGCGAAGACAGAATAACAGGATAAAGGAACCGTTATGCCAAAGATTAAAACGAAGAAAGCTATGCAAAAGCGTTATCGTATTACAAAGACCGGGAAGGTCATGGCCAACAGAACCAAGCGCCGCCATATGATGACCGATCGCAGCCCGAAATCAAAACGTCAGTCCCGGGGCAAGTTGCAGGTTGAGAAGATGCACGTCCGCGCGATCAAGTTTTCCATGCCTTACAACCAGTGATCTTCTTGGAAACGGTTTGAACTGTTTGAGCTAGCACTGTTTTTAATTAAATTGAATGGGTTAACAGTACTGTCCTTATCCTCGATTTTATTTTTTAAGATGGTGGACAAGGGCTAGTCAAAATGGGAGTGTTTTATGCCAAGAGCAACGAACTCAGTCGCTTCAAAAAAACGGAAGAAGAAGATATTCAAGCGCGCCAAGGGCTTTGTCGGGGGACGCGGCAATTTGCTGCGGACCGCGAAAGAAACCGTCGCTCGCGCGATGGCCTTCGCCACCCGTGACCGCAAGCAGCGCAAGCGTCATTTCCGCGCACTCTGGAACGCCCGTATCAACGCCGCGTGTCGTGCCGGAGGGATGTCGTATTCCAGGTTTATCAACGCGCTCTTGAAGGCGAAGATCCGTCTTAACCGGAAATCGCTCGCGGAAATCGCGGCGCGCGACGAGAAGACTTTTCAAGAGATCGTGAAGCTCGTCAAGACCGTCAAGAATTCCTAAGAAACCTTTCTGGCAAACACCCGGTGGCGGCCGTTGGGGCCATCACCGGGTGTTGTGCTGTTAGAGGATGCCCGATGAAAGACCAGATCAGCCGCATTGAAAAGGAAGCTCGTGAAGACCTTTCCCATATCGATTCCATGGAAAAGGTCGAGCTTTTCCGTGTGGCTTATCTCGGGAAAAAAGGCAAGCTGACCGAGCTTTTCAAAAAGCTGGGGGATGTTGCCCCGGAAGAAAAAAAATCAGTAGGGGCTGAGCTCAACCGCGTCAAGCAGTGGCTCGAGTCCTCGGTCGAAGAATTCCGTCATAAGGCTCCCAAAGTAAAAGCATCCTTGGAGATCTTTGACGAGACGCTTCCCGGTATCCGGCCCCCGCAGGGCAGTATTCATCTTCTTCAACAAACGATCCAGGAGATCTCGAGCGTCTTCAGCCGCATGGGCTTCGAGACTGTGGAAGGCCCGGAGATCGAGACCGAATTTCATAATTTTACAGCTCTTAATATACCGCTCGATCATCCTTCGCGCGATGGTTTCGACACTTTTTACACGACGCAAGGCCAGTTGCTGCGCTCCCAAACTTCTACGGTTCAGATCCGGGTGATGAAAGAACGGAAGCCGCCGCTTCAGATCATTGCCCCGGGCCGTGTGTATCGCCCCGACACCGTCGATGCGAGCCATTCGTTCATGTTCCACCAGATCGAAGGCTTGATGGTCGATGATCGGGTGACCTTTAGCGATCTCAAAGGGGTGCTCCATCTTTTCTTGAGGGACCTCTTTGGCTCTCAGACCAAGATACGTTTTCGCCCGCATTTTTTTCCTTTCACGGAACCTAGTGTCGAGATCGATATCCAGTGGGGCAAGGGATGGCTTGAGATCTTAGGCGCAGGAAGCGTCGATCCAAATGTTTTTGAGGAAGTCGGCTATGACAAGAATGTTGTGAAAGGCTTTGCGTTCGGATTGGGCGTGGAGCGTATCGCGATGCTGCGACATGGCATTAACGATATACGTCATTTTTATGAGAATGATCTGAGATTTTTGAGGCAATTCGCATGAAAGTCAGTACGAATTGGTTGAAGGATTTTGTGGAGCTTGCGCCTCCCGTGGGGCGGATCGCGGAACGGCTCACTCTAGCCGGCCTCGAGGTCAAGAAGTGTGAAGCCTTGGCCCATCCTTCGGACACTCTTTTTGAGATCGAGATTACATCGAACCGCCCGGACTGGCTTTCTCATTGGGGCGTGGCGCGAGAGATCGCAGCCGTCGAGAATATTTCCTTAAAAAATCCCGGGGTCGATCCGGAAGCCGGTCGGATGCCCCCTCCAGGGTGGAAGATCCTGATCAAGGACGCGGCCGGGTGTCCGTATTATACGGGCGTGTTGATCGAAGGGATCTCTGAGACCAAAACACCGGATTTCATCGTGAACCGTCTCCTCGCCTGCGGGATCCGGAGCATTAATCTTATAGTCGATATCACGAATTATGTGCTTATGGAAGTCGGGCAGCCGCTCCATGCTTTTGACGCGGACCTGATCCGGGGGAAAGAGATCGTGGTTCGGAAGCCCAAGCAGGGCGAGAAATTCACGCTCATTAACGGCGCCGAGATCGAGCTCAAGACCGAGGACCTTTTGATCGCGGATAGCGATCGCGCTGTGGCTTTGGCCGGTGTCATGGGGGGGAAAGATTCTGAGATCAGTGATAAAACGCGCAATGTTTTTCTTGAATCGGCCTTCTTTAGTCCCGGCCGCGTTCGGAAGACCTCGCATGCGCATCAGATCTCGTCGGATTCCTCGTACCGCTTCGAGCGTCGTGTGGACCCGGAAGGCGTCGATTTGGGCCGGAGCCGTGCCCTCGCGCTGATCCAGAAATATGCGAAGCCGCGCCATATCAGCGCGGTGATCAAGGCCGGAGAGAAGCCTCAGCTGGATGTGAAGACGATTCATTTTCGAATTGATGAGGTCAGGCAGGTTCTCGGCGTTGAGATCAAACCCAGCCAGATCGTATCGATCCTGACCCGACTTGGGCTTGATGCAAAGCCTCATTCGGAAGGGGTGTTGAAAGTGGGGATCCCGTCATTTCGAGCGGATCTTACGCGTTCTATCGATCTCATCGAAGAGATCGCACGGATCTACGGTTTTGACAATATCCCCGAAACGCTTCCCGCGCGGCCGCCGGTTTCGCTTGCCGAGAACCCTCGGCTTTCCCTGGAGCGTAAGGTTCGACAATATTTGAGCGGGGCCGGGCTTTGCGAGACCGTCACATTCAGCCTTATTTCCGGGGAAGGACTCGATGCTGCGAAGGACCTCAAGCAGGCCGTTCAGATCGTGAACCCCCTCCAGCACGGATTGCATTGGATGCGGCCGACCCTCGTTACGAGTCTTTTGAATGTGATCCAGAAGAACGTGAATGCGGGCGCGGACTCCATTCCGGTGTTCGAGATCGCGAACGTTTATTCCATGCCCGATGTTCATAGGCACCCCGTGGAAGAACGTGTTTGCGCGATCGCTCTTTACGGGAAAAAGGCGACGCAGACGTGGCTGGATGCGGCCCGTAGCGTTACGTTCTTTGATCTCAAGGGCTACGTCGAGGCGATCCTCAAAAATGCGGGATGCGAGGACCTTTGTGTCGCAAAGTTTCAAAAAAGTTATTTCTTGGAAGGGACTGCGGAGGAGCTTCGGACGTGGCAGACGCCGTTGGCTTTTATGGGACAGGTTTCTGATGAGCTTCTCGAGAAATGGGATCTGAAGGAACCGGTCTACTATGCCGAGATCTCGCTCGAGAAAATTCTCCCGCAGGCGCAGAAGATCCGCGCGTTCAAAGAGTGGCCGAAATATCCGGCGATTGAACGCGACCTGTCGATCGTGGTCAAGGATTCCGTGAAAAGCGGGGACTTATTGGGGGAGATCCGCGGGTTGGGGCAAGGGCTGATCCGGGAAGTGTCTCTTTTTGATCTTTTTCGAGGAAAGCGTGTCCCCGAAGGTTTTAAGAATCTCGCGTTCCGCGTCGTGTATCAATCTCCCGAGCGAACGCTTGTCTCCGACGAGGTCCAGAAGATCCATGAGAAGATCGCGGAGACGCTCGTCGAAAAGCACAAAGCCTCTTTTCAATCTTGACCGGATGGAGGATGGTGGATGGAGGATGGTGAAAAACAAAAGGAAAAAGGTTTGACGCCCTCCGCCCTCCGCCATTCTTCTCCCGAGTTTTCTGACGAATTATTCGGTTCCTCCGAGGTGGAGGATTCCCTGCAAGTCCCCCCGGATGCGCCGCTCGCGGTCAGGATGCGGCCCGCCACGTTGGACGATATCGTGGGGCAGGAGCATCTTCTGGGCGCTGGAAAGTTGCTCCGCAGAACTTTGGAATCCGACCGTCTCTCCTCACTTATTCTCTATGGTCCTCCGGGTACCGGTAAAACCACGTTGGCGCTTGTCATTGCGCGCACGACCTCGGCTCGCTATGTCTCGATCAATGCGGTGCTCTCCAATGTTGCGGAGATACGTAAGATCCAGGATGAGGCCCGGAAGCTTCTGAGGCGCTCTAAGCGCAAGACCGTTCTTTTTATTGACGAGATCCATCGTTTCAACAAAGCCCAGCAGGACATTCTGATGCCGGATGTGGAGTCCGGCGTTATCATTCTTATCGGCGCCACAACGCAGAATCCGTCCTTCGCGATCCGAGGGCCGCTTCTTTCCCGCTCGATCGTTTGCGAGCTAAAGCCGCATGACGAATCTCATTTGATCCGCATTATGAATCGGGCCTTGGGAGATAAAGCGCGCGGTCTTGGAAATCTCAAGATCGAGGTTGATCCTGCGGCGCTTGACCACATCGCAAGGCAGGCCTCGGGCGACGCGCGGAGAGCTCTGAACGCGCTCGACGTGGGCGCGATGACAACGCCTCCGGATGAGAAGGGTGTTATTTATTTTACGGCGTCCGTCGCTGAGGAATCATGCCAGAAAAAGATCGTTCAATATGACTGGGATGAGGATTTTCATTACGATACGATCAGCGCATTCATTAAGAGTTTGCGTGGTTCGGATGTGAATGCCGCGATCTATTGGCTCGCCAAGATGCTTTACGCGGGGGAGGACCCGAGATTCATTGTGCGGCGTCTTGTGATCTTCGCGAGCGAAGACATTGGGAATGCGGACCCCCAGGCATTGATCCTTGCGACGAGCGGGTTTACGGCCGTGGAGTTTGTCGGTATGCCCGAAGCGCGCATCATTCTCGCGCAGGTTGTGTCTTACCTCGCGCTTGCCCCCAAGAGCAATGCCAGCTATAAGGCCATTGAGAGTGCGACGGAAGATGTCCAGAACCAGAAAACCGAGCAGGTGCCCCAGCATCTCCGGTCCTCAGCCTATTCGGGCGCCAAAGACCTCGGCCACGGCAAGGGCTACATCTACCCTCATGATCACCCTGGAAAAAAACTCGACCAGGAATATCTTTCCAAGCCCGCCCAGTATTACCAGCCTTAGCTCAAACGAGCGATAGGCTTTTTCGGGAGCGCTTCTGTCCCGAGCCCCTGCGTAATCCTCCATTCATTTTGTTTAGAGCGTTGCTGGGTTTATAAAAATGGTAATAGGTGAAGCAATTATTGACTAATAGTCAATAATTGGTATAATTTCTTTGTATCTTCGAGGCGGTGGAAAGGGGTTGTTTATTGAGGCGATTATTTCCGTGTCTTGTGCTGTGTTTTAAGCTTTGAAGAGATAGCAATAGCCATGTGATCCTCTCGCTAAATGATCTTTGTGTGTAAAAATGGCTCAAAAATCAATAATTCTGCTATGCATTGCTATAAATGAGCTTTGCTGTGGATATTTTGATTGGTAGCATTGACAAAAGAATATAGTTAGGCTATGTTTTTATTAGGAAGTAATAAAAGTAGTTTTTGAAATGATGTAAATACTGAAGTAAAGGAGAAAAAAATGACCCACGATCTCTACGGGATTCGAGACGCAAAAATGAATGTCCGGGGCGGGCCTCTCACGTTTTGTGTTATTCATCAGGGCGATATCCTTTCGGGCTACATGTCCCCGAAGCTTCACCGGGAACTTCGTCGCACTGAGCGCTCCAGAAAGCGGAGAATGCTATGAGCAAATTTCATTATTCGACACGAGAGATCGGAGGGGTTGCTGTTTTCGACCTTAAGGGTGAGCCGACCTTTGAGTCGGTGCAGGAAGTGGCCTGGAAGATCCAGAAGAGTATCCGGCGTCACCACTTTCACCAGATCATTCTGAATTTTAAGGCGGCGGGCCCCTTGGACACTATAGGGCTTAGGCGGCTCCTGACCGTTTGTATTCGACCCAAACACAGTGCGCTCTACGGAGCCTCACCCGATATGGCCAATTTTCTCGAGGATAATTGCTTCTCAGGAAAGGTGGATATCTGTGCGGATGAGAAAGAGGTGGCAGAGAGTTTTGGGCCGTTTCTCTATGATAAGGATCCCGATAAGCGGTATTTGGATCCGGGGGCAAAAACCCCCAAGGAGTCACTCGGTTTTCAACTGGATGGCCGGAGAAACCATCGTATGCATGTTGCTATCCCCGTGGAGCTTCGGATCACGAGCGCTGATAATGAGATAGTCATCACGAAAGCTATCGTCACGAATATCAGCCAGGGGGGGATCTTTGTCGAATATTTGAATCTTGAAACGGCGGCGAAGATTATTGCCATTGAGCCTATAGAGAATCTTCCTGTGGAGATCCATATATTCCCAAGCGCTAATTTTCCGGAGGAATATCATGTTGCGGGGAAGGTCCGCCGCAAGGAGATCCGGAAGGAACAGCTTGGTTTTGGCATTGAATTTCAGGAAAATCGACAGGTTTAATCTATGAAGACAGCTTATCTTATTACGGTAGAATGGGTTGTGTTGTTTTTGCAAAATAAAATTATTTTAATAAAATCGTCCGTTTGACCCTTGAAATTTTCGTTCTATGTGTTACATTTGGTTGAGTTTTCTTATAGCTTTAAAAAGCGTTAATAAATTCGATTTCTAAGGGGGTAGTCGTGAAAAACATGCTTAAGGTGGTTGCGACGGGCACCTTATTTTGCTTTCTGACGACGCAATGCGTCTCAGCCGCCCCAGGCGCCGGAATCGAAATGGCCGGCCAGCGCGAGCTTCCTTCCTATCTGAGCATTGATATTCCTCCGGAACTCGGTACTGTGGATGCGCTCTATGAAGCGCCCGCCGGAGCTAATACGCAATTCATTCTTCATATCCAGAATGCCCATGCCAATTACCAGGCCCAGATGAAGATCAAGCAGCTTTTGGGTCATATGAATAAGAAGTATGGTTTCAAGACCATCTTCGTCGAAGGAGCCTCTGAGAAACTGGACGCGGATTACCTGCGTCTCTTCCCGGACCAGGAACGCAATCTCAAGCTGTGTGATGAGCTTGCCAAGCAGGGTGAGCTTACCGGCGCCGAACTCTACATGATGGAGGCTGACAAGAATATCGAGGCTCTTGGTATTGAAGAAGCTTCCTTATATAAGGCCAACTATGACGCTCTGAAAAAAGTGTTCGGTGCTGAAGCCGATGTGTCGCACTTCTTTAAAGGATTCGACGGAAAACTCGACAAGGTTGCTTCTCAAACATTTTCACCCGAGACCCGGGAACTGATCGCCGACTGGAAGCGTTTCGAGCAGGGCCGCCGCGATTTCATGCCCTTCGTCAAAAGTCTTACCGTGAAATCCAAGAAGATCCTGAACGTTGACCTTGAAAGTCTTTTTGCTCAGGTTGGCTGGCCGCAGATCTCACGCCTTCTCGTCATCCAGCAGCTGGAAAAAGATATGAATAAAACGAAGGGGCAGGAAGAGCAGGCCAAGCTTATCAAGGTGCTTCGCACCCAGGGAGTTTCCAAAGAACTTCTCGCGACACTTGAAAATTTCAATGAAGGAAGTATTGCCGTAGGGAAGTCGGCTACGGAAGTTTCGCCGCGCGAAGTGCTGGAACGCCTGGCCCAGGAAGCCGGCCCCAAAGGTTTTAAATTCAGCGATTATCCCGCGTTCAGTCTTTTTGCTGGTTATGTGACTCTCCGATCGGAACTGGACCCCAAGGTCCTTTTTGAGGAGATCGAATATCTTTTTACGCAGATGCTCGATACCTTAGCGCAGGAGCCTCAGCAGAAGGCACTCCTCGCCCTTTATAGGGATGGTGAGCTTTTGCGTAAACTTCTTCATCTTGAGCTCAATCGCACACAGTGGCAGCAGCTGCTTTCGAATAAAGACCAGGTTGCGATTCCGAGTCTTGCTGCACGGCTGGTAAGCGCCGTACGGACCACAGACCAGAGACCAGAGACCAGAGACCAAAGTCAAAAGGTTTCCAGCCTCCAGTCTCCAGTCTCTAGTCGCCAGTCTGTTAGTGATGTGATGCCCCCTAAGTTCGCCGCCAAGATGGATGAGCTTTTCACTGCCGGCCTCGAGTTCTATGATTTTGCTCACAAGCGTGAAGCCGTCTTCTATAAAGAGATGCAGTCCCAGATGGCAGAGAAGAAGATCACCAAAGCCATTCTGATCACCGGCGGTTTCCACACCGACGGCATGAGCGATCTTTTCAGGGAGAACGCCATTAGCTACGGCATCGTCACCCCGCGTCTTTCCGAAAAGTCCGATGAGAATTTATACCGTGTCGCCATGCTCCAGGATCGGGAGCACCTTTTTTCGATCTCGTACCTTGAAATGGCGTCAAAGCTTATGAGCGATGGCGTTCTGGCAGCCCAGGGTATCCGGCCCGAAGAAGTATATGCTGTGATTCTTGGAGCGATGAGCAGGGTTGGGGATAAGAACATTGCAGGTGTTGTTGAGATTTTTAATCAGTCGGAACTCGCCGTTAAAAAAGGCATCACCCTCATTCAAGAAGTGGACGCTCAAGGAAAGCCCGTCAAGGATAGTTATAAGGTCCGTTCGAGTTCGCCGGAGGCCCAATCCGTGACCATCAACGGGACCGTTGCTGCGACGGTCTCGGAAAAGATGGCTTTGCCGGGCGGCGTTCTTGTCGAATCCGGGACGATCTTTGGTACTACGGGTATTGCGGCACAGAAAGCTCTGGCACCCATTTTGGAAAATGAGCGTGATCTCCGTCCGAAAGAGCCCGCGCCACAGTTCGGGAAATACTCCATGTCGCCGGCTTCTGTCCCTGCGGTTCTTCCCTATGCGGGAGATTTAATCAGACCCATTCGCAAGCCAGGCAAGGCGAAGGCCGGGAAGTTGGCGACAACGGCGGTAGCCTTTTCGATCATGGGGAGTGTGGCGTTCTCCGCCAATTTAGTGGAGATTTCGATCCAGCCGGAATTCGTCCCGGCGACGACGAACATGCCTGCGCAAATGGTTTTGACCCCTATCATCGTGGTCCCGGGAACAAATCCGGTTTACGCGGTTGCGGATTATATTTCCAGTACCAATTTGCTTACTGGCTGGAACAACGAAGGGACCGGTATCGAGGGCGTGTTTGAACCCGGTACGAACTACTTCGGGTACAGATCTTTTCCGCTGACAAACGCTGCTGCGGCTGGATTCTTTGCGATGAATCTTCGCGACGCGTATACAACCAATGATGTGATGGACGTGGGCCTTAAAGTTGCTCCGAGCGCCGTACCGGAAGCTACAGGGGCGCTTGCGGCGACTGGGGTGCCGGCCAATATCGAGATCGTTGAGCCTACGGTGACGAACCCTGTTTTTACGGTCCACTTTAAAGATCAAGGATTCGTGGATGTTACCAATCTTCTTGAGCGCTTTGTTTCAAAGGACGCTATTTTTGTGATGCATCAGGTTCTTGGGGCTGACGGTGTGTGGGAGAGACAATATGCGCGCATCCCTTTTAATGCCACGAATAAGACAGTCGATTTTAATTCGAGAGAGATCCCGGCTGGCTGGGAAATCACGGAAGAGGAATTTATACGGGCCCGCGCCACGGAAAAACAATTTATACAAGCCCGCGCCGAAGTGAGATTGACCGAGAGGGATCGAGAAATCATTCGGATGGCGTTGGAGGGTGTTTCTAATCAACTGGAACTTGATGAAAGGGTAAGATCCGCGGCGGGTACGCTCTTAAAAGAAATGTCTAGTATGCCGGATGAGAAGTTGGTTGAAGTGCTACAGTCCCTGAACACGCGGTTGCCTGCCTATGATTTCGCGAGAACTTCCGCAGGGACGCGTCTGCCGGACCCCTTTTCGCCCATTAAGACGATCTTGCTCAATGTTGGGAAGCCAGAAGTTTCCGTGGCCCGCGCCGAAGTGAGATTGACCGAGAGGGATCGAGAAATCATTCGGATGGCGTTGGAGGGTGTTTCTAATCAACTGGAACTTGATGAAAGGGTAAGATCCGCGGCGGGTACGCTCTTAAAAGAAATGTCTAGTATGCCGGATGAGAAGTTGGTTGAAGTGCTACAGTCCCTGAACACGCGGTTGCCTGCCTATGATTTCGCGAGAACTTCCGCAGGGACGCGTCTGCCGGACCCCTTTTCGCCCATTAAGACGATCTTGCTCAATGTTGGGAAGCCAGAAGTTTCCGTGGCCCGCGCCGAGATAAGGGTTAAAGCCGCAGATCTTGTAGCGCACTTCCAGAGGCTGGCGGATCAACCCGGAGAACGGCGTGAATCGGGGATGCGAATTCCGTCCCAGCGTCCGATGTGGCTCGCCGCTATTGAGTATGTTAAAGGCCTGAACACAGACGAAGTGGATATCCAGGCTGAACTATTGAAATTAGCGACAGCTGTAAGTCCTATGTTTGGGCAAAATGCCGAGTTGCGTCCGGCGCCGGCTGGATCAGAAAAGGCTATTAGCGTAATGCTGGCGTTTAACCAATACCTTTTTTCGATCGGCCAATTTCCAGGATCCACCGCATCTCCAGCCCGCTCCGAGGTAAGGGTTAAAGCCGCAGATCTTGTAGCGCACTTCCAGAGGCTGGCGGATCAACCCGGAGAACGGCGTGAATCGGGGATGCGAATTCCGTCCCAGCGTCCGATGTGGCTCGCCGCTATTGAGTATGTTAAAGGCCTGAACACAGACGAAGTGGATATCCAGGCTGAACTATTGAAATTAGCGACAGCTGTAAGTCCTATGTTTGGGCAAAATGCCGAGTTGCGTCCGGCGCCGGCTGGATCAGAAAAGGCTATTAGCGTAATGCTGGCGTTTAACCAATACCTTTTGTCGATTGGGCAGTTCCCCGGATTAACCGCAACGCCCGCCCGCGCCGAGTCGAGGGGGGGAGCCGTCGCGATCGGACTGTATAGCTTTATGTTGGAGAATCAAGCTGAAGAAGTCCACTCGCGGGGAGATCAGAAATTCGCCGATTTGTCTTTCACTGCGCCTGAGTTGGTAGAGGTTTTGCGTGGCATGGCGCTCAGGCAAGGAGCGGTTTCGGCTTCTATCATGAATTTCGGCGGGGCTTCGGCAACTAAAGCAGAGATGCTTGGTGGGGTGCTCTTACTAGCTAAAGCTGGGCTCCTGACGAAGTCAGGGGAAGTCGATAAAACAAGATTTCAGCTGGTTACCGGTCTTCAGGACCTGGGGACGGTACTTAAAAAGATCCAAACGGCTGCCGTCGCGGAGGGTGAACGCACCAAAATTATAGCGGGACTCAGGTCATTAGCTGATCGGATCGAAGCAACCCAACCTGCGCCCAGAAAAGAGGTTAGTGACCTTCAGAAATTATTTGATGCCTGGGTTGGGCCCAAAAAATGGACTCCGAATGATGTCTTTGTTCCCCGCTCCGAGGCGAGGGGACAGGGGGCTGCGGGGCTGCCAGCGTGGTTTGATCGCATGCCGATGTTGCAGGAACCCACCGAACAGCTTCTCCGGATGCTTCCGGAGGAAAAATGGAATGATCCGGTCTTTGTCGCTCAGTACGCCGGATATCTTGCAGAATTGTTCCGTCAGACAGAAGAGTTGCTGCGGGCGCCATTCAAAGACGTTGGCTATGTCGCTTCAAAACTGCCGGTTTATGAAGGTGACGTTTTTCAGGACGCCCTCGCGGCCAATTTTATGCTCTCTGAAGCCGACCGCGGCATGGTTTTGGATCTGGTGAGGAGGCTTCCAAGAGCTGACGAAATCATAGCCAGCTCCAAAAAGGGAGGCGTTGACCGAGAGCGTGCATTCAATACCGCCGATCAAACAGGCGGATTATATGCCGTCATATCCGGTTCTATCCCTCGCGCCGAGGCGAGGGCGGTGAGCGAGAAGATCATGGAAGGGCTGTTATGGGCGACGGGGATTTCCGCAGGGCTTGTTGCATTTGCCTGGACGGGAACAATGACAACGGATCAGGTTCTTCCGTATGTTGGCGGTGTCGGGCAAGGCTCGTTCGGAATGAGCTTTGTCGGATATCAAAAGCTCCTGTCTTTTTCCATCGGCCTTTTCGCATTCACGGCAGTTTCCTCCATCTTTCATTGGTTGGTGTTCGTGCCGGCCGCGCAGAGGAACGCACAGATCGCGCGCCTTGGTGATACGAGAGTGGGAAGTCTTTTGCACCTGGGCTACTTGAAGTTACAGATCATGGCTTTGGTTAAGGAGATCAAGGCTTTGGTTAAGCAGAATGCCTGGCTAAGAGACGTGCTCGGTCGCCCCGGGCTTAAACTGACAGACGACCGGGATATGAGTTTTGAGAAGGCGGGCCGAGCAGCAAATGGCGCACTCGCTCCTGTTTTGGCAAATGCTCAATTGGCGGCGTCTCTTGCCGAGATCGACCGGTGGTTGGTCGACAATCCGGCAGCGCCTCAGGATGTGCTCACGAATGTGAATGAACGCCGCGCCCAGATCCAGGCTGAGCTTGGCCGCTCCGAGGTGAGGTTGACGGGTCCCAAAGAAGAGCTTATCAAGGCGGCTCAAAAGGCGAGAGGGGGAGATATCACCACGGAGTCAGCACTTGGACGAGAATACGCTGCTCCGAAATTTTATGATGTTTTTGGCATACCCAATGGTAGCGATTATTCTCTCCTCGCCATTTCTGAGAAGCCGAAGACGCAACCTCAGAGATTAAAAGCCAGCGCCCTGGATACGGACCTTCGTGATCGCAATCCTACGATTGGCTACCGCCAGATAGGTAATGATGGATTTTATTTTTTCCTGCCCGCGGACATGGATATCCCGGATTTTGTGCGAACTGATCTGGCTCAAAAGAAGCTTAGGTCAAAGAATTCTCCTGATACAGCGGTGAGTGTTGAGATCAGTGAAACGGAGAATGTGGGCTTGTCGGTCGAGATTGCTAAGGAAGGCATTCGTGCGGGCCTGATATCTGCAAAACCGGATCGGCGCAATGGCGCTAATGTTGTTGATTATTCGGTAAATGATCCAGTCGCAGTCCCGGCGCTGCAGTATTTACAGAGCCAGGAAATAGCAGGGACTACAACAGTTTCACTTTTTGACAAGAATCAAATAATGTCGGTGGTCGACATGTATCGCTTGATAGCGACCGGAAAAGCCAAGGTCACAGATGGAGGCGGAGGCCGGCAAGTGTTTGTCTCTCGCTCCGAGACGAGGTTGGATGCTGCGCGATTGGCTCGGATCAAGGAAGCCCTTTTGTCCACGCTGGCAGGAAATACGGTGGAACAAAACTTGGTCCCGGAGTTGCAGTCCCGCGGGTTTGTGAATGTGCAGCCCCAGGCCGGGTGGCGTATCAATCCCGGTCAGGTCGTTTTCCACAATCGTTCCGATCATCCCGACCATGGCAAGGTCTACATTGTTCTTGAAAGCGATATTTCCTCTGAAAATATGAACGGGACCGCGAAGGTCAGGGTTTTGAGTCGGGGAGTGGACGGATGGACCAATGCCCAGGAATCAGAAAAAAATATTTTGTTGGGGGATATCCAGGTCGTGTTTGAATTAACCGCTCGCTCCGAGGGGAGGATGGAAGTGGTGGATGCCGTTGCGATGAATCCTGCCGGGCTAGAACAGTCATTATTCGGTTTTCGCCGGGGCACGGTAGATGCGGTCCAATTGTTAGCTGCGAAAGACGGTGAGAAAATCACATCTGCTATTCAGGTTTCTGATGCGCCGGATAGTTGGGTCGGACCGGTGCTTGTGGTGCAGACGCTTCAAGGGCAGCATCCCATTAAGTTCAAAGTCTTTGACCGGGTCGTCATGGCAAAGTCTGCGATAAAAGCCGTTGAGATGCTGAAAGCCCCGCGCGCTCCAGGGGAGAATATCTTTGCGACGGTCGAGCAAGCTGTCAGAAAAATCGAAAATTCCATTTATGATAACGCGACGCCGCTCAACCGGGGGTTGGGCCGGATGGCCGATAGCAAGCTAGCTTCATTAGCCCTGCGGTATTCAAAGAGTGGCAACATCCCGAATCGTGGGGCGATTACCCAGGAGATCGAGCAGTCTTTTCGGGAGTTATTGCTTAGCCATGAGAAGCCTGAACGGCGCGATTTGATCGCGCAGCAGCTTGGTCAGGAACTGCTAGCTCCTGAGTTTTTGCAGGCGATTGAAAAAGATCCGAGTTTGTATGCAAGAGCGCTCAGCCTTTATTTTGGGCAAATGAATGATTTGAAAGGTGTTTTGGACGCTGTGGTGCGCTGGAATGCCGAGGTGCCGATAGGTCAAAACTGGAACGCTCAGTCCGCATTTGTTGTCGAGGCTGCTCGCTGGATTGAAGCCGCTCGCTCCGAGACGCGGAAAGGGGAGTTCCGCGTAACTCAAGAGGGTTCCGAAAAGAATACACGGATTATCGTTAAACAGGTCATCAAACAGAGAGAAGCGCTGGTTTTAAGTGTGGATCCGAGGGATCCGCAGAATGCGGCGCTTGATCTCCAAAAGTTTTTAAATGGCCCCATGAAGACGCACTACCGGAAATTCCCCGCCGCAGGCCAATATGATTTTGTTGCAGAGGACGGTGTCGTGTACCGGTATCCCCGGAACGTAAGAACTCTCTCGGCCAGAGGCAAATCGTTCTCTCCGACCGTTGAGGGGATTAAGGCGGCACTGGATTCGTTTAATCCGCAGATCAGCACCGCGCCTCGCGCCGAGGTGAGGGACTTGGCCAAGGAGTTTAAATTGGATGCCGCGGTCGTCAATGCTCTGACAGAAAGGCGGGCCGCTTATCCTTTGACGCCGGTCTATGGTATTTTCGATTTGGAGTCGAGGATCGCTAACGCGGGCCGGCTGGACCTGGAATCGATCACACCTTCTAAAGGAAATCGCCCGGGGATTCTTGTTCGCTTTGCGCTCCGCCGGAATGATGGTGTGGATCGAAGCCAAGCTTTGGAGTCGATAAAAAATTACCTAGATACTGTGGCCAAGGCCTTGCAAAGTAATGCCTATAAGGTCCAGAGATCCGATGTCGCTTTGGACGCTTCAGGTTACGCGACCCTGGAAGTCCGGATTATCCCGCAGATTCTCGCTTTGTTGCCGCGCTCGGAAGGTCGTTTCACCCCCGGTGTTGTGGATATTTATAAACCAGAAGGACGGCCGGTTGTGGAGCAACAGCGCCGAGTGTTGGCCGAAGAGGTTTGGGTTCTTCTCGGTAAGACCCCGGAGGTTCGACGGAAGTTGATCAGTACGCATTTTCAACGTGGCGTGGATTCTCTGGCGGATGTTTTGGGGCAGATCATTGTGCCGGTTCAACTCGAAATGCTTAACGCTGAAGATGTGGCGGCGATGTTGACGACGCTTGTAGCGCTGAAGGCGGGTGATCTCAACTGGCAAAAATTTCTTAGTCTTGCAAAAAATATTCTGGAGAATCCCATCATGGCCGTTTCTGACAAGTCCGGGGGCATGGTGACGGTCAAGGCGGATGCGCCGAGCGACGAAGATTTTAAGAATATGAGCTTGCGGCTTGGCACGAAGACCCAACTGGTCGAGCGTTTTGTCATTGCCAATGACGCGCTTTTCCAAGACGCGGCGGCACAAGCGGTTCTCAAGGGCGCGATTCAAAATGTCCAAAATTCGTTTGATCATAAGGGGGCAAAGATCGGTCCGCGCGTCCAGATCGAGTTTAAAATGAGGTCTTCGAAATCGGCGCTCGCCAATAGTGCCGCGGCAGCTCTCATGCGCGGGAATGCTGCCATTACCCGGGCTAATTTGACGATCCTTATTGAAGAAGGGCTGGATCTTTCGGGGCAATTTGTGGGAACCGTTCTCCGGGCTCAGAAACAGGCCCAGAAACGAAATGCTGCGATCCGAAGCCTCTTGGCCGGAAACGTGGCGCAGAATGGTGTGGATCAAACCAATGCTCTGTTGCGTCAGCAAGTAGGGGATAATGTCCTTGAAAAGAAGGGGGATGGTCTCTACGACATTAATGAAATCTTGCTGGAAGGCCTGACCAAGCTGTGGTCGGATATGCTGACCCAGAAAGCCACCTCCGTGTCGGCGTAAGCCTGACAGAAGAGAATCTTTTCGAAGCCCGGTTTCGGTTGTTCGAAGCCGGGCTTTTCTTTTATCCGCAGTTTGAGAGCATAACGCTAGGTCATTGATCGGGGCTGCCCGGGTCACCAGGCATGTAAATAAAAAAAAGACTTGGACGGAGCGTTGACAGGGGAAAGCTCGGGAGTATAATATCGGCATGCGAGACTTACGGGTCTCGACTCACCTGCAGAGGTTCGTGGCCACCAGATCCCCACTCGGTCACGAACCTCTTTTTTTTCAGCCGTGAGCGGTTTTCAGCGAACGGACTGATCCGACGTGATGTATGGCGGATAGGCCGAGTGGTTTGGCGGATTCGCAGAAGTGGTATATTATTGCGATAAGTGAAAGATGTGATTTTTGAATTTTAGTATGGGAGAATGGTTTATGGAACCGGACAAAGATATACGCTTCACTGAGAAGAAGGTGGATGAAAGCTGGAAGGAGCAGGCCGAAAGCGTTAAGCTCAAAGCCGCGGCTGTCCCACCGGCCGCTAAGACCAAACCCGTTGAAACCTCCAAGACTTTTCTGAGCCTTGTCCAATCGCTCGGCTATCAGGCTCTCATGAACCTCGGCGATATCCCCAATCCTATGACCCAGCAGACGGAGCTCAATCCCGAAGGCGCCAAAGAGGCGATCGATCTTTTGATCGCGCTCCGTGATAAGACCCAGGGGAATTTGAGCGAGGAGGAAAAGAAAATGCTCGAAACGCTTATTACCCAACTTCAGATCAAGTTCTCGCAGACCGTATGAAAGGCAAGATCCTCCGTTTTGCCATCAGCTTTGCCGCGATAGGGCTCATTGTTTTTTTCATGCGCGGCAAACTGCATGAATCCATGGCCATTTTGCGCCATGAAGTTGTGTGGGGCTGGTTTGCTGCGGCGATCGCCGGTTATTTTCTCGGCCTTGCCATCATTGCCGTCCGGCTCCAGTGGGTTTTTCGTGTCCAGGATATCCGCATGACCTTCCGCGAGTGTTATCACCTCGGTTTTGTGGGGCTGTTTTATAATCTGATGCTGCCTTCCGCCGTGGGCGGGGACGTGGCCAAGGCTGTTTATGCTTACAAGCATTCGGGCAAAAAGATCGAATCCGCGACTTCGATTATGCTCGATCGAATGCTTGGATTTCTCGCGACCATTCTTATGGCGACGATCGGGCTGATGTGTTTCAGCAAGGAAGTTCAGAGCTCTTACATTGACTATGCGGTCTTTGGCGCGCTTGGCGTGATCGTGTTTTTCGGGGCTTTTTTTGCAAGCCGGCGTTTCGCCCGCCTTTTTAAGGGACTTGCGCGTCTTATTCCTAAAGAAAAATGGAGGTTGCAGCTTGCCGAAATTTATCATGCGATCTACGGTTACCGGCATCATCGGGGTCCCGTCCTGATCGCCGTGATGCTTTCTTTTTGCGGGCAGGCTGTTTTTATTTGTACGAATTATTGGATCTCTCTTTCCATCGGTGCCGATATCAATTTTTGGAAGTTTTTTATCTTGATACCCGTTATTTCCATCGTTAGTATGGCGCCTTCGATCGGCGGGTTGGGTGTGAGGGAAGCCAGCGTCCTGTATCTTTTTAGCCGCTATCTTCCGGCGGAACGTGCGCTTGCACTGACGCTTTTGATGGATATCGTGATTTATTCGTTCAGCATCGGCTCCGGGATCTGGTACGCGTTCCGCGGGGGGCTGAAGGAGAAAAACATTGATAGCATGGAAATGATGCAATCGCCGAAGGAATAGTTTAGAATCGACCTGTTTTTTAAGGTCGTCCCCGAATGTTTTTGCCGGGGACCCAGACCCAATAGATTCCGGCTAGCAGCATGCGGGAATGACGGGTAAAGAGGATCGTTCTTATGAAAAAAATTCTTGTAGTCCATGGCCCGAATTTGCAACTCCTGGGGGAACGGGAGGTGACGGTCTATGGAAAAGTGACGTTGAAACAGATCAACGAAGCACTTGAACGTGAAGCCCAGGCGCTTGGCGTCGAGTTGGAGATCCTCCAGAGCAATCACGAAGGCGCGATCGTGGACCGTATTGGGGGAGCGCGCCGGGAATTTGCAGGGATTTTGATCAATCCCGCAGCTTATACCCACACGAGTGTCGCGATCCGCGATGCGTTGGCCGCGTGCGGTCTTCCGGCGGTCGAGGTGCATTTAAGCCATATCTTTAAGCGTGAGGATTTCAGGCAGCATTCTATGACCGCCCCGGCATGCGTTGCCCAGGTGACGGGGTTTGGTAAAAACAGTTATCTTCTGGGCCTGCGGGGTCTTGTGGCCTATGCCGCCCAAGCGAATTCCGTTCATTCTTCCAAAAAAACCGTGAAAAAAGCACTTGTTGCGAGGAAAAGAAAATGAATATCAAGGAGATCAAAGAACTTTTAGAGTTGATGGCCGAGCACAATGTCGGTGAGATCGAGATCGAGAAGGACAACGCGAAGATCAAACTCCGTAAGATGGCGAACGGTGGGATCGTGATGCACAGCGCCCCGCAGATGATGGCGCCGATGCAAACGGGGATGCATGCCCCAGTCCAGGGCCAGGCTCCTGCGGCGGCCGTGCAACCTGTGGCTGAAGAAGGCGTGACGATCGTGCGCTCGCCCATGGTGGGAACCTTTTATGCTTCTCCCGCTCCGGACCAGCCCGCCTATGTAAGTGTCGGTAAAGTGATTAAAGACGGGGATGTGCTTTGTATCATCGAAGCTATGAAGCTCATGAACGAGATCAAGTCGGAATTGGGCGGAACCGTGATCGAGATCCTTGTGCAGAATGGCCAGACCGTGGAGTACGACCAGCCGATCCTGAAGATCAAAAAGGGTTGATCCCGAAACCTTCTTCACAACAGTAACCCTTCATACGGGGAAAAATCATGTTCTCAAAGATCCTAATAGCAAATCGTGGTGAGATCGCAGTGCGTGTGATTCGCGCGTGCCGTGAAATGGGCATTCAAACCGTGGCGGTGTTTTCCAAGGCGGATCGGGAATCCTTGCACGTAAAACTGGCCGATGACGCCATCTGCATCGGCGAGGCCCCCAGTTCTGAAAGCTATCTCAATATTCCGGCCCTCATCTCCGCGGCTGAGATCGCGGACGTTGAAGCCATTCATCCGGGCTACGGGTTTCTTGCCGAGAACGCGCACTTTGCGGAGATCTGCGAGTCTTGCCAGATCAAGTTTATTGGACCAAAACCAGAAACCATCCGTCTGGCCGGCGACAAATCGAATGCGAGAATAGAGATGAAAAAAGCCGGGGTTCCGATCATCCCGGGGAGTAAGGGGACGGTGAAGGATCAGGAAGAGGCCCTGCGTCTTGCGAAAAAACTGGGTTATCCCGTGATCGTCAAAGCTTCTGCGGGCGGCGGAGGGAAAGGCATCAAGATCGCGCACAATGACGGAAAGCTTATCAGTGCGTTCCTGACAGCTCAAACCGAAGCGGAAGCCGCCTTCGGCAATGGTGAAGTATATATAGAGAAATTCATTGAAGAGCCGCGTCATATCGAGGTGCAGATCATTGCCGACAGTTTCGGCAATGTGGTGCACCTGGGCGAGCGCGACTGCTCGGTTCAACGGCGCCACCAAAAACTCATCGAGGAATCTCCCGCGCCCGGTATGAGCGCAAAACTTCGCAAGAGGATCGGCGACACGGCTATCCGGGCGGCGAAAACTTTCAAGTATGAGAATGCCGGAACGATCGAATTCCTTCTCGACAAAAATGATGATTTTTATTTCATGGAGATGAACACCCGTCTTCAGGTCGAACATCCCGTTACGGAAATGGTGACGGGAATCGATATCGTGAAGGAGCAGCTGCGCATCGCTGCCGGAGAAAAACTGAGTTTTACTCAGGAGCAGGTGGAGATCCGCGGGCATGCGATCGAATGCCGCATTAACGCCGAAGATCCGGACAATAATTTTATGCCGTCTCCCGGGAAGATCGAGGTTTGGCGGATGCCGGGCGGTCCGGGCGTGCGTTTGGATAGCCATGTTTATACAGGTTATTCGATCCCGCCTTTTTATGATTCCATGATCGGGAAGTTGATCGCCTATGGCAAGAATCGCCAGGACGCGATCACGGTCATGCTTCGGGCGCTTCGTGAGATCGAAGTGAAGCCGATCAAGACCACCGCGCCGCTCCATGTGCGCATTTTGAGCCATCCGAGGTTTCGTCAGGGTTCCGTGAATACGAAATTCATTGAATCGACGATCTTTGGCACGGGGAAGACTGAAGAGTTGGAAGCGAACAAAGAAAAGAAATGAAGGTCACTAACGCCTTTGCCCAGCTGTTTGCTATCTTCGCCTTCCTGACGCTGGGCAGTTTGATGATCATCGTTTCGCTACATCTTTTAGCTTTTGATGACGCGATCCTCAAGGTCCAGGAGATCTATCAAAGTTCCTGGCGTTCCGTTCAAGTCGGGGTGGTCGGTCTTGTCTTTATAGTGCTCGGCCTGGCATTTACAAAGATGCTTGTGAAAGCGGGACGTCCGAACGAAGCGATCTTTTTTCAAAGCGAGATCGGCCCGATGGTGGTTTCGGCCAACACGTTAGGGAATACGGCCGTGAAAGCGGTGAAGCGTTTTCCGCTCGTTAAAAGTGTGAAGGCAAAAGTAAACATCACCGGTAAAAATGTCGAGATCAAGCTCCGGCTGGTGCTTTGGACGGGCGGGCATGTGCCCGCGGTTTTGTCGGAATTGCAGCAGGAGGTCCAGCAACGGGTGAAGCGGTTGCTGGGACCTGAGAACCCGCTTGTCGTGATCTGCGACGTGAGGGGGATCGAGGATGCCGGGTCGGTTCTTCAGGCCCCGGGAGCTTCAAGGAATTAATCGGAACTTTTTCAAGTGGGCCTCGGCCTTGGGTTGGGCGCCCCATCAAAAACATTAAAGGAGTCAATCGATGAAACGAATTGGAATGCTTACGGGGGGCGGGGATTGCCCAGGTCTTAACGCGGTGATCCGCGGCGTTGTGCAGACGGCGAAAGCGGAAGGCTGGCAGGTGATAGGATTCAAGCAGGGCTGGAAAGGTATCATCAATAACAATTTTGTGGAACTGGACGAGAAGTCGGTTGCGGAAATCCTTCCTCGTGGCGGGACCATCCTGGGGACTTCCCGCACAAACCCTTATAAAAAAGAAGGTGACGCGGAGAAAGTTCGGGAGACAATCAAAAAAAACAAATTGGATGCCGTGATCGCGATCGGGGGCGAGGACACCCTCGGCGCTGGGAACAAACTTTCCAAGGACGGAATGCCGATCATCGGGGTTCCCAAAACGATCGACAATGATCTCAATGCGACGGATTACACCTTTGGTTATGATACGGCGCTCAATATTGCGACCGAGTGTCTTGACCGTATTCGGACAACCGCGGAATCGCATGATCGCGTGATGGTGGTCGAGATCATGGGCCGGCATGCCGGCTGGATCGCGCTGGAATCCGGGATCGCCGGCGGTGCGGACGTCGTCCTCATCCCGGAAGTTTCTTTGACGATCGATGAGGTTTGCGGGTATATCACGAAACAGCGCGCGCGCGGTAAGAACTTCAGCGTGGTCGCGGTGTCCGAAGGATTTTCGATCAAGGGGGAGGAGCTTGTCACAACGAATAAAGAGCTCGACGCATTCGGGCATGTCCTTCTCGGTGGGGTGGGAGACCGTCTCGCGAAACTCATAGAGAAGAAAACGGGCTACGAGACCCGTTCGACCGTGCTCGGTCATATTCAGCGCGGCGGTACACCGACGGCTTTTGACCGTGTGCTCGGGACACGGTTCGGTGTGAAGGCGGTTCAGCTGGTCAAAGAGGGCAAGTTTGGCCACATGGTCAGCCTTTGTGGCCGCGATATCGTGGCCGTACCACTCCAGGAAGCGGTGGGGGAACTCAAAACTGTGCCGGCGGATATGTACGAGCTGGCCAAGATATTCTTTGGTTAACCCATGAAAAACAATTTCGAGACCATTGTTCAAGGACATCAGGAAGCATTTCAGAAAACTTTCGTCCCCGCCCAGTATGAAGTGCTGGACAAGATGGCGCATGCCATCATCCAGGCCCTGAACGCGGGACACAAACTGCTTTTGTGCGGGAATGGAGGCTCGGCCTCGGACGCGCAGCATATTGCCGCCGAATTTGTCGGTCGGTTTGAGAAAGATCGGCGGAGTCTTCCGGCCATCGCGCTTACGGCGGACATCGCGGCGCTTACCGCGATCGGGAATGACTTTGGTTTTGAAAAGGTCTTTTCCCGCCAGGTCGAAGGGCTCGGTCAAAAAGGGGATGTTCTCGTCGTTCTTTCCACAAGCGGTCGTTCTCCCAATATCCTGGATGTGATCACGCAAGCCAAACAGCAGGGCATCCTAACGCTCGGTTTTACCGGGAAAGACGGGGGCATTTTGAAGGATGCCGTGGATCTCTGCTTTATCGCTAAATCCAATAAGACTTCTCATATCCAGGAAGCCTATATGACGGCGCTTCACGGGATTTGTGAGGTTGTCGAAACGATCCTTTTCGGCTAATACCGCATGCATTAAAATTCAAAGGTATGCGGTATGGTACCGTTTACCCGTAAAAATAAATGAAGAACGGTCATAACCCGGAAGTTTTTTTCTTATCATGGCCTCTAAAATCCTGACGAAAAACAAGTTGTCTGCGACAGTCCGTCGCCTCAAGGCCCAGGGCAAGCGCGTGGCCTTTACGAACGGGACTTTTGATATTCTCCATTTGGGCCATGTGACTTATCTGCAAAAGGCTCGCATGTTTGCGGATGTGCTGATCGTGGGTGTGAACACGGATCGTTCCGTCAAGACCTATAAAGATCCGAACCGGCCCGTGAATCCCGAGCAAGATCGCATCAAAGTTCTTACCGCTCTTTCCTGTGTCGACTACGCCATTCTCTTTAATGATCCGACGCCTCTCAAACTGATCGAAACGATCAAGCCGGAGGTCCTTGTGAAGGGCGCGGACTGGGCGATCAAGGATATTGTGGGGGCTCGGGAAGTGCTTTCCTGGGGCGGAAAAGTGAAACGCATTCCACTCGTCCAAGGGCGTTCCTCGACGCGGGTCATCAAGATCCTCAAGTTGGCGTGAGAGGATATGGTCGCGCAGCAGTCCCGTCATGCTGAGCGTAGCGAAGCATCTCGGTTGAGATCCTTCGCCCTCTTTGGGGCTCAGGATGACGAAGCCGTTAACCCGGTGTCATAAGTTTATGGATTGGAAAAAAAAAGTTTTTGAGGGTTTCCGTCTTTACGCTGTGACGGATCTCCGAACCGAAAATCCGGGGATCCTCGAAAAGATCGAAGCGGCTTACCGAGGCGGCGCCGATATCGTTCAGCTTCGCTCGAAAGTGCTTTCGGATGCTGCGCTGATCAGACTCGGACTTAAGATCAAAAGGATCGCGGAAAAGACGCGAAAGCTTTTTTTTATCAATGACCGGATGGATCTGGCGCTTGCAACCGGCGCGGATGGAGTCCATTTGGGTCAAGAGGATATGCCGGTTCGTATGGCGTGCAACCTAGCGAAGCAGGCGGGGCGGAAGATCTGGATCGGGAAGTCGACGCATAGTTTGAAACAGGCGTTGGCGGCGGTACGTGAAGGGGCGGATTATGTCGGAGTCGGGCCTGTGTTTACCACCCCGACGAAACCCCGCGTGAAATCCGTGGGATTACGATTTGTTCAGCAAGCGGCCGAGAAGATCCGGATTCCCTGGGTTGCGATCGGCGGTATTGACCTCGGGAATATCGAGGACGTGGTCAGGGCCGGGGCGACAAGGGTGGCGGTGGTGCGGGCGATCTTTGCGGCAAAGGACTCACAGTGCGCGGCATCGAAACTGAAACATCAACTCAAAGGAATATGAAATGTCAAAACCTCCTTATCTAATCGTCGTCGGCACTGTCGCCATTGACGAGCTCTCGACGCCCTTCGGAGCTCTGCAAACTGTTTTTGGGGGATCGGCTTCCTATTTCTCGTACGCCGCGAGCTTTTTCACCAAGGTGGGAGTTGTGGCGGTGGTGGGCCAGGATTTTCCGGAAGAGTATCGAAGCATTCTCGCGGAAAAGGAGATCGACCTGAGCCATTTGGTGACGCTCCCGGGCAAGACATTCCATTGGAAGGGCAAGTATGAGGCGGATATGAATTCGGCGATCACGCTTCAAACGGATCTCAATGTTCTTTTAGATTTTAAACCGGAACTTCAATATGCGACCCTGCCGGAATTTGTGTTTTTGGCGAACGTGGATCCGGACCTGCAGCTCAAAGTGCTTGATCAAGTGCACGGATCTTCGCTCAAGTTCGTGGCTTGCGATACGATGAATTTCTGGATCCAGAATAAGCGTGATTCTGTGGAAAAAGTGCTTCGCCGCGTTCACGCGGTTTTTATGAACGATGGCGAGGCGCGTCAGCTCACCGGCGAGGTCAACCTGATCCGGGCGGCACAAATGATCCACAACATGGGGCCCGAATACGTGATCATAAAAAAGGGAGAACACGGAGCGCTTCTTTACAGTCATGAAGGTGTTTTTATTTATCCTGCGTATCCCCTCGAAAATGTGTACGATCCTACTGGGGCTGGGGATAGTTTTGCGGGGGGTGTGATGGGGTATCTCGCGGCGGCGAGGAACGTAAATTTGAAGACGATGAAGACCGCGATCGGTTACGGAACGATCGTGGCTTCTTTTACGGTCGAAAAGTTCGGGCTTGAGCGCCTTCGAGAGGTGAAGCGCGAGCATTTTGACAAACGCCTGGAAGTTTTGAAGAAAATCTGTAAAATTTAGCTTCAAGGGGACAGTCCCTTTAAGATCTAGGGGGACTGTCCCCCTAAAGTATTTTTGCGGGATTAGCCCCGCCCTAATAAATAATAACGGTTGGCGGGACTATCCCGTTTACCGATAGATTTTTAATAGATGACAAGCGGGATTAGCATAGTGGTAATGTGGCAGCTTCCCAAGCTGTTGAGACGGGTCGGCAGAACGAAACTTCAGGTTTCGTTCTGTTTGCAGCACCAGCGCATGAGCGCTGGTGTCGAAGGCGTAAGTTTGTAGAAGTTTGAAATGCGGGATTAGCATAGTGGTAATGTGGCAGCTTCCCAAGCTGTTGAGACGGGTTCGATTCCCGTATCCCGCTCCATCTCTTTTTCTGAAGTCCCAAGCCAGTCAACGGGTTACGTCAAAAGCGGCGTAACCCTTTTTATTATCTTATGTTGTATTCCAAGCCACTCCAAGCTATCCCAAGTCATTCCAAGTTGTGAAAGTTCATTTTTTAAACCGTGATGCTGCTGAAATGCTGCTGTTTTTCGTTTATATGTTGCAGGACATGTATGTTGAACAAAATCCGAATGGCGTAATTTGCGGAAAGATTGCCAGCACGATAGAGTTTTTCTATACAAAAAGTCGCACCGATGATATAAGTTTCTTGGCGAGGGAGTTCGCCAAAGTCGTGCGTGGGGTTGGGGTGTTGAGAATGGCTTTCACCGGACTTTGGATATTGCTTTCCGAGAGGACGAGTGCTGTGTCCGCCACAGAGGGACACGTAGCTCAAAATTTTACGCATCTACGTCGTATCGTTTTGAGTCTGCTGAAACATGAAAAAACCGAAAAAGTAGGAATTTAAGCAAGACGGTCAAGGCACGGTGGAGCCTTAAATGCACGGAGAAAACTCTGCGCAGAATTTAGATGAGATTGCCTTGCCCCATCCACAAATTCACAGAATCCACAAAGAGAAAGAAAAAGAGTAGCAGAAAAAGAAAGAGAAACTACTGTGGCTGGTTCTAGCTTTTATTCTTCAAGAAATTGATCTGCGCAATGCCGTCCACTTTAAGGCCGATTATGAAAAATGTCAAAGGTGTGCCGCATGCTCCCTCTCTTGTAAAAAAAAGCCTTACCTTCGCAGTGATGAGGGGGAAGCTTTTTTTCTTAATCGCAATTCTTCCTTTGATTTTTATGGTTCCCACTACTGGCTTTTCGGCCGCTCAAGCCCAGCAGGCTCCTCTTGTGGAACGCTCTACCGAAACAAAAGAACTTTGGTTCCTTGATGCTCCGAAAGAGTGGCCCGCCCAGGTCATGCCGGGCGTTAGGGGCGGATCCGGAAAACTTCAGACTTACTTCGATAACCTGATTCCCGTGGCGGGCACCCGTAACAGCATGTTGTTCGCGGATTCGAAGACCGTGATTGGACCCCATAACTCCAATGAGCAGAATGTCGGCGTGGGAGCGCGTGCGCTTTTGTTTGATGAATCGTTCCTCGCCGGGGGCAACTTTTTCTATGATACTAAGCACACTGAGAATGACGTCCGGAATCACCAGTTCGGGTTTGGCATGGAGGGTCTTTCCAAATGGTTCGACATGAGGACCAATTTTTATTTTCCCCTTACCGATAAAAAGCTCATCTCGGAAGAGACCACCTACGTGTTCGGGTCCACAAGCCTCGTGAAGATGACGACACCGACCTATGAAGAGGCGCTCATGGGATTCGATTATGAGGGCGGCGTGCTTCTGCCGCTCATTTCGGAATATGTGGAAACCCGGGCATTTCTCGGGGGCTACAGCTACTTTCCGGACTGCAACAAGAGCATGAACGGCATCAAAGGGCGGATCGAGATCCGGCCGATCCGCGCGCTCACTTTTGAAGTCGAGATCAAACACGATGGTTACAACGGGACGGACTGTTTTGTGGGAGCTTTTATGACCATTCCTCTTGAAACGGTCAATGTATTCAAGATGAGCGCGCTTTTCGGTGAATTTGGAAAATTTTTCGGTTATCAGAAAGGTCTCAGGCCCTTGAGGGAACGTATGGTGGATAGGGTCATAAGGGATATTGATGTTACTTCAAGGACGGCCGCCGCGCCCACGCTGAAGACCAAAGTGCACGATATGACCTTTGTCGATAACTCCTACGTGGGGATCTCCGACGGTTCACTCGAGCATCCGTATATCACGATAGCTGACGGCGTTACTAACGCCACAGGAGATAAGTGGGTCTATGTGAATAAAGGAAGCGGCAATTATGCCGAAAATATAATACTCACCGATAGCGTTACGCTGTGGGGGTCGGGATACAACGGAGGCTTTGCCGGCATATCAGCTCCGGGGAATCCAGTCATTAGCGTTGCTGGTATCGGTATTACTCTTGCCAATAATAACACCATCATGGGCTTTAAAGTGCAGAACGGCTTAAGAGGCATCTACGGCCAGAACATACGGAATACGACGATAGATCACAATACCGTATCAGGCAACAGCCAGGAAGGCATACTTCTTGATATCGGTGGCTCTACTACAGGTACTTACACCATCTCAAACAATATCGTTACGGATAATTCCGGCTATGCCGGGATTTTCGCTGTCGCGCAGGGCACGGCGACCCCGATGTTTCACATTAACAACAACACCTCTTCAAACAATAGGAACACGGGCGCGCCCGCTTATAATACCTTGCCCGTTGCCCCGCCCACAACCTCAGGCCGAGGAATAAGAGCCGATTTTTATACAAATTCACAAGGGGATGTCAGGATCTCGGGAAATACCGTGCAAAGCAACGCCTGGGCCGGAATATATACGTATGGATATAACAGCTCCATTATTAACACTTGCGAGATGAAAAACAATATAGTGAGCGGTAATGATTCTGTTGCTATAGCGCTGACAGGTAATAACGCTTCATCTTTTTTGAGCGTTACCATTTCCGGAAATAACGTTTATCAAAACCTTAATCGGGGTCTTCAGCTGGCTTTCAATCCAGGCAGCACAGGGTCTATGAATGGCGTGCTGGTGGCTGACAATGTCGTTACAGACAACGGGGAAACCGGAATTGCTGTTAAGCCTTACGGAACCAACTCTATTACAGTAACTCTTGCGAGAAATACTTTTACGGGTAACGTGTATGGCGTGAATTTCCATTTGCAAAGTTCAAGCTCGGTTAATGCGACAGTTTATGATAACGTGATATCGGACCAAACATACGAAGGCATCGAATTGGGCTCGCAGTCAACATCGACCTTCACCGGTTCTTTCTACAACAACACTATCAAAGATAATGCTTATGGCGTGATAATCGGCAGGGCTGGATATAACCAACCGCTTAGCAACGCGGATTTCGGCGGAGGCACTCAGGGGTCGGCCGGACACAATTCCATATACGGCAATACCGCATATGATGTGAAAAATATAACAGCTTATTCCGTAACAGCCCAGTATAACTGGTGGGGCGTCGCGAATCCGCTGCCCGCCCAGTTTATTGAATCCCCGGGCACCATAGACCATACGAATCAGTTAAGCTCCGACCCGAACTAACCGGATAAATAGTAGGATGACATGGAAAAAAGAATAACATCGGCAGTACCTGCGGCGTTGGCTTTATTAATGACTATCGGCATGATGGTATTATGTGTATGCGCCGTGCCTGTTCATGCGGCGACGGTAACAAACAATAACGACAGCGGCGCGGGGTCTCTTCGCCAGGCTATCATTGATGCTAATGGATTAGGCGGCGCACAGACCATCTCTTTCTCCGGAACATTCGGCGCAGATAACCCGATCACCCTTTTAAGTAATCTGGATACCATAACCTGTACACCCACATTCGACGTATCAGGGGCTACCGGCATAGTTATGGTTAAAGGCGGCACCATGAATTCCACCCCCGCCGTTATCTTTAACGGCGGAGGCACTTTAGAGCTTAACACAGGTGCTAGTATGACCGATTCAAGCACATTAACGGTTGGAAACACGGGTACAGCAACGCTGAATGTAAAAAACGGCGCAACGCTGAGCAATACCGTCACAAATATCGGTTCTAGTGCAGGCTCCACCGGCACTATGACTGTGGATGGCGGGACCTCATCATGGACGAATAGCAATCAGCTGACCGTCGGTGTCTCCGGCATCGGCACGCTGAATATTTCCAATGGCGCTGTAGTGAATAATAGCCTTAATGGAGTAAATATCGGTGGAAATGCACTCTCCACAGGCACTATGACTGTGGATGGTGCTAATTCTTCATATGTAACTACGGCTGGCAATTTTTGTGCCGGCTACTACGGCACCGGAGTCCTGAATATTACTAATGGAGGCGCAGTAAGTAATTCTGCTACCGGAATCATAGGCCGATTTTCAGGCTCCACAGGTACCGTTACTGTGGATGGTGCTAATTCCACGTGGACGAATATTGCTAATCTTGCCGTTGGCTTCTCTGGCAACGCCACCTTGAATATTACCAATGGTGGCTTAGTGACTACTACCTACGCAAAAATGAGCCGTGATGCAACCTCCTCAGGCACCGTCACCGTGGATGGTGCTAATTCCACATGGACCATTTCATCCGCCGACGCTGCCGGTAAAGCTTTGTACATTGGAAGCCCAAATGCGGCGGCTACCGGCACACTGACCATTTCCAATGGCGGCTTAGTGAATGCAGAGAATGGCTTGTGTTTATTGGCCTCATTAGTCGGCTCCTCAGGCACGCTTAACATAGGAAACAATAGCTTAGCAGGGACCATTAATACCCCGATCATTGCCGGAGGCTCGGGTACAGCAAATCTCAATTTTAAAGAAACCGACGCATCATATACATTCTCGCCTCAACTTACCGGTAGTTTAAGAGTTAACCAGACCGGTACCGGAAAAACCATCCTTACCGGAGCCAACACCCACACAGGGCTTAATACGATCACCGCGGGCACGCTTGCCGCCGGGAACGTGAACGCTCTCGGCACAGGGGCCGTCACGAATAACGCAACCCTCGACATCGGTTCCTACGCATTGAATGTAGTCGGTATATATACGCAGTCACTGGCCGCATCTACCCTTAAAGTCGCTATAGATGGTGTAAATAACGGGTCGATCACTGCAACCGCCGCGCCGAATATAACCGGCGGGATACTCGATCTTACCATTTCTAACTATGTCCCCAACAATACCCCTTACACGATCATAGACGCCGCCGCCGCCGGAACTTACACGGGCGTCACTATCACAGATAATAGCGCTGTTCTTGCTTTTGCCGGCGCATCCTCCGGCAACGACTTTGTGGTTACCGCTACCCGCGCAAACCCCTACAACACCATTGCTGCAAACTCAAACGAAGCCGCCGCGGGCTCTGTCCTTGAAGCTGTAGGCGCGGCCGGCGCGACAGGGGATATGCTCAATGTATTAAATACGCTTGACGGGGAATCCTCTAAAAATGTCGGGAACGCTCTTGATACGATGACTCCGGATGTGAGTTCCGGGACGGCGGAGGGCAGTCGCGCTCTGACGAGTCAGGGAATTACGATGATCGCCAATCGGTTGGGCGGCGCGCGGAGCGGGTTTGTGGGGACAGGTGTTTCGGCCGGAGAAATGCTAAACGGTGTCGGCGTCTGGATGCAAGGGCTCGGGAGCAACATGAAACAAGACGAGCGCAAGGGAATCCAGGGATTTTCGGCGAACACCTTCGGGACCACGATCGGTGCGGATAAAGTGATCGATAAACATTTCCGCGCGGGCTTCGCCGGCAGTTACGGCTGGGCGGGCGTGCATTCCAAACAGCCGGGCAGTCCTTCGGATGATATCAATAGTTTCCAGGGGACGATCTACGGAAGTTACGATTCTCTCGATCTTAACAAAGCGCGTCAAGGTGGCAAGAAATCCTACGAGGCTGTGCGTAGCCAGGTCGAGAACTCCTGGTATGTGGACGGGATGTTCGCTTTCACACAAAATAATTATGACAGTCGCCGTGAGATCTGGCTCACTCCTACGAATAAGCGCGTCGCGAAAGCGGATCATTACGGGCAGCAGTATTCAACGAACTTCGAAACGGGTTACACTTTCACTTTCGAAGAGACGAAGAAACTGGAAGTGACGCCCTTTGCGGGTTTGGGGTATAACTATCTTTATATGAACAAGTATAAGGAAAAGGGTGCTAATGCCCTGAACCTTTCTGTGCAGGGGGAAGGCTACCATCAATTGGAGCAGTCCCTGGGCATGAAATTGGCGTATCCGATGGTGGCGAAGAAACTCGGGACATTCATTCCTTCAGCGAAGGCAGCCTGGCTCTATGATTATATCGGGGATCGTTTCCAGACGACGGCGACTTTTGCCGGCGGCGGCCCGTCTTTTGATACGATCGGCGCCAAACCCGCGAAGAACGGGATGCTCTTTGGTGCGGAGCTCGGGTTTTTAAACAAAGGGAACGTCACATTGACAGGGAACTGGGACCTAGAACTGCGAGATCAGTTCATGTCGAACACCTATTACGGCACTGTTCGCTACGATTTTTAAAAAACTATCGATATTCATTTTTTTTAGGGGCGTAGAAATTTTCGCTTTAAAAATTCTGGATGTAAATAATTGATGCGATAGACAAATGCTGCTGAAATCTTCGAGATCGTTCCAACGCATTGTTATTGATGATGTTATGGAAATGTCATTGTAGAATCCCGTATCCCGCTTTTTTCTGATTGAAATAATGCGGCACCGTGGCGGCTCAAGGTCAGCCGTCTACGGTGTTCGATTCGGGAATCGAAGGGAGCCCTGATGTCAGATATGACAAATGTCATATCTGTAGGGCGGGTGGCCGACCTGAAGTGAGCGGAGCGAATGTAAGGCGCCGATTCCCGTATCCCGCTCCATTTTTATTAAGGAAAAAACAACGAGGCCCGTCGTAAAAGATGGGCCCTTTTTCTATATGGCGAAAAAAAAATACAAAGTCTTCGAAAAAAAAGTGATTTTTTCCAAGGGACCGATACGTCTTATCGATTGCAAGGTTCGGACCCCTCATGGGAAAGTGCTCTCGCGTCAGGTGCTGGAACATCCGGGTTGCGTGGTCATTATTCCCCGGACGGACGCAGGGAAGTATATCCTTGTGCGGCAATACCGATTTCCGCTTGAAAAGCACCTTTGGGAATTTCCCGCAGGCGGGAAAGAACCCGGAGAAACGTTTCCTCAGGCTGCAAAGCGCGAGCTTATGGAGGAGATCGGAATGAGGCCGGGGAAGCTTGTAAAACTTTTGGAGTTCTACCCGACGCCGGGTGTTTCGGGCGAGAAAATGCATGTTTTTCTGGCCTCGCGTCTGAAGCCGGCTGTCGCGCCCAAGGACGAAGACGAAGACTTTGAGCTGGGAACGTTCAGCCTTCCGGAGATCGGCCGGATGATCCGTCGCGGAGAGATCGTCGATGGGAAGACTCTGATCGGATTTTTTTATTTGAAAAAGCCTAAAAATCGGTAGAATACGACCCGCCTGCCTTTGCCCTAGCTTATAGTAAAAATTACTCGCATAGAGCTCGGGGTGTCTTTGTGTCCATAAGGACAGCATTTAAATGAGTCTGAAGGGAAGATCTTAATGAAAGAGCAGGGTTTATATCATCCCAGCATGGAGCATGATGCGTGCGGCGTCGGTTTTGTCGTTAAGATCGACGGAACCCGGACGCATCAGGTCGTTCGTGACGGAGTTCAGATCCTGAAAAATCTCGTCCACCGCGGCGCGGTGGGCGGGGATCTGAAGACCGGGGACGGCGCCGGGATGATCCTTCAGGTGCCCCACAAGTTCTTTTCCAGGGTTTTAAACTTCCCCTTGCCGGCGGAAGGGAAGTATGGCGTGGGGATGCTTTTTCTCCCCAGGCAGGAAAAAGATTCCGAACGTGCGCGGAAGATGATCGCCGAGCAAACCGCCCGGGAGGGTGGAAAAATTCTTGGATGGCGGGAAGTTCCGGTCCATCCGGACTGTCTTGGCGAAATGGCCCGGGAAGTGATGCCGTCCATTTGGCAGGTTTTTGTCACCTTGGACGGTCTAGAAGGCCTCTCTTTGGAGCGCCGGCTTTACATCCTTCGGAAAGTTCTTGAGAACGAGGCTGTGAAGTTGGGCTGGGCGTTAGAGGATTTCTATATTCCGTCTTTTTCTTCACGCACGGTCGTCTATAAAGGCATGTTTGCCGCCCCGCAGTTTGACCACTTCTTTATCGATCTGATGGACGCTGATCTTGTTAGCGCTCTCGCGGTCGTGCATCAACGCTATTCCACGAACACGTTCCCGTCCTGGGCGTTGGCGCATCCCTTCCATTTTGTGGCGCATAACGGAGAGATCAACACGCTTCGTGGCAATATCAACAAGATGGTCGCTCGTGAGGGGAGGATCTCTTCGGATCTTTTGGGGCCCGCGGTCAAAAAACTTCTGCCGATCATCAATCCATCCCTGAGCGATTCGGGTACCTTTGATAATGTTTTTGAGCTCTTGACCCTGGGCGGACGTTCCATGGAGCACGCGATGATGATGATGGTCCCTGAGGCCTTCGGCGTTAAATACCATATCAGCGAGGCGAAACGGGCATTTTTTGAGTATCACGCCGCGATCATGGAGCCGTGGGACGGACCCGCGGCCATTGCCTTTACCGATGGAACAAAGGTGGGCGCGATTCTGGATCGGAACGGTCTTCGTCCCGCCCGTTACGTCATCACGAAAAGCGGACTTGTGGTTATGGCGTCTGAGGTCGGAGTGCTTGATCTAAATCCTCCGGACATTCTCGAAAAGGGCATGCTGGCGCCCGGGAAAATGCTTTTGGTGGATACGGCGACGAAGCGGGTAATCAAAGATAATGAGATCAAATCCGGGATCGCCCGGCATAAACCCTACCGCCGTTGGCTTGAAGAAAATCGCATTGAACTCAAGGGATTGCTTCAGGTGCCCGGTCCCGTGGAGGTCGATCAAGCGACGCTCGCGCTCCGCCAGCGTATTTTTGGTTACACGCTTGAGGATGAGAAGATGATCCTTCTCCCGATGGCGGAGAATGCTCAGGAACCTGTCGGGTCGATGGGGAATGACGCCGCGCTAGCCGTTCTTTCGAACCGTTCCCAACTCCTCTACAATTATTTCAGGCAGCTTTTCGCGCAAGTCACCAATCCGCCGATCGATCCCTACCGCGAAAATCTCGTCATGTCGCTTATGAGTTTTGTCGGACGCCAGGGCAATCTCCTGGAAGAGACTCCGGAACATTGCCATCAATTGAAGCTCATGCATCCGATCCTCACCAATGATGACATCGAACGTCTTAAGGCCTCCAATCTTTCCAGTTTTCGTGTGTGCACGGTTCCCATGCTTTTTGATCCTTCGCATCCTGCGGGTAATCTGGAGAAGTCCGTGGAGTTGCTTTGTGTGACCGTCGAAGAAAAACTTGATGAAGGCTATTCGCTTGTCATCTTGAGTGACCGCGACGTTGGACCGGGGAAGGCGCCGATCCCCGCGCTTTTAGCGGGTTCCGCGGTGCATCAATATTTGATCCGCAAGGGCAAGCGCTATCTGGGCGGGCTGGTGTTGGAAACGGGCGAGGCCCGTGAGGTGCACCATTTCGCATGCCTGGTGGGCTATGGCGTGAATGCGATCAATCCATATCTGGTTTTTGAAAGTTTGGCCGATCTCAAGCGTCGGGGGCATTTGTCGGACAAGATGTCGCTTGAGACTGCCATTGAGAACTACATTACCGCTATCAAAAAGGGCCTTTTGAAGGTGATGTCGAAGATGGGTATTTCCACGCTCCGCAGTTATCGCGGGGCGCAGATCTTTGAGGCGGTTGGATTAAATGATGAGTTCATCGAAGGCTATTTCCCCGGGACGTCTTCCCGCATCCGCGGCATCGGTTTGGAGGTGGTGGAACGAGAATCCCTCGATCGATTTACCGCGGCTTTCCAAGAGTCGCAGTCAAATACCGAAACGCTGGATTCCGGAGGAAATTATCACTACCGGTTGAACGCGGAGAAGCACCTGTTCTCCCCGCAGGCGATCGTCAATCTTCAGAAATCGGTACGGGAGGGGGATTACGCCTCTTTTAAACGCTATACGTCTGAGGTTAATGATATCAGTAAGAATCTGTGCACGCTTCGGGGTCTTTTCAAGTTCAAAAAAGGACAGCCGGTCGCGATCGAGGAAGTGGAGCCGGTGGACAGTCTTGTAAAACGGTTCGTTTCTTCAGCCATGTCGTTTGGTTCCATAAGCAAAGAAGCGCATGAAACCATCGCTATTGCCATGAACCGGCTGGGGGCTTCAAGCAATTCCGGAGAAGGTGGCGAAGATGAGGCCCGTTACAAGCC
>CAYZYT010000011.1:52757-80047 GCA_964482725.1 uncultured bacterium | reverse complement strand
GAAAGTGAGGATACGTCCCGCCTTCATCCATCACCCAGGTCCCTGCGAAATCCCAGCTCGAGTTCGCATCCGTTGCGCTCGTATAAGTCGCGGAGCTCATCATGTCCACGGAAGTGATGTCCGATGCCGTTTCGGGATCTTCGGTCTCAAAGCCTGCGCCATCCGCCACCATGAGAACTGCTTTGCCGACCGTACCGCCGGCGCTGGATTCCTGACCCGTCATCTTCTTATCCCAGAAAGAATTCGTCACAGTTCCCGCGCCCGAACCCACAAGACCGCCGGCATTCGTGCCTGTCACGTAGCCCATCGCATACGTTTTATTGATCGTTCCGGTGTTCGTACCCGCCAAACCGCCGACGTCTGAAGTTCCCGTCACTCGCGCGGCGGAATAAGCGTTCGTGATGCTTCCCGTGTTATCGCCGACGAGTCCGCCGACGAAACTGGCGCCGCTCACCGTGTGCGCGCC
This sequence comes from uncultured bacterium, assembly GCA_964482725.1. Lineage (GTDB taxonomy): Bacteria > Omnitrophota > Omnitrophia > Omnitrophales > Aquincolibacteriaceae > Aquincolibacterium. The sequence goes on along the minus strand of CAYZYT010000011.1, from coordinate 79,581 downwards.
CGTCGTGTAGACATTCGTTAAAATACCGGCATTCAATCCCGCAAGACCGCCGGCATAATTTCCGCCATAAATACTCACGTCTTCAAGACCCAACTGCGAAACACGGCCTGCAGCTCCGATATTCCCGAAAAGACCCAGATAATCGCTCCCTGTCCGATGCATCTCAAGATTCGAGATCACTGTCGAATTTCCATCCAGGCTTCCCGTGAAAGCATTATTTTCGTTCCCGATCGGAGAAAACCCGGCGCCACTATTCCACCCCGTCGCAACGCTCGCGTCAAAGATCCACGCCCCGTCCGTCACATCCTGACTCCACGCCCCGCTGGCTGTGGCAGGAGGACTCATTTTGAAATGAGCGCTCAGGTTGCTCTTCATCGCCTGAAGATCGTAAATATCACTGATGAGCTTGGTGTCACTCACCGTTTGATAACGATCAAACGCGCCGTTACCATAAGGAACCGAGAAACTCCCGCCAACGGTAAATGTCTTCGAGTATTCACCTGAAAACACACCGCCGGTCTGAACATAATTACCGCTCACGCCGAGGTTCGCATTCTGCTCCAGGGAACCGGCCATTAAATTCAGATCCCCATCCACCGCCATCGCGTCCGCAAACGAATAGTTCCCAGAAACCGTCAGAGTATTGAAATGAGTGCCGCCTGAAACGATCGCCCCGCTCCCTGTCAAAGCCACGTCCCCAAGATTGGTGATATTCGCAAAACTCCAGGATCCGCCTTCCGAGATCAAGTGCTGACCGGCGTTCAAAGTGCCTGCCACCTGCAGATCGCCCGTCACGGCGACATCCCCGCCCGGAGTAAAGACGACGCCCTGCGGCACATAGAGATCCGCACCGCTCACGGCAAGCGCGTTGCTCGCGACAGAATAATGAATGTCCGAATCCAAAAGAGATTCCTTGGCGCGGGTGAAATCAGAATTCGAATAGCTCGTGGCGAGATTCACTGCGTTAGCGCTGCCGACCGATACCTGGCCGCTCGTGAGAGCAAGATTTGTGACATTCTCAGGAGCCGAGACGGTGCCGACAAGATTCGAGACGTGCGATCCGTCACTCGCGTAGATCAGGAGCGAGTCCCCGGTGTCCACGAACAGCTGACCGCCGAAACTGAAGGAACCATTCGCGTCCGTCGTCGTGGTGGTGATTACCTGCGGGTCGCCATTCTTCGATAATGTCAGCTCGACTCCCGCCCCAACCCCGCTCACGGCACCCGTCACGATCGCCGTGATATCCGCAGTCGTGGTTCCCTGATCGGTCACCTGGTAATTCCCAAGATCCGCGCCGCCGAGGGTATTCGTGAGCGTCACCGTCTTACCTTCCTTCACGTTCTTATTATTGAAGATGCCGCTCGAGGAGACCGTTAGATCATCGGAGCCAAGCTTCCCGTTGAATGTCGCGCCCGCCACAGAAACCGTAGCGTCCGTTGTCGCATCATAAACTTTATCTGAAGCGGTGATCCCGGCAAGTGTCACCGAAACCTTGGTGATATCGGCTGTCGTCGTCCCTTGCTCCGTGACCTGGTAATTCCCAAGGTCCGCGCCGCCGAGCGTATTTGTGAGGGTGACCGTCTTTCCGTCGGCCACGTTCTTATTACCGAAGACGCCGGTCGAAGCCACCGTCAATTCATCCGAGCCAAGCTTCCCGCTGAATGTCGCGCCCGCCACAGAAACCGTTGCGTCTGTCGTCGCGTCATAAACTTTATCCGACGCCGTGATGCCGGAAAGTGTGACCGCCGCTTTCGTAATGTCCGCGGTCGTGGCCCCTTGATCCGTGACTGTGTAATTCTCGAGATCTGCACCGCCGAGGGTATTCGTGAGCGTCACGGTCTTCCCGGTCGCTGCGCTCTTATCACTGAATACGCCCGTCGATGCAACAACCGTCAGCACATCCGATCCGAGCTTCCCGCTGAAGGTTGCGCCCGCAACAGAAACCGTCGCATCGCGGGTGGTGTCGTAGACTTTGTTCGAGGCTGTAATGCCGCTCAAAGTCACCGCCGCTTTCGTGATATCGGCCGTCGTCGTTCCTTGTTCTGTGATCGTATAGTTCGCGAGATCCGCGCCACTCAATACGTTCGTCAAAGTCACCGTCTTGCTATCTGCGACATTCTTATCACTAAACACTCCGGTTGAAGCCACCGTTAATTCATCCCCGGCATATTTTCCGGCGAAGGCTGCACCCGCGACAGAAACCGTCGCATCGCGGGTGGTGTCGTAGACTTTGTTCGAGGCTGTGATCCCGGAAAGCGTGACCGCCGCTTTCGTGATATCGGCCGTTGTCGTCCCTTGATCCGTGACTTGGTAATTGCCCAAGTCCACGCCGCCCAACACGTTCGTCAAAGTCACCGTCTTGCTTTCTGCAACATTCTTATCAATGAATGCTCCGGTTGAAGACACCGTCAGGTCATCCGAGCCGAGCTTCCCGGTAAACGTCGCGCCCGCCACAGAAACCGTAGAGTCCGTCGTCGCATCGTAAACTTTATTCGATGCGGTGATCCCGGCAAGCGTTACTGAAGCCTTGGTGATATTGGCGGCCGTCGTCCCCTGATCCGTGATTGTATAATTTGCGAGGTCTGCGCCGCCGAAGGTATTGGTGAGTGTCACCGTCTTATTATTCGCTGCGGTCTTATCATTGAAGACGCCGGTCGAAGACGCGACCGTCAGCACATCCCCGTCAACTTTTCCGGTAAATGTCGCGCCCGCCGCACTTACCGTCGCCGCGGTCGTCGTGTCATACACCTTATCCGATGCCGTGATCCCCGAGAGCGTCACCGCCTTCGCCGTGATATTCGCCGTCGTCGTCCCCTGATCCGTGATGGTATAGTTCGCGAGGTCCGCGCCGCCGAGCGTGTTCGTGAGAGTCACCGTCTTGTTGTTCGCAGCGATCTTATCATTGAAGACACCGGTCGAAGACGCGACCGTCAGGGTATCTCCGGCAACTTTCCCGGTGAAGGTTGCGCCTGCGGTCGACACGGTCGAAGTCGTTGCGCCGTCATAGACTTTATTGCTCGCCGTGATGCCGCTCAAGGTTACCGCCTTCGCGGTGATATTCGCCGTCGTCGTTCCTTGATCCGTAATCGTATAGTTTGCGAGGTCCGCGCCGCCAAGCGTGTTCGTGAGAGTTACCGTCTTGTTATTCGCCACGCTCTTATTATTGAAGACGCCGGTCGAAGACGCGACCGTCAGGGTATCCCCGGCGACCTTCCCAGTGAAGGTTGCGCCCGCAGTCGACACAGTCGAAGTCGTCGCTCCGTCATAGACTTTATTGCTCGCCGTGATGCCGCTCAAGGTCACCGCCTTCGCCGTGATATTCGCCGTCGTGGTGGCGCTCGTGGAAGCAAGCGTGTAATTCGAAGCGTCCGTTCCGCTGATCGAAATGCCGCTCACGCTCACTGTTTTCCCGGTCCCCACGCCCTTGGTGGCAAAGGTCGCCGCCGTGTATGCATCCGTCAGCACATCGCCTGCGATGCGGTTATCCGAGAGCGTCACCGTGGAAGTCGTGGCTCCGTCATAGACTTTGTTTGTCCCGGTCGCCGACACTGTCAGCGTTTTCTGGGTGATCGTCAAATTGCCCGCCACATAAGTAATGTCATAGCCCTGCTGCGTGGAATACAACCCCGAGGCCGTCAGGCCGCCGACATAGGACCCGACATTCTTCGACGGGCTGGTAAAACTGACGGTCCCTTTGAGCTCCGAAGAAGGAGTTGTCGAGTAAGTCACGCCATTTCCCGTCACCGTGGTGGTGCCGTTATAAGTATTCGAAGCTGCGGTCGCCGTCACCGTAAGCGGCGTCAGGAAAGATTTTAAAAGAGGAGCGGTATAACCTTCATAAATGCGCCAAGGACTCGTCAAATTCCAGCCGCTAAACGTAGATGCTTGCTTCATCTGCGCCGTAGTTTTCCCTTCCACGGCACCGGCGCCCTGGCCCGCGCTTGAAGCTTGGCCGGAGGTCTCGATATTCCAATAGTTGTTCGTTAGAGTGCCACCGCCTTTAGACCCGAGGAAACCTCCGTAACTTCCACCCCCGCCTCCAGTCACACTGCCCGTCGAATAGGAGTTCGTAATATTGCCGGCGCTCGCCCCTACTAGACCGCCGGCGTCATGGTATTCATAGACGTTCCCTGTCGCATAGGTGTTAGTAACACTGGTGCCCGCACCAACAGATCCTACAAGACCGCCGGCATAGCCTGACCCCGAATTGGTTTCGGTAACATTGCCCGTAGCATATGAGTTGGTGATACTGCCACTATTCTGAAGCACAGCCACAAGACCACCGAGATAACCGCCCCCAAAAGCACCGCCGGTGGTCACATTCCCTGTAGCATAAGAATTTGAGACGCTACTGTTATCGACGACCCCAGCAAGACCGCCGACACAGAGGCTGAAGGTATCACCCGTGAGAGTCGCTGTGGAATAAGAATTGGAGATCGAACTATTACTGATCTGGCCAACAAGACCTCCGACAGATGAACCGCGATCCCCCGACCAGTTCACAGCTGTATTATGGGTTGCTACAATGCCTGTACTGTAGGAATCGGTGATACTGCCAAAGCTCCAGCCGACAAGCCCTCCGACATAACTATGGCCAGAAACATTCACATTCTCGAGCCCTATATCGGAGAACGAGGTTCCGGAAGATGCATAGCCGAAAAGCCCAACGTAGTTTTCAGTAGGACGATTGATCGTGAGACCGCTCACGGCGTAGCCGGCACCGTTCAACGTTCCGATAAAATTGCTCGTGTTATCGCCGATCGGATTAAATCCAGCGCCGGCGTTCCATGTCGAGGTCGCGGAAGCATTGATGTTATTGGCGAGAGTGTAAGAAGCGTCGAGATCGAGCGCCATCATCTGGAGTTGAGCGGCGTTGGTGATCGTCGGAGTCCATTCCATTTGCAGGTGCGGCAGTCCGGCCATGATCCAGACACCATTATTTCCGGCCGAAACTCCGTTCACATCAAAATCCCAGCCCGAATAGACTGCATGAGCGGGATTCATGAATACGGCTGAGTTGGTATTATAAAAGGAATTCGTCGCCGCACCGGGGCCAGCAGCAAAAAGCGCACCCGTACTGCCATTCACAAGCCCTGTGGCAAAAGAATTGCTGATAGAACCCAAAGAATCGTTATACCCAACCAAACCACCAATATTAGTCGTCCCGTTGACCGCCCCTGTTGCGTAAGAGTTGGATATCACTGAGGCGAGACCTGTAACGTAATCGTAAGCAGAGTTATAGCCCACAAGACCGCCAGCCTCTTCACGGCCATTCACAACTCCCGTCGCATAGGAGTTTTCTACGATGCCTCCCACCAGTGTTCCAACCAAACCGCCGACGTACCATCCCCCATTCACAGTCGCGGACGAATAGGACCCCGAAATGCGCGCAGGAGTGGGATAATGCTCATAGCCCATGCATCCTACAAGCCCGCCAACATGTCCACCATTCAAACCCGCATCACTGATATTACCCGTCGTAAAAGAGTTCCTTATTTCGCCGGCATAATTATTCCCCACGAGTCCACCAACACCATTTAACCCGATTATATCGACGTCCGTGAGTCCGACATTCTCAACGACCGCCAAATTACCGGTAACGCCAAACAAACCAACATATGTGTTTACGTTAGGTCGATGAATGGTAAGTCCTGTGATGATATGGCCTGCACCATCGAATGTTCCCATGAAAGAATGCCAGCCCCCGCTGTAATATCCCACTGGATCAAAGCCGAGACCAGCATTCCAAGTCGAGGTTCCGGTGGCGGGAATGTCGCTGGCAAGAGACAGATAAGTCCCCGACGCGAGATAGCCTTTCATCCCCTGCAATCCGTAAACATCATAGATCAGATAAGGACTGCCGACGGTGCCGGAGCCGCCGAAGCGATTGAACGCGGCAGCGGTCGTCGGAATTGAGAAACTGTTGCCCGCAGAAAATGTTTTTGTAGTATCGCTCACGAAAGTCCCGGCGGTCTGCGAATAATTGTGCGTGATAGCAAGGTTCCCGCTCTGCGTCACAGCGCCGTTCGTCAGCGTGAAATCATGCGTCACGGCCATCGCGCTACCGATCGTCCATCCGCCGGCCGCATTATTGAACGTCGCATTGTAGAAAGAAGAACCGCCCGAAGTGATCGTCTTCCCGAGCGCCGCCGCAGTGAAATTGACGGCGTTCGTTCCCGGAGCGAAGGTTCCCTGGTTCAGCCAGCTGCCAGTCGCTGTAATATTCGCGCCCGGAGTGTAAGTGATCCCGGCCGGGACCCAAAGATCGATGCCTCCTGAGAAGGTGACATTACTTGCGCCGTCATAATAAACATTGGAATTGCTGAGATAAGCCGAGGTAAGATCGGCGTTCGAGAAGCTCGTCCCGACAACCCCGTCGGCATCACCGATCGCGAAACGGCCATCCTGAAGCTGGAGATCCGAGATGTCCGCTGCAGATTGGACTTTGCCCACCAAATTCGCTTTGTACGCTCCGTCGTTGGCATAAATGAGAAGGTATTCGTTGCCGCTCAAGTCAACAGCATTGAAGCTGAACGCGCCGCTTCCATCCGTGGTAGTCGTCGTCACCGGCGTCCCGCCATTCAGGGAAAGCGCCACCGAGATCCCGCTCCCGAGTCCCGAGATCAACCCCGCGATCGAGTAACCGGTGAGCGGCGTCCCAAAATTTTCCCACTGAAGATGCGGCTTTGCACCGCTATAGCCATCCCAATTGCCGGTCGCATCAGTAAAATTCCACGGCGTCGACCCGTTATAAACCGCGCGTCCGGTGCCGGAACCTTTGCCGTTAAAATCGCTCGCGGCCGCGGCTTTTGTGGCTCCGGAAGAGGAACCCAGCCCCACCGCGCCAGTATTCGTCCCATTGAACCACCAGTTATTCGTCAACGCACCCGTATTATTCCCGACAAACCCTCCTGAATTACGATAAGTGCTGACACCGCTCCCTGTCGCAAAAGAATCCGTGATGCTGCCGGTCGTGTCATTGACCGCCGCAAAACCCCCGGCATCGGGCCCGGCCGAGGCGTTTCCAGTAGAATAGCTCCGCGAGATCGCCCCAGAGTTAGCGGCAACAAAACCTCCTGCGCAATAATTGTAATAATTATTGCCCGAAATACCTGCGGCAATACCGGTAGAATAAGAATCGGTGATCACGCCCGTCGCATTATTAACACCCACGAAACCGCCGCTGACCCAGGAATTCACATTCCCCGTGGAATACGACAGGGAAATGGTCCCGTCATTTCTTCCGGCAAATCCTCCGGTCGGATAATCCCCGGTCGTCACATTGCCTGTGGCATAAGAACGCGAGATCACGCCTCCGACAAGATTGGCGCCCACAAACCCGCCGGTGGAATTGGTCCCGGCCCCGGTCACATTGCCCGTCGCGTAAGAATCGGTGATCGTTCCCGCATTCTGCGCGACAAATCCTCCATGATTGTCCCCGTTATTATTGGCCACAGTCCCCGTGGTGTAAGAGTGCGAGATCGTACCTTCGTTCCGGCCCACCGCGCCGCCCGTCGGCGCCGTTCCTCCCGTCCCGGAACCGCCCCCGGTCACATTCCCCGTGTTGTAAATATAGGAGAGAGTGCCTTTGTTGTAAGCGGTAAGACCGCCCACATAAATATCGCCGGAGACGCTGCCCCCCACGAGCCCAAAATTCGAGATCTGACTGCCGGTGCCGGTGTATCCGAATAAACCCACATAAGATTCGGCCGGACGATTGATCGTGAGACCGCTCACGCTGTAGCCGGCACCGTTCAACGTGCCGGTAAAATTGCTCGTGCTATCGCCGATCGGATTAAACCCTTTTCCGGCGTTCCAGGTCGAGGTCGCTGAAGCGTCAATGTCGTTGGCGAGGGTGTAATTGGCATCGAGATCGAGAGCCATCATCTGGAGTTGCGCAGCGTTCGTGATATTTTCAGACCATTCCATCTGGAGGTGCGGCAGACCTGCCATGATCCAGGTGCCGTTATGTCCCGCGCTCACTCCATCCACATCAAAATCCCAGCCGGAATAAACCGGTGAAGCGGAATTGTAGAACACCGCGGTACTGGCTGCTTTTGTGACATTAGCTAAATCGCTGCTCCCGACTCCAAGCGCATTACTATTATTGAACCAGTAGTTGTTGCTGAAGATCGCTCCGACAGCCGGATAACCGGGCTCCCATGCATCGCGGCCAATCAATCCACCCACATTGCTGGTCCCGCTGGCCACCCCTGTCGCGTATGAATTACTGACGGTACTCCGACCATAATTCGCCGCCCAAGTCAGCCCGATCAGGCCACCGACATCCGTGCCTCCCGTCACTGATCCTGTGGCATAAGAATTCGTGACGGAGCCGCCATTGGTGGAACCCACCAGCCCGCCAGCATCATCAGGCCCTTGGACATTTCCAGTCGCATAAGAATTAGAAACGCTCACGCTATTGACATGTCCTATCAGACCTCCTATGGTGTTGACGGTTCCCATAACATTTCCCGTGGCAAAACTATTACTAACTGTTCCGGACCAATAAGTTGCGCCGGCAAGCCCTCCCACACTGCTGCCACCTGTAACATTGACCGCAGAAGAAGAATTGCTGATCGAAGCTCCGGACGTAAGCCATCCCACTAAGCCGCCAACGCGATCGCCAGTGCCTGAGACCGTCCCCGCTGAAGAGCTATTCGTCAGGGAAGTACCGGAAAGAGTTCCAACCAAAGCTCCAACGAAGTTACTCCCGGACACATTGGCGCCGGTTAATTTGACATTGCTGATGCTGCCTCCGCTCGTACCACCGAACAGACCTATGTTTTCCCCGCGGTTCATATAAATACCGCTAATCGTGTGGTTTTGTCCGTTGAAAGTTCCGGTGAAAGGAATCCAAACCCGCCCATCCCACGCATTGCCTATCCCAACCGGCGCAAAGCCCGCGCCGGCATTCCAACTCGAGGTCGCTGAAGCGTCAATGTCGTTGGCGAGGGTGTACGTAGCGCCGAGATTCAGGAACATCAGCTGGAGTTGGTCCGCATTACGAATGGTGGTGGAATATTCGGCTTGGAGCATCGGGAACATCTGGCCTGTTCCCTGCATCGCCCACGTGGAACCCGTGGTTGAAGCGATACTCCATCCTGAATAAGTGCTCGGATCCATCATCTGAGCGGTGGTCTTGCCGGTTCCGGCCGCGCTGGTGGCCTGACCGGATGTTTGCGTATTCCAGTAACTTGAGGTCACCTGGCCGACACCGCTCGTGTTGTTCCCTAATAGACCCCCCTTGTAAGTGTTCGCGGTCACAAGCCCGGTGGAATAGCTATTAATGATCTGGGGCGCGGACATGTAATTGTAAAGATTCCCCACCAAACCCCCGACATAGGAATCTCCTGTCACGGAACCTGTTGCGTAACTATTCCGGATAATGGCCCCGGCGCCCGCGTCTCCGACAATACCGCCCACGCTACTCGCCCCGGTGACATTCACCGCCGTGGAAGAATATTCAATGAGAGAGGATTGATCATTTCTTCCGGACAAACCTCCGACAAGGCTGCCCGTCCCGGTCACGGTGCCGGAAATATGGACATTGCTGATCGTGGCATTCTGAAAAACAACGGCGGACAATCCTCCGACGCATCCCGCCCCCCCGCTCACAGCCACATTTTCAAGTGTAAGGTTTTGCACCGTAGCGCCCATAATATCTCCGAAGAGGCCTATATTATTTTCGGCCGGGCGGTTGATAGTCAGACCCGCAATAGTCTTGGAATTACCTTCCAGTCGCCCGCGGAACGATAAACCGTCACACCACCATGCGCCGACAGGATCAAAGCCAAGATAGCTGCTGGTGCCGGCGCTATAGTTCCAGTACGCCGTCTCCGAGGCATCGATGTTGTTGGCAAGCGCATAAGAAGCGGTGAGATTATTATTCATGTTCTCAAGCTGCGTAACATCGTAAATAAGATAAGGATTGCCGACAGTTCCTGCGCCCACACTCTTTGAGAAGGTGACGCCGTTCATGGTCTTGAACGTGCTGACGCTGATGTCGTTGGTGGCCGTCGAGGACGAATAAGCCGGCGTGTAAGCGGCGTTCCGGCCGAGCGTCAGGAGATTCACATTCGAAAGAATTCCGATCGTGGAGGCCTGGCTGGCCTTAAGCGACAGATTGTACCCGCCGCCCGCGATCGTGGCCGTCGGCGACATGGTGAAAGCGCCGGTGCCGTTCAGATCACTGTCCGCATAGAACGCCGTGTCGCCGGTCAGGGTGAGCGTCACACCGGCATTGATCACGATATTCGCGATGTCGCTGATCGTTCCCGAAACGTTCGTGTTCGCGGCATACGTAATGGCATCATCCAGATTGTCGTGGAACGATTGGCCGACGTGATATTCTCCGCCGATATTAAAAGCCGCAGCCTTCTCCCTCAGGTACGCCGCCGTCAGATTTCCCATGGTTTCGATATCGCCGCCCGCCTGCATCTCGATCGAGCCGTTCGCAGCATCCAGGGTTCCCCTGTTCACGATCTTGGATTGGACTGATTCGAGTTTCATCTCCCCGCTTGCGACAGCCATCGTTCCTTCATTCGTAACTTCCGCCTTATAAGAGGTAACTTCGATCTTGCCGTAAAGAGCTTCGAGGATCGCCTTGTTATAAGCCATTTGCTCGGCCGTCAGTTGAACGGTCCCGTGATCCGCTTTGACCGTGCCTTCGTTCGTGATCTTGCCTTGAACGGACGTGACTTTGATCTCCCCCTTGTCCGCTTTCATCATTCCCTGATTCACCACATCGCTTTTCGTGGATACGACGATGACCGATCCCTCATCCGCCTGAACGGTCGCTTTATTTGTCACATCCTTGGCCGCAGTCACTTCGACTTTCCCTTGATCCGCAACAACAGTACCGGCGTTCGTAACAGAGCCTTCGGTAGAAGTGATCTTCACCGTCCCGCCCGAGGCTTTCACAATGGCCTCGTTGAAAATATCATCCATAGACTGAAAATCGACAGTACCGTTATCCGCCCTCACGGCATCCACCGCGTTGCCGCTCCGTTCGATATGAATCGCCTTATCAAAAAGGCCGTCCATCGCCTTGGCGTTAAGAACCACTCGGCCGCCGTCCGCGGTGATGCTTCCACTGTTCTTGATCTGGTCTCTGAGGCCCATGGTGTTCGCGGTCGCTTCGTCGACGCCGATCGAAACCATGCCGTCCGGTGAGATGCCGACGGTGACCGTATTGCCTGCGGCGAGTGCGACCGTGCCCATCGGCACTTCGATCACGCCGCGATTCTCAATGGCGTTTGAGATCATAGCCACCAGGTCAGCGTTGTTGCCCACGATCTTGCCCTCGTTCATCAGAAATCCGCCCTGCCCGCTGAACTGATAATCATGCGCGAGGAAATCGGTTGCGCTCAGATTAAGCGGCAGGGTCGATGCGAGAAGGGACGCATTGTTGAGATTGATCATGCCGCTTGAGCCGATATTGATGCCGGCGATATTCTGGAGAATAAAATCAAGATTCGAGAGGTTCATCGTTCCAAAAATGTTGGAGGCACTACCGCCGTTCACCAGAAGGGCCAAACTCGATCCCTGGTTCAGGCCGGCGATGTTATAAATATTCCCCTGCGCGACATTAAATTCGGGGACGTTCCACACGGGGTTGCCCTGCACATTCCAGTTCGTCGTGTTGTCCTGGATATTGATATCCACCGAGCCGCCTTCCAGGTTGATCGTCTCGGCCATCACCGGCGTGATGCACATCGACCATACGAACACCACCGCCGTCGCCAGCGCCGTCACCTTTGTCAACCTGCCAGGTCGAATTGGCCCATTTGACCTGGCAGGTTGACAACGGCCCGTGTCCTGTGGCCCGTCCCACGTCTCACATGCCACGTCACTTTGTTCCCATCGCTGGTCTACAACATTTTTATTTTTCATTTTCTGTTCCCAATAGAAGAGTACTCTACGCTATAGTAAAAAACAAGCCCTCCAAGTCTCTTTTTTAATCAATTTTACCGTTTCAATCAATTTATAGCATTAGCGCTCTATATTTATAGCGCATTATAGTAATAATATCTGATAATGGCACGCTTCGAACCCAGGATTGAGGAACATTCAAAACCTCAATAAACCGACTCATGAGTTCCAAAAACCGATTTTTTTCCAAGGTCCCGCGGTGCCTCCCGCAGGCCCACGCCCCAACTCCTTTTTCAGTTTTTATCTGCTGTCTCCTGGCGACCCTAAGGCTCACAGGCACTCCCTTTGGAGTTCCCCGCACCACGAGCTTATGTTATAATCCCGACCATGTCGGAAATCCATGCAAGCGCCATCATCGGAAAGCAAGTCGAGATCGGGATGAATAACTCGATCGGCCCGAACGTCATCATTGAGGATGGGGTCAAGATCGGATCTCACAATAAAATCCTCTCCGGAGTCTTTATCGCCCGAGGGACCGAGCTCGGGGATCACAACACGATCCATATGAACGCCGTGATCGGTCATGAGCCCCAGGACCTCGCTTATCAAGGTCAGGCCACCTTTACCAAGATCGGTTCAAAGAATGTCATCCGGGAATTCGTCACCATTCACCGCGGGACCAAGGAAGGCACCGCCACCGTGATCGGAGATGAAAATTTTATCATGGCCTATTGCCACATCGCCCATAATTGTCTTTTGGGAAACAGCATCATCATGGTGAACCAGGCCTCGCTCACCGGACACTGCACCGTCGAAGACCGGGCGTTCCTCTCCGGGATGACGGGATTCCATCAATTTACACGCATCGGAACGCTCGCCATGGTGAGCGCGCTCACCGCGATCAATAAAGACATCCCTCCCTACGTGGTTTGTGGCGGACGGCCCGGAGTGGCACAGGGGATCAATGTGGTGGGGATGAGACGCGCAGGCATCGGACCGCAAGTGCGCGCCGAGATCAAGGAAGTCTACAAACTTCTTTACCGCTCAGGTATGAACGTCAGCCAAGCGCTCGAAAAAATCAAGCATGCCTACAAAAGCCCTGAAGTCGCGCACATGGTTGAATTCATCGAAGCCTCAAAACGGGGAATACTTGATGGTACCGCAGTAGAAACACTTTCCCACCGGAAGAACCGCACGACCGCAGAAATCGATTCAGAAGCCGAAGAAGAACTCGCCTAAACTCGCTGCGCGGGGAACGGGTAACGGGAAACGTTTAACGCAAGCGTTCCCCGTTCATCGTTTGCCGTTTCCCGGGGCTCAAACCTTTTTGAGCACCAAAATGGAATTCTTCCCGCCGAAGCCGAAGGAGTTCTTCATCGCGATCTGGATCTTCGCAGGACGCGCCACGTTCGGAACATAATCCAGGTCGCATTCGGGGTCTTTGGAGTTGTAATTAATGGTCGGAGGGATCAGCTGATGTTCCATGGCAAGGAGCGTCGCGATAAGCTCCACGCTTCCGGCCGCGCCGATCAGGTGGCCGATCATGGACTTGATGGAACTGATGGGGATCTCATAAGCCCTGGGACCAAAAACTTTTTTGATGACCAGAGTTTCGGTTTTGTCGTTCAGGGACGTTGAGGTCCCGTGAGCATTGATGTAATCGATCTCCCGGGGATCCACTCCCGCGCTTTGCAGGGCAAGTTGCATGGCCCGGACCGCTTCGGTCCCTTCCGGATCCGGCGCCGTCATGTGATACGCGTCGCAGGTCATGCCGTGGCCAAGGATCTCCGCGTAGATATGCGCTCCCCGCTGTTTCGCATGTTCATATTCTTCCAGCACGAGCATCCCCGCTCCCTCCCCGATGACAAATCCGTCGCGATCCATGCTGAACGGGCGAGAGGCTTTTTCGGGAGCGTCATTCCGGGTGGAAAGCGCGCGCGCCACGCAAAAAGATGCCACGATCCCCGGAAAGATCGTCGCTTCCGCGCCGCCCATGATCAAGAAATCAAGGTCCCCGCTCCGGATCGCATCGAACGCATAGCCGCAAGCGTCCGAAGCCGAAGAACAGGCGGTCGCAATAGAAAAGCTCGGACCTTTTACCCCTAATTCGATCGAGACGTTCCCGGCACAAGCGTCCGGAAAAGAAGCGAGCGCCGTAAAAGGATTGAGCCTCATCGGACCTTTTTTGAGCATGATCTCATGTTGTTCCAGGATAAAACCAACACCCGCGAGAGCGGCTCCGATGATCACGCCGGTGCGTTCCCGAACGCCCGGCTCATTGAGATCGAGCTTCGCGTCCTCAACCGCCATCTTGGAAGCTACCACCGCGAATTGCGTGGTGCGGTCCATGCGTTTGAGTTTTTTAGGAAGGATATAGGCGGACGGATCGAAGTTCTTGATCTCGCCGGCAAAATGGGTGGTAAATTGGGTGGTATCAAAAGCGGTGATGTTGGAAACGCCACTACGCCCTTTGGAGATGGAATCCCAAAAAGCCTCTTTCCCGAAGCCGACCGACGAGACGACCCCCAGGCCCGTGATGACAACTCTACGGTTCCTGGGGCTCGTCATCGGTCGAATTTAGTTTAGGCCGTGACCGGCTCGTTTTTGCAGGAGAGCGCGATCTTACGTCCGTCATGGTCCACGTTCAGGATGCTGCAACGGAGCGTGTCACCAAGGTTAAAGCGCTTCGCGAGGTCCTGGGCGGAACAATCCGGGATCTCGGAGACATGGATCAAGCCTTCGAGGCCGTTGTCCAGTTCCACAAAAACCCCGAAGTTCACGATCCTCGTGACCTTGCCCTGAAGCTCAAGACCGGTGAGGAAATTCTTGGTGAGTTCGGTCCACGGATCATCGGACAGCTGCTTCATACCCAGCGAGATCTTCTTCGCATCGGTATCCACCGCAAGGATCATCACCTCCGCAGTGTCCCCTTTCTTGAGGACATCCGACGGCTTGGCGACCTTGTGGGTCCATGAAATGTCGGACACATGGAGCAGTCCTTCAATGCCGGGCTCGAGCTCAATGAACGCGCCGTAATCGGTGAGATTCCGGATCGCCCCGGTCACGCGACTGCCAACCTGGAACTTGTTGGAAGCGGTGGTCCAAGGATTCTCCTGGGCCTGTTTCGCGCCCAACGAAATCTTCTTCGCGGCCGTATCGAGACTCAGGATCACAACATCCAGTTCCATCCCGATCGTAAGGATCTCGCTCGGATGATTGACACGTTTGGTCCAGGAAAGCTCGCTGATGTGGACGAGACCTTCAATGCCGGGCTCGAGTTCCACAAAAGCTCCGTACGGCAGGATATTAACGACCTTGCCGTGGACCTGATTGCCGATCGCATACCGCTGATCGACGGTGCCCCAAGGATCCGTCCCCTTCTGCTTCAGGCCAAGGGAGATCTTTTGTTTCACCTGATCGATCGAGATAACAACGACTTCAATATCATCACCGATCTTCACGAGGTCGGAGGGGTGCGAAATGCGGCCCCAACTCATATCCGTGATATGGAGAAGACCATCGAGGTTCCCGATGTCGATGAAGACGCCGAAATCCGTGATGTTCTTCACTTTGCCCTTCACGACCTGGCCCACCTTAAGGGTGCTCAGCTTTTCCGTGCGGGCTTCGTTGCGGCTCTTTTCAAGGAGATCCTTGCGGGAGACCACAACGTTCTTGCGCTTATGATTGATCTTTACAACGAGGAATTTGCTCTGCAGGCCGATGAACATGTCCTGGTTACGGACCGGCTTGATATCCACGAGCGACGCCGGCAAGAACGCTTCCATGCCGATATCGACCATGAAACCACCGCGCACTTTGCGCGAAATACGTCCATCGACAATGGCACCTTCGGTGGCATTGGAGAGAATATCATTCCAGGTCTTCTGACGATCGGCCTTGCGTTTGGAAAGAATGGCCGTACCTTCGACATCATTAAAACCTTCGAACAGCACTTCCACTTCGGACCCAACGGTCAGAAGCTCCGGCTGAGAAAACTCATCTTTGGCCAGAATGCCTTCGGCTTTGTAGGCGATATCGACCACAATGTCGCGTTCGTGAACCGCGATCACCGTGCCTTTAACGACCTCACCGATCTTGATGTCCTGAAAAGACTTCTCGTACAGCTCTGCGAAATTGGATTGCATAATAGGGAAAACCTCCTTGAGAGTCCCCTTCTCATTGGGATTGCATGAAAATGGGGGTCCGCACCGTTTTTCCCTCTCAGCCCGGCGTTAGCCAGAACTGAAATCGATGCGAACGACGGGAGTATAGCACATGTTTCAGATTTGGGAAGGGGGATTTTAAAAAACAGGCTATCGGATAGCGGAGGGTGGATGGAGCGGGCAGTTTGTCGTCATCTGCCATCCTCCATCCATCATCCGGCTTTTAGAGTGCTTCTCGCTTTTGTCGCGCTTGATCGAGGAACCGCGCCAGCTTCTTGGGATCCCGGTCGTTAAGAAGTTTTTTAAACGTCCGGAGTTCCCGCTCGAAGCGGCTCACGACATTCATCATGACTTTCCGGTTCGAAGAAAAAATCGGCTGCCAGACGGATGAGGCCGCCGCCGCAATGCGCGTGGTGTCACGAAAACCGGTCGAAGCCACTTTAAGCGCTGGTGTTGAGACGGCATGCATGAGACACGCCGCAATGGCATGTGGCAGATGACTGACCTCTCCTACAAGTTTGTCATGCTCTTCGGGAGTCAACTCTACGATCTTAGAAGTAAAGCCCTGCCAGAATTTCTTGGCTTTTTTATAACTCCAGGGGCAGGTTTTCTTGTCCCGAGTGAGAAGCACCAATCCCTCTTCATATAAAGAAGGATTCACGGCCCCGATCCCCCGCCTGTGAGATCCGACCATGGGATGGCATCCGACAAACGAAAGGTTCTTCCATTTTCGCGAGTTCACTTCTTTTAAGACCGAGACCTTGACGCTTCCGACATCCATGACCAAGGCGCCCTTCGCGCAAACTTTGTCGATCGCTTTGAGGTAAGGAAGGAAAGTATCGACAGGCGTACAAAGCACCACCAGATCCGCTCCGTGCGTTCCAAAAAGCACTTCCCGCGTAGCCTCATGAACCCATTTCTTTTTCTTCGCGCAAGCAAGGGCCTCGTAGCTGCGGCTGACCCCGATGATTCGGGCCTTAGGAAAATGTTTACGACATGCGGCTGCGAGCGAACCGCCCATCAAACCTAACCCCACTATAGCTATTTTTCTAAACATGGATTTTTCTCTTTAACATATAACTGCTTTTCAAAGTTTCAGGATATCGGATGGAGGATGGAGAACAACTCAAAGCCGGCTTGCGCCATCCGCCCTCCTCCATCCTTCACCCTGTTTTTAGATGTCCCGTCCGACGGCCTGTGCAATGAGACGGACCTTACGCATCATTTCATCGAATTGCGTCGGCAACACCGACTGCTCCCCGTCACTTTTGGCTTCTTCGGGATTTTGATGGACTTCGACCATCAGACCGTCACACCCGGCGGCCACCCCAGCCATGGCCATGGGTGGCACGAAATCACGGTACCCGGTCCCATGCGAAGGATCCACAAGCACCGGCAAATGAGTCTCTTTTTTTAGCACGGGGATCGCGTTCAGATCGAGCGTGTTGCGCGTGGAGGTCTCGAAAGTCCGAATACCGCGTTCTCCGAGCATGACCTTAAAATTCCCCTTGGAGAGCAGGTATTCCGCGGACATCAGGAGGTCTTTGACGGTGGCCGCAAGCCCGCGTTTCAGGAGCACCGCTTTTTTTGTCATGCCACATTCTTTAAGAAGATCAAAATTCTGCATATTCCTCGCACCGATCTGGAGCATGTCCGCATATTGCGACACCAATTCCACCTGACGCGTGTCCATCACCTCGGTCACGACCAAAAGGCCGACTTCATCCGCCGCTTGGCGCAGATATTTCAAGCCTTCCTCGCCGAGCCCCTGAAAAGAGTAAGGCGATGTGCGTGGTTTGAACGCCCCGCCCCGGAGGAATGTTGCGCCGGAACGCTTCACGGCCTTCGCAATGCCCAAAAGCATGTCGTAATTCTCCACCGCGCAGGGACCGGCCATCACCACGATCTTCTTACCGCCGACTTTCACGCCGTTGGCCATATCGAACTCGGTATTCTCGGCCTTGTAATCGCGACTCGCAAGCTTGTAGGGCTTCAAGATCGACATCACAGACTCAACGCCCGGAAAAACTTCAAGCGGCTGGACGTGAAGCTTTTCTTCATCCCCGATCACGCCGATCACGGTGCGCTCCGTGCCACGCGATACGTTGGGCGTGAGCCCGAGTTCACGGACCTTCTGACAGATATGTTCCAGCTCTTGCGGCGTTGCGGTTTTCTTTAAGACGATGATCATATTTTTTATTCTCCAATAAAAAATCGGGAAACGTGGAACGATGAACGGCTAACGATTACGCTATGCGTTCCCCGTTACCCGTTCCCCGGTTTTCGCTAAATAACTCTTGAGCAATTTGACCAATTGAACATTCTGACCGCGGCGGCCGATCGTAATACGGATCCAGTCCGGCAGCTTGTAAGAGGTCATGGGCCGGACGATCATTCCCTGGCGCAACAGATATTGATAAACCTCCTGGCCATCGGTCTTCATATTAATGAGAATGAAGTTGGCCTGGCTGGGAAGGTATTCTAACCCTAATTTCTTGAGTTCCCGGTAGAAAAATTTCCGGCCGCGCACCACGAGCCATTTCGTGCGCCAAAGAAAGAACGTATCGTCTAGCGCCGCCACGACCGCGGCCTGCGCCACCGAGTTCACATTGAATGGCTGGCGAACCTTGTGGAGGTACTGGACCATCTCCTTGGAAGCCGCGCCATAACCGATGCGAAGTCCCGCAAGCCCATAGGCCTTGGAAAACGTCCTCAGAACCACCACATTCGGCCGTCCCTCCTGCAAAGCAGCACGGGGTTCGCCCGTATTCACAGGGCGGTCGGCCTTCACATACGTGAGCATCTTCGGGAAATCTTCGGCATCCACAAAATCCACGTAGGCTTCATCGAAACACACGACCACGTGGTCGGGCACTTTGGAAAGAAAGGCCTCGACCTCCTCTGCCGTCACGTAAGTTCCGGTCGGATTGTTGGGATTGGCGATAAAAATGAGTTTGGTCTTCGGCGAAATCGCCCGGAGGATCCCTTCGAGATCATACCGGTGATCCTTCATGGGGACGGCCTTAAATGTTGCGCCGCAGACCTGAGAGAGGATCGGGTAGACCAGAAACGTCATTTCCGAAGAGATCACCTCGTCACCTTCGGACAAAAAGCCGCGAGCTAAAAGCTCGATGATCTCATTCGATCCATTCCCAAAGATCAAGTGCGCCGGGTCCATATCCAGTTCCTTGGATAAACGGGTCAGGAGATAATAGCAATTGCCTTCCGGATAGAGATGGACTTCCCGAATGGCTTTCCGCATCGCGCGAATCGCCTTCCCGGAAGGCCCGAGCGGATTTTCGTTCGAGGCAAGCTTAATGACGTGGCGGATCCCATACTCCCGTTGAAGCTCCTTGATGGGCTTCCCGGGTTCGTAGGGCTTTATTTCTTGGATATGTTTTTTGAATGGAATCATTTTTGATCGTTTCAAAGTGTCAGCGTATCAGAGTGTCAAAGTTTTGATGCTTTGACACATTGACACCATGACACTGTTTTTTAGTCTTTCGTCTTCCCCGCCGCCGGGTAAGAACCCAGCACTTTGAGGAACTTGACCTTCGTTTCCATCTCCGCGAGCATCTTACGGACGCGCGGATCCTGCACATGCCCCTCGAGATCGATGTAGAAAAAATAATCCCACGCCTTCTTTTTAGACGGGCGTGATTCGATCTTGGTCATATTCACACGGTATTTCTTGATCGGCAGGAGCATCTCATAAAGCGCGCCCACCTTGTCACGGATCGAGACAAGGATCGAGGTCTTGTCGTTTTTCGTTTTCGTCGGGATCTGTTTGGCGATCACGAGAAACCGCGTCACATTGTTGGCGAAATCCTGGATCCCTTCGGCGAGGATCGGGACATTGTAAAGCGTCGCCGCAAGCTTCGAACCGATCGCTGCCGCGCCGTCCTCATCCGCCGCGCGCTTGGCCGCCGCGGCCGTGCTTGAGGCTTCCATGAGTTCCGCGTGGTGGAGATGCGATTCCAACCACATACGACACTGACCAAACACCTCGGCCTTGGAGTACACGCGTTTGATCTGCTTCATATTCGGGACATTCGACATCAGGTTATGCGCGATCTCGAAATAGATCTCAGAGCAGATCTTAAGATCGGAATCAATGAACATGTCCAGCGTATGGCTCACGGCCCCTTCGATGGAGTTCTCGATCGGGATCACACCATAATCGGCACGGCCCTGCTCGACTTCGCGGAATACTTCGCCAATACTCGCGCAGGAACGGTACTCCACGCTCGATCCGAACTTGGAAAGGGACGCGAGGTGCGTGAAAGTCGCTTCAGGCCCGAGGTAGGCAATCGCAAGCGGCTTCTCCAGAGCGAGCGCCGCGGACATGATCTCCCGGTAAATGGATTTCAGGGCGTCCTTCGGCAGGATCCCTTTCGCCGCCAAGGCATCGATCTTGCGGTAGATCTCGCTTTCCCGTTCCGGGGCGTAGATCTCCTTGCCGGCCTCGGTCTTTTTCTTACCAACTTCGCGCGCGAACTCGGTCCGCTCATTCAAAAGCCCGATGATCTTCTGGTCCAATTCATCAATTTTTTTACGTATCTGGCTCAGATCCATTATTTTATCCTCGTCATTCGTTTACGGTTACGATACCCGCTTCGTTTGCCGGCTGAGGTTACGTTCCCGTTATCCTGACCGATACGGGTTTCGTAACCTTAGCTGTTACCCTTCGGATCATTGCTTCCTTCTACGGGTGCTTCCGATACAGATGGGGTTTCCTCCGACACAGGCGGCTGTTCGCCCTCCTGCGGCCCGCCCTGCAATTCGGGCGAGGCTCGCCCGTCTTCGGAGGGCGGCATATCCACGATCTTCTTCGTTCCGATCAATTCTTCTTTTTTGACCGAACTGTCCACCATGTGACGGATCTCATCGATGCTCGGGAGATCCCGCAATTCTTTAAGACCGAAATGCTCCAGGAATTTCTCCGTAGTCCCATACATGAACGGTCGGCCGGGCACTTCTTTCTTACCGACGATCTTGATGAAATTCTTTTCCATAAGAGTGTTCAACACGCCGCTCGTGTCCACTCCCCGAAGCGATTCGATCTCAGCACGCGTAAGCGGTTGTTTGTAAGCCAGGATCGCCAGCGTCTCAAGCGCCGATTGTGTCGCCTGGCGGGCTTTGCGCTGTAATTCGATCTTCAGGATCCACGGCGCGAATTCTCTTTTAGTCGAAAGCTCATACCCGCCCGCGATCTCCAAAAGTTCAAAACAGCGTTCCGTCTTTTGATAATCTTCTTTCAGCTCCGCCACGATCTTTTCGATCTGCCCCACGGTCAGGACCTTCGTGACTTTGCGGATCTCAGCCGGCGTCAGGGGTTTCGAAGATGCGAAGATCAGCGCTTCGACCACGAGCTTCGCCTTGGCCGGATCCTGAAGATCTTCTTCACGCAAAGATTCGATCTGGAATTTCTGAGCGCCCGTCAAACCCTCCAGGGCGTTTTTTTCCTCAAGCTGCTCCTGAATCTCCTGATCCAGTTCCTTGCGCAAGGTCTTAAGCTTAGCTTGTTTTTCCCGTTCTTTCGCTGCTGGGCTTATTGACATTTCCATCCACCTACTTCCGTCTTTCATTCCCGCGAAAGCGGGCATCCAGACCTTGGATCCCCGATCAAAATATTCGGGGATGACAAATTAAAAATACTTACGACTGTGCTTCCCGCTCTGACGAATCGCTTTTATACTCGGGTTCATTCCTTTTTTCAATGACGATCTCGCCGAAATGCTTGTCTTGACGCACCCAAGCGAAACGTGTCCTGACGAGCTCGAGGATCGCGAGAAATGTCGCAATGAGCTCGTTCCGCGTCCAACGCTCCGAGAAAAGATCGTTAAAGGAAACTTTTCCCTTTTCATCGAGGTGGGACTGGATCTGGATCATCTTCTCTTCGATCGAGACGACTTCTTCAAAGACCTCGTGAAGACTTTTGGGCTCCTTTTTTGCGAGCACATTCTGGAACGCGACGATGAGGTCGAAAAAATTCGCGCTAAAGGTATCCACCCCGACATCTTCCGGATCCAACTCTCCCAAATAATAATCCGTGATCTGACGCGTGAAGACCTTGCCGCGTTCGGTCTGAAGAAGCCCGAGTTCCTTGGCCGCCTCTTTAAAAGCCTGATACTCGAGCAGTTTTCGCACGAGCTCCGCACGCGGATCCTCGCCGTCGCCTTCCTCTTCATCTTTATCCGTGGGAAGGAGCATTTTGGACTTGATATAGATAAGCGTAGCGGCCATGACGATGAATTCGCCCGCGACCTCGAGATCCAGCTGCTTCATCACTTTCAGATAATCCAGATACTGTTGCGTGATCTCCGCGACCGGGATGTCATAGACGTTCATCTCATTTTTCCTGATGAGGTCCAAAAGAAGATCCAACGGTCCGTCATAGACCGCGATCTTGACATGAAGCGGGTCGTGTTCTTTGACAGCCTCGGGAACAAGCGGGAGCCCGGAGGATTCTTCCGGGGGCACCCCGCCAGCATCATTCTGAGCAGAGAGAAGAATATCCTCAGGAGAACCTTCTACCTTAAGGGACTCAGGATGACCCGCGTTTTCAGAAGGCGTTTGAGAAGCTACAACACCAGACCCATCGCCTGCAGGGTTTCCTTGAGGGTCTGGCTCGCGACTTCCCGCGCCCTCTTGGCTCCCCGGTCGAGGATCTGCCGTATTTCTGTTTTTTTCTTCATCCATGATTCACGTTTTTCCCGTATGGGGTCCATAAATTCGTTCAGCTTTACAGCCATTTCCATTTTGCAATCTACGCAGCCGCGCGCCGCGGCGCGGCATTCCTTCGCAACCGTTTCCACCTGATCCTTATTAAAAAGCTTATGATAAAAATAGACCGGACAAACCTCGGGGTGACCTGGGTCCGAGCGAAGTTTTCTCGCCGGGTCCGTCACCATGGTCTTGACCTTCTTCGTCACTTCTTCCCTGGGATCCGCCAGATAAATACAGTTACCATAACTTTTGCTCATCTTTCGGCCATCGAGCCCCGGCACTTTCGGCACATGCGTAAGCACCGCCTCGGGCTCCGGAAAGACCTGTTTCTTGTAGAGATGAAAAAATCTGCGAATGATCTCGCGCGTCAGTTCCAGGTGCGGCAGCTGATCCTCGCCGACCGGAACCTTCTCGGCCTTATAGATCGCGATATCCGCGGCCTGAAGCACAGGATATCCCAAAAATCCGTGAGTGTGGAGATCCTTGCCCTTCAGCTCCGCAAGCTGGTCCTTGTAAGTCGGGTTCCGCTCCAGCCAACCCAGCGGGGTGATCATCGAAAAAAGCAACGCGAGATTGGCGTGTTCCAAAACTTCGCTTTGTACGAACATCGTACACTTCTCCGGATCGAGACCGCTCGCCAGATAGTCGATCACAACCTCCGTCACGTTTTCCGCGATCTTGGTCTTGTCTTCGTACTCAGTCGTAAGGGCATGCAGATCGGCGATCATAAAAAAAGCGTCTTGCCCCTGCAATTTCTTGTAGTTTTCCAGAGCCCCTAGGAGGTTCCCAAGATGCAGTTTTCCCGTGGGTCGTGTACCGCTTAGAACGCGTGTTGACATAATGAGGGCCAATCTCCGTAACCGTTGGATTTCGAGGATTTTACAGCAGATCGTTCAGGGGTGTCAATGAAACACATCACTCTTCGCCTCAAATCGGAGTCAAAACAAAGGTCGAGGAATAAATCACCCTTTCGAGAGAAACTGTTGTATAATGCCCCCCGTCACAATAGAGCTTTGCAGTCCCCTAGGTGACACCAGCACAGTCCTTGCCTCTACTTCTTTTCTCAAATGGCCGGCAAGGACTGCCCCAATTTCCGCTTCACGGAAATTGATAAGTATTGGGACTGAAACAAGCCCGTCCTGGTTTTTAATAAAAAGTAATTGAGAACCAGGACTGCACTAAACTTCCTTTAAGCTTTATAAGTCGTTCAGTGCGTCTTGGTTGAAGTCATACCAGTACCGTGTAGATTGATTTTTTAAGGTACACGGTACGGTACTGCGAACCCTTAAAATTAACATTAACGCAGTACTCGAAACCTCTCGAAAAAATGATCTACCCAGAACTCTCACAAAGAGGCTTATGAAAAAAGCAAAGATCGCAAACGGTAACCTGCTCTACCACCCGATTCATGGACTGTGCCGCGTAGAAAGGGTCACTCCCCCGGGTCCCTACGACCAGAGGGGTCCCAGCTATTCGCTGGTGCCCAAAATAGCCACCCGAATGAAAGCCCGCTTTGTCATTTCGGCCTTGGACTTGGAAGTCTCGGGTTTTCACGATCTTGTTTCTCCTCGGGAAGCGAATAAGATCCTGAGCTACTTAAAAGCGGGCAATGGCAAAGGCCATCCCGGAACCGACTCGGCGCAGAATCTCCAGGATCAGGCTTGGGGCCTGGCCCGGGCGCTTCAGACCTTTGCTTATGACAAATTTGAAGCCAAAGACCAACGGAAACGTCAGGCGCTCGAACGTTCGGCTAAGGGTCTTGTGGGAGAACTTTCCTGTGTGTTCAAGACCACTTTAAAGAAAACAGCGGATAAAGTCCTCAAGAACCTGGGACACTCGTCGCGGATCAACCCTTCGGTCCTTTCAGCTTTGGCACTTGCAGGAGAAGATTAAACATCTCAAGAAGAAACACGGAGCACAGACGCCCGGGAGCGCCTGCCCCGTTTACTATCAATAAAACCCGTACCCAAAGGAGTTAAAGTTACATGAGCGAACATTCAGAAGAAAATGAGGAGCTTTCCGTTCCCCCGCAATCCGACACTGATGTCGTATCTTTGATCAAAAAGATGCAGCAGCAGCTGAACTATCTCGAGAAGAAAATAGACATTTTGATCGGCGGCCCATCACCGGAAAGACCGTTCCGGGACCGGGAGAAGCGTTTTTCGAAACCGTTCCGGCCTTCTTTTGGTGGCGGAAGCGGTGGAAGAGACTTCAATCGTGGCCCCCGGAGAGAAGGCGGCTTTTCTTCTTCTCGTCCGAGAGAAGGTGGATTCTCATCGGATCGCCCGAGACCCAGTGGTTTTTCATCGGACCGCCCCAGGCCAGGCGGTTTCTCAAAAGATCGGCCGCCCCGCGAAGGTGGATTTTCATCGGATCGTCCCAGGGAAAGAAGCTCGAGTCCTGAGCGCTCTTTTGACAGAAAGCCGGGTGGAGCATCCCGCGGATTCGGTCATGGCGATAAGCCTTTTTTTCGCCACCGGAAGGGTCCCCGGTAATCATTTAAATAGTTTCACAAGTAATGGATTTTTCGGGAATTTTTTCCCACAACTGCACTGACATCAGTGCCAACAGGAGGAGATAACATGGGGTTTCAAGGAGAAGGACGTGGTTTTGGAGGCGCACCGCGCGAGATGCATAAGGCGACTTGCGGCGAATGCAAAAAGGAATGTGAAGTTCCTTTCAAGCCCAGAGAAGACCGTCCGGTCTATTGCAAGGATTGTTTCTCGAAGCGCAAGGATGCCAGCGGCCGTTAAATAAGACTCGTGACCGGAGACTAGAGACTAGGGACAAAAGCAAAAGTAACTGCGGTTTGTTTTCAGTCTCTGGTCTCTGGTCTGTCGTCTTGGGCCTCAGCCCAAAAGATACCCCATCCGCTTAACCGCCTTCGCCATCCGCGCCAGGGCGATCCCCACCGTGTTCCCTTCAGTGAGATTATTCATAAAGATCGCGGCATAGCCGCGCCGATTGCGGATCTTAAAGGTCGTGATCTTGCTTGCGGAAAGTTTCTTCAGAATTTTTTTAGCCATGTTTCCTCCTAAGCTGGATTTTCTTTCTTAAAGTATCGGCCAAATTGAGGAAGGTTAAACCTACATATCCGAGGAAAGAAGCAGAGAAGCAAGAAGCATAGATTTTCTTTGCCTCTCGGCTTCTATGCCTCTTGCTTCTGAAAGTTACACTCGTACGACTTCCTTCACTTCGGGGATGTACTCTTTGAGGTAGGCTTCGATCCCCATCTTGAGGGTGATGGTCGCGCTGGGACATCCGGAACAGGCACCTTTGAGGTGTAGTTTCACAACGCCATTCTCAAAACCGCAGAACACCGCATCGCCTCCGTCCCGTGCAAGCGCCGGACGGATCTGCTCATCCATGATCTGGATGATCTTTTTTTCGATCTCAGACTTCGGATTCGTGGCATCCATGCATTTCTCGCAAGCCTTGGGACTTGTCTTGCCACAGACAAGAAATTCTCGGATCGTCTCCGTCACGCGCGGGATCAAAACGTTCCAGGATGAAACATCCTCATCCCGAGTCACGGTTACAAGATCAGCGCCGATCATGACCTCTTTGACGCCTTCGATCTCAAAAAGCTTGGCGGCCAGCGGGGATTTTCCCGCTTCGGACTTGGAAGCAAACTGGACCGTTCCATGTGTGCAAATGGGCACACTCACATTGAACTTAAGCGAGTTCGGATTGGGTGTGAATTCGGTGGTGATTTTGATATCTTTCATGGGGGAAGTATATCTCAAATCAACGCAACGAGCAACGCCAACGCTATCCTTTATCGCTGTCAAACTCAGCCAGGGACGGTTCTCAATAACACTTTTACTATTATGCTGTTAGAAAAGAACTGTCCCCAGAGCAAGAGATAGTCTTAAAGGGACAGTTCTGTCGTATCCCCTTGAGCGACAATAGATTGTCGAGAACCGTCCCTGGCTGAGGATGGGGGGAAGACACGTTCGAAAAGAGAGGATGACCCAAGAATGCTCTCAAGGTATAATCCCGAACGTATTCACCGAGCAATTCTCTCATACAAGGAGGTCTTATCATGGAATGGGGCA
>CAYZYT010000011.1:0-52657 GCA_964482725.1 uncultured bacterium | reverse complement strand
ACGTATTCACCGAGCAATTCTCTCATACAAGGAGGTCTTATCATGGAATGGGGCATGAAGAACAGATTTTCAAGGCTTATGAACGCCCAATCGGGCAATTGTGTCATGCTAGCCGTTGATCACGGCTACTTCCAGGGGCCGACGACTGGCCTGGAAAATTTAGGTAAAACCGTGGAACCCCTTCTCCCCTTTGCGGATGCCCTTATGATCACCCGAGGAGCCCTCAGGAACTGGATCCCGGCTGAAATGAATAAACCCATTGTCCTCCGAGTCTCCGGCGGCCAGAGCATCTTAAAAGAGCTCTCCAACGAGATCATCACCACTTCGATCGAGGATGCCATCCGGATCAACGCCTCCGCAATCACGTGTTCCGTTTTTGTCGGCAGTGAGAACGAAAAAGAGACGATCGGCAATCTCGCGCAGATCGTGGACGAGGGTGAAACTTTTGGGATCCCTGTTCTGGCGGTAACAGCGGTAGGTAAAGACATGGTAAGGGACGCACGCTACTTGGGATTGGCTTGCAGGATCTGCGTGGAAATGGGCGCTCATATGGTCAAGACCTATTACTGCCAGGATTTTCAGAAGATCGTCAAGGCCTGCGGCAATGTTCCGGTCGTGATCGCCGGCGGTAAGAAGATCGAGGAAAAAGCAGCGCTCGAAATGGCCTATGGCGCCATTCAGGACGGCGCCGCTGGCGTGGATATGGGCCGTAATGTTTTCCAATCAGACAACCCGGTCGGGATGATGAAGGCTGTTCAGGCGATCGTCCATGAAAAAGCCACGGTCGCAAAAGCTCTCAAGATCTACAAACCTTCCGCGAAATAGCTAAGCTTTTTTGTCATCCCCGAATGCATTCATCGGGGGTCCAGACTGGATTCCCGCTAAAGACATGCGGGAATGACAACGCAAACAGAAAGAATTTTTCATGAAAGTTGCTGTCTATTACAGTAACCGCGATGTCCGGATCGAGGAACGACCGCAGCCTAAGATCGGCGACGGAGAGATCCTGGTCAAGACCCGGGCAAGCGGCATCTGCGGCACGGATGTCATGGAGTGGTACCGGATCAAAAAAGCCCCTCGCATCCTGGGCCATGAAATAAGCGGCGACATCGTTGAGTCGAACTCTCCGAAATATAAAATAGGCCAACGAGTCTTTGTCAGCCACCACGTCCCCTGCTATCAGTGCAAGCACTGTCATAACGGCAACCACACCGCCTGCGAAACCCTGCATACCGGAAATTTCGACCCGGGCGGATACTCGGAATTCATTCGTGTTCCGAAGATCAATGTTGAGCACGGGATCTATGTCCTTCCGGGAAACCTGTCGTATGAGGAAGGCACGATGATCGAACCTTTGGCCTGCGTGGTCCGCGGTCAGCGCGTCATCGGCGTTAAAAAAGACGAGACGGTCCTGATCCTGGGAAGCGGCGTTTCTGGTTTGATGAATGTTCAGATCGCAAAGTTGAAAGGCGCCAAGGTGATCATCACCGATATGGATGCGTCGCGGCTCGCGAAAGCCCGGGAATACGGTGCCGACGAAGTTTACCATCCGAAAGATCTTCCCCAGCTCAAAGCGGACAAGGTCATTCTCTGCACGGGGGCACTTCCTGCAGTCAACCAGGCCTTTCAATCGATGGACCGGAAAGGCACGCTTTTGCTCTTTGCGATCCCGGACACGAATATTGAACTCCCGACCGTAGATATGTGGAGGAACGAGTTAACGGTCACGTCTTCTTACGGAGCCGCGCCTGAGGATCTTGCGGAAGCAATCCAACTGATCGAATCCGGCAAGGCTAATATGAAGGACCTGATCACCCACCGATTTCCGCTCGAGCAAGCCCAGGAAGGTTTTCGCTTCGTCGCCGAAGCCAAACATTCCCTGAAAGTGGTCCTACTTCCTTAGTCCCCGTCTAACCCGCTTCGTAGTATCAGAGAACTTCACAAAGAAGCCCTTTGAGGTATTCGCCTTCGGGGTGGTAGATATTGATCGGATGATCGAACGCGTGGGAAGTTTTTTTGAGGATCCTGACGTCACGTTTTGTGTCCGAGGCTGCGCCGAAGATGATCTTCTGGAAAAGGTCCGGCGTGATGTAAGAAGAACATGAGAACGTGAAAAGAAGGCCGCCTTTCGGGAGCTGTTTAAAAGCCTGCATATTGATATCCTTATAACCGCGAGCGGCATCCTGAACCTGATTCTTATTTTTACAAAAAGCCGGCGGATCGAGGATGATCATGTCGAATTCTTTTTTCGTCGTACGCAAATAGTCAAAAACATCCGTCTGGGCCCAAACACTCTGCTCCGCGCTTAGTCCATTCCTCTCAAAATTCTTGCGCCCCATCTCGACCGCGGGCTCGGAGGATTCCACCGACACAACTTCTTTTGCTCCACCCTTGGCCGCATAAACAGAAAATCCTCCGGTATAGGCGAAACAATTGAGCACTCGCTTGCCGGCGCTCAGCCCTCGCACGACTTCCCGGCTCTCGCGCTGATCGAGAAAAAATCCGGTCTTTTGACCGCCTTTGATATCCACACCAAAAAGCAGCCCGTTTTCCTGGATCTCGATCGCCTCTGGAGGTTCCGAACCCGCAAGCACGCCCACGGAGCGCTTGAGGCCTTCCCATTTCCGCAGATCCGAGTCGCTTCGTTCAAAGATAGAATAAGAGGGGAAATGTTTTTGAAGGATCTTCACGATCACCGGCTTCCACGCGTCGATCCCGGCCGTATTGAACTCCGCAACCAAAAAGTCCCCATAGACATCCACGGTCAACCCGGAAAGAAAATCCCCTTCGGAATGGATCAAGCGGTAGGCATTTGTATCGCGCGGCATGAATCGCTTACGCAGCTCAAGCGCCCGCAAGATCTTTTCATCAAAAAAAGATTCGTCGATCGTCACATCCTCGAACGCAAGCATGCGCACGACGATCTGAGACGCCGGATTGAGATAACCTATGCCAAGGAATTCATCGTGTTCGGAAAAAACCCGGACGAGGTCGCCCGCCTCAAACCCCTCTTCGATCTGATCGATCGCGCCTGAAAAGATCCAGGGATGACGGTTTTTGACGGGCCGTTCTTTACCTCTTTGGAGGACACAACGGACGGTTTTCATGGCGTCAGGAAAGGATCACGAAGGTTACCGCAAAAAGGCTCACGGCAATGCAGTAATAGCCAAAAAGAAAAAAACGCCCCTGACGGATGAGCCCCATAAGCCAGCGAATCACGAAATATCCCGTGATCGCAGCCGCCAGGAACCCGGTCAGAACGATCGCCGTATTCGTCGAAAAATATTGAATCCCCTTTTTCAAGTCCATGACCATCGCTCCCGTCACCGCGGGAATAGAGATCAGAAATGAGAACTTCGCAGCGTCTTCTTTTTTGATCCCCAGAAGCATGCCCGCAAGGATCGTGCTACCCGAACGCGAGATCCCGGGCAAAAGAGCGACCCCTTGTACCAGACCGATCCAAAACGCGTCCCCATAATGGATCACCGACAGGTCTTTTTGTCCCTTCTGGAAGCGTTCACTCAGGATCAGGAGAATCCCCATCACGAACCATGCCCCAGCAACAAAAAGGAGGCTTGAAAAAGCCGTCTCAAAAAGATGTTTAAAACAAACGGCCATGATCCCGGTAGGAAGAAGCGTGATCAAAATGCAGGCCCACAGGCCTCGATGCGGCGGCTGAATACTCGCGGCGAAAGAAGATTTTTCAGAAAAGGTCTTTTGAATGCTGTGGATAAAATCCTTCAGGATATCAAGGATATCCTTGTAAAAGAACGCCAGGATCGCGAGAAGTGTCCCGCCGTGCAGGGCAATATCAAACGCCAGCATCGGCTCTTTCATCCCAAAAATATTCTGAAAAAGCACCAAATGCCCCGAGCTGGAGATCGGAAGGAATTCCGTCAGGCCTTGGACAATACCTAAAATGAGCGATTGAAGAAGAGTCATCTAATTTCCATATTGGTTAAGCCTCCACCTCATCGGCCTCCGGAACGGAACACCGTCATGGAGCCCTCGGTCCTCCGGCATCAAAAAACCCGAAGCGAAACGGACCTACTGGGGGACTGCTGAGGGTGCATCTCCCCCCCCCATGGCCGCAATGGGCCCCATCGGCAGATCTTTGGAGGGAGCTGCCGCCGGCGTTTCCTCTTCGACTTCTCGAGGGGCCGCAAACGTCGGGGTAACGATCGGTTGAACGGAAACCCCGGGGTCACGACCTGAGACGACCGGCCCCCCTTGAGTCTGTTGGGAAGAAATTCCGCCGGAGCCTGCCGCCGTGGAGGGCACGGTCGTTACCACCGCATCACCGCAGCTGCTCATCGAAATCCCAAAGGTCGTGAAATACCGACGCTTGCACTCATCGCCTTTTTTGTTCTTATAATAGCTTGTCACACAACCCGAAAGCATCAGAACCGGAAGAACCAAGGCTAAGAACCTGAAAGATTTTTTCACAAAAGCCCCTCCTTATTTTAAAAACGATGCTTCTTCCACTTCCACAGTTCGAGATCGATCTTCCGGGTACTTCGAACCCGCCGTTCTACTTTCGCACAGCCGCAGGGATCTTTTCCATCGCAGGCTCTTCTTGAGCAGGAGCCGGTTCGGGAATTGCGACGGGTTTCACAGGCGCCACAACAGCTGCCGCGACGGGTGCGACGACTTCGGCTTTTTTGCTTTTGCACGCGGTAGACGCACACCCCGCAAGAAACAACACCCCCAGAATCAAACTTAGTACTTTTGCTGCTTTCATAAACACCTCTTTTTTTTATTGAAACGTTTTACAAATATTGTCCCTGTTTCTTCTGAAGCTCATGCACGATCTTGCGGATCGATTCCGTCTCACTTAGAGGACAGATCAGAACCGCATCCCCCGTATCGACCACCACATGGTCTTTAAGGCCCACGGTCGAGATCAAACGCCCGCATCCCTTCACAACATTTCCGGAGCTTTCCACCAGAAGATTATTGCCGATGGAAATATTGCCGTTCTTGTCGGCAGAGAGAACATCCTTGAGAGACGACCAGCTGCCGACATCATTCCAGCCCATCACGACAGGGATCGTCAGAATGCCGCCCAAAAACCGGGACGAGGCTCGCCGCTTCGCCGGCGACCCTCCGGAAAGCTTTTCCATGAGGCCATAATCGATCGAGATGTTCGGCACTTGCGCGAAAAGTTTTTTAACAGCAGCAGTCGAGATCCCTCCAGAGGCGATTTTCACGACCGCTTTAAATACAGCGGGAAGCTCACGACGGGTCGTCTCAAGCAGGCAATCCGCGCGCCAAATAAAGACGCCGGCATTCCAAAGGAATTTCGAGGATCGAAAATACATCTTAGCCCGCGCAAGCTTGGGCTTTTCATGAAAACGTTTGAGAAAAAAAACCGGGGTCCCGCGAACCGATACTTTCTTTTCAGCCAATTCAAGATAACCATACCCTGTGTGAGGCTGATCCGGCTTGATCCCCAGCGTCACAGGCATCCCTTCGTGATCCGCTTGTTCGTACGCAACCCGGAGGGCCTTCGCGAAGGCAGTTTCATCCTTGATGAAATGATCCGCAGGAAAAATGCCCAGAACGGCCGAAGGATCTTTGCGAAGGATCAAGGACGCGGCCCACGCGGCGCACGGCGCGGTATTGCGTCCGACTGGCTCCCCGATCACTTGCGCACGCGGGAGGCGGAGCAATTTCGCGGTCGAAGCGGCTTTCTCCAGAGAGGTGAAAACAAGAATGCGGGAAGGGGGAATGACTTTTTTGACGCGATCGAAGGTTTGTTCAATAAGGGTCTTGGGGCCGAAAAGGTTCAGGAATTGCTTAGCGCGATGCTTACGACTTTCCGGCCAGAAGCGTGTTCCGCTCCCGCCGGCCATAATAACCGCCCAAGCATTTGATTTTTTTTTCTGAAGGGTTGCTTGGACGGCCCCAAGCTCAGATTTGCTTCGCTTGATTGGTATTGGGACCGCCCAATTCATCAGCTCATCTCGTGCATCACGGTCTTGAGTTCATTTTCAACAATCGCTCGGATCTCATCGAGTCGTTGCTGAGTCTGGGCCTCAAAACGCATTACGAGCACCGGCTGAGTGTTGGAAGCTCGGACCAATCCCCAACCATCCGGAAACTGGACGCGAGCGCCGTCGATATCAACAACCTCATACTTCTTTTTAAGGTCTGTGACGACCTGTGCGATCACTTTGAATTTGATCTCTTCAGGAAGTTCAAAACGAATCTCCGGGGTATTCACAAGTTGCGGCACGTCGGCAAGCAGCGTTGAGAATGGTGCGTTCGCTTTGTCGGCAATCTCCAGAATCCGGCATGCCGCATAGACCGCATCATCGAAGCCAAGCCAGCGATCCTTGAAAAACATGTGCCCACTCATCTCGCCCGCCATCTCAGCGCCTGTTTCTTTCATTTTGGCTTTGATTAAGGAATGGCCGGTCTTCCACATAATGGGCTTCCCTCCACGCTTGGCGATATCGTCATAGATCTGTTTAGAGCTTTTGACATCCCCAATAATGACTGCGCCAGGTTTGCGCGTCAGGATCTCGCGAGCATAGAGAAGAAGCAGCTTATCACCATAAATGATCTGCCCTTTTTCATCGACCACGCCGATACGGTCGGCGTCCCCGTCAAAGGCAATGCCGATATCTGCCTTGAGCTCGACGACTTTCTTCTGAAGATCTTTCAGGTTCGCCGGAACAGAGGGATCCGCCTGATGGTCTGGCATTTTTGGATCAAGATTCTCAAAAAGCACGGTCACATCGTGCCCCAGTCGACGAATAAGCGTTGGAGCCGTAAGCCCGCCCATGCCATGCCCTGTATCTAAAACAACTTTGAGTTTTTTGGTGAACTTAAAATCGCTCGCGATAAAATCTTCGTAAGACTTGAGAACCCCTTCATGGTCCGGTCGTTCAATCTTACCCTGACCGGTCACAAAGTCATTTTTATCGATGATCTGCTTGAGGTTTTGGATCTCTTTTCCAAAAAAAGAGCGGCTGGCATGCTGGAACTTGAAACCATTCTCGTCAGGAGGATTGTGAGAACCGGTCAAGGAAATGCCGGCATCGAGTTTATTATTCGCGACATAAAAATAAAGAAGCGGGGTGGGCGCCAACCCGATATCGATCACCGTAAGACCGCAGCTCAGAAGACCATTCGACAACCCCCGGAACAGAAACTCCCAGCTCCAGCGATGGTCATGAGCGATTGCGATGGTCTTTTTTCCCTCACGCGCAAGGACTGACCCGAACGCCTTACCGATCGCAAGAGCGACCTCTTCGGTGAGTTCTTTTCCGGCGATGCCGCGGATATCGTATTCTCTAAAAATATGAGTCGGGATCATTTTACTCCGCCTCCTTTAGGACGTACGGAGACTTTGTGGTTATTAAAACACGCTCGCCGCAGAGCGGCTTCCCCTTGCTCTCACGGCGACGTTTTTTACTAAAAAAATTGCGCGGGACAGGACTTGAACCTGCACTCCTTGCGGAACCAGCCCCTCAAGCTGGCGTGTCTGCCAGTTTCACCACCCGCGCATGAACTACAAAAAATAAATAACTTTGTGAATCTTTATGAGGACTTGCCCGTGCGCTTCCGAACGGCTTTCAGCTTTGCTTCCTTGACGGCGCTGACCTTACGTTCCTTTTCAAGCACTGCCTCAACCTGGCCATGTTCCGTATCGAGCTTCTTAATCTCCCCAAGCACCTTCTGGACATCCGGGGCCCCAAGCTCGAACTTCTCTCCCTGTCGGACCGTCGTTTGATAGATCTGACTGCCGAGTTGAGAGAACGCCTTGGCCATCTGGTGTTCGAGAGCCGCTTTCTGGATCAGAAGCCGGGTGACATGGGCCGCCTCTCCCGTCTTTTCCGCCACGACCTTAGCGTATTTCTTGACCACCTCAAATGTCTCATTAATGATTTTTTCCGACTTCGCGTAAAACTCTTTTTTATCCATAGTCCACCTCATTGGATGCGCTTATCCTGGCATTTTATTCTTTGTCTTAAAGATATCCAGGGCTGCCCCAATTTCCGCTATCGCTCCAATTGCCAGAAATTGGGACCGGGCGGGTTCCTAAAACAGGCCTTTTCTAATCTGACGGCACTATGTTCTATCATATTTTTTGAAGATATCAAGCGTAGAATACAGAAACGCGGTACATAGCACATAGGACTTGGCTCAAAGCAGGCGCTACTGACAGCTTGCTATGTACTATGTACCAAGTGCCAGGTACTGTGTCCTAGGAAACTTTCTTCTTTTTCAAGCTATGCGGTGAATCGCCCCACTGGCCGTAACCCACCTCAGCGCCCGCCGCAAGGATACGGCGTTCAAGACAGCTCCTGCACTGGCGGGCGTTTTCATCGAGGCACGGCTTATTGTTATAGAGCTGATAGAACTTCCGGTAATCCGTGGGCGTGATATTCGGCATGATGATATTGGCGCCGGCTTCAACCCCTTTCTCGCGGCCCGAAGGGTCCAGGGCCTGGAGCGCGGTCGCGGCCGCAATGTTCACATCCTGCAAAACCAGCCGCGTGAGCGCGATCATCACAAGACCCAACCGCAAGTTCTCCTCGGAACCGTTATTCAACCTGCCAGATGGATGATCCACCTGGCAGGTTGCCGCAGGATCACGACCGAGCGGCGTGTCTCCATGTGGAACATAAGGTCCCATACCGATCATGTCGACATTTTCGTCTTTGAAGAACTGGATATCACTCGCCAGGTTCTCATGCGTCTGGAACGGCAATCCGATCATGACGCCTGTCCCGACCTGATAACCGATCTGCCGGAGCGTCCGGAGACATTCGCGGCGCGCTACAAAAGAATGATCCGCAGGATGGAGTTTCGCATAAAGTCCGCGATCACTGGTCTCGATCCTCAGAAGATAGCGGTGGGCGCCCGCCTTGAACCACCGCGCATAAGTCTCCGCGCTCTGCTCCCCGAGCGAAAGCGTGATCCCGAGTTTGCCGGAGGTTGCGGCCTTGATCTTATGAAGTATTTCTTCGATAAAAGCCACATAGGCCTCCTCCTGCCGCTCGCCGGACTGCAGGACGATCGACCCATAGTCCATTTCATGCGCCGCCATCGCACATTCCAGGATCTCACGATCGTTCATAGAAAACCGGGTCACTTTGGAGTTGCTCTTCCGGATCCCGCAATAATAACAATCTTTCACGCAGTGGTTGCTGAATTCGATCAGCCCGCGGAAATAAACCTTGGGCCCCACGTGCCGAATCGCACAAGCGCGCGCCTCCCGGAAAAGCTCTTCGAGCTTTGACGGATCTTTCTCGTCCAACCAACGGATCATTTCTTTTTGGGTTAGAACTTTGGTCATGTTCTCTTTCTGGATGTCGGAGGACGGATGGAGGATGGAGCGGATTTTCCGTTATGCGTCATCCGCCATCCTCCATCCATCATCCTATTCTTAAAGAAACAGATCCCTCTCCCCTTTTCTCACCCGTTCGAGGAATTGATAAAAAACTGGGAATCCCTGGGGATTTTTCACTTTAATTTCCTCGAGTTCTTTATCAAGAACCCGGAGACCTGCTTTGCGCGTGGCCGGCGTCGCAAAATCATCCAGCCATTCCTGAAAGGTCAGCACCGCGTTCAGTTTGCAGAATTTACCTTCCTGGCCGCTTCTGAGAAGATCCATGATGCACTTCCCGGTCCGCCCGCAGCGATACCCGGCCGTGCAAAACGAGGTGATATGCCCCATGTCCGCGAAATCTTTCACCAGTTCGTCCAGGCTTCGCGTATCGCCGAGGATAAATTGCTGGCGCTCGGATTCCTGGCCGTTGCCCGCTTCGCTGTAAGCGCCAATCCCGATCTTGGTCGAAGCGTCGGTCTGCGTAATCCCGAGGCCGATCGCGTCGCGCCGCATCTGGGCCGTTTCCCGCGCCGTGATGATCATCCCCGTGTAAGGAATGGCGAGACGGATGAGCAGGATGATCTTCTTAAAATCCTCGTCGGAGACTTTATAGGGGGAACGCTCGGCATATTCGGAGCCCAGCGCCGGCTCCATGCGCGGGAAAGATACGGTATGAGGGCCGATCCCCATTTTGGCTTCAAGGTGGATCGCGTGGTGAAGAAGCGCCATCACTTCAAAGCGCCAATCATACAGCCCGAACAGGACCCCGATCCCCACGTCATCGATCCCCGCCTCCATCGCGCGATGCATCGCATAAAGCCGCCAGCGGTAATCGGATTTAAGTGTTCCCTTCGGATGGAGCTTCGCGTAGGTCTCATGATGATAGGTTTCCTGGAAGACCTGATAGGTCCCCAGCCCGCCGTCCCGGAGCCGGATGAGTTCCTCGATCGACATCGGAGCGGCGTTCACATTAATGCGGCGGATATTCCCGTAGCTGGCCTGCCTACTCAGGGACGGTTCTCCGTCAGAGAACCGTCCCTTTCTTTGAACCGGTGCTTTGACGTCATAGATTGTCTTCATGCTCTCCAGGATGTAATCGATCCCGGTCAGCGGATGCTCGCCGTAGACCGCGATGATGCGCTTATGCCCGATCTTTCCCGTCAAATTTTCCGTTTCTTTACGGATCTCATCCATGGAAAGGACGCGCCGTTTAGCCGTAAGATTCTCGTGCTTGAACCCGCAATAGGCGCAGTTATTGACGCAATAGTTCCCCATATAAAGCGGCGCAAAGGTCACGATCCGGTTGTCATAGACTTTCTTTTTGATTTGAAAAGCCACCGTCTCCATTTCCCGGAGCATTCCGGGATCGTTCACCCGGATGAGCGTCGCAAGTTCTTCCGGCGTAAGCGTCTGGACGGCCAGCGAACGCGCAAGAATAGCGCGCACGGCGAGAGCGTCAGGCTCCTCGGCCGCTTCGATCGTTTTCCATATCGCGCCGTCATCGATAAAATCCCGCCCTTGATCAAGATAGCGGTCGATCTGGTCCTGCTTGATACGTCCGGCGATCCAGGCCGTTTCGGCGGTCATGACAAGATTCCCTTTGTTTTCATTTTATGATCCCGAAAGGCCGCAAGGGCCTCGGGAAAAGGCTCGATCACCCGCTCAAGCACTTTCTGGAGATAGGAGATACAGAGCCCATAGTTGGTGATGGGGACGCCTCCCTGCTTCGCGCGCTGGATCCTCGCGAGCGTCTCCCTTCGCGTCAGCATGCACGACCCGCACTGGATGATGAGTTTGTAATTTTTGAGATCCTCCGGAAAATCGCGCCCCGCACAAACGGCGATCTCAACCTCGTACCCGAGATAATTCTGGATCCACTTCGGGATCTTGATGCGGCCGATATCCCCATCAATGGCGTGATGGCTGCAGGATTCGGAGATCAGTATCTTGTCTCCCTTTCTGAGCCCATCGATCGCAAGTGCACCCTTCGTCATTTCCGCAATATCACCCTTGAGCCGCGACAAAAGGATCGAAAAGGTCGTGCACTTTACGCCGGCGGGAGTCTCCGCGACCATACGGTCCACGACCTGAGAATCGCAGACCACGAGGTCCGGCGGGGTGTTCAGCTTCGCCAGCGCTGCCTTGTATTCACTTTCCTTCACCACAAGCGTCATCGAATCATGGTCCAGGGCATCGCGGATCGCCTGCACCTGGGGCAGGATGATCCTTCCCTTCGGCGCTTCAAAATCGATCGGGATGATCAAGACCGCAAGACCTCCCTTCGGCATGATATCTCCCAACAACGCGGGCGCGGTCAAAAAATCCTCCGGGCAAACTTCGAGCAGAAATTGTTTCAGAAGATTCATGAAGTGATCGCGACCTGTGCGGTCCGTACTCGAGCAGATCAGAATTCGGGAGGTCTTTTGTCTCAGAGTTTCAAGAAAAACGCCGGAAGGAGCTTTGATATCACTCTTATTCACCACCAGGATAAGCGGACTTTTCCGCAAGGCCGCTTCGCGGACGACTTCTTCCTCAAATTCCGTCCATTGATCCGCCTCGAGGATCAATGCTGTAACATCCGACCGGTCGAAAATCTTCCGGGTCCTTTCGATCCGCTTCGGACCGAGCAACGAGGCGTCGTCCATCCCCCCCGTATCGAGAAAAACCACCGGGCCCACCGGCAAAAGTTCCATAACCTTTTCGACAACATCGGTGGTCGTGCCCGGCACTGGCGAAGTGATCGACACGTCCTGTCCGGCGACCCTATTGAGAAAACTCGACTTCCCGACATTGGTGCGGCCAAATATCCCGATCTGCAGCCTAAGCGATTTCGGTGTTTTTTCCACGTTTAGCTCACTTTTGTAAGGGCAGATTTGACGGAAATGCCGCTAATCGCCCCGAGTTTTCCGGTAAGCGATCCTAACTGATCCGTCGTCGCGTCCACGATCAGTGTGATCACGGAACACTTCCGTTCCCGATAAGGAAGCCCCACCCGCGCGACAATCATGTTGCCATATTCGGAAAGAAGGTCGTTGACCTGGTGCGCCGCCTTTTGCCTGTCCTCAACGATGATCCCGATAAACCCTAATCGCTTATCCATATTATCTCCTTAGAATTCCCCATTTTTTTAAAAAAGGGCACCCACCCCACAGCGCGGCGGGTTTGTCCCGCGAAAAAGATGCGCGGGCAAAAAAATCCCAGCATCTTGGAAAAGAAGCTGGGATTGGAAAACTTTCTCAAATTTTCTCTCCCTTAGCTTCAGGCCGCTCACGCGACCCTCTTCATCAGGAACTTAAAACTAACGTAAATCGTACAGCGCATGTCGAAAATTGTCGCCCGCAAAATAAGCGACCTACTCCCTGCGACATACGCTTTACTTATCTTCTGTAAATCGGCAACGGCTGATATTTTGTATGCAAAAGATGATGCGACTTCTCACCAAGAGGCTTGCCAAGGAATTCCTTATAAAGCTGCTGAACATAAGGATTTTCATGGGAGCAACGAACCGTCTGCGCCTCATCGTCCGAATAAAGCCCTTTGGCACGCGCCAGACGCAGTTCATCCGTCACACCATAAGGCTGTCCGCCGCCGCCTACGCAACCGCCCGGGCACGCCATGACCTCGATAAAATGATACGGAAGCGTTTTTCCTTCTTTCTGAGCTTGCCGAACCTCATTGAGCACATGCTCCACATTCGCAAGACCGTGAGCTACCGCGATCTTGATCTCCGTGCCTTCGATATTGATCGATGTTTCTTTAATGCCCTTCAGCCCACGGACATTCTGAAACTCTACTTTGGAAAGATTCTTCCCCGTAACAAAAAAATAAGCCGTACGCAACGCAGCCTCCATCACGCCGCCGGTAGCCCCGAAGATCGTGCCGGCACCGCTGTAATCCCCTAGGATATGGTCACATTCTTCATCCGGAAGATTCGCAAAGTCAATACCGGCTTGTTTGATCATACGTGCAAGTTCCCGGGTCGTAAGCACCACATCCACATCCTGAAATCCGGAGGCGGACATATCACGGCTTCGTGAAATCTCGAATTTCTTGGCCGTACACGGCATCACCGAGATTACCTTCAGTTTCGCTGGATCGATCTTATTCTTTTCCGCGTAATAGGTTTTCACCAACACTCCCAACATTTCATGCGGGGACTTCGCCGATGAAAAATGCGGGATCATATCATGGTGGAATTTCTCCATAAAATCGACCCACGACGGACAGCAGGTCGTGATCAAGGGCAGCACGCCTTTTTTATTTACAAAGCGCTCGATAAACTCGCTCGCCTCTTCCATGATGGTGACATCCGCAGCAAAATTCGTATCAAAAATCGCTTTAAAACCCATACGGCGAAGCGCGGCATACATTTTCTTTGTCACATTCGTCCCGATCGGAAAACCGAACGCTTCTCCAAGCGCCACACGGACCGCAGGAGCGATCTGGACCACACAATATTGTTCCGGATCGCGAAGGGCTTTCCATGCGAGCATGGAATCATCTTTTTCAAAGATCGCACCCGTCGGACAATGAGCGGCACACTGACCACACCGGACACAAGGCGAATCGGCAAGGCTGATATCCCCCGCCGGGGCCATTCTCGTATTGAACCCGCGCTGGAGAAACGTTAGCGCCCACACATCCTGGACATTCTGACAAACATCCACGCAACGTCCGCAATTGATACATTTCCGAGGCTCCAGAACGATATTCCCGGTCGAATCGTCTTTAGGAATATCCCGGACGATCTTTTCATAGAATTCTTCCCGGATGCCGAAATCTGCCACGAGAGACTGAAGCTCACAATTGTTGTTCCGCCCGCAGGTCAAGCATTCGTTAGGATGATTGGAAAGAAAAAGTTCCACCACCGTCCTGCGGATCGATACGATCTCAGGATCGTGCGTAATAATATCCATTCCCTCTTCGAGAGGCGTCGTGCAAGCCCGGAGCATTTTCCTATTCCCCTTCGCCCTCACAAGACAGATCCCGCAAGCCGCCGAGGCATGAAGATAAGCGTCCGGATGTTTGCAAAGCGTGGGGATCTTGATCTGAGCCTTCCTCGCTGCATCCAGGATCGTCGTATTCTCGGGGACCTCAACTTTGATTCCATTGATAAGAGCTTTGATCATAAAATTTTTCTTTCCTCGAATAAAAACTTGTTTTATGTTAACTACGACTGATGGCGCGCGGCTTGCAAACTTCGAAGCACTGACCGCAACGGGTACATTTTGTCTGGTCGATCAGATAACCGCTTTCACGATTTCCGGAAATCGCGCCCACCGGACACGCCTTGAAGCACATGCCACACTTCACGCATTTTTCACTCAGGATCATGAACCGGATCAGTTTTTCGCACTTACAGGCCGGACATTTTTTCTTATTCACATGCGCGTCATACTCCGAGCGGTAATAATGCAAGGTTGAAAGCACGGGATTGGGGGCCGTTTGTCCGAGGCCGCAAAGAGATGCCTTTTGCATGGCAAAGGAGATCTGCTCCAGCTGCTCAAGATCTTTTTGCGTTCCTTCCCCCTCCGTGACTTTCCGGAGGAGTCTCAACATCTGCGTTCCGCCAATACGGCACGGCGCGCACTTCCCGCAGGATTCGTCGACACAGAATCCGAGATAGAATTTCGCGATGTCCGCCATGCAATCGTCCTCATCCATGACGATCATTCCTCCGGAACCCATGATGGAACCCATTTTCTGAAGGCTTTCATAATCCACCTTAGTCTGGAAAAACTCTTTCGGGATCACGCCTCCGGAAGGACCGCCGGTCTGGATCGCTTTAACATTCTTTCCGCTCAAGGCCCCGCCGCAGATCCCGTAGACGATATCTTCGATCGCGGTACCCATAGGCACTTCAACAAGCCCTGAATTCTTCACCTTGCCGGTCACCGCGAACACTTTCGTCCCCTTCGAGCTCTCGGTCCCGATCCCCGCGAACCAGGCACTGCCTTTCAAAAAAATGACCGGAATATTTGCCAAAGTTTCAACGTTATTGATACAAGTCGGTTTTCCCCAGAGTCCTTTGACAGACGGGAAAGGAGGCCGGGGGCTCGGATAACCCCGTTTGCCCTCGATCGAAGCGATCAGTGCCGTTTCTTCCCCGCACACGAAAGCCCCGGCACCCAACCGGATCTCCAGATCAAGATTGAAAGAAGAACCCAGAATCCCTTCCCCCAGGATTCCACGATCGCGGCATTGCTGGATGGCTTTTTCGATCCTCTCAATCGCAAGAGGATATTCCGCGCGAATATAAAAATATCCTTTGGAAGCCCCGATTGCATAGGCTCCGATGATCATCCCCTCGATCACGGAATGCGGGTCACCCTCCAAGACACTGCGATCCATGTAAGCGCCCGGATCACCTTCATCACCGTTACAAATGATGTATTTCTGATCGCCCGGGGCCTTACGCG
Source organism: uncultured bacterium (assembly GCA_964482725.1). Lineage (GTDB taxonomy): Bacteria > Omnitrophota > Omnitrophia > Omnitrophales > Aquincolibacteriaceae > Aquincolibacterium. The sequence continues at coordinate 36,895 of CAYZYT010000011.1, read as the reverse complement.
TGATATCCCATTTCAATCCCGTCGGAAACCCCGCGCCACCGCGACCGCGAAGTCCCGAGGCCTTCATTTCCTGGGCCACTTTTTCCGGGGTATATTCGCTCAAAACCTTCGCAAGAGCCTGGTATCCGTCCCTCGCGACATAATCCTCGATATTTTCCGGATCGATCACGCCGCAATTACGAAGCACAATGCGGAGCTGGGTAGAAAGTTGCGTACTCGTTTTTCCCTCAACAGGTTTGCCTCCGATCACGCTTTCCATAACGATCGCCGGGATATCATTTTCCTGAGCGTTCGTGTAAAGAAAATTTTCAGGAAGCACGCGAACCGCGACACCCTGTCCGTAAATACCAATGTCCGCGACACGCACAAGCTGAACCTCATTCTCCAGCCCTTTTTCCCTCAAGATCCCGAGAAAGACCCCGTAGAAATCCCGGGTTTTATCTTTTCCGGTGATCGATGTGTCCTTAATGAAAACTGTCTTTCCCATGGCTTCTCCGCTTCCTCAATTAAGCTTCATATCATAAATACGGTCGTTCACGAGCATCTTGCCGCCCACATGTTTTTCCATGATCTTGGTCGCAACTTCTTTATCCACCTTACCGTAGAACACTGTCGGCATATTCTTGACATGGACCTCGACGAGCGGTTCCGCTGAACACATGCCCACACAACCGCATTTCTTGATCTCGACATCAGCGTTATGTTTGCGGCGCTCTTCGACAAGCGTGTCGTAAACTTCTTTGGCCCCGGCGGCGATCCCGCAGGTGCTATAACCCACCTTGATCCAATTGCGGTCTGCCTCAGAGTGTTTCTGTTTGATGGATTCCAGGTCCTTCTTGCTTATTTTATTCATAGGGATTTTCCTCTCCGTCACTCGGCCACGGGAGCTTCGGCTTCTTCAGAATAGTGCGCAATAATATCGCCAATATCTTTTTTCTTCACGCCGCCATAGATCTTTTCACCGATCTTTAAGACGGGCGCTAAACCACAGCACCCCAGACATCGCACCATTTCCAACTGGAACTGGCCATCTTTGGTCGTCTCTCCGGGTTTCACGCAAAGGAGATGTTCCAATTCCGCCATGATCTCGGCGCCACCCTTGAGGTAACACGCCGTTCCCATGCAAACCGCGATCGTGTGTTTCCCAGGCGGGGTGAGACGAAAAAAATGATAGAAGGTGATGACTTCGTAAATGCGTGCGAGCGGAACATCCAGGACCTCGGAGAGCACGAGCGAGACATCGCGCGGCACATAGCCGTAGCGATTCTGGATCTGGTGAAGCACCATGATCAGATTCCCCTCTTTTCCCTTCCAGGAATCCGCGATCTCTTTGACCTCTCGCTCCAAAATCTCTTTATCCATTCAAAAACTCCTTATGCGTCTATCCTAATACCAACATTGCGTCATTTTTTCATCTGCTCAATGGCTTTATCCACAAGCGTCACATAGGTCATCGCGCTCGAACCACCGACCAGGACAGCCACCATGCAAGCCTCGAGCATTTCTTCCTTCGTCCAACCGGCATCCAGGCAATGACGGACCGCCCGGGGGATACAGACCGGACATTTCTGGGTCGTACTGGCCACCAAAAGGAGCAGCCACTTCGTCTTTTCCGGGATCTTCCCGGAAGCCAGGATCGCTTCTTTTTCCTTCATGAAGGCGTCGTACTCTTTCGGCACGGCCTTACGGATATCCACCATCGCTTCATTGAACTGGCTCAGAATCTTTTGCGCGTCATATTCCACAGCATCCTCCCCGCGTTGTTTAGAGGGTTCTACTTGGGCGAATCGCAAAAAAGCGACAAAAACTCAATGGTAAAATCGATATTACGAACCTGCACTTTCGCAGGAACGCTGATCGAACAAGGGGCGAAATTCACAATCCTCTGAAGCCCCGACAACACCATATAATCCGCAACTTCCTGACCGTATTCTTTCGGCACCGCGATGATCCCGATATCGGCATGGCACCGCTTGATGATCTCGGGCGCCCGCTCCACCGGATAAATCCGGACCCCGTCGATCTTCTTCCCGATCATATGTTTGGCTACATCAAAAGCCGCAACAAGCTTGATCTTTTCCCGGCGAAATCCGGGATAGCTTAAAAAAGCCGACCCAAGATTCCCTACTCCAAAAAGAACGATATGCACCACATTGTTCTGAAGCAAATAATTCTCGAGCGTCTTCTTCAGGTCTGCGGTCTTGTAACCGATACGGGGCTTCCCGACCGTCTTGAAATTTGAAATATCTTTCCGAATCTTGACGTCCGAAAGTCCCGTAATTTCCGAGAGCTGCTTCGAAGAGACCAGATAACGCTTCTCTTTGATCAAGCTTTCGAGGGTCCGTATATAGAGCAGAACCCTTGTAATGATCTTTCGGGGGAGTTTTTTCATAGCGCATTCGTGAAAAACCGAACGATTGAAATATTATCAAAAAATACAAAGTTGCGCAACAAATAAAATGAATAAATTAACGCTAAGTCTTGGGGCGTTCGTGATAGTGCGTGTGGAGCAGATGGTGGGACTTCTCACCCAGAGGTTTCTTCAAAAACTCGTCGTAAAGCTTTTTGACTTGCGGATTGTTGTGAGATTTCCGAAGCTTCTTCCCGGAGTCTTCTTTGTAGATCGCGTTGATACGCGCCAAACGCACGGCATCATCCGTATAGCGAGGCTGACCTCCACCGCCGATACAGCCGCCCGGGCAAGTCATAACCTCAATAAAATGATAATGTGCCTTACCGGCCTTGATCTGGTCTAACAGATGCGCCGCGTTCGCAAGCCCATGAGACACAGCCACTTTGACTTCCACATTCTCCAGAAAGGACCATTCCGGAACGGTCCCGGTGATCACCAGCGAAGCCTCTTTGATGCCCTTAAGCCCTTCCACAGGAGCTAGACGAAGATCAGCCGCAGGAAATTCACGACCCGTTACAAGCTCATAGACAGTTCTCAGGGCCGCTTCCATCACGCCGCCCGTGTTCGCAAAAATATCCGCGGCTCCAGTGGAGATCCCAAGAGGAGAATCCATCACGCCGTCCTCCAACTCCTTAAAATCGATACCCGCCGACTCGATCATGAACCCGAGTTCCCTCGTGGTCAGAACATAATCCACGTCTTGAACTCCGCTAGAGTTCATTTCCGGACGCTGGGCCTCGAATTTTTTTGCCGTACACGGCATAATCGAAACGACGACCATATCCTCAGGCTTGACGCCTTTTTGGGTCGCGTAATAGGTCTTTGCCAGCGCTCCGAACATCTGCTGCGGCGATTTGCAGCTGGAGAGATTCGGCAGGAATTCCGGATAATAGTATTCCGCGAACTTAATCCAGCCCGGAGAACAGCTTGTGAACATGGGAAGCGACACGGGTTGCTTGTCCACAAGCGCTTTCTTAAGCCTCATCAAGAGTTCAGTGCCCTCTTCGATGATGGTGAGATCCGCGGTGAAGTTTGTATCGAAAACCGAGTGAAAACCGATCCTTCTGAGGGCTGTCACCATTTTCCCAGTCACTAAAGTTCCCGGAGGATAATCAAAACATTCTCCAAGCGCCGCTCGAATTGCCGGCGCCGTCTGCACCACAACATGCTTGGTCTTGTCCTCCAGCACTTCCCACACCTTATCAATATCGTTCTTTTCGGTGATCGCGCCGACAGGGCAAATGGCCGCGCACTGGCCGCATTGAACGCAAGCGACACTATCCAGATCCATCGCAAACGCAGGTCCAATCATGGTTTTGTAACCGCGATTTTGAGGAAAAAGAGAACCGACCCCTTGAACTTCTCGGCAAACCGTCACGCAGCGGCGGCACTTAATGCATTTCCCGGAATCGCGCACGAGACCCGGAGTACTACTATCGATCTGGGCTAACGGCTTTTCACCTTTATAGTGAATATCTTCGATCCCTAGGTGCGAGGCAATTTCCTTAAGCTCACAATCTTCACTACGGGTGCAATATTGGCAGCTGCCCTCATGTTCACTCAGGATCAGTTCCACGACCGTACGCCGGGCCTCGCGCACTCTTTTATTATTGGTGTGAACTCGCATCCCGTCCACCGCAGGCGTAGAGCAGGAAGCCACAAGCGTCTTGGCACCTTCGACTTCCACAAGACAGACACGGCAGGCTCCGATCGGCAACTTTCCCTCGAGATAGCAAAGGGTCGGGATCTCAACCCCCAAGGCCTTGGCGGCATCATAGATCGTCGCGCCCCCCTTAACTTCCACCTCATTGTTATTCACGAAGAGTTTCGGCACTATTTGTTCCCCCTTCGGGTCACCGTTTTGCCGTAATCGCAGCGCAGACAGCGCTTGGCCTGACGCTGAGCCACATTCTCATTCCATGAAAGCTCCACTTCATCAAAATTATGTTTTCGTTTCTCGACCGGGATCGAGCGCACGGACTCACGCGGATAAGGCACAGGATCCACATCGGGATCAAAATCCGTGTCGACGAGCTTCTCCTCACGCCAGAAGGCATGGCCCTCACCTGTCAAAAGCTGATCAATACCAACAGCGGCTCTCTCCCCCGCACCGATCGCCGCGACGACAGACCAAGGACCTGAGGCCGCATCCCCGCCCGCGAAAATTCCGGGGACCGAGGTCTGTCCCGTCACGGAATCCGCATAGACAAATTTATTCTGCGTCATCTTGATCTCGGCATCTTTAAGCTCAAAAAGTTTTCCGGCCTGGAGCGTCTGACCGATCGCGCCGATCACCTGATCCGCTTCCAAGGTGAATTGATCGGCTCCGTCCGCAGTCGGAGATCTGCGTCCGCTACGATCATAGTCTCCAAGTTTCATCGTCATGCATCTCACCCCGGTAACCTTGCCTTCGGGACTCTTCAATATTTCCACAGGATGCGTGAGCGGCATCAGCTTGATCCCTTCATAGATCGATTCACGCACCTCTTCGGCATAAGCGGGCATTTCTTCCTGGCTCCGACGGTAAAGAACGGTCACGACCTCAGCTCCCAAGCGGAGCGCGGTCCTGGCGGCATCGATGGCCGCATTCCCGCCACCCACGACCACGACTTTTTTCCCGACAGGAACCGATCCTCGAATGTTATATTCTCTTAAGAACGGAAGGGCCATCACAACCCCGTCCGCATCCTCCCCCATGATCCCGAGCCCGAAAGATTCGGGAGCTCCGATCCCGATAAAGATCGCGTCATATTTTTTATCGCGCAGGTCCTGCAACGTGAAATCTTTTCCAAGTCGTTTGTTCGTCTCGATCGTCACGCCTAGCTGTTCGATCATCCGGATCTCTCGCGCAAGGGTTTCGCGCGGCAACCGGTAGGCCGGAATCGTCTGCACCAACATCCCACCCGGTCTTGGTTCCGATTCGAATACAGTGGGCCGATATCCAAGTCTAGCCAGGAAATAAGCACACGAAAGACCCGCGGGACCCGCCCCCACGATCGCTATCTTCCGTACTGCGTTCTGCTCATTGTGCCGAACCTCGGGCACTTGAATCACCACTTCCTGATCGACCATGAAACGTTTGATCCCGCGGATCGAAACCGAATCGTCGAGACTTGCCCGCCGACATTTATCCTCGCAAGTATGAAAGCAAACACGCGCGCAGATCGCGGCAAAAGGATTCCGTTCTCGATGAAGCTTGAGCGCCTCCGCGTAGCGCTTCTCCCCCACGAGCGACACAAAACCCGGGACATCGACCCCCGCGGGACACGCGGTCTGGCATGAGGCTCGTACCAGGGACGGACAAACTCCCGCCTCGCAATGCCGTTCCCGGATATGTTGATCATATTCTTTTCGAAAATGACGGATCGTTGAAAGGACGGGATTGGGAGCCGTCTGTCCCAAACCACAAAGAGAGGTTTCTTTGATCTGCAGGCCGAGCCGAACTAATTTTTCAACATCGCCTTCCTCACCTTCGCCCGCACAGATGCGCTCAAGGATCTCCAGCATGCGCTTGGTCCCGACACGGCACGGCACACACTTACCACACGACTCGTCCTGCACAAAATCTAGAAAAAATCTTGCGACGTCCACCATACAGGAATCCTCGTCCATGACAATGAGGCCCCCGGAACCCATGATGGCACCAAGCTCCTCCAGAGTTTTGTAGTCGAGCGCGACGTTCAGGAACTCCTTGGGGATACAACCCCCGGAAGGTCCGCCAATCTGCGCGGCTTTATATTTTTTACCCCCCTTGATTCCACCACCAATATCATAAATAAGTTCTCCCAGCGGCGTTCCGATCGGGACTTCCACAAGCCCCGTGTTTTTAATCGCCCCGGCAAGAGCAAAGACCTTAGTCCCTTTGCTCGGTGCTGTTCCCATCGCGGCATACCAATCCGCGCCCTTTGTAAGGATCACGGGAATGTTTGCGTAGGTCTCAACGTTATTGAGCAGACTGGGTTTTCCCCAAAGACCGCTCTGAGCCGGAAAGGGCGGACGGGGGCGCGGTTCGCCGCGCTTTCCCTCGATAGAATTCATGAGCGCTGTTTCTTCCCCGCACACAAAAGCGCCGGAACCCATCCGGATCTCAAGATCAAAGTTGAATCCCGTTCCTAAAATATTCTCACCCAAAAGTCCGGCTTCTTTAGCATGTTCGATGGCCTTGGTAAGTCTCGAAACCGCCAGCGGATACTCCGCACGCACGTAGACAAAACCGCGCGACGAGCCGACCGCAAAGGCCGCAACCGCCATGCCCTCGATCACGCTGTGAGGATCACCTTCCAGAACACTCCGGTCCATAAAAGCACCCGGATCGCCCTCATCGGCGTTGCAGATCACATATTTCACGTCTCCCGACGCTTTGCGCGTAAATTCCCACTTCATCCCGGTCGAAAATCCCGCGCCGCCGCGTCCCCGAAGGCCGGATTTCTTCACCTGATCGATCACTTCCTCCGGTTTCATGGAAGTCAAAATTTTCGCGAGGGCCTGATAGCCGTCCCGGGCGATATAATCTCCGATCTTAAGAGGATCGATAGCCCCGCAGTTGCGCAAAACGACTTTGGTCTGCTTCTGAAAAAAATCCATCTGGTCCTGTTTCGGGACAGGCTTATTGTTCTTGGCATCCCGGGGCATAAGCCGCTCGACCGGCTTTCCTTTCCGGAGATGTTCATTCACAATATCTGCGGCATCCTCTACTTTAAGATTTTCATAGAAGGTCTGATCGGGATCCACCATGACTACGGGGCCTTGCGCGCAGGGGCCAAGACAGCCTGTCTCCACAACCTCCACATCGAGTTTTTCTTCTTGGATCTTTTCTACGAGGGCCTTTTTAAGCCGGAGAGAACCCGACGCGATACACCCGGCGCCAGCGCAAAGAAGGATCCGCTTTTTTGAGGCGTTTTTCTTTTTTTCATCCAAAACGGATTTTTTGAATTTGTCGAGTTCTTTGGCGGATCCGATCTTGCGAGGAGACTCGGTCATGACTTGGCCTCCTTCACATCTTCGCCTTCATGCTGGTACTGGCTGATGATGTCGCGGATCTTGGCGGATTTGACGCGCTGATGAACATCGTCATTGATCATGGCGACAGGTGCCAGACCGCATGCGCCGAAACAACGGCCCACTTCCAGGGAGAACATCCGGTCCGGCGTCGTTTCTCCCACATTGATCTTGAGATTTTTTTTGAAGGCTTCGAGGACTTCTTTGCCTCCTCGGACATAGCAGGCCGTTCCAAGACAGACACGCACGACATGTTTGCCGCGCGGCACTGTAGAAAAAAAGGAATAAAAAGTGACTACCCCGGTCACTTCACTATAGGGAACCTTGAGCCGCGCGCTGATGTGTTTGAGAGCTGTTTTGGGAAGATAGCCGAAAAGATTTTGAGCGGTCTGGAGAATCGGGATGAGCGCGCCATCGGTCTTTTCAAAACCGTCGATCACGACGTCCAGACTGCGGAGCATTTCCTCATCGGTGGGCTGGCAGACACAAGCGGTCTCCTGTGCGACTGCCGACGATTGGGTTTTCTGCGCTGGAGTGTCCATCCTGCCTCAATGAATTGTGAAATTTAGAACAATTGAGGAGATATCCTATTCCTTTTGGTTCAAATGTCAAACATCTCTGAGCGAAATGTAAATCCCAAATAGAGGAAAAAGCTCAGGATGCTTTTTTCTGAAGAGCTTCATGGATCGCCTGGGCCGCTGTCTTTCCCGCGCCCATCGCCAGGATCACGGTCGCGGCGCCGGTCACAATATCACCGCCGGCATACACACCTTCTTTGGAGGTCTTCATGGTCGCTTCATCGACAATAATGCCTCCCCACTTCTGAACTTCGAGTCCCGGCGTAGTTTGCCGGATCAAAGGATTCGGAGTCCCGCCGATGGCAATAATGACCGTCTCGACTGGAAATTCAAAATTACTTCCTTTTTTCACCACGGGCCTACGGCGGCCGGATTCATCGGGCTCACCCAGTTCCATCTCGACGCATTCCAGTCCTGTGACCCAACCGTCCTTGCCCAGGACTTTCACCGGATTGCGGAGAAGTTGAAAAATGATCCCCTCTTCCTTCGCGTGATGGACTTCCTCCGCACGGGCCGGAAGCTCCGCCTCGCTCCGGCGGTAAACGATATAAACTTCTTCTGCACCCAAACGCTTGGCCGTTCGCGCCGCGTCCATCGCCACATTCCCGCCGCCCACGACCGCGACCCGCTTTCCGGTCTTGACCGGCGTGGGGACATTGGGAAAATCATAGGCCTTCATAAGATTCGCGCGCGTCAGAAACTCATTGGCCGAGTAAACACCATTCAGATTCTCGCCTTCGATCTTCATGAACGAAGGAAGGCCGGCACCGCATCCGATAAAAACAGCTTTGAACCCCTCTTCGAAAAGTTCGTCCACTTTGATCGACTTTCCGACAATCACATTCTTCTCGATCTTGACGCCCAGATTAAGCGCGTTCGCTATTTCCCTGGCGACCAGTTTTTTAGGAAGCCGGAACTCCGGGATCCCGTACATAAGAACGCCTCCCAGGGCATGAAGCGCCTCAAAGATCGTCACGTCATAACCCCTGCGCGCCAGTTCTCCGGCGCAGGTCAGCCCGGCCGGCCCGCCGCCTGCGATCGCGACTTTGATGCCGTTCTTTTTGATTTCGGGGATCTCCTGGGGCATAGACTCCATCGCATGATCGGCCACAAAACGTTCCAGCCGTCCGATCGCCACAGGCTCTCCTTTTTTGCCGCGCACGCAAAGGATCTCGCACTGCGTTTCCTGGGGACATACCCGGCCGCAAACCGCCGGAAGACAGTTCTCGCTGACGAGGATACGGAAAGCCTCGTCAAAGTCCCCTTCCGCGACTTTCTTGATAAATTCGGGGATCTTGACATTGACCGGGCAACCCGCCACACAAGGGCGCGGCTTGCATTGCAGGCACCGGAGGGCTTCTTCTTTGGCTTGCTCCGGCGTATACCCGAGCGCAACTTCTCTAAAATTCTTGATCCTCTCTTGGGGTGCCTGCTCGGGGATAGGAACCTTCTTGAGACTCATGTTGGGGGCCATGTCAAACCGTCTCCAAGCCGATCTTGCAAGAATGGGCTTCTTCGGTTTTATACATACTCTGCCGACGCATCAGTTCATCATAATCTACTTGGTGGCCATCAAAATCCGGCCCATCCACACAGGCAAATTTTGTTTGCCCGCCAACCGTCACACGACATCCGCCGCACATACCGGTCCCGTCCACCATGATGGGATTGAGGGAAACATTGGTCTTAAGACCCCACGGCTTGGTGAGAAGACTGACGAACTTCATCATGATCACCGGACCGATGGCAATAACCTCGTCATATTTTTCTCCCGCATCGACCAAGGCCTTCAGCTTCTCGGTCACAAGACCCTTGGCCCCGTAGCTTCCGTCATCGGTCGTCACATAAACGTTCTTGCAGAACTTGGAGAACTTTTCTTCGAGGATAATGAAGTCTTTGCTGCGCGCGCCAAGAATGACGTCCACGGAAGTTCCCAATTCACTCAATTTTTTTAGCTGAGGATAAAGAGGCGCTGCGCCGACCCCGCCGCCGATCCCGATCACACGCTTGGCAGGATGAAGTTCCGTGGGCTGGCCCAAAGGTCCCACAAAATCGACGATCCCTTCGCCGACTTTTTTTTCGCTAAGCTTCCGGGTGGTAAAACCGGCCACCTGATAAATAATGGAAACAGAACCCTTCTGGCGATCATATTCTGCGATCGTCAGAGGAACGCGCTCCCCTTCCTCATCCACACGGAGAATGATGAACTGGCCGGGTTCGCAATGCCGCGCAACATAGGGCGCCAAGATCACCATTTCTTCGACATTGTTATTCAACTTTTTCTTTTCAAGAATCGGATACATGAAAGTTTCCTTTGATTAGATGCTGCCCTTTGCTCACGGAGCGTGAAGTATATCCGAACCGTGGAGCGTTGAAAAACTCTTTTTTGGAAAGCTCGTCTCTACTTCAATATTTCTTCATCCGCCGCGCACCAAGCAGGGTCCACGATGCAGAGGAACACGAGATCCGTTTTGCCGGTATTTTCAATGCATTGAATAGCATGCGGCGGGATATCGATCACAGCACCGGGCCCCACAACCGAAGTCTCATGATCCACCTGCATACGCCCCTGTCCTTCGAGGATGTAATAAACTTCGGAGGTTTTAAGGGAATGGGGCTTTGTCTTGACGCCGGGCTTCACGACGGCGTGAGCAAGGCTATAACGATAGGCGCGCTTGTCCGTTTTGGCATTCAGCAATTCGCGTAGATGGCAGGCATCTCCGGCAACAAACTCCGGGCACTCTTTCAATTGGCGAAGGAACATAAGACTTTCGACTCCTTATTTTCTGTTGAAATTCGACCGGATCATGGGCTCGACTTTTCAATCAATGCTCTGAAAAGCGCCGCGATTTTGGGATGATGAAGAACGGTCTTGGCGCGCAAATATTTCATTCCTGATTTTTCGACCGCCTCGCGGACCGCATGGTCCAGATCATAGAGGATCTCGGCATGGTCGCAAATAAAACCCAAGGGAACCACGAGAACCCGTTTCTCACCCTTCGCCGCCAGGGATTTGATTGCTTCTCCGATCTCAGGACTCAGCCAAGTCTCCGGAACCGACACCGGACTGCGAAGACTGGCCGTCAAGGCCACGCGAGCGTGCCGGGATCGTTGGAATCCCGGCCGGGACTGATAAACGACGGTCCATTTTTTATGTCCCATCCGCTCCGCCACGAGCGCGCTTGCGGCACGCGCTTCCTCGGCATATCGGCTCACAGGATGCGCCGGATCGTGATGCACCGGCAGCGCGTGAAAGGAGAAAAGGATCGGTATCTCGGCGCGCTCCGCGGGAGCCACGGTCTGAAGCGCACATGAAACCTCTGCCTCCTCCGCCTCGATAAAAAGCGGCTGATCGGACCATCCTTCGGAAAAGTGATAGCAAAGATCGTTCATCCCCAGCGCGGCGCGGATCGATTCCAGACTTTCTTTATATCCGGCGCCGGCCGAAGCCGCCCGGTATGGGGTGAGCGGGATGGCCATTCCCCTCCGGAGGCCTTTTTGATAGATCCCTCGCAAAGTATCCCCCAGAAAAGGGTGCCAATTTTTCATACCTGTAAAAATCGGCAGACCGATCCCCTCCGAACCAAATTCTCTTTCCAGGCGCACGCTAAACTCCGAGACCTGAAAATTATAGGGTGAGGCTCCGCCGATCAACTCGTAATGTCTGGCAATCGATTTCAGACGCTCCTCCGGAACGCCCCGCCCTTCGCTCATCGACCGAAGATAAGGCATGACCTCTTCGGCCCTTTCAGGAGCGCCATAGCCAAGAAGTAAAATGTGATCGAAATTCATTTTAGTGTTTCTCTGAAATCGCTGTATTTTTATGCGCGGGATCCAAGCTAAGAAATTTCACGATCGAGTGAGCCGCGAATTCGGCGCTCTTCACACAATCCGGAACTCCGATCCCGTTATAGGCATTCCCGGCAAGATAAAGCCCCGGAAGAGTCTCGAGCTGGGACCGGATCGATGCGACGTGGTGAAGATGTCCGACCTGATATTGCGGCATGCTCTGCGGATAGCGTCTGATGGAAGAAAACACCGGAGAGACCTCCACCCCGAGATAATGGCGCAACTCCTCTCTCACCGTACGAACCATCGCGTCGTCTTCCAGCGCATAAACTTCCCGGTGAAGCGCGCCTCCCACAAAAGCACGCAGCAAAACCATCCCCTTAGGCGCACGGCCGTCAAATTTTACGCTCGAAAAACTGCAGGCCACGATCTTTTTTTGGGTAAACGCGGGAACCACGAAGCCGAAGCCCGCGAGGGAATGCGGTATATCCTGTCGCCGGTAAGCGAGATTGACCGTGGCCACGGATTCGTAAGGGATCGCCGCCAGATCACGGGAAAGAGAAGACGCGGATTCTGCAAGAATCCGGGACGCAGGCTGGGCCGGCAAAGCAACGCACACGGCATCCGCCTTGAACACATCGCCCTGCTGCGTCATGACTTCCCACCCGGCAGATCGTTGGATCCTCGTCACGGGAGAAGACACCTTAAAACGAACTTCGGGTAAATTCGAGACGATCGTCCTCGTTAATGTCTCCATGCCGTTTTTATAAGAAAGGAACAGACTGTAACGTGGGCCGCTTGCAGCCCGGGATGCATTTTTCTTCCCCATCTTCTTGCGGGTAAAAAGCCCGCGGATCACACTGCCATAGGTGCGTTCCATTTCAAGAAATTGCGGCAGGGTCGCTTCCAGGCTTAAACGTTCCGGATCCGCGGTATAGATGCCTCCGATCATGGGCTGGGCAATCTCACGAAGCGTGGTCTCGCCGAACCTGCGCCGGACAAAACTCCCGACGCTTTCATCCCCTCCCCCCGGACGCTTGGGAATAAAAAACTCGCATCCCATCCGGAGTTTGGTAGCCCAACTGAGGAGAGGCGTTTGGAGGAACGCACCCGCCTGCGACGGCGCGATCAAATAGAAACCTTCGGGGACGCGAACCAGTTTCCCGTTTTTGTAAATAAAACTACGGCGGAATTTTTCATTCGTCCCGATCACTTCCTGCGCGATGCCAAGACACCGGGAGAGTTCGAGCGCCGCGGGTTTTTCGGAAATGAATGAATCCGGTCCGCCTTCGAGAAGAAAACCTTCCCGGGAGCTTGTTTCGATGACACCGCCAAGACGCGGTTTGGCTTCCAGAAGCGTGATCTCGATCGAGAATGATCCCTGCCGGGCGAGTTCCGATAAACGGTAAGCAGTCGCGAGGCCTGAGATCCCGCCGCCGAGGATGAGGACTTTCTTGGGAGTTGCCATGACTACCGGGCGCTCATGTCATGGACCAGTTCGATCAGACGGATCACGTTTTCGACAGGCGTTTGAGGGACGATCCCGTGTCCCAGATTGAAAATATGCCCCGGCCGTCCCCCCGCCTGGTCGAGGATCTTCTTCACGTGGATTTTCAACTCGTCAACCGGCCCGCAAAGCACCAGAGGATCCAGATTTCCTTGAATGGCGACGTCATACCCCGCCTGAACTACAGGACGAGGCTCGCCCGCCTTCGGAGGGCGGCCCACTTGTTCCCACGCACGATCCAACTCAACCCGATGATCCACGCTGATCACATCTCCCCCGGCTTCACGGAACATTTCAAGAAAAGGCCCTGTCCCGGTGCCAAAATGGATGACCGGAACCTCTTTCTGGATTCCGGCAATGACCGCTCGCGTATGCGGCAAAACATATTCACGAAATTCTTCGGGGCTGAGACATCCGATCCAACTATCGAAAAGCTGTATCGCATCCGCGCCGGCTTGGATCTGTCCATTGATATAACCGACCGCCGCGCGGCTGATCTTCTCCATCAGAGCATGCCAGGCCGCGGGCTGGGACGTCATAAAATGTTTCACCTTGGAAAAAACGCGGGAACTTCTTCCTTCAACGATATAAGCCGCCAAGGTAAAGGGCGCGCCGGAGAATCCGATCAGCGGGATATTCGGCTTGAGACACGCACGAGTCTTCCGAACCGCATCAAAAACATATTTCAGCGACTCCTCCGGTTCCACTTCCAAAAGCCGATCCACATCCGCCTGTGACTCCATCCGACCCGTGATGACCGGGCCGTGGCCTGAGGTATATTCCAAACCAAACCCGAGAGGTTCGAGAATTAGTAAAAGGTCGGAAAACAGAATGGCCGCATCGGCGCCGATCCGCTCCTGCGCTGTCACCGCCACTTCGGCGCACAGATCCGGATCCTTGCAAAGATCGAGAAACGATACTTTTTCGCGCACCTCGCGGTATTCTTTCATGTAGCGACCGGCCTGCCGCATCAGCCAGACGGGCGTGAACGGTGTTTTTTCACACCGGCAAGCTTTAAGGAATGGGGATTCTTTAAGCGAAGGCATGATCATCTTTTAGCTCTGGAATGGCCGGGTTGATAGGAGCAGCACGGTTCTTCGGCCAGATAATCTCCGGTAACAGCGTAAGCCCGGGAGCGTGACCCCCCGCAAAAATCCTTGTAAGGACAGATCCCGCATTTCCCCTTCAGCAGCGTGGGATTGCGAAGCTCTTTGAGTAAAGGAGCGTTCCTGTAAATTTCGGCCAGATCACTATTTCGAAGATCGCCCGCTTTGAGAGGAAGAAATCCGCTCGGAAATACCTCGCCCCGCGAGGATACGAACAAAAACCCTTTACCAGAATTAACCCCCTTAGGCGCGAGACCGATGCTTCCGTCCGGTCCCTCGGCGCGGCGGAGAAGCTCCGGTAAAGCGATCTCGCCCGCATCGATCGTCCGTGGATCGATCCCCCGTTCCAGTAATTTCTGTTCAAACACATATTTCCGGTAGTGCTGCGCTTCCGTTACTTTAATAACGAACCGGACGCGTTTCTGAAGCGCGTAGATCTTCTCGAACGCCTCGTCGAACTTCTCGGCACTTAAAAGGTTCAGATCCGCGCCGCGCCCCATGGGCACGAGGAAGAAAACCTCCCAGAAAACGATCGGCAGGGATTCAACCAGCGCAATAAATTCATCCAGCTGACGGCTGTTGTGCACATTGATCAGGGAATTGATCTGGGCGGAAAGTCCGAAGGATTGTGCGATCTTCACGCTTTCAAGGGTTTTGGCGAAAACCCCCGGAGTTTTCCGGAAGGCGTCATGATCCGCAGCATTCGGAGCATCCAAGCTGAAGGCGATCTGATCCAGACCCGCCTCCTTTAATTCTCGGATCCTTGTCTCGGTCAAAAGCGGTGTGACGGCCGGGATCGTTCCTGTTTTCAGTCCGAGCGATCCGGCATACCGAATCAGGTCATCGAGTCTCTTTTTCTTGAGAGGATCCCCTCCGGTGAAGATCAGGATCGGGGTCCCCATGGCGTGGACGTCCCGGACCAGGCGCATGCTTTCTTCAAAATTCAGTTCGTCCGGAGCCGGGTCCGGCTGGGCCGAGGCGCGGCAGTGGACGCACGAAAGGTCGCAGGCATTCGTGGTCTCCCAACAGACCAGGAACGGCCTTTGATCAAAATCAAAACTTCCGAGATCCATTTTTTTCGGCATAGGGCGCACAAACATTCTGCTTTATCCGGAATGAGAAAGCTCTTTAAGACTCACAAGATCTTCCCTCTTTTTCAGAGAACTGAGGCGGAATTATACCACGAAAGAGACACCCCCCAAAAACACCCTCATAGGCTTCTGGCTTCGATATCCCGGAGAAGCTTTTTGAAAATGATGTAGTGAAAAGGAAGGCTGGCATACCAGTACCATTTTCCCCACAGGCTTTGGGTATCATAATAGGCGATAAGCGATAGCTGCCTCTGGTGCTTAAGATCCTTGATCCAGAACTCAAGCCATGCCCTTCCGGGAAGCTTCATCTCGGCGCGTAATAGAAGCCGCTGATCCTCCCGGAGATCTTCGATGCGCCAGAAATCAATAACGTCATTGATCTTCAAGCTGGCATAGCTCCGTCGTCCGCGAGAGGTCCCTACGCCGCCCATCATACGATCGATCAGACCGCGAAAACGCCACATCCAATTATTCTGAAACCACCCCTCCTTACCTCCCACATTGCAAAGCGATTTGAAAAGCGAAGCCGCACTTTTCCCTGTGAGGACCGATGAAGTGGAAACATAGGCGGGATTGTCTTTCAATTCGTGAAGCTTGATCGCAAGTTCATGAGCCGGCGGGTAAGCATCGGACCATCGCGTGTAAACCCGGTCCTGATCCTCACGGGTCAGGGCCCTCACCACCGCTTCTTTGTAAGTCATGGGCTCAAAGGGAAGATACTCCTTGATATGGTTTTCAAGGCAAACGACGTCGTTCTTCAATCCTTCCATCAGACACTGTGTAAGAGGGGCAGGCACAGGAGTCAAAAGGCTCGCAAAATAAGCGTAAAATCGGGCATTGAAAAATGGCACCGTGATAAAAACTCTCTTCAAACCCAAGACCCGGCTTAAGATGACCAGCATCTCCTGATAGGTCAAAGCCTCTTTCCCTCCGATATCGAAATGCTTACCGGTGGTTACGGGGACCTCAAGCACCCCGATCAGGTATTTGATGACATCCCGGATCGCGATCGGCTGACATTGGCTCTTGGCCCAGCGGGGTATGGGGAGAAAATGAAGCCTTCTGACCAAATGCTGGATGATCTCATAGGAGGCGCTCCCGGACCCGATGATGATGGCCGCCCGAAGGATGGTAACGGGAACCTTCCCTCGCGTCAGCTCTTCAGCCACTTCCATGCGACTTCGCAGATGCGACGAAAGAGAGCCCCGGATATCCCCGAGCCCCCCGAGATAAATGATCCGGCGAACTTTTTGTTTTTCGGCCGCCTTCCGAAAATGCATGGCCGCCTGAATGTCCGCGGCCTGGAATTCTTTGGGACCCAGATTCAGGGAGTGCAGGAGATAATAGGCCGTGTCGATACCTTCCAGCGCTTTTTCCAACGCTTGCGGGTTCTTATCCAGAGCATCGGCCACAACGATCTCCGTTTTCGGCCAAAGACCTCCGAATTCAGGAGAAGCGCCCCGGACCAACGCCCGAACCTGATAACCGCGCACGAGAAGCTGCGGAACAAGCCGACCTCCGATATACCCGGAAGCACCGGTCACAAGAATCTTACCGATCGAGGGATCAGGGCAGGAAGGAAGATCAAAATCAGTGAGATAAGCACGATCTTCGAGACTAAATCCGGATTTTAAATGTGAGAGCTTATGCGTCATGGAAAACCGCAGGCCTAAGCGCCTCGGCAACCCCGGATCATTTGAAAAGCACCTCGGACGGCCTGGATCGTCCGTTCGATCTCTTTTTCGCTATGAACAAAAGAAACAAAATTGGCCTCAAAAGGCGACGGCGCAAAATAGACACCCTGTCCGAGCAATGCGTGGAAGAATTTCCGGAACAACGTCCCATTCTGGCTTTTTGCCGTTTCATAATCGGTCACGCTTTGGTCCGTAAAAAAAACCGTGAACATGGATCCCAGAACATTGATCCGCACCTGGACCCCTGAATCCTTCGCCGCTTTTTGGATCCCCGCACAAAGTTTTTTCGTCTTGGCCGCGAGAGAACGATAAGAGTTCATGCGAGCCAAACATTGCAAGGTGGTGATCCCCGCCGTAACGGCCACAGGATTCCCGGAAAGAGTTCCAGCTTGATACGCCGGTCCGAGCGGCGCGAGCACCTTCATCACGTCCGCACGTCCCCCGAAGGCTCCCAAAGGCATACCGCCACCGATGATCTTCCCCAAACAAGTGAGGTCCGGGGTGATCCCGAAAATTTTTTGAGCACCGCCGTAAGTGAATCGGAACCCGGTCATTACCTCGTCAAAGATCAGAAGGGACTGATACCGGTCACAGAGTTTCCTGAGGCCTTGCAGAAAATCCTTGGAAGGAAGCACGACGCCCATATTCCCGGCAACAGGCTCCAGAATGACCGCTGCGATATCCCGCGGATATTTTTTAAACGCTTCCGCGACCTTTGCCAGATCGTTGTATGGCAAGCTCAAAGTATGATGCGTGAAATCCGAAGGAACTCCGGCGCTATCGGGGACCCCAAGCGTGCTCGCCCCGGATCCTGCCTTCACCAGCAAATGATCTGCGTGCCCGTGATAACCGCCCTCAAACTTGACGATCTTGTTCTTCCCCGTATAAGCCCGTGCAACCCGGGTCACGCCCATCACCGCCTCGGTCCCCGAACTTGTCAGACGGACTTTTTCCATAGACGGGACTGCCCTCACAAGCATTTTCGCGAGCTCGGTTTCAAGCTGGGTCGGCATGCCATAGCTGGTGCCATTCTTTATCGCCTTCCCCAGAGCCGCGATCACTTGGGAGTGTGCATGTCCGAGGATCAAGGCGCCCCAGGAAAGACAATAATCGATCAGTTCCCTGCCGTCTTCGGCATAGATCGTGGCGCCTTTGGCTTTTTTAGCGAACACCGGTATACCGCCGACAGAACGGAACGATCTCACGGGACTGTTCACGCCGCCGACAAGATATCGCCGGGCGTTTTCAAAGAGCTTGGCATGACTTCTCTTAGACGCCATTCGAATATTAGGGACAGGTCTGCTCCGCGCCCTTAGACCTGTCCCTGCGGTTTGGGGATCAGACAGGTGCTTGGACAAATTCTTCCGTTGGGTTTTTAAAAGCGCCCCGAACTTCATTTTTATTTGAGCCACTTCGCTACCTCCCCGGCATAATAAGTGATGATCTTGTCCGCTCCCGCGCGTCGAATCGCCAAAAGCGTTTCAAGCACCGCGGGCTTTTCATCCAAAACATTTGCGTGTGTGGCGCATTTCAACATTCCATACTCGCCACTCACATGAAAAGCGGCGACCGGGACCTTTGCTTTCTGCTTGAGCTGATAAATAATGTCCAGATAGGGCAGCGACGGCTTCACCATGAGAAACTCCGCACCGTCTTTTTGATCCTGCAAAGCCGCCGGGATCGCCCGGGACGTGTCAGCCGGATCCCGTTGATAAGCCTTGCGATCTCCAAATTTTGGGGCCGATCCGAGCGCGTCGCGGAACGGCCCGTAGAACGCTGACGCGTACTTGACGGCATAGGCCCAAACACCGACTTTGGAGAATCCTGCATGATCCAACGCTTGGCGGACGGCCTTGACCTGCCCTACCGTCATGGCGGAAGGCCCCACAAAATCCGCACCGGCTTCGGCATGCGACACCGCGATCTGACCTAACGCACGAAGCGTGCGCTCCGGGTCGATCTTTCGCCCACGAAGGATCCCGCAATGTCCATGATCCGTGAACCCGCACAAACAAACATCGGTAATAATGACGATTTTTTTTCCGAATCGTTTGCGAAGCGCTCGCGTGGCGCTCTGGATCGCGGCATCTCCCTCGTAAGCATCTGAACCCGCCGCGTCCTTTTTCCTCGCGATCCCGAAAAGGAGCACTCCGCAGATCCCATTCCGGACGAGCACCGTGACGTCCCGAACGATCAGATCCACCGACATCCGGAAGATCCCCGGCATATGAGGAATCGCCTCTTTCCTGTTTCGACCGACAAGAACGAAATAAGGCTGAATGAGCTCTTGGGGCTGGAGAACTAATCGCTTAACAGGCATTTTTCAGGATCTCCGAATGAACTTTAAATGTTTCCAGCTGCGCCCGCGTCACCGGGCCGATGGCCCAGACCTTGATGTGCGCCGGGATGTTCCGATGGATCTTCAAGAAATTCTTCACGGTAGACGGACTTGTAAAAACGATCTCATCGATCCTCGCGAGGTCCTGTTTCTTTACTTTGGGGCAGACATTTCTGTACACGGTCAACGGATCGACGCGCGCACCACGCTTCTGCAGCGCCTCAACAAGCAAGTCCCTCGCCAGATCCGACCGCGGAATGAGAAAACGCTTTCCTTTGACCGGATATTTCTTCAGAAGTTCCGCCATGCTTTCTGCCGTTTCATCTTCCGGCAATGCTCTGGATTTGAGGCCAAAACGCTTCAGCGCCTCCGCCGTGGTCTTGCCGATCGCAACGATCATTTTGGGACGAAGCGCTTCAACACTTTTCCTTTTCATTTTGAGTCTGTCCAGAAAATAGAGGACCGCATGCCGCGACGTAAACAAAAAGCCGTCATACTCGTCGATCCGAAGAATCGCGGCATCCAGCACCTTGAAACTCCTGGCCGATTTTATCTCGATCATCGGAACATGGATGATCTTGCCCATGGATTTAAACCGCTGCGAAGAAGTCCCCGTAACAAGAACTCTCTTCGGAGCCACTGGCCCCTCCACACAGACCGAAGTCTTTTTTCCGTCCAGTTTCCCAAAAAGAGTTTTAAGCTCTTCATCCCCCGCGCGAACGGCCACGGCCAAAGATCCTTGGAGCGGATGCGGCCTCAGAATATCGAAACTGATTCTTTCCGTGATCCGGCACCCAAGTCCCAAACGGATCAGCCCGGCGCCGGCGATCACGATAGCATCCAACGCTTCCGAGACAAGCTTATCCAATCGTTCGCCCATCGTGCCCCGGATATCCACAAGTTCCAGGTCCGGACGATACGCCCTAAGCTGATTTTTCCTGCGCTCGCTGCTCGTTCCGACCCTGGCGCCTTTCGGCAGATCCCTCAATTTCAAATGATGTCTTGAGACCAGAACATCATACGGATCCACGGACCGCGTCGTGGCGGCAATCACGATCCCCGGAGGGATCACGTCCGGAAGGTCTTTCGCGCTATGGATGGCCAGGTCGATCCGCTGATCCAAAAGCGCCTGGTCGATCTCACGGGTAAAAAAATCCGTTCCTTCCATTTTTGAGATCGGCGTCTTTTTGTCCTTATCCCCCGCCGTATCCATGCTGACGATCTCAAGCTCCACGGCTGGAGCGATCGTTCTGAGCAGCAGGCGGATCTCACGAACCTGAGCCAGAGCAAGCGGGCTGGTCCTTGTTCCCACGCGGAAAGGATTCTTGACAGGGACAGGTCTGCTTCGCGTTCTTAGACCTGTCCCTAGGGTTTGGCGAACAAGAGGCCTCTTGATCATGGGCCTAGTCCTTGTCCTTCGGGCCAAGATCGAATAGAGAATGCAAGGCGTGCAGATAACGGGCCACCCCGCCGTTCTGGGAGGCCTCCTTGATCTTCGTGAGAGGCCCATGAAGCAGCTTGGCGCGGATCCGATCCCTCACTTCGTCCTTCCGCGCTTCAGGAATTCCCGATTTCTTCGCAAGCTCTCCCAACTCTTCATCGAGGATCTTGTCCAGATGCCGTTCAAAAGATTCGACCGTGGGCCGCGCCTCCAGCTGCTCGAGCCAGCTCTGATAGCTCGCGAGGGCCTTCTCGACCATAACCTCGACCTTTTCGATCTCCCGGCCGCGATGCTTCAGATTCCTGTCGGCCACACTTTTAAGATCGTCCACGTTATAGAGATAGACATCATCCAGCTGATGGATGGCAGGATCCACATTGCGCGGCACCGCAATATCGATCAGAAAAAGAGGCCGATGACGCCTCTCAGCCATAAGTTTTTTGACCTGTTCAAATTTAACGATCGGATAAGGACAGCTTGTCGCCGTAATGAAGATATCCACGTCCGGGATCTTTGCCTCCCACGTTTCGAAAGGGACCCACTCTCCCCCGCATTCGACGGTCAGTTTTTCCGCACGTTCCTGACTATGGCTGACCACATAACGGATCGTTGCCCCGGCACCTTTAAGGTTCTTGACCGTAAGCGCCGCCATCTCGCCGGTCCCAAGGACCATCACATTTTCGGAAGTCAGCTGGCCAAAGATCTTTTCCGCGAGTTCGACCGCCACCGAGGGAATGCTCACCGCCCCTTCGTTAATGAGAGTCTCGGTTCTCGCAGCCTTCCCCAGCTTCAAGGCTTTTTCCATGAGACGATAAAGGAGCGAATGCAGGCAACCCGCCGTGTGCGCCTTCTGGAAAGCCTCGCGAAGCTGCCCCAGAATTTCATTCTCCCCGATCACAAGCGAATCGAGACCCGCCGAGACGCGAAAAAGGTGCCGCAGCGCCTCCCGACCCTGGTGACGATAAAGATAATGCTCAAAATCCCTTCGATCGACGCCATGGATCTCCTTCATCATGGCAAAAAAGGTATCTTCCGGGAAATCATCACCGTCGGCATAGCCGTAAAATTCGACGCGGTTGCAGGTCGAGAGGATCATCGCTTCAGAGAACTGGGCTATGTTCTTGGCAAAATTCAGGCCGTCCTGGAGTTTTCGCGACGTGAAATGAAGCCTTTCACGCACCTCCACCGGACAATCCTTATGATTAATGCCGACAATAAAAAATCCCATGCCTTACTGTTCTCCTTATTACGTAGGGACAGGTCTGCCTTGCACTCCAAGACCTGTCCCTGTCCGCGAACTGCTCAAAGCTTAAAGAAAATTATGCTTACCGAATAAAAAAAACGTCTCGACGAACCCCGCCACGATCACGGTAAACGCAATGAGACTCAGCACCGCCATCTCCTTACCGCGCACGGCCGCGACCCAATGACGATAAAGGATCAAGAGATAACACGCCAGGACCACGAACGTCACGATCGTCTTGGGATCCAGCAAAAGGTAGGATCCAAAGGCGCTCTTGGCCCACACGAAGCCCGTCACCGTGGCGAAAAGGAGGAGCGGCGCGCCCCAACTGAGCGGAAGACAGACCATTCGTTCAAGACGTTCCAAGGGAGGAAGCTTGTAGTAGAAACTGCTGGGACTCTTTTTCTTCAGCTCGCGGCATTCGATCAGGTAAAGAATGCTGGCGATAAATGAAATAGCGAAATTCGCGTAGGAGAAAAAAGCGCAGACCACATGGATCAAAAAACAGGGGTTCAGAAGATACGGATGGTCCCGGACCATGATCTGAATGCCGCGCCCATGCCCGAACGATATCCAAGCTCCGGCCATAAGCACGCAGAGAAGAAACGAAAGAAAAAGCCCGAAGGATTCCGTGCGCGCTTTTCCGAGGAGCACCAGGTAGACAAAAGCCAGCGCCCATGCAAAAAATGCGAGCGCGGCCGACATATTCACCACAGGAAGAAAATAGCCCGATTGAAAGCCCTGGTTTAAGAAATAAAGCGTCCCAAACAAAAAACCGATCTGCAGCATCACAGAGCCCGCCCGGTGTCCCCGTTTCCATATTTCACCAAAGGAAAGAACGTGCAGCAGGAACGCCACGCCATAACTCACGCAACAAGCACTTAGGATCGCGAACGAAAAAGACATAAACACACACCTTATTTTCTATAAGCGTTCTAGCAGAGCACCGACCGTCATGCTGAACGCAGTGAAGCATCTCAAGAGAGATTCTTCTCCCGCCTTCGGCGGGATCAGCACTGACCTTATCAAAAAACCAAGGTGGTCAGCGTAGTCCAGCCCACCTCTAATTCAAAACAAAAGGCCGGACAGAATGACGCGTGGGACACTAAAAACGATAAAGTTTAGCACCATCGAGCTATACGGGGAAACAAATTTGAGTTTTCCAGGAAAGACTTTGGAGGCAACGGAGGAGCTAAGAATCAGCCCCAATTTGCTGTAAGCGCGAGACTTACGATCTGGGCATCATAGGCGCCACCAATGCCGCTTTTCTTCCCGGGCAGGTAGCGCTGGAAACCATATTGCGGCTGCAGGGTCAGGTCTTTACTGACGCTCCACTTGCAACCCAGGTTGAGACCAAGCTGGTTGTAATCAGAGCCATAATAAACAAGATTATTTTGCTGATTATAAGCTGAGAAATTCCCATAATTGTTTGCAACGGTGTAAAAGAGAGCCCCCGTTAAGTCAATATCTTTACGCGGCTGAAAATCCGTGGTGAACATCCATGTGTAAAAATCAGACGTGAAAGTCGGAACCAATTGCCCCGAAGGAGCTATAGACGCCCAGTTCGTCTTCGTAGCGTCATGCCGTTCCGTAAAAGAACCCGTCAACGAAAGATTCGACATTGGGAAAGCGCTAAGGTCATAAACAAAAGTGTTGGAGAGCATGTTCGCTTTTTCGTCTCTGCTATTATAAACCGCACGTGTTGTATAAGCCGTATCATCAAACAAATACCGAAAGGACGCTTGGGCCCAACTGCTGAGATGCGCCGTCGCGCGTTGCGTGAAGTTCATATTCGTCGTGTGAAGCTTTTCCAAAAAAATGAGCCCCGTAACCGGGTTAATGGCAAATCCGTCGTTAAAATCCATATTCTTATCACGAAGCCGGAATTGAGATGTTAAATTGATAAATCGCAACGGCTGAAAATCAGCGCCGGTCACCCAAGTAATCACGGGCTCATTGATGATTGCATCCCTGCTCATTGTAGGAGCAGTAGTCAGCTGTTGGTTCTGATTTTCAATCAAGTGGTTCCGCGATTGCTCAAACGAAAGATCCGAATAAACCACAGTGCGCGGAATTGCTTTAAAACGCAAACCGAAAGATTCGGCGAATTTATACGTGTTGCTGTCTGTGTTGTTCTTCAGCACCGAGGTAGGGTTTACGAATGGAGTGGTCTGGGCAGTTGCATAATAAGAGCTTGCCTCCCGCTGGGCAACCTCCGCCTTAAACCCGCCCGTTCCGCTTAACCAGGACCAAGGGCTCACCATAAGATTCATAACCCATGAGTTCAGGTTCTGTGCATTATGAGCACTACCATTCGGCTTGTTGCCCTGCGCAGGATCAAAAACACCCGATGGTTTGAAAGCTTGGATGTTTTGCCGGTCCTGATTTTTCAAATGCTCAAATCGATAAGCACTGGAAGTAAAAATCTTATCGTCCCAATACCACTTATCCGCGCCTAAAGTACTTGTCATGACATTCGTTTCCTGCACCTGGTCCTGCCGAATTTGGTCTCGATCGGTAAGATTCGAACCGTCACCCAGCCTTACCTCATAACCCCGTGTTTTCCACCGCGAAATCTCCCATCGTTGATCCCCCGTCAGATGATAACCCTTATGGGTATGATCTGCTTTGACCCCAAAAGTATCGACAGTTTCATTGATCTCTTCCCAGGACGGCGATATCTTTTTATTCGTAGTAGAATTAATTTCTGTCGTGGCCCAATTCAGCATCGATTTTGAGCCGGTCTTATAGTCATGATCATAATAAACGCTAACATTGGGAAGATCCGGCATCGTGATCCCGGCTTCGAATCCGATGTGGCCTATATCAAGGAAAAGATCACGGCTCAAGCTATTCGAACGCCCTTGGAAAATGCCCCCGTAGGTATCATAATATTTCCGAAACTGCTTGAAGTCGAAATCCATGTACCCGACATCTTTTTTCTTTATAGAATACGCACCCTTATAATCCCCGTTCCCCATGATCCCGCTGCCGGACGCATCGATCGTAACATCATCGCCGGACGTATAATTGAGAGCGAGATCTTCGACGCCGCCGCTATAGCCCCGATTCTTCCAGGTCATGGCCTCATATTTGTGATAATCGCCTTTGACCATCGCCACCTGGACGGGCTGAGTCACCGCCGTGATCTTGAGGGTCTCTGATTTTGCGGTGGGGGCCGTTTCTATTTTTGCGGAGGACGCGGGAACGTTGGATTTGGAAACGGCAACGGCAGGAAGAGATATTTGTTTGACTTCCGTCCCAGCAAAAGCATTTTGTCCCAGAAATAACCCCACTGCTGCCAGGAGCAGGCTTCTGAACAAAAGAGATCTCATAGGATCAATTAATACCTCAGATGTCCGTTGAAATTAGAACCGTGAACTGCAGTATGGCATTCTCCGCTAAAACAAGTACCCTGTCTCACTTGCGACGAATGATTGAAGCTGTTACCCGGTGTGTTGGCATTTTGTGAGCTATGGCAGCGAAGACACAAACTCGTATCCCTCGAAGTCAGCATCTTATCGTTGATTGAGCCATGGACTTTATGGCAGGTTTGGCAGCCTTCGCGCATTGCTAAATGCTCAAATGCGAATGGGCCTCTTTGTTGCTTATGACACTTAAAGCAGGGCTCGTTCACATCAGCCATCGAAGTGGCGGACCAAGGCCGTGCGGCAGGGCCGTGAGGATCATGACAATCGGTGCAGGACATATGACCTTCCAGGACCGGATGGTGATGCGGAAGACTGAATTCGGCTTTCTTTTCCATGTGGCAGGCAAAACACATTTCTGGGTTTTTGCCGGGATTGATGATCTTGTTGCCCTTCCCACCGCCGTTTTCCGAATGCAGGCTCCCGGGGCCGTGGCACATCTCGCAGCCTTCCACTTTGACGCCTTCCATCGGGATAGCTACTCTTTCATGAGCGGCGAGTTTGAAATTCTTGACCTCTTTGGCGTGACACATGCCGCAGGTTTCGGAGCCAACGTACTTGGCGCCGATCATTTGATGGTCTTTCAAGACTTTCTGGAGGGCTTCAACATCCATTTCACGACAGGAGGAAAAAAGAAAGGCACAGCCGAGGAATAAAACGGACAGAATGATTTTTTTACAGTGCATAACCAGAGCTTTCCATGGGGTCCAACCGTTTATTGTACGGAACCGCTTCAGCTTCAACTCCGGCTTGCTATCACCGCAGCCTTCAATGTTATCGGCCAAGGTCCGACAACATTAACAACGAGCCGCATACTATGGACTGCCGCCGATCAACACAAGAAAAATGTTCGTTTAAAAAATCCGAAGAAGCATCCCTCAAGGAGAACAGCCCCAAACGTTGACTTGTTATTCGAGTTTCCGGTTCTTTTTCCTGGCGGGATGAAAATAGATGTTGAGAGTGAGCCCCAGCATGATCATGACAATGCTTGCAAAGATAAGAACCGTCCCGGGATCCCGGACCACAGCCATCCCGGACCATTTCTCTTCAATGGAATCATAGGTGGCCTGATAAAAGGAAAAACCCTTGTACCGCAGCGGATGATTGACCCGGATGGCCTGTTCCCTGACAAGGATCCCCTTTTCAAGGATCTCCACATGGCTGATGAAAGCCTTCGGGACATCCTGCGCCCAGATATATTTCAATCCGATGGGGCGTTCTTTTGTCATGTGAAAATCCGAAAAATTGGCAAAAACCCACTCCGTATAATCCTCATCCTTGGTTTTCATGTGCACCAGAATGGCGGGATTATGGGGCTCCTCCGATGCGGAGAAAGCCGTGCGGGAGGCCATATCGAAGCGAAAGTCGGGAACAAAACGTTCCACCTGAAATTGAGAATCCGTTCCGGGAATGGCGGTCCATACATTCTTGCGGAAGCGGAATTCGAAGGGGTTTTTTCCCCCGGGCATCGCAATCGCCAACTTTTCCAGTCCGTTCTCATAATGCTCGAGTACGAAATCCTTCAGGCGCAGGTCAAATCCCAGAGGAACCGTTTTGCCGTTCGTCGTAAAGGACGAGGCGGTCTGACCTTCATTCAAAATAAGCTCGCCTTTGACCCTCATCGTAGCGCTCACCAGCCCGCCGGCGATCAAAAGAATCAAGCTCAGGTGGACCAGAATGAACCCGAAAGTCCTTTTTTGCTTGATCAGACTCATGGCCAAACAGCTCAGGATATTCGCGCCAAGCAGCATGATAAGGATAAGGAACCAGGGGCTTAGAAAAACGGAGGTCAGATGCAGTTGATACAGAAGGCCGGTCCATTTAAAACCGAAGCGTTCCGCGTATTCGGCATATTCACGCCCCTGAGGGATCAAACTTCCGGAGATCGCGACAGGGATCAAGATAAAAAGCAGGACCACTGTCAACCGGACCGAGGCGATGGATTCCCCAAGCTTCCGAAGCGCTACGTCTGCTTTTTTCAATCTTAAAAGGGGCATGAGGGATCCAGCGACGGGCTTGTAACGCGCCGCACTTTAATAGTTTTATGTCTGTGACAAATCAAAACTTCTCGATGGAAAAGCATAACGGAAAGCGCGATAAGAACCAAGGGGTTTTTGCCCCACTATTCCGGCCTTTTTTCTTTGGAAAGCTTCTTCTTGGGGGGATCCTTGACCGCTTTTTCTTCCTCCGTAACCTTGCCGGTCACCATGCTCAGGTTCAACGGATAGGCCTCCGGATCAAAGATCACAAAATAAAAATGCCAAACAAGGATCGCGAGGACTGCGAGGACAGCTTCATAGAAATGGACGGTATTCGCAAGATCCATCGCCCATTTCGGCAAGTACTGCATAAAATAATCCGCGAAGGTCAGGATGCCGCCCGTCACGATCATGACGACGGAACCCCAGATGAGCGCCCAATATTCAGCTTTTTCAATATAACTGTATTGTCCGAAGTGCGGTTTCTCCTTGCGCAGGCCGAGGTTATAGCCCAACAAAGCGAAACAATCCTTAACGTCTTTCACCCCCGGAAAGAGCAACACGAGCTTCATGCGTCCGCGCCGTGTCAGGATCATAGTTCCCGCGTGGTAGATCAGAAGCAGGATAAAGACGACGGCAGTCCCTTTATGGATGATCCCACGCCAATCCATATTCGACTTGAAGAGCAGGAATGGGAAATTCCACCAGCTGTCCGGATACCGGAGCGCAAAACCCGTGTAAGCAAGAATCATAAAAGTCAGCGAAAGGATCCCATGCTGCATCCGTTCAGCCACTGTGAACCGGAGATACGCACTTTCGGCTTTGATCTCAGAATAATATTTTCGAAATTTCTTCGAGAAATCGAGAAAATTATGCGCCAGCATGCCGCCGATGACCCCGATGATCAAAATAATATAAAAGATCGTCACATAAAAAACAATCTGGGTTCCCTTCGAAAGCGGCTGCCCGTGCACCTTCCCCTTGGCCAACTGCACTCCGGCCCCGGGATGGCATTCCCCACAGGTCTTGGAAAGATTGTTCTTGTTAACCGAAGAATTCGGATCCGCGGAAGGCAAAATATCATGAGCGCCGTGACAGCTTGCGCAATTGGCCACGGTCGTGACACCAAGCCGGCTTGCCAATCCATGGTAACTCTCAAAATAGGAACTGACACGGTCCTTCGGAAGGCCGAATTTGTTATTGATCTTCTCGGAGCTATGGCAATTGCCGCAGGTTTTCTGTGAGATCACGGTCGCATAGACCGAAGACGTCGGATCCAGGTGCGATTTGATGCCATGCTCTCCGTGGCAATCCGTGCAGACCGGCGACTCCCGCTTCCCTTCCTTGGCCCCCTGCCCATGGATGCTTCGATTGTAGGTTTGCATCACGTTCTCATGGCACTTGCCGCACGTCGCGGGAACATTCTTCCAGAATATTTTCGCCAGAGGATTCGTGGGGGCGTGAAGATCATGGGATCCGTGACAATCGGTGCACACCGCAGCCGAGGTCAGTTTTTTCTCCATGAGAGCTTTGCCGTGGACACTCAAGGCATAGGACGCCACGGGGGTCCGCTCCGAAAGACCGTAGGGAGCCATTTTCACCTGGTCCTCATGACAAATGCCGCAGGTCTTGGGGATATTCAGACGATAAACCGGTGAGGCCGGATCCCGGTAATTCAGAAGCGAGTGAGGCTCACCGTGACAGCTGATGCAGCCGGCTGCCGGCGCGCCCAGACTGACGGCCTTGCCATGATCAGAGTTCTGATAGATCTCATTCTCAGTCCGATGGCAACCGGCGCACTGGACCGGACCAGGTTTTTCTTCATGAGGGATCCCCTTGATGTCGCTATGGCAGGAGGTGCATTGCTTATTTCCATGGATGGAAGCCTTGAATTTGACAGGGTCGATCGTATCGTGACACGTGAGGCAATCGCCGTTCGTGATCCCTTCCAATGCCATCCCCGGGACCGGACAAAAGAAAACCACGAAAACTGCCAGCAAGAAAGTCGTAAAGAATTTATTCATTTAATTGTGCGTTATTCCATGAGGGCAGTTGTTCTTCCAAGTGCCCGGAACACCAAAAACCTTTCACGAAACGTCTCCGGTATGACATTCATTGCACTGCATTTCCTTCCACATCTCGCCGACTGCCGGATCCGGATGCTTGAACGCAAGTCCCTCCACTTGGGTCTCGAGCGCCCCCGGGGCCCCTTGACTGATGATCGCGTGGCATCCGGCGCATTCGTTGGAGATCTTCCGGCCCGCCGGACTTTCGTGACTGCCGTTGTGGCATCGGAAACATCCGGGGAAAATAAGATGCCCGATATTGTTGGGGTATTCTTTCCACGAGACCTTCATCTCCGGAAAAAAATTCACTTTATAGATCCCGAGAATAGCCTGACCCGCTTTCTCGATCGCCTCCCGGCGTTTCGCCCAGACCTCGGGATATTTTTCCTGATAAAAAGCTTCGAGGGACTCCGGGATCTTCTTGGCGGCCTCCGCATGCGTTGCATATTTCCCCGTCAGGGCCTTCACAGCTTCACGCTTGATCGAAGGCAGCATCTTATCCACGGCCCCGCTCGCCATCGCTTCATTGACGGTTTTCGACGGATCCCTGTAGGAATGACTCGGCCGGTTATGACAGTCCATACAATCCATCAGGCGCATTTCCCCCGGAGGAGGCTTCTCGGCCGTAAACCCCGACCCTTTTTCGACAAAGACCTCTTCTTTCCCGTCCTTCCCGACTTTGCGTATCCAGGGAATGACCTGCCGCTTCTTATCCGTCGCCACATAATAGATCTTGTTCTCGGGATTCACGTGCCAGTGGATGCCTGCTTTTTTACCACGGGGCGATGATCCCCCACCGATAGACATCAGCATCCGCGTTTTCCATTCCGTATTGGCTTCATCGGGAAGGAAATAATCATGATCCTGCTCGACCGCTCCAAAGAACTTCTGAGGCCAATGGCAACGCTCGCAGGTATCTTGAGCCGGTCTTAAATTCCGGATCGGCGTTTCGATCGGCCGGTGATAAATATTCCTGAGCGTGGAATAGACCTGGTAAGCCCCGGAAAGTTTGGAACGGACGAACCACTCGGCGCCTTCGCCGATATGACATTGAACGCAATTGACCCGGGCATGCGAAGACTGATGGTAGGCCGTATATTCCGGCTCCATCACGGTGTGACAGAGCGCCCCGCAGAACACATTCGATTCTGTAAAATTGTAGGCCCGGTAGACGCCGATAGCGGAAAAAAGAAGGAAAACGGTCAAAACTCCGAAGGTGGTATAAGTCCAGCGCCGCTGGGCGGGGTCATTAAAATTAATGATCGGAAATTTCTGAACATGGCCGCGTTTACGGCGCTGGGACCGCTCGATCCAGGCGCCCGCGGGGATCAGGATCAGGCTGAAAATGAGAACCGCAGGCGCGAGCATGTAGGTGATGATCCCCAGGTAGGGACTCATGCCTGCGTCAAAAAAATCCAGCAGGAAAAGGCAGGAGATCACGACAAAAGAAATGACAGAAAAAATAGTCCCCGCGATACTCACCCAGTTGCGGAAATAACTCGGTTGCTTTTCGTCGGGGGCCACAAAATCCTCTCGTGAAACCGGTACGGCTAATCTTTAATTGAAAATCCGCTACTACTTGCCAAAGTCCTCGGACTTCCCCAACCTCTTGAAAGTCTCGGCATCCGGGGTCGCTGCTAAGGCCGCCTTCCCATAATCATTCAACTCCGCGAAACCTTTTTTCGGCACGGCGACGGCATGACACGTTGTGCATTTGACCGTCGCATCCGGGAAAGCTTCTTTATAGGCCTTCAGCTCTTTAAGATTCGCGTTCGCTACGGGAGAGAAAAAGCAGGTGACACCCGCAAGGCCTAAAATCATCGCCAAAACCTTCCAATCGACGCTTTTCATAAGTTCTCCTTAGATTTTTTTATTTCTTAAAATCTTCGGCCTTTCCCAATTTCTTGAAGGTCTCGGCATTGGGGGTCGCCGACATGGCCGCTTTGCCATAAGCATTCAGCTCCAAGGCGTTTTCTTTCGGCATCGCCGCAATGTGACATGTCGCGCACTTGGCTTTGGCCTTCGGAAAGGCTTCTTTATACGCTTTCAGCTCTTTCATGCTGGCGAAACCCTGAACTGCACCTGCCAAGACAACCAGCGCAAAAACAAGCCCGGCAAGCAGAATCGATGGGTAACCGTTATTCTTCATTTTCATCTCCTTGGAGGACAAGAGCGGTGAATAGCGTTTTTTCATTTCATTTTAAAAGGCCTGAGACCGTACCGACAGCCGGCATTATCCTTGAAAAGCCTGCCGTAAGAAACACTTTTTCCGTCAGGATAGGCGGCAACATCTTTCGCTTATGCCAGGGCGCTCAGTCAAACCCCGATATCTTCATTCCAAAGCTGGGGCTTGGCCGCAATGAAATCCCGCATGAGTTTTTTACATTCCGGAAGGTCGAGATTGATAAGCTTCACCCCACACTTCTTGGAGTGAGCTTCGGGTCCCCTGAACGTTTGGTTCTCTCCGATCACCACGACGGGGATCTTGTAGAGAAGAATGGCGCCGGTGCACATATCGCACGGCGAAAGCGTGGAATAGATCACGCACTTCTCGTAATCTTGGGCCTTAAGGCGGCCTGCGTTTTCAAGACAATCCATTTCCGCATGAAGAATGGCTGAACCTTTTTGGACCCTGCGATTATGCCCGCGCCCAAGGATCTTGCCGTCCTTCACAAGCACGGAGCCGATCGGGATCCCGCCCTGACGGAGACCTTTCCGGGCTTCCTTGATCGCTTCTTTCATGAAGTGAAAATGTTTTTGATCCATTAAACGAGCGGCCTTTGCGGCTGTTGGGCTTCATGCTGTCTTCCGGGGACTCCGCCTAAACTATAAGTAAGGCCGAACCAAAGGGTTCCCTTGGAATATCGCTTGCTCGGGTTAGTATCGTCAGCAAGAAAGTATTCGGCACGACCGAACAGGCTTACGCTGTGGGTCAGGGCATAATTGAGATTGGTTGAGGCATAATAAGTCGGGCGGCTTTGCTTGGGATCCTGCACCTCATAACCCATCGAGGCCTGGTTTTCCCAAAAGATCTTTTTACCAAGGTTCGTGCTCCCATAGATCCCGCCCGTGTTTGAAAAAATGGAGTTCGGATTGAAATAACCGTTATTGGTCTGATCGGCCCAATCGGAGTAATAGAAGTTGTAATAAAGCTTCAGGAAAGGTTTTTGCCATAAGCGATATTCCACTTTACTGAAGACCGTGTTTTGATTGTTTTTGTCGCTGTAGTGACTCCGCTTATATTTTGAGGAAAAAAGCCAATAACGATTCGGCTTCAGATCGAAGGAAATGGAGCCGCTATTCGCAATGATCTTTTGGTTCATCGAGGTGATGTCTTCGAACGTTTCCCGATCATATCCCCCATCCAAGCGCAAAATATCGTTCGGCTTGAAAGTAAGCCAGGTATTGGTCGTAAAAGGCGTGAACCCCGCGGCACTGTATTTGGCGAGATACATATAGGAATTGGCCTCAAAATATTCGCTGAACCGGTGGCTAACATCGATACCCCCTCGGTTACCATTGAGCGGGACCTTCCCCGGTTGCCGGTACAAGTACCACTCATACGCACCTCCCACGATCGTGGAATCTCCGACATAGGCACCCACATGTGCTTTTTCCGCGGCGATATAAAGATGGTTCCGGTCATCGGAGAACCGGTTGCCTTGCAGCACATGGGGTTTCTTAATGTTCTCGATCTCGTCATACAGTTCTCCTCCCGCATGACGATCGGGATATGAGGACATCAGACTTTGCACTGCTTTCAACGCCAATCCTTCCTGGCCGTCCCAGTGATAGGCAAAAGCAATGCCTTCCATGGCTTCAGGATTTCCGGGATGATCTCTCAGGATCTGGAGATAGCGCTTGACCCCGCGCCGGTGATACCCTTGCCATACACAAAGACGCGCGACCCCATTCAGGGCATCAATATTCTTCGGATCCCGCTTCAGGATCTCCTCGTAGATCTTCCTCGCCTTTTCAAGCTTATCATCCCAACTCAGCACCTCGGCTTTACCCAAAAGGACCTGGGTGTTGTTCGGATCCACGGCAAGCACCTTATCGTAGGTCTGAAGAGCCTCCTTGCGACGTTTGTCCCAGGCGAGCGCTTGCGCAAGCCCCATTTCGGCCTGAAGATTTCCGGGATCCAGCTCCAGCCCTTTCCGATAGATCTCAATGGATCGATCAAGCTGGCTATTCCATTTATATTGATCCCCGAGCTCCCTCAGGATCTCTTTTTCCTTCTCCGGATATTCTTTTCTAACTCGCTCAAAGATCGCAATCGCCTTGGGATGACGATTCGAATAGGTATAAACTCTCGCCCATTCGATCATAAGGTTGGGATCTTTGGACAACTGATCATTCATCCCCTCATACACCTCCAGAGCGGCGTTATAGGACTTTTGGTCGACCAGCTTTCGGGCTTTTGAGAGAGGATCTTCCTGGACTTCATCGCCAAAGAGCGGCGAAACGCTGAAAACCATGGCGAGAATTGAAAGCATGCTGACTATTTTTGAATATTTCATGCTTTACCTCTTTTTGAAATAACCCACACATTGACCCCCGCCAGCTGATCCCGGATGGCAACCATATGCACCAGGGTCTTGAACACAGTATAGGGCCATACAAAAACAGAAAAAAACAAATATTCCCAAACCGGAGCCCTGGGCAAAGCGGCGTTTTTATAGGCCACCACCGCCTGATAAGGCCCGCTCAACAGGGTAAAGACTAACGCGAACAGAATGTAAGCATTCAGGGGGAAAGCGATCGCCCCTCTATGAAGCCAAAACGCAAAAACGATCGGGAAAAGGAGCGAACTGACGATATCAAAAAACACGCGCCAGCTCAGAAGCGTGGTCCATATGAATTTCTGGGGGAAATTCAGATACCGGGTCCTCCACATCGCCACTTGATACTTCATCGAACATTGGAACCACCCCTGAGACCAGCGTTTTCTCTGATACCACAATCCGGAGATCGTGATCGGCGCCAGTTCCGTCGAAACAATGCTGCGATCGTGCACGAACCGGTAACCTGCGAGGATCCCGCGAACCGAGCTGTCGATATCTTCGGTCAGCATATCGACTTCAAACTTTAATTTTTTAAGGGCCTCGACTTTCCAGTATCCGTTCGACCCTCCGAAAAGGCTCGTGTCAAAGAGGATCGACCGGGAAGGATGATTGACACCATAAATGATCTCAAACTCGATCTCGACCATTTTCGCGATAAGACTTTCCGCACAGTTGCGTATCTTGCATCGGCCCTGCACCACATCGTAACCTTCATCGAGCCAACGCCAGGCACGCGCAAGGCAATCCCCGTGGACGAGATGATCCGCATCGAGAAGTGCTACCATCCGGCCGTTCGCTAGATCAATAGCGTAATTCAGATTTTCGCTCTTGCTCCGTGAGCCATGGGCGTTCGCAAGGACGAGCTCCGGCCACTGATAGGCAAGCTGCCGCAATTTTAGCTCCAAAGCCTCCACATGAGGTGTGTTGTAGGCCAGAATTACCTCAAGGCCATCAGCTGGCCGCTCAACATGCTCGAGGATGTTCAGGAGCGTGGCTTCTATGACCTCTATTTCATTGGGAAGATAGGCGCTCACGATAAACGTGGTCCTGGGAACTGGTTTATTTTGGGCGGTGGGAAGCGGGACAAACTTTCTTTCATTAAAAACGCTCGCGGTAAACCAGTAGGACAAGGCCGACTGGAACACCAGGAGCGTTACCACAAAATAATAACTGATATCCAAAAAAGCCGGCCACTTGAGAGAAATCAGATAAAAGGAAGCAGTGGCCCCCACCGCAAAGATAAGAACGATCTCGGCGACCTTAAGCCACTCTTTCAGCCCTCGAATCGACATAGGCTCCTTGGAGAGAACTAGAATTTATGTTCGAGGAAAGAGAACAGTTCTTGTTCGAGACGGACATGCTTGGTCTCATCCCGCACGAGACGTTCTAGGACGCTGCGGATGGCTGCATGCTCAACCTGCGCCAACAGATCGGTATAAATGGCAAGGGCGTTCCGATCCACGGCATGGATCTGGTGCAGCCTATCCAGAAGGACTTCAAACCGCATACGTCCCCTCCGAGATCTTTTGAATGAGATCGTGGACTATTTTTCTGTGTTCAAGCGTATCGCTTTGGATGACGGAAAGGACCGCCTGGACTTTACTTCTCTTTTCTTCCGGGACACCCTCTTTCACAACGCAAGCCTTGGCAAGATCCATCAGATCCGCCGCCATGACCTCTTCCATTTCATAAGCTCTTCTCAGAACATCAAGAAGATGCGCCTTAGCGATTTTCACAGAACCTCCCTAGATTCTTTAAAATAAGTTCGTCGACAGTCTACGGCATCAGACATTCGAATTCAATATTTTCAAAGAATGAATTTCGAAAGAAGAATTCTTGTCGACGCGACGAAGACCCGCTATAATTCCCCTGCTTTTTCCCGCCCTTTGATCTCATATCCTTTATTGGGGGATGGTGTAACGGTAGCACCGGTGCCTCTGGAGCACCTAGTCTAGGTTCAAATCCTAGTCCCCCAGTGCTTCGACGCGCTTCGCTTGCTCAGTACAAAGTACTTCCAAAAGCAGTGCAACGTATGCGCTAAGACTCTGGACGAGGGACAAGAGACTTGAGACTGGAGGCTCAAAATCAATGCACGTCTGTAGTCTCTAGTCTGTGGTCTGTAGTCTGTGGTCTGTTTTAGGCCTTTTCCCGAACGGTCACTTCAAACACCGTGCCGCGAACACCGGTGAGCGCGGTCGGGGATTTGACTTCGAATTTGCCATTGCCTTTGATGGATTCCACCTTCACAAGGATCTTCCCGATCGCGAGGTCCAGGAGCGTGGTCATATCACCGGTCGCAACATCGGTCTCGGCTTTTGCAATTCTAAAAAGACTGCCCTCTTTGATCTCCACATGCCCGACCTTGCCGGCATCCAGCATCACTTCCACCGAAGAATCATTCACCGCCGTCTTCACCTCATCCCCCGGCAGGATCACCATGCCGTCGGTAGCCGCCTTCCAGTCCCCGCCGCGACTTCTCACGAACACATCTTTCCCGGGATTCTTCAAGGTGCCATACCGCGTCCCGCCCTTCAGCTGCTGCATCACGATTGGTGTTGCTGACTTGCGGACCTGCTGAAGCGGTGTCGCTTCCGGCTCCTCCGGAGAGACTACAGACTTCAGACTGGAGACTGGAGACTTGAGACTAGAGACTACAGAC
>CAYZYT010000010.1:4457-85472 GCA_964482725.1 uncultured bacterium | reverse complement strand
GTCGGGGTGACAGGAATTGAACCTGCGACATCTTGCTCCCAAAGCAAGCGCTCTAGCCCCTGAGCTACACCCCGAAGGAACCTTATGAATTTTTATATTATTGAAATTTTGGGTCGCCGAGCATTTTCAAAATCTCTCCGCAGGGCCAACGCATCCCGACCGCGGTGACAACATACCCCATTTGAAGCGTTCAAGTCATTATTTTTTTGACATCCCCTTTCCGCCGGCGGCCG
Source organism: uncultured bacterium (assembly GCA_964482725.1). Taxonomy (GTDB): domain Bacteria; phylum Omnitrophota; class Omnitrophia; order Omnitrophales; family Aquincolibacteriaceae; genus Aquincolibacterium. Next base: position 85,239 of record CAYZYT010000010.1, on the reverse strand, counting down.
GATCCTTCCCGATTATTTACGGTGCAAAAAAAATACCCTAAACACCCTTAAGCGTAACTGTGGAGACCGGACAGAAGGAGGTTCACGCCGACATACGTGAAAATGACGCACAAGAAACCCGCTAGCGCGACCCAGACGAGTTTTTTCTCGCTCCACCCTTTCATCAGACGCAGGTGAAGATAAAGCGCATAGATCATCCACGTCACAAGCGCCCACGTCTCTTTGGGATCCCAGCTCCAGTAAGCGCCCCACGCCTCGTTCGCCCAAACAGCGCCGGAGGCAACTCCCAGCGTCAGCAATGGAAAACCGAATAGGATCGATTTATAGATCACCCGATCCAGTTGCTGGTGGGAGAAATTTTTCTTTGGGAACGGCAGGAGATACGCGATGCTCGCGATAAAAGAGACCGCGAAGGCGGCGTAACTAAAAAAACAGGTCGAAACATGCAGGACGAGCCAATTACTTTGAAGCGCCGGCATGAGCGGCTTCACGGTCGCGTCATGCGAGAAGGCATACATCAGGATGGCGAGATTGCTGACCAGGATAAAAAAACCCAGGCGTGCGATCTTGAGCGTTAGATCCGCCCAAAGATACGCGATCACGAACGCCCACGAGAAGAAAACGAGGGATTCATACATGTTCGTACAGGGCGCGTGCCCCGTGACTTTCCAGCGTATCGCCAAAGCCGCGGTCTGAGCCAGAAGTCCCAAAACGACCAGCGCGCGAGCCCAAGTTTCAAGCCGAGGCGCGGACTTCTTGAAAAAAACAAACGCGTAAGGGATGAGGCTGACAAGATAGAATGCAAAACCTACGGACAAAATAAGATATTCGCTCATGACGGCTCCTGTCCTTCAGATTTTCGGTACCTTACCCCTTCGGATGTGCCACTTCAAAGTTGAGAGCCGTGGTGTTTAACCTGCCCCCAAAAGCTAGACCGCCTGGAGATAGAAGAAATCGGATTTTTAAGGGCCCTGTTTTTGGGGGGAAGGTCAAAACGTTACACAATGAACATTAAACATTCCCAGCGAACTTTCTCAGTTCCTCGTGCAACGCCCTGAGACCTTTGATCAGCTCTCCGATCGCCGCCCTATCCTTCTTTTCCTTGCCCGCCATTTCAACCGCCCTTGCCGCCTCCTGGATCTGAGTCAAGCGCAGGTTGCCGGAGGATCCCTTGAGAGTATGAGCGGCGGACGCGAGAGCCGTGTAGTCCCCGGAAGCGACAGCCGCCTCCAGTTTCGCCAGCAAACCTTCCGCCTCCGTCAGATACCCTTTAAAAAGCTCCAGGATCACCGCCCGATCGATCCCCAGCTCCGATTCGATCTTTACCCAATCAATTTCCATCTTTGGACCCCTTCTTAGCTATCATCATTTATCTGAAAGCCGAGAGCTGACGACTGACAGCTGTCAAACCGGCCTTCCGTACCGGATCAACTTATCCTTGAGCATATCCACATCGATGGGCTTTGAGATATAGTCCGTCATGCCCCCCGCCAGGCATTTCAACCGGTCTTCGTCCAGAGCCGCGGCGGTAAGCGCGATGACCGGGAAATCCTTAGAGATCTCCTCGCGAATGATCTGGGTGGCTTCGAGCCCGCCCATGACCGGCATCTGAAGATCCATCAGACATATATCGTACTTGTTGGCCCGAAGCTTCTCCACGCCTTCTTTTCCGTTATTGGCAAAATCCACCTCGCATCCCCATTTGTTGAGGATCGCCTTAATGAGCAGCTGGTTGGTCTGCGCATCTTCAACGACCAAAACCCGCATCCCTTTAAACGCGAGTTCATTGGCCCTATGTCGGGTGATGATATTCTTCTCGTCCCTCTGATCCCCCAGGACGGTCGCAATGACCCGGGCCAGGTCGTCCTTGAAAACCGGCTTAGGAAGATATCCGTTAAAACCGCATTTCTCGGATTCCTTGGCCGAACCCGCCCAGATATCGGAGGGGACCGCGATGAATCTCATGCCAGATTTGGGGTACGCCTCTTTCAGCTTTTGAACGAGCTCGTAGCCATCCATATTCTCCATCCGGATATCGCTTAGCACAAGCGCCGGGAGGCACCCGTCTGCAGCCGCCTGCGTCAGAAAGCGGAACGCCTCCGCCCCGCTCATAGCCACCGCGACAACCGAAAGCCCGATATCCAAACAATGCCGTCTCGTGATCTCAAGCGCGTGCTCGTTATCATCGACAATGAAGACTGTTTTCCCGACCAGGCTCTTTTTATCCAGCGGCGTGATCTTGCTTTCAACCGGCAGCGTCCCTTTCTTCAGCTTAGCCGTAAACTTGAATTCGCTGCCCTCATGCTCCTTTGACTCGACCCAGATCCTGCCGCCCATTCTCTCAACGAGCGCCTTACAGATGGAAAGCCCCAGCCCCGTCCCACCGTATTTTCGCGTCGTGGACATATCCACCTGCGTGAATCGGCTGAAAAGCTTCTCCGTCTTTTCCTGGGCGATGCCGATCCCCGTATCTTTCACGGTGACTTCGATGACCGGTTCCTCTGAAGAGGCCGTTCCGTCGAGCACCCTGACCCGGATCCCGATCTCGCCTTTTTCCGTGAATTTCGCGGCGTTGCTGAGCAGGTTGATAAGGATCTGCCGAATCCTCGTCGGATCACCTTTCAAATGGACCGGCACATCCTTATCGAAATCCACATAAGCATTGATTTTTTTGCCTTTAAATCTCGTGGAAGCGATATTGAACGCGTCTTTGCAAAGATATTCCAGGTTGAAATCGATCTCCTCGAGCGCGACCTTGCCGGCCTCGATCTTGGAAAAATCCAGGATATCATTGACCAACTCCAGGAGAAGCCGCCCGCTTAAGCACATCGTATCCACATAATTCCGCTGCTCGTCTCCCAGAGGAGTTTGGGCCAATAGCTCCGAGAAACCTATAATGGCGTTCATCGGCGTGCGGATCTCATGCGACATATTGGCCAAAAACATGCTCTTGGCTTTATTGGCGATCTCCGCCGCAACGCGGGCCTCATGCAGTTCGCTCATCATCATCTTCATAAGTTCCTGCGCCTTTTTCTGCTCGGTGATGTCTTCTTTGACCGCCAGAAAATGCGTGATAATGCCCTGGGCATTACGGAGGGGTGAGATCGAAGCCGATTCCCAGAAAAGCTCGCCGTTCTTCTTTTTATTGTGGAATTCGCCCCGCCATTCCTTGCCGGTGGTGATCGTCTCCCACATTTGTTTGTAAAACTCCACGGGCATTTCCCCGGATTTCAGAATACGCGGATTTTTCCCCAACGCTTCGTCATAAGAATAGCCGGTCACCGCCGTGAAGCGCGGGTTCACATACTCGATCGTCCCGTAAAAGTCGGTGATCACCACCGTGGCCGGGCTCTGTTCGATCGCGCGCTGGAACTTCCGCAGTTCCCCTTCCGCTTTTTTTCGATCCGTGATGTCGTGGATCAGGCCGATCGAACCGATGATCCGGCCTTCGGCGTTTTTAAGCACGCTGATCGAAAGATCCACTTCGATCAGGCTCCGGTCCTTGTGGTAGATGAGCGTCTCCAGATGTTCCTTCATGCCTTTGGCGCGGATATTGAGCGAACGCATGCGGGCCCATTCCTCCGCCGGATAAAGAGAGCTCACCGGCTTGTCAAAAAGATCACTTTTGTCCATCCCGAGAAGTCGTTCGGTGAATTTATTCCACGAAACAATGTGTTCTTCCCCATCGGCCAGAATGATGGACGCCGCGGAGTTGTCGAAGATCGTACGGAATTTTTCCTCGCTCATCCTGAGCCGTTCAGCGGCAATCTTACGTTCGGTAATATCGCTCAAGAGCCCAACGGCATGCCAGCCGTCGCTGCGCTTCACTGCGGAAAGTGAAAGCGATACGGAGATCTCGGTGCCGTCTTTTCGGATAGCCCCGAGCTCCAGCGTTTTCCCGACCGCACCGCCCTTCCCGGTCTTAAGAAATTCCGGAAAAGCCGCCGCATGGGCCTCCCGGAAACGTTCCGGCGCTAGAAAGGAGTGAAGATCTTTCCCGATCGCTTCCTCAGCCGTATAACCAAAAATGCGCTCGGCCGCCGGATTCCAGAAACTAATGGCTCCCAGGGGATTCATCATCAGGATGGCGTCCTGAGCCGAATCGGTGATACTGCGCAATCTTTCTTCTCCCTGGCGCAAGGCTTCCCCAGCCTGTTTGCGCTCGGAAATATCCGCGAAGGAAATAACGATCCCGCAATTTTTTCCGTCCTCCAAAAGCGGAACGGCCGTATATTCCACGGGAAAACCTGTCCCGTCCTTTCGCCAGTAATATTCCTCCCCGTGGCGGGGCTTTCCGTCCTTAAGAACAGCATGGGTCGAGCATTCGCTCACGGGATAAGGACTTCCGTCGGGATGAGAATGATGCACAAGATCATGGTTCTTTTTGCCGATCATTTCCGCTTCCGTATATCCGAGCATCTTGAGCGCCTGCGGATTGGAAAAAATATGCCTGCCCTCCGAATCCAGTCCCAAAATTCCCTCCCCGGCGGAAGCGAGGATCGACTCGAGCTTGTGCGCGGACTGCTCGAACCGGGCCCGCATCTGATTGTTGTCGTCCATCATGCTGACAAGCACCTCTTGGGACTTTTCAGCTTCTTTCAGGGATTCCGCCAGTTCACGGGTCTGCTCCCGGATACGCTCTTCGCTCTTTTTTTCAAGGGTCAAATCTTTCCACACACAATAAAGCAACTTTTGTCCGTGAAGCGTGATAGGCGTGAGCGACACCCGGACCGGAAATTCTTCTCCGCTCGCCCTTCGATGCATCCATTCAAACTGCTGATACCCTGTCTCAAAGGCGATCCGCATCATCTCTCCGGCCTTTTCGAAAGAATTTCTTCCGTCAGGCTGTACCGGCGGAGACAATTCCGAGGGGTGCTTCTCCAGGAATTCCTGCCTCGTGGAGTATCCGAGCATCCGGGCGGTCGCGTCATTGGCATCCACGAACTTATCTTCCCTGATAATAAGCATGGCCTCCCGGGAGGCGTAGAGGACATCCATAAACCGCTTTTCACTCTCCGCGAGGGCCTCGGACACCTTGGCCCGCGATTCAATTTCCTTCTGAAGTTCCTCCCGAGAAACGGATACTTTCTGGAGGTCCTGGGCCATCTCATTGAATGCACCCGCCAGTTCCCCGAACTCGTCCGACATATCCAGAAGCAACTCTCCCGCTTTCAATACAGATGCCTCTTTTTTGCCCTTCGTCTTCAGTCTCACGAAAGCTTTAAAATCCCCGGATCCAAACTTGCGGGCCGCCACGCCCAATTCGGACATAGGCTTCATGATGCATCGATTCAACAAAACGTAAACGACCCCGAGGATGATCAGGAGGATAAGACCCTGGATAATACCGGTGTGGATCGTGTTACGGACCATCTGATCCAGGCTGGCCTGAAAATCGAGGGTCATGCTCAAGGCCGCCATCACGTCGCCCTCTTTGAAACTCGTGTGACAGGCAAGGCATGATTTTTCCGCAAGAACCGGAGAAATGGTGCGGATTGCGCGCGAGCGCCGGACCCTCTCTTCCTTATGGATCCTTTGCCCGAACCAGAGCACTTGCCGGTCCAGGTCATCTTTCGCTCGCGAGGCGGGTTTGATGCCAAGCTCCTCCTCCAGCAAAGGCGCCCGAATCACTCGAATCTCGTCAATATTTTTGAGCGTGCGAACCTTTTCCAGATAGCCGTCAAGATGTTGCTGCTGGCCGGTCTTCATAAAACCGTAAACCGCTTCGTGGATCGAGTCCGACAAGGTGTCGTCCTCCTGGGTCGCCTGAAGGATCACATGCTTGAGCGAAAAGAAATAGAGTTCGGCAACCAGGACACCGGTCCCCAGGATCATCATGATTAAGATCGACAACAGGATCTTTTCTCGGATCTTCACAATCTTATCAACGCCTCATCTCTTTGTGTCATAGGATCTTGGTGACGCATAACGTCAGTCCCGTTTTCCATCACATATGAAACGTAAAATATTCCACCGTCGCATGACACATTCAACAGCACCCCTAATCGTTTTTTTTGAGTTCTTTCTTCAAGTTCGCCAATTCCTTCTTGAGCTCGACAATGCGCTCTTCCCGCCCGAGGCTGGCTTTGTAAAAAACCTCCAACTGCCTCGATTGCTTTTTCTCCTTTTCTTCTCGTCCCTTGCGCTCGGAGATATCACGGCAGAGAGCTATAATTCGTAAGGCGTCACCCGTGCCCTCCACGGACGCGTTGATCTCAACGGGCGTCATCTTGCCATTCCCATCCACATATTCAGTGTAAAAATCCCGGATCAAACCCATTTTCAGGCATTGAGCTAAAGCTTCAACGCTGCGCGGTTTCGCCTGCACCTCAGTCCAGTCAAAAACAATTTTCCCGAGGATCTCACGAAGACTGATATGGCCGCTCAGACGGACATATTCCTGGTTCGCATCCTGGACCCGGCCTTGCGAATCAACGATTAAATATCCGGTCTCCGTCAAATCAATAATATCGCGATACTTGTTTTCGCTCTCGATCAGCAACTTTTCCGCCTTTTTTCGATCGGTGATATCCGCGAGCGAAAAAAGAACATGCCGCTCGCCTTCGATCTCGAGAGGGCTGGCATTGACCTCCAGCCAAACAAGTTTGTGTTCGCCGCTCGCCTGACGGATCTTGAGGGAAACCTCCTCGTCCCGGACGCTCTCGCCGGTCTGGACGATCCTGTTCGCCGTGGCGCGAACCGGACACACCTTGCACTCCGGAGTGCCACCGCACCCGCCGCCTTCTTGGGCCTGAACACAGCTAAGAACATCGCCGGGTTGATGACCCACCACATCAAAGGGACCCTGTCCACCCATCATGTTCAGGACCACCTGATTCACACGCCTCACTTTAAGTCTGCTGTCCACAAGCAAAAGGCCTGCTTGGGTTGAGTCAAAGATCAACTCAAGGTTTTTGCGCTCGTAGTCCAGCTGAAACAGAAGCTCCTTCAGGAGACTTTCTCCCGCCTGCGCATCCTGCCGGACCTCCTGCTCACGATTGAGTAGGATAAAAAAAGCGCTAAAGAGCAGGCAAAATAGAAGCGTGACCCAAATAGGCCCCATTCGCTGAAGGTCAATTCCTCTCGCCCAGTCCCTGGCGTCATAATCGATCCCAAGGACCGCGATCACGCGGCCATCCGCGGGATCCCGGACAGCGGCCAGGCCGGATATGAACGTGCCCCACTTATCCCTTTCAGGGCCGACCGTGACTTCGCCTCCGGAGGAAAACATCCGCTCCAGAAGCTCTTGATCTTCCTCGTACACATCCCCCGGCGTTGCCATAGGTTCGGAAGACGACGTTCTCCCGGGCCACTCTGAATCCAGCAGAAAGATATGTTGGCCGTCCTTTTGCCCGAAGAGATAGATATAGAGCATCTCGGACCGGTCTTCTAGGATGTTCAAAAATTGCGCCTGGAGGCGTTTGTAGTCATCATTTCGGAGATCCGCCGGAGTGCCGGAAAGAGCTTGGATGCGAGAAGGATCGATCATGGCGACCGTGACCCTGATCTGATTCATCAGGTCCTCCCGCTCTTCTCTGTCCTTAGTCAGGCCGATAACACCCGTCGTGAACCCTCCGGTCAAAAGAATGATCGCGAGACCTGCCGGAAACCATAATTTCGCACCTCGGGGGATCTTAGCCTTCACTCTCAGGAGATTTTGGGTCCACCGGTCCTTGAAGTATTCCTCCCAGGTCAGCACGGCCAGGATTATGACAAGAAGTGTACGCAGCAATTGGACCGGAAATCCCAGGAGAGAAAAGAACGAATCCTGGTTAACCACGGAGGCTGGCAGGAATGTCCCTGCGGGAACAATGCTCTGTAGAGCCGCGTAAATACCCAGCATCCAGGCAAAAACGAAAAGTTTCCGGTCTCTTGTTTTTTTATCCGGGCCTGCCGCGGATCCTGCAATAACCCGGGCGGCCAGAAGACCGCCGATGAAAACGAAAACATAGCGAGAGAGAATACTGATCCCGGTAAGACCGCCCAGTAGCCAGCCAACGGCAAGGATAAAAACTAAAAGAGGCGCGTAGATCCACACCCCGGACACCTTGTTCCGGCGATTTGCGGCGTCCCTGCGAACGATTTCAACAAAACACAAGAAAGCGGCGCCGCGCAGCACAATCGGGACTATCCTGAGGAAGTCCTGGACTTCCACTTCCAGGTTCAGGGAGAACAACTCGGCCCATTCCGTGAGGCCGAGCACAAGGCCGAAGAGAGCGATCCATTTCCAAAAGCCCTGGGAAGGCCTCACGCGGGAGATAAAATACGCCGCCACGGCCAGCAGGACAAGTGACAGCCCGTAGACAAGGAAAATAAAATCCATCTGGCCTACAAAAAATTCACGCATCGATCCCTCGAATGATTGAGGCACGTCTCAGGTGGTCTATATCATACCCTTCCATTTCCCAGGACACAATCAACATGACGCTTTACACCTTTTGTGGACAGGGGCTTTAAACCTCGCCGCCGGAAAAACGGCGATCAGCTCCCCATGATCCTTGGCTTTTCACTTAACACCCCTCATTTGATCTAGGGCAGTTGTATTTGAAGCCCAGGACATTTTCTCAAAAAAATGAAGAGGCTGGGGAAATTGAAGAGAATATTCGTTGAAACTTCAGGCTGATCATTTGACGAAAAGCCTGGCGGCTGCGCGTAAGGAACCCTGAGCGGTATTCCACGGATCCACGACTTTTCATGATCCTATCCGCCGCCTTTCGGCGGCGGATAGAGCATGAAAACGGCAGAACCTTAAGAAAGGTGCTTGCTGACGAGCTTGGTCATCTCGAACATATTGACGACCTTCTTGCCGCCGAACACAACCTTGAGAGAGGCATCCGCGTTGATGTTGCGCCTGTTCTTGGTATCTTGGAGCTTGTTCTTCTTGATATAAGCCCAAAGCTTCTTGACGACTTCGCTGCGCGCATGCGGACCCTTGCCAACCACTGCCGCGAGAGCTTCACTGATCTTCATCGGCTTCATAAACGCTGAATTCGCTTTTCCTTTTGATTTTGCTTTCGCCTTCGCCATTATACTATCTCCTTTTTTTTGAACCGAGTTCCCAAGTCCGGACTCCCGAACCCGCTCCCTCAGCTTTTATTAAGTGCGCATCATATGTCATAATCAAGAGTAACCGCAAAGCTTTTCTTTTAAAATTATACCGGACACCATCCGATCAAAAGATGGACCGTTCTTTGTAGACGCTTAAGACAAGCCCCAAACACAAGCAGGTCATGATAAAGGAAGACCCTCCGTAACTGACAAGAGGAAGCGGCACTCCGGCGATCGGCATCAATCCGATGGTCATCCCGACATTGATTATCACATGGGAAAAAAGAAGCGCGAGCACTCCTCCGCAAAGCATCTTCGCTTTCACATCCGTCGTATGCTGCATGACCAAAAAGATCGAATGGAAAAGGAACGCGTAGAGGCAGAGCACCAGCAGGCTTCCCAGAAATCCTAATTCCTCCGCGATCACGCAAAAGATAAAATCCGTGTGATGCTCGGGAACGAAATGGAGCTGCGTCTGTGTTCCCCCCAAGTAGCCTTTCCCCCAGAACCCTCCCGACCCCACCGCGATCTTGGACTGGAGAGCCGTGTAGCCGGAACCCAGGGGATCCAGATTCGGGTTGAGAAATACCATCAAACGTTTTTTTTGATACGCTTTGAGCAGGCCATAAGCGAAAGGAGTCGCCACCGCGATCAAACTCAAACAGGCTATCAAAAAACGCTTCCGCACGCCCCACAGAAAAAGCATGACGACGGACATCGGAATGAACAAGAGAGCTGTCCCGAGATCGGGCTGTTTGAAAATCAAAAAGAGGGGGACCGCCAAAAGCAAAAGGGCAAGGCTCACTGTCTTCGTCTGCCCTTCCCAGGGATGATGCGATCCAAGAAAATTAACACCGGCCAAAAGCGCCCCGACCTTCGCGAATTCCGAAGGCTGGATCGCGATCGGACCCAATGTGAGCCACCGTTGAGCGCCCAGAACCTTGTTGCCGAAGAAATCGACCAACACAAGCAGAATAAGCGTCAAAACATAAAAAGGGTATGAAATGCTCAGAAAGGGACGGTACCCGATGAACGGCACTCCGAAGAGCACTGCCAAGCCCACGAGGATCCAGAAAACCTGTTTGGCCTCATAGTTCCCGGGATCGCGGTAAGACGCGCTATAGATAAAAAGAATCCCAATGGCCGCCAAAGCTACGACAGAAAAGAGGAGCGGAAAATGGATCCCGTTAAGCAACCGGCGAAACATTAAGGTCCCTCCACGTCTCAAGCACCTGTTTCACGAGACGCGCGCTTGTAATGCCCCCGGATCCGCCATGCTCCACGAACACAACGAACGCGATCTTCGGGTTTTTATAGGGGAAAAATCCGGTCATCCAGCTGTGCGACTTCAAGGGAGGCGCCTGCGCGGTCCCGGTCTTTCCCGCTAATTTCTCAAAATCCACGCGCGCCAGCTGTCCCGTCCCGTAATCGGATTCCACGACCTGAAGCATGGCCCTTTTGATCACATCGAGATTCTGCTCCTGAATAGCCACCCGGGGAGCTTCAGGCATGATCGTGCGATCCTGGACGACCAGATGAGGCTCCACGACCTTCCCGTTCTTCGCGATGATCGAGGTAAGACGAAGGATCTCGAACGGGGTGACAAGCATATACCCCTGCCCGATCGCCATATTGAGAGTTTCGCCCTGGTACCAAGGCTGATTGAAACGCGCTTTCTTCCATGCGGAATCCGGCATCAATCCGGGAGCCAGGCGGGAGATCTCGAGCCTCAAGGGCTCCCCCAGGCCTAGCGCGTGGGCATAATGCGCGATCTCATCCGGTGTCAGTCGCTTGGCTACATTAAAAAAATAGACGTTACAAGAACGCTCGAGGGCCTCATAAAGATTCAGGTTACCATGTCCCTCATGCAACCAGCAACGCGCGGGCTTTGACTTGGGCGTCAATTGAAAAGCGCCCGTGCACCGGAACCGTGTTTCGGGAGTGATCTTCCCGAGATCGAGCCCCGCAAGCGCCGTCACGAGTTTAAAGATCGAACCCGGGGGGTAAGCGGCATTGATCCCACGGTCCAGCATCGGAGAATTCTCATCCTTCAACACATGGAGACGCTGTTCACTGGAGGAGGGCGAGACAAAGATATTCGGGTCATAGGCCGGCGCGCTGGCCATCGCCAGAAGCCCGTCCGTTTCAAGGTCGAGCACCGCAATGCTCGCGTGCAAGCCCTTGATCAGATCCATGATCTTCTTCTGGAACTCAAGATCCAACGTGAGCGTGATATCGGAACCCGGCTCAGGCTTGCGGTCTGAAAGGATCCGGACCATTTGACCGCGTGCGTCCACCTCGATCTGCTGACCTCCTCGCCACCCGCGGAGAGGCTCGTCAAACGCCTTTTCAATCCCGGCCCGTCCGATCTTAGAGGTCACTCCGAACCGATCGCGGTCCATCCCTTCACATTCGCGACGGTTGATCGTCCCGATATAGCCGATCACATGCGATGCGGTTTCACCATAAGGATAATAACGGATGCCTTCGACGCGAACGCTCACACCCGGAAGTTCCGGTCGCCGCTCTTCAATAAGAAAAGCCAGTTCCTGAGGAACGTCTTCCAGGATCACGGCCGGCGCAAACGGATACTCACGCCCCGCGCTCATGCGCCGGCGAACTTCTTTTTCAGAGATCCCTAACACCCGCGCAAGCCTTGGATAGACTTCAGGCGTAATATCTTCCGGAATCGCGATGACATTGTAGGAGGGACGATTTGCGGCAAGAAGCCTCTCTTTCTGATCGAATACGCGGCCGCGCGGAGCCTCGAGAGGAATAAGACGAACCCGGTTACGTTTACTCAGCTCATAGAAATAAGCCCCCCGCACAACCTGAGTTTGGAAGAGTCCCAATCCCAGAAGGGCCAGGAGAATAAAAACGAACGCCTGAAAGAAATGAAATCGCGTGAACATCAGCGGAAAAGCTCATATTGCCGGGCAGCGCTAGACCCCAGCCACCGGTTCGTCAGGAAATTAAAGAGAGGCAAGAGCGCGCTCGTGTAAAGCGCGGTCATCGCGATCAACCCCAAATACCTCCAGACGAGAGACGGCGGCAATTCGCCCACGGAACTCACCAGAAGTCTTAGAACTCCGGCGCAAAAAACAAAAAGGAACGTGACGATAAAATAGATCCCCGGCAATTGCCGTTCCATTTTTTGGACTAAAAAATCGAGCGCAAGAGCTAAAGTGACCAGAAGGGTCGCTTCGAGCCCGATCACACCGCCCCCAAGAAAATCCCTTAAAAGTCCCGCCCAAAACGCAACATAAACGGTCTTGGGAGCCCCCCACTCAAAAGCAGCATAACAAATGAAGAGGTACAGGAAACTGGGATACACCGAACGGATCTGAAAGGCTGGCATCACCGACCCGTCCAGGACCGCGAGGAAGAGAAAATAGAGAATTACTTTTGCAGAGGCGAGACGAGACATAGCACTTCCTCAAGCTTGGAAAAAGGTACGGAAGGTTTGACGAGGGCGAGAAGATGCAGACCATCGCCGTCGCGTTCAATGGATTCGATCTTTCCGATCAGAAGTCCCTTAGGAAAAATACTCCCAACACCGGAGGTGGTTACATCCTCCCCGATCTCAATCTCGGCATCCAGCGCCAGATATTTCATTTGAAGCTTATCGGTGCCGGTCCCGGCGACGATTCCCTGCGCACGGCTTGTCGCGGTCAATGCGCTCACACGGCAATCCGGATCGGGCAAAAGGATCGCGTGAGCTGTGTAAGGCTCGACTTCCAGAATGCGTCCCACCAACCCTTCTGGCACCACCAGCGCTAGATCCTTCTTGAGATTGTGACGACTTCCCTTATCAAGAAGAACCACTTTTTTCCAAGGCGTTACATCCTCCCCGATCACCCGTGCACCGATGGTGCGCGTGGCCAGAGGAAGACTGAAGTTGAGAAGCTTCTTGAGCCGCTGGTTCTCCCGATCCACTTCACGAGAACGGATCAGCAGACCCTCAAGTTCTTGAATGCGCGCGAGATATTCCTTCTGTTTTCCCACGGCATCAAAAAAATTGCCAGATTGATAACGAATCGCATAGAAGCCTTCCCGCAGACTGCTTCCGAACGCGAACGCGGGCCGCGCAAGAGTGGAAAAAACAGAATGGACGGACTCGTTCAACCGGGGGTATTGGGAGAAAGCGATGAGGACAATGACGGGAACCGCAATAAAATAATACGAACGCCAGCGCCGCATGAGGGCAACATCTCCGATAAGCACAAGACAGAAAAGATCCTGAAAAAACGTCTACTTCAGCTGCAGGAGGCCACTTTCGGAGGGGCGCTAAAAGAGAAAAAAAAACAGCACCGTTTTTATTTGTTTTTATGAGTTAGCGGCTAAGCACTGCAACCTCATAAAATCAATAGAAACGCAGCGCTCTAGTATTCCCGAGTAGCATTGCTATTCACCGTCAAACGCTTCAGAAGGTGGAAATCGCTCAAATAACGACCCGTACCAAGCGCCACGGCGGTGAGAGGATCATCCGCGATGTGAACAGGAAGCCCTGTTTCTTCGCTGATCAACTTGTCAAATCCCCTCAAAAGAGATCCTCCTCCGGCTAAGATCAAACCCCGATCGATCAGATCCGCAGATAATTCCGGCGGTGTCCGCTCCAGCGCAATGCGAACAGCTTCGAGAATAGAGGAAAGCGGCTCAGAGAGAGCTTCCCGGATCTCTTCGCTTGTGACACTGATCGTTTTCGGCAATCCGGCGAGGACATCGCGTCCTTTGACATCCAGAGTCGTTTCTTCTTCGAGCGGGTACGCGGAACCGATGCGGATCTTGATCTCTTCGGCTGTGCGCTCCCCGATCATCAAATTATAGGCCTTCTTCAGATGCGACATGATCGACTCATCAAATTCGTCGCCGCCGATACGAATGCTTTTGGCAAACACGATCCCTGAAAGAGAGATCACGGCGATCTCGGTCGTCCCGCCGCCGATATCAATGATCATATTCCCGGCCGGCTCATGGATCGGAAGCCCAACACCAATCGCCGCAGCGATAGGTTCTTCCACAAGATAAACCGGCGTGCGAGCTCCGGCCCGTTCCGCAGAATCTTTCACGGCGCGCTTTTCGACTTCGGTAATACCGCTAGGAACCGCGATCACAACACGCGGGCTGATACCCGTTTTGCGGCGATGAACTTTACGGATAAAATAACGGAGCATCGCTTCGGTGATATCAAAGTCCGCGATGACGCCGTCTTTCATAGGACGGATGGCCACGATGTTGCCGGGCGTTCGGCCGAGCATGCGCTTGGCCTCTTCCCCGACAGCAAGAACCTGGTGGGTCGTACGGTCAATGGCAACCACGGAAGGCTCACACAACACAACACCTTGGCCTTTAACGTAAACGAGGGTGTTTGCGGTTCCGAGGTCGATACCAATATCGCTGGAAAAGAATCCTAACAATCGATCGATCAAAAACATAGGCTCTGCCTTTTCGTATCTGTTGTGTGGGCTAGCGTTTATAGAGGCCGTAGTATATCGAAAGCTTTTTTCACTGTCAAACCAAAACAAACTCGCATTTTTTCAGGACTTGAGCAACCGGAGAAAAGGGTCCATGAAAGCGGGGTAAGAAGTCGCGATGCATGCCGTGTCCGTGACTTCGATCGTTCCCTCCGAAGCGAGGCTGGCCACCCCCATACTCATCGCCGTCCGGTGATCTCCAAAACTCTCGACCGTGGCGCCGTGAAATTTCTCCACTCCCCTTATAAGAGACCCATCCGGAAGCTCTTCGATCGACGCTCCGATCGCCTTAAGATTCCGAACCATGGATTGAATACGATCGGTTTCTTTGACGCGTAGCTCCGCCGCACCTGAAATAAGGCTTTCCCCTTCCGCAAGTGCCATCGCGACCATCAGGACCGGGAGTTCATCGATCAGGGACGGGATCTCCCCGTGCGTGATCCCTGTACCTTTCAGTTTCGCGCCACACACGTGGATCGTCCCCATCGGTTCCGGAACCGTTTGCTTGACTTCGATTTCAATCTTCGCGCCCATGCGTTTTAGAACTTCGAGAAGTCCGGTCCGTGTGGGATTGAGCCCCACATCCAGAACGGTCAACTCAGAGCCCGGGATCATCGCCGCTCCTACGATAAAAAAAGCAGCGGATGAAATATCGCCCGCAACACGCGCGTGCAACGGCAAAAGCATTTCCGTCTTTTCAACGATCAGATGGTTATCGATTTTTTGAAAACGCGCCCCGGCGGCCTCAAGAAACCGTTCCGTGTGATCCCTCGAGGGAATCGCCTCACGAACCATGGTTCTTCCTTCGGCGAACATCCCGGCGAAAAGCAGCGCAGACTTGACCTGCGCACTCGAAAGTTTATTATCAAAATCGATCCCGCGAAGTTTGCCGCCACGGATCGTAAGCGGCGCGAAGTTGCCATTCTCTTTGCCCTTGATCTGTGCGCCCATCTGTTTCAAGGGATCCGTCACACGGCGCATGGGCCGGACTGAAAGAGAGGGATCCCCGGTAAGCACGGTTTCAAACCGTTGACCCGCCAGGATCCCCAGGAGAAGCCTCATAGAAGTCCCGGAATTTCCGAGATAAAGTTCCTGGCCCGGAGCGGAAAGTTTATGAAGGCCCTTCCCTGATATCCGGACCTGTCCCGTTCCTTTTTCATGTTGGATCTGAACGCCCATCCGGCGCATCGCCTCCAGAGTATGAAGACAATCCTCAGCTTCCAGGAAATTCTCGTAGACGCTCTCCCCTTCGGATAAAGCACCAAAAAGGATCGCTCGGTGGGAAATAGATTTATCACCCGGAGGGGCGTAAGTCCCGCGGAACTGGCCGGGACCTGTAAATGAAAGGGAGGACATGAAAAAAGATTATCTCTTGTGGACCCACATACGAATGCGATCGAGCTCTTGGAGTATCTTATCTTCTTTGGCGATGATCTCTTTCTGGCGTTCCTCAAGGGTCGCCAAACGAGTTTTAATATCGCTGAGATCGCTCTTCATTTGCGTGGCCCAGGGCTGTTCTTCGGCCGCGAACGCTGAGGAAACCACAAAAACCCCCCCCAGGAACAAGGATAAGATAAGAAGCTTAGGCCTTGCGAATCTCATCGCCTTCAACGACCTGCTGCTTGGGGTCTTCTTCCACAAGGGTGGCCGCAGAAAACTTGTCATAGAGTTTTTCGATCTGGACCGTCGCGCTCTCCTTGCCTTGTTTGAAGACCTTCAGTTTGTCCCCCATCTTGAGCCCTTCCTGAAGGCCCTGGTTGATAACCACAAAATTAAATTTGCGGTTCACCGTGAGGACTTTAGCGCCTGCCGTTGCCCCGGCAGCTACAGAGACGTCAGGAGATGGCACAGGCTCCGGGGCTGTAACTTTCGGAGCCTCAGAAACAGACGTCCCTGTGATCACAGAAACAGCTTGAACTGCAGGGACCACACTCGCGGGAGCTGAAGGTTCCGGCATAGACGCGCTGACAGCGTTTGTCCCGATGGAAGTGACCGGTTTAAAAACAAGCGGCGAAGGTCCTGCCCCCCCCGAAGACGTTGTGGAGGCTGCTGGACTTGTAAAAGATTGGGGTGCATAAAAAGGATCCGTCTTCAGGTCGGCGGGAGTCACTCCGCAGGCGGCTTGAGCTTCCTTGGCCTTTTTCTCAAGCTCTCCCATTTTCGTCTGAAGCTCCGCAATCATCTCCTGATGGCTCTTCAGCTGCTTTTCGAGAACCGCTTTCTCGGAATCAATACGAGTTTGTTCGGTTTGAAGTTTCTCAAGCTGAGCCTGCATCGCTTCGGCCTTGGTGCGATATTCTTCGCTTTTGGCCGTGATCTGATCTTTCTCCGCAGAAATTTGTTCTTTCTCAGCCTTGATCTGATCTTTCTCGGACTGGACGGTGATCATTTTTTCTTTGACCTGATCGTACTTGGCTTCAACGCTGCTACGCACAGTACGTTCTTCGACCCAACCTTGATACAAATAGTAAGAGCCACCCGCGGCGGCAACGGAAAGCAGAAATGCTAAAAGGATACCCAGCTTGCCCATAAAGCCCTTTTCATAATCTTTTTGTCTTCAGCTAAAAAAAAGAGAAACGAAAATTCCTGTTGAACCACCCGAAAGTCTCGGGCCGGAAAGGATCCGGAAGTTTCCCTTCCAGATCCTTTCCTCCCGCCCAACTTTTACATGGACTCTGTCCTCCGTTTTGCAACGGGGGGCAGAGCGATGAAAAACGAAAGAGGCCTTAAGAAAGGTGCTTGCTGACGAGCTTGGTCATCTCGAACATATTGACGACCGACTTGCCACCGAACACAGTCTTGAGCGCGGCATCCCCGTTGATATTGCGCCTGTTCTTCTCATCTTGAAGCTTATTCTTCTTGATGTATTCCCAAAGTTTTTTCACGACTTCGCTGCGAGGCATCGGTCCCTTGCCGACCACAATCGCGAGCTCTTCACTGATATTCATCGGCTTCATAAACGCTGAATTCGCTTTCGCCATAATGCTTTCTCCTTTTGGTTTGAACCGAGTTCCCGCATCCGATGTCCCGGACCCGCGCCCACGGCTTTACTAGGTTGATATCATACAATACAGTTTCAAAGACAACAATAAAGCTTTTCCGTCTAAGTCTCTTTTGTTAAATAAGGCTACCGTATATTAAAAGATTATTTCGGCTTCGCCAGCAGAAACTTCAGTTCTTTCATAAAATGACTCACATCCTGAAAATCGCGGTAGACACTGGCAAACCGCACATACGCCACCTGATCGATCTTGGCGAGCCGTTGCATGATAAATTCCCCGATGATTCGGGAAGGAACTTCCCTGTCATATTTTTCGCGGATCGTGGTCTCGAGATCATCCGCCACCTTTTCCTGAGCCGCGAGCGGCACGGGACGTTTTTCACAAGCCTTGTAGACCCCGGCAAGCACCTTGGAGCGCTCATACGCCTCACGCCGCTGGTCTTTTTTTACGACGAACATCGGAATCTCCTCGACCCGCTCATAAGTCGTGAATCGCTTACTGCACGCTGTACACTCGCGCCTTCGGCGGACGACTTCCCCTTCATTCGCGGCACGCGAATCGATCACCTTATCAGAATCCTGCTTGCAGAAAGGACAACGCATGAGATCTCTTTTCTTCTATTGAAGCTCCGGATAAAGCGGGAACTTTTGAGTTAGGGCTTCGACCCGAAAAAGAACGCTCGCGAGATTCGCTTCGTCCGCGGGAGCCTTAAGCGTTTCATCGATGAGTTCGGCAATCAGCTCCATCTCTTTCTCTTTCATTCCACGAGTCGTCACCGCGGGCGTTCCCAGCCGAACCCCGGAGCCCTTGAAAGGCGATTCCTTGTCGAACGGAATCATGTTCTTGTTCACCGTGATCTTCACTTTATCCAGAAGCTCCTGGACCTGCTTACCGTTAAAGCCCTTCACCGTCACGTCGACAAGCATCAAATGATTATCCGTGCCACCGGAAACGATCCTCCAACCGCGCGCCGCCATCGCGCTCGCAAGGGTCTTGGCATTCTTCACGACCTGAGCACTATATTCTTTAAACTCGGGGCTTAAGGCCTCCTTGAGCGCCACGGCCTTCGCCGCGATCACGTGCATGAGCGGTCCACCCTGGATCCCCGGGAACACGGCGGAATCGATCGCTTTCGCGTATTTTTCTTTGCAGAGGATGAGACCCGCGCGAGGGCCGCGAAGTGTTTTATGCGTCGTCGTGGTCACCACATCCGCGTAAGGCACCGGACTAGGGTGATGCCCCGTGGCCACAAGGCCCGCGAAATGCGCCATATCCACCATCAAAAGCGCCCCGACCTGGTCGGCGATCTTCCGGCCGCGCGCAAAATCAATGATCCGCGGATACGCCGAAGCGCCCAAAAGGATCATCTTGGGCTTATGCTCTTTCGCCAGCTGCTCGAGAGCATCATAATCGATCTGTTCGTCTTTCGGACTGACCCCATACGGAATGATCGTATAAAATTTCCCGGAATAATTCATTTTATGGCCATGCGACAAATGACCGCCATGCGTCAGATCCATGCCCAGGATCTTATCTCCCGGTTCCAAGAGCGCCATAAAGACCGCGATATTGGCCGAAGTCCCGCTATGGGGTTGAACATTCGCGTGCTCGGCTCCGAAGAGCTGCTTCGCGCGATCGATCGCAAGCTGCTCGACCACGTCCACATTTTCGCAACCGCCGTACCAACGCTTCGTCGGATACCCTTCCGCGTATTTATTCGTCAAGACCGAACCCATCGCCTCGAGGACAGACATCGAAGTGAAATTCTCGCTCGCGATCAGCTCGATATTTTCGTTCTGCCGGCGAACTTCCGCCCGGATGGCATTGTAAATATCCGGATCGGTCCTCTTAAGCTGCGTTTGATCGACAATGCTTCTTTTCATAAGCCCTAATTTTGTTAACACGGACCTCATGGCGACCCCTTTCAAATGGTGTATTGAGCCAAGTATCGACGAGCGGAAAAATAATATCCTGCGGCAAAAACCCCGAGCCGAGGATTAACATATTGGAGTCATTATGGCCGCGGGAAAGACGTGCCTGTTCGATATTCTGGCAAAGCGCCGCGCGAACACCGCTCACCTTATTGGCCGCGATCGTGCTCCCGATCCCTGTATAGCAGATCCCGATCGCCCGGTGGCATTCTTTGCTGGCGACTTTCTCAGCCGCGGCAAAAATAAAATCCGGATAATCGCAGGATTCGTCGGTAAAGGCGCCACAGTCGACCACCTCAAAATTCTTGTTCTTAAGAAAATCAATTAACGCGCTCTTCAGCTGAATGCCGCGGTGATCGGTCGCGACTGCGATCTTAGGTTTCATCATAATTTCCGCCTTTAAGGTTGCTCCAACCGGAGGATCTGGTTCATATGTTGTTTCATTTTTGATTCGATATCAAGCAAGGTTTTTTCATAAACCTGCATCCCCATGCCGATCGGGTCTTCCACATTCAACGTGATCGTCTTTTCCCGCACCGCGGGCAGCATCGCCGCAACATCTTCCGCATGCTGTTCCGCCATCGCAAGAACCAGATCCGAGCTCCACAGATCTCCTTTTCGACAGCGCCGGCTGCGAAACCCGCTCATGTCGATCTCACGATTGCGCAACACGAGTTCCGCCTCTGACGTACACGGGAGTCCGTCCCGCGCGTTCGTCCCGCAGGAAAACACCTCGATCTCGGAGGACAATCCCATTTTCTCGATCTCGTGCCTGAGCCACCCTTCCGCCATCGGGGAACGACAAGAATTCCCGGTACAAACGATCAAGATATGTTTGCGCGGACATTTCCCGGAGTTCATCTTTCCGACCGTCTTCTCCACCTCCGCGCCCTGCGCTCCTTTACGGAGAACGACAGGAATTTCTCCCGTAACATCCACGACCGTCGAATCGAGCATCAGCTCGGTCCTGCCGCCATCGATCAGTTGATCGAAGGCGCCTTGCAATTGTTCCACCACCTGGTGCGCCGTATGCGGCGACGGTTTTTCGCTTAGGTTCGCGCTGGTCGCGATAAGCGGCTCCCCGACTTCCTGGATCAAAGCAAGCGCGATCTTGTTCTTCGGAAATCGTATCCCGATCTTGTGACCGGCCCTATCTAAAACGACCAAAGTCACCGGCCCGGGCCAAAACTGCCGGGCCATCGCACGAACAAGCGGCGTTTTCTTGACCTTGAGAGTGTCCAGCATCCCCCAGTCCCCGATGTGATAGGAAAAGGGTTTTGTATCCGAACGCCCCTTGATCTCACGGAGACGCTTTTCGATCGCGGGCGCGCTCATCCGCCCGCCGATCCCATAAACCGTTTCCGTGGGAAACGCAATAACCTTGCCCTCTTTGCAAGCATGGGCCACTTCCCGGATCCGCGTCATATCCGGATCATGACTATCGATCTTGATCACTCCAGGCGTTGCTATCACGATTCGCTCAAAGCCCCCACTTATTAATAAATCCCGAGCCCGCCTATTGCCTGAGCTTCTCCTGCAATTTCTTATTCTTTTCCCGGCTGCTTTCCACCAAAGCATCTTTGTATTTCCTAAGCTTTTCCGCCAGCTTCGCGTCGGAAAGCGCCAGGATCTGCACCGCCAAAAGACCCGCATTGCGCGCGCCGGGTTTTCCCACCGCGACCGTAGCAACCGGAACTCCGGCCGGCATCTGAACCGTCGCCAAGAGCGCGTCCAGACCATTCATTTGAGTCGCCGACAACGGCACCCCGATCACCGGCAATATCGTATTCGCGGCCACAGCCCCGGCCAAATGCGCGGCCCCGCCGGCACCGGCGATAAGGACCTTGAGACCCTTTTGCGTTGCTTGGGTCGCGAAATCCGCGACAAGGATCGGTGTCCGATGAGCCGAGAGCACCTGCATCTCAAAACTGACCCCAAATTCCTTGAGCACGTCAGCGCATTCCTGCATGACTTCCAGATCCGAATCACTTCCCATCACGATCGAAACAAGTTCATTCATCGCAACACCTCTAGACTGTTCTCTGTTTGAATTTTAGGGGTTAATAGCACTTGTTCTCCAATGAAAATTTGAACCGTATTGCACCGCATACCCCTAGGTTTTAGACCCTATGCAGTGCAATGGCCTTCTGACCGATGTCCCGGCGGCAAAAACCGCCGTCGAAATGAATTTTTTCGATCACCTGATAAACACGGTCATGGGCGGCCTTCAGCGTATCGCCCCAGGCTGTCACGGCGAGAACTCTCCCTCCGGCTGTTACGATCTGCTTTTGGGCGTTCCATGCGGTCCCCGCGTGAAAAACCGCCACATCCGATTGCCCCTGCGCTGTCTCAAGCCCCCGGATCGGCATGCCTTTTTCATAGGACCCCGGATACCCGCCTGAGGCCATCACAACCGTAATGCACGCCTTGTCGTACCATTCAAGACTTTCCGTGTCCAAACATCCGTTGGCGATCTGCACCATCACCGGCAAAAGGTCGGATTTAAGACGCGGCAGGATCACCTCGGTCTCGGGATCCCCGAACCGGCAATTATATTCGAGGACGAACGGCCCGTCCTTGGTCAGCATGATTCCCGCATAAAGGACGCCCCGATAAGGCATCCCGTCCCGGGCCATGCCCTCAAGGATCGGGCGCACCGCGATATCGATAATGCCGCCGATCTCAGACTCCGCAATTTTCATGCTCGGTGAAAAAGCGCCCATGCCGCCCGTATTGGGACCCCGATCATGGTCATACGCCCGCTTGTGATCGCGCGCGCTCGCCAAAGGAATGATTTTTTTTCCATCCGTCAGCACCAGGATCGAAAGCTCCTCGCCTTCGAGTTTTTTTTCAATGATGACCTTGGCGCCCGCGTCCCCGAAGATCTTCTCGTCCATCATTTGTGTCAGCGTCGCAACCGCTTGTTCAGAACTGTCACAGATCACCACGCCCTTACCCGCCGCGAGTCCGTCCGCCTTGATCACCAGCGGCATTTCGGCCTCGATCACATAATGCTTGGCCTCCATCACGTTCGTAAAAACTTCGTAACCGGCCGTGGGCACGCCATATTTTGTCATGATATCCTTGGAAAAGGCCTTACTCCCCTCCAGAAGCGCGGTTTCTTTGGAAGGTCCAAAGAGCAGCAACCCATTTTCCCGGAATGTATCGCCGATCCCCGCCACAAGCGGAACCTCGGGACCTACAATAGTCAGATCAATCTTTTCACGAAGCGCAAATTCCAGGAGGCCGCTCAAATTATCTGACGCGATAGGAACACATTCGGCATGCTGGCTGATCCCGGCATTCCCCGGAGCCGCATAAATTTTTGTCAGAAGAGGGCTTTGCGAGATCTTCCACGCAAGCGCGTGTTCTCTGCCTCCGGAGCCGATCAAAAGGACTTTCATGAGACCGTGACCCCGATTCGTTTTGTAATCTGTCCAATCGCCCAGGAATTCAGTTTAAAACGCTTCAGGATCTTTTGCGCGGGAAGAACGTGCCGTTTCCCGAGGATCACCACCATCCCGACGCCCATATTGAAGGTTTTGTACATTTCATGATCGGAGATACCCCCGGCCTTTTGCGCGACGCGGAAGATCTCGGGGACTTTCCACGCATTGCGATCGATCTGGGCCCCCAGGCCTTGGGGAATCACACGCGGCAAATTGTCGTAAAAACCGCCGCCCGTGATATTAACGATCCCGTTCACTGGCAATTTTTTCACAAGCGCCAGAATCGATTTCACATAGAGAATCGTCGGGGTCAAAAGCTTTCGTCCTACGGGACCGCGAAGCTCTTTTTCAGAAAAGATCTTCCTGATAAGAGAATACCCGTTCGAATGGAATCCAGAGGATTGAATGCCAAGAATGATATCCCCCGATTTGATCTTCTTCCCAGTCACTACCTTCTTACGGTCCACCGCACCGACAGAGAATCCCGCAACATCATATTGGGCCGCGAGCGCCGTCCTCTTGTCCGTGTAAAATCCCGGCATGATGGCCGTCTCGCCGCCCACCAGCGCGCAGCCCGACTGCCGGCAACCTTCGGTGACGCCTTTTAAGACCTCGCCGATCACATCCGTCTGGAATTTCCCGGCAGCGTAATAATCCAGAAAGAAAAGCGGGCGCGCTCCGGAAGTAATGAGATCGTTCACACACATAGCGACAAGATCGATCCCGATCGTGTCGTGTTTCCCAAGGAGTCGCGCGAGTTCCAGCTTGGTCCCCACCCCATCGGTCGAGGCCACAAGCAAAGGGTCCTTGATACCGGTCTTCTTGAGATCAAAAAGGGAGGCAAACCCCAGCGTGTCGCCGCAAACTCCGGGCGTATGGGTCGAACGGATGAGACCTGAAATCTTCCGGTTGTACGCAGGATCGCCTTTCAGGTGCGGCACTCCCGCCTTTTCATAAGTCCAGGCGCTCATATCTTGCAGCAATTCCTTTTGTGCTCGAGTTTATACTTGTCGTCTGCATCATAGATCTTGGTCGGATATTTTCCGCTAAAACATGCCGCGCAAAAATCTTTGGGATCTTGCGTGGTCGCCCCGAGCATCCCCTCAAGACTCAGGTATCCGAGCGAATCCACATTAAGAAACTTCGTGATCTCATCGAGGGTCTTATTGGAGGCCAAAAGCTCTTTCTTGGAGGGAAAATCGATCCCGTAAAAACAGGGCGAAATATGCGGCGGACAGCTGATCCGCATATGAACTTCTTTGGCGCCCGCACTCCTCAAAAGTTTCACCCGGTTCTTCGCCGTGTTCCCGCGCACGATCGAATCATCCACCACGATCACGCGCTTGCCGTCCACGACGGGGCGGATCGGGTTCAATTTGATCTTTACTTTAAGGATACGCCCCGCCTCCGACGGACTGAGAAAAGTGCGTCCGATGTAGTGATTTCGGATAAATCCATGCGAAAAAGGGATCCCCGATTCCCTCGAAAAGCCCAAAGCCGCGAAACTGCCGGAGTCCGGCACCGGGATCACGATATCCGCGTCAACGGGATGCTCTTTGGCAAGCTGACGACCCAATTTTTCGCGCACAAGCCCCACACTATCGTGGAAAATATTGGAATCCGGCCGGGCGAAATAGACGTGCTCAAAAATGCACTGAGCCTTACTGATCTTTTCATCTTTAAAAGGAAAATGGCTGCGGATCCCCTTGCTATCAATCACGACGATCTCGCCCGGCTCGATCTCGCGGATAAATTCCGCCTCAATAAGATCGAACGCACAGGTCTCGGACGCGAGCACATAGCTGTTGCCTAATTTCCCAAGGCAGAGCGGACGGAACCCATGCGGGTCGCGAACTCCAAACAAGTGATCCTCGGTCAGAAGCACCAAGCTGAAAGCTCCTTTCGCACGCTTCGTCGCCCCAATCACGCCTTCTTCATGAGAACGATAGGAGGGCTTAGCGATCATATGCACAAAGACCTCCGAATCGATCGTGCTCCCAAAAATAGAGCCGTACGCCTCCAACTCCGCGCGAAGGATCTGCGCGTTCACAAGGTTCCCGTTATGCGCGATCGCGATCTGCCCGCGTGAATAATCGACCTTACAAGGCTGGGCGTTCAAAAGCGTCGAGGCTCCGGTCGTGGAATAGCGAACATGCCCGATGGCATTCTTACCGGGAAGCTGAGCAAAGGACTCCTCATCGAAGGCCTCCCCCACATGCCCCATTTTTTTGACAAGATAAAGGTCTGAGCTGTCACTTGTGCAGATCCCGGCCGCTTCTTCGCCCCGGTGCTGAAGTGCGAAAAGCCCCAGCTGCGTGATACGCGCCGCATGGGGATGATTGTAAATACCGAAGATGCCACAATGATGCTTAATGTTTTCGCCGCCCATTATTTAAGCTCCATAATGTTGGGGATCCTATTTTCGAAAAGATTCACCATGTCCCCGACCATCAACCGGACCCGATCTCCCAGGATGAGCGCATCCCCGCCCACTTTCCCGATCTCAAACAGAGGCACTCCCTGTTTCTGAGCCAAAGTCTTAATATCTTTTTGATGCTCGGGCTTGACCGAGATCACCACGCGCGATTGGCTCTCGCCGAAATAAAGCGCGTCTGCACGAAGGTTTTTCTGGCCTTTCATTACAGCGTCAAGATCCATCACTCCAGCTCCCAAGCCCCCAGCGCTTTTGATGCAACATTCGGCAAGCGCGACCGCAAGACCCCCTTCGGAAAGATCGTGACACGAGGCGAGCTTTTTTCCGTCCGCGGCGGCAAGGATGAATTGATGGAGCGCTTTTTCACGCGCGAGATCAAGCCGCGGCGGCAACCCCTGCTTCAAGCCGTGTTCGATCATCAGGTAATGACTCCCGCCAAGCTCGTTAAAAGTTTCCCCCGCAAGGAAAATAATATCACCCGCATTTCGAAATGCCGAAGGAACGCGCTTTTCGATATTCTCTAAAAGACCGACCATGCCGATCGTGGGCGTCGGATAGATGGCGCCTTGCGGGCTCTCATTATAGAAGCTAACATTCCCGCCGGTCACCGGAACCTCAAGAGCCTTGCAGGATTCGATGATCCCGGACACCGCGCTATGAAATTGCCAAAAGATCTCCGGCTTCATGGGATTACCGAAATTAAGACAGTTCGTCACCCCGATCGGCCGGGCGCCGGAACAAACGACGTTACGCGCCGCTTCCGCGACCGCGATCTTCCCGCCCTCGAACGGATCAAGATAAACATAAAGGCTGTTGCAATCGGTTGAGACCGCAATCCCTTTTTGCGTTCCCTTGATACGGATCAGCGCGGCATCATGCCCCGGATAAAAAACAGTGTCCGTTCGGACCATGTGGTCATACTGCTGCCAAACCCAGGCCTTGGAAGCGATCGAAGGATGGGAGAGCAACCGCTTGAGCACGGCGCTAAAATCCTGGGGTTCGGTAATAGTTGCCAGATCCAGTTTCTGCGCTTCGGCGAGATAGACCGGTTTTTCTTCTTCGCGAGTATAGACAGGGCCGTCATCGGCTAGGGCCTTTGCCGGGATCTCCGCGGCCATCTTGCCTCCGTCCAACACGCGATATTTGTCCCCCCGAGTGACCTCCCCGATCTTCACAGCGTGAAGGTCCCACTTCTTAAAAATATCCTCAACCTCTTTTTCTTTTCCTTTTTTGACAATGACCAACATGCGCTCCTGTGATTCTGAGAGCAAGGTTTCATAAGGGGTCATGCCGGGTTCACGCCGCGGCACTTTGGCGAGGTCGATCTCAACCCCGGTGCTCGCGCGGGACGCGGTCTCGCAACCGGCACAGGTCAACCCCGCAGCGCCCATATCCTGCATCCCGACCAGTGCGTCGGTCCGAAGAAGTTCCAAACACGCTTCCATCAAAAGTTTTTCCATAAAGGGATCCCCCACTTGCACGGCAGGACGATCCTCATGACTTTGTTCCGAGAGTTCTTTGGAAGCAAAGGCCGCGCCCCCGAGTCCGTCGCGACCCGTCGTGGCTCCCACGTAGTAAACAGGATTGCCGATGCCGTGTGCCGCTCCGCGCACGATCTCGTCTTTTTTGATGAGCCCGAGCGCCATCGCGTTCACGAGGGGATTCCCCTCATAAGAAGCGTCAAAATAGATATCGCCGCCGATCGTCGGTATCCCCATGCAATTACCGTAATGTGCGATCCCGGCAACCACGCCGCGAAAAAGCCGCTGACTCACCGATTGCGCGAGATCCCCAAATCGAAGAGAATTCATGATAAGGATCGGCCGTGCGCCCATCGTAAAAATATCCCGGAGAATGCCTCCCACGCCCGTCGCGGCGCCCTGAAAAGGCTCGATCGCCGAAGGATGGTTATGGCTCTCAATCTTGAAACACACCGCATAGCCGTCGCCGATATCCACGATCCCGGCGTTCTCAGTCCCCGGCTTCACGAGAAGATGTTCCTGACGCGGCAGTTCCGCATTCATCTTAGAAAAAAGCTTGAGGATGGACTTGGAGTTCTTATAAGAGCAATGCTCACTCCACATCACACTGAACATCCCGAGTTCCGTGATGTTAGGGTCCCGGCCGAGAATGTCCCGGATATGCTGGTACTCTTCCGGGGTGATCCCGTGCGCCGCGACCAATTCCGAAGTGATAGGGGTTGTCGAATTGAGTGTTGCCATCATTTATTCCAGTGCGTTTAAAATACTTTCGAAGATCTTGCGTCCGTCGGAAGAACCAAGGATGTCCTCACTCGACCGCTCCGGATGCGGCATCATGCCCAAAACATTCTTTTTCTTGTTCACGATACCCGCGATATGGTCTTTGGAACCGTTCGGGTTGAACTCTTCCCCGAGTTTTCCGTCTTCGGACGAATAACGGAAAACGACTTGCGAGTGGTCATGCAAAGATTTCAGCGTATCCTCATCGCAATA
Organism: uncultured bacterium; assembly: GCA_964482725.1. Lineage (GTDB taxonomy): Bacteria > Omnitrophota > Omnitrophia > Omnitrophales > Aquincolibacteriaceae > Aquincolibacterium. The sequence continues at coordinate 57,427 of CAYZYT010000010.1, read as the reverse complement.
ATAATTCCCTTCACCGTGTGCTATGGGAACGCAAAGCGTCTCTCCCGGCTCCATCTGGCCGGTAAAAATCGTCAGATTCTCTTCCGTGCGTATCCAGGCATGTTTACAAACAAATTCCAGCGTCTTATTCCTGAGCATCGCGCCCGGCAAAAGTCCGGCTTCCAGAAGGATCTGAAACCCGTTGCAGATCCCGATCACGGCACGCCCTTCGTTGGCATGCTTGATCACGGATTCCATAACCGGCGAAAAACGCGCGATCGCTCCGGTCCTGAGATAATCACCGTAGCTGAACCCCCCCGGGATAACCACCAGATCCACCTTGGGAAGGGTCCTCTCCTTGTGCCAGACATATTCCACGGGCACTTTGACGACATCTTTAAGCGCGTGAAAACAATCCGTATCGCAATTAGAACCCGGGAAAACAATGACCGCGGCTTTCATGATCAAACACCTCGAGGAACGGGAAACGTTGAGCGCGGAACGCAACTCGTTCCCCGATCTTCGTTACCCGCCCTACGCTTTTAAGTTAGGATAGCAAAACTTGATTTTAAATATCAACGACCAACAGAAAACCAGAAAAATCCTAGCGGTCTATATTTTTTAAAAAAGCTAGAGCGCTTCTTGAATTTCGAACGAATACTCTTCAATGACAGGATTATGAAGCAGCTTGTCGCACATGACATGAATGCTTTCTTTAGCCTTCGCGCAATCGTCCGCTTCAAGAACAAGCTCGAAATACTTCCCGATCCTCAGGCTCTTCGCCTCTTTAAACCCCATGGACTCGAGCGCGTGAAGCGTCGTTTGCCCTTGGGGATCCAACACTGACTTTTTTAAACTGGTATGAATGGTGGCTTTAAATTTCATGATTTTTAAACCCTTCTTTTAAAAATTCGAAACAAATCTGTGTTTGTCTTGGTTATGTCTTCCGGCGACGGCAACGATGCCCGTTTCGTCTTTCGGCCAGGGTTACGTCACCATGCCCCTAACCGATACGGGTCTCGTAACCATTGCCATGACTCGGCACTACTTACTTTTGGCTACGGATATCTTTTCCGGATAGGCGTTTAAAAATCTCGCAATAAGCTTCGGTTGTCTTTTCGATGATATCCCCCGGGAGTTCCGGCGCGGGAGGACGTTTGTCCCACGAGAGCGTCTCGAGATAATTCCGAACGATCTGCTTATCAAAACTCGGCTGGTCATGACCGGTCTCATACTGGCCGGCTGGCCAAAACCTAGAACTGTCAGGTGTCAGAATCTCATCGATCAGCATCATCTTTCCGTCATAGATGCCGAATTCAAATTTCGTATCCGCAATAATGATCCCTTTCGACGCCGCATATTCCTGGCCTTTCTTGTATAGAAGGATGGAAAGGTCCTTCGCCTGCTGGGCGATGTCCTTCCCCACGATCCGGATCGCTTCGCTGAAATCAATGTTGATGTCGTGCCCGACCTTCGCCTTCGTAGACGGAGTAAAAAGCGGCTCCGGGAACTTCTGGCATTGTTTGAGGCCTGCCGGCAGTGTGTGCCCGCAAACCTTACCGGTCTTTAAATAATCCTTCCACCCCGAACCCGTAATATAGCCGCGCACCACGCACTCAATCTCGAGCGGTGCTGCTTTTCTAACAAGTACCGCACGCCCCTCGAGTTCATGACGAAAGTTTTTCACAACCTCCGCCGGCAGGCCCATCGCATCCACATTGGCCGTGATCAAATGCTGCGGCAGGATATCCTTGAAATGTTCCATCCAGAAAAGCGTGATCTGATTGAGCACTTTCCCCTTCATCGGGATGGGATCCGGCATCACCACGTCAAAAGCGCTTAACCGGTCTGTGGTCACGATCAAAAGTTTATCGGCGCCCACACTATAGATGTCCCGAACTTTTCCCACCGCAACGCGCGGGAGCGGCAAATGCGTTTCGAGGATTGCGTCGTTCCTATCAAGATCGCTGACCATATTGAGCTCCCTTATTTAGAGGATGAGAGAATCCCGGCGCGTTTCAGGATAACCGGAACATTCTTAAGGTGCCTGTCATAGCTGAAGACCGAACGGATTTCTTTGGGCGTCAGAATTTTTAAGATCTTTTCGTCTTTCAACACCACTTGTTCCAGCTGAAGCTTTTCATCTTCCCAAAGTTTCTTGGCCGCGTCCTGCACAAGCTTGTAACCATCCTCCCGCGTCAGGCCCTTTTCCACAAGTTCAAGGAGTAACCCCTGAGAAAAAACCATTCCTCGACTTAGCTCCAGATTCTTGAGCATCCGGTCTTTATTGACCACCAGGTTCTCGATGACGTTCTGCATGAGTCCGAGCATGTAATCCAAGAGGATCGTGCTGTCAGGAAAAATAACGCGTTCCACAGAAGAATGGGTAATGTCCCGCTCATGCCAGAGAGCGATATTCTCAAAACCCGCTAGCGCGTTTCCACGAAGGATGCGTGAAAGTCCCGCCACGCGTTCGCACGTGATCGGATTGCGCTTGTGCGGCATGGCCGAAGAACCTTTTTGGCCTTTGGAGAAAAACTCCTGGACTTCAAAGGTCTCGGTTTTCTGCAAACCCCGGATCTCGGTCGCAAGCTGCTCGAGCGACCCCCCGACGATCGCGATCGCCGAAAGAAATTCCGCATGGCGGTCGCGCTGAAGGACTTGCGTCGAAACCGGAGCCGGGCTCAGCCCGAGCTTCTTGCATACAAATTCTTCCACTTTGGGATCCACATTTGCGAAAGTTCCGACCGCTCCGGAGATCTTGCCATAGCGAAGATTTTCTTTGGCCGCTTCAAGGCGCACGAGACCGCGTTCGCACGCGGCATGGAAAAGCGCCATCTTAAGACCAAAAGTGATAGGTTCAGCGTGGACGCCATGCGAGCGGCCGACCATCAGGGTCTGGGCATGCTCTCTGGCTTTTTTGCCGAGCAGTGAGATTAGTTTTTTCAGCTCACGGATAAGGATATCCGAGGCTTCCTGAACCTGGAGCGAAAGGCCCGTATCCAAGATATCTGAGGAGGTCAGACCAAAGTGAACATAGCGCCCCACAGGGCCAACGTGCTCGGCAACATTGGTCAGAAACGCGATAACGTCATGATTGCAGACCTTCTCGATTTCTTTAACGCGCTCAACATCGAATTTCGCGCGGGCGCGAACTTTGGCAGGAACATCTTTGGGGATATAGCCGTACCGTGCGAGCCCCTCAAGCGCGGCCAGTTCCACCTCAAGCCACTTTTGGAGCTTGTTTTCTTCCGTCCAGATCTTCGCCATTTCCTGGCGCGAGTAACGAGAGATCATCTTGTCTTAACCTTTCTTAAGGGCCACAACAAATGGTAGCGCTAACGGGATTTAAACCCGTGTTTCTGCCTTGAGAGGGCAGCGTCCTAGATCAGGCTAGACGATAGCGCCCTGATGGATCCAATTTATTTTCTATAGGGTCCCATTAGGGCAGCATTGATTCCACGATTCATTTCTATTATGGAAAATCAAGCGCCCTAATAATTCTATAAATCAGGCGCTAAAAAAACACGCGGCCTGCAACAATTTAACTCACGATTGAAAAACTGCGAGAGGAAAAAGTGCTGAGAACGTTTTCAGTATAGCGATGCCCCCATAGAATGTCAACGGACACTCGCCCCGAATTCCCCAGAATTCAGTTTAAAACTTCCGGTCAACCTTGTCCTTCAAATCGTACACGGATTTCTCGAGCATTTTCACGCGTTCCGACATGAACCGGTTCGCCTGTTCCAAGTCCGAGACGCGCCGTTCAAGCGTATCTGCACGATCCTGCTTGAGGGTCTTTTCCATATCGGAAAATTCCGCCGGAGTTCCACTCATTCCCATCCCGACTGCTTCGCTCTCTTCTGCCCACAAAATCGGGAGCGAGACCGAAAGAAACAACATGCCCAAAACCAAAGCCACTACAAGTTTTTTCATAAGATTCACCTCGAGCGGGAGTATACCATAGCTTCACTAAACGCAAAACGGGAAACAAGCGAACTTGGGGCCACATGCCACAAAGACACATGCCACATGAAACCCTTGTGGCCTTGCGGCTTTCTGTCAGCCGCGAGGGTGAAACTGCTTGTGGACGGATTTGAGGCGGTTGCCGGAGACGTGGGTGTAGATCTGGGTCGTGGAAATATCGGCATGGCCGAGAAGTTCCTGGACAACACGCAGGTCCGCCCCTCGCTCCAAAAGATGGGTCGCAAAGGAATGTCGGAACGTATGGGGCGTGATGTCTTTAGTGATTCCGGCAAGCCGCGCATATTTTTTGATCATCTGCCAAACGAATTGCCGCGTCAGCCCTTCGCCGCTCCGCCCCAGAAAAAAATGATCGGTCTTCGTCTTCAGCTTTGAACGAACCCGATCCAAATAAGTCTGACACGCGGAAACCGCGACACCTCCGATCGGCACAAGCCGCTCCTTGTCACCTTTGCCGCGGCACTTGATGAATTTATTATCCAGATACACATGTTCCGCCGTGAGTTCCGTAATCTCGGAGACCCGCATCCCGGTCGCGTATAGACATTCCAAAAGAGCTAGGTCGCGTATCCCTACCGGGTTTTTGACATCCGGCATTTTGAGAAGTGAGTCCATCTCCTGCGTGGTCAGAAAATGCGGCAATTTTTTCCAAAGCTTGGGTGATTCCAGAACGCTAGTGATATCGCTGGAGACATAGCGCTCTTTGGTAAGGAAACGATGGAAAAGCTTGACCGAGACAAGCCCTCGTGCGATCGAAGAAGATTCGAGCCCGCGCTTACTTTCAGAGTTCAGAAATTTCAAAATATGCGTTCGCGAGACCTTGCCCCAGTCCGAAACCTTTTCTTTCTTGAGGAACGCATCATAGCGCGTCAAATCCTGCCGGTAAGCATCCAGAGTGTTCCGCGCCAACCCTTTTTCCACGGAAAGATAGTTCAGGAACTCCTCAAAAAGAAGCGAGTTCTTGTCCTTCAGTTTCTCTGCAATGTTTGGAAGAGTATCCATCCCTTTCCATATCGGCAAAGAACACTTCACACTGGAGAGGCGCAAAGGAATGAGACGACGGATGATTTTCTCGGCTTTATTTCGGCAAGACACTTCAATTATTTATGAACCTAACACCTGACTTTGGGCCCCCAGCCTTTGCTCGCTGCGCCACGAAGAATTGACTCCGACTGCTTCGAAAGAAGAGACTCCGCCTTCATCCATCCGAATGTCTGTCGTGATTTCTTCGACCCCTGGCGCGCCACCGAAGGCATTGACTTCGCCGCTCTCGACTGAAAAAACTCCGCCTTCATCCATCCGGATATCTGTCGTGATTTCTTCGACCCCTTGCCCGCTTTCACTCATCCGAATATCCGTAGTAACTTCTCTTCCCCCGTGCTCGCTGCGCCATGAAGAATTCGTTCCGAAGCTCTGCGATTCCGACACCTCGGGAACAGGTTCATGACCCGCCGGAGGTTCTGTGACGATAGAAAGTTTTGCGCTGTTATTGGAGCTGTTGTCCGTTCGATTCTGCAACTTGGAACTAACTGCCGGACGCTCTGGCGGCTCAAAAGTCACCACGGACGAATGCGACGGTTCAACTAGAGAATTCGCTTCTGGGGCAAAAGCGGCTTCCGCAATAGGGATCTCAGTCTCATCAACGATCGTCACGTGAGGGGCAGGGCTCAAAGAAGGCCGGGGGGTCGGGATGTCTCCGGCATCCACCAGACTTCGGAGGACCATCATCGGGACCTCCGCCACAGGAGTGATCACAACAGGCGTGGGATTCGGAGTGGGACCGGAATGAATCAGCGTGAGATCCTGATTGGCTATAACATAAAGAGGATAAATACTACCCGCCTCCGCGATCATTCTTGAAGTGCCACTAAGACTTCCACTCATCACATAGTCCGTATCCCCCACCAAAGTTTGGCTGAGCGCAACATAGTAACCGCTTGAAGCATCGGTCATCGTCTCTTCGAGCAAAGTTTCGGAAGAAGATCCCTCGACTATGGAATAAATAGAAACCAAGGTTCCGGGACCCGCCAAAGTCCCAGGGGCGCTATACACATCCCCGCTCACCCCGCGCACTCCGCTGGGATAACGGAACTGGAAGTGAGGATAGGTTCCACCCTCCGCCATCACCCAAGTCCCGCCCGCCGTATTCATATCGCTCCATCCCGAATAAGTTCTTGAGAGCATCATTTCCGATGTGGTTTTCCCCACACCTTCAGTCACACCCGCCCGTGCTGCGCGTCCCGTCGAATCGATATCCCAATACGAGTTCGTCACGGACCCGGCGCCCGCCCCTACAAGGCCCCCGGTATTGCTAGTCCCCGTCACCCACCCCATCGCGTAAGTCTTATCGATCGTGCCGCTATTGGCCCCCGCAAGACCGCCCACACTCCCCGTACCGATCACGCGAGACGAAGAGTAAGCGTTCCCGATCAGTCCCGTATTACTCCCCACCAATCCGCCCACATAATTCACGCCACTCACGGTATGAGCCCCGGTCGTATAAACATTCGACAGACCACCGGCATTCAACCCGGCAAGACCGCCGACATAATTTCCACCGAAAACGCTGACCTTTTCTAAACCAAGATTAGTGACACTTCCTGTTGAACCAATATTTCCGAAGAGCCCCTGATAATCACTTCCCGCCCGGTTCAGGGAAAGATTCGAGATCACTTTCTGATTCCCATCCAAGCTCCCGGTGAAGGCATTCGTCGCGTCACCGATCGGATCAAAACCCGCATCGTCATTCCAGCCGGAGAAACTGTCCATATTCAAATTGCCGCTCAATTTAAAATGAGAGGCCAGATTTCCTTTCATTCCCTGAAGGTCATACGCCGTCAAGACCACAAAAGGATCGCTCGCGGTACCGCTCCCCGTGTACCGGCGGAAAGCATTCGTGCCAGACGCCACCGAGAAATTTCCGGCGACCGTAAACGCGTGGCTCAGCGGAGATGCATCCGTAAAGCTACCGCCCTCGAGCACGGAAAAATCCCCATTCATGCTCAGATCGCTCGCCTGGGAATAGGCGCCGGAAACGGAAAGGTTGTTCAACGCTTGACCCGCCGTATTGATCGACCCCGAACCCGTGAGCGTCACATCCCTGGCATTCGAAATCTTCGTAAGGTCAAGACTTTCAGCAAGGGTCATTGCCTGGTTTGCGGCATCCAAAGTACCCGTCATATTCAACGCGCCACTAACGGACAACGCATCGGCCAGCGTATAAGCTCCCGTAATCGTGAGACCACTCACCTGACGGCCCGAGGAAGTGATCGACCCTGAACCATCCAAGGTCAGACCTTGAGCATTCGTAATGTTCGAGAGATCAATATCGCCCCCGATCGTCATCGCTTTGCTCGAGGCGTTCAAGGTTCCGGACGACACATCCAACGCTCCGTTCACATGGAGCGCATCCACCAGAGAATAGAGCCCCGAGATCGTCAGATCATTAAATGCATTCCCCCCGGAAGTGATCGTTTTTCCGGAACCTGTCAGAGTGACATTCGCGAGATTCAAAAGACCGCCCAGGAAGGCCCAGTCCCCGCCCACGCTGATGTCTTTTTCTGAGGCATCCAGTGTCCCCGGGATACTAAGATTTCCGGCCGCAGTAAGCGCGTCCACGAGGGAATAAGTTCCGGAGATCGTAAGATCCTGCACGGATCTTCCGCCGGAGGTGATGAAACCCGAACCATCGAGCGTCACATTGCCGGCATTCGAGATCTTTGTAAGGTTAAGATCATGAGCCAGCGTCATGGCCTTGCCCTCGCCATTCAAAGTCCCGGTCACATTGAGCGCCCCATTCACATGAAGCGCGTCCACCAAGGAATAGTCTCCTGAGACTCTAAGATCACTGAATGCGTTCCCGCCCGAAGTGATCGTTTTGCCGGAACCCGTCAGCGTCACCGCTCCATAATTGGAAAGATTTGTAAATACCCAGTTCCCGCCTTCGCTAATGGTATTTCCTGAAGCATTGAGAGTTCCCGAACCCTGGATATCCAGGTCCCCCGTTACGGTGAGCGGGTCGGAGGATGCCAGTGTGTAAGCCCCTGTGATTGTCAGACTCGTGAATTGATTCCCGCCGGAAGTAATGATGCCTGAACCGGTGAGGGTTATATCCCCGGCATGCGACAGCCCTGAAATATTAAGATCCTGGGCAAGGGTCATCGCTTGGCCCGCAACATCAAGACTCCCCGGGGCCGGCACATTCAAAGCACCGCTTACACGAAGCGCATCGATGAGCGAATAAGTCCCAGAAACCGTCAGATTACTGAATGTATTTGTACCGGACGTAATCGTTTTTCCCGATCCCGTGAGCGTTACATTCCCGTAATTAGAAAGACGGTCGAAAGACCAGTTGCCGCCTTCACTGATATTATTTCCCGAGGCATTGAGCCTGCCCGCCCCCTGGATATCCAATTCCCCCGTCACGGTGAGCGGGTCTGATAGGGACAACGTATAAGTCCCTGTCGTCACCGTCAAACTTCCAAAACTAATACCGCTGGAAGTGAGCGTCTTGCCGGAGCCTGTCAGTGTCACAGCTCCAAGGTTGGAAATACCCAGCGAGGCCCAATTCCCGCTTTCGCTAATGGCCATTGAACCAGCGTCAAGTGTTCCCCTCCCTAGCAGCACAAGATCCCCCGTCACGGTGAGTGCGTCCCGAAGCGTATAGGATCCTGTATCCGCGATCGTCAAACTGGCGATGGAATTTGTCCCCGAGGTGATCGTCCCCGAGCCATCGAGTGTCACGTGTTGAGCGTCCGGGATCTTCGTGAGATCAAGACTCTGAGCGAGCGTCATCGATTGGCCCAGGATATGGAGAAGCCCCGTCCCGGTCACCGTCAGCTCACCGTTCACATGAAGCGCATCCCGCAATGAATAATTTCCCAAGATCGTCAAGTCTCTTACGGCCTTATCCGCCGAATTGATGAAGCCCGAAGAACCATCAAGCGTCACATTGCCCGGATCCAAAATATTCGTAAGATCCAGGTCCCCGGCAATCGTCATATCGGTGTAACGAGCATCCAAATTCCCCGCCGAGACATCGAAGACGCCATTCACATGAAGCGCACCGTCCAGGGTATAGACCCCCGACCCTGAGATCGTCAAATTAGTCATCTCCTTGCCATCCGATTTGATCGAACCGGAACCCTCAAGCGTCAAGTCCGCATAATTTTCGATCCTCGTGAGATCGAGGCTTCCCCCGAGTATCATGTTTTTCCCGTTGGCATTGAGAGCCCCCGTATCCGTCACCGTCAGTTCACCGGTCACATGCGCATTATCTGAAAGGCTGTAATCCCCCGAGATCGTCAGACCGGCGAGTGCTTGCCCCCCGGAGATAAGAGAACCCGAACCCGTAAGAGTCACATCCCCAGCATCAGAAATATAGGTGAGATCAAGACTCTGTGCGACCGTAATCGCGTTCCCCCTGGCCTCGAGAGTACCCGTGCCTGCGACGACATCCAACACCCCGTTCACAAATATCGCGCTCCCAAGCGAATTCGTTCCCATGAACGTCAGGTTATTCAACTCTCTTTCTTCTGCCGAATTAAGAGACCCGGAGCCATAGAGCGTCACATCCCACGGATTGGAAATGTTCGAAAGATTAAGATCACATCCAAGCTCTATCGAATTGAAATTGGCATCAAGCGTTCCCGTCTCCGTCACATCCAAAACGCTGGTCACAAGAAGCGCCCCCGCAAGCGTGTACCCCCCCGAAATCGTCAGGTTCCTGAATGGAAGCCCACCGGTAGTGATCGTTTTGGAAGAACCTGTCAACGTGATATCTCCACGATTCAAAAGTCGGTCGAAGGACCAGTCCCCGCCTTCGCTGATAGCAAATTCCATGGCATTGAGCGAGCCCGTCTCCGTTATCGCTAGATCCTGTGTCACCGTGACCGGATCCTCCAGCACATACGCTCCTGAAATGGTAAGGCTATTCAAAATGTCCCCGTCTGATTTAAAGTATCCCTCACCTTCTAGCGTCACATCCTGAACCCCCTCGATGTTTGTAAGGTAAAGATTTTTTGCGACCGTGATCGCTTTGCCCGCGGCATCGAGCTCGCCCGTTTCTTCCACCACATTCAATACACCGTTCACATGAAGCGCATTCTCGAGCACATAGGCCCCCGAGATCGTCAAATTACCAAATTCACTCCCGCTTGAAGAGATGCTGCCTGCACCCGTGAGTGTGACATCCCCGGGGTTGAAAAGACGGTCGAAAGACCAGTTACCACCTGCGCTAATGGACTTCCCCAGGGCATCAAGCGTGCCCGGCGCCTGAATATTGAGTTCCTCCTTCACATAAAGAGCATCCGACAATGTATAAGCCCCTGAGAGGGTCAAGCTATTCATCTCCACACCCGACGATCGGATGGAACCTGAAGAGCCATCGAGTGTCACGTCCCCCACACGATCGATATTCGTCAGGTCAAGACTGCCCCCAAGCGTCATCACGTTATTCTCAACATCGAGTCCGCCCGCCCCCGTCACGCTCAGAGCACCGTTCACATGAAGAGTACTTTTTAGTCCATAGGCTCCCAAAATCGTTAGGTCACTCAACTGTTTCCCCGCCAATGTAAGAGAACCGGTCGTTCCATCGAGCGTCACAGAAGCAGCATTCGAGATATTCGCAAGATCCAGATCACCCGCGATCGTCATGGCGAAACCATCCGCGTCGAGTTTCCCTCCGGAGACATCGAGGGCATTATTCACATGAAGCGCATCCTCCAAGGTGTAAACCCCCAGCCCCGACGCGATTGTCAGATTACGCATTTCCTTGCCTGTCGACGATGTGATCGAGCCCGAGCCGGTAAGCACCACATCCCTGGCATTCGTGATATTCGTAAGATCAAGGCTCTGGGCGAACGTCATCGTATTCGACAAAGCATCCAGGGCCCCTGCCCCCGAAAAACTCAACACACCATTCACAGAAAGCGCGCTCGCAAGCGAATAAGTCCCTGAGATCGAAAGGTCTTGGATGACGCGGGACCCGGAAGTAAGTGAACCGGTCCCGGTCAATAAAAGAGTTTGAATACCTGAGATATTCGTAAGATCAATCCCTCCCCAAGTCGTGATGGTGTTGCTCATCACATTCAAACTCCCCGCCACGCCTAAGCTACCCACGGAGAGCGGACCCAGAAGGGAATAAGCCCCCGACGATATCGAAAGGCTCGTAAGCGATTTCCCGGCAGGAGTGATCACCCCTGAAGAACCATCGAGCACCACATTACCGGCATTCGAGATATTCGTAAGATCAAAACTGCCGGCGACCGTCATGTTCCTGCTATTGGCGTTCAAGGTTCCTCCCGGCACGCTTAATGTGCCGTTAATATGGATACCATTTTTTGTGATATCCACATCCCCAGCCAAAGCATAAGTCCCCGAAATCGTGAGGTCGTTGAACTGGTTGATCAAAGGATCAGGAGTCGTGATCGTTTTGCCGGAACCTGTCAGCGTCACGGCCCCGAGACCAGACAGTCCTGTAAAAAGCCAATTTCCACCTTCGGTGATAGCATTGCCCGCGGCATTGAGTGTCCCGGTTCCCTGGGTGGCGAGATCTCCCGTCACGGTGATCGGATCCGACGGCGACAACGTATAAGTCCCCGAGATCCTGAGGCTTGCGAACGGCTGTCCACTCGAGGTGATCGTATACCCCAACCCCGAAGCTGTGGTAGCACCGACTCTCGTAACATTCGCGATGTTGACATTTCTCTCAAATGTCATGGCGAGAGTCGCGGCATCGAGAGTGCCCGTCACATTCAGAGCATTCCGTATGGTCATCGCATCAACCAGCGAATAATTCCCTGAGATCGTTAGGGTGGTAAGAAGCGGAAATGAGGTCCCGCCGGAAGTGATCGTTTTCCCATCACCCGTGAGAGTGACATTCCCCACATTGAGAAGATTCGTAAAAGACCAATCCCCCCCTTGGCTCAAATTCTTACTATTCACGTCCAGCGTCCCGGAAGTTACCGTCAGCTGATCGGCGACGGTCAGAGCATCCTGCAACTGCAAAGTACCGGTCCGGTTGATCGTCAATACATTAAAGCTCGAACCTCCGGAGGTAAGCCATTGAGAACCGGTACCGTTGATATTGACCGTTCCGCTATTCGATAGGAATGTGCCGCCGGATTTCGACCAACCCCCTGTCAGGTTAAGGGTCGTCGGTGCTGTAAAACTGCCGCCTTGAAGCACAAAACCGTGGAGATTGATGGAGTCTCCGCCTATAAAATTCCCTTCTGATTGCGAAAAATCGCCTGTTGTAAGCGTTCGATTCTGTGTGATGGTGCTGTCGATGGTACTTCCGTAGCCCGAGCCGATGCCTAAATACCCGACGCTTCCCGAAAAACCGGCGTCAATGGTAGAAGCCTTCGCGGAACCAATATCATTAAAAAAAACAAGGGTATTCGCGTCCGGGACTATGTTATTGCTCCAATTCTCCGGTGTTGACCAATTACTGTCACTGCCGGCGCCGGTCCACCGCGTGTGGTACAAAGAGAGTTCCGGATAAGAAACTCCCGCCTTAAGCCCCCAGATTCCGGGATTCCATCCGGAAAACGTCGTCATCTGTTGCATCTGGGCTGTGGTTTTGCCTTCGACATAACCGGGAATCACCGTTACGCCGTCTGGTAACTTCTCCACCCCGGAGCTATTGGACATCCCTGAGGTTGTAGTGTCCCAATAATTTTTCGTTGCAAGCCCGGAAGCAAACCAGCCGACCAGACCGCCGGCATAGCTCGCCAAACCGCGATAAAGCACCTGCCCCGTAGAGTAGCTGTAAGCAAGGCATGTGAAGGAAGCCACCATGTTTTCATTGGCCCCCACGAGACCTCCGACATCGGTATAACCGCTGACCCGGCCCGTGGCATAGGAATTTGTAATTGCACTCAAATCATAGTTATAGCCCACGAGGCCACCGGCCCCGCGGGTATTCCCCGTATTAGTGACATTCCCTGTGGCATAACTTCGGGTGATACTCGAATTTTTATCATTCGTGCCCACAAGGCCGCCGACCCATTCCGTCCCGGTGACATTGAGGGTCGAATAGCTGTTGGCGACAACACTTTGATAGTTGTAGCCGATAAGACCACCGACACTGCTGGCTCCGATGACGCTCCCCCCAACAAGACCGACATTATGGACATTGCCGTTGTTCGCCCTGCCAAAGAGACCGACATTCGAAGTCCCCGGACGATTGATCGCAAGGCCGGTGATCTTGTGAAAAGCGCCGTCGAAAACACCAGAGAAATTACCTTCTCGATTTCCAATGGGATCGAAGCCGAAATAATTTGCTGAATCGCCCGCATCCCCCGAACCTTTATAATTCCAGCGTTCAGCGGGTGAAGCATTAATATCATTGGCAAGTTCCAAATAGGTCCCCGAAGCCACAAATCCTTTCATCCCCTGAAGACCATAGATATCGTGGATCATGTAGGGATCGCCCGAAGTACCGGTCCCCGTGAAACGGTTGAATTTGCCTCCGGGAAGATAAAAATTCGTTGCGGAAAAAACGGGCTGGGCGATGGGATCCGACCGGAAGATACCTCCCTCCTGAATATAATTGCCGGTGATCGCGAGCGACCTGTCCTGAGTGATCGTCCCTGTATAGTCAACCTTGATCCTGATCCTGGCAAGAGTCCCGCCAAAGGCGTCATCGATATTCGAGTTCGCGATGCTTGTGCCATTAAAACCCGCAACGTCTCCCTCACCTGGGACAGCGCTCTTATTCCAGTTCATGGGGTCCGACCAGGATCCCGTACCGGTCCATAGATAAGTGTTCGGATTGATGCCAAATGTCGGCAAATCCCCGGCACTGGTCAACCATTCAACGTCAAAATCCCAACCTTCTGTGGTGCTCGAAACATACACCGGATGAGCGGAGGAGTAAAAGTCAGCTAGCGTATCTTCCACGGCGATCTTGGTGTCGGAAATATCGCCGTTATTTCCAGTGTCTAACAATCCATAATTGTGCCCACCCTCGGCTGTTTCTTTCCACCACCAGTTGTTCGCATAGATGCTGCTGGTGTCTTCTCCGATAAAACCGCCGCGGTAGGCCCCTCCCCCCGTCACCACGCCCGTAGCAAAGCTGTTCGTGATGGTGGCTTGGTAGTTCCGCCCCGCGAAGCCTCCGGCACGGTCTCCCGTACCCGCAACATCCCCGGAGACATAGGAATTAGTGATAATCGACCATCCGGAATTTAACCCCACCAGACCGCCGACATAATTCCCCCCGCTGACACTGGTCGAGGCATAAAAATCGGCGACACTGGTGTTGAAATTGTAGCCGACAAGACTGCCGACATTATCACCCCCAACCACGCTACCCCCGCCAAGCCCGAGGTTCTTGATGGTGGCGTCCTTCGTTGCCCCGAATAGCCCCACAAAGTTCTCGGACGGACGATTGATCTTAAGTCCCGTGATGATAAAATTCCGGCCATTCAGCGTACCCATGAATGGATCGGTCGGAGCGTTCTCGGTGGAGGCGGTGCTACTTCCCACCGGATCAAAACCGAGCCCCCCATTCCACCCTAGGGTGGAAGATGCGTCGATACTGTCATCAAGCTGAAAATAGATCCCTGAATCACGGAATCCTTGCATCCCCTGAAGGCCATAGACATCGTAAATCACGTAGGGAGTGGCCAAAGAACCGGTACCCGTAAAGCGGTTGAGTTTACCGCTACTGATCCGGAAGTCCGTGATGCCGGTCCATATCGCAGCCGTAGGATCCGAAAGATAGGTCGGTGTTCCCCCGGCGGAAGCATTCAGGGAAAGAATCCCGATGTTGCTAATCGAGCCAAGCCGGTTCTCCGTGGCCGTCCCGCCGGTCCTGTCCCCTGCCGTGATACTCAGGTTAAAACCGCCGCCCGCGATACTCGAGCCTGAGAGCATTTCGAAAAACCCAAAACCGTTCACATCATCGTCAGCGATAATGGTGGTATGGCCTGTAAGCGTCACGGCCGTACCGGCTTCCACGATAACGTCTCCGGCATCCGTGATCGTACCGCTGAGACTCGTCCCTGTATGCGTCGGGATCATCTTTAACGCACCGTCCAGATTATCATGATACGAAACGCCAACCTGGTAATGACCGCCCAGCCGAAATGTCGCACCCCGTTCCCGGAAGGTTTCAGCCTTTAAGGATCCGGTAGTTTCGATCGTGCCCGCGGCATTTAACTCAATACTCCCTTTCTCGGCATCCAGAGTCCCGGCATTGATAATGGCCCCTTCGGTCGAAGTCGCCTTGATCTCCCCATTCACGACTTTCATGAGCGCCTCGTTCATCACATCTTCACGCGCATTGACGGTCAGAACACCATCCGTCGCGTCGATCGTTCCGGTGTTTTTCACTCCGCCTTCTTTCGCCGTGATCTCGACCTTGCCGCCTAAAGCTTCGATCAGGTTCTTGTTGTAGACCGACTGACCCGCGGTCATCTCAACGCTTCCGCTGAGAGCGCTCACGGTCCCTTCGTTGGTGATATTCCCTTTCGAATCGACAAGGATATGGCCGTTCGTGGCGCTCAGGCTGCCGCTGTTATAAAAATCGTCGAAAGAGACGAACTCTACGGAACCGTTGTTGGCCTTGACTGCCGACAGAGCGCTCCCGTCCTGCTCGAGACTGATCGCCTTTTCAAAGAGTCCGTCCATGGCCTTGGCGCTCAGGATCACACGACCGCCATCGGCTGAGATCGTGCCTGTGTTCCGAATCTGATCGGAAAGCCCCATATCATTGGCCGTGGATTCGTCCACCCCAATACTCACGAATCCATCGCCCGAGATACCCACGGTGACCATACTGCCGGTGGCCAGAGCCACGGTACCCATCGGCACATCGATCACGCCCCGGTTCTCGATAGCGTTTGAGATCAAGGCCACAAGGTCCGCATGATTCCCGATGATCTTCCCTTCGTTCATCAAGAAGCCCCCCTTGCCGTTGAACTGATAGTCTTGCGCGAGGAATTGCGTCGCATCGAGATTCAGAGGAAGCGTTGAGGCGAGAAGAGACGCTCTGTCGAGATTGATCAGGCCGGTAGCACCGATATTAATCCCTGCGATATTCTGCAGGATAAAAGCAAGATTGGATAAATTCATGGTACCAAAAATGTTTGAAGCATTGCCGCCGTTCACAAGAAGCGCCAGGCTGGATCCTTGACCAAGCCCCGCGATGTTATAAGTGCTTCCCTGAGGGACATTGAATTCGGGGACGTTCCACACCGGATTGCCCTGCACATTCCAGTTCGTCGTGTTGTCCTGGATATTGACATCCACCGAACCGCCTTCAAGATTGACCGTCTCCGCCATCACCGGCGTGATGCACATCGACCATACGAATGCGAACACCGTGACCAGTGCCGTCACCTTTGTCAACCTGCCAGGTCGAATTGGCCCATTCGACCTGGCAGGTTGACAACGGCTCAGCATAAAAATGCCGTGTGCCTTGTGACTTGTGGCTTGTGGCCCATCCCACATCCCACGTTCCACGTCACTGCTTTCCCATAGTTGGTCTAAATCATTTTCCATTTTCATATTTTCCATCCCAATAGAATCATACTATACAAATAGCCATAAATCAATAGCTCCTTATAATTTTTTTATCAAAAAAAGCAACATGTAGCAATGCATATCATAACATATAGCTTTTTATAGCATAAACAATCATTAGTATTTCATAAAGCGCCGTGATTTCAACAAATGACAGCATCTAAGGAGAAAGGCTAAGTCAAATAGGAAAGCCCGCTAAATAGCTATGCTGCATTCCAGGCTAAGAGACTTCTGTATAGAGAGATGCAGGGTTCTCGGACGTAAGAAACTTTTCACTCCCGGAGTTCAAAAAAGCGGACTTCAAACTGGGGCTCAAAAAAGCCTTTGAAAGCAGCAGGGACCTCGAGTTTCAATTCAACAACCTCTTTATGAAAAAGGACGGGATCTTCATGACGCGTCCAAAAAGCTATAAATCCGACGGCATTATCCAGTACGGGCGAAAGCAAAAACCCGGTTTGAGACATCGCAGGAGGCAGCGTGTAAGTATAAGCCATCCCATTGCGAGCCTTGACGATAATCTCGGTCCTCCCCGCTCTGCCCAAGAATTCAAACATTTTCCCGCGCCAAGTCGACCCGATATCCATTTCGACCCATATCGGACCTTGATCAAAACGCGGAACGGAAACAGGCTCACCGAACTCCGCCGTGATTTTTCCGATGGGCTGAAAAAAATAAGGCCGCGGAAAACGCGCTTTTTTCAATAAGGCGTTCCCTCGAAAAACAGAGACATACTCATAGCGGCTCCTGATCTCGGGGAAAGAAAGACTATCATCCAACGTGGGATAGCGGACCGCAAAAGGCTTGCCGTCATCCGTTATATTCGAACCCAGCGCAAGGAATTCTGGGGCATTAGGGCTTTTCAAAAAATCCGCGTTCTTTTTGCTCAAGAATGGTGAATAGGCGGAATAACTCTGAAAAACTGGCCTTGGTTTATACTGAAGGCCCTTCGCGATCAGCCCGGTACTATCCGTCGGATAAATGTCCACCGTTCCATAAAGCTGCGGGACAGGATTGAGTTGCCTGACAGCGTTCCCGATGATTCCATAAATTTCCTGAAGGTCTTTGGGCTGGGCCGAAAACCGCGACTCCACGAATACGTAGTGCGGCATTTTGGCAATAGAGCGCCCTATCCTCGTCGTGAATTTTAAAAAAGACGGGTCAAGGGGCTTCAGGCCATAAGTGTAGCCAAGCGTTAAGGCCAGCGTCAGAAGAAGCGCCAAACAAAACTTCCACCACTTCGTTTTCAGCGCCTGATTTAAAAAAGGAACCAAATAGATTCCTAAAATCGCTACATAACTCATCGCGACACCCGAGTGGTCGGGACGGGTGAATGCGGCGCGAAAGATCAAGAACCCCATGGCGGCCAAAGTCAATGACGGTAAAAGGGCCTGGCGACCCGTCCGCCGCCACTGGGCGATTAAAAAAACCGCAAGGAACATCACGAAGATAACTATATAAAAAACAAATCGGGAGTAATAGACCGTCAAAGGATAGCTCATCGTGGCGCCGTAATAATGTGCCAAATTCGCCTCCGCGAGAAGGAAAGGTCCCAAAGCTGCCAGCGGTTGTTTCGCGAGAACCCAAAGACCTGCGAGAATTCCCCCATAGAGGAGGAACAAAAAAGGGGCTTTTTTCTTGAAAAGCATTCCGTCCAAACTGACAAAGGAAAGAAGACCGACCGACCCTATGAAGAAGCTATATTTCATCAAGCTGGCCGCCGCCAGAACCCCGACAAGAAAAAAGTTTCTCATCCCGCAAGGCTTGTCTCTCTCCATAAGATAGGACACAAAAAAAAGGATTCCTGCAGGATAAAAGAAGGTATCTCCCGTGCCATTATTATTGGGGGCAGGCGCCAAAAAAAGAGTCGCCGCAAGGATCGCGAGAAACAGCAACCCTTTATGTCGGATCACGTTCCTGAGAATATCCCAACCGGCTGCGGTGTAAACGGCGGCAAAAAAAAGGTACGCGAAAACCAGGATCCGGTAAGTGGCCGGATAATACGTGTAGGTGCTGATAAACCCGTAAGGTCCGTAGGTGAAAATGATATCTTTCCCGTAAACGTACCCGTGCTCATAAAAATAGTGGAGTGATAAACGCCAGGACGGATCCAAACCTGTCACTGAAAAATCAGGCATCCACGGAACACAGATCGCGAAAGCGAACCCAAGGGCCCCGGAGAATAGAAAGGCCTCCGTCATTCGCGACACGATCGACTCTTTGGACTGCAACGCCATGACGACTACCCCTTTAGAGCTTTCTGAGAAGGACCCGCATCAAGGACGGATTCACCTGCGTCCGAGGAATCAGCGTGAAAGGTTTTCCCCAAAGACTTAGACATTGAAAAAATTTCTGTTCTTGGAGCGAACCTACGCCCCCTCCTCGGGAATGACAGGCTGAATGATAGCAAAAGGGATCTCCTTTGGGAAGAATCGTTGGACCTTCCGAACGATTTTCGCCCGATTCTTTCTCAAAGCTTGAGAGCGATTCCGGAATCTCGGAGATTGGAAAGGAACTGGCTTTCATTCCATACGGGGATACCGAGTTCCTGGGCTTTGGCGAGCTTGGAGCCCGCGCCGGGGCCGGCGACCACGATATGGGTCTTTTTGCTGACACTCCCTGAAGGATGCGCCCCGAGCTTTCGGAGGAGCGCCTCCGCCTCCGTCCGATCGATCTTTTCAAGAGTCCCGGTCAGGACGATGGTCTTGCCACGGAGGGGGTTATCCCCCACGATCTTTTCCACGAGATCCATCCGGACACCGGAACCTTCCAACTTCAGAAGAAGCTTCTGGGTGGATTCCTGGCGAAAAAAGTTACCGACCGATTCCGCGGTCACAGGTCCGATTTCGCGCATCGCCTCAAGGTTTTCCAAACTCGCCCGGGAGAGAGCTTCTATGCTTCCAAATTTTTCCGCAAGAATGTACGCCGTATGCACCCCGACATCCAGAATTCCAAGACCAAAGATCAACCTCTGAAGAGGACGCGTCTTGCTTTGCTCGATCCCTTCGATCAGATTCCGAGAAGACTTCTCCCCCATCCGCTCAAGCGCTTCAAGGTCCTTTGGCTTGAGCCGGTAAATATCGGCAAGATCTTCAACGAGCTTTTTCTCGACAAGCTGATCGATGATCGAAACCCCAAGATTTTCAATGTCCATCGCCTCACGCCCCGCAAAATGCTTCAGAGCACCTTTGAGCTGGGCGGGACACAGCGAATTAAGACAGCGGATCGCGACTTCCTCTCCGTATTTCCCGGCCTTTTCCCCGCAAACGGGACAACTTCCCGGAAAAACAAATTTCGCGGGATCGCCCCTTCGTTTTCCAAGAATCACAGAGATCACTTGCGGGATGATCTCCCCGCTTTTTTCAATGAAAACGTGATCCCCGATGCGCACGTCAAGACGTTCGATCTCATCTTGATTGTGGAGGCTCGCGCGTGACACCGTGGTTCCGGCAAGGCGGACGGGCTTGAGGATAGCCACCGGCGTCAGAACGCCCGTCCGGCCGACCTGGATCTTGATATCCTCAAGGACGGTTTCGGCTTGCTCCGCCGGATATTTGTAGGCGATCATCCAACGCGGAGATTTCGAGGTCATCCCCAGCCTCGCCTGGGCCTCAAAACGGTCCACTTTGACGACCACGCCATCAATTTCATAGGGGAGCTTGGCGCGTTTCTCCTCGATCGCGTCCACCACGCCAAAGACCTCACGCATATCCCTGCATTTCTTCGCCTCGGGAATAACTTTAAAACCCATCTCTCTCAAGAACGCCATCGCCTCGCTTTGACTTTCCGGCCCGCCCGCACCTTCGTAACGCGCCAGGCCATGGATGAATGCATCGAGTTTGCGTCGTGCGACGAGTTTCGGATCAAGTAATTTCAAGCTGCCGCCGCAGGCATTGCGAGGATTTGCGAACAGTTCTTCGCCGGACTTTTCCTTTTCTTGATTGATCCGTTTGAACTGGTTTTTTGAAATATAGGCCTCGCCGCGCACTTCCAGAATCTTGGGGACCGGACCCTGAAAGGAGCTTCCGGGAGCCGGAAGCCTAAGGGGAACGGAGCCCAGGGTCTTGATATTCTCGGTGATATCATCCCCGTATCTTCCATCCCCTCGCGTGGCACCTTGTTTAAGCAGACCGTTCTCATAAATAAGCGCGATGGAAACGCCATCGATCTTTTCTTCGACGAAGTAGTCAAAAGATCCTCCGCCTAATCCTTTTTGGACACGTGTCGCAAAATCCCCAAGTTCTTCCCGGGAGTACGTGTTATCCAGCGAAAGCATGGGCACTTGGTGCTCGATCGTTCGAAATTTCTCAAGCGGAGCGCCGCCGACGCGTTGGGAAGGAGAATCGGGAGTGACCATCTCCGGAAAAATATGCTCCAGGTACTGGAGCTCCCGCATCATGCGATCATAGTCGTGGTCCGAGATCTCGGGCTTCACCTCAAGATAATAGAGACGGTTGTGCCGCTCGAGCTCGCTTCGCAATATTTCTATTTTTTTCTTCGCTTCGTTTTTTGTCATAATTTTTAGCCCGCGTACAACAAACAGATTGTCGTTACGCTTTGCACGTTGTTCTCTTTAAAGCAGTCGATAAGCCAGCGATTCCGGCAAACCTTCGGCCAAGATCTTCTCCGCAGCCTTCTTATTATCATAAGGCAGGCGCACGATTTCAAACGTTAATTCACTTTCATCAAAAATACCGAACGACAGCCGGGGATCCCGATCCCGAGGCTGGCCGATACTTCCGGGATTCAGGAGATAGCGTTCATTCTTCCGAAGCTTCAGGACACCTTCCTTTAGAGGACCGCCCGAGCCCTCTTTCTCCGCAAAAAAACACGGAACGTGGCTGTGGCCGACAAAACCAAAAGAGGTCCGAAGAGCTAGGAATGATTTATACGCATCGCTTTCGTCAAAGAGGTAGTGGAATGCCTCGGGACTGTGCAAAGTGCCATGGGCCAAGGTAACATTCCCAACCGCTTGAAGATAAGTAAGTTCCCGGATCCTGGCGATGAGCTCAGGCCTTAGGCGCTCCAGGGTCCACTCGATGGCTTCGCGCGCCCAGGATGTGAATTTCTCTCGGATCTTGTCGTGAAGGATCGCCGCTTCATGGTTTCCCAACACATGAAGTCCGGCATTCTCAAGCGACCACTCCAGACACTCGTTCGGGTTCGCTCCATAGCCGAGGGAATCTCCCAGAATCATGAACTTTGAAAGCTGGCGTTTTCTCGCGCATTCCAACGCTTTCTCAAGTGCTTCCAGATTTCCGTGGATATCAGCGAAAACGGCGTAACGCATAAATCCTTACTCCCTTTTCACGTCCTCTTTGGCGTAGTCAATAAGCGACCGAGAAACCTTTAAAGCATCCCTGCGCTACAGACCATCGCGCCTCAACATCTCGAACATACCTTTTCATACCGGATTCCCGGATCGCCGTAAGATATGCCACCAAGCACGCCTCCTCACCTTCCGCGGTCACTTCGACACGCCCGTCTTCGAGATTTCTAACAAATCCCGTCACCGGAAAACGTCGGGCAAGCCTCTCTGAGGTAAATCGAAATCCCACGCCCTGGACCGTGCCACTAAAAAAAATCTGCATTCGTTGTTCACTCATGGCACCGGCTTTCTCATCTTAAGACAATGACGGAAATGATACGCGATCACGCCGAACGCGACGCTCACGTTGAGAGAATTCTTCGCACCGGCCATTTCGATCTCAAGAGTCTCATCACAGAGAGAAATGAGTCCTTCGGAAACCCCAACGACCTCATTACCAAGGACAAGAGCCACAGGCCCCGAGGGACAATAATCCTGATACGGAATACTTTCGGTAAGCTGCTCCAGAAAAACGAGCTGATAACCTCGGGTTTTCAGCTCACACAAGACGTCACGGGCATCCCGCCGGTATTCCCAAGGGACTTCCCTCTCAGCACCCAGTGCGGTCTTGGAGATCTGGGTATCCGGGGGGTGCCCCGTAATGCCACAGATCCATATTTTTTCCACTCCGGCGCCATCGGCCGTCCTGAAAACAGAACCTACATTGTAAAGACTACGGATATCGTTCAAGACAACGCAGAAGGGAAGCCTCGGTTCTTTTTTCAGGGCTTGCTGGCGAACCCAAAGCTCTGGATGGCTTAATTTTCTCACGATCAGGCCGCCGGCGTTTTTTTATCCCAGGAAAGATAACAACGATAGCCCCAGTGATAGAAGGATTCCGGAAGTCGCTTAAAGAACCACATGACGATCCCCCACCAGGACGGTACATAAGCGATCCTTTTCCCTTTTTGAATGGCTTTGTAAATATCCTCTGCCGCGCGTTCCGGAGAAATGATCCCCAAGAGCCCTTTGCGGCCGCGCACCATATCCGTGTCCACAAAGCCGGGGCGGATATCCACCACCCGGATAGCCGTAGCTGAAAATTTCTGACGCAAGCCCTCCATGTAATTGGAAACAAAAGCCTTGGAGGCGTTGTAAGCCGGAGAACGACCGCTCCCTCGGTGAGAAGCCACCGAGGAGATCCCAACGATGCAACCGGAGCCTTTCTGCAAGAAATAATCCGAAGCCACGTTGGCTGCGGCGGCAAAACCAAGTGCGTTCACCTTGATCATCTCCTCTTCCAGATTCCACTGCAACGCCTCATTATGAGAAAGCACTCCGGCATTAATAATCATGAGATCCAGATCCTGCAAAGCCATGATCATATTCCGAAGGCTGTGAATCGTCTCGTGAGTGTCACGGACATCGATCTCCCGAACAAGGCTTTCCCCGGGGAGCTCCTTTTGAAGTTGCTGCAATCTTTCAAGCGACCGACCGGTCAGAGCGACAAGATAACCTTCCGAGGACAGTTTCTTCGCTAAGGCGCGTCCGATCCCGCTGCTGGAACCGACAATAAGGGCATTTTTCATTAAGCCATCCATCGTTTTTTCTTATTCTTCAGAGACCTAAAAATGATCTGAGTGCAAAAAAGGCGCTATCCTAGGAAAGGTAGCGCCTCTCTTGACTGGCCTATTACATCACAGCAGATTTTTCAGCTTGAACCCTTTTTTTTTCAGCTTCACGGCTTGCCTTTTCAGCTTCACGTTCGGCATCCCGCTTGGCTTTTTCAGCATCACGCTGCTTCTTTTGAGTCTCTTTTTCAGCTTCGCGCTGTTTTTTCTTAGCTTCCTTTTCAGCCTCGCGTTGCTGTTTCTGAGCTTCTCTCTCGGCCTTCAACTTCTGTTTTTCAGCTTCTCTCTCAGCCTTCAACTTCTGTTTTTCAGCTTCTCTCTCAGCCTTCAACTTCTGCCTCTCGGCATCTTTCTCAACCCGGCCTTGTTCATCTCCGGATTTCTTCTCGATCTTTTCAGCTTCCTGCTGAGCCTTTCTTTCGGCTCGGCGCATCTCGTCTTCAACTTTACGAGCGCCTTTGCCTACTTCATCCTTAGTTTCCCTTCCAAATTTACGCATCTCGCCTTCAACCTTTTTGACACCTTTTTCGTTCTCTTTTTTTTCCTGCCCGGGGGGCACGCTCCCCGCCCAGCCTTTCTTCTCACCCTTGCTCCAGCCTCCGGGATTCGAATTTTCATCTTCCGCAAAAGCAAGGCTTCCGCCCACACTAAGCCCCAAAACGAGCAAAGAAACACAGACCCACTTCGGAATGCTGGATCTCATCGTTATCTCCTTTTTTTTAGGATTCTGGTTTGTGACGATCAATAAAATCGTGGCGACAATTATCCCTTTTTGGGCAAATGAACCGAAAGAAATTTTCCGACAGACCGATCATATGTTTTTTCGATGTCCTGAGGGAAGTAACAGGCGGGCAATTGGTTCAGCCTCCGGTGATATGAAATGCACTCGCAGCAGATCCCTTTGCGAGGGCAAGGGTCGTAGGAGCAATTACAACGCTGCTTGTTGACGTCGATATTGCATTCCATCAGCGGAGCTACCTCGGGCGATAAGAGAAAAGAGTCGGGGCGATAGGATTTGAACCTACGGCCTCTCGGTCCCGAACCGAGCGCACTACCAGGCTGTGCTACGCCCCGACGTAACCTCTTTATAAGAATCCATCGAAACATCGGCGGCAGTCCTGATTTCTTTAAAGTTTCGATATAGAAATCAAGGCGCCCCGACAAAAATTATTTGGGGCTATGAGACCCCACACCCGACTCGGCACAACTCCCAAACAAATGGGTGCAATCCATTCCGGGATGTATCGCTTCAGGCGGAATCACAAAACGGCGGGGATTATAACACTCTCACGAAGAGTATTCAATCAAAGGCATTAATCGGCGACAGCCAGATCGGCGACGGCAGCCGCCTGCTCAGGCGTGGGCAGCAAAACAGTTTCATGGTGTGGTTGCGCACTTTGGGTCAAAAGAGCAGCTCCCATGACTTCTTTGAAAACGGGAGCCGCCACAACTCCTCCGTAATAAAGAGGCCTGGCTTCATCCAACACGACGACCATGGCATAGCGAGGATTATCGGCAGGCGCAAATCCCACAAAAGAGGACATGAAAGCCGCATGAGAATACCCTTTACCCCCGGGCAATATCTTCTGGGCTGTGCCGGTCTTCCCTCCCGCGAGCACATCCGGGATCTTCGCCTTGGTTCCCGTACCCCTCTCGACGACTTGGGTCAAAATCTCACGCATGGTCGCAGCCGTTTCAGACTTGATCACGCGCTGTTTGATAAACGGTTTCCTTTCTTTGATCGTTACTCCCGCCGAATCCTGGACCTTAGAAACGATGTAAGGTCTTACCAGATAGCCGCCATTGGCAACCACAGACATGGCAATCACCATTTGCAACGACGTCACCATGACTTCCTGCCCCATGGGAATATTATAGGGAGAGGTCTTCGACCACTGAGACGGCGGCCTCGTATACCCAGGGGCCTCCCCGGCGAGATCAATGCCGGTGCTAGCCCCGAATCCGAAACCTTTTACATAATTTTGGAATTTCTGGGCCCCCATTTTGAGCGCAATCTTCACAGTCCCGATATTGCTTGATTTAACGATCACTTCCATCATCGGTAACATGCCATAAGGATGAACGTCGTGTAGCACCTTGAAACCATAATTCCATTTACCATTTTCACAATTAATGACCGTCTCCGGCGTAACGGTCCCATCATTAAGAGCACCACTCGCTGCGACGATCTTGAATACAGACCCCGGCTCGTACATGTCGGTAATCGCACGATTGCGCTTCGCATCCGGCCCGGCATTCGCGTAACGGTTGGGATCAAACCCGGGCTGATTCGCCATCGCCAGGATCTCGCCCGTTTTGGGATCCATGACAACCGCCCAAGCACCTTTGGCCTTCCACTGTTTGAAGGCCTGTTCGAGTGCTTTTTCAGTTAGATACTGAAGATGCTGATCAATCGTCAATACAATACGATTACCATCGATCACCGGCAAACTCTTCATTTCAAAGGCCTTGATCTCCCGTCCCTTGGCATCGCGCTGGGTCACACGTTTTCCGGGCTTCCCGCGAAGATCAGCATCCATGGATCGCTCGAGCCCCTCCACACCCTGATTGTCCACAGTAGAAAATCCGAGCACTTGTGCGAGCATGGTCCCTTGGGGATAAAATCGTTTATATTCTTCAAGAATGCCAAGTTCGGGACACTCGAGTTTTCGGATCTTCTCCGCTTCTTCAAACGTGACGCGACGTTTGAGCCACACAAACGATTTATCCCGACTCAAACGTTCCATCACCCACGTCCGGTCAAGCCCCAGGATCTTAGCGATTTCGCGGCTGAGGGCCGCGCGTTCCTCATCCTTCAGGGCACGCGGTACCGCATAAATGGAGGGGATCTTGAGATTGGTTACGAACTCTTTTCCATTACGGTCTGTAATGGGGCCACGCAACGCCGGCACATCGATCGTCAAATAATGTTGGCGATGCGCCAACGCAAGAAGTGAGGATTGATGAAACCAGGTCAGCTGGACGATTTGATAAATTACGAGGCCAAAAAGAACGAAGAGAACGATGTAGAGGAACCAGAATCGACGCGGCGAAAGCAACGCACGCATTTTTTAAGAGGAGATATCGGTCTTGGCTTGAGCCGTTTGGATCCATCGGCCAAGAAAACTCGTGACCTCGGAGGAAAAGGTGCGCGTGACCTTTTGTTCCGACGCCACCGGGATAACAAGCTCAGTGGCGGGAGGGACTTCCACCACTTGGATCTTGTTGGGAAGCGCCAAACCCATGTCGTGACGTTTCATTTTTTCTTCAAGAAGCCGAGGAGCCCGCAACTGGTCCACTTTGAACTGGAATCTTCGGAGCAATTCTTGTTTCTCGGCAAGGGCATTGGAGTTTTTATGGATCTCGAAGGAGACGAGGACGGAAGCAACCTGCAGATGCACATAAAAAAGCATCCCGCAGGTCAATATAGCAATGAGTACTAATATCTTTCCGCTACCCTTCATGATATTTTCTCGATCACTCTCAGTTTGGCGCTTCGTGCTTTTGGATTATTCAATATTTCCGAACGGTTTGCAACCAAAGGTTTTCGAAAAATCAAATTTCCGAGTTTTTCACTGTCCCATTTCCTGAACTGCTGCTTCACAATCCTGTCTTCAATGGAATGAAAACTGATGATGCCGAGCCGCCCATTTTTTTTCAGATGACTAAACGCTGCGCCCATACCTTCCTTCAGCGCCTCCAGTTCATCATTCACTCCGATCCGTAGCGCTTGAAATACTTTGGTCGACGGATGGCGGCGCGCCCAGGAAGGTCGGTGCCCTTTCTTAAATCGCATGTGGGCGGGCAATGCTTGCTCAAGCGTCTGGTTGAGATCTTCAATGGTCCGGATGGGATTCTCGCGCCGCCTTTCAACAATCACACGGGCAAAACGCCGCGAATTGCGCTCTTCTCCATAATGGTAGAAAAGGTCCGCGAGCTCGACCTCGGACATCTGCGCAATTAGCTCTGAAGCTTTACGACCGACTTCCGGGTTCATCCGCATATCCAATTCCCCTTCCGTTTGGAAACTGAAACCGCGCTTCCCATCCGCCAACTGTTCTGACGAAGTCCCGATATCTAATAAGACGGCGTCGAATGCCTCCACGCCCAATCCTGAAAAAACTCGCTCTAAATTCCTGAAGTTCTCGTGAACCAACGTCACCCGCGCATCCCCTTGGAACAACGCCCGACATCTGGCGATCGCTTCAGGGTCCTGATCAAAACCTATCAATCTTCCCGTGGAGCCGATTTCTCGAAGGATCGCCTCCGAGTGTCCCCCGCTCCCGAGGGTTCCATCCATCACAACAGCCCCGGATCTTAAGGCTAAATGCTCAAGAACTTCTTGTAAAAGAACGGGATTATGACGCAAAACTAAGGATCGCCTCTTCTTCCGTTGAAAAACTTTCCATCAGTCCATTGACCCCGATCATCTGGAAAGTCCTTTCCACTTCAGGGCGCAAATTGCACAATTTGATATCCCCATTTTGTTCGCGCACCTTGCGCAGGCGATCCACAAGGATACCGACACCGGCTAATTCCACATGTTTCGTGTCTTTAAGATCCAGCAAAAGACGTTTGTGATTCCTGTTAAGCAGCCGGTTCATCCGATCTTTCATCTTGATCATACTGAGAGCATCAAGATCCCCGTTGAAACGCAACACATCCACTCCGATCTTCGTCCTGGCGTGATAGACCATAATGACTCCTTTTCTATTCTGCTGCTAATTTTTCCGCAAGCTCTTCAAAATGGTTCTTATGATGATCGAAAAATCCCTGCCATTTTTCTTTTGACCAGATCTCTATGCGGCTAGAAACGCCGACGATCATGACCTCCGTTTTAATGTCGGCATAGGTCTTCAGATAATCCGGAATAAGGATCCTTCCCTGCTTATCACAGAGAACTTCCGAGGCGCCCGAAAAGAAAAGCCGGTTGAAAGTTCTGGATTCAGCTTTGGTGAAAGGCATATCGCGGAACTTCTTTTCTTCCGTTTTCCATTGCTCTTCCGTGAAAACAAACAAACATTGATCGAGACCACGGGTGATGAAAAAACGCTCCACATAGCGTTCCTTAAAGATCTCGCGGAACTTGGCGGGGATCATCACGCGGCTTTTGGTATCGATCACATGTTCGAATTCACCATAAAACATGGATTTTCTTTCCTTTCAGGGTTCCCACTTTCTACCACTTTGCCCCACTTTATTATCGGCGGTAGTATATATTTCCCTTAATATAGTGTCAACATTCTTTTTTATTGGGAATCCGTTGAACTGGCAAACCCCAGTCCTAAGACATTTCTCTATAGGGAGCCGAAGGGCGTAGAGGCACACTTCTATGGGAAGAAAAGACCGAGAAGAATGGCCCTAGCGGGGTGAGGACGAGCCTTCAGAACGAAGGAAGACTAATTTTCGAAGTAGAGGATGCGAGAGCAGTTCTCACAAACAATGATCTGCTCGCCAAGCCGAATTTCGTTGATAAGTTGCGGACGCAACTTCATTTGACAAGCAGCACAAACCTCGCCGCTCACAACAGCAAGAGCAAGCCCCTGCTTCTTGAGAGCGATCCGGCTGTAAAGCTCTCCAAGTTCATGAGGCAACTGAGCAACGGATTCCTCGCGCTGCTTCTTCAGATCCGCTAGGCGCCCCTGCAAAGCCTTTTCTTGACTCGCCATCTCGTTATCACGGTCCTGAAAAGATTTTGTAATGGATGCAAGCTTCTCCTTTTCTTTGCGAGTCTCTTCTTTGGCCGCATCCACCTCATCAAGAATATGGATGATCCCCTCTTCGAGGAGTGAATTGTCCGCCTTGAGAGAAGCGATCTCCTGCTGAAGAGCGCCGTATTCCTTATTTGTTTTCACCTGGGAGAGTTGCCCGTCGAGCTTTTTGATCTGGGTCTCTTTTTGGGAAAGCTCCAGTTCTTTATCCTTGAGCTTCAATTGAATATCCCTGAGGGATTTCTCCAGCTCATTCAAACGGATCTTTTCAAGCTCCAGTTCGGATTTGAGTTGCGCCCGCTGCGCCGGGATCTCTTCCAGGAGAATATGGGAGTGATGGATCTCACTATCCAAGTGCTGGGCTTTTTTTAGGACATCAAGATTCTGAGTAATAGGGCTTGCCATAGGTAGCGAGGATTATAGAAGAGATGTCAGGCACCATCAAGGACGAAATACAGGAAGATTGTCCAAGCGGACCGCTTCAGACCCGCCGCAAGGCTAGAGATAATTCTGCAAGCCCCGCAATTTCCTGGGGCGTCAGGCGCCCGCTCTGCAAGAAACTTTTTGTAGAAATATGAACGTGAGAGGACGACTCCCCCTCTGGGTCAGGGCTGAGGACATGCGCCGATGACGGTATCCATTTGCAGATCCGGACACCCATTCTTTCTCTCTCCACGCCACAAAAACCGGCATATTCAAAAAAGCTCAAGCGATCGCTGAAGCCATTCATCCTGAAGATCTGTTCACGATCCAGTTCCGGATAGAAGAGGTAGAGCACCGCGTCGTTGGGCATCAACACCCAAAGTTTCTTGATCTCCTGCTGTAATTCTTCCACGGAAAAATCCCGCATCGACCGATAAAAGATCCGCGCCCAGATCTGCGCATCCTTGCTTTTAAAAAGAAACGGCGTGCCGTCCACATCTTCGAGAATCACTTTATCTGCATGAAGTTCCTGAATTGAAGAACGAATCGATTGAAAGATCTCCTGCCGGGCCACGCACTCCTGGGTCGCGATCATCGAGATACCTCCGCAAAGGTGCTGGCCCGCGTTCTTCTCTTCAAAGATTCGATCCATCCGGCCAACATGAACTTCTGAAGACGGGGCTTTACATTCCAAGATTGATATTTCAAAGGCTCCGTGTGAAGGGCCGCGGAAAAATGCCGCGTGGGGTCCGCGAGATCCATCCACCCTAACCACCCTAGATTGACATCAAGATGCCTGGCCGAAAAATCTGAGAACCTCTCGAAGATCATCTCCCCCTGAGAACCTTCCGCCTTGCCAGACAGCGCGATGTAGAACTCCATTTCCGAATTGAGCGCAAGCCCCACTTTCATCATTTTGTAACCTTCCGTCAGGGACTCCGCCGTCGGTTTTAGAAGCAAGACCCATTTATCCAGCAAAGAAACAACCTTTTCAAAATGAAGAAGATGGTGATACTCAAAATCCAGAAAGATATCCCGGCTTTGTAATATTCCCTCGGATCGAGGCGATGAAGGCCCGTTGATAAGATCCCGAAGCTCATCCCAATAAAGACAATACCGTTCAAGATGACGTCCAAACAATTCTGGCATGTCCTCCTCAATTGCGGAAGGGACCTTGGCGCAACGCGACAGGATGCTGAGAAGAGAACATTCTTTATCCGGCGATGTGAGCTGTGAAGCAAAGAACGTATTCAAGAGAAGCGAATCGCCTTCACAGTCGGGACTCGAAACTCCCAACACCTGAATCTCGGGAGAACGACGGACAGAAACCTCTTCGAAAGCTGCGCTGAAAAGCGGCGAGACATCTTTCAACCCACGAACGAGTTTCTTAGGATCTTCCGTCATCAAGCAAACTCCATGTAAGAATCGACCCCGCCATAGGCGTTTTCTTTCTGCGTCGGCTGGCTAGGATCCACTTGCCACTCGCCGTCCACAATGAACTTGTACCGGAACGTCTTGAGCTCCACCGAAACGACTTTCTGCCAAAGACCCTCCTGATCACGGCGCACGAGTGGCTCCGGGACCCAGTGATTAAAATCCCCGGCGATTTCAACCGAGGACGCCGTTTTGCTCGAGAACTGGAAAAGGATCCCATCCGAGATCTGACGCGGCCCGAAATGATTTTTGTAGACCTGCTCCCATCCGAGTTCTTTTTCAGGAAGCTTCCGGTTCCAATCCCGCTCTAGATATTCCACCGCGAGATTCAAATAATCCTGAAAAGCTGAGGATTGGGGGGCATATTGGACAATGCTCTGCCCCGCGGCCGCCGACTCTTTCAAACTCACATGTTCATGAATGATCGTCGTAAAAAGCCGGTCACGGAAATGAGCTTTCACTTCATCATAGATCTCGTGAGAAAAATTCACCTGGGAGTTGAAGAGCGTCAAAAGCGCATGAACGGCCAAAGGCGTTTCACGACTCCGGTTCACAACCTGGAGGGTCTCAGAGATCTTCGCCAGCCCGTGCAGTGAAAAAAAAGACGGCTCGACCGGGACCACGACCTCATCCGCCGCGTTGAGAGCATTCCAGGTAAGGATCCCAAGATTGGGGGGACAATCCAGGACCACAAAGTCATAACGACATTGATCTTCCTCGATCCGGGTTAAAAGATCACGAAGCTTGAGATGGTAATTGGGCATAAACCCAAATTCTTCTTCAAGCGCATTCAGGCTGGCATTGCAGGGAAGGAGATCAAAATCGGGCTTCAGGTTCCGAACGACTTGGGAAAAAGGAGGAGCGATACGTTGAAGTGGGCTTAAAAGGTCATAGAGGGTCAAAATCCCCTTCTGGGTCTTGATCCCCAGCCCGATCGTGGAATGCCCTTGCGGGTCCAGATCGATCAAGAGAACTTTCTTCTGAAGAAAATTCAGACAGGCCGAGAAATTGATACTGGTCGTGGTCTTCCCGCATCCGCCCTTTTGGTTGGCAATCGCGATAATTCTCAAAAAGTTCGTCTCCTTGAAGGGAAAATAACTGGTGTTAATGTAACGGCTTCGCTTAGTAAAGCTTTATAGTAATGAAAGCACCCTAGGCGAGGTCGGAATGTTCGGAAGGAAATCGGCAAGATTAGAAAAAAGCAGGAACCGCTTTAGTAAGATCTATGGCCTTGGAAGGTTTATCGGACGCACGAAAACGGGTGGCACTCAGTGTTTCTCGAACATAAGAAGCCTCTCGATCGGAACGATTCCTTTGACATCTCCGGCTCGATCGGTCACCACAGCATAAGATTGGCGCTTTTTCTGGAGGGTTAGGAAAGCTTTCTCCAAGGAGGTGTCCTCAGGAATAAAAATGGGCGCTCGAAGAAAATCATGCAACCCCTGGGCGTTCTCCTCTTCCCAGAGGATATCGAAGACATAGACCATCCCCATGACGATGGACGGTATCTCTTCATAAACAAGCATCATGCGAACATGGGTCTCTCGAGCGATCTGTTTGACATCCTCGATCTTGCTATGGATATCCACCATCGGCACCTTCCCCACAGGAACCATCACCGACGAGACATGGATCCGTTCGAAGTCCAGAATGGTATGGATCAATTTTTCTTCCTGGGGTCCCACGATGCCTCTTTGCGTGCTCTCCTCGATAAGTGAACGGAATTCCTCCTCGTTCACAAAAATATCCCGGACCACGCCCTGCTGGAACGAGGGCCAGAAGAAGCTCAACGCCTT
The DNA here is from genome assembly GCA_964482725.1 of uncultured bacterium. Classification (GTDB taxonomy): domain Bacteria; phylum Omnitrophota; class Omnitrophia; order Omnitrophales; family Aquincolibacteriaceae; genus Aquincolibacterium. The sequence continues at coordinate 24,633 of CAYZYT010000010.1, read as the reverse complement.
GAAGAACAAGATGATGGGGCCATACAGGACCGCCTTAAGACCTTTGAGCCAGAAGGTCTGTCCCAACAAAAATGGAATGGCGGTCAAACGGCCATAATCCTTGGGGACCATCTCCGCGAAAACAATCAATACGGGAGCGATCACCAACATTACGGCCCATTCACTGTTCCAACCGAAATATTCCTTAAAAATGTAAGTGGCGATCGAGATCGCCGTAACGTTTACCGCGTTATTCCCAATCAGGATCGCTGTCAAAAAATAATTGGGATGCTGCTGGAGCTGCAGGATGAACCTGGCTTTTTTGTCTCCAGCATCCGACATTTCGCGAAGCTTCAGCTTGTTCGCGGAAACAAAAGCCATCTCGGCCCCCGAGAAGAACGCGGATGCCACCAGAGACAAGAGAAACAGAACCAGGAGACCGATCACGACTTCCTCCTGACCGTGACCTGGTGAATGCGCTGACGGATCATATCCTGGATCACAAAATCGAATTGCTCCGTATTGAGAACCGCGCCTTTGACAGGGACCACTCCCATTTTTTCAAAAAGATAGCCCCCCAGCGTCGCGGCCTCCTCCGCCACCAAATGCGCGGAAAATGAATCATTGAACTCCGCAAGACTGACCTTGCCCTCCACCAAATAAAGATCCTCGCCCAAGCGCCGGATGGGATTTTCGATCTTGGAATACTCATCATAAAACTCCCCAAAAATCTCCTCAAGAATGTCTTCCTGCGTCACCACCCCGGCCGTCCCACCAAATTCATCCACGCAAACCGCAAAACGCTCATTCTTGCTTCGAAATGTTTCTAACAGGTCATCGATCCGTTTGCTTTCCGGCACGAAAAGGGGCATCGCCATCACTTGTTTTACATCGGGGAGAGGCTCCTGGAGAAGATAGTTCTGGGACTCGACAACCCCGAGAATATGATCGAGCGAACCCTGAAAAACAGGCAGTCGCGTAAAGTGAAATTTCCGTATAAGCTCCTCATGCTTTTGAGAAGGCTCTTCGATATCCAAACCCACCAAGTCGGTGCGCGGCGTCATAATATCCTTGACCGGCCGCTCCCCCAATTCCAGAAGCTTTTGGATCATGTGACGCTCCTGCCCTCCCAAAACGCCCTCTTCTTCTCCGATCTTGACGAGCACCTTAAGTTCCTTTTCCGAGATCATATCCGACTGATCGATCTTTTCGTGGACAAGAAAGGAAAGAATTCGATCGGTGACAAAACGCATCAGAACCCGGAAGGGAGCGAACAATACGGCGAAGAACTTGAGCGGCAAGGACACCAGCAAAGCCATTTTGACCCGTGACCGGACCGCAAGGATCTTGGGAAGCATTTCGCAAAAAACGATCAGGAAAATAGTGAACGCCGCCATGATCATGCCAAGCCGCGCATCCCCAAAAAGTTTGAGCACTACCAATGTAACGGTTGCCGTCGCCAGCGAATTCACCGCCAAATTACCCATAAGGACCGTACCGAGCGTCTTGCGCGGTGCTTGCAGCTGTTCAAAGATCCATTTCGAAAGATGCGGGTATTGCTCCTTGAGCTTGCGCTTATCAAGTTTAGAGAGAGAAAAAAGAGCCGTCTCCGCAGCAGAAAAGAAAAAGGAGAACAGGAAGAGCACTCCCAAAATCACTAGATGAAAAGTTGTATTCATGGCCACACTTTCCGATAGAGCTCATGCTCATGGATATACTGAAGGACTTTCGGAGTTATCTGATCGTCCACATCCTTTCCTCCATTGAGCCCCTCACGTATCCCGGAGGCAGAAATCGGACATAAAGGCATCTGAATCCACTCGGCGAGGGCCCCTTCGACTGCACAGACTTCACCCAATCCTCGTTTTGCCACCAAGAATCGGACTTTTTTCTTAAGCTCGGCAGCATGCTGCCAGGCATTGATCCCTTCAAACGCATCTTTGCCAAGGATCAAATAAAATGTGTCTTGGGGATATTTTCTCTCGAATTCACAGAGTGTATCAAAAGTATAAGAGGCCCCCTTTCTTTGGAGCTCGCAATCTGAAATCTCCAGAAAAGGCTCCCCCTCGATGGCCAACCGGACCATTGCATAACGGTCTTTAGCGGATGCACGAGAAGGAAGTGCTTGTTTATGGGGAGGCTGAGAGGCTGGGACAAAAATAACCTTATCGAGCAAGAATTGATCCCGGGCATTTTGGGCAAGCTTCAAATGCCCGCGGTGGACAGGATCGAAGGTCCCTCCCAAAATACCGATCTTCATGCGGAAAAACCGCTTTTAAATGCGTATGTGGCCATTCCCTTCCACGATATATTTGTACGATGTGAGTCCCTCAAGGCCCATCGGCCCCCGAGCATGGATCTTGTCGGTCGAAATACCGATCTCGGCACCGAACCCGTACTCGAATCCGTCGGAAAAACGAGTTGAGGCATTGACCATCACGGATGAGGAATCGACTTTGGCCTTAAAGACTTGGGCCGCTTTCTTGTCTTCCGTCACGATCGCATCCGTATGATGAGAACCCTGAGTTTCAATATGCCGGATCGCTTCATCGAGGTCCTTAACAACACGCACCGCGAGGATCTTTTCCAGAAATTCATGGCCATAGTCGGCCGCTTTCGCGCGCTTCGCCCAAGGGATAAAACGGCATGTCGCCGCATCGCCCCGAACTTCGCAGCCACCTTGTTTTAACGGGTCAGCGACCCTCGTAAGGAATTTTGCAGCAACGGCCTGATGCACCAAAAGCGTCTCCAATGCGTTACAAACTCCCGGACGCTGCAATTTAGCGTTCAGCGTGATCGCAACCGCTTTTTTGAGGTCGGCCTTTTTATCGACATACACATGACAGATGCCTTGATAGTGCTTGATCACAGGAATACGCGCGTTTCTCACGACCCGGCGGATCAGCTTCTCCCCGCCGCGAGGGATGACAAGATCGATCCGGCCCTCCTGTTTCAGAAGAAAATCAAGAGCCGCATAGTCCGTCGTTTTCACAAGATTTACATGGAAAGACGAAAGCCCGTGCTGCTTGAGGGACTCTTTAAAGATGGAGACAAGCGCACGATTGGAAGCCATCGCCTCACGTCCTCCGCGAAGGATCGCCACGTTCGAACTCTTGAGACAAAGCGCAGCGCACTCGACAGTCACGTTCGGACGGGATTCATAGATCATAAGGATCACACCCAGCGGAACGATCACCTTTTGAAGCCTAAGGCCATTGGGCCTCGACCATTTCGCCTGAACTTTACCGATAGGATCTTTGAGACGCGCCACGGCCCGGACACCCTCCGCCATGCCCCGAATACGTTTTTCGTTGAGCATCAGACGGTCGATCATCGACGATGAAAGGCCGCTCGCCTTGGCATTCGCAAGGTCCTTGCGATTCTCGCCGACAAGCCATTTCGCCCTTTTCTCGATCCTGGAGGCAATGTCCTCCAGAATCTTTTTTTTGAAATCGGGAGACATCTGTCCTGCATCCGCAGCGGTTTGCCGCGCAGTCACAAGCACTTTTTCTAATTCGCGTTTCCAATTCATCGCTCGCTCCAGATGACAAGATCGTTCCGATGGATCACTTCATCATGAGACTTTTTCCCCAGGATCGCCTGAATCTCATCCGTCCGCTTCCCCGCGATGCGGTTAAGATCACGACTGCCATAATGAACTACGCCACGCCCGAATACCTTTCCGTCCTGAGCCTCAAGTTCCACCACCTGTCCCTCATCAAAATTCCCTTGGACTTTTACGATCCCACGGGGCAAAAGACTCTTTTTCGCGAGAAGGGCCTGATAGGCGCCGAGGTCGACGATAATACTGCCACTCCGAGTCGCTGAGAATGCGATCCACTTGTGTCTCATATCTTTTTTGGCGCCCGAGGTGATAAATAAAGTCCCAACATCTTTTCCGTTGATGATTTCCTGAAGAATATGCGGCTTATGCCCATTCACGATCATGAAAGGGATGCCGAGGCGCATGGCCACTTGGGCCGCTTTAAGCTTTGCTCGCATGCCGCCGACGGTCTCTTCGCGCTTTTTGTCCGCCAGATGCAACACGAGTTTATTGTCGATCTCATCTTCGGAGGTCACTTCCCGCACACGCGTTCCGTCCTTCAGGAGGAAACCTTCCGCATCCGAAAGATTGATCAAAAGATCCGCGCCCACCAAGTGCGCCACATGGACCGAAAGAATGTCATTGTCCCCAAAAGCGATCTCCTCGACCGCCACGGTATCGTTCTCGTTAACGATGGGAAGAATATTAAGTTTCAGAAGCGTCTCGAGAGTATTGCGGGCACAAAGGAACCGTTTGCGATCCTCGAGGCCGTCGCGCGTCAGAAGCAGTTGCGCCGTATGAACTTTTTTCTTCGCGAAAAAGCTCTCGTAAGCATGCATGAGCTTCCCCTGCCCAATGGCGGCGCAGGCCTGAAGTTCCGCCATTTCGTTTGGCCTTTTTTTAAAACCGCAACTTTTCATTCCGAGAGCGATCGCTCCCGAACTCACCAGGACCGGACGCCGACCTTTCCGGATAAGCGAATAGATCTCCCGACAGACACGGGCATGCTCTTTATGGGAAAAACTTTCCCCGCGAGTTTTGAGAATGCTCGTACCTATCTTGATAACGATCTTTTGGGCCCGTCGGACGCGATCAGACATGGCCTTCGTTCTCGATCCTCTCATGAATGAACTTCATAAGTGACTCGACCCCTTCCCCGGTTTTCACCGAAATCAAAAAATAGATCTGCCCCGAACTCCGCAGCTCTTCCTGGATCTTCTCGATATCATGCCCTAGATCGATCTTGTTCACCACCACCACACTGGGGATCTGACGAAAAGCGGGATCTTGCTCATAAACGATCCGCTGCAAGGCGCTCAATCCTTCGATGGCGGTATGACAGAACTTCAAGGTCGCGTCGATCATGAATACGATCAACTTGGCGCGAGCCAAGTGCCTTAAAAAATCGGTCCCCAAACCCCGCCCGTCCGTGGACCCTTCAAAAATGGACGGAAGCTCGCAAAAGTTGATCTGCTTGTAGTCGTCATAGGGATGAACGCCCAGCACCGGACTGCGCGTTGCGAAAGGATAATCCTTACCTTCCACAGGGGCACGCGTCAAATGATGTAGCAGGGAGGATTTCCCAGAACTCGGAAGCCCCACCAGAAAAACATCCGCCATGATGCGAAATTCCACATCAATTTCAAGTTTTTCACCGTCTTCCCCCGAAGTCGCCGTTTTATCGCCGATATTCCCCGACCCACCCCGGCCCCCACGCGCCACGATCACTTCCTCTCCCTCAAGATAGAGATCCCGGATCGGAAGATGATTCTCGCGACGAAAGATCGAAGTCCCGATCGGAACCAACACGATCAGATCCTCCCCTTTGCATCCACGTTTGTTATCACTACTACCATGCTCACCGGAATCTGCGTCCAAGTGTTGCTTCAACCTGAGGCGATCGAGCCCCGGAGCGTTATGGGAAGCGCGAAAGATCACACTTCCACCGTCCCCCCCGTCGGCACCGTTGGGGACCTTCTTGTGATCCTTGCGATGGTTATAACTTTCACAGCCTTTGCCACCACGGCCGCCCTGGATTTTTAGATGTATCTTATCAACTAGCATAGAGGTCCTTAAAAAGAGAAAAGGCCAAAAAGCTTAGGATCGCTTTTTAGCCTTTTCAAACTTGGTTGAAACTGGATTAACTCGGAATGATATGGACAGATCGGTTCGCCCGGAACTCCACAATGCCAGCTCGCTTTGCGAAAAGAGTGTAATCAGTACCAAGCCCGACAAAATTCCCGGGATGATACCGCGTCCCACGCTGACGAACGATAATGCTGCCCGCTTTGATCTTCTGTCCGCCATAGACTTTGACGCCCAAGCGTTTGGAATTGGAGTCTCTTCCGTTAGTTGTACTTCCCTGACTTTTTGTATGTGCCATGGTTTCCTTTAAAAAATGTTCTTAGCTAACTTTAATCTCTTTGACAAGCAGCCGGAGGAGATCCTGCCGATGCCCTTGCTTCTTCCTCGACGACTTACGGCGACGCATCCGGTAATGAACCAGCTTGGGGCCTCGGAACTCCCCCAGATTTTCGCAAATAATTTTGGCTCCCGCGATCACCGGGGTCCCGACCTTCACTTGCCCCGCATCCTGAACAAGCATCACCTGGTCCAAAACAACCTCTTTTTGGCCTTCGGCAACTTCCAACAATTCGACTTCGATCACCTGCTTGGGCGCCACCCAATACTGCTTGGAACCCGTCTCAACGATCGCATATTTTTCCATGAAATGACTCCTTTGACTTTAAGAGAGCGCATATCTTATGAGAATTCACTGGGACTGTCAATGCTTTTTAAAAAACCGCAACTCATTGAAATAAAAAGAGTTAGACGTTTTTGGATGGGCCTGTCAAAAAAAACGGGGCGAGCCTAGGCGGCTCGTTTTTTCCAATCGTTCAGAGACCAATCAAAGGCGGGATATTCGATCTTGTATTTGGCTTCCTGAAGATATTCTCCCTTAGCTTCATCTTCAAGATAATAGGCCAAAAAAGAAAGCACCGCGTTATCGCTCTCTGAAAATTTCCCCCTCGGTTCGGGGGTCCCAAAATCCAGTTTAAAATCTTTTGCGTACCACGAAAAGATCTTGGAGATCCGGATCTTTTTCCGGCCCGGGGTAATATCCACATAGGCGGGATCCGTCACAAATTTCCGGGTTAAAAGAAAAAGCTGTCCCTCCACCTTGGGACCCGTGAAAGCTTCGCGCATCAACTGAGGACCTCCCTTGGCCGCTACAGAAAGCGCCAGATGGATCTTCTCATCACGATAGACCCCGACCAGTTTCGTCACTCGAATATCATTCAAACTGTACTGCCTTTGTCCCTGGACCCTGCTGCCAAAATGGAATAATGCGATATCCCAAAAACTCGGGATCTTTTGGACGGAAGTCACGGGATAATTTTCGACCACCTGTTGGATCAGAGCGGCGTGATACGCATTCAGCCAGAAAGCCATGGCTTCTTCCCGCGGCCATGAGCCGATCAGAGATTCATTCACCGCCGTCAAAGTCGCCAGAGCATCCTTCAGCGCCTTCGGGTCTTTCTTGATTGACTGATAATCCACCTCGCCTTTTTCGTTCACATTTTTAGAGAGAAAGGCGTCCCAGACAGAGTAGTCAAAAGCTGTCCCTGCGTGAAGCCCGGCAGGAAAAAAGCATAAAAGGCAAAAGAACGCCGCAACAATTTTTCCGGGAAGTGTCATGGGGTTATTGTCCTAGAAGCGGATACCGTTTTGTTTAAGAAAAACATGATCATCATCATTGAGCTCACAGTTAAGTTCTCCCGACCTGTGATGTTCGCTCATCGCCCCGCCCTCAAACATCTCTTCGATCTCGTCGAATTCCTCAGGAGAAAGAGGCGCCATATTAAGAATGAAAATATTCACATCGGAGCTCTTGTCTTTCATCTCTCTTAGAAATTTCATCATCTCGGCGGGACTTTTCCCCTCCATCGGGTGCTGGCTGCTCATGATCTTTTTAAGAAGGAGCATCAGCTGCTTCATGTTCTGCTCAAATTCCTTATCAAAATCCATGGGGTTACCTTTCAAAAAAAGTGTTACAAGGACATTCGCTCTAACGCTGCTCGTCCAAAAAAGCCTGGGCCGACAACGCTGCTGCACAGCCTTCGCCACAAGCTGACACTAACTGACGCACGGCTCCTTGTCGGACTTCCCCGGCAGCAAAAACCCCGGGGACAGAAGTCGCAAGCGAGACATCGGTCACCACATACCCCTTTTCATCAAGCGCCACAAAACCCTTCGCAAGCCCGCTGTTGGGATCATGTCCGATAAAAACAAAAATACCCTCCGTCGGGAACTTTTGGACCTCGCCCGTCTTTACATTTTTCAAAAGAACGGCCTCTACCTTCTTTTCGCCTTCAATTTTATCAACAACGGCATCCCAAATAAAGCTTATCTTAGCGTTCATTTTAGCGCGTTCCTGCAGAATCGGACTCGCACGCAATTTATCCCGGCGGTGAACGATCGTCACCCTCTCGGCAAATCGCGTCAAAAAGATCCCCTCCTGAAGCGCGGAATCCCCGCCCCCCACCGCAATAACCTTTTTCCCTTTAAAGAAAGCCCCATCGCAGGTGGCACAATAAGAAACGCCTTTCCCCGTGAGTTCTTTTTCATTGGGAACCCCGATCATGCGAAACGAAGCGCCCATCGCGAGGATAACCGCCCGAGCGCTATAGCACGTCTCCCCGCTTATGGCTTCAAAAACATCTCCTTTGCGCGAGAGGCCCTTAACCTCTTCGTAAATAATTTGCGTGCCATAGCGTACGGCCTGGGATTCCATTTTCTGAGCGATCTCGGCTCCCAGGATACCTTCCGTAAAACCGGGATAATTCTCCACGAGGTCCGTGGAGGCGATCTGCCCTCCCACAACTAATTTTTCAAAAAGAATCGTGGAAAGATTGGCGCGTGATGTGTAGAGGGCTGCTGTCAGCCCCGCTCCCCCGCCCCCAATGATCATCACGTCATAAAGTTTGTTTTCCACGCTCTAGACCTCGTAAACGCTCGCTGCTTTCAAAATCTCGTCTTCGACAAAAACAGGCACTTGGGCGCGCAAGGCAATCGCCACGCTATCGGAGGGTCGGGAATCAATCACCACCTCTTGCCCATTTTCATTGAGAATATGCAGCTTGGCATGGAACGTATTATTCTCGAGTTTATCAATCACCACTCTCTGGAGTTTGCCGCCAAGCTCTTGGACGATTTTGAGCATTAGGTCATGGGTCATCGGCCGCGGGGGCTTGACGTTGCCGAGCTTCAATTTGATGGCATGAATTTCCGGCAAGCCGATCACCACGGGAAGAAACCGGTTCCCATCCTTTTCCCGGAAGACCACGAGCTGCTCATGCCGATTCTCATCGACCTTGATCTTGCTTAAGACCATTTCAATCATCAAGAGCCTCGGGATGAACGTGGGTCGCGTGAAATTCGGGGACCGCGGAAGGACTCGCGGGTTTGCGCGACTCAGGAACGGGGACCTCGCGTTTGGTTTTCTCAGACAAATGCCGCTGGGCCTGTTTCGCTTCGATCACTTCACGCTCGATCGTTTCCTGTTCGGCGAGGAGTTTGCGCATATCCTCCTCACGCTCGCGGATCTCGGATTCGATCTTCTCCTGCTGCTTCACCACCTGCTTAAGGCGAGCCTCCTGGGTCACGAGTTGTTCGTGAAGCTGACTCTTTTTCTGTACCGTCTCACGCTGATCCAGTTCAGCATGAAGCTGCCGGATCTGCTTGCGGGCATTTTCGAGATCCATCTCACGGGCCTCAAGTTGAGCGAGACGCACCTGCCAGGACTTCTGCTGGTCTTCGAAAGATCCCCGCATCTGTCGGATCTCTTTTTCAAACTCGGAGGATCTCTGTTCCAAGCGTTTGGTCTGCTGGGTCTGGAGCTCCAATTCCTGGATCAATCGGGTTTCACTCGACTGGACGATCTTCTTCCCTTCCTCGAGATTTTTTATCTTTGCATGAAGCCCTTCCACCAGAGTCTTTTGATTCTCAAGCTCTCTTTGAAACTGAGAACCCTGGCTCTCCCCTTCCCGGCGGACTTGCTCCTGCTCGTTCTTGGCGCGCTGGAGATCGTTTTTCACGGCATGAAAACTTTTAAGAAGCGCCTGTTTCTCCTGCAACAATTCCTTATGGGTCAGATCACGCTCTTCGATCTGCTTCAACCATTCTTCCGACTTATGATCTTCGGCACTAAGTTTTTCTTCGAAATACTGGCGGGTCTGGCGAAACTCATCACGAAGGAGCTCGTATTTTTCCTCCGAGTGATTCACCAAAGATTGCAGCTCCTGAGCCTCTTTTTCTTTCTGCTTTATCGAGGCCTCGCTAGCCTGGAGAGCTCTTTCCTTTTCCGAAAGTTCTGTCTGCAACTTTTCAAGCGCTCGCCGGAGCTGACTGCCATTCTCCTTCAGCCCCACGCTCTCTTTCAGAAGTTTTTCACGTTCTTCCTCAAGGATGTTCCGAAAATGGCGGTTGTTTGGATGGGCCATGCCGCTCTTGGCGGACGCCCGCGTTTCGCCACGTTCAGAAGAAACCCCCTCGGTCTGGACCCAGGACCGGATCTCCTGGATGGCTTCCCCATGATCAAGCTTTTCGGTTTCATTTTTCTGAGAAGGCCCTGTGGAAGATCCTACTTGATGAAGAAAGGCGAGACTCGGGGGCGTCGGCCATACGGTCCGGTAACACCGACGCTTAAGAAAACTGTCATTACTCACCACAATATCCGAAGGGGAACTCCTGAAATACTGCTTCACCTGAAGCGCGGTCGCATACAGAAGATTATCCATAAGGATGATGGGAGTATTCTGGACAAGATCGAGCGCTTCGTCCACAGGGAGACGAAAAGCCTTGGCGATCTCGCGAGCGATTTTGTTACGTTCCAGCTCGCTCTTGAGAGGGTTGAGAACCACGAACCAGTCTTGCCCGCCCGGCTGAGCTTTTTTAGTGCCTGTAAGCATGACAACCCCTGAAGGTCTTTGATCTACAAAGAAAAGGATGTTGCGTGATGAGGTTTAAATTTCTGATCGCACTAGAACGTGATCCGTTCAGCGATCTCATGGATGACCGGAATCTCCCACTTCTCCCCCATCAGGACTTTCACGATCCCGATAAGCGAAAGGATCCCGAACACTACAAACGCTAGCGTAAACACCAAATCCCCCAACGCGGGAACCACCTTCAGGATCGCCGCGGCCAATTCCAGTATAAAAAGAACCAGGGCCTGCTTCCCGTGAAAAAGGGCGAACTTATTGCCTTTCTTGAGGGCCAGTGGCACAAAACACAGAAAACTCAAATAGCCAATCGCCGCAAAAAACTGTGCATCCTGAACCTCTGGGTCCTTCGACGCCACAGGACTCTCACTCGTAGTCATCATTTCTCCTTCTTTTAATCAACGGGCTATTATAGGAAGACCCGCGTACCACCGTCAAGGTGCAATCCTGAAAACGATGCTATAAATCCATGCGCGCCAAACACGGTCTAGCTTCAAGCCACCGAGGGCTTCGTTTCATGACAAACTCGGGGGATCGTCCGTTCCATCGGGATAAAAAAACTCCCCACTTCGCAAACTCCGATGAACATCCGGCGCAACATATAAACACTTCCCATGCCCAACCCCGGCAAAAACCCTGAGCCGCCTTGGTCCTTCATGTCGGCATGGATCGTACACGGGATTTCCGCAAAACTGGTCACGACGTTCTCTAGTCCGCGGCCGAACTTGGTCCCGATCCCATACATATAATCGCCGACCGTGGCCTCTTCGGCGGATAATGCGAAAGTCGTCGGAAGCACGGTCAAGGCCATTAAGAAGATCGCTATTTTAAAGCGCATAAGAATCCGTCTTTAACCTTTGCGGATCAAACGCCAAGGATGTAATTTCAGGTCCGCGGTCATATCCCGAAGATTGGCGGAAACCTCACTCAAATTACCAAGAGTCTTAGAAATCTCTTCTTTATTCCCACCCACCACATCATTCACGGTCTTCAAGAGCGGGTTCAGACTTTCGGTCATCTGCGCCACTTCGTCCGCTAAGAGGTTCATCTTGCGGATCAGGACATGCATTGCGATCGGGTCCACCCCTTCGATCACGGTGCCGGCTTCCATCGGAGGAGCATCCTTCGAACCAACGGAGATCTCGATAAACTTTTCTCCCATCATCCCGAGCGTATCGATATAAGCCACACTGTCCTTACGAACGTAGGCGTCCTTGGAAACCTTGATCGTCACGAGTACCGGCCTCGGTTGCCCCGGGAGGATCTGAATACCATCCACCTTGCCAACCTCGCGGCCCGCATAATAAACAGGCGCGCTGTCGCTCAAACCGCTCAGGTAGCCGAACTGGACCTTCCACTCATTGGCCCCTTTCTTGAAGTAGCCCCCGACCACGAACGTGAGCACTAAAAGCAGCACGATCGTGACAAGCACAAAAAATCCGGATTTGATCTCGGATGACGAATAAGCATTTGATGAATCCATTTTTTCCTCCTATGGGAACGATTTCCTAGAATCTATCCTGCTATCAGAATAAGTTCTAGGTAGAAAGAAGCCCTTTTAAATAAGCTTCGCTAGTTTGTTTGAACGGGATAACGCCTTCGGACTCTCCATGAATAAACTGCTGAACATATGAATCTTTCGAATTTTTGACCTCATCGGCCGTACCCACCTGCAGCACTTTGCCTTTATGAAGAATGATAATCTTGTCCGCAATCCGGAACGCACTTTTCATTTCATGCGACACCACGACTGACGTGATATTGAGTTTCTTGCTAAGGTCCAGGATGAGACGGTCGATCATGCTCGCTGTGATCGGGTCGAGACCCGCACCGGGCTCGTCATAGAATACGATCTTCGGATCCAGCGCGATCGCACGCGCGAGCGCTACACGTTTTTTCATCCCGCCCGAGATTTGATAGGGCATAAAATCCTCAAAACCCGTCAGCCCCACCAGTTCCAACTTCACCCGAACAATGATGCGGATGATCTCCGGAGAAAGTTCCGTGTGCTCTTTGAGCGGTACCGCAACGTTTTCTCCGACAGTCATCGAGTTAAAAAGAGCCGACCCTTGAAAGAGCATGCCGAATTTCCGACGAACATCGTTCATGTCTTTTTCCCGGAGCCCAACGATGTTTTTTCCGTCCACCAGGATCTCTCCCGAGGTTGGTTGATGCAAAGCGATCAGATGACGCAGAAGGGTTGTCTTGCCGCACCCCGATCCGCCCATAATCACCGTAATCTTGCCTCGCGGGATCGTGACGTTGACACCATCCAACACCGTGAGATCTCCGAAACGCTTGATAAGATTTTTGACTTCAATAACAGTTTGTTCGGATTCGGTCATAAATTCCTCACGTAGGCAGGGCGTAATAAATGACCGCCGTCGCCAAACAGTCCACCACAATGATCAATACGATCGAGATCACGACCGCCTGCGTTGTGGCCTTCCCGACCGCATCCGCGCCGCCGGAAACAGAAAGCCCCTGATGACAGCTCACAAGCGCAATAAGAATGCTAAAAATAAAACTCTTAAGAAGGCCCGTATAGATGTCTTTGAGGCAAAGGGCCTCGATGCTCTTGGCAATATAAAGATTGGAATTGATTCCAAGACCCGTCACTCCGATGGCCCAGCCGCCGAGCATCCCCATAACATCCACGATGACCGTCAAGCACGGGAGCATCAAAGCCAGCGCAAGAACGCGCGGCACGACAAGATACCGGATCGGATTAATGCCCATGGTGGTCAGCGCATCCACTTCCTCCTGAACCATCATGGTCCCGATCTCTGCGGCCATCCGCGCGCCGATACGTCCGGAGATCACGATCGAAGCGATCAAGGGTCCAAGTTCACGAGCCATCGCGACGCAGACAAGACTTCCCGTGTACATGAGAGCCCCAAAGGTCTTCAAAGAATAGGCTGCCTGAAGCGCAAGCACTGTTCCGACTGAAGCGCCTACGAGTGAAACGATCGCCGTAGAATCGATGCCGATAAGGACCATCTGGTGGAAAAGTGTATCGCGCGGGATCACTTTCTTTTTGAAGAAAGATAGAGCTGTATAGCTAGCAACCGCGGCTCCGAGTTCCCACAATCGGGCCACGCCGGCCAAAACAAAAAGCAATGACTGCCCGAGACTTCCCGCGAATTCTTTCATAGAAGGATATTCCTTTACTGTCCGCTCAGGTTTTAGAGCCTAAGCTCTCGACCGCCTCTGCGACGGTAGAGGCAATTTCAAAAATACTGTCGAGCTTAGCGATCTCAAAAACGCCCCGAACGGTGGGAGTCAACGCTGCGAGAATAAGACGGCCTTGATAACGTTTGGATTTCTGGAAGGCTTCGACAAAAGTCGCAATGCCAGAGCTATCCATATAATCCACGCCGCCAAGATTCACGAGGATCTTGGGAGTCTGCTTCGCGGTCAATTCCGTCAACTTTTCACGAAGCTCGGGCGAGGAATGATAATCCAGTTCCCCTGAAAGCTCCAGAATCTGCACGTCTCCCTGATTCGTCGATTGTACTTTCATAGGCCACCTTCCTTTTTCAAATTTTCTTCTTGTGCTTGATCAAACGAAGCCGGTTCCCTGTCAATCCATGATCGTCATAGATCATCTGATCCATGATCGTCCTGATAAAATGAACTCCCAACCCACCCGGCTTGTGGCGCGGAAGTTCCGGTGGAGGTACTTGGGTCGGATCGAACTTCTGGCCCTGGTCTTCCAGAACGACCTCGAACTTATCGTCAGTCGCCGCAACCGATATCGTCATTTTACCCGGCTTGTTCTGATAAGCATGCCGGATAATATTCGTCAAAGCCTCATCGACCGCCAAGAGAATTTCCTCGGCGGTCTTCTTTTCCCATCCCGCCTGGGTCAGGATATGACGCAATTCCTTTCGGAAAGGCGAGAGAACCTCGGAGGAGGCGCTCAGTTCAAATCTTTTTTCCACTCAACCCCCTGCTGGAGGAGCTCCCGAAGGATCGTGCGAGACGAAAATGCCTTCCGGGACTTTTCATTTTTAAAGCACATTTGAAGATAGCGCGCGACAATATCGACCTCAAGGTTAACCTCGGAACCCACCCGCTTCAAGCCAAGCGTCGTGACTTTAAGCGTATGCGGGATCACCGCGATCTGGAACACCAAACCCCGAACTTTCTGCACCGTCAAACTGATCCCGTCGCAGGCGACCGATCCTTTGTCCGCAAGAAGTGCGATTATATCCTTGGCGGCTTTCAGAAACAAGGTCGTATTCTTCTTTCGCCTCTCAATTTTGACGATCGTCCCCCGGCCGTCAATGTGCCCGGTCACAAAGTGACCGCCGAGTCCGTCCCCGATCTTCAGAGACTTCTCAAGGTTGACGCGTCCCCCAAGCTCTAACGCTCCCAGCGTGGTCGCATTCAAGGTCTGGCGTACCACATCCACTTCAAAAGAACTTGGGCTGACACGTACGGCCGTCAAGCAGACCCCATCGGTCATGATGCTATCGCCCACCCTCAGTCCTTTTTCTTTTTTTTGAAACCGGAACCCGAAACGGACCTGCCCCCCGCGTTCCTCTTTTTTGATAACAGTCCCTTGATTTTCAATAATGCCTGTGAACATAGCTTCTCCTCATGTTCTTTTTTTAAAAAAGGTCCCTTCAAAGATCCAATCGTCTCCGGAACGCATGATTTGGGTCGTCTTGAATGAGAACGCCTGAGCCGGGGTCCTCACGCCAAGTCCTTCCACCGAGGTCTTGGCATCGCGACCGCCAAAGATCTTTGGCGCAAGAACCCAAAACGCGCGGTCAACGCACCCCGCTTCAAGAAAAGACCAGGCCAATTCCCCGCCGCCTTCGACCAAAAGTTTGGTCACCCCCAGCGCCGCGAGTTTTCTAAGAAGCTCGCGAAGATCGATCCGGCCCCGCTTCTCCTTCACAGGCAAAAGCATCCATGTCCCGTTTTGAGCCTCCGCTTTTTTAACGATCGCCTTAAGATCCTTTTCAGGAAACACCAAGATCGTCAGCCGGTCGTCCTTGAAAATGCGCGCCTTTGAGGACCACCCTTTTGCGGAGATCATCACGATCTTCCACGGTTTTCCACTAGCGAGCGACCGCGAGCCCTTCGGAACGGTGAGCCTCGGATCGTCCTGACAGAAAGTATGCTTCCCCACCATCACGGCATCATGACTGGCCCGGAGCTGATGGACAAATTTGCGCGACGCCGGCGAAGAGATCCAACGGGAAAGTCCTTCCCTCGTAGCGATCTTACCATCCAAGGTTTGCGCCATCTTCAACGTCACAAACGGACGCTTTTCGGTCATCATTTTGAAAAATCCTTCATTTTGCTTGCGGACATTCTCTTCCAAAATACCGGTCGTGACCGCGATCCCCTGCTCGCGCAAAAAGCGAACCCCTTTGCCACGATTCAAAGGATTGGGATCCAGGCAACCAATCACAACTTTCTTGATCCCTTTTTCTTTAACAAGAGGCGCACAGGGCGGAGTTTTCTGCCAGGTGGCGCAAGGTTCCAGGGTCACGTAGAGCGTGGCACCTCGAGCCTTTATTCCTGCCTTAGCCAGGGCAAGGGGCTCGGCGTGCGGCCCGCCGAATTCCTCATGAAAACCGGAACCGACGAGTTTTCCTTTGGAAACAACGCAAGCACCCACCATGGGGTTGGGACTGACGCTAAAGCGTCCCTTCTCCGCCAGAGCGAGCGCTCGTCTCATCCAAACCTCATGCGGCGGAAGGGTCATGGTCCTTGGGATTTAGGGGCTTTTCGGTGTGGGTGATCTTATCAAGGACGCCGTTGACGAACTTGCCGGATTCTTCCTGGGAAAATTTCTTCGCCAGGTTCACGGCTTCGTTGAGGGTCACTTTGGGAGGGACATCCGCCAGGTAAAGCAGTTCATAGGTCGCGAATCTCAGGATATTCCGATCGATCATAGCCATCCTGGAGAGTTCCCAATTGTCCGCATGGCGTTCAACGACCTTATCGATATCCGCTTGATGCTCGACGGTCCCTAGGGCGAGCCTCTCGGCAAAGCCCCGGATATCTTCGGAAAAGGTCTCATCCTGCTGGGACCAGAATTTCTTCAGGATCTCTGCCATGGGCTCCGGGTTCATCTCGTACTGGTAGAGGATTTGAAGCGCGCATTCACGAGCTTGGGTTCTTTTGCGATGCATCTTTTTTCCTTTATGTCTTAGCTGAGATTAAAACGCTAGGGCTTCCGTTTAGAGGTCTTGGAAGTTTTTGCTTTTACGGATAATTGCTCGTCGAGACTCGCGATCTCAAGCGCCGCCAAAGCGGCCTGCTCACCTTTGTTGCCGTGCTTCAAACCCGCCCGATCGATCGCCTGCTCCAGATTATCCACCGTGATCACCCCGGTCGCGATCGGAGTTCCGGTCTCAAGAGCCACTTGATCGATCCCTCGCGTCAGCTCGTTGGAAACACACTCAAAGTGATAAGTCCCGCCACGGATCACACAACTGAGAGCGATCACCACATCACAATGCTTCTGGGCCTTCAATTTTTTACAGAAAAAAGGAACTTCCAACCCCCCCGGCACCCAGACGATCTTGATGTTCTTATCCGGCGCTCCCGCTTTACGCAAGGTCGTCACGGCTCCTTCCAACAGACGCCCGGTGATGTACTGATTAAAACGGGAAACAACGATCCCGAATTTTTTATTTCCGGCCATAAGCTTCCCGTGATAGTGGGTCATGGATTCAGATCGGCATCCAACATATGCCCGAGCTTGTCTTTTTTAGTTTGCATGTACCTTGCACTAACAGGATTCGGGGGCATAACGATCGGAAGACGCTCCACCACCTGCAGGCCATAGCCTTCCAGCCCCACGATCTTGCGCGGATTATTCGTCATGAGGCGAAGTTTTGAAAGTCCGAGGTCATGGAGGATCTGAGCCCCGATCCCGTAATCCCGGAGATCCGGCTTAAAACCGAGCGCCTCGTTCGCCTGGACCGTATCCAGCCCATGCTTATCCTGCAGTTCATAAGCCTTGATCTTATTCGCCAAGCCGATCCCACGGCCTTCCTGCCGCATGTAAAGGATCACACCCGCGCCCTCCTGCTGGATCATTTTCATGGCAGTGATAAGCTGGTCCTGACAATCGCAACGCAAGGAGCTTAAAACCTCTCCTGTAAAACATTCCGAGTGCACACGCACGAGCGCCGGCTTATCGCCGATCGCCCCCTGGATCAGAGCGACATGCTGTGCCCCGTCAAGGAGCGACTCATAGATCCGGATGGTCCACATTCCGAACTTGGTCGGGAGGAGGGCTTCGCTTACTTTTTTAACCAGCTTGTCGGTTTTGTTACGGTAGGCAATAAGATCTCGAATGGTTCCGATCTTGAGTCCATGGGTTGTCGCAAACTCCAGAAGATCGGAAAGCCGCGCCATTTTTCCGTCGTCATTGACGATCTCGCAGATCACGGCAGCCGGAGGAAGTCCGGCGGCCTGCGCCAGATCCACCGCCGCTTCGGTATGGCCGGCACGACGCAACACACCGCCCTGTTTTGCTTTCAGCGGAAAAATATGCCCGGGAATCACCAGATCTCCGCGTTGAGTTTTGGGATCGGCTAAGAGCTCAATCGTGCGATTTCGATCATAAGCCGAGATCCCGGTCGTCACACCCGTCTTGGCGTCCACCGACACGGTAAATGCCGTCTTCATGGGATCTTCGGGATTGGGATTCATCTGATCAAGCCCCAAGGACTGTATACGATCCGCCAGCATCGGAACGCAGATCAGACCCCTTGCGTGCTTCATCATAAAATTAACCATCTCGGGGGTCGTCTTGGACGCAGCAAAAACAATATCCCCTTCATTCTCGCGGGTCTCATCATCGGTCATGATGACCATGCGGCCTTCGCGAATATCCTGGAGGATCTCTTCGGTCGTACTGAGTGACTTCATAGTATCTCCGATTTCCAAAAAGAAAAATGCGGGCCCATGCTAACAACAACTCCTTTTTTTGTCAAAAACTGTTTTCCTAAGTCCTTCATTATATTCGACTTACGCACCTTGACAGAAGCCCTATCGAAGGTTATCTTTAGATTGAAGGGCATTATAAGTTATTTCTTTGACAATGAGGAAGGCACTGGAGCCGAAGGTTCCGTGACCGTTTCTCCCAAAAGCTAAAGCCTCAACGTGAGCCAAACAGCCACAGCCTAGAGGGTTTCGCCTGACGAGCAATAAGCTTTTTTATTTTATACGATTGCTAGATAAAGCGGAATTCTCGAACTCATCGTTGGGGCTTTTTTTTGCCTAACCAACTGAACAAAAATCTTTTAGCATTTCGTCATCCTGAGCCCCGAAGAGGGCGAAGGATCTCACTCGAGATGCTTCGCTCTGATCTTGCTCAGCATGACGGGATACTTGCTACTTAAGCTGGCTTCCCCGTCTTGGTCTTCAGAAAAGCGCTCGTCTGGTCCAAAATATCCATGATATTAATCGGCACCGCAAGCACCACCGTGTTCGAGGCCGTGGGCCCCAAACCATCGATCGTCTGAAGGGTCCTGAGCTGCATCGCGCCGGGACTTTCCGCCATGATCTTGGCCGCCAGGGCAAGATTCGCCGAGGCATCGCGATCGCCTTCCGCCTTGGTGATCGTCGCCCGTTTTTCCCGCTCGGCCGAGGCCTGACGGGACATCATTTTCTTGAGCTCCTCCGGCATGTCAATATCCTGGATCCGGATGCCGGTCACTTCAAGCCCCCAAGCTTCCGTGTCTTTTTCCACATTCGCCTCGATCTTCTTCCCGATCTCTTCACGCTCGGTGAGAAGCTGATCCAGCGACATCTGTCCGATCACATCCCGAAGCGAGGTTTGAGAATATTGCGAGATCGCGTAGCGATAATCCTGAACTTTAATGATCGCATTCGCGGGGTCATCCACTTTAAAAAAGATCACCCCATTGATCTTCACGGGAACGTTATCCCGGGTGATGACCTGCTGGGAAGGAATGTCCATGGTGAGAACACGCATATCGATCTTCCGAACCTCTTCAATCACAGGAATGATAAAAAACAGTCCCGGTCCCGTGATACGACTGTATTTCCCGAGCTGGAACACCACGCCTTTTTCCCACTGCGCGGCCATCTGAACACCGGAAGAGATCACCATCGAGGCAAAAAACCAGACCATCCCAAGGAAAGCCCCGAGACCTTGGTTTGCCATAAAAACAGGCGCTCCCACAAGGAAGCCCACGATGAGAAGTGCGAAAAAAATAAGACCTGAGATCGGATTATTCATGGGAGACCTCCGTGTTGGGGTTGCAAAATCCCTGCGGCCCGCGGTATGGGGCACTGATTCACTGTTCGTCAGAGACTCGACTAGATCGAGAAGATTCGGATCTTTTTCCATAGAGACAATGCCCTGGGTTTAGGAGAAAACACCAGGAGGATTCTAACCCCGAGTCAGGATTATTACAAATCCAATTCCCCGGAATAAGAATCTATGAGCTCTTTCCAAAAGGGTTCGTTGAACCAGCCCTAGCAACCTTTGTTAAAAAGAAGATAGAGCCTAGGACAAGCCCAATGCTTCGCTTTTTTAAAAATGGTGAATTGGACTAGCCCTAGCAACCTTTTTTAAAAAGAAAATAGAGGCTAGGACAAGCCCAATGCTTCGCTTTTTTAAAAATGGTGAATTGGACTAGCCCTA
>CAYZYT010000010.1:1015-4357 GCA_964482725.1 uncultured bacterium | reverse complement strand
GCAACCTTTGTTAAAAAGAAGAGAGAGGCTAGGACAAGCCGCCGATCTCAACTCGGACATAGCCGGTCTCATTCCCACTCCCTACCATATCGTTGTCAACCGTCAGATGAAGTTTCACGACGTGACTCATATCGATGGAAGAACCGACACTGGAGGAAAGAAATTTATAGTAATTCCGGGACACATCGACGTTCCGGACATAGAAGGTGGCCCGTTTTCCGGTATTGTCTTCGATCTCAAACTTCACCGTCCGGGCTTTATCTGACTCGAGACCAAAAACAATATCGGCGCCCGACAGATCTTTTCCGGTCCCAAAATCCGCATACATCTCCGAAAATGCGCCGGCGGAAGCTACGTTGTAGCTCAGCTGATACACTTGAGGAGCAACCGAAGCCAGCACATTATTGGGAAGCGTACTGGCAACGCCGACGGAAATTGCCGTGGGAAGAGACGTCACGTTGGTACTCCCGAGCCCAACCGCCGGGAGAATATTCTGGCGGGAAAGAAGCTGCTGAAACATCAATGAATGGATCGTGAAGTCAAAACTGGTATCCCCGGTCGCATTCTGATCCACCATGACCACCACTTTTGCGACCGCATTCAGCAAACTCTGATTCGGCAGTTCGATCGCCAAACGGCCGAACCTTACGCCGCTTGCTAACGTCAGGGGGGTAGCATAAAGGATGTTATTGCTCGCGTCCTTCAGCTCGATTCGGATCGCCTGAGGTGTGTCTGCCGTCGTATAATGCATCACCAGACGGTTCGCCTGGGCGTTATAGGTTTGATCCAGTTCCCAAAAATGGCCTCCCGACCCGCCGCTCAACGCCCCATATTTGAACTGAGCGCCATAGATACCGCTGACTCCTGTGACGGCCGGTGCAGGAAAAGAAGAAACCGTACCTTCGGAGGTAAAGTTGCTGAAGACCGACAAGGAACGTCCCGCGATCTCGGGAGCATTCGGGAATGTCGTCTCAAACCGGGTGATCGATTCCAGCCGTTTACTGGCCGCATCGTAAAGCAGGTTGTAAGCCGTCTCCAGGTTCTTGTTCCTCAAATACGCTTCGAAAGCCTCCGGGCCATTTCCGCCAAGCCCAAGGATCGCGGAAGCTACGTCAATACCCAAAAATTCACGCGCCACTTCTTCGCTTGAGCGTGCGGCGTCATAAAAGCCATAGAGATTTTTCAGAGAGGTATTCCCCAGAAAATTATTCAGCCAGCCTAACACAGCATCATGATCGACCGATAACGCCGCCGCCAACGCATAGGTCGAGGCGGTATTCATCAGGACCGTGTCATAATAGTCAACAATATGGGTCGGATTCAAGGTCTGCTCCGCCAGGCCCGGGACACCGCTCGCTCCGTAATAGCCGCCTTCGGGCAATGAACTCGCCGACAAGATCCCCGGAAGATTATTCTGGGCCGCCCAATCCATTTGACTGAGAAGCTGATTGTGGAGCATGTTCCGGAACCCGATAAAAGCGCGTTCGTCATTGCGAAGCATCGGCCAGAAGATCTGGAACGCCGCACCGTCCCACGCCATAACATTTTCAATCACATTCCCATTCCGGTCCGTATAGTTCCCGGTCGCGATCTTTAGATTATCCCAGACCGTTTGCGGGATCGAAGGATATCTCACCTGAACGAACGCCACGGCCCCTCGCACTTCGGAAGCCAATCGATCGATATAAGCAGAGTACTGGCCTGTGTCCTTATCATAACTCATCCGGAAAAGTCCGGTGCCGGAATCCACGAACGCCTGATACCCAAGGGTCTGTGCGTTCAGGAACTGCTCCGCCTTGGCAAGGTTCTGGGTCGCTGCGGTCAGCTCATCCCCGCTGAGGCCGGCGCTTAGCAAAGCGCCTTCCATCACGGCAATGCTTTGCGCCATGTTGGCGTTATCAAGAAAACCGATGAACACATGCTTGGTCGCGTCATCAACAACGGGTGTTCCGGAATCAAGATCCATCCATGGGATCAACCCTTTCCAGCCAGCACTGCTCGCCTGCACGCTCAGGAGGCTGCTTAACACCGTATTGATCTCGGCTAAAGCTCGCGTCACCGACATACCATTATCCAGATTCCCTTGGACCACATCGCCAAGGATCTGCAGGTAAAACCCGATCAAGGTAGGCTGTGTAAAGTGCGCAAACGTACCAGTTGAGCTTCTGTTGTCATACGGAAAACGCGTCAACGGATCAATGCCGGCTCCGGTCTTGAAATAATCCAGCCCCTCACTCACAAGCGTGGCGCGCGCCGTTTCATAATTCGGGACCTGCGCCGTATCATACGCCATGCCCTGGGTTTGAATTCTGACAAAATCATTTCGCAAAGGAGACCCAAGCGTTTGGTCATGAACGAAAACGACCTCTTTCATCGAATTCCGGTTAAAACCCACGGGGACCTTGCCGCTTCCGGCTGTCAGATCGAGGGTGAAATTCTTCATCGTGGAATTCAAACGAACATAGAAGATCGCTTTCCGATCGCTCTGATCCGTAAATTCAACCCGGAGCAGCTCTCCCTCGCTTCCGACGGCTGCGAAGATATATTGCGAAGACGGCATAGCAAAAGCCGCTCCAGCTTTATTGAGTGACGCAAAAACAAAACCCGAGGAACTTGGCGTCAGGTCATACTCGTATTCAAATTCATTGGCCGACAGCTGTTTCGAGATCATGATCACAGGAGGCTGTCCTGTCACCGTATCTCCAATACCCGTCTCAAGCGCCGGCGCCACCGCCCCAAACGACGTCAAATCAGCCGCCTTGTAAGTGGTTCCCGTCACCGTCGAAATGTACGCTAACCCCGGCATCGCAACATACACCATGCCGTTCTCCCCCATGAGCGCTTTGTCTGCCACAAAATTTATAAGGGCTATCTTCGCAGTATCCAATCCCGTCAGATCGAGAGTGTAGTTCTGGGGAGCTCCCGTCAGATTTAACAAATAATCCTTCTTCTGATGATTCGCGTCCCAAACTTCCACCTTCAGCTGTTTCCCGGCAGAACCCATCACAGCAAAAACCAAACTCGACCCTACATTCCCCGCGCTCCCGTGAAACCCATTGCTCGCGTCAAAATAACCCCAGCCTACCTGACTGTAGACAAAATCATCACTATCAGGAAGCGTATACGTAAAATTAAAGTTTATGTTGCTCTGCTGCGTCTGCGTGATCGTTCCATTCGCCGTACCCCCCGCAGTTCCGCTGGTAGACGACAGCACTGGATTCCCAGGCAACGACGTCCACGACGGCCCATCCAAAGACGTTCCGTCGATCCCACGGTTGTAATACACACCCGGCATCGCAACATACACCATGCCGTTCTCCCCCATGAGCGCTTTGTCTGCCA
>CAYZYT010000010.1:0-915 GCA_964482725.1 uncultured bacterium | reverse complement strand
ACAGCACTGGATTCCCAGGCAACGACGTCCACGACGGCCCATCCAAAGACGTTCCACCCGCCACGGGGATATATTCCAGACCCTTCGTACCGACATAGACCGTCCCAGTGGCCCCGGCATTTGAAACATCCGCCACTAAATTCACAACCGCGATCTTCGTCTCATCCAAGGCGCTGATATCAAAACTGAAGTTCTGAAAAACAGTCGTAAGATCCACCGAGTACTTGATGATGGCCCCGGTCTTATCCAGAATCTCCACTTTCACGCGCATCGAATGATCCGCTTTTAGCGCCAGAACCAAAGGACTCCCCACGTTCCCAGGAGTGCCCTGGAACACAGGAGGTGTCGCATCATCAAAGTAACCCCAGGAGATCTGACCGATTGCGAAATCATCATTCATAACGTCCGCATCAAGCGCAGCCTCGGGTTCCACAGGCAGCGTATAAGTAAAAGAGAAGTTTTCAGAATCCTCCTGAGATACTACGTTCGTGCCGCTTGGAACCTGGCTGCTAAAAGTGGTCCCTAAATTCGCACCCACGACAGGGTTCCCGGGAAGTAACGTCACAGCATCCCAATCAAGCACCGTCCCACCCGCCACGGGAACATACCCGAGGTTCTTGGACTCGACTGTCACCACAGAACCGCCGCTTAACACCAGATTCGAATCCACCACAAACGTCACCGCGCTTAATCCCAACTTCGCAAAATCAACGCCCCCGGCTTTCTCAAGATCACTCTGCGTGATCACCACCCCGGGACCGCCCGCTAAATTAAAAGATAAATTTACAGTCTGATAACCAAGACTGTGATCCGAAGCGTTCTTCCAAACGCCGTTCGAGACACTCACCCGGATTGAACTCGCGCCGGTCACATTAAACTTTAAACCACCGGAAGGAAGCGCTGAAAAAATGTCCA
>CAYZYT010000009.1:0-100438 GCA_964482725.1 uncultured bacterium | reverse complement strand
GCCCCACCTGAAGGTCTTCGGCAGGCTCAGCCGGAACATCCTTCTTTCGAACTTCGGCGCGGGCGGCAGTACCTTCTTCATCCGGAAGCGGAGCGAGATCTTCGGGCCTGAGATTCGCAAATGGTGCATGGAAAAAGTCCTCCAACATCTGATTCGCCGCATCAGCATCGGTCCGGACTTCGTCGAGGAACTCCGGCGGCGTCGCCAAAAGGCGGGAAGCCATGGACGACCGCAATTTTCTCGCAAAAAGACTTGTCCTGTTATCGCTTCCGAGGTAGACCTTGATCTGGTTCACGTTGGCTCGGGACATGCGCGCCGGATACCCCTGACGCGGGCTGCCGTCAAGGATCGCCGGGTCCAACCCGCGATCCGGGGCCGCGCGACCGGTCAAAAGGATGTCCAGTTCATTGACAAGCTCCTCCCACCGGCCCAGCCGGGCCGCGATCAGGACAAGATCCATTTGCAGGTGGTGCGGAAGCACTCCTCCCTCGTCATAAAGCTGGACGCCGTGTGTCGCGTAAACGATCCGGTAAAAGAACCGCTCGGCGGAGGTCGTCATCCCCATGGCCTCGCAGCGGCTAAGGAGCTTTTTATAAAGGACAAGCGCGTCGGCAAATGCGTCCCGCCCACCTTCCCTTTGCCCGCGTTTTAACAGCATCTCGGCCTGCTCCTCCTCGGAAAAAATGAGGGGCATCACGCTCTTATAACGCTTGAGGACATGCCCCCGCATGCGATCCGCCATGCGTTTCTGAAGCACTTGCGTGGGGATCAACTGGAGATCCTCCCCGGCACTGAAGAAATGGAGGTTGAGCTTTGACCTTTCTTCCTCAATCGACTCCGCGATCGCCGCCTCCATGGAATTCCCTCTCTCGGAATCTTCCGCGATCAGTTTACTCAGGTTCATCGTTTCGTAGAACTTCTTGTCCGCGCGCGATCCGTAAATATTCCGGTAAATATCCAGCCATTCCTGCCCGAAATTCAGCCAGGTCGCAAGCTCCTTCATGTCCTCGGGATCCTGGATGTTCAGCAAATCAAGATATTCCGCAGAAAACAGGAAGGCATTCGTCAGCCGCTCGGTTTGGACCACCCGGAAAATATTCTGCTCGGTGTCGGCCACGATCAGCGGAAGCATGGAGTTATACGCGATGACAACCGAGGAGCGTTTGAAATTTTCGATACGCACACGATAGAACTCCACGCCCAGTTTCTTCGCCTGTCCTTCCCAGAATCCCATCGCTTTCAGGATCTTTTCTGCCCGTTTCTCCTGGGCGGGATCGGCGGCCGCTCTTGTCTGAAGCTTCGTGGTGTCGTACAGGTTATCCCGTTTTGATTGATAATACTTCACAGCATCCACACTGCCGAAAAGGATCGCCTTATCGAACAGCCGGATGGAGCTTTCCGCGCGGTTATGGTAAGAAGTTCCCGTCCTGGCAATCGCGATCGGCGACCGCGTGGTCATGATCGCGTCATAAACAGGCCCGAGATAATTCTCCATATCCTTAGTCAAAAAGAAAAGGATCTGTCCGTAGAACTCCACAAGAGCCTGGGGGGTACGGCTCCCTGGCTTTATTTTCCTAAAATACTGAAGTGCCACACTCGATGCCGGATCACGCGCCTCCATGACCTCCCTGAGCCCGCTGACCCCCTTGGTTGCAAGAACACCGCGGGCATAAGACACGAATTCGCCGGAGCCTTCAAAATCAAGCAAAACCCTGTCCAGGAACAATTCATAGAGAGGCTTATAAAAAGCCTGTTCGTACTTTCGAGGATCGTTGATGATCGCCGGCAGGGAGACTCTCCATCCTCCCGCCATATAGTTGATCTGCTTCACAAGACTCCGGATAGAATTCGACAATTGATCCGCATCCCCGATCAGCCCGGATCGTTGGAGGATCTCCATCTCTGCCGATCCGGCATCCGTGAAAACAAACGCCGCAAGACCCGCCGCGGCGGAGGCTCGAACGTTCTCGGCCCGGTCGTCAAAAAAAGCCATCTCGCCGAGCCGAACCCCGTATTTTTGTTCGATCTTCTTCCCCATGGCCTCGAATATCTCCAGACCGTCCCCTTTGCGCAGCCGGAGCTCAAAAGAAGTAAACACTTCATCCGCCAGCCCCAGGAACTCGTGGTGCCTCTTGAAATATTCCAAATGAAGCGGGTTCGTATCACTGAGGAAGAATATCTTGTAGCCGCCATGCTTAAGACGCTTGATGAGCTCGAGGGTTTCGGGATTGGGTTCAAAAACTCCGGTCCAAACTTCCACGAACGCAGCATAAGAAACGGAGCGCATGTCCAGTGCCTTGCAAACAGCCTTATAAAAAGCCTCCGGCGAAAGCCTGCCGCGCTCAAAATTCTTGTTAAGCTCCGAATGAAGTAGAATCTCCGTGATCTCATCCACGCTTTTGCCCCGGACGCCCAGGGCCATCAAGGCTTGTGCCGCTTTTCGGATGTCAAACTTTACAATCACATTCCCGATATCGAAAACCACCGCCTTAAGCGGCGATTCACGAACTTCAGACCTTAAGGCGTCCGAAGCTTTTTCCGCAGACTGACTTTCGGACCCCTCGCGCAGGCTGTCCACTTCGTCATCCGTCAGAGAGAAAATCTCCCGGATCTGTTCGCGACGCGGCCGCCGGTGACGGCTCAGGTCAATGACCATAGCTCCCTTGAAATAGTCGATCCGGCGCCAGAAAAGGTCGATGGCGACTTCTTCACGCAGGATATTTTCAAGCCGGGTTCCCTGGTCGGCCTTGAACCAGGCAAAAGCGGCCTGCGTCCGGCCATTCTGGCTCTCGTGAAGCTGATGACTGTTAACGCCTTCAAAGATCAAAACTCGTATGTTCTTGCCTTGGGCCTCCCTGAAAAGGAAGTCGATAAGACCCTCTTCGGAATCGAAACGGCCTTCAAAGTCGCGGTAAACATCGTCCATGGAAAGATATTCAACATCCGGATACACCTTCGCCAGACCTTCCCGCATCATTTTCAGGAAAGTCGTTTTTCCGACTTTGGAGTCGCCGGTAATATAGAGAACATTCATCGCATTGTTTTCGACCGCATTCCGATGAAGCTCGGCGATCCTGGCGCGAAGCGCAAAGGTACTCTTCGCCTCTTCCAGACTCCCCGCCTCAACCTTGATCTTCCGGAGATACTTCTCAAGACGATCTTTGGAGACCGGCACGGCATCACGGCTGATGAGCGGGACAACGATATTGGAAATGAGCGAGACCGTAACCATCTTGATGATCTTTCTCAAAACACGCAGAACGTTCTTGTCATTTTCAGAAAGCATATAGACCGGGTTCACGGTCTCGATCGCCGACCGGAATTCCCTGAGATCCGAGGCGATCTTCGCCGCCTGATCCTTGTTTAACGAAACGCCCCGTTGCTGCGCGATCTTGCGGACACGATTCGGTGAGGGAAAACTCATCAGATCCATTAACGTTCCGGGATCCCGGACAAGCTCCGGAACATTTTTCTTTTGAGAAAAATCCGTCGATTCATAAAGAACAGTCGTCACCCCGCCCGCGGCTTTCTTCCCGCAAAGAATCTGGAACTCAAAGGCCTTGAATTGAAGCGCGCGGATAAGCCCGTTCGTCTTCTCCGCCCAATATCTCGCATGGGTCGGTGAGAGAGAAAGGATGCCGAGAACCTGGGCCAATATCCAGAACACGAGACCCGCCATCAGGTAAAGGGTCGCCCGATCCGGCCAATTAACGAAAGCTGCCACGGAGAAAGAAACCGCGCTCAAAAAAGCAAGTGAAAGGAAGCCTTTGTGAAAATCACGCGTCCCCTCAGCCGTCGAGACCGACGGGAAGTCTTCCTCATCGTCCGTTTGCTCACTGCGGATCTCGGACCGGAGAGACCTCGCGTCAAGATCCTGTGAACTGATCTCTTTTTTGAGTTGTCTGATCTGACTCCGAAGCCATCGGGCATGACTCAGCGCGGACTCCTTTTTGTTCCCCGGCGTCTCCGCAGTCATGCCGGCGATCCGTGCCGTCGTTCGCTCGAGATCTTTTTCAAAAAGCTCTCGCTGATACCGAAGAACATCGAGATTGTGTCTTAGATCTGCGTCATGGTCCCGGACTTCGGAACGGGAACCGGTCATGGTCTTGACGCGCTGAATATTCTCGCGGGCATAGTGAAGGACGTTTTCCTGGGTCTTGGCCGACAGGCGGTCTTTCTCCGCCGCAAGTCTCTTGAGAGAAATGCCAAGCTCGATCACATGCCACTGGAGCGAGGCGTACTGGCTATCGTCCGGAGCCTTGTGCAAGTAATGGGTCTTATAGAGAACCCGGAGGAGCTGATAAGCCGCCGTAAAGTTTTGTTGATCGAGCAAAGTTTCGAGCTCCCGTATGGCCCGCGAGGTCTCGGCCAGCCGGTAGCGATGAATCAGGTACTGCGCCTGGGAACTGATGCCGGCTTTTTTTCCGATGAGAATATCCAAACGTCCCTGGAGTTCTTTTTGAGCTGCCCCGAACATTTCAATCGCCCGGGCCGTATGCTGCGCTTCGAGTTCATCCATCGCGGTCGTGACATTCGCCGCAGCATTTCCCTTTTCATCGACGCGTCCCTTGGCAAGACCGCCCCGGCGTGCATTCATGATGAACTCCGCCGACTCCCGGATATCTTCGAGGTAATAGCCCGGGATCGCATCGCCGTAGGTATTCAAAAGGTCTGTCACATAATCAAGGTCGTTGATCCGGTCATAGATCTGCGCAAAATCCACTTCTTGATTCAGCAGGATATGGAAAGAACGTCGGACCGCGGTCGCGAGGTCTTTAAAAACGAACGGTTTCTTTTCGGGCTGATAGGTAACGGTGCCGTCCTCAAGATCCTTCCGGACCCAAACATCCTGGAAAATCGTCACAGGATCCAGCTGGCCTTTTTCGTCCGGCGCCGTGGTCATCTTGAAGTTCTCATAATCATAAACTTGGGCCACGTCCCCTTCGCGCCCGGTCACCCGGATCTTTTGGATTTCGGCCGCTTCCGTCGCACGGCGGATCCTCCAGCCGTATTCATGGGAAAGCTTGAGATAGCCGATGCGCAAGGCCGTCAGAACCGAGAGCAAAGCCGTTTCATTCACTTTTTCTTCAAGGAGATAAGACGAAGCCTGGAGAAGCTGAGCCTTAATCCGTGCCTTATAAAGCGAAACGGCTCGATCGTTCAGTGTCCGGAGCCGATCCGTATCTTTGACGCGATGCGCCTCGAGGAACTGCTTCTGAAGTTCCGTGATCTCATCTTTCAGCGCCCGTGATTCCGCGGTCAGCGCGATCGTGACTTCTTCCTGACGGATACCGGCTGACGGTTTCACGGCATAATCATTCAGCTTACGATAGAGGGACTGCTCGCCCGGGGTTCCTTCGCCTGCATCCGGGCGGATATTGCCGGCAATTTCTCTCAGCACGTCCGCATAATCACGGATTTTTTCGAGGACAAGCGTCTGTTCTTCCAGGGCTTCCTCCGTGCTCTTTGACCGCGCATCCTTGAGCGCCAGGAACCACTGAATCAGATCCCGGTTATATTTCAGGAACTGCCGCGCCCGCATCCGCGCCCCGTTCTTCAGCATCTCAGCACGGTGGATCTCGGATTGTAACGACCGATCCAACCTGGCAGGTTGGATAGGCTCACGAACTTCGGAACGGGACGAAGCACCGCCATTAACTTCCCACGCGGATTTGAGGCGGGCCTGTTCGGCCTGAAGCGTTTCGATCTTTCTCGAGATCTCGGAAATTTCCATGAGGTTTTTATCTTGGGCCTGGACATATCCCGTCATAGGAGCATCGCCGGAACGAAGCACCAGATAGTTTTTTTGTCCCTGCCAGTTAAAGCTTAAAATATCCAGGATCCCGCGGGACCGGAACTGCTTCGAGATTAGCTCTCCCAATCCCGACCGCTGCACGACCTCTTTGGCACCTTTTTCATCTCCGTCCAGTTCATATTCCGCAGCACTGTCCCCGCTGAATGCAAGGAGCCGGATCTTCCCGTCGAACTCGTAGATCCGAACACGCGGCGATGTAGCGGGATTCACCGCGATCCTATCGGACAGACGTACCAAAATCGGAAAGAGAAGCGCAGAATTCCCCATCATATTCATATAATATTTTTCGGCATGGTTGATGATCGTCGCAATTTGCGACTCTGCTTCGGGCACCATGCGGACGTTCCCCGAAAGCGTGACTTCATACTCAAAAGCTTTTCCGCTCATCCCGACCGTCACAATGCGCTCGTTCCCTTTAAAACGGTAAGTGAAGACATCATAGATTTCCCCGTTCCCGTGATGTTCGCGCATGAATCCGGCCAGTTGAGACTCCCCGTCTTCAACCACGCGCAAATCCCCGCCGGGGCCGATCTCGATCTCGGAAAGCCAGCCCGTAGGCGTAACAAAAACGATCCTTGTGGCCCCTCGAAGAGCATAGCTCATTAGGATTTTTTTCCAGATCACCCCCCGATGATCATCAAGCCAAGCTTTCACAAAGGCCTTGAAGGAAAAGACCCACCGGACATCTCCTTCCGGCGTGATCTCACCCTCTTCGAACATTCTCCCGGTATCACCCACCACAAAATGCAAAGTTCCGCCAACAGGGTAGGTCATGAGCAGATCGACCGGCTTCGCCCGAGAGCCGATGCGCCCCGAGATCACCTGAATGAGGCGGCCAACCATATCGGACTCTTTCGCAGGTGAGATATCGGTACTGCTTCGCAGGCTGACCGCCGCATCCATTTCTCTCTGCAACTGAGAAAGACGGGCTTCACTCTCCCTCCAAGCAGGGCTCTGGCTGACCCTCATGCCTACGGTGACCTTTTGAAGGCGGCCGCGCAACGCGCGGTAGGCCTCTTCATCCAAACCGGGCTTGAGCGTCCGGAGAAGCTCACCGGCATTTTCATCCGTCCAGATCGTGTTTTCATCATAACGATCCAGCACCTCGAGCAAAGCCGGAAGGTCCGTTCCGGAGCGGAAAACATTCTGCTGAAGAAGGAACTCCTTCAGATGCTTCTTCTCCTCGGGCGCCATCTGGAAATAAGCAAGGGCCATTTCGAAAAGGCCTTCCCAGTCGGCGGCAACATCTTCGGTCCCTATTTCCAACGCTTCCGGCCCGCGAGCCGTCCAACTGGCCAATTCACGAACGAGTAACAGATAAAAGAGACTTTGTGCGGCGGTTTGCTCCGGTCCTACGGAAAAAAGGTTCCTCTCGAACTCCGCGCGGAACACATCCGACACCGCAAGACAGGTATAGACCCTGCCATTGATCTTCTCCGAATAAAGTGCCAGCGGCTTTGGAAGATTTTGCGCCCAGAAATACTGGGGCATGTTTTTCTCATCCTCGATCAATTTCCGGAATTTCCTGAAGATGCCGAGTTTGATCCCCGCGAACCTATCAAGCACGGGCTGAAGCCATTCCGCCGGAACTTCAGCATAAGGATTCACGGTGTCATCTTCCCGGACCTCGGACCTTCCGTGGATCCCCAACTCTTCCACCGCCAGGGCAAGCGCCTGCCGCTGAACCGGTTCGAGATTCATCTTCAAAGTCGCATCGGTAAAGCGGCGTTGGTTTCCTTCCCG
This sequence comes from uncultured bacterium, assembly GCA_964482725.1. Taxonomy (GTDB): domain Bacteria; phylum Omnitrophota; class Omnitrophia; order Omnitrophales; family Aquincolibacteriaceae; genus Aquincolibacterium. The sequence goes on along the minus strand of CAYZYT010000009.1, from coordinate 92,880 downwards.
GAGAAAATTCCGGAGCTTCGGAACATGCAGAGCCCGGTAGCTTTCGACCCAGGCCTCCGTAAAACCGAGGCGTTCCATTTCTTTAGGATCCACCGGTTCGCCTCGCGCGATCGCGGTGAACGCATGACAATACGAAGCAAATTGACTGCCGGCCTTGCTCCCGCCGAGTTTTTCAGTGCCGTAGGCCTGAAGACCATAAGATTCGACGGCTTCCATAGTTTTATCCGAGCTCGCGTGTCCGTCCCGGATCGACAGGAATGTCTTACCCTGGATCGTTTCAAAACGAACGGTCTCAAGCTGTCCAAAAATAGTGATGACCCCTTCGATCATGCGGCCCACGATCCGGCGTTCCACTTTTTCAGACGCCCGGAGATCCCAGTTTCCGGTCATCGGGATCTCTTTCCGGATGCCCGGAAGGTCCCGGAGATCTCCTTTGAACGCAAACCGGTCTCTCAGATGCTGGAGCAGAGCCGTTGTGACGGGAGTTTTCGACGGGAAAATAATGCGGGCAATCTGCTCGAAGATCCCGGCGGCGCGCGCGGCGATCTCATGGTCCAATGCGGGCATTTTTTTCCGGAGAAGCACATCCAGGCTGACCAGTGCCGGAATGGCCTTTGCGGAATCCTGAGACGCTTCCCGGAGTGAACCCAAAGCTCCGTCGAGCTCCGCATCGCCGGTCTTGATCTCGACATCCAGGATCTCGGGAAGTTCTCCGAGTTTGCTCTCCCTTAAAGCCGTCAGGACCGCATTTTCATGCACCGGATCATGGAAAAAGAAGCACTGCTTCACGAGCTCTTCGAGCCTGCCACTAAAATATTCTTCCGGATATTTCGCAAGCCGGATGATCATCCGCTTCAGGGCTCTCATGGAAACGGGATGCGCGAGCTTATTATCCTGGTATTTTTTCCTGAGGATCGTCCCCATCGCGACGAGGCGCTCCATAAAGGATTGCTTCAGGAACTTAAACTCATCGTGATTGATCTGGGTCACCAGATAGCGGTTGAAATCCATGAGGATCCTGACCTCTTCGGCGGCCTTCAGATAATCAAATTTATAGGACGCGAACCGGTCGATGAATTCGCCGGAAAGTTCGAAATTCCCGATATAGGCCTTGTTACCCGAAGGATTCATCGTCGCGATAATGCAAAAACCGGGTTCGGCAAAGACGCGCTTGCCGTTCGCCAGATCGATCCAGCCGAACTGGAGGATATTGTTCAGAACGGCGAAAACCTCGGGCTTTCCTTTATTGATCTCATCCAGGATCACAGGGCGGCCTTCCCGCATGGCGCGGATCACATAGGCAGGAACAAGTCCCGTCTCATTTTTCCCGACAGCCGCGATCATCCCGTCCTTGTCCATGCGTTCGCCTTCGCCAAGACCGACATAGGCGATCAGATCCTCGACCATGGAGTTTTGCGTTACGCCGAACGTCTCGACCCCGGGCCCGTGGGTCAGATAGGTCACATATTCCGCGAGCGTATCCTTGCCGGTCCCTGCCTCTCCGATAAAGAGCATGTGATTGCCCAATTTAAAATCGAGCATCATGTCATAAAGGTATGCCAGATTGGTTTCGGTCCAGCTCACGCGGAGATCCAGCGGCACTTCGTCGAGGCTCGCCGGAGCGTCGGCGCCGAGTTTCACTTCCAGATCGTGGAACTTCAGAACGCGATGGCCCTCCGCATCCACCCCGTATTCGGGCCCGCGTTTATCTTTGGCCGTGAAGGAAATATCCCCGCCGGACTTCAACTGATCGTAATGATCGAGGATCGCCTGGACGTTCCGCTTTTGATCCGCTTTTTCCCATTCATAGGAATAATAACGTTTGATCACGGACCGCATGCGCGTGGACTCCTCGGGGAACATCGCGATGTGCTTGATGATCTTCGCCAGCGCGCGCGTGGAGAGCGGCCGGGCGATCAATCGTCCTCGCCCAATGGATTGTTTTGTCGCCGGATCTTTTCCTTCATATCGGTCACGAATATCATTCGCAGCGGCGACAAGCTGCGCGATCAAGTTCCGTTCGGATTCTGGGATCTCCTTCGGATCGTTCAGACCCCGTTTTTTCATGAGCAGCCAGTACAGGTAGCCGATTTCCTCGTTCGCCGGAAGATATCCGATCCGGAGTCCCATGAGGCGGTCAAGCATTTCCGCGGAGGCCTTGTTCACCCTGTAGACCGCCGTACTTCCGGTCGTCTGGGGTGGATTGGCCGTCATCACGATCGCAAAACCGGGCTTCGCCTTGATCTTGCGGCCATCGTGGAGCACCACTTCGCGCGACTGGATGATCTGATTGAGACGCGCGAGCACCTGGGGTTTTGCCTTGTTCACCTCGTCAAAAAGGATCACGTCCCCGTGTTCCATGGCTTCCACGAGAGCGGACGGGATCCAGTCGGTCTTCCCGGTCTCCTTTTCGTTGACTCCCCGGCGCTCGATCAGATCGTCTTCATGAATGTCATCATGGAACGCCATGAAACGGACGTCCTTGCCGATCAGATCGCAGGCATAGTAGATCAGTACGTTCTTCCCGGCCCCCGCTTCTCCCTCAATATAGAAGGGACTTCGGTTCAGACGTTGATCCAGAATGCCTTTGATGATCGCCACCAAATGATCCACGTTGGCCGGCGATTCATAAAACTCTTCTTTGAGGGCCCGCACATAGTCGGGATCGATCTTGAAACGGAGACCTTTGTCCCTGCCGCCTTTGACTAGAAGGTAGTGATCATTTCCGTCTTCCACGATCTTGAAATTTTCGGATTCAAAGAGCTTCGGTTCCGCCGCAGAAGCCAGCATCTTGACCCCGCGCACTTCCGCACGTACGGGAGCTTCGCTCCTCTCAGCGTTATTTGCAGTCCCGTCAGGGGCAGTGCCGATGTTGCTTCGCACTTCGGACCGGGCATTTTCCGAACTGTTGGACTGAACCGAAACGGTATAACTCGGGGGATTACTAAAAAATCCGACTGAATAGCTACGGCCATCCCAAACAAATGAGGCTCTCCGCGAGGGTTGATCCAAGGCGAGTGTCCGCCGCAATGCCGCATTCTGCCAATCCTGAAGGATCTGGCCCGCGGTGTTCGCCACTCGAAACTGAGGCTGTCCCTGAACATACGGGATCCTCCCATCAGGCGAAGAACTTTTCTGTTCAGGATAGAGAACTTGGAATTCGACAACTCGCTCTGCTCCGTCCTTCCACGCATAACGGTCGATCTCTGCAAGTCGTCCCTTTTGTTCCAGCGAGAACACCTTTTCACCGTCACGCACTTCGGCACGCACGGGAGCTTCGCTCCTCTCGGTGCGGAGGTTGCTTCGCACCTCCGAACGGGTTGAGAAGAGGCGGTCCACTTGATCGAGCACGCGTTCGCCGAGATTTTCCGCGAGCTTATTCACGTCTTCGACGGACTTGCCGTAGGGTGCATAGGCTTTTTCAATGTCCACCGATTGCGGCCCGATCCCGGTCGGCAGGAAAACGACATCCTCGTTCTCGGTCATGTTTTTTGCAAGACCGACGGCATCCGTATAATTGATGCCTCCGTCCGCAATGATGGGCATGATCTTGGGCTCAACGCCCGCGATCTCTTCTCTCTCACGAAGGCTATTAAGCATCATCATGAGCCCGGCGAGGTCGGAGTTACTGCCGCCAAGCCCTGATTGCATCGCATGCGCTGCAATCAGTAGGCGCTCATGCGGGCCGGCGCCTCGGGCACCGCGGCTCTGATCTTTCTGCATATGGGTCATTTGCCGGATAAGATTATTGTGATTCAAAATGGTATCGATCACGCGGTATGCCACTTCCGGAGAGACCTCCTCGTCGAATGGCTTGATGATCGCCGTAGCCGATGCAAAAAGACCGACCTCGAGTTCCACCGCCTGGATCCCCTGAAAAGCTTCCATAAAAAGGATCGCGGCCTTGACGGCATTGTTGATGCGGTTCATGGACTTGATCATGAACGGTGTGGGCGCATCCAGGTCCAAATTGCCGGCGTCTTGATACATGCTGCCGCTCACGTCGATCAAAAGGGATATCCGGAGTTTGTTCTTGTCCGGAATGAGTTTTAACACGAAAGGATCCTTGATCCCCGCGGAGATCAGAGGAAGACGCCGGCCATCCAGACGCCCCTTGCGCTGATGCGGTTCGTTCTGGGACGTCTCGGCATCCTTCAGGATATTCAGGAACTTATCGCGCAAAGTCGCTTCATATTCCCTGAGCGGTTCACGTATCATTTCATAAGCAATTCTCTGAGATTCTTCAAGGCCGGTGGTTTGGCGCACCACTTCGGCCTCAGATTTCGGGTCCGGCTTTTTAGCTTCGAGTTCTTTCAAAGTTTCCCGGAGCCGTTCATGAACGGCCGGATCAAAATGATGGATCTTTTCCTGCGCAGAGGCCTGGCGGCGGCTCGCCTTAGCGCGCTCAAATCCCTGTTCGGTATCCTCGGGGCCGGAAATATATGCTCCGCTTCCACCTGCCTCCGTCCCGCTTTGCGGAGAAGCATTCCCGACTTCCGGCACTGCGATTTCCTGCATTTTCTTCCCGGCTTTTTCAGCGGCCTGCCGCGAAGCCGCGGCCGCTTCCCGGACTTTCTGGAGTTTCTCATCCGCCTTCTGCATTTTTTCCTGGATATTCCGGGCCCGGCCCTTGATCGAATCGATCTTATCAGGGCTGTTTGCCAAGCGATCCGTCAGCTCCTTGCCGCTCGAACCCGCTTCCTGGGAAGACTGATCCGCTTCCGCGGCGTCTTTTCCCATGGCTTCAGCCAGAGACTCGAGTTCGTCAAGATAGTCGCGCATCGCGTCCGCCGTTTCTTTTCCGTGAGAGCCCTTTCCAAAAATACTTTCGCCGCGATCCCTCAAGCCTTCGGCCTTGTCCTGGAACTGACTGATCTTGGCACGAAGCTGTTTGATCCTCCGGATCGTTTCCCGGATCGCGGCCTCGAGCTCGGCTCCCTGGGCGGTCTTGCCGCCGCCTTCGCGATTGATCCCGGAGGCTGCCTGAGCGGTCTTGCCGGCCACTTGGCCTGCGCCCTGCGCTCCCGCTTCGATGCTCTGGGCATCTTCGCCGATTTCTTTCCCCATTTTCGAAAGCTCTTCGAGCTCCTGGTCCAGACCTTCTGCGCCGGCCTCGCCTCCTTCGCCGGACATCGGCATACCCGTCATACCGGTCACATCCGCCATTTTCCGGGCCGCCTTATCCATCCCGTGCGGGGCTTTTCCATCCTGTTCGTCAGCGGGAATCAGTTCTTTCGCCTTGGGCCATACGCCGTCGCGGACCGTTTCATAGAATTTCTGAGGAGATTCTTCCAGCGCGCGGGTCAGAAGCGGGAGAGTTTCCTCAGTCACTCGCCGGACCTTGGGATCCGTTACACGGTCATCGTGTTTGACCGCGATACCCTCCCCGGAATAAAGCAGGGCGTGAAGCAGGTCTTCCAGGTATTGAACATAAAGCGGTTCTTCCGCCATGATCTTTTGTTCTTTTTCAAGATCGAGCGTGCGAGTCTTCCGTTCATAAAAGGCGCTGACTTCTCCTGCGCGGCCCGGATGGTCTTTGAGACCCAGGCTGACCACGCGCCGGGTGTCGGCGATCCCGTAAAGCAGACGGAAAGCCAAATGATTGTAATCAGGCTCGACCAGTCCCCATTCCCCATACCGAGCGCGGAAGATTTCCTGAAGCGCGAGTCCTGCGGAAGCTTCCTTCCCATATTCGACAATATCCCACGGCAAATAATAGAAGTGATGCTTTCCGGCGTCGTAATACCAGCGCGGGGTCAGCGGCTCCCGGAGATCTTTTCTTTCACGGGCAACAAATTCCACCGCGGGATCCGGCAGCGTCACCTTGGCGATCGCCGTAAGATCTTTCAGGACTTCCTGGACAAATCCGAGCTCTCGGACTGACAAGCGGCGCGTCACATCGGCATGCTGGACCTCGGGAAGGTACTGTTTCCCGTAATCCACCATAGACTTGTACGGATTCGCAATGTGTCCTTTGCCCTGCGACGCGAAGGTATAGGCTGCAAGGTAGATCCCGGTAAAACGTTCCGTCCATTCCTTCTTCTGCGCAGGTTCCATTTGAAGGAACTGGGGATGACGGACCGAAATGAGTTCCCGGATCCAGAGCGCGGCCTCCTCGGGTCTCATGGCTTCCAATTTTTTTTCAGCATCCTCCCTGCCGCGTGCGAGAACTTCCTGATAAAACGCCTGGACGTCTGCGTCCCTTTTTGAAAGAAAAGCATTTTCTCCTTGGGCTTCCAGGAGAAGATACGTGCTGATCGCTTGGGTGATGATCTCACTTTGCGTGTCAAACGGAAGCATGTTGATGAGCGCCAGATAATGCGTCACCTCGTGAAGATACGCCCCCGTCATTTCCGGCATATCCTCCGAGCGCAGGATCTGAATGGAAAGCTCGGCGTTCAGGATCGTCGCATCCATGAGCGCCCCACCGATATTCATGGCGCCGGCTTGGGCGAACGCTTCGAGGATCTTGGCAAGTTCCCGGAGCGCTTGAGGGAAGAATTGATAATCACGGATATCCTTGGGCATGAAATTCTGCAACGCAAAAGGATAAGTCATGAGGCGGATCTTGCGCACAAGGTCCGAACGAACCTCCGGGGCATACCCGAGTGCTTCGAGGTACTTGGCAAGACTTTCCTCCATCGCCGCTTTCTCATCCGCGGTGAAATCCTGCTCCAGAACACGCGTCAGCTCCGCTTCATCCCCGATCGTTTCACGGTCAAAAGACACCGGTTCCATTTCCCGGATCTCACGCACAAGTTCCGCGACTTCGGCAGACGTTTTGGTTTTGTCCGCGACTTCCCGGGCCCAGGCAACCGCTTCTTTATAAGACCTCTCATAGTCCCCGGCATCCCCCGAAAGGATCGCCTGCATGAGCTGCTGCCGGGACTGGTAATATCCGAGCACGGCCGCTTGCGCCGGATGTTCTTCGGCTCTCATCTCTGTGCCATCCTGAGCCAATCCAACCTGCCAGGTCGACCTGGCAGGTTGGATTGGCTCGCGGACTTCGGAACGGGCAGTACCGTGTTGAGCGGCATCGAGGCGACGATCAAAGCGGGAAAAGATATCCTTGAGTTCATTGCGCTCGCCACCCGTCAGAGTTGTTTCATTCTGAAGCTCATGCAGACGACGGATCTGAGGTTCGCCGAATTGTGGAAGCTCATCCTGCGGAGGTGCCGTGATTTTCGCCGCAAGAGCGGGTTTCCTGAGCACCCCCAGGATCTCTTTCACCTTTTCCACAAAGGGGGCGTTGAGTTCGCCATCCGTCTTTTTTTGTTTAACCGGACTTTTCTTTTCCGGCGCGGGTGCTGCGGACAGACGCTTTACGGCATTTTTCCGTCTTTGATCCCACTGGGCATATAAAAAAATCACCCGGTTCAATACGGCGTTCCCCGTTCCGTGGTGAGGAATGTACCCGCTCTGCCGGTACACTCTCAGGTAATTCTCGACCGTCCGCGAATACTTTTTCCAAAAATCTCCTTCAACTTCCATACGGCCTGACCGGACATCATTGACGATCTCCTGCAACACGTCTGCCACTTGCGCATTCTCCCCTCGAGCTTCCGAGCGCGCGCCTCCAGGAAACTCCGAGCTTAGAGTTAAGTGCGGAGCGGTTATCTGTCCGGTTTGAAGACGCGGCAGCAGGAATTTCTTGAGGCTTATCGGCAAGATCTCGGGGCCATACTGTCGCAAAAGTTCTTTGTCATAATCGGAAAGCTCGAAGGAAATGCGGTCACTTGCGGTGGCAGACGCCAAAGCTTTGCCGGAAGGTTCAAAAAGAGCATGGCGGAATCCGGCCCCGCGCAAAACCGCCTTGGCCGTTTCGGCACAAACCTTGGGGAGCTCGTCCCACGACACCTTTTCCACTGGCGGAAGATCTAAAACATTCAGATCAGCAATCCAGCTACTCCTGTAATCCGCAAAGACTTTGAATGGACCTCGAATGTCCGGCGCCTCGATCACAATATGCTCCATCACCCTCTGGCCCTCGAACAAAAAAGAGAGCCGGAGTTGATAGAGGTCGGTATCGGCAAATAACTTGATGGCGTCGATTTTAAAAAAGTTAAAACCCGCTGTCTCATTCAGGCGATCACGAAATCCGGCAAGCGCTTTCAGAGCGGGCGTTATGAGAGCGATCTCCTGGGGCGAGATATTTCTCGTGATGTTTTCTTTTCCGATCAGGACCATCGCGACCAGAATACCGTCTATGTTGTTTGGTTCGCCGAATTTATCACTCAGCACCGGTGACGGCATCGCCGTCGGCGGCAAAACCTCTGGCACAAGAACTTCCGACGATTCCGCTCCCTGAATCCTGGAATCCTTGCGAAAACCAAAAAGAACGATCGGAACATAGAAAAGCGCCCCGAGAATCGCCGTAGGAAGATTTGTGGCAAAAAAGGGAAAGGCGATAAAATTGAACAGGAGCACGGGCGGCAGCAGCCATTTTGCCCACGACTTCATCGCCAAGGCTTCCGGGTTCTTCTGTCCGGCAAAATAAAAGATCGTGATTATCGAGATCGGCTCCATGGCCGCGATAAAAACGTACTTAGTGGCATCCGCCCACGAGGTTGAGAACACCAGCCCCAAGCCGATCCCCCAGAACCAAAAGGAAAAGATCAGGCTGCTCCGTAACTTCGGAATGATCTCCCGAATGATTTCCATGACCGGAAGAACGCTCAGCCGGACACTGCTTCCTTGTTTCGAAAGTCTTTCGAGCAGGGTGTGCACAAAAACAATGAGCGCAAGCGACACAGGATTCGTCGAGATAACATCCGCGATGCCAAAGCTCCAGAGAGGAAGATTGTGGGCCTCCCACCAGCTGTAAGTGAATGGCCAAAAGTAGGCGAAGCCGCCCAGAGACAGGTACAGGGCTGTCTTTATTTGTTTCCAGTCAAGATCACGTCTGAGATCAGGTTGAAATATATTTTCCTGCCTTAAATGGATCAGCTGGGCAATAAATTCCCCCATCGGCATAAAGACCGTAAAAGCGATGAGTGTTCGCAAACTCGTGAGGCCATCCAGATACCGGTCGGAAACAAAGACCTGCAGCACGGTAAAAACAGCCGCCGTACCCGCGATCACCGCCAGCCCAAAAAAACCGTGCCGGATCACCTTATCCCGCATCTCGGCCTGCGCAATGTTTTTCCGAGTTTCTGAACGGGTGATTTGACCTGCGTTGCTCTCGCCGAGCAAGGGCAGAACAGGTTGAGTGACGGCGTTAGGATTTTCCGCTGTTTTTTCCTGAGCATTGAAAAACAGGCTCGTCCCCATCGCAAGCCAGATCGCTCCGACATCGTACCAACTGAAGGTCGCTCCAATGCCGGTCGCCCCGCTCAGAGGCACAAGGAATTCGGCTGCGGTATAAACCACAGGGACCACGCCCGCAATAAACAGACGAAGCTTATGATTGATTTTTCGAGGAGAGGCCCAAAGCGAAGCTGCCGTCGTATAGAGCTGAATCGCGCAGAGCACGATGAAATAATCCGGCAGCCACCCCAGGATATTACCTTCAGGAAGCACTCCGGACCGACTTTGCTCCCAGCCTCTAAAGATCATTGCGACAGGCGCCGCCGAAGCAAAAAGCGCTCCCCAGAGCATCCCCCGGATGATCGCTGCCGCCTGTTCCCCGCTCTGCGACATCCATGAGACCTTCCCCCGGCCGCTCAGCCAATAGCCCCGAGCCAGCCCCAGAAATACGATCCCCACCGGAGAGAATAAAATCGCCATTTCTACCGGCCGCGATGAGCTGGCAATAAAACTTTTCAGGACCGGTACCCACGGCTGGGCCGCAGCCGCTACCGCCGACAGCAGTTCTGTCCGCACTTCCGAACGCTGGACGAGAAATCCCAGGGCGCCGATCTCCGATTCAAGTTCGTCTTTGCGGGCTTCAAGCGCCTTCGCTCGGCGCTCCATGACCTGAACGCCGCCCACATCTTCAACATGGGGCTGGAGCAGGACTACTTTCGTCCCAAGTCCCGCCGTTAAAAAATGAATGGTCCGGTCTCCCAGAACGATCGGATAAGCCCGATAGCTTTGCCCTCTCCCGCCTCCGTTGACGATGAGACCCGTCAAAGCATTTTTGTCCGCAGCGACTGGCGCCAGGTTCCAATCCTTATCCAGACGATACTGTTGGACATTGCTTCCCATAAACCCCGTCACTTGAAAACGCACCTCGTCTCCAAGCATAAAACTAAAGACATCCGCCAAACCGTTCACCTGCCGGCCATGTTCGGTCCGCAGCACGTCGGCAAACCCCGGCTCCGAGGCATCCAGCTCGCGGAAGGCTCCCTTCGCGTTATACTCATATTCGAAGGCCTTCCCGTCCTGTCCCAAGCTCACCAACCGTAGCGATTCCCCGAGCGGATAGGCCAAGAAAAGATTGATCGGCTGATTATTTTTTCCGACGGAGCGCAGCCACTTAATACTTTTCTCCCAAACACCCCCTTTTTTACTCTCTTCTTCTTTGGGCGGATGGTTTTTAAGGAGGGCCTGAAGCAGCAAAGACTCCCGCGTTTCAAGTTCACGGATCTTGCCGGTTTCATCGATCTCATATTCACGCGGAACGGTGTGATCCTTCGTGAGAAAACGGGTTTTCCCCGCGAGAGTATAAGATCCAAGAAATCCTGTTTTATCCCGTTTAAAAATGCCGCGCAGGAAAGTCATCATCTCGTGATCATTATTCATCTCTGTGACTTTGTAAGCACCGTTCCCCTGGCGCATGAACTGGAACAGTCCGCCCTGCCCGGACCGGGAGATCGACGCGGCGTAAACGTCTTCTCCGACCCGGTAAGAGATCACATGAGGGGCCTCAAAATTGGTGTTGCGCTTGTTCACCATTTTCAAAAATTCCAGCTCAAGACCCGACTCCTCGGGCAGTTTGATCTCAGGCCCCGGACGGGTTAAACGCCCCGTTTCAAGCTGGTTGCGGGTCCAGGCAAGCTGGGTGCGGACCTGGCTCAACTCGCTGAACACAGATGTGCCATAGCCCCGGAGCAGGCTTCCGAGCGCCGCCACGAGATTCGCCTGGTCGGTATGCTCCGGGAAAAGAGCCCGGACCGCTTCGCTGATCGCCTCATCGCTCATATAGGTTTCTTCCGTGAATTTTTGGACAAACTCAGACCATGCCTGATAATCCGGGCGGCCGTAGATCTTTAACCAGTCCTCAAATTCCGCGGGGGCCTTTGACTTCAGACGGTAATAGGCCAAGGCGCGGTTAAAAAATCCTTTGATCTTGCCCTCAACCGTAAACTCCGACGCGTGATCCGCATCGCCGCGGGAAGCATCGTCAGTCATGAGATCGACCAGAAGCAGGTAAAGAAAACCCGTGATAGCGGTCCTTTCCTTCCGCTTCAGCATGCCCGAAACAAAATCGTCCATCTTGGCCTTTAATCCGGCAGACAGCACAAGGTAGGAGAACTGCCGTCCATTGATCACCTCGGTCACAAGGCCGATATCTTCCCGGACATCCTCCGCCCAATAAACAAGGGGTGCGCCGTCAGCCCAGATCAGACTCTTGAGTTCAGCGAGGTAGCCGTCGTTGAATTCCCCCATCAAACTGATGGCTTCCAGAAGCTCCGAGGAATCCGCCTTACCCTTGATGAGAGGTTCCTTCAGCTTCGCGGCATCAAACGGTTTAATGTTCTGAAGCTTCAATACCGTCGTGAGGATCTTGCGGTTTTGCTCGTCAAAATTCGCAGCCATAAGCTCCCGGCCGGCCGCTCGGAATGCAGATTCCTTCAGAATGGCATCGATCGGCTCGGTGGAAAGAAAGACCGCCATATTCCGCGCCCAGGCCGGGGTCAAGCCGAGTTCGGCGATGGTCTTCCATTCAGTTTCCCCGATGCGGAGGATTCCCTTGGGATCGACGTCTGGCAAAACCGCCTCTTTGCCGACATTCAAACCACGAAGATACTTCATCAGCTGATAGGCGCTTTGAAGACGGATACCCGCTTCGGGACTTCCGAGCACTTGCTCCCCGTACATCTCCACACCTTCCACGCGCAGCACCTCTTCGATATCGCTGAATTTCGTGCCTTCGGGGACCACGAGAAAATTGCGGCCGTTAATACGGGTAAAAAAGAAAGGCTCTTTCGATCGCGCCCGCTTTTCGGTCAGGATGCCCGTGACCGTCTGGGCATACATGGCGATCTCGGGATGAACGGAAGACGAAAAATCCCAGTGACCGGTCATCGGGATCTCGCCTGTAAGTTCCGGGACATAGCCCTCGAATGTCTGGGTGCCGGCCAGGCGCTTTTGAATTTGCCCGGCCAGTTGAACGCAGGCAACTCCTTTGCGAGCTACGCGGAAATCGTACAGCGCCTGAAAAACGGTTTTAAATTCGAGGATTTGATTCTCATTCAGATCTTTCATCTGCACGTGCAAGAACCGGTCCAGCGCTGACAAGATCCGTATCACATTCGGGGCATCGATCCCGTTATCACGCAAATCCACAAGGAGGTTGTCCAGAGCCGCATCGCCTGTTGCGATATCCACGGCGATGATCTCTTCCATCGCGGGAACGTACAGATCGCGCTGCCGCTGCAGCAACCCGGCCTGGACCGCGGCGGCAAGAACGGCCTCATTATGAACGGGGTCTTCAAACACATAGGTCTCGCGAAGCAAGGCGGGAAATGCGTCAAAATACTCCCGCGGCGTCCGGGATAAGGTCACGATCAGTTTTTTAAGCGACCGCATCGAAACAGGATGCGGGATTTCCTGAGACTGGTATTTCTGCCTTAGAACGCTTGTCATGGCTACGAGCGCCCCAATGAATTCCGTTCTCAAAGATCTGAAATTCTTGTAAGCATCGGGCGATGACTTGCGGATGTATTGGTTAAAATCCCGGAGGATACGGATCTCCTCCTCCCGGTTCAGATAATCGAATTTATGAGCGGAAAACCGGTCAATGAATTCTCCCGACAGGCGATAGTTGCCGATATACGTCCGTTTGCTGTCGGGGTTCATGGTCGCAATGATCAAAAATCCGGGTTCTGAATAGATCCTCTGCCCGTTGGCCAGATCGATCCAGCCTTCTTCGAGAATGTTGTTCATGACCGCAAAAACTTCCGGTTTCCCTTTGTTGATCTCGTCCAGAATGACCGGACGGCCTGCTTTCATCGCGCGGATCACATACGCCGGCACAAGCCCCGTTTCGTTCTTCCCGGCCGCGATCACCATGCCGCCTTTGTCCATCCTTTCGCCTTCCCCGAGCCCGAGGTAAGCGATCAGATCCTCCACCATGGCATTGCGCGTCACGCCGAAGGTCTCGACTTTCGGACCGTAAAGGAGCCACGAAACGTATTCCGCGATCACGTCTTTCCCCGTTCCGGCCTCGCCGATGAAAAGCATGTGCCTTCCTTTTTTGAAATCCATGAGGCAATCATAGAGATACCGGAGATTGGTGGGCGTCCACATCACGCGGTCTTCAAGCGGTATCTCCTCAAGACTTTGCGGAGCATCGTCGCTCACCGGCACTTCGAGGCCTTTAAACTTTAGAACGCGCTTCCCCCGGGCATTCGTCCCGTAAACAGGTCCTTTGAGATCTTCCTCGTTAAACAGGAGCGGCATATCCCGATTTAAACTGGCGAAGTGGTTGAAGATCTCTTCGACGCGCAGGATCTGATCCTGTTTTTCCCACTCGTAGGAGTAAAAACGCTTGATCACCGATTTCATACGGTGGATCTCACCGGGAAACTCCGCGATATGCTTGAGGATATTGACCAGAGAACGGGTCGACAGCGGCCGCGCGATGTTCCTGCCGCGCCCGGTGCCTTTCTGGCCCGACTCATTCTGCCCGTTATAAATGGTACGGTTGATATTTGCGGCCGAAACCAGCTGAAGGATCAATTCCCGCTCTTCCCGGCTGATCTTGTCGGTGTTCGAAAGCTTGCGCTCTTTCATGAGCGTCCAAAACAGAAGCGCTTGTTCTTCCTGCGCCGGTAAATATTCAATATTGATCGTACGAATACGGTCGAGCATCTCGCCGGAGGTCGCCGCGACCGAATAAACCGCAGCGTCGCCCGAACCGCTCGGAGGATTACTGGTCAGGATGATGGCAAAGCCTTCTTTGGCCTTGACCTTGGTTCCGTCATGCAAAGTCACGGTGCGGGACTGAATGATCTGATTGAGGCGGGCGAGCACTTCCGGCTTCGCTTTGTTGTATTCGTCGAGGATCACCCATTCCCCTTTCAACATGGCTTCAACAATTGCCGAAGGGATCCAGTCGGTTTTCCCGTCGGAGCGTTCGTTCACCCCCCGCCGCTCCACAAGGTCATCTTCGTGGATGTCATCATGGAGCGCCATGAAGCGGACATTCTGTCCGATGAGACGGGCCGCGTGATAGATCTTCTTATTTTTACCCGATCCGGCGTCTCCCTGGACGTTGAGCGCGGTGCGGTCAAGCGACTGATCATGCGCTCTCAAAATGATCTTCGTGATATCGCGGATATTGGTAGGCGACGCATAAAAGGACTCCTTGCGCAGATTGCTCACGCCATCCCGCACCGGCACCTTGAAATCAGGATATTTTTGGCTTCCGTCCGTCTCCGGCGAAACAACGAGGTAGGTTTTCCCGTCCTCCGTGACGTAGTCAAATCCGTCTTTCATAAGATTGCGCGAAGCTTCGACCATGGACGCGCTGAAGTTCTCGAAACGCTGCGGATCCCGCAACTCACTGCGTCCTGTGACGCCCGCCACGATCGCCTCGATCTGTGTCTGTAATCTTTCTCCGATCTTTTCAGGGAGCTGATTGACGCTATCGACGACCTCTCCGTAAGGGGCATAGGCATTTTTGACGTCCGCGGACGCGGGACCGATTCCCGTGGGCAGCCAGGCAATGTCTTTGCGAGTCGTGAGGGTTTTTTCAATCCCCTCTTTATCCGTATAGTTGATGCCTCCGTCCGCAACTATCACAATGATCTTGGGTTGAACGCCGGCTTCTTTTTCCCGAAGGTCCTGGCTTTCGACCGCGAGCTTAAGCCCTTTCAGATCGGCATTTCCGCCTCCCAGGTTGTGATGCAGGATCCTGGAAACGACTTGATAAGCAAACTCAGGGGTCACCGGCTGGTCAAAGGGCTTTTCAATCCGGGCATTGTCTGCCACAAGAATGATCTCAAGTTCGATATCCTCATCGTTGCCGAAGGCTTCCATAAACATAACCGCGGTCCGGATGGCGCTGTTGATCCTGTTACTCCCGACAAGCGCTCCTGGATTGAAAGCATCAAGATCCAGATTGCCGCCGTCCGAGTACATGCTGCCGCTCACGTCGATCAGAAGCGTGAGCCTCATTTTTTTGATGTCAGGGATTTTTTTGAGCTGGAAGATCCGCTGATCGCCGGTGTTCACCCGGGTCAGGGCCCGCGGGTTGATGCGTCCCTTCCGCTGGTTCGCAAGGAGCAGGCTCGTTTCAAGTTCGTGAAGTACATTCAAAATATTGCTCCGCAGCGTCGCCTCGAACTGGATCGAGGGCTTGCGGATCGCCTGGTAGACCGCCGACTGACTGTTCGTGATCCGAGGAATGACGGTTTTCGCAGGAAGACGCATGGTTTCCGGATCGACCTGATATTCGGGCTCTGCTAGCAACCGCTTCATCTGCTCCGCGATCGCGCTATCCACGGAATGATGCCGTTCGATCCCCGTGGAGCTCCTGCTGCCGGCCCTGGCATTCATGGCTCTCTCGCGATTATCGCTCGGCGCCGCGCCATGAGCACCGGGATCCCCGGAACCTGTTGATCCCGCGGTCGACCCACCCTCCGCCGAAATCTGCGGCATCGGAGATTCCACGCGACGGGCCACCTGATTGACACTGCTTTGAAGACCGTCCGCATGGCGCCGGGCTTCCTGCAGTTCCTTCACCATGTCCTCGAGGGACTTATCGATCTTTTCCATTTTAGCCTGGATCTGCTGCGCCCGGCCCTTGAGGCCGTCGATCCTCGGGTTCTCTCCTTCAAGCCTGGCTTTCAATTCTCCGGCAATTTCACCGGCCTCACGGCCTTCCTGGTCCGCCTCGGCCGACGTTTGATGAACATCCGCAGAGAGAGAAGCAAGGTCATCGGCATGGTCCAGGAGCTGTTTCATTTGATCCTGGACCGCATCCCCGATGTTTCCGAAAGCATTGGCCTGATCGTCGATCTCACGGGCCTTGCGGTTGAACTCGAAAGTTTTTTCCCGCAGGGCCTTGATCTTGTCCATCAAACCGCCCAAAGATTGATCCATGGGCTGCATAGCTCCCTTCGACATTTCCTCGGGCTTCGCGCTCAAAGTATCCGCCTGTTCTGAAACACCGGCAGCGCCCTGGGACGCCTGGCCGGCAGAAGAGCTGATCTCTCCGGCATTGCCCTTGATACCTTCCACCTGATCCGCCAGACCGCGAAGCGCGTTCGCGACCTGGGAAAGACCGGCCTTGACCTGCTCAGGCGACGGCTGGCCGACGCCGGGTTGCATTGAGCTCGGCGTCTGTCCCGTCACATCCGACATTTGATCGGTCTGTTTGCGGAGCTGTTTTTGATAAGCTTCTTTGACCTTCTTGAGGAAAGCTTCCCGTTCGGCGGGGGTCATCGAGGCAAGTTTTTCTTTCAGCATCTTCTGGAGCTTAGCCTTCATCTCGGGATCAAGATCTCCGGCCTGGGTATTTCCCTCGCCCCTGCCCTGTCCCATCCCGGGCATGCCCGGCATCCCCGGCATATCCGGCATTTCACCGCCTTCTTTCATCTGCTCTTCGAGAAGCTGGCGAAGCATTTCATCTTCCATCATTTCATCGAACAGTTTTTTGAGATCCTCATCGATCAGCGGCTTCACATGCGGCCAGATCTCGTCGCGGATCCATTGATAGAATTTCTCATCCTTCAGAGCGGTGGCCTGCAAAATAGCGGGATAAGATTCCGTTAGGGCATAAAGGACCTTTGCGTTCGTAATGCGGGGATCGTTCTTCGCGGAGGATTCAGCAAAATCAGTCGCGAGATAATAGAAGACACCTTCCGAGAACTGGACAAAAAGCGGGTTTTGCGCCATCCGCTCTTTTTCCGTTTCGAGGTTGAGGATCCTGATCTTTTTTTCGAAGAATTTCTTAACAGCCTCTTCGCGGCCCGAGAATTCCTTGATCCCTTCCCCGACCACCCGGTGGGTATCCAGGAGACCGTAAAGGAGACGGAACTCCGGAGTGTCGTAGTCGCCCTCAATAAATTCCATGCGGGAATACATCTGCCGGAAAAGCTCCGTGAGAAGCATCCCCTCCGAGCCTTCTTCCCCGTATTCCAGAATATCCCAGGGCACATAATAGAAGGTGTGTTCTTCCTGATTGTAGTACCACCGCACCCCCGCCATATTCCGCATATCTTTCTTGAGACGCGCGGTAAACTTGATCCCGTCCTCCTGCAAAATGACCTCGGCGATCGCCTGGAGGCGAGCCAGCACTTTATGGATGTATTCCCAATCCCTGGAAGACAGCTTCCTTGAATAGTCCGCGTGATTCACCTTCGGCAAATTTTTCGAACCGTAATGGATCACGTACCGGAGCGAATCGCTTTCTGATTTATTCTCGGTCACAAAAAAGCCGTACGCCCCCAAATACATGCCGGCGAATCTTTCCTGCATGTCCCGGAAAGCGTCCTGAGGCGCGTGCAAGAGCTCCGGCTTATGAAGCACGATCATTTTGTGGACCCAGTCCATCAGTTCTTCAGGCTCCATGAGGCGTCTTTTCTTCCGGACATCCTCCTTAGCCTGCTCCACGATCTCCTTTGAGAGACTGCCGAAGCCTTCGAAAGCGGTCACGGCTTTTTTGTAGGGCATACCGTGAAAGAGAATGACCATCGTCACAGCCTGCGTGATGATCTCGCTTGAAACATCGAAAGGTAGGAGATTCTTCCGGGCGAGATAATGGGTCACTTCATGCAGCGCGACAGATCGGAGCAGGACTTCGTCGTCCTGCTTGATCAAATGGATGCCAAGGTCATGGTCCAGAACGTCGCCGCCGATCAAAGCCCCGAGAGCCCCGCGCCCTTCGGCGAAGGCGACGGACTCAAATGCCTGAAAAACATCCATGAGGGCGCGCGGCTTCGTCTGGAAATCCTTGATACTCTTCGGCATGAGGTCCATCAACGTCAGCGGATACGTGATCAGCATCAGTTCGCGGACAAGCGTCTCACGATTCACGGCATCGTAGCCGAGCGCCTGCAGAAACTCACCGTAAGCCTGACTCAGTTGTTCTTTTTCGACGGAAGAAAATTCATCGGAAAGGACGCGCGTGATCTCCAGGCCGTCGCCGATCAGCTCGGTTTTAAAAGATTCTTCCCCCGACGTCCTGAGTTCTTCGACGGCATCCTCGATCGCGGATTTCTTTTTGTCCAGGCTTACCGTCTCCCGGGAAAATTTCGCCATGGCGAAGAGGTTTTCTTCATAAACCAGGCTGTCTCCCTGCTTGATCGCCTTGAGCATTTTCTCTCTCGCTGAGTAATACCCGCGGAGACTCTCGATAAGCGGCGTGGACTTTACAGCCCTTTTCTTGAGGGATTTTTCTGCCTGTTCCGGACCGGGTCCAGCAACCGCGGTATCCGGTCTGGAAGGTTCGCCTGCCGGCTGCTGCGCCATACTTTTGAATATGCCCTTAGGAATCTGAAGCCTGACTGTTTTTGAAGCTAACGGCTTATCATCCCGCACTTCGGAACGGCCCTTCCTGGAATCGGAAAATAATTCGGCTCCCTTAGGAGAAAGCGGGCCATTCGCCTTTTCGTACTTGTCTACTTCCTGGGCAACCTGTCCTCCAAACCACATCAAGACATTTTCCAGGCGATCCACAAATCTGATGTAGAGTTCCCGGTTATTTTCGGCGTCCGGACTGTCGATAAAAACCGTGCGCATAAAATAGTAGGGCTGCTCGATTCGATCCAAAGCCAGCTCCCGGGAGCTTCCGGCCACGGGGGAATGAACCTTCGGAATCACTTCCGAAAAATTATTTCGAACCGCCTCCCGCCACGCCTTGTGGATCATCAAAAAATCTTCCGCTTTGTCCCAGCCTTCCCGGGCTGTGACTAGATTGTCCTTTCCCCATCCCAGAAGATAAAGATCCATGCCGGAAAGAAGAAGCTGCATGGCATTGTTCATTTCATGCTCGATCCAGTCCCCCCAGCTGATCTGCAGAACGCCGCGGCTTGTCACTCCCCAGACCTTGGTATGATCGAGCCGGCCCATCGCACGCAAAATCTCCGAGACCTGCTTCCCTTTGTGAATGGACAGCTCCTGAAAGTCAGCGGAAGTATTTTCTCTAACCTCCGAACGAGATGGCGGAACGGATCCAGACTGCTTTGCCAGCAGATCGAAGCGGGCATGCTCAAAACGGATATTCGCCCCTGGTTGCGATGAGGATTCAATGACCGGCTTGTCCTTCGGAAGACTTAAAGGGCGCACGGTATCGGAATGAAGGCCAGGAAAAACCGTCAAAAGGCCCTTCACGATCAAGGTGACGCCGAGCGCCGCAAGAAGCAGATTAAAGATCTTGCCGATGACCTTGGCGCCTTCCTTCCCGAGCACAGCGATTACTTTCCCGGAATAACGGAAAAGCATGGCCGTCAGGAACATGTTCGCAAGGAAAGCGGCGATCACGACCGGCCAGCCGTATTGGCCCCGGAGGATCATTAAAGTCGTAAGCGTCGCAGGACCGACGATAAGCGGGATACCCAGAGGAACGACTCCCATCTCGTTTGGATCGACCCTTTTGTCGCTCGTCGAAGCTGTCAAAGAAGTGAGGGAAATCGTGAAAAGAAGCGCCCCGCCGGCGATCATAAAGGTTCCGAGCGTGATCCCCATAAAATCAAAAAGGAGGTTGCCGGAAAAAAGGAATAACGCCCCAACCGCTGTGGCGGCAATAAGCGACTTTTTGGAAAGGCTTTCCCGCTTCCCCGCATCCTTCATTTCCCCGGTCATCGAAACAAATGTGACGGCCGAACCGATCGGATTCACGACAAAAAGGATCGTCAGAAAGGTCTTCAAAAAAGAGTCGAGCAAAAAAGCCCCGCTTACGAGCAGTCCACCCGCCGCGACTGCCACGGCGACCTTGACCCACATTTTCCGGATTTCGGATCGGACAGAACCATTACTTGTCGGTCCTTCCGCCAAGTACGGTCTGTGGGATTCTTGAGAATCCCTACCGTCCGCATGTTCCTGCCGAAGCGTTTGGAACACGGCGTTTTGTGAAGTCCCTGTGGGATTGGGTTCCAATGCCGATCGGACAGAGGCATCAGACTTCACTTCCTGTTTATCATCCACTGATTCAGCCGCCGATAAGCGGCCGTTATAGACCACGCCGTTCTGTTCGACATAGCTGCGCAGTTCCGCGATCGCTTCATCACGCAATACATCGCGTTGAACCGAGATCCCGCGGCTTTCAAGTTCCTTCTGCCACTCCGGATGGATTGGACCTTCATCAAAACCCGTGATGCTTTCCACATCTTCCCCACGCGCGCCAATCACAACGCTCTTGACCCCCGACCACGGCGTCGCTCCGAAACACATGGCGCAAGGTTGTGCGCTGGTGACGAGTTCAAGTCCCGGCCCCGGCCTGTCGAGAGTGAATTTTCTCAGGCGGGCCTGTGCCATCACGAATGCCATCATTTCGGCATGAGCCATCGAGTTGTTTTGAGGCACCACGCGGTTGACGCCGATGGCAAAGAGACGCCCGCTTTCGCGCTCAAAGATCGCGGCCCCGAAAGGTCCCCCGGTATGGTTCTCGACATTCAGCCGTGACAACTCCACGGCCACGGCCATGCGCTCGTCTGGCGTTCTGTATTGATTTCCCTGACGGGCATCAATAAAACCCCGCGCCCAATCCGGAAGGAGCAGCTGCTTGGAAACAGGGATCCGACGGCCGGTGATCGCATCCGGAGCACTCTTTCCCCTTACTTCGGATCGAATTGAAGCAACCGAAACTTCAGAATCTTTCCCTTTTTCACCGCGAAGCGCAAGTCCGAGGATCTTCCGGGTGGCTTCCTTGCCGCGTGCCGCCAATTCTTCTTTTTGCGCAAGCGTCAGATCGAAATCCAAAGTCCCAACATCGACCGGAATATTGACGATCTTGGCCCACACATCATCTTCAATATGACGGTTGTCCTGACCCTGGAGCGCCGTTTCGATCACAGCCGAGGCTATGTGAAACGCCGGAAGATATTTCAGGAGAGCCAGCAGCTTGCTAATCCAGCCTTTTGAGGCTTCTTTCTTGTGCGGAATTTCCTGAAGCATGAAACCGACGACCGGTTCCCCCTTGCTTCCCGCCTCGTCATAAATAAAAAGCGGGAAATTGCTTAGGAGCCCCCCGTCGACCATGCGACGCACCGCAAGCGGAAAGCGCTTATAAGCCCCAAGCCAGCGGTAAACTTCAAAGAAAAACGGAATGCCCATCGACATACGCACGGCTTCCGCGACCTTGAGGTCGGGCGCCGTATCTTTATCGAGGATCAGCATGTCTTTGTTGGAAATATCGCTCGAGACGACCGAAAGCGGAATGGGAAGGTCCTTGAACACCGGCTCAAAGCCGAGCTTGTCCTTCAGTTTTTCGGCGATCCATTTTTCAAACGCGAGGCCGCGGTACAAGCCCCCAAAGACCATGAGATTGAGCCAAGGCGGAACGATCCCCCACCGCAAGTCCTTGAACTGGTTGAAGTCGGATTCAAAAACGATCTTTTTGATCTCGGGATACGTATACCCGGCCGCGATCAAAGCCGCCGTGATCGCCCCGGCCGAGGTGCCGGCCACTTCCTTAAACCACATGTTTTGCGATTCCAGCTCTTCCAAAGCGCCGACATAGGCCACCCCTTTCGCCCCGCCCCCTTCAAAAACAGAATGAATGAGCGTTTTTCCGGAAAGATATTTTTCAATTTCAGACTTCCCTTCCGCCGAAACTTCCGGGAGAAGAACATCCTCGCCCTTCCGCAACTCGGAACGGCGGCCTTCGGCTGAAGAAGGAGACGGAGGACCCGCCGGAAAATCATGCGCAACCCGACCGAAATACTGAAAAAGATCCACGGCTTGATCGTAGACCGCATCGTCGGTATTCAGCTTGGCCATCTCAAGAAAAAACCATCCCGCATATTGCCAGAGAAAAGTTCCGCGGATAAATTCCGGCAAGGCCTCAAGCTCCTCTGCCGTGAGAGGCTCGCGCGCCGCCGACTGGTATCCCCGAACAATCGCATTTAAAACATCCAGATTATAAGTCCTTCCCTTCTCAGGCCCGAGGGACATGGCTGGATTTTTCAGGTCCTCAAGACGCGGTTGATAGCGCAGCTTGCCAAAATCGTAGACTGAAAGCGCGGAACTCCCATCCCCGGAAAACCGCATATTGTGGAGGCTCAAATCCGCTGGCACGAACGCCTTCGGAAGTGCGTCGTATCGGGAGCCCGGAAGATGGGCTCGCAGAATCTCGAGTTGGGAGATGAGCATCGGATAGTTCTTAAGGAAGAGTTTCTCACCCCGGGCAAGATGCGCCGTCCCCTTCATGAGTTCTTTAATTCGGAGCGCGATCCCCAACGTTTCAAAATCCTTCTGCCGATCAACGATCGCGATGAGAGGATTTTCACTCTTCTTCCCCTCCAGCTCAAAACCCTCGGAAGTATTATGGAATACCGCGATCAACGCGCCAAGATCCTCAAATTGTTTTAGATTGGCTTTCGCATAGGAGATCTCCAAGCCCTGGAGAAGCGCTTCCTCGAGCGCGTAATAACCGTCCGAAAGCTCGACCAGGAAATCATCCGCAGCTTGCCCCGCCCGTCCCTTGAGCGGGATAAGCCCAGGCACCGAAAGAAGGCCGCTTTGCTTTAATGCCTTCTGATAAGACACCACGTATTGGGCGCGCGAACGAGAATCGCTGACTTTTTTAAAAACAAAAGATCCTTCCTTGAATTGCAGGAGCACCGGGGCCTGCGGTTTTACCGCATGACCGATCGGAAAAGCGATCTGGTTTCCGGGTATTTCAAAATCGTAGTGGAAGTGCACCGCGCTGATTTTTTGATCCGCGGTCACCCGTTCGACGACAAGATCCTGAGATTTCGTGCTCTGGGACATACCTCCGCCAAGGTTCCTCTGCAAAGCATTCGCCGCTGCGAGGACGGCCTCCGGCGTGCCCGCCAAAACAGAAAAATGCCTGCCTCGTTGGGCCGGATCAAGGATCGTCTCACGGATCGCTTGTTCGACTTCAACGACCCTCCCTTGTTCAACGCTGAACGCAATCCCCCCCGCTTTTTTGAGAAGATAACTTGCCGCGGCAATATCCCAAAGCAAAGGCCCGCGATCACCGCCTTTCCAAAAAAGATCCGGCGCCATCGCGTCTTGGCCTGAAGCGGCCATCCCCACCAGATTCAACACCACGGAACGGGTGTTGTGAGAAACGGATTTCCATCCCTTCCCCACGGCAAGAATGGAACCGAGTATTTTCTGCGGAGCATCGTCAATCACCACATGACGGTCCCGTATCGAAGATTCTTGGCGGACACGCACCGGCTCTCCGTTCAGATAAACGCCGCTACGCTCTGAGGAGGTCTCGATCATCCCAAAATGCGGGGAGTGAACGACGGCAAGCACCGGCAACCCTTTGTAGTAGAGTGCCAGGGAAATCCCATAATAATCACTTCCGGGATTGAGGAATTCTTTGGTCCCGTCGATCGGATCAAGGATCCAGACATAGTCCGAGTTTTCGTTTTCCCTATTTTTACGGAGGATCTCATCCTCGATTTTTTCCTCCGCGATAACAAAATGTCCCGGGAAAACCCTCTGAATTTCTGAGACGATAAATCGTTGCAAAGCCTCGTCGGCCTCGGTCACAGGGGTGCGATTCCCGAGTCCTTGTTCTGTTTTTGTTTTCACGTCCATGCTCGCAATCCGTTCTCGGAAACCGGCAAGATTCTTGCCCGCCTGGCTTACGATCACACGAGCCTTCTCTGAGAATTCCTGAGTCGTTCGCTTGTCGAGCACCGCTTCATGGAGCTCGAATGCCCCGGGGACAGGCACGGCCTTAAAAGACGGCCGATCCGGTATAAGAGATTTCACGCGTCGGTAAGCTCGAATAAAGCTCTGGATACCACGGATCGCCATGATGGCAGCACGGGACACCAGAATCGATAACACTGCACGAGGCTGGATGCCGGGGCGCGCCAAGACACGTTCGGACATGCGAATGCGCTGCTCGAGAAGACCCGTCGTCATGTGAAGCGCCCACAAATAGACGGACACGGAAGTGCCGACTTGACTGTCTTTCCAATAAACGGGTATTTCTTCGACCTTGTAACCTTTTTCCATCGCCAAGAGCAAAAGATCCGTGTCGAATGAAAACCCGACATCTTTTGCTTCGGGAACGATCGCCAATGCTGTCTCGCGGCTAAAAGCCTTGAAACCGGCCTGCGTATCTCGGATCTTTCCGATAGGAAGGATAAAACGCGCCAGAGAATTATAAATGACGCTTGAGATATTCCGGAAAGAACCCTTACCGATGATCCGGGTACGCGGATGCCCGCGAGAACCGATCGTGATCCCGACGCCGGTGGAAACGATCGGCTCCAAAAGCGACCCGATGAGCCTTAGATCCGCCGAAAGGTCGACATCGGTATAAACCAGATAATCCGCGCTGCGACTCAGAGCATCCTTCATTCCAAAAAGGATGCCGCCGCCTTTCTGGCTTTTTTTATCCTTCGAAAAAATAATGCGGATCTTACCGGACCGGAAAAACTCCGGAAAAAGTTCCTTGGCTTTTTGAGCGATCCGCTCACCCGTTTTTCCGCCCGGGCTCGCATCATCAACGATCACAAGCTCCCATTCATAGGAAGCATTCAGCGCAAAGAGTGTCTGCAATTGTTCTACTTTAACCCGCAAGGCATCCTGACCTTCGTCTTCCTCGTTGGGTGAAAAAAAACGTTTTCCGCTCCGCGAAGAAATAACAACGCTCACTTTTCGTTTCTCGCCTTCAGCAAGACGCGGCAATCTCGCCATGGCTTCCATGGACTTCTCAAATTCGTATTGGCCGTAGTAGAAACTCCGAGGGGGGATAAAAGAGTAAAAGGCCTGGACCAGCACACCACGAACGCGCTCGAAAATTGAGACACCTGGGCGAGCAGAAATACGCGCCTGCTCTTCGGACGATAAAACGGAAGATACTTGAGCTTTATAAGCAAGACGCTCAAATTTGGCTTTGATCTCTGCGTCTCTGAAAGGCCCGCGTTTGCTCCACCGCACTTCTTTCATCGTCCGCGTTTTGATCGCCGAGTAAAGACCGGACGCATCATAGACTGCCTCTGATTTTTTCTGAAGAACGGGTGACGCCAAAGCAAGATAGATCTCGTCGTCTAGCGGCGCGCGATCATCTGCCAAAACAACGACGTCCCCGGTCGAAACGGCAATCCCGTTCCGGATCCCCTGTCCCACGGCCCCCGTTCCGGGAACGAGCACGAACTGGACATGGGAAACTGATTTCTCGGGATCAAATCCTCTGATCAGTCGTTTGAGCTTTTCAAAACGTTCGCGTTGAAGCGCTTGACTGCGCCCGTCGACGGCGATGATCACTTGTTTGTTGATCTCCGAACTCTTCTCCGAGGAAAAATATTTCTCGAGTTGGTTCAAAAAAACCTCATCCCTGAGCGTCGTTTCAATGACAATCGAAACTTGCGGACGCACATCATGGGCGAGATTCTCCCCAGCTCGACTCGCCCCTGAGATTCTCACCTCGGAACGTCGGCCTTGGGCCGCAGGCAACGTTTTACGGTCAGGGGTCAACGCTTCAGGTTTTCGTATTTCTCGCTGCGCGTTGTCCGTCAGAACGCTTTCTGTCCAGCCCCTGTGGGTTGCACGTTCACCTCCTGAAAAGCTTTCGGGAATGGTCGCACCCGGAACCAGGGGAACCGCATAAGGCGTCTGGTTGGCTGGCTGAGAAAGCAACTTCGCCACATTCGCTTCGTTGATCTGATTGTTCTTACCAAGGAACTGCAGTTTTTCGATGAATCGCTCAAGTTTCGCGGTCCAGGTTTGTTTGAGCCCCTGAAACTCTTCGGAATTTCCGGCGGCTTGCTCGTCAATGAAATGTGTGTATTTTGCATGTTCCGCAACACGGCCGGAGGCGGCAAGATTGCGGATGATCGAATCGCGCCATTCCTTAGCGTATAGCGTATAGGGTTTAGGGTTTAGTTTTCTATCGCCTATCCCCTGTCCCCTACCCCCTAAAAGTTTTTCTGTCGTAGCACGGTTAAAGGCATCAAATAGATCAATCCGTCCGCTATGCGGTTTAAAGTAAGAACGCCACGACACCTTGCCCTGCATATGTTCAAAGTAGCGATTGTCCTGCGGCACTTCTTTCATCGCCGGCGAGATGACGACATAGGGAATATCCTGTTCCTTGAGTTTCGCCGCGAGGCCGCCTGTATGGAAGCCGCCCGCCACAAATGCGACAGAATTTGTGGCGTAGGGAGCGGGTAACGGGAAACGGGAAACGTTAACGCCTAACAGGTCAAAAAGCTTCTCCTTAAAAACGGCTTCGCGTTTAATTGCTATTTCATAAAAAGAAAGAAAATCGGCCACAAGCGGTGCGTGATAAAGATCGAGGATCCTTTTTTGGGAGATATCGATACTTTCATCCCCGTTCCACGTTCCCCGTTCCCCGTTCCCCGCTCGTAGTTCTTCCCATTCGCTCCGCGACAATTCAAACGTTGAGAGCTTCTCCAGCAGCTGCAACTGCTTGGCCAGCACGGCAACCGCCTTCGCTTCCGGTGTCGTATGAAGTTTTGCCCGGACGTCTTCCACGAAAGCCTCCAGCTCTTTGATAAATGCAGGCCCTTTCATCTGAACGAGTTTTTCGTGGTTTTGGATGATCGATCGGAGTTCAGCCGAAACAACAATCTTCACGTCATCCTGAGGCAAAACCGAAGGATCTCTTTTTTGAGATTCTTCGCCCTTCGGGCTCAGAATGACGGACTTGTTGCCAGAGATGAGTTCGGTAAGCTCATACGCAAAAGCCGCGAGGGATAAGCGCCCGGTCCGGTAATCCTGGACCAGTCCGTTCAGTTTCGCACTCGGCGCAGTCTCGTGGACATACTTGGCAAGCTGTTTTACTTCCGATTCAAGCTTCGGGGCAGCCTTCCTCTCTTGCGCCAACGCCTCAAATAATACGTTGAGCGTTGTGCGTTGCGCGTTGACCTCGACGAACTTAGCAAGATAGCTCAAAAGCTCCGTCAAATTATTCTGTTTTTCATTCCATGCGCCCAGTTTGGCATCAAATGCCAGCGCCTCCTCTGAATAGTATTTTGTTTTAAGCCTTTGCAGCTCCGATTTGAGAGTTGAGATGTGAGATTTGAGATCGACCTGCTTTCCAAGGCCGGCCAGAAACGCCGCTACCCCGTCCTGATAAAGCGTCCAGTCTTCCATCCCGACATAGTCCGCCGTGTAAGGCGAAAGCACGCTTGCCGCCGCCGCGCCGGAAAGTTCTCCGCTCGCAAGATAATCTTCAAAAATGCTTTTTCTTTTTTCCGCATCAGGAAACAGGCGGAAAAGCGTGGGGTCCAGCTTCCCTTCCGCGCCTTCCACCGCTACGGTCGTGACGCCGTATTCTTTCTGGAGATGTTCGATCAGTTTTTCAACGGACCTCTGGGCATCGGGAACCGCGTGAGCGTCTTGGATCAGCACGACCATACGGCCGTGCCGGGGAACGGCTAACGGGGAACGGCTAACGTTTTCGGCCCCACGTTCCACGTTCATCGTTCCCCGTTCCCCGCGATAAGCTTCGCTTATCGTTCCAAGTTCGGAAGGGATGACGATCTCCTGCACTTTTCCGCTTGTGGCGGAGGCCGAGGCAAGAAGACTGGCGTCAATCCCTCCCGTAACATTGGAAGTAGAAGGCATCTGCGCTAGAGTCTGGGACGGAAAGGAAGTTCCGAGGAAAACGACTACCGTAAACAGACTGATCGCCTTGAGGAAAAAGCGTGGAATGAGCGTCTTGTGTGCAGATGTTTTTTGGATCATTTGCCTCGGCCGTAATTTTTATTTCTTTTAACTAATGGTAATTACGACCGCCCCGATTTCAACTCCGTGAAATCGATATGTATCGGGACGGCCTTGACTTCAGATTTATTTTACTGAACGGTAGTCAAGACCGCCCCAATCTCAGCTACGCTTCGATTGCATGGTATTGGGACGGCCTTAACGTGCTATTTTTTTACAACAATGGTCGTTATGGCCGCCCCAATTTCATCTTTTCGGAAGCTGGGATTGATGAGTATTGGAACGGCCATTCTTTGATTTCTAAAGTCTTATGAAAAGATAACACATAATCGGACATCCGCAAGGGCACAGCCTCTTTTTTTGTGAAATTTAACGATTTTATTTCGGCAGGAAATCGGACCTTGAGGCGGCTTAAAATGTTATAAATCGCCTAAAATGCAACTATCGATTCATAGCAGCGCATAGCGCCAATGCAGCGATTTATTCTCGACAGACAACTTAAAACAAGAGACTAACGAGGTGAAAAGTAGGTATGAACCGCCTTAGCCGTTTTCGGATCAATACCCGGAGCGGCACGAAGCTTTTCCATGCTGGCGCTCCGGATCTCCTCGACGGAATTAAAATGACCGAGCAAGATACGTTTAAGCTTCCCGCCAATCCCCGGGATATCATCTAGGGCCGATCGCTGCAGGGCCTTTGACTTGAGCTTCCTGTGATAGGTGATGGCGAACCGGTGGGCCTCATCCCGCACTTTTTTTAGGAGATAAAGCGCGGGTGAATCCGAGGCCAGGACAAGCGGCCCCAGGAACTTCGGAGAATGGATCCACTCGAACTGTTTGGCGATGGAAACAATATCGATCGAGGTCATCCCCTCCCGGGCGAGGACCCTGGCCGCAGTATTGAGATGCCCTCTCCCGCCATCGATCATAATAAGATCCGGTATAAATTCTTCCCGGCCTTCCTTGATACCGCAAAGCATACGCGTCAAAGCTTCGGCGATCATGGCATAGTCGTTGATCCCGGAAACTCCCCGGATCTTGTAGCGGCGGTACCCGAACTTGTCGGGCAGCTCCCGGTAAAAACTCACCTTGGAAGCAACCGCCTGATCGCCCTGCACATTCGAGACATCGAAACAAACGATACGTTCAGGGATCCTCTCCAGCTTGAGTCGTTGCTTGAGCTCGATCGTCGCCGAAAGAGAAATCCCTTGCCCCGGATTTTTGGGAAGAAAACGCTTTTTCCGGAGCTTGGAAAGCGCGTCGATCTGTTCCTTAAAAAATTGCGCGTCCTCAAATTGCAACGCCTGGCTCGCCCGCTCCATTCTGTCATTGAGATACTGCACAAAACTTTTTTTGCCACCTCCCAGGAAACGCTTCACCTCATGGATCAGGCGGTCGTATTCCGGTTTCACTTCCGGCTTGATACACGGGGCAAGGCACTGTCCAATATGATGATAGAGGCATGCCGTTTTAGGCAACGCTTGGCATTTTCTGATCGGAAAAAGCGCCTGTATCAAATTCAAGGCCTGTCGCAAAAGTTTCGCGTCCGTATAGGGACCGTAATAATCCGCCTTGCCGTCCCCTTTTTGTCGCGTGACCGAAAGCTTCGGGAATTTCTCGCGTGTGATCTTAAAAAGCGGAAAGCTCTTATCATCTTTCAGATCCTGATTGTAGCGGGGCTGGTGCTTGCGGATCAGATGAGCTTCAAGAAGCAGCGCATCAACTTCCGTCGGGGTATCGATGTGGTCGATCGCCCTCACTTTTCCCATCAGGATCGTGATCTTGGGGATCGGGGCAGGAATCTTAAAATATGACCGCACTCTTTTCCGGAGAGATTTCGCCTTGCCGATGTAGAGGATCGTTCCCCGGGCGTCTTTCATGAGGTAGATGCCGGAAGTGAGCGGCATTCTTTCCACGAAAGGACGAAGCAATTTCAGCGGTTCGGGGGACGGAGGGCGGAGGGCGGAGGGCGTTTTGGCTTTCCGCTCGACGCCATCCTCCATCCTCCATCCTCCATCCTTTTTTTTACGCACCATCGATCAACTTTTCCACTTCCAGAGGATCGGCCGCGGGCTTTTTCTTTCTCCGGAACCAGGCCCAGGCTTCCTTCGCTTCAGGAACATGGCACGCGAGGCACAGTCCCAGATAAGCCACCGTGGCAAGGGTGATGCTGCCAAACACCTGAAGCAGTTGCATCTTCGTGCTTTGCCCCGGAAGCCAAAACTGAAAAAGCTTTAAACCATAGTGACCTATCACGCCCATCACAAGGGATGCCAGCAGGATGCGCAGGAAAGAAGCTCCGACCTCGCGGAACGGGAACTCCCCCACTTTTTTAGGATAGAAATAAACCAACTGCCCCAATTGGAGAATACCGGAGATCGAGGTCCCCAGCGCAAGCCCCGCTTCCTTGAACGGAATCATCAAAATCACGCTAAAAACAATATTCGAGAGGAGTGAAATCACAGACGTCATCATCGGCGTTTTTGAATCATGCGCCGCGTAGTAACCGCTATTCATGATCTTTTGTCCCGCAAAAGCAAAAAGTCCGATCGTGTACCCCAGCAAAACGGCAGAACTGCGCGCGGTCGAAACGGCATCAAATTCGCCCCGCTCAAAAAGCATCCGGATGATCGGTTCCCGAAGCACAATCAACCCGACCGAGGAAGGAATGATGATAAAGAAAATACTCCTGAGCGCAAACGAAAGTGTTTTCCGAGACGCCTCTTTCTCGCCCCGCGCGATCTGCTGCGCGAGCATCGGCAAAAGAGCGGTCCCCATCGCGAGCGCAAACACACCGAGCGGGAACTGCATGAGCCGGTTCCCATACCAAAGACTTGAATTCGCACCCGGTCCAATCGCCAGCCCGAGCGTCATATCCACGGTAATATTGATCTGAACGACCGCAAAACTCAGCACCACCGGGAGCAAAAGTTTCCAGGTCTTCTTAAGACCTTCATAACCGGTATTCCAGACCCAGTGGAATTTGAAACCGAGCTTGCGAAGCGGCGGAAGCTCCACCGCCACATGCAGGAACCCGCCCAAAAGGATCACATAGGAAAGCCAGCTTATTTTCGCCAGATAATCATGTCCCACCCAGGAGGGCACCCAGAGCACCGCGCCGATCCACACAAGATCGAGGATCGCGGGACCCATGGCGGGCGCAAGAAAGTGACGGTGGCTGTTCAAGATCCCCATCCCGAGAGCGTAAAGGGACAGGAACCAGAGATAAGGAAAGAGAATGCGCGACAGTTCCAGGGTCAACATCACCGTCTGGGACTGAAAACCGATCTTTAAGAGAATATTCAAAACTCCTTCCACCCCCAGAATGAAGGCAAAAAGAGCAAGGCTTAGAAAACTGATCGTGATATTCGCGAAGCGGAACGCTTCCGCACGCCCCTGTTTTTCTCCGATCTCGTTATAAACCGGAATAAAAGCGCTTGTAAGCCCGCCTTCGCCGACGATGCGGCGAAAAAGGTTGGGAAGCATGAACGCATAGAGGAAGGCGTCGTAGTGCCAATTCGTCCCGAAGCTTTTAGCGCTCACAATATCGCGAATAAGCCCCAAAATGCGCCCGATCAGGGTCATCACCGCCACCACCGCGGCAGCTTTCATGAGATGATGTTTTCCGCTTTTCTGTCCTTGGGGATGCGGATTGACAGAACAGGAGCCCCGTGTTACATTGTCGCCACTTTTTTCACCTAAAGGAGTCATCGAAATGCCCAATATTCGTTCCGCTGCAAAACGTATTCGAAGTGATGCTAAAAAACGCGCAAAAAACATGGCGGTTCTTTCTGAGCTGAAATCTCTCAGCAAAAAACTGGCCCAACTCGCCGCAGAGCCCGAAAAGGCCCAGGGCGTCGCCGCAACGTTGATTGCCCGTTATGATCATGCGGTCACCAAAGGGGTGATCCCGCACGGCCGCGCAGACCGGAGAAAATCCCGCATCGCGCTTTTCCTCGCAAAACTCAAGAAAAAATAGTCTCAAAACACTTTTGGGGACAGGCAAGCCATTGATGCCTGTCCCCTTTTGTGTTGCAACCTAAGCTGTATATTCTAAAAGCCAAGCTTCCAATCCCGCAACGCCGTCGACTTGCCCACTCTTGGACTTCCGGTCGATCTGATAGAGGGCCTCTACGGCTGATTCTAATCGCTCGACAGAAAATCGCCTTAACGCACTCACTCGACTCGGAGACATCCGGAGCTTGGAACTGATCTCTCGCTCGGAAACTCCCGAGGCTAAAAGCATGGCGGCCTGCCACAATTGCCGAAGCTGCCAATGCAGGATCCCGACCACAGAAAAAAGATCCGCTTCATAGAACTCCATCAAGTCGCGAAAAACTTTTAGTGCCCGCGCCGGATCACGGTCCACCAAAGCGTTCGTAAGTTTAAAAACATCCATCTCCGTCCAGTTCTCTTCGAACCGGTTGACCATGTCCTCATCGATCTCTGGCTGATCCCCTGCGAATTGCACGAGTCGCTCAAGGATGGTGTCCAGGAACATCACCGCATCCCCGCACATGGCGAGGATCCGAGCCTTGGCCCCGGAGGCCATCGTCTTGTGATATTGCACGAGTTTTTGCTGAATGAACGTCGCGCCGGCCCCGCGAGCCTCTTCTTTTGCCAGAAGGATCAACTGCCCCTTGGCTTTAATGAGTTTTTGAAGCTCGGCAGCACCTTTAAGATCATCCGATTCCAGGATCAGCGTGGTTCCGGGCGCGGGATTTCCAAGATAAGCGGCCAGCACGGCAAGATCCGAATCCTTTAAAGCCCCGGCGCCTAGAGCCGAGATCACCTGGCCCGATGCAAAGAACGGCAAGGTCCTGGCCGCAGCAAGAACGGATTCAAAAGGTGTTTCGTCCAGGTTGAAGGTCTGATGCGCAAGAGGACCGCCGGATTTTTTTTCGATCCCGGCGACAAGAGTCTTGGCTTTTTGGGTTCGGAGAAAAGGATCCCCGGCAATGAGGAACACGTCGGTATTCACAAGGGGCGGCAAGGAAAAGACCTTACCAGTCTTCGGTAATGCGATCCACAATGTTATACGCGAGGCGATGGACGGCATCCACGGCCGCTTTCTGCTCGCCGATCGACGTCACGGTGGTCACATAGTACTCGGTATCTCCCGAGAAATTCGGCTCTTCCCAGATGATATCTCCCGTCTTCGCGTCCACAAGCTTCATCCGGACGACGATAAAAAGACGGTATTGCGCCACGCCTTCCAAAGAAGTGAACCGGAGCCCCTCCTGATCCAGGGACACCAGCTCCGTTTTCAGGAACGCGTCGGCCTTCTTCTGTTCCACAATTTTTAAAGTGCCATCCTGGTGGATCCTCTGGATCACCGCGTTGGTGATGTCCATTTCGAGTCCGGGCTGATAGGCATAGAGTTTCTCGGCATCCAGTTTGTTTTTTACTGTTTCGATATAAATCGTTTTGATGTTGCGCGGAAGCACGGTCTTTCGAGTATAGCCACAACCGCTCAAGATCACCGCTGTCACCAAAAAAACTATCCCCCACCCTCGCAGATTTTTCATCATAAGTCCTCGTTCGTCACTTAGCGCTGAAACGTTCTTTTTCCTTGGAAAGAAAATCATGCCGCGTGGCCAAGTCCGAAAGACGCTGCCCGATGCGATCCTTTTCGGTCTCGAGATCCTGCTGCATCGCTTTGGAAGTCACGGTCGGTATCACTTTGTCAGCCTCCAGGATCCGTTTTTCAAGGATCTCTCTCTCCTGCTGTTCGATCGCGAGTTCTTGATCGATCACTCCGGAGAGTTCAACCCCCGCTTCCTTGTATTCTTTGTATCTCCGGGCGCCTTCGGCATCTTTAGGACTTTCCTTCTTCCCCTCGTCCCCGAGCGCGACGCCTTGTTCCTGTGCATAGATACTGTAGGCGATCTCGAGTTGCTCCCGCAGACTCATCGCATCGTCCCGTAGCTGTCTCTCATCCGGGGCAGGTTCGGTTTTTTCTTTTTTCTCTGCATCCGTTCCTGACACCGCAACATCGACGGGCGGAGGCGGGGGGGGAGTCTTTTCCTTAATCATAGCCTCCGTCGCCTCCAATTCAGCTTTAAAGCGCTCCAACTCTCGGGTCTGGTTGTCCAAGCGATTCAGAAGCACATCCTTTCGACTCTTTCGGGGGACCACTCGTTGCGCGCTTTGAACCGCTTCTTCGATAAAAGCATACGGGACCTTGACGAAGGAACTCCTGAATTTCATGCCCCCGGCGAGGGAGGCCTTCGCGTTCAGGATCTCAAGATCTTTTTCAAGCTTGTTGATCTCCTGCGCCTGCGCCTGGATCATAAGACTTTCCAGCTCAATCCCCTCCTGAAGTTTTTTGGCCTTTGCGTCAGAACCCGGTTTCTTCGCAGCATCCGTCAAAGTAACATCTTCGTTCGGAAGCCCGAAAATAAATGCCTTAGCAAGATAGGCGGGGCCTGTGATCGGCTTAGCGAGGGTTTTCAGAACCTTCCCCTTGCCCTCTTGCCCATTCAGCGTTTCATCCAGTTCCTCAAGAAGCTTCTTCTTATTCTTCTGACGATCTTGAATATCCTGATAACATTTACGGAGTTCTTTTTCCACGCCTTTAATATTCTTGCGGAGTTTACGCACATCCACTTTCTTGTCATCTTCAAGGGACTTCATCAGGGCTTGCTGCTCCTTCAAAGCCAGGTCCTTATCAAAAGCGGTGGTCAGCGTTCCAACAATGTCCTCCTGAGCCTTCACCTGCTCGCTAAGATGCATTTTCAGTTCGAGTAATTCTTCGATGCTTTTTTGGGGAAGATCGCCGGTCTCGACCGTGAACGGATTAAAAGCCGCCTTCGGAGCGGATCGACTCTCGATCATGGCTTCAAGCTCCTGCTCGGCGGATTTACCAAAATATTTTTCATAGAGCACCATTTTCGCGTCCAACTTAGCCTCCAAAGCCTCGATGTCTTTTTCCCGGGCTAAGAGTTTCGGGTCGATGGGCTTACTCGGATCCTTGGCTGCAACACCGCGCAAACGCTTCCGCTTCAAACCGCTTTCCGAACGCTCCGGTATCAACAAAGACTGCAGCTCACTGTACCGTTTGTAGAGTTTTTCCTTTTTCTCGAGCAGCTCCTTTTTCTTCCGGGAAAGCTTGTAAAGCTCCTTTTCATCCAGCTGCTGGATCTTTTGAAGCGGAGTTTCGGACTTGCCCATGAACGGGATCAGATTATCCGGGATCAGGTTGCCGGGGATCAAATTCTCATAGAACTTTTCATCCGGAACACCCAACTCAGAACGCCAGGATTCAAGGCGGCCCTTCTCCTCGGCCAAAGCATCCCGCTCCGCCTCAAGAGACGCCTGCCAACGATCAATGGCTTTTTGAAAGTCCGGGGACGTATTATTCTTAAAACGCTTCTTCTTGCGTTCGAGTTCCTTGAACTTTTCATTCAATTCACGTTCGCGACGCTTCAGGTCCTGTTTGCGACGCCCCAAGCTCTCGGTCTTGTTTTTATCGATCGCCTTAATGCGTTTTTTCATTTGAGCGATCTCTTTTTCAAGCTGCTTTCGCTCGGCTTTCTGACCCGCCCCCAACGCCTGATATTTTGACTCCAGGGCCGCTAATTCTTTCTTCAACTCCTCAGCCTTGGAATTCAGATATTTCACGGGCTCTTGCAACGAATGAAGTTTTTCCGCCGCCTTCCGTCCCCAATTTGTATTCGGATAGCGCTTTGCGGTATCAAAGTAATAGATGAGCGCGCTTGCGAGGTAATTGTCCTTTTCGTAATAAAGACCGATCCGATAGTTCTTCTCAGCATTCAGCTCATCCACTTCCCGGCTGATCTTTTCGGCTTGCTGAGATTCTTCAGAGCCCGGATATCGTTTGAGATAGCCCTGCGCCTGGCGGGCCGCTTCATCAAGCGCGCTCTGATCGCGCGACTGACCTCCGGTTTTCGCATACGAAACTTCCGCCATCTGCAAACGGGCCTGCTGGATCAATTTACTTTGAGGGTACTGATCGATCAAGGCCTGGAAAGCCTCCACGGAATTATCAAGCTGCCCGGACTTTTGATAAGCCACCCCGAGACTGAACTGGGCTTTATCCCCGAAGGCCCCATAAGGCGCCGCCGTCACGATCTTCTGGAACACTTCGATGGCCAAGGGCAAAGACGGCCGGATATCGAGCCCCAAAAGCTTCCCTTTTTTTCCGGAAAGGAACATGGTCCCGATCTGATACTCGCGCTCGATCACCTCTTCAAAACGCTCGCTCTGGGGATAGGATTTGATCAAATCCTGATAGGCCTTGTGGGCCTCGACATAATCACCGGTTTCTTCAAAAATCGTACCGATCCGGTATTGAGATTCAGGAGCCACGCGGGATTTGGGGTACTGCTTGAGAACTATCTTGAATTGCTCGGTCGCTTTATCGAGCTTCTTTTCTTTGTAAAGATCGAGGGCATTATCGAAGATGTCATCGGCACCACTTTGAGTCTCGGATTCGGTATTGATGAATTTCCCCTGTTCAGGAGACCAAACCCAATCCGCAGAGGCAAAAGTGTGCGGGAGGAGCAATATAAAAATGAAGGCCAAAACCTTCGAAATCTTCATAAGTCGTTTACAATCTTCAGGTTAGGAAAATTCGCGAGGCGTTACTATATCATAGGCCCTAAAAAATTGTCAATAGCAATGACCCAAAAACGGCTTAAGGATACGAGAAAACGCCCAACGGCCCTCGCGAGAACGACACCAACTCAAGCCGAGAACCGTTCTTTCTGAAACCTAATGCGCCGGTACTTTTCAGATCAAGATACGGAATGCCGCGGGAGGCCAGATACGGAGCCGTTTCCTGCGACGGGTCCGGAACAACAATAAGCCGGGGCCGGGCTCCATCGAGCCAATCTTGAAACTCGCCCGGAATCCCCGCCGGCCCTGGCGCCGGTAAAAAAGCCGCATGGATTTCTGGCTCATCAATGCTGAGAAGCTGCGTAAAGATCTCGCTATCCCATCGTGAGATGAGAAGAATATGCCAAGGGCCTGACTCGATCAGAAACGCACCGCCTTTGGGTGACCGGGCGAGCATGGTTATTTTTTCCCCCGCCATCAACACCGCATCCCCCCGCTGGAATGTCTTCGCCTTACGGCCCAGTTTTCGGAGGCTTTTATAAAACTCCTCCGGCCCGTACGGAGCTTCTGCAGGATAAAGAAGATGTCGGACCGGAAAATCCCGCATGACCGCTGCGAGCCCCCCCGTATTTTTTTTGGAGAGATCCGCAAGCAGAATCCCCTCCAGTCGCTGAATCCCACGATTCCTCAGAAAAGGCGCGATCAGCCACTCGCCCTGGTCGGAGGGAAAACTTCTTCCGGCGTTCAGAAGCCAGTGAACCCCACTCGTGAAACGCGCGTGCACAATCTGGTTCCTGCCACTGGCAAGCATCGTGAGCTCGAATCCTTTCCCCCCGGGACCGATAAAAAAAGAGACGGCGAGCACGATCCAGCAACAGACCCAACCCGTCATCAGAAAACGCTTTCCTCGGAAAACTTTTTTATAAAAGATCAAGATCATCGCCACGCTGAGGTAATAGGCTATAAGCCGGCCTAGAGACGGCCGTTCCAAAAACCAGTAACCCCAGCGCCACGTGGAGAGATATTTCACCCAGACAAGTCCGATCGCAAGTATCCAAGAAGACACCTTGATTAAAAGGATGTTCACGAACGGGACCCCACTCAGGATCAGTGCGAAAAGAGTACTGAAAAGGGCCGCATCAAAAATCGGGATAGCGGCGAGATTCGCAAGAATGCTAACCGGAGAGAAAATATTAAAATGATAAAGAACGACCGGAAAAGTCCCGAAAAGAACCGCAAGGCTTGAACCCAAAGACAAGGTCCAGGCACTAAAACGCGATAAAAGCGGCAGGACCAGCATGAGCGAGAAAACCGAAAGAAAGGAAAGCTGAAATCCGATATTCCAAAGGCTCTTCGGATTCCAGAGAAGGATCACAAAAAAAGCAAAGCAGAGTGCGTTCAAAAGGTTCGCGGGCCGGCCGATAAGAACTCCGGCAAGCACCAACACGGACCCATACCCCGCGCGCTGGACCGGGATCCCGGCCCCCGCAAGCCCGACGTAAAGGGCCACGATCAGGATCGTCAAAAACGATGTCTTTCGATACCCCAGTCCCGAAAAGAGGAACATCAAATAAAAAGTCCCTGCGATCATCGTGATATTCAGTCCGCTGATCGCAAGCAAGTGGATCGTCCCGGTCTTCATGAACTGGTCCCGAACCTCCGGCGCCACATCGCTCCTCAACCCAAGCACCAGGGCTTTCAGGATCGCGGCTTCGGAAGCAACATAAAGCTTGTCGATCAACGCGGCCAGACTTCGCCGGGTTTCCGCGATGATCCGGGCCGGAGAAAATCTCGAACCCTCGCGAACGACACGAACGCTCTTAGGTCCGATCGTCTGAAAAAGAGCAGCGATGTTTTTTTGAGCTAAAAAACTTCCGTAATCGAATTCCCCGGGATTCAGGACCTGCCTCGGCGCACTCAACTCTCCGAAAAGTCGAAGCTCATCCCCCACTTGCGGAAGGCTCGGTGCTTGGAGCAAAAAAACCTGCACCTGGCCGCTCACCCTATGGAATTTCCTGCGGCCGCCCTTCAAAAACGGGCGGTTCGCCGGAGGCGAACCTCGCCCACTATCAGAAGGATTTATTGAGAGGCGGGCCTCGCCTTGTTTCTGAGGTAAACCGCTCTCCTCTCGGGTGATCGATCGTGCCGCAAGCACCAAGGAGACCGTTTTCTTTTTCCCGCGCGTCTTCAACTCCGGGAGAGAATCCACAACTCCCCTGAGGATCACGCGCTCAGGGCCTGTAAAGTTCTGAACCGCATTCGCTGGGACAAAAGCATCGAGGCCTGCCCAAAGAATTCCCGCACATCCCAAGCAAAGGATGAGAAAAGGCAGAAAAGCACGGTGCCCTCGAAGAAACCACAAAAGAACGATTCCCGTAAAAAGTCCGTAAACAAGCCAGAGGACTGGGACCTTCCAATACTTCTCCACAATGATCCCGATTGAAAATCCAAGAGCGAGCCATAGAAAGGGAAGCTTCATATATGGGCATTATACATTATTTATATGATTAATGTAAATTATTGTGAGACGGGATCATCAAAATCGTATGTCGCATATTGTATGTCGTACGTCGAGACTCACGACATACTACATACGGCTTTACTAATTACTGCGCCCCATACCGGAAGGCAATAAACAAGGCGAGGATTAAGAGGAGAACAAGCAGGAGGGTGTTTTGGTATTTGGAAAGCGGCGCCATGAGGAGAAGATATTCTTAAAGCGTGAGCTTGATCTCTCTTCCCTGGACATCCAAACGAACTTCTCCGGGACCGATCGCCTTGACAATAGCTTTACCTGAAAGAGAATCTCCCACGCTAACAATATCTTCATTGATCACAGCCATCGACTTACCGTTTATACTCGTAATGCCCGTAAGGCGGTAGAGCGTCCCGGAAAAGATCCGAAGCGGCGCATGCGACGTGACCGTAGCCACGCTGGATGAAACTTTCCCCCTCGCCGGAGTACTCCGGAGCCCCAGGTAAGAAAGTCCGGCCAGAAAGCAGATTGCAAGAATTCCCAAGGAAACTTTCCAGTACAGCCTCCGCCTCGCGGCATAAGATCGCTGGACTTGAGTGAGCTCCTGCTCCAGAGCCACACCCATCGGGTCACGGTCATACGCCTTAGGAGACGGATTCACAGTCCTCGTTTCTTGCACTTTGTTTGTTTTATCCAAAGCTTGTTGGATCAGGCTCATACGCTCACTCCTTGGAGATCGGCTTCGGCGCATTCCACGAGCACCGGATCGATCACGAAAGTACTTTTGGCATAGGCGGCAAGCAAAGCCCGGTCCGCCAGCACGTTAATAACTCTCGGGATCCCCGAGGAAAGTTCATAAATGCGTTGCATGGCTTCTGCCGTAAAAAAATTCTCGCGCGCGCCGGCCACGCTCAAGCGATGCGCGATGTAATACCCCACTTCTTCCGAACTGAGTTCCGGCAAGTGACAACGCACGGTGATGCGCTGCCGGAGTTGCTTGAGGTCCGGACGCTTGAGAAGGTCCTTCAGCTCCGGCTGCCCCATCAAAATGATCTGCAAAAGCTTCTGCGTCGTGGTCTCAAGGTTCGACAAAAGACGGACCTGTTCCAACGCCCGCGGGGGCAGAAGCTGCGCTTCGTCAATGATCACGACCGCATTGAATCCCTTCGTACTTTCTTCCAGGAGAAAGCGGTTCAGACAATCAAAATAATCCTTACGCCGTTTCGCCTTGGGCTTGAGTCCGAAGTCCTCAACGATCCCTTGCAAAAGCTCCAGCTCTGAAAGTTTCGGATTGAAGACAAGCGAGGTGTGGACATTCTCGCCCAACTGCTGGAGAAACATACGCGAAAGCGTCGTCTTCCCCGCCCCGATCTCGCCGGTGATCTGGATGAAGCCCGAGCGCCGGTCCACACCATAGCGCATTGCCGAGAGCGCCGCCTGGTGGTGCTTGCTCAGATAGACAAACCTCGGGTCGGGCGTAACGTTAAACGGCGACTCATTCAATCCAAAAAAGGTTTCGTACAAAGTCACTCCTCTCAGAGCATCATCACTTTAACTCTCTGCAAAAAAGAACGATCCTATTTTAGCTGCTGGGAACAGCTTATATCTTAGATGCGATGAGCGTCGCATTTGAAGCTACGCCGCCCGTTCCAGGATCCACCACGGCAACCAGTGAAACTGTTTGGTTGCTACTTGTAGCATTCGTGTAGAGAGTAGTGGCTCCCGGCCTAAACTCCGCAACGCCGCAGGAAACAACAAGTGTCGGGTTTACAAGGAAACCTCCGTTGGCTTTAATAGCCCACTTAGATTGAGCACAAGCTCCGCCATGGTCGATGCCATACTGACTATGCGAGGAAGTAACAATCCACTTTCCGGGAGCCAAAGACACGGAAACAATATCACAGGCTATTGCCGAAGCCCCCCCGGGTTGATCGCACGTCACAGGCGAACCTTGAGAAGCAGTCACAACATCAGAAACGGCGCCCCCCAAGCGCTGCCAATCAGAGCCATTTTTATAAAGCAGCCCTCCCACACCCGACCCTCCAGCGTCTGAACTGTAGCGCAGAGAACCCGCCGTCCCACCCGATTGGGCACTCGCAACGCCTGCGACCGGAGCAAGCGTCAGAGTATTATCTATAGCCAGAACCGCATGATTCGTTGTGGATCCCACCGAGACATTTCCCGATGTCGAGGCAAAGGCCGCATTTTCCGTTGTTGTTAATTCTTTATACTCTCCATATGGCGCGGGATAATAGGTCGTCAGTTCCACCTTCCCGGCAAAAGCATTCGCCGAAAAAACAAAGGCCAGAAACGCTAGGTATAAACTGAGCTTCCCAAACATGCTTCCCCTTCCTTCTATGTTCCAGATCCGATGTTAGCTACGCGAGAACGTAAACTCGAGAACACGGCCATCTTTGCGCGCAACGTGCACATTGAACGGATGGCGGCTCTCTTTCAAATAAACTTTTTTTTCTCCGCTCAACAGGTCACGAGCGGTCATCTTCCCACGAATCCCATCCAGCGCCGGCAAACAGATCGTGGCGCTCTTATCTTCATTGCCGTTATTGACCACCACCAGAAAATAACGTCGGCCCCGGTTAAAAAGCGCGGTCTTGACGTCCCTCGTGACTGAATAGCTCATCAGAGGTGCTTTGAGATAGTTCAAAACTCCCAGCACGAGCTCCGGGACCGGCTCCATCCCCAGATGAATGATCTTTCCCTTGCCGATCTTTTTGATGTAACCGACCGTTTGTTTTCCATAGGTCCCAAGATCCGCCTGGATCTTTTCGCATCCCGCAGCCTTAAAAACATAAACGGAGCTATGGACGTCGATCGGCGCGGCACCCTTACCAAGAGTTATTTTGAATTGCCGTTTGAACTCAAAAAGAGTGCGCTCCGGTTCTTCAAAGCCCACCCCTTGGTACG
Source organism: uncultured bacterium (assembly GCA_964482725.1). GTDB lineage: Bacteria > Omnitrophota > Omnitrophia > Omnitrophales > Aquincolibacteriaceae > Aquincolibacterium. Next base: position 50,946 of record CAYZYT010000009.1, on the reverse strand, counting down.
GCATGAAATCATCGTCCTTGCGGGGGAAAGAACGGAAGGCCACCAAAGTGCCGCCTTCTTCCACATACCTCCGAAGATTCTGATGCGCGGCTTTCCCGAGCCACTGATTTCCGGAATAAAAGAACACCTTTTTTCCGGGAAGCTTACGCCGGGGATCGCACATGTCATAGTCCACATCCCCCTGATAAAGCGCGACGAGAATGGGGCTGTTGTGCGTGAGCGTCCGGGCCGCGTACTGGAGAGGATTGAAGGTGACGCCAATCTCGGTCATTTTCTTAAGCGAGGTCGGCCGGAGCTGTTTAAAAACGGAAACGATCTGTTTGAACACATCATACAGCTCCCCGCGCACTCGTCCCCACTCGTTGATCGGCGACATGTACCAGTTGTCGCGATTCACCAGCATGTACCAATTCCACCCCTTAACCCCGGCAAGGAACGCGGAAAAACAGATCATCCGGTAGTGATTGGGCGTCAGCACGCTGGTTTCATAATGACGGCCGTGCCATATTCCTGACTGGAATTCCGCGATGAACGGAAGTTTCGAAACGCTCGAAAGATAACGGATCTTGTCGCAAAATTTGCGATGCTCATACTCGTCCTCTTTGAGCTCATTGGCGGGATAAAGGTCCAGCCCCACCGCATCCGAGACTTCCTGAAAAGCGGCCCAATCGTGCGCGTAAAAGAAAGGATAGGTGTTCAGGTAGATCGGGATATCGACCCCCAGATCGCGATACATTTGGACGCTGCCCTTCGCGACCTCCTGGGAATACGCATACTTGAACTTGAAATAATCAAGATGCCGTTTGAGTTCTTTATCCCCTTTAAGCGGAAGCCCTTTTTCGCCCGGCAGCATGGTCGCGATAAAAGGCGACGCTTCCCGGAAAGACGCGTAATGCGTGCCCCAGGATTCGTTCAGCGCCGGGAGATCATCCTTGTAAAGATCGCGCATAAAATCCTGGAAAAGTCCCGGCTTCTTGGAAAGACCGTATTGCTGTCCGAAGACATCCGGCCAGGGATCGATCTCATTATCCGCCTGAAGCATCAGGATGTGACCGTTCTTGCGCGAGGCAAGATAAGGCCTGAAGATCTTACTGACTTGTTTTAAATATTCCTTGGCATAGCCGAGGAACTTGGGATGCAGGCGGTGATACTTGTAGGCATAATCGGGAACGCCGTCACGCGGCCATTCGCTGTAGATATAAGGACCCGGACGAAGGATGAGCCAGAAACCTTCCTTGCGGGTCAGATCGAGGAATGCCTTAAGGTTGCGCGCCTGATCGGTTTTTCCGGTAAAATCAAAATGGCCGCGCTTGTATTCGTGAAAATCCCAGGGAACATACGTGGAGACGATCTCAAGCCCCATCTCTTTGACACGTTTGAGGGCTTCGCGCCAGGCATGAGGATTGAGGCGCCAGTAGTGGACTTCGCCGGAAATGAGCGGCACTTCTTTTTTCCCGACAAAGATCTTTTGATTCTTGATCTCGACTTTAGTGCCGTTTTTCATTTATTCCTTCGGGTTAACGGTACAGCACATAAAACAGATTGAAATGGGCGCATCCCATTTCAAACTTGCCGCTGTGCTAGGCATCCGCCACCACAAGGTTGACCGTGCGACCCGGAACGATGATGACCTTCTTGACGACCTTCCCCACGAGCAGTTCTTTCACACGGGGATGCTCCAAACACATTTGTCGGATCACCTCTTCGCTCTGATTATGAGAAACGACCATTTTTGCGCGTACTTTACCGCCCACAAGGATCGCCATCTCCGCATGATCCTCGATAAGATATCGGTTATCGTAGTCGGGCCATTTTTCATAAGCAAGCGTCTTGGCATGACCCAGGCGCTGCCATAATTCCTCCGCCACGTGAGGCGCAAGAGGCGCTAAAAGAAGAAGGAATTGCTCCATCACTTCCTTCGAGTGATCTTGATGGGCCGCTATTTCGTTCATAAAGATCATCAGGGCCGAGATCGCCGTATTAAATCGCAGCGCTTCCAGATCTTCCGTTACTTTTTTGATCGCCTTGTGAAGTGCCTTGAGCTCCGCAGCGTTCGGCGCACGTTGAACCATGACAGGGTGAAGTTTGTCATCCTTATCGATAAAGAGACGCCACACTTTCCCGAGGAACCGGTAGACCCCTTCCACTCCGGAATTCGCCCAGGGCTTTGTCATCTCCAGCGGCCCCATGAACATTTCGTAAAGTCGAAGACTATCAGCGCCGTATTGGGAGATCATCTCATCGGGATTCACCACATTGCCGCGCGACTTGGACATCTTCTGACTGTCTTCGCCGAGGATCATCCCCTGATTCGTAAGTTTTTGGAAGGGTTCCAGCGTGGAAACGACCCCGATGTCATAAAGCACCTTATGCCAGAACCTTGCATAGAGTAAATGAAGCACCGCGTGTTCCGCGCCACCGACATAGAGATCCACATTCATCCAGTATTTTTCTTTTTCCGGATCGACCGGAGCTTTGGTATTCTTCGGATCCAGATAGCGAAGATAATACCAGCACGAACCCGCCCACTGCGGCATGGTGTTCGTTTCGCGCATGGCCGGACCGCCGCACTGGGTGCATTTACATTTCAGCCAGTCGACGGCCTTGGCAAGCGGCGGCTCCGCGTTGCCGGTCGGCGTGTAATCTTTCATCTCGGGAAGCATGAGCGGCAATTCGCTTTCAGGAATAAGTACGGGGCCGCACTTCGCGCAGTGCACGACTGGGATCGGCTCACCCCAATATCGTTGCCGGCTAAAGAGCCAATCCCGGAGCTTGTACTGGACCGCTTCTTTGCCGATCTTCCTTTCTTCGAGCCACTTCGTGATCTTTTGTTTCGCTTCCGGGGTCGGAAGGCCGTTAATCGAAAATGAACCGTCCGGCGTCGTAGAGTTGATATTGACCCCATCGCCGACAAAGGCACTTTCACCGTCATCCTGAGCACCCCGAGGGTGCGAAGGATCTACGTTTTTAGATTCTTCGGCCTTCGGCCTCAGAATGACGGGAATAATCGGCAATCTGAACTTTTTCGAAAACTCAAAATCCCGCTCATCGTGTGCGGGTACCGCCATGATGGCTCCCGTCCCGTAGCCCATCAGCACATAATCCGCGATCCACACCGGGATCTTCTTATCATTCACGGGGTTGATCGCATAAGCCCCGGTAAAAACGCCGGTTTTTTCTTTGGCAAGATCCGTGCGATCCAGATCGGATTTGTGCGTCGCGGTGGCCACATAAGCTTCCACGGCCTTCTTCTGCTCTGACGTCGTGATCTTCGACACCATCGCGTGCTCCGGAGCTAAAACCATATACGTCGCGCCAAAAAGCGTATCCGGCCGCGTCGTAAAAACACGGATGGATCGATCGTCATTCTGAGCGCAGCGAAGAATCTTTGCTTGAGCAGATCCTTCGACTCCCTCCGGTCGCTCAGGATGACTTTCCCAATCAATCGGGAAAGTCACCTCCGCCCCGGTTGATTTCCCGATCCAGTTGCGCTGCATTTCCTTGATGGGCTCCGACCAATCCAGAAGGTCCAGATCTTTTAAAAGACGGTCGGCGTAGGCCGTGATCTTGAGCATCCATTGGCGAAGCGGGCGGCGGTAAACGTCCTTGTGGCCTTTGCGTTCACAAGTCCCGTTAGCATCGACTTCTTCGTTCGCGAGGACGGCCTTGCATCCGTCGCACCACCACACCGGCTTCTCGGATTCGTAGGCCAGCCCTCTTTCAAAAAGTTTCATAAAGATCCATTGGGTCCAGCGGTAATAGAGAGGATCGGTGGTGTCGATCTCGCGTTCCCAATCATAACTGAAACCCACCTGCTGGATCTGGCGCTTGAAGGTCTCGATATTCTTTTGGGTAGTCTCGCGGGGATGCGTGCCCGTCTCGATGGCATATTGCTCGGCCGGAAGTCCGAACGCGTCCCAGCCCATCGGGTGCAGGACATTGAACCCGCGCATCCGTTTGTAGCGGCTGACAATGTCGGTGGCGGTATACCCTTCTAAATGTCCGACGTGAAGGCCGGAGCCGGAAGGATACGGGAACATATCGAGGACATAATATTTTTTCTTGCCCTGGCATCTATCCTGACTTTTATTTTCTTTCCCATGATGGTGGTCAGGATTGCCCCAATTTCCACTGCTTGGAAATTGAATAGCATTGGGACTATCTTCTTTTGATTGAAGGTTGCCAGGGCTAGCCCAATTAACCTTTGAATTTTCTGATGGAGAATTGGGCTTGTCGCCGCCGGATTCTCCGGGGTCAGGGGCACGGAAGGTTTGATGATCAGACCAGTAGGTCTGCCATTTTTTTTCGATCTCGTCGAAAGGATATGCTTTAAAACCACTGGCCATAGGAGACCGTATGTCGTTATTCGTGCCTCGCATGTCGTAAAAATCTACGCGCGATTTTTTTCGATATACGAAATACGATATGCGCTGGACGAAATATGAAATACTGCGGAGAGAGAGAGTCGAACTCTCATGGTATTGCTACCGCTGGATTTTGAGTCCAGTGCGTCTGCCAGTTCCGCCATCCCCGCACGGCACAGAACAAAAAAATGATGCCGTCGCCGTCAGGACTCAAGGAAGTCCTGACGGCGTGGCACCCATTCATTGAGAATTGGTGGACCGGAAGGGAGTTGAACCCTTGACCTCTACAATGCCATTGTAGCGTTCTACCAACTGAACTACCGGCCCAAAAAAATCATTTCATTCAAAAAACCGTCTGTCTTCCGAAGTCGCAAGAGGCGGTATTCTACTTAAGATGAGAGGGTTTTACAAGGAAAGCGTGAAGCCCTTTACTAAATAAATAACCGCGAGAGAAACAACCGCAAGACACGGAATTAACTCTGCTTAGGGCCATCCAGGATCGTCCGCAAATACCGCTCGTTCACCGGTCCGTAGGATCCAAACCGAGCAGAGTTCGACATCACGGAATAACGCGTCGGTTTGATAAATTTTTTCCCTCCGGCCTCAAATTCAAAATAGCCGACGCGTTTGTCCTGAGGCACCATGTCGCCCCACCATTTTTCAGCCGTCGCTCGGTCGATAGCGCAATTGGGCGGACCCGGAACGACCGGTTCGCTGCTAAAAGCCCCTTCCTCACGCAAGCCAAGGCTATGCCCAATTTCATGCAGAAAAGCACATGAAAATCCGGAATCCCCCGAAGAAACCTTCCGGCCAAGGATGATCACCGACACGTGTGATAAATCCGACAACTGCGCGCCCGTGGCACTTCCCTTCTGATCCAGAACGATCAATTTATAAGGACCCCCGAGCATCAGACTCAGCTGATCCAAGAAATCTCTTTTGGGTTCCAGAAAAGGAAAGGCGTCTGTCTTCCGGAAAAATTCCTCGTCCGAAGAGGACTCTTCCAGCAAATAGATCCTGAGTCTGTCAAACTTATTGAAAGGGGGCTCTTTTTTTAACTCAGCGAAAAGGGTATCGACATCCTGTCGAAACGCGGACGGTTTCGCATAATGCAAGGGCATAAAGACGAGCGTTAAATAAGGTAGATCACTCGAGGGGCGAGAAGAAAACGCCTTCGCGGGAGGAGAAATCATCGGGGCTGAAAAAACAGGCGGCGAGAAAATGCCGCTCAGGAGAAAAAAACAAAGAAGGCTCGTTCGCTTCAGATTCATGGCATGGATGTGGCCGCGATCGCCCAAACTTACGGTCTCAAGCGGGCGCATGAAAATGCGGCCTTTTATCAGTGTCTCTTCCGGCCTTTATTCGCAGCAAAGAACGTTGACTGAAATATCAGTCGGAACAGCAGAACCATTGGTCGCCGTATAGCCAAACTGATTTCCCGATTGGACCGGCATAAGGATCTGGGATTCAGTCCACCCCCTCATCCCGCCGGAAATAGGCTTTCTTGGAACAGGACACCATACTGTAAAATTGGAATAAGCCGCGGTCATGTGTTGGGTCGCCGACACCACGCCGCATGTCCAACCCGCGGGGGAAGCGCTATTGGCCTGCCAAGTGCCCACACCATTTGCGTCCGAAGTTAAAACATACTTATTGGTCTGATGACCGTCGACCAATTTGAAGGTTCCGGGAACAGCGGGCGTTCCCACCTCGACACTGTTCGTCGCCTTCAGATCCTGATATTCCCCCATCGGCGCGGGATAGTAGGTGGTCAACTCCACTTTGCCGGCGTAAATGGAAGGCGCCATCGTTAAGACGAAAGCAATCAAGCTGCCCCAAAAAATATTCCTAAGCATTCCACGCCTCCTCCCCGCTCATGCGGATAGCATTCTGTTCCATCGAAACTTCGTTTACATTCCCTGCTGGCATAGGGGATGCCATAGTCCTGCTTTTCTTTTTCCAGAACGCCTGATAAAAAAACTCGAGCCGAAACATTGAACATACCCTCCGCCCAACGGCAGAACCTGGCAAAGAACTACTCCAGAGGGATCCACCATATCGTAGGTTGAGTAACACTATTCCCCAAAAAGACGACTTTCCAATAATCCCCTTTTTTTACGGGAAATGTCATAGAGAAAAGATCGATCCTGCCGCCATAACCTGTCCCCACAACCATGGTCGTGGGAGAACTGTTAGAATCCGTATACGCTTGAAATGCAGGAGTATCAGCCGGAAGGCCATAAGATCCACCGTCAAAATAGACCGACGCTAGCACAAAACCGTCGCCACTGGCTCGATATACCGTATTTTTCACAAAACTGTTGAGCCAGTTCCCGAGGGCTGGCTTTGAAAGTTTTTGCCACCCCGAACCGTCCTTATAAAGAACCCCGCCGATGCCCGCCCCTCCGGCGTCTGAGCTGTAGCGAAGAGAACCCGCCGTTCCACCGGATTGGGCGCTCGCAGCACCGGTGACCGGAGCCAGTGTCAGGGTATTATTGATAGCGACGCTTCCATCATCCGTAATGCGCATGACTTCGTTCACTGCGTCACTAAGACTTCCCGATTTGTAGACCTTAAATGAAATCGCACCTTTGGCCTTATCATCGTGCCCGGTCAAAAAATCGATCCCGGCGATAGCGGAGTTCACATCCGTCCCGGCCCGCCACGCGCCGACCATGGAGTCCGTCCCCACGTTCTCGTTCCTGAAAAGTTCGATATAAGAAGCACGGCCGAGCGAATTGATGGTCAGACCCCGCCCGCCGTAGCCGGCATAATTCGGAGTGGTCGTCCCGATGCCGACACTCCCGGAGGTGGTGGCAAAGTAAGCACTTTCTGTTGTGTTTAAAGTTTGATACTCTCCCATCGGCGCGGGATAGTAGGTCGTCAGTTCCACTTTGCCGGCATGGGCAACCGTTGCTAAAGCACCGGTTAAAATCGTCAAAGCACATAAAAAAGCAATCCTCGACATCTTTCCCTCCCGGGCACAAACGGATTTTAAGAAAATCTGATAAATCTTCAAATTAAAACAAAGTCTTGGGTGTTAACGGAAGCTCATCTTGCTGCCCGGGCACCACGGAAAAAAGAACGTCCCAAATACCGCAGCCCAGCCTTGTCACAGCTCGAAAGGTTCCATCCACAAAGCCAGCAGCATCCCGGAAAACGCGGGTGTTCCCGTCATCTTCCCTGTCATGTTTAGCGATCGTCGCGGGAATCTCCAAGGGAAAACTGACGATATTCTTGACACCTCGGCTAAGGGCCTGCCCCATTTGAGCAAAATACCCTTGCTCCTGCGCAAGACAGGCAGGACTCAAGACGAGGCAAAACATCCCTACGAGCATAAGACCGGTCATTCGAACTCTCACGACACCCTCCGGATCCTTTGAGGAACTGCTTAGACAAACACATTTTGAGCTTCACGGCCTTATGACCGTGGCATCTCCAGCTTCGGCGAAACCCCGCCAAGACAAATGGGCTTTTTGCGACGGCGGGGTAAAGTTTTTAAGCGCCCAAGCCGATGATTTTTACGTACTGTAACACGTACACAACGAAGGTTATCAAACACCAACACGAGGTACCGATGAAATCAGCTTATAACTGTCCCGCATGTCAATGGTCCGGCAGTGAAGCCACCTTCGTTACCAAAATCCTCTCGATCATGTACCGACCCAAACACGACAATATCCAGGCCTTCAAACAGATCAAATGTCCCAAGTGCCACAATCTCGTCACCATCATCTTCGAGACGCTTGACGGCACGATCGTCAAGTGATGCGATAGCATCATCCTGATCCCGCCGTAGCGGGAGAAGGATCTCACAACAGATTCTTCGTCACTCCGCTCCTCAGAATGACAATTTGTCTTTTACTTCAGCGCCCCAAAATGCGTCAATTTGATCCCGAGATGGTCCACATACCGGCGTAGTTCCTTCAAACTGAAAAGCTGGTATTCTCTCTCACGAGGGATCGTCAGCGAACTGATGGCGCAAAGCTCATCGTCCACCCACCCCGGATGGCACATGATCTCGCTGGTCCCCTCCGGAAGCGTGAAAAGCAAATGCCTCAACACTTCCTCCGTCCAGAACGTATGCGGGTCGATGTTCCCATAAAAATGGTCGGTGGTCTTGATATCCTTATGCGCAGTCCTGATCTCCGGTTCGGTCAAAAGCCGCGTCCAGCGAATGGGAAGATCATGCTTCCCGGCGACCGTCGCAAGCGCTTCCAGAAAAGGCCGGAAATCGTGCATGTGATGATGAACATCCACATGGGTCGGCAATCGTTTGAAGGTCTTGACGAATTTCTGGAGCTGGGCTTTGAATTCTTCCGTGATCTCGGAAACAGGCGGAAGCTTTTTTGCAGAATATTGATCTTTTTTCTTGAAGCGTCCGTCCTTCTGAAGAAGCGATCTCACAAGTTCCGGCTTGGCCACCGGTTTCCCGAGCGTCACATTCAAGTGAAGTCCGATCCCGAGTTTTTTCCGGGCCAAAAGCTCCCGGACCACGTCGGTTCCCGCCGGCAGGTTGATCAAAAAGGTCGTACTGGTCACGATCCCGTTCTCGTGAGCCTTCAGAATAGCTTCGGTGACCTGGGAAGTCAGGTTGCAATCATCCGCATTGATGATGAGTGTTTTCTGTTTCATTTTTTTCTTTCGCCTAAGGGATCACGATCACGACCGTCGCGATCGCATATTCATGTTCATGCGCGATCGATAGCTCGATCTGCGCTTGCGCCGGGATACGGAGCTGTTTGCGACTCTTCGGGTTCAGGATAATAAAGGGTTTTCCGGTCGCTTCGCGCCCGACTTCGATACCGGAAAGCCGCTGGTTCTTCTTCGGTCGAACCTTCAAAGCCTTCAGAACCGCCTCTTTGGCGGCAAAGCGGGCCGCGTAATGCTCGCATTTCATGCGCTTCGAACCGCAGTAGCTTTGTTCCGCAACGCTAAAGACGCGGTCCAGGAACGCCTTCCCGGACGAGCGCTCGATCATCTTTTCCATCCGCTCAACCTTGACCAGATCGATTCCCTGAAGGATCTTCAAAAGCGCCGCCTTAAGAGGATACCGTGGTGCGAAGGAACCAATAACCCAAGGCTAAGATGATCAAAACGCAGATAATGTAAAAATTATTAAAGCGCCAAAAATCCAGCAGCTGCTGCCAGAAGGAACCGGAAGCCCCGGCCTTTTTTTTCTTAATCAGGACATCATATTTAAGACCGAGGACCTCTTCTTTTCGAAAGCGGATATACACCCCGCCGATCTTATAGGCGTGAAGGACATCATCCTGGATGAACTTTTCGATCACTTGTTGTTCAACCTCAAGAAAATTCTTCACTTCGTCGAGGGTCAGCATGTTATTCATGATAGGTCCACCGCCTTAGGGCGAAAAGAAATGTTCCTTGTATGCGAAGGCAAAAACTCCGGGATCGAGACGTAAGAGCTTAGACCCGGGCCCGCTCCTGCTGGATCCACTGATCGACCTCGGCCTTGGTGAAAATCCAGTGACCATTATCAAGACGCGCGGGGATCTTCTTGGAGTTGGCCCATTCTTCGATAATACGGGCCTCCACCTCCAGATACTGCGCCACGTCCTTCAAGGTCAGAAAAACATCCGACCCGTCTGGAGCGCTCACACCTTGCATATTCACAAGCCCCTGAAGGATCGCGCCTTCTCCGATGCTCAAACGCGGAGTGGTAAGATTCCCTTTGAGGGTCGCCGTCCCAAGGATGGAGAGACTTCGTGTCGCAAAAACGTCCCCGGAAACTTTTCCGGCGATCACGATATTATCGCCGTGGATATTCGCGCTCACCTTGGCATTTTCGCCGATCGTGAGATTGCCGCGCGTGTCGAGCTTGCCTTCAAAGCTTCCATTGATTCTCAAATTGACGGGGTCCTTGAACGCGATCGTCCCCTGCATGCTCGCATCAACGTCGAGAATCTTCTCCTGGACATCTTCTTTCTTTTTATTATTGGCCATGGTCGCTCTCCTTTGGAGATAGTGTGGGGATCAAAAATTACGCGCTCATTATTATCGTTTTGCTGGGCCTTGTCAATGAATGCCAATACCGGATAACGGAGGGCGAATGGAGCAAGCCGTTTCTCGCCATCCTCCCTCCGCTATCCTGTTTTAGAGGATCTCCCCCGCCCCAAGGCAAACATTCCTCTGATAAAGCACGGCAAACTGGCCGGGGGTCACAGCTCTCTGGGGTTTATCAAAAACGATCCTCGCTTTTTTCCCGGAAAGAGGCTGCAGCACAGCGGCAGCCGCCTCCTGACGATACCGGATTTTCGCCTTGACGCGCAGAGAGCGCTTGGGCATTCCACCGATAAAATTGCAAGGGGCCAGGAGTAATTCGCGACTCAGAAGATTTTTCTCATCACGGGTCACCTTAAGAATATTACCGCTCACATCAGACCCCGTCACAAAAAAAGGCCCGCCGGAAAAACCGAGCCCTTTGCGCTGGCCCACGGTGTAAAAATGAAGCCCCTGATGTTTGCCGATCACCTGCCCCAAGTCATCCCGAACCTCGCCTTCGTTCCTCCCGATCTCCTTGGCAAGGAACGGCTCCATCGCATTTCCGGAGACGAAACAAAAATCCTGGCTTTGTTTACGCTTGAGGAAGATCTCGAAGCCATGGTCCTCGGCCATCCGGTAGATCTCGGATTTGGTGTAATCCCCAAGCGGAAGCACGATGTGACGGAGTTGCTCCTGCGAAAGAAAACTGAGTGAATAAGTCTGATCCTTATTCTCATCTTGGCTCGCACGAAGTTCGAATTTCCGGGTCTTCAGATTCTTGCGAACCCGGGCATAATGCCCGGTCGCCACATGATCCATGCCGTGTCGTTTGGCCCATTCCAGAAGCTTCTTGAATTTGAGATGCCGGTTGCACATCACGCAGGGATTCGGGGTCTTATGATCGCGCAACCGATCCAGAAAATAATCGATAACCTCTTTTTTGAAATCGCGCGAGACATCGAAAATGTGGTAAGGAACATCGAGTTTCTTGCAAACGCTCGCAGCAATCTCAAAGGATTCCGTGCTGCAGCAGACGTTCTCCCGCAAACAATTCGCCTCATCCTTCCAGACGGGATATTTGAGCGAAACACCGACGGGGTCCCAACCTTTTTCTTTCAGAAGCACGAGCGCCATGGAGGAATCCACACCGCCTGACATCCCGACCACGATGGATTTGCGCTTTTGTTTCGTCATAATCCTCTTTTGTAAAAATAGACGATTGAGCATGGCTGTCCAAACTTTTCATTTCTTTTCCAAAACGGCAGTTTGGACTGCCCCAATTTCTGCTTCGCTGAAATTGATAAGTATTGGGACTGCCCAAGTCGCCATGGATGAATATAAAATAAAGACTTGGGCGTCATGCCGGAAAGTTCAGGGTCTTCCGAAGAAGTGATAGAAACCGGAAAGACGGAGGCTGAAAGCGAGGTGGGAGCCCGAGGAAGCGGAGATCTTGATACGCCTCAAAAGATAGGGATTTCCAATGAATTTCCGGTCATGCACATGACTTGCCGCACAACCATAGGCATACCCCGCGCCACGGGCCATTTCAACAACCCTTTCATTAAAGGAACCGCACGGATAAGAGATCCCCTTTATTTCGCGGCCGAGTTTATCTTCCAGGATCTTCTTAGAAGCCACCAGGGAAGTCCAGGCTTCTTGTTCGGGAATATCGGAAAGCGGCTTGTGCTCAAGAGAGTGGCTTCCGATCTCGATCCCGGGCACGGCCGCCATCTCGCGAAGCATCTCCCAGGTCATGAAGCCTTGCTTCCCTACAGACTCCGGGGTCACAAAAAAAGCTGCCGAAAACCCGAATTCTTTGAGAATGGGGAAAGCACGCTGGTAGTTATCCAGATAACCATCGTCGAATGTGATCGCGACTTTACGCTCCCAAAAATTTTCCCGCCAAGACCGTTTCGCACACGTCTCAAGCCCTATCCCCTGACATCGATTTTGATTGAGCCAAACCATCTGTTTCCGAAAAAGATCGGCACTAATCGCAAGCTTATTCTGAAACCGATCGGGATCGAGGCTGTGATAGGCGAGGATCGGGATCAATTTCTTCATATTTTTTCCCGGAGAACATTTTCATAGACCTTCTGGATACGTTCGCACATCTTAACGGAGGTGTATTCCCTGGCAGCCTTGCAAGCCGCTGCCCCCATTTGGGAACGTAACGACGCGTCCTTCCCGTAGCGAAGAAGGCAGGAGGCAAGGTCAGCGATATTCCCGCTTTCGAAGAGCAGGCCATATTCCCCATGGCCTAAAAGATCCACGATCGCCCCGGAGATCGATCCCGCCACGGGCAATCCGACCGCCATAGCCTCCAACACGGACAGTCCGAAAGCCTCCGGCCAAAGATACGGCGCCGCAAAAAAATCCCCGGCACGCAATGGTTTTCCGATCTCGAGTTCATTCCCGGCAAAAAGCACGGCCTCTTCAAGGCGCAATGCCGTAACGCGAGCCCGCAGTCCTTGGGTGTAATCCGGATCTCCGTCGCCCGCGATGAGCAATTTTAATTCCGGGGCCTCTTGATGCGCCACCGCGAAAGCCTCGATCAGAAAGTGAACTCCCTTAGCGGGGATCAATCGGGAAAGAGACAAAATCACAAGATCCTCTTTCCGATACCCATAACTTTCCCGGACCTTGTCACGATCGACCGCGTCAAACTGCGCGCGCAACTTCTCCACATCGATCCCGTTCTCCACCACGGTGACGGGAGGCATTTTTTCCCCCTTAAAGATCGTCCGCAACCCTGCTTCCATGACTTTGGAGATAGCAATGATCGCTTTCCCCCAACATGGAAAAAGACGGCGGCCCAAACGACGTTTGTAGAACATATGCGCCGTCGAGACAAAGGGGATTTTAATAAAAAAGGTCGCTCCGGCCATGAGCACCTGGGTCACGCGAGTATGCGTGTGAACGATATCGATGGAGTGGGTCTTCAGGACATGGATCAGTTTGGGCAACGCGAGCCAAAGCCTCGGAGAAAGCTCGCTTTTAAAACGCAGGACATCGTCTAAGACCGTGATTCCCTGGGTTCTCAGATCCTCCGAACATATCCCGCGGGCGCCCCAGATGAACACATCATGCCCAGCCTTGACCTGTTCTCCCGCCAAAGTCCGGATATACGTGGTAATACCCCCGGTATTGAGGTGGGTCGTCATATGCAGGATCTTCATAATGTTTCGGCACCCATTGAAGTTTCAAAGCGTAAGGAATACATCTTTTTGCAGAAAAAAACGCACATCCCTTGATCCCGGAGCGCCCACAACTTTCGGTTACGATGCCCGTTTCGTTTTACGGTTACGTCTTGCGTCTTTTTGCTTTTACGTTGCCGTCACCCTCACCCATACGGGCTTCATAACCCTTGCCGGACAATTTGTTCAATCAGAACTGGGACGTGCAATTCGGACAACGGACCGCTTTGAGCGCGATCGTAGAGCAGCAGAAAGGGCACTCTCGGGTCGTCGGCGCAGCCGACGAGCCGGGCTTGGCCGGTTTCTGAAGCTTGTTGATCTGCCTGATCATGATGAAGATCACAAACGCAACGATCAGAAAATTGATCACGTTATTAAGGAAGAGCCCGTAATTCAGGGTCGGGGCCCCGGCGGCCTGCGCTTCCGCAAGCGAGCCATAGACCTTTCCGGACATATTGATGAAGAGACTGCTGAAATCCACTTTCCCGAGCAGAAGCCCGATCGGGGGCATGATGATATCACTGACCATCGAAGCAACGATCTTCCCGAACGCCGCGCCGATGATCACGCCGACCGCCATATCGATCACATTGCCGCGCATGATGAATTGTTTGAATTCATTCGCTATTTTCATGGGGGATCCTCCTGTTTTAGGCTTGAGCTGGTTCGATCTGGATCTTAGCCAGACTTCCGCCTTTTTCCTGAAAAGCTTGCGCATAGATCCGGTACCGCTCAAAAAGCGCCTCGGCGGTGCGACCGATCTCGGCAATACGGCGCGTCATGGATTTATTACTGAAAATCTTATCGATGGGCATTCTCTGTATCTTCTGCTGGATACTCTCGATCTCGGCCTTTTGCGCACGGATCGCCGCCGCATAATCAGACGCTTGGGCCTCAAGCTGCGCAAGGGGCATCGCGACGACTTCTTTTCGGATCTTCTCGACCGACCTCTTAGGATCCGCCTTCTTCGCGCAACCTAGAAAGGGAATAAGCATCAGAGCTAAAAGGAACACGGGGATCATTCGGAATTTCATTGGATCATCTCCTTGCACTGAAAATGGGCGTCCCGTCCCAATCCGGATTCAACGGAACGCTATGGGAAAAATTCGCGTTATTATATCCAATATCGGTGCAATGACCACCAAATTATCGCCTGAAGAGATGCCGATTGCTTATGGCAATCGGTCTCAGGGCTACTACGGGGCCTCTTAAACAGCCTTGCCAGCGCTCTTCGCTTTCATTTCGGCACACGCCGCAAGACGATTGGCTTTACGTATAGCAATGTGCTTTTTTTTCGAACTTTCGGATTTACCCAGATTGCCGAACCAATCCCCAAAATGGTCGACGAGAGTATCCTTCGCGCAATCGGCCGCAAAAGCGGTAATCGCAGGGCCTCCTAACATAAGCACGGAAATAAAAAAAACGATCAAGAACTTACGCATGTCATTTCTCCTTTTGTGAGTGCCAAGGCACCTGGTTCCGTTCCAAAAATTCGACGACGGCCCTTACAAATACATGACGATTTTCTATGTGCAAACAGTGGGCCGCACCCTTTATATATTGAAAAGCACTGCCTGAAATCCCTTTGGCAAGCGCTTCCGCTTCCCCGGGAAGGATTAGAATGTCTTCCCTACCATGGAGGACAAGCGTTTCAGCTTTTACCCTACCGAGTTTTTCGCGCGAATCAAACAACGCGATCGCATCGATCTGTCCCTTGAGACCGCGCGCTTGTTGCGGGAAAGGATCCTTCAGCCGGTTCTTCACAAACGCATCGATGAATGTCTTGCAGCTGAGACGTTCCGGTGAAAACAACCAGCGAACCCATTTCAGGATCCATGTTTCCGGATCGGCGCCTGTCCGGAGCTCCTTATAAAATTCCAGAAAAAGCGTGTTGTTCCTCTCGGAAGACACGGCAGCGGTGCTGGCCAGGACAAGCCGTTCGACGCGTTCCGGGTGATGGATCGCCATCTCCTGCGCGATAAAACCGCCCATGGAATGACCCAGAATATGCGCCTTTTTTATTTTTAAATGATCGAGCAAACGGATGGCATCGCTTGTCATCTCGCCGACGGCATAACTCTTCTCCGGAGCCTCACTCCGCCCCACCCCACGATTATCGAAAACGATGACCTTAAAATGCGCCGCAAGTTTTGCGACAACACCGCCCCAACTCAGGCAATCCGACCCAAGCCCGGCGATGAGTAAAAGAGGCGTTCCTTCGCCATGGATTTCGTAATACAACACGACATCGCCCGGTTTATCTCTTGGAAGAATCATATTTAAAGCCTGCAACCCTTCCGACCGCGGCCGGAATGGCTTTTGTCGCGATCCAAATGAGGTGGTGCGCGCCCTTCCGCCCGGCACGAGCCCGAACGCGGATCGCCTCCACTTCAAATCCAACCTTTTCCATACGGCGCATGAATTCCATATCCGGACCGGCCGACCAGAGAGCAAGCACACCTTTCGTCCGGAGGGCCGCCAGCGATGCCTGAAGGCCCGAAAGACCATAGAACCAGTGGTTGCCTGTTCTGGAAAGTCCCGCGGGCCCGTTATCCACATCGAGCAAGATCGCGTCATAAGCCCCCCGCCCGTCCCGGATCATTCTGGCCGCATTCACCTCACGAACGACCACCCGCTTGTCATCCAGGGGACATCCCGCCAGCGCGGCAAGAGGTCCCCGGTTCCACTTCACCACCGCAGGCACCAGTTCCGCAACATCCACCCGGGCTGTGGCCGGAAGGATGTCCAGCGCCGCCCGGAGCGTGAACCCCATCCCGAGCCCCCCGACCAGCACGCGCGCGTATCCATCTTTTTCAATTCTTTCCAGAGCAAGCCTGGCCAGCGCTTCTTCAGAATCATGCGTCCGGCTGCTCATCAGCTGCACATTGCCCACGCTGATCGAGAAATCCTTATCGTGCTGGTAGAGTCGCAGTTCTTTTCCGCCGTCGGGTGTTTCAGCCTTGTCGATCAAGATCTGGGGGATCATCCGTGCCTTTCAAAAAATGGATTTCGTGCATAACTATTCACCGCAACTCCTTCACCGAGTCTCGAGCCTATTCCCGTCCCGTCCGGGTCGGGCCGTTGTCTTTGCCTCTTTTTCGCGAAGGACCATCGCCTGACCGTCATATTCCCTAAATTGATTCTCCCGAACTCCATCCTCCCAAACTTCTTCCCGCTGCAATTGTCCGGTTTTGCTGTATTTCCTAGCCAGGCCGTGCTGCCTCCCGTTCCTGTAAAATTTCTCTTCCTGGAGTTGCCCGCTCGCGTAATACCATTTCACCGGCCCCCCCCGCGTTCCGTTCCTGAAAAAACTTTCAGAGGATAATTGTCCGTTCTCGTAGTACATCCTGGACGGCCCTTCCAGATGACAGCCCCGCCAACCTTCCTCTTTTTGAAGCTGCCCGTTCTCATAATACGTCTTGACCGGACCCGCCAGGCGCCCGGCCTTGAGGACTTTCTCGGTCTTGAGCTTCCCGTTCGGGTGATAATGCTTCACCGTGCCCTCGATCTTCCCGTCCTTGTAAACGGCCTCGTCGCTCACTTGTCCGTTCTCGTAATACGACGTGACCGGGCCTTGGAGAACCCCCTTTTCATGAGTCCTCTTGCATTTCATTTGGCCGTGTTTGTAATTTTCCCTTCCGACGCTCATTTCAGAACCTTCTTTGCTGTGCGCGCTTGCCGGGCACGCGGTCGACTTCAGAATTTCTTGGACAGGGTCAAAAAATAGACTGCCGTCCCGAGATCAAGGATCAGCCAGACGAGCGGCGTCAAAGAAAATGGGACAAAAGGGTTGAACAACAGGGCCAGGCCCACCAGCGGCCAAACGTGACGGTTCATCCGCGGCTCATCTTTGAAGCACAAAACCCCGTAGACCGCTGACGCGCAAACGACCCACTTGAGCAGAATATAAAAAGCTCGGGGAAGCGAGGGAAAAACCGCGAAGCACATCAAGAGCGCTGCCAGGAGTAGCGCAATCTTCAGTTTTTTTGCGTTCGTTTGAAGTGCCATCACGCGAGTTCGAACTCCCGGCATTCTGCCTTTTTGAAGGGCCGCGCATGATCCAGCCCGAGTAAAGCCGCGGAGATCACGCCGAGATCCGGCTCGTGCCCGACACACAGGATACTCCCGCACGCGTGATATCGTAAGAGGATCTTTCGGATCTCCCCGACCGAACAACCGCACGCGAGGCGCGGCTCCTCGATCACTTTGCCGCACATCTCATAGAGACTGGCAAAGATCCGCGCAGTCTCGCGCGCCCTGACATACGGCGATGTCAGGATCACGTCAAAGGAAAACCCTTTTGACTTGGCTTCGGAGGCGGCCTCGGCGGCCTGCTTTCTGCCGTGAGCGGTCAGAGGCCTCGCGGAATCCTTTTGTCCCGGCTCCGCCGGCGCCGCATCCGCATGCCTTAACAGATAAAGCTTCTTCATTTTATCTCCCAATGCCCGGTTTTCTCGTAGATCTCCAGGTCCGTGAACGGCCTACGCAAAAAAATCCATCTTTGACTCCGAAAGTTCGAACTGCTATTAAGAATCGGACCTGGCACCATTCTAAAAGCATTTTGCATATCGCAACAGCGGTCTTTTCATCACGCAGACAGATCTGCTCATCACCGATGACGCCCCCAAAACAAAAATCCCGCAGACAGCAAAAGCTGTCTGCGGGATTTGGCGTCCCCAAGGGGATTTCTTTTCCCCCGCGCGCTTGTCAGCGCGCTCCTCCAAAGCCGGCCGCCCTCGCTTGAACCCGTGGCGCTCGGGTCGGCTTCAAATCCCCACCCTAAATGCAAATTGCCCGGATCACATCTGTGACCCGGGCAATTTGGCGTCCCCAAGGGGATTTGAACCCCTGTTACCAGGATGAAAACCTGGTGTCCTAGGCCGACCTAGACGATGGGGACGTATTTTCTTTTTGTCCCCCCTCTTACAGCGGTGTCCAACCGCTGAAGAGCTGTACTTGCGCATTGGGCGCAAGTGCGATGGGGACGCGAATGTCAGCTAGCACTGGCACCCACTGTGCCAGTGCGTGTTCGGGATGAACTTGACGTTCATCTCCGACACGAGTGCAGGATTATACTGTTTTTCGTAAAAAATCCAAGCGGATTAAGCAGATCAGGCCGCTGTCTGGATCTGGAGATACCCTTGGATGGCATTCATCACGTTCGTTAAAAGGTCCCGGAACATGGAAGGGCTGTAAAGAGTGTTCCGGTCCATAGGCTTATCCGAAGCGACCTGAAGTAAAGCCGTCGCGATCCCCGCGGCCAGCGTCTCCATCCGGTCCTGGTCCTGGGTGATCCAAAAACTGCTGACGTTCCGGGGCCGCGCACGCAGGTGATCTTCCCGGCGGGCCATAAAGGCATCGGCTTTTTCGGAGCCTTTAAAAGATTCGAAATGGTTGCGGCTTGTCGCCGGGACAATACGCAGCTGCCCAGCCGCCAGCGTGATCCCCTCTTGGGTCATAAGATCATCAAACTTTTTCTGGATCAGACGCACATCTTCGACCCCACCCTTCACATTGATCGAGAGGTTGCCGCGCAAAGTGACTAACATCCCCAAAACCACAGGGAAATTCCGGACAAACTCGGACCAATCCTGTTCACTAAGACCTTCCAGGTAGACGTGGAACTGCGGTCCCTTCGCGGCCTCTAAGCCTGCCACGGCTTTGATATGACCCGGAAGCGACGCCATCACCTTGTCCATGAATGACCGCAGCCGTTCATTCATGATCTGTCCGTCACTGGCTCCCATGGCCTTGAGCACTTTCACCGCGATCCAAAGACGGGCTTGCTTAATATTATCCTCGGAAATGCCCCCTTCAAGTTCCGCGGCGATGCCTCGATCGGAATAGACCCCCAGCTGCTCGGCCGCCGCAACAACTTCCAGCCCCACAGGTAAATCGACAACGACGGGCAAGGTATTCCGTACGGATTCTTTATATTCGGCAGTTCCGGCCACGCGCACTTCCGCGCGAGCGAATGGGAATTCCGATTGAGCCCATTTCAGATTTTTCGAAGCCGCAATCAGATAGCTCAGCCCTTCGGCCAGTTGGAACATCTCAAGGCGACGCGGCGCAGTGATCAGATCCCTCGTGCCAGCTTCGTGATGCTCCGCAAGGTCCCCCGATGCGGTTCGTTCATACTTGTGCAATCGATTCAAAATCCCAACGAGATATTCCGGGCTCTGCTCCTTCTCGAGAGAAACGTATCCCGGTTTCAAAATCCATGTTTTGAGCGGCGCTGTGAAAGACTCCAATAAGGGCCGTAAATGGGTCTGTTGTTCGGGGACACTTTCGATCAAACGCTGTAGATCAATCTGCCAAACAGTCCCCGCCGTCTGAATATAATCAAGCGCCGCCTGTTTATCAGCCTCCGTGGAAACCGGGGCATAACGCGTCGCGCCAAGTTCTTTGTAGAGATCTTCGATCTTTTTTCTTTGCGTGATGAGATTATCCAGGTGGCGGCCCAAAACATCCAGCGCGGCCTTTTCAGAGGCAACCTGACGAGCATGATTCTGCACAAACAGGGCCAAGTCCCGCTGAGTAAACTCCAGATCGGCCAGGCTGACATAACGATCGCGTGAGGTTTTCCTCGTCATATGATCAAAAGTTCTATAAAGCGAACGACCTTCCGAAGTCCTTTTCATCTCTTTTGTCCCCAGGACCCGGAGACTCATCCTTTCCATCTCGGCAACGATCTTCCCGTTCAGATCCGCAATATCCTTCTGAATTTTCTCCGTTCCCCGCACTTCCGAGCGGACATGTTCCTTGATTGCTTTGTCTAAATCCGAGAGCGAATAGGGTTTTTGGAAAAACCCTACTTTCTTCCCCTTTTTCGCGAACCCTTCTAAACCCAAGTCCGTAGAGCTATAACCGCTTACAAGAAAAATAAAGACGTTTATTCCCTCATCAATGATCGCATTCGTCAAGGCTATCCCGTCCATCTCAGGCATGGTGATATCCGAGACCACACCCTCAATGCCTCCCGCTCGAAGCTTATCCAAGGCGTCTTTGCCATTCACTGCCGTACTGACCACATATCCCTTGTTTCGCAATAACTTTGCCGTCGTCGTTCGCATGCCGTCTTCGTCATCCACCACAAGAATATGCAAGTTTGCCTTATTTTTCGGCACCGCGGTGATCGTCCTCGGCTCCGCAGCCAAAGGCGCGGAAAGTTCATCGATCTTTTCCAAGAGCTCTTTGCCAAGAAGCTTGATCCTTGATCTTAATTCAGGGGCTATATCCGCCGTCGTTGAAAGCTCTTTTTTGAATTCCTCCAACTTTACAACTTGCGGATTAAAATCAGCACGGATCTTCTCAAAACCGACTTC
Source organism: uncultured bacterium (assembly GCA_964482725.1). Taxonomy (GTDB): domain Bacteria; phylum Omnitrophota; class Omnitrophia; order Omnitrophales; family Aquincolibacteriaceae; genus Aquincolibacterium. Next base: position 30,054 of record CAYZYT010000009.1, on the reverse strand, counting down.
CTCCGAAAGTTGATACAGAGCCGCTTGATCCTCGGAATTTAAAAAACTGAACGTTTTTCCTTTCTCCATCGCTCCAAAAACAGACGTTTGATAGACCTTCACCGGCTCTCTCCCGCCTTTTCCATCATCACGGGTCTGCGCGGAAGGGATCTGATAAGCAAATACATTGGGGTCATCTTTCGGGATAAAAAGCTGGCCTCCCCGGGCTTTAAACAGCTCCAGATCAAAAACTCTAAAGACTACGAGGGTCTCTCTCACAGTCTCTCTCAAAATTTCCTTCGAAACGAACGAGGCATCTTCGGCACTTTCAAAAATTTGGATCCTCCCGCTCAGAGAATGACGCAGCAAATTAATAATCTTTTGACGGTTGGAAGATTCCCGCATTTCGGAACGGGCCCCTATTTCTCCTAAAACCCAACTTGCGCTCTTGTAAAGATTAGACTCTTTCTCCGCTCCGTCCCTGAACGAGGCTAGCAACTGTTTGAGCGAAGCCGCCCGGGGCAATCGGCCTTCAACGACATCTTTTTGATACATCTCCAGCACATCACCGGCGCGATTTTCAAGTTCCAGCATCTTCTTGATCCTTAAAACGGCTTCCGCTGAAAAGGAAGCTTCGGAGCCGGCTGCTTTCGCCGGGCCAACTCCCGCCGCACCAGGGCCATCAAATCGCTTCAGGATCTCAAAGAGAGGCTTGATCAAGTTGGGTTTCTGAAGAAACTCCACATAAACGCCTTCCGCCCAGAACAGTTTTAGGTCCACCGTGCTATCGCTCAAACCGCCGCTCATGAGGGCTGAAGGTATTTTTCTGGAAAGTTTCCCCTCGGCCATCGCCTGGAGAATATCCCCGCCTGTTTTCTCGGGCATGTGAAAATCCGTGATCAGAAAATCAATGTCGTGTTCGTCTTCAAGCTTCTTGATCGCCTCGGCTCCGTTGGTCGCCACAACGACCGTATACCCCTGGCGCCTTAAAAGATTCTCTAAAAGAGCACGATTCGCGACATCATCATCGACCACAAGGATCTTTTTCACTTGGGTGACGGTTTGGCTCAATCGCGCTACGGTCTTCTGACTTTTCTCAAGGATCTTCTCTGCCATACGGGCGATGTTCCTGCGTTCCGTAGCGCTCAGGTCCGCCGCAGCCTTTATGGCAAGAGCGTCCCTCCATCCACGAAGCTCAAGGATCTCCGGCTTGAAATCTTCCAGGATCCAATCAAACCGGACCTCCGCCGCTAATTGTTCCAAGGATTCTCCCTTAAAAATCTGACCTGGCGTTTTGCCGCCAAGACCAATGGTCTTTTTATGGACAATAATGTTCTCATTGTCGTCCCCGGCGGGGATAAAAAGCTCTTCCCCACGAGACTCCATATCTTTCACATCCAATATGCGGAATAGCAGGACAAGCTCACCGATCGAAGACTTGAGGCTCTCCATGCTGACCGCATCACGATCTGTGGCCATCACTAAGGGCATCGTCATGTTATTGACCAGATAGGACATCAGATGCGCGATCCTCTGACGATTAGTGATCTCCCGCGTTTCGGACCGGTTGGCTAATTGATTCAGCGCGCTGACTATCTTGCCCACGGGATCATCCCCTTCTTTTTCTACGATCACAACCCGATCACCGATCCCCGATAATTCCTGTTCCGCTTCTTTCTTTTGAGCGGTAAAAAGAACGACGCTCACTCCAAGTTTTTCTGACGGCCGAAGGATCTCCCGGGCAAATTCCGTTCCCAGCATGCCAGGCATTTTCCTGTCCAGGATCAAAACGTCGACTTTCTGCTGCTTCATAATGTCCCGGGCCTCGGCGGCACTGGCAGCCTGATGGATCACGCCTTTAAATCCTCGGGCTTTCAATATCTGGACATTGGCATAACGATTCGCCAAACGATCATCCACGATCAGAATAGAGTTGAACACGTCCGTAAAATTCCGTATTTCTGAGCGGCCCCGCGCGACCTGCGTTTTTGCGATGTCGCGATGGAGGCGTATTTGAACTTCCCCAAGCACTTCTTGCCATCGGGGAACGTCTTCACGGATCCCTAATTCCAGGAGTTTCGCTAGAACGCGAGGGCTCTGGTTTGGATGGAGCATAAATTGGAGGATCTCCTGATCCAGGGCAACTTTGGCAGCAACATCTTCCCCCGCAAGAGCCAGGATCTCCCGGACACTCTGCTCATTCTGAAGGATCCACTCGACCTGGGCGTGGAATTTGTCCGGCTCGCTTGTTTTTGACACCGTCCCGGTGATCTGGCCCTCACGATAAAGATTCTCTATATCCATTTGTGCCGCGGCCGCCGTGAACATAAGCACCGGGATTCTCGCGATCCCGTTTGCGCTTAGACGGATTGCCTTTACAAGATCGCCGCCCGTCTTCCCCGGCATAGAAAAATCCGAAATAATAAGATCGGGGACAAAATCGCCTTTCTTCAATATTTCGAGGGCCTCGTCGGCGCTGAAAGCCTTTTCCACCTCGTAGCCCCCCACAAAAGCCAAGGAATCTGCGACCGTCATTTGAATGCCGGGATCGTCATCCACAAACAGGATCTTTCCCTTGCCGCGGATCTCCGAACGGAAAAGGGACTCACCCCCTTCCTCAAGCAACGCGAGCTTGTCCCAGAATTCCTTAGCCTGCTCCTGGGGACCTTCCACGGTAATGGTAACCTTGGCACCCTTTCCGGCATCGAGTGTCAATAACCCCATCATGCTTGCTGCATTGACGGTGACTTTCTTCTTAGTGATCTTGATCTTGAGCGAGCCTGCGTATGCCTCGGCCAGAGTCACGATAACACCCGCGGGGCGCACATGGATACCGAGGCGATTGCCGACACTAAACTGTTTTTCCTCAACTCGTACCTCCGACCGCTTGATCGGGGCAAAGAAGAGAAGATTTTTCGGATCTCCGGGATCCCGAAGCTCCTCAATCCAGGTCCAAAACGCCTGGAGCTGCTCCGGCGTCGCCTCCGGCTTGGCTTTGATCCTGATCACAACAGGCTCTCCCCATAGCTGACCCAACTCCAAAAGGCTGAGGACGGACTTCATGTCCGTTGGAATACCCTTCTGCTCAAAAATCACCTCGTCAAGAAAAGACTGATTGATTGCGAATTTAGCCAGCAACTGCGAGGGCATCGCGTGAAGACCGAGACTCCCCTGAATCGTATACTCGCGGGCCGACGGATCGTCCACTCCGACGGTAGGGATTTCCGGCAAATCAACGGCTTTCGTCACGGCTCCTTTCGGCATCACTTCCGCGGTCGATTCTTCGACCTCGATGGGAGCAGGTTCCGATGAAGCCTCCGAAGATTTCTCCGCAACATCCGCAGGATTGACCGTTCCCGAAGCATTGATCTTCAAGGCATAGGTATTCAAGAAATGTCCGCGATGAATAACGGCTTCAAAAGCGTCCAACATGTTCGTCAACTCTTCTTTGATCTGCGTCTTTTCTTTTTCAGAAAGCCGATCTTTGGATTTTTTCCAAGGGGCCTTCCAAAAGAAAAAGATCCCGACGATCCGGAAAAAGAGCGCCTCTTGCCATGTTTCTTTTCGGGGATGATTCAGGCGAACGATCATCTTGGTCTTTTTCCCCAGGGTATCTTCGAAAGAAAAATCGGAGATATTCAATCCCCGGATCAAGGATAGATAGTTCGTCACAAGCGCGGTGAGCCCCCGGCGATCTTCCGTGCTGATCGTGAGAGTATTGTAAGAAGAATTCCCTCTCCCTCCGCCTTCAAAAAAATCAACTTCCGTAGTCGGGGTCGTCCCACCGCTCCGTTGAACCGCCAGATCGCCATGGCGATTGAACGTATTTCTGAAAAAGAGCGGGTTATTCCTTTGATTCGCCGCGAACAGAGCCAATTCCGAATACGGCCCCAACAACCGATAAAGACGACGCACCCGTTCCTCGAACCAACCCGGCCGGTTCTCTTTCGCTTCTCCCGGGGCATCAAGGATATCCGCCAGATCTTTTCGCATCGCGGTCATCACCGGCTTGAGGTCCTGTTTCCCACGCGGAAAGCTCCCCATGAACCGAACGATGAACTTCCCTTCCTCGCCTTTTTCTCTTTGAATGTTCACGGTTTCTATCGAAAAATCATTTTGGTAGAGAATGCGGGAATAAATGGCTAGCAGCGCCGGATCTTCGGACACCCGTCCAAATACAATTTCAAAAGCATTCGAATAATGCTGCGGCAACGCATTGAAAAGAAGGATCGGCCGGTGATCCGCATGCCTCTGGAGAACCTCCAGGGAAATGCAGCAAATAAGCTGCTGCGTTAACGTTTCCGGATCGAGCCCTTTCCAGTAATAGCGCGAGACCATTTTTTCATACTTGAGGAACATCGTTTTGAAAACAGTCCTTTGATGCGCCATCGCGTCTATTTCGGCATGGAGGGCTTCCCGGTATTTGGAAGGGAGAATCTCGTTTTGCTCATAATAGGCCAAAATATCGGCTTCCCTCCGTGAAAAATCCGCCCACGCCTTTGATATTTCCTCTTCCGGATCGGCTTTTTCACCGGTCAGTAACCGCATCAGGACCGGCTGATTCAATTCCTGCAATCCATCCCGCTCCAAACGCTGCGTTTTTTCCACAAGCTGCTCGAACTCCTGCGGCGGGATCGAGATCTTGGTCAGCACCTTCCCGGCGAGATAAAGCTTGTCGCAATTCGCCAAAGAGGAGTCCGGCCCTTCGCGTTTCAACATAACGAGTTTTTCGTGCTCCGCCCGGCCGGCTCTCATCACAAAAGTAAGGAGATAAAGCATGTCCCACTTTTTGCTGGTAATGTTTTTCCCTTCCTCCAAGAAGATCGTTTCAAGCGCTTTTCGGATCTTTTCAGGGGCGGAGAGATCATTGCGGTTCAACGTCCGTTCCCCCTCGATCAACCAGGCAATAAGCTCAGCCTGCTCCGACTGACCGGATATCCCGAAGGCCGCAAGCGCCTCCGCGACGATCTTTTTTATGTCGGCCGGCGCCGGAACATTCCCCGGCTTCAGGCGTAACTTGGCCCGAACGATCCCGAGCATCAGAAGACTCAGACGGAGCGTGGTGAGATCTTGAGGATCCACTTTCAACTGCTGGAGCACCAACCCGGCCCGCAAGAACGCGAAATCCTTCGTATTGAAAAGCTTTTCCAGAAATTCCATGGCGTTCAGTGTCTGGATATGCACCGAGCTCCGGCGGCCGTCGCCGGGGAAAAAATTGGGCATCGCATCATAATCAGGAAGAAATTTCGAGAAAAAGCCGAAGCGGTGCATGCGCCAAATCGGATAGGAGATGTCATGATCGAGAGCAAAAAAGCCCTTGATCAGATTTTTAAAGAGCATCTCGTCCGCGCCGGACGAGACAGGACCCGCATTCCGAATGGCCCGACGCATGATCTTCTGGAGATCGTAACTGATACGAACCTCTTCGTCCCCATCGACCACGGCCCGGCTAAAGACCTCAAGCATCAGAGCGGGGTTTCTCGAAAAGCGCTCGAACGCCATCCTCTCATAAGCTTCAGGGATATAGAGCTCTTTGACTTTCCGGTAAATGTGCCCCACCTCACGCTTAAAGAACATCCCGCTCCGAAGTTGGACCCTCAGGGGAATCGCCTCCTCTTTGTGTTGGCTATCCCTCTCCGTCTGAATGACGGTTACAAGCCCGATATCTTCATAATCGGCCCCAAAAAGATCCTCGTAGCCTTCGTGGACCATGCCCGTCAGTGACGTATAAACATGATTCGCCATGACGTAATAATGACGAAAGAATTGGTCCTGCCGCTGTTGGGCATCAGTCCTCGCCAACCATTCCTGCTTGCCAAATTTTCCTTCATAAGCTTCGAGAAAGTCATTCAGATTTCCGGTATGAAGATTGAACGGCTCTTTAAATTTCTGAGGATCTTTCACTTGCATTTCCCGGTAGACCTGTCTCACTCCTTTCAGAAAATCATAAGCACTCAGTAAGGCCGCGCAAACCTGCTCGTCAAAAAGACCGCTCTTCCCCTTCTCGTAATTCAGAAGCTTTTCAAATTCCTCCCGCGTCATATCCTCCTCTTCAGCAACTCCAGCTCCTTTAAGATCGGGCTGTTTCCCTCCGAAGAGCTTGTAAATATCCCGCATGACCAGAATGTCCCGAAAACTACCGATCCCCGTCACGGGATCTAGGGAATCCCTGTAAAAGCCATGATAGTAGCCCATTCGGGCATAGCGTTCCTGCCAGGCCTCAGCCACCTTGAGGAATTTTTTTGAGATCAACATTTGGGACTTTGCCAACTTTCCCGCCCGGCGATCGATATAGTTTGGAACCTCAAACACCTCATCCAAGGAGGATTGCGATACGCGCGAATAACGCAGCAATGCGTGACGCACATGGCTAACGTCTTCGGGACCCACGCTGACAGAAACCGGAACTTTTAAACGACGCCAACGCTCGACCAAGGCCAGAAATTTCTGGTTCCCCCCCATCTGCCCGCAAACGCACATTCGTTTCTGCTTCCGGGCAGGATCCCGACCGGCTTCCATATTGTAATCGGCCAATTTCCTCGCAAAACGGTCGAGCCCCATGACCAGATCAGGCATCAATCTTCCGAAAAGCCTTTGAGCTTCTTCGACATCTCGATCAACGGGGGCCTTGACAATACTCTCCCACAGCTCCTTTTCGAGGTCGTTAGTCCCGATATCATAGAATTCCACAAATGGGTTTTGGACCATGGAATCCATCAAAGACTCATTTTTCAGGATATCCATCACTTCCACCATCATTCCGTAGGAAACCCGGTCGGAAGCCTTCTGGACCTTCGCCTGCACCGCGAGGAAAGACTGCGTATCCCATTCGTCTGTTCGTTCAAAGTTCAAAACCGCCAGCTTTCGGGCAACAGGAAGAATTTCCTGCTGAATGAACTTCAACTGTTCGGGAGAAGCCACCATGGGGAAAAGAATAGCCAGCTTCGCCGGATCTTTTTGATCCGTCGAATCCAAATGTTGGGCATATTCGATAAGAAGGGCCGTAACCTGCCAGATCAGAAAAAACTTCCCCAAATTCGAATGTTGATAAAAATCAAATCCCGTGACCCCGTTTCTCAGAGGATCCTTTTTGAGCTCTTCCGGTGAAAGCTGGATGAGCCCGGCCTTCGGGTATTGGCGATGAAGACGCTTAAGCGCATCCAGGAGATCTTTATTTTTACTGTCGGGCTGAAGATCGAGGGTCCGGAAAGGAACGTACTTGCCGCCTTCAAAAAAATCGTCGCGGAGGACTCTTCCGTCAACCGTCCGCAAATGTCCTAAAAGGGTCCGGATCCGTCCCACGGCCTCAGGCGTAAGCACGCCGACAAAATTATTCATGAGCGAATCAATATCGACCTTGCTGCTCATGTCGGAAAAATTTAATTTTTCCAGGACCGTGAGCCACTCATCAAACTTAAAGTCGCCGGACCCGATCGACTGCCCGACATCCTCGATCTCTCTTTTTGTCTTATCATCCAAAAAGTCTTTACGGACGAGCCCCGAATTATCGGCTCCGCTCGCCCGAGGATCTCCGATATCGTGCGTGCTAAGATTGACCCCGACAGAAATACCCAACGGGAACTGACCGATTTTTCTCTCCCCCTGGGCCAAGAGGTCTTCTTCTTTTTTGGCCCGAAGAGCCTTATCCAAATCTTCGGGAGAAGGATTCGTTTTCAAAACGCCTCGCCCTACCGTTTCATCACTCGGCACAAGAAGCACATCCTCATCGAGCTGGATCTTGTTCAGCATATCCTTATATTTTTTTTCCGAAAGAAACAAAATCGGAGGCGCGGAATTTCTTCCCCGGACAACAATGACCCAGTGGGCACTGGCGCTGCTCTGAGTCGCCACGATCCCGACCAGGTCGGCCCCATACCGGGAAACCTCCCGGAGGATCTCATTGGCTGAAAGCGGCCTCCTCACAAAAAGAATCCGCTGAGTTCCGTCTGAAATGATCGAAATATTTTTTTCCTGAGGCGCCACGCCTCCGATCATTTCCAATTCCAGTCGTTCGGTCAAACCCATCGCAATATCACGAAAAACCGTACCACTATCCTGATTCGACTGGGCCCCATGAGCCCCCTCGATTGTCTCCAGATCAAATTTTTTAATCTTACTCAAGAAATTTTTGAGGGCATAACTATAAATAACAAAAGGCAAACTCCCTCCGTCTTTCATCCCTAGAGCAAGGGGGTTCCCTTCCGCATCCGTCTTCCCCAAATACAGTTCGGATTCCACACCTTGTTTTAATCGTTTCTCCAGCCCCTTCAAAACCATCTTCTGAAGATCATGACGGCCTTCCGCCTTCACGACCTCCTCTTTCGTCTCGAGGATCTCTCGCCAGTTTTCATTTTTCTCTTCAAGATCTTCCCTGTATTCATCATCAAGCGGCGTGGGACCCTCCCGTCCCTCCTGAAGGATCATCTCATTGTCTTTCAATTGCTGCTCGGCATGCGGGAAAAAAGCAAGCCGTCGTCGCTGACTGTCCAGTGCCTCCTCTTTTTGTGCGATATTCTCCTCCATAAGCTCAAGGGCAACACTGAACTGACGCTTGATGATCTTTTCCGCTTCATCAGAGCCTCCCGAGCGAAGGACGATCTGCCGCTGGATCTTAAAAATACGCGCCATATCTTCAACATACTTAAGAAAGAGACTCTCTTCCACGGATCCTTTTTCAAGCTGTTTGATATCATTCTTGGCAACCCCGTCCTGAACCGCCCCCAGCACCAGCGCGATCGGGTGGGAAGTCTTCAGCATGGGATCGCTGGATGTCTTTTTGCTTTTTATTGCCTCTTCCCTCTTTTTTTGAATAAAGATTTTCAGATGCCTTGCCATAGGCGGAAGAAAAAGCTCGTTGATCCCATCGTGAACGATCTTGAACCAGGTCTCATACTCCGTTTCAGCCAAAGATTCTCCACCGGGGGCCATGGCCCACTGAAAATCGTGTTTATCCTCCGAAAGAAAGACCGCATGCCCGCGAACGGTTTTCTCCGTGGTCAAGTCCCCTTCAAAAACCTGTCTTTCTCTGAGTTCAGAGCGTTCCTCCGTGGCCGAAGAAAGCTTGATGTACTGAGACTTGCCGAGCTGAGACTTAAGAGAACTCTCTTCTGACCTGGCTTTTTCTTCTTTCTTCCGAAGCGATGATTGCAAAGTCTCGAGATATTCTGGATCGATCAATTCCATCCCGGCCAGTTTTTCAGCAAGTGCCCGAAGGTTCTTGAAGTAGAGGGGCATCGCCACGACACGTTTGTTCAGTCGTTCCATCAGCGATCTCACACGAATTTGAGCCTCCCCTGAATTCCCGCGCCGGATCGCCGCTAATATAGAAGCCGGCTCGCCCGCCAGCATTTCCCCAACGCCCAGGAAAAGTCCGAAGTGGATCCCGGAATCAAAGGGCCGCTGGATCAATGCCATAAAATCCATCATCTTTTTGACGGTGTCAGGATCCACGGGCTCAAACTTGGTCGGCCGCCGCTGCTCGGAACGGGCCTTCACAAAAATCTCTATCGCCTTTCCAAGATCGATGGCGACCTTCACAGGGTTATCGCTGATCACAACCCTCTGCCAATTTTCGTAATCCTTTACTTCCGCGGACTTGGGGGTTTTGGGAATAAAAACAATACTTTTATTTTTTCCCAATGCCGGGATTTTTTTCGCGGCCAAAGAAACGTCCCCCCTGTAGGCTTTAAAAACATCCTCGCTCGATGCCGCGGGAACTTTCACAAAAACGCTCAGGCGTACGGCAATCACCTTATCCATGCCAGAACTTTCCTGAAGATCGAGCGGGACAACCGTAATGCCCGGAATGGCTATATTCAACCGCTTCCCCTCGCCCCACATTTTGATCTGACGATAAGGCGCCACTTGAACCGTGATGGGCGTCTGGAATGAATCCGCCTTTGGGCGGATCTCAGCACGAAGCACTGCAGGAGCCCTGGCGCTGAAGTCGATGTCCGTGGCGGATTGTCCGAGCCCCGCGTCTGTCCTGGGATCAAGCTGGAGGGCTTCCGCGCGCCCCATGGTCGCAGCCGCTTTCATGATGGCGGAATTTTGAGATGTTGATATTTCAGAACTCGCTGCCGGAGTGAAACGGACCGTCGAAGGATTTTCTTTTTGCTGATCGGCTGTCAGGGTGCCGGAAAATACGGAGCTCGAGCTTACGGTTTGCACAACACTTTTGGCAACTTGATCGGGGCTCAACTGATATTTTTCAGAAAGTGCGGGAGCGGCCGTCTCGATGAGTTGTTTGAAAAAGAGGGCTTCCTGTTTCGTAAGGAATGGATTTTTAACCTTGAAGTAGGCGCTCAAATCCGAGTTCGCGTCCGACATGACCTTCTGATACATTTCGCCGTGATCGGTCTTCGTGATACGAGGTGAGAACACGGCGTAACCGATCCCCTTTTGGCGAAGGATCTCTTCAATGCCCGGCGTGTGAAAACCGCCAGCATAAAGAACGAAAAGACTGGATGTCGGAGGGCGAAGGGCGGAGGGCGACAAACCTTTTCTTTGTTTTACTCCATCCTCCATCCTCCATCCGTCACCCTGCATTTTAAGAAGATTCGTGATAAGCGCGCGGTCGCGCTGAAGGGAGACGGCATAAAAATGCAACGCGTCGGCGCAGTAAGACTCGAGACTCGAGACTTGAGACTTGGGACTTTTCATCAGAGGCTCTGGTCTCCGGTCTCTGGTCCCTGGACCCTCAAATAAACTTTCTATTCCCTCACGTTCCTCAAGAACTTTATCGTATTCCTCGCGACTTAATTCCAGACGGAGCATCTTTTCCAGAAGATCGAAATTTTCGAGCTCTCGGACAAGCGCCTTTTCATCTTCCGAGCGTGCAAGTTTCCGGATCAGTCCGTCTTCCAGTGCTTTCATCTCCTGAAGAAGTGCTGTGACATCAATCTCAGCCTGAAACACCGCAAATTTCCAGCTCTGCCAAAAGTCGTCCTGGTCGGTAAACGACAGCTGATGCTTTTGAGCAAACCGGTATAATCCTTCAAGCAATTTGCGCGGGTAGAGAGAGCGGGCCATAGGATAAGAGAACGCGCCGCGATCTGTTTTAGAAATAAAACCTTTCTCATACCCGAAGGATGCAAAAGCCTGAACAAACTCCTTCTCGCCCTTGGCCTTGGCCGCAGCTTTGAGTACTCGCACCGTTCCTTCCCATTGCCTCCGCGCCTTTTCGGGGTCAAAACCCTTCTGGGCTTCTTCGATCTTCACGACACGCAAAAGACTCGCGAAACGCAATTGCTCAATCGGATCTCGAAGATCGATCTCTAGGAGTTTCAGGGACTGCTTCTGGAGGTAACGGACATAAGCCTGGAGATTCGGATCCGAAGTGGTGCCTGCGAGGGCATACTTTCCCTCTTTCCGGCGGCTGCGTTCCTTGAGGAAATCCCGGAGTTCCCCGTTCAGTTTTTGAGAACTTTCTTTTTCAAGCTGCGCGCGGATCGGGCCAAGTAGCGTCTGCATCTCATCCCGCTTGAACAAAAGCTCGCGATAGGTCCGGAGATTGTCCCGATAGAGTTCGGTGTCTTCCACTCCGGAGACTTGAGACTTGAGACCTAAGACGGGAGCAGAAGCTTCCATGCTTTTGGACTGTAGTCTGTAGTCTGTGGTCTCGGGTCTCTTTTGCGCTTTTTGCAAAAGGAACAATTCCGCGCCGTTCAATTCGCCTTTTTGATGAAGGTCCTCGACGACAGCTCTATTCGCGGCCGGAAATTCCTTGAAAAAATTCAGATATTCGGGATGAAGCTCTCCGGAAGCACCTTCAAGACCCACCACCAGCTCCGGAAACTTTTCCTCCAGATATTTCAGCATCGCAGCGACGTTCTGCTGCCCTTCGGGATTTGAGTGGGCGTCTTGGATGAGCACGACGAATTGCTCGGGGGACGGATGACGGAGGGCGGAAGGCGAAAAAGCCGGAGCTCCCTCCTCCATCCTCCATCCTTCTCCCGATGTTCGAATCATTGTTCCCATCTCGCTCGGCATCGCGTAAAGATAGCTCTGCAGCTCTTTTTGGAAATTAAGACGCTGCTGGAAATCCAAGGACTCCATCGCAGCCAACGCGGCAGAAGGATTCGAAATGAGAGTGGTCATCGAGAAAGCGATGGCCACAAACAAGGAAATTCCACGAAGAGTCATAGATTTCATGTTAGCAGGAGTCATATTTTTTTATCTTATTGTGCCTTTTGGGGCCCGGAAACAACCCTGATAGCTTAATCAGATTTAAATACTTATTTTCAAGTTTTATAATCTTACAATAAGTATACCCGCCAATTAAGGCATTTGTCAAATCAAGCATCACTCGCTACCCATTGAAAACAAATGATTTACAACTTTTTTCCTTTTATTTTAAGCTATACGCGCGAAAGGGGTGAAAAATGAGCGCCTCAGGGCAGCCCGAGAGAGGCCGAGCACCCCCAGAATCTTCTCAATCCAAGAGTAAAGATAACCCGCGAGAGCGACCAGACCCGGGATAAACACTCCCCCAAGATGAAAGCATGGCAGTGAGCAGCGAGGCAGAGAAGAGGATCAAACACTCAAGCCGCTCAGAATAGAAAAATTCGTTGGGCCCGTCGGAGGAGAAAAACTAATTAGCTGACAAACTTTCGGTTCACCAATACAATAACGTCCTTGAATTGTTAACCCTCAGAGGAATGCATTTTTATGGATTCTACCGCATCGTTTTTTTTGATCGTTATGTTCTTAGCGGTCCTTGTCACCCTCATCACGGCTCTCGGCATAGCAAAGAAAAAGAGGTCCATAGAGGTTGCGGTGGGTGGAGCTTCCGCGGTCTCCCCTCAGAAACTAGAGCAAGAACTCAGGGACCATCTCGCGGGAAGCTCCCAACCCGTCAGCCCCCTTACAAAAAAGATCTCCGGCATTGTCGCCGAGGAAGTTCAGAAAAAGACGGCGGAAAAAACGCTGGAGATCAAGCAACGCTATGAGCGCGTAATCGACGAGAAGAACAAGTCGCTCAATATTGCTGAAAAAAAGATCCAGGTCGTGAGCGAAAACCTTCAAAAACTCGATACCTCGTATAGAGAAATGGGAGAAGAAAAGAAACAGACCGAAGAGGTCGTCCATTCCATGGCCGAAGGCGTGATCATGGTCAATAAAAAGGGCGAGATCATGCTGATGAATCCGGCCGCAGAAAGATTGCTGGGCGTAAAAAAAGAAGACAAGATCGGCCGGTCCGTTTTAAGCGATCTCAAAGAAGAACAGTTGGTCAGCTTAGTCCAGGAACCCTCCGAAGGCGGCAAAAGCAAAGAGGTCGTGATCCAAAGTCACAATGATCAAGTAAGGAAAGTGCTCCTCGCCAGCAACGCCGTCATTGAAAGCGAGGATGGCAAGACCGTTGGCTTTGTTTCCGTGATCTCCGACGTCACGAAACAAAAAGAGCTCGAGGCCCTCAAGAACGAATTCCTAACCAACATTTCTCATGACCTTCGATCGCCCATTACCTGCATCCGGGGGTCCCTCCAGCTGCTGTGTGATGCCACGGTCAATAAACTCACACCAAGCCAGGAAAAATTTGCCACGGTCGCCTTAAACAATGTGGATCGCCTTTCCCGGCTGATCAACGACCTCTTGGACCTTTCCAAGCTGGAGGCTAAAAAATTCACGATCCGACCCGCCCTCTTCCGCATCGATGACCTCATCCAGTCTCTCATTAACGAATTCGGAGCCTGGAGCAAAACAAAAGAGATCACGATCAAAGCGGATGTGGAAAAACCTCTAGAGGTCGATGCCGATAAGGACCGCATCACTCAGGTCCTGACCAACCTCATCAGCAATGCCCTGAAGTTCACCCCCAGCGGAAAAACCATCACGGTCATTGCTCGACGTTCGGCCGACCTGCAGAAAGTCGAGATCGGCGTTCGCGATACGGGCCCCGGGATCGCAGAAAAAGATTTTGAGAAGCTCTTTGAAAAATTCTCACGCATCGAATCCCAAGCCATGCAAGGCGTCAGCGGTACGGGACTCGGCCTTACCATTGCCAAAGAGATCGTGGAATTACACGGCGGCAGGATCTGGGTCAAAAGCCAGGAGGGGGAAGGAAGTTACTTTGCTTTTGAATTGCCGAGAAAAAGCACGCCGCCCACCCCCCCGGCACCATAAGCCACGGCTTTTCTTCTTCGACGCGATCCGTACCCCTCCATCACGAAGCGGTTTTCCTCAATTTCTCCAACAGCTCCCAACGGTCGTACATTTGGGCGAGTTCCAAAGACAACGACTCCGCCTGCAATTTGATCCGGGAGATCTCTTTGGGGTCTTTTTGATAAAATCCGGGCTCGGCCATAAGACTGTAAAGCGCTTCCTGCCCCGCTTCAGCCTTTTCGATCTTTTTTAAAAGATCTTTCAGCTCCCGCTGCCCCGCCGAAGAAGATCCCGACGAGTTCGGGCTTTTTTCAGACGCTGATGGGCCTTTGGGGGTCGAAGTTTTGGACGCCGGGGCTTCGCTTTTCACGACACGCTGACTCAGCCAATCGTCATACCCTCCCGGATATTCACGGACCACGCCCTCTCCCTCCATGGCCAAGGTCGACGTCACCACATTGTTCAGGAACGAACGGTCATGGCTGACCAAAAGCACCGTTCCCGTATATTCCACAAGTAATTCCTCGAGCAATTCCAGGGTTTCCACATCCAGATCGTTCGTGGGTTCATCCATGACGAGCATATTGGAGGGCTTGGCAAAAAGTCGCGCAAGAAAAAGTCGATTCCTCTCCCCTCCGGACAAAACCTTCACCGGAGTCCTGGCTCGATCCGGCGAGAAAAGGAAATCCTGCAAATAACCGATGATGTTTTTGGCTTTACCGTTGACGATCACCGTATCCCCGGATTCGCTCACGTTTTGCGCGACCGTTTTTTCGAGATCGAGCTGCTCGCGGAGCTGATCATAATAAGCGATCTCAAGGCCCGTGCCGACATGGACAGACCCCTTCTGGGGCTCCATATGACCCAAGAGGAGACGCAGCAACGTTGTTTTACCGCACCCGTTCGGTCCGATCACACCAATTTTATCCCCGCGCATGATCTTGGCCGAAAAGTCCCGGATCAAACATTTGTCTCCAAAGCCATGCGTGATGTGAAGCACCTTCGCGATCAAATGACCGGACAGTTCGATCACCTGCGCCTTCATGCGAACGCTCCCGACCCCACGCCGCTCGGCCCGTTTCTGAGCCCTCAACCGCTCGAGGGCCACCACGCGACCCTGATTGCGGGTCCGTCGCGCTTTGATCCCTTGACGGATCCAGATCTCTTCTTTCTCCAGTTTTTTCTCAAAGCGCGCGCGTTCAGCCTCTTCCGCGTCCAGCGCCATCTGCTTGCGCTCCAAAAAGGTCGGATAATCACACGCCCAGCTAAAAAGCCTTCCCCGATCCAACTCCACGATCCGGGTCGCCAAATGCGTCATGAAGGTTCGATCATGGGTGACAAAGAAAAGAGTGCCCGGATATCCCCTGAGGAAACCCTCCAGCCAATCGATCGACTCGATATCCAAATGGTTGGTCGGCTCATCCAAAAGGAGGATCTCGGGTTTCAGGACAAGCGCCCGGGCGAGAAGCGCCCTCTTTTTTTGGCCGCCGGACAATTCTTCAAACTGACTTTCTGGATCCAGCTTGACGTGAGAGATCACTTCTTCGACTTCGCGGTTCGTCTCCCAACCCTGGGTGTGATCCATTTCAGCCTGAAGATCGCCGAGCTGTTTCATGAGCTGATCCGAATACTCGGTTTGAAGGCGGTGATTCACGTGATGGTAATCACTTAAGAGTTTCACCCGCTCGCCCAGCCCCGAAAGCACAAGGTCGAACACATTGCCGGAGATCCCCGCGGGAACTTCCTGCGGCAGATGCGTGACCCGGATCCCCTTTTGGTAGACCACTTTTCCGGAGTCGGGCTGCAAATGACCGGCCATCACTTTCATGAGGGTGGTTTTCCCAACGCCGTTACGCCCCAGGAGAGCCACGCGCTCACCTTGTTCCAGCTGGAGGTTCATAGAATCAAAAAGCGGAGGCCCCCCATAAGCGAGCGTAATGTCCTGCAGACTGATCAAAGCCATGTTTTTCCCTTAACTAAACAATTCAATCCTAACAACCAATCACACTACTGAAGCAAGTCTGCAGCTGGTGTCACAGTATCAGCGTGTCAGGGTCAAAACTTTGACACTTTGATACCAGCGAACGGAGTGAGCGAATGACTCTTTGATACTAATAGGAAGGATTAGATCCCTCAACCGGCGGAGCCCCTGAAGCGGACGGCAATGACGTTTGCTCATTATTGCGGCTTTGGCGTTTGAGCCTTTTCGCTTCCTGCTCTTGCTTACGCGCTGCCTCTTTTCTCATCTTATTGCCTTTGTAATTGACTCTCATGGTGTTCCTTTCGATTGGGTTGCGCAAAAACGTTTTTTAAAAACCTTCACATAAAGAGCCTCCAGCTTCGCCCTCGCCCAAGGCGTTTGCCTGAGAAATCTCAAACTGGACGTAATCGTAGGATCGAACATAAAACATCTCACGGGAATGCTCGCGCTCAGCCCCTTCCACCCGACCTGCTCCACCAACCGGTTTAGGATCACCTTGAGCGTCACACCATGTAACGGATCTTTTAAATTCTGATGCGGCAAAACCCACCTCTTTGTAAAAAAATGACCGGGTTTTTAATTCTCCTAAAGCAAAAAAAACGCCTGACGCGCTTGTTGTCAGACGTTTTTAAAATAAAGAATGCGCTTATGCCTACAGGGTACAACCCGCGCTACGACGCCAGGGATGGCATCATACAGCTATCCCTATGTATGTGTCAAACGTTGGCTCCACGGAGAGAATGCCTACATAAAGGGAAAGGTCCGGAAATACTTTGAGGCTCATTTATGTTAAATATTTTTTGTCACGACCATAGGCGTCTGCCAGTTTAATAGCTGAAAACACGTCCTCGGGACCCACGGGAACAGGCTCATGGGCCATAAACTCTTCCGGAACACATGCTTTTTCCGCAACCTTCATGAGATCCCCGTCCGAGACTTTTTCCAAACCGAGCTCCGCGAGCGTCACAGGCAATCCTATTTCCTCGCAGAACGTATAGACCTCATCCCTAACAGCTTGATTCCTATTATTTAAAAATAGTGAAGCGAGAGTTCCAAACGCGACTTTTTCACCGTGGTAGTAAGCACGTGTTTGGGGCAACGCGGTAAAACCGTTGTGGATTGAATGTGCCGCCGCGATCCCGCAACTTTCAAACCCTACGCCGCTTAGCAACGTATTCGCCTCCACGATATATTCAAGCGCCAGAGAATACTTTCGCATTTCCACCGACTCTTTTGCAAGCTTTCCATATTTCAAAAGTGTTTTATAGCACAACTCCGCGATCGCATAACCGGTCAATAAACCGTTAAACCCCGCAAAGTTTTTTGCTCCTTTTTGCCTGCAGGATTCAGCCTCAAAAAAAGTGGAGAGCGCATCCCCCATCCCGGAAACCAAAAATCTTACGGGAGCCTCCGCGATGACGGCTGTATCCACAAGAACAACATTCGGATTATGCTTCAACACGATCTCCCGTTGATAAACCCCTTGCTCGTTATAAATGACGGCTAATGCGCTTGTCGGCGCATCGGTTGAAGCGATCGTTGGCGCAATAATGACCGGCAAACCGAGGCCGCACGCGACGGCTTTGGCCGTATCAAGCGTTTTCCCGCCCCCGATCCCGCAGATCACATCGCATTGATTCTTTTTTGCTTCAAGGCATAACCGTTCGATTTCGGCCTCGGTTGATTCACCGCTAAACACGGCGATGTGGTACTCAATCCCGTGACCCAGCCTCGGCATCAAGGTAGGGAGAATCTTCTTGTGGACGGTCGGGCTGCAGATCAAAAAACCTGTTTTCCCTAAGTGCGCTATTTCAGAGCCGAGTTCACAAAGCGCGTTTTCACCTTGGATATACCTGCCCGGAAAAACTGCTGCATAAAGCATGCGCCCCTCTCTTTCTTATTATGAAAAAGCCACAGAACTCTCCACTCCCCTGAATCTACCTTGCGGTACGTTTTCCACATACCGGGATCCCGGGCCGCTAAGATGCTAGAAGATCATAGCCGGTCATCATTCCATCGCAGACAAAGTCTTCCAGTCGGCTATAGTCGCCGTTAAGCTGGGATTGGTTCAGATAGAGAATATAAAACCGGCGTTTCTCCTGAGAAATAATGACCGGCGCAAAATCCTCTTTCAAAAGCATGGCCACAAGAATAAGACGCCCAATTCTTCCGTTGCCGTCCGAGAAAGGATGGATCTGCTCAAACCGGCTGTGAATACGAGCCGAAAAACCGATCTTATCCTTTTCTCCATGCCGCATATCCTTTAAGAGGCTTTCCATAAGTACCGGAACTTTCAGATAATTGGCGGTCACAACATTGGAGCCCGCGATCCTGACCGCATGCAGGCGATAATTCCCGGCATCCTCGCGAATCCCGTTCATAAGGATCCCATGCAACTTAAGTATCATTTCCTCCGTAACGTCTCCCCCGCCCGTCAGAGACCGGGTCAGATAGCGGAAAGCTGCCTGATGGTTTTTGACTTCCATCTGCTCGATAATGGATTTGTCCGGCAATGATGCATTCTGAAAAAGAATTGCCGCAGTTTCCGGCTCGGTGAGAGTGCTTCCTTCGATACGGTTGGTGTTGTAGGTCAATGCGAGGAGGAACTGGTCATAAAGGTCCTTGCGTGTTTCCAGCACGCGGAGAACACTCGGATGTTGCTTCCGCTTCCCGATTAGCACCTGTTTCTTAGCCTCCAGAAGGTCCTCAGGAATAACATTCTGACCCGTCAGCTGAAGGTAAAGTTCATCAATCCGCTTTGCTGCAGGGGCTCTTGGAATTGACCTGCCATTGATCCAACTATTGAGCGTAGGAAATGACACCCCGAACTCTGCCGCAAGCTTCTCTTGCGTCTTCCCTGATACCCTCTGAATAAGAGTAAGTTTATCCTTTATAGTCATACCGAAACTATACATAACTTTATAAAGTTTGTCAATCGCATGTAAACCTTATAAAGCCACCTCAAAACAAGCCCGTTTCTGTTTCTCGTAAAAAAAACCCAAAAGGTGTTACCCCTTTGGGTTATTGACTTGCTTAGATTGTATTTCCTAAAAAACTATGTCCTGATTTTCATTATTATTTTTTGATAGAAATCAGGACAACACTCATTTCCGATCAAAAAATTTAAGGAGAATAAGTATGAGCCCGGATGGATTCGAACCATCGACACCCGCCTTAAAAGGGCGATGCTCTACCAACTGAGCTACGGGCCCATGTCTTTCATTTCTTTTATTGGACGGTGACATGGACCAGTCCAATTACCCGTCATTCTTCTATCGAGAATTGGACGGGCCCATGCATCAGACTACAGACAACAGACTGGAGACTTAAGACTTAAAAACCTGGGGCTCTGGTCTGTAGTCTGTGGTCTTCAGTCTCAAATGGAATGTATTTCCGTCTCTTTATGCTTCAGAGCTTCATCAATCTGCTCGATGAACTGATCCGTAAATTTCTGGACCTCTTTTTGCGACACATGCGAGATATCCTCGGGAACCGTCTTCGCCTTCTCGAGCTTCTTGACCTGTTCGATGGCCTCGTGGCGGGCATTGCGGATCGAGACGCGGCCTTCTTCCGCCACCCGCCGAATGACCTTGGTCAGTTCCGCGCGGCGCTCATCGGTAAGCCCCGGGATCTGGATCCGAAGGATCTTTCCATCGTTCGCGGGCGTGAGGCCGAGGTCCGATTTCAGAATCGCTTTTTCGATCTCTGCCACGGCGCTGATATCCCACGGCTGGATCTGGATCGTCCGGGCATCCGGAGTGGAGATCGTGCCGAGGTTCTTGATCGGCGTAGGCGTATTGTAATAATTGACAGAAATACCTTCGACCAAAGCGATGGACGCGCGACCGGTGCGAATATTCTGGAATTCCTTTTTAGTGGATTCCAAGCTCTTGGCCATCCTTCTTTTCGTTTCTTCAGCAAGCTTTTTCACATCCGTAATGTCATTCATAAAGTCTCCTTTTTAATGAGCACTCACCGTACGGGGTGTAACGACGTAAGTTTTCTGAGCGAATTAAGAAACCAAAGTCCCGATCTTCTCTCCCATAACCACGCGGCGGATATTGCCGGGCTGGGTCATGTTGAAGACCACGATCGGTAAATTATTTTCCATGCAAAGGGACGTCGCGGTCGTATCCATCACGCGAAGCTGCTTTTTGATCACGTTGAGATAGCTCAGGTTTGAGAACTTTTTGGCGTTCCGGTGCTTCATCGGATCTTTATCATAAACCCCGTCCACCTTGGTCGCCTTCAAAATGACTTCCGCATCCATTTCGACCGCACGGAGTGCCGCAGCGGTATCCGTTGTAAAATAGGGGTTGCCGGTTCCCGCGGCAAAGATCACCACGCGACCCTTTTCAAGATGCCGCATGGCCCGTCGACGAATATAAGGCTCACAGAGAGCCTTGATCTCAAGCGCCGATTGGACGCGTGTCTGGACCCCGACCTTCTCAAGGGCATCCGACATCACAAGTCCGTTCATCACCGTCGCAAGCATCCCGATGTAATCCGCCGTGGCCCGGTCGATCCCGTTCTTCTCGCCTTCAACGCCCCGGAAAAAGTTTCCTCCGCCGATAATACAGACAATGTCCACCCCGAGTGCGCGGACATCTTTGATCTGCTGGGCAATAGAAGCGATGGTTTTAGGATCGATCCCAAAACCGCGATCGCCTTCGAGGGCTTCCCCGGAGAGCTTAAGTACGATGCGTTTGTAGATGGGTTTTTTCATATTCAATAGGGTTTAGGGTGTAGGGTATAGGAGTTAGGATAAAAACGATGGCTATACCCTAAACGCTATACGCTATCCCCTAGTTGCCGCCGACCTCGAAACGAACGAAACGGCGAATGATAATGTTCTCGCCGATCTTCGCGATAAACTCGTTCAAAAGATCCTGCACCGTCCGGCTATCATCCTTGATGAATTTCTGATTGAGAAGGCAGATATCCTCATAACGCTTCGCAAGCTTGCCCTCGATGATCTTGGCGCGAACCTGTTCGGGCTTGTCCTTGACCTGTTCGAAGAAAACGGACGTCTCTTTTTCAAGTTCCGCCGCTGAAATATCCTCCGGTCTCACGTGCAAAGGATGTGCCGCAGCGATCTGCATGGCGAGATCGCGCGTAAAAGACTGGAACATTTCATTCTTGGCCACGAAATCGGTTTCGCAATTGACCTCTAAAAGAACGCCCAGCTTCCCGCCCGCGTGAATATAAGAAATGATCTGACCTTCGCGAGCTTCCCGCGTGGACTTCTTCTTAGCGATATCAAGCCCCTTCTTGCGGATCACGTCCTGAGCCCCTTTCAGGTCTCCCCCCGCTTCCACAAGAGCGTTCTTGCAATCCATCATGCCCGCCCCCGTCAATTCCCGGAGCTTGGTCAAATCCGCACTGCTAAACTTCACTTCTTTGGTCGTCATGAGATCTCGTCCTTTTATTTTTTAAATGTCCATCAATCAATGAAAAAGGTTCTACGCTCCGCGCTTGCGCCAGACACAAGCATCTCACCGTGGCGGATGGGGACCGCTCCTACGACGAGATTAAACTTCGGTGTCTTTTTTCTTGGCGGGCTTCTTGGACTTCGGCTTGACCTCTTCGGTCACCACCACGCCAGCGAGGATCTTCGGGTCCAGTTTCTCCGCGATCATGTCCTCGTCGAGGGCCGCTTCGGTGTCCACGGCTTCGTCGGCAACAAGTTCTGCCTGAAGCGCATCGGCTTTATCCTGAGCGACCTTCTGGAATTCCTTACGTCCATCCGCAAGCGCGCTTGAGACCGATTCGCAGAAAAGCTTGATCGCCTTGATCGCGTCGTCATTCCCCGGCAAAGGATACTCGATATTATCCGGGTTGCCGTTCGTATCAAGCACGGCCACGACCGGGATCCCGAGCTTTCTGGCTTCCGCGATCGAGATCTTTTCAAGTTCGGCGTCGATCACGAAAACAGCTCCGGGGACTTTCCGCATCTCACGGATCCCTGAAAGATTCTTGATGAGTTTTTCGCGTTCTTTCTTGAGAGAGCCGACCTCTTTTTTCGTGATGAATTGAAAGCTGCCGTCTTTCTCCATCTTGTCGATCGACTCAAGTTTCTTGATGGACTTGCGGATCGTCTCAAAATTCGTGAGCATGCCGCCGAGCCAGCGCTGGTTCACATACGGCATCCCACACGCTTCCGCGGATTCTTTGAGAGGAACCTGTGCCTGCTTCTTGGTGCCCACAAAGAGAACATCTTTTCCTTCGGCAGCGAGAGCTTTTAGAAACACGAGGGCTTTCTCGAGGCAACCGAGCGTCAACTCAAGATTGATAATATAAATACCGTTTCGCTCCCCGAAGATGTATTTTTTCATCTTGGGATTCCAACGCGCTGTTTGATGTCCGAAATGGACGCCGGCTTCGAGTAACTGCTTGATAGTGATAGGGGACAAAACTTCCTCCATGGGTGTTCTGAAAAACATAACGGAATCATCAAAATGAGCGCCGGGAAATTCCGGAGGGATCAGTATTGTCACCCTCCCTTTCCCTTCGGCTCGGAGGGTCCGTTATTTTCCAACCTGCAGACAATACAGAAGAGGGCTTAAAACAACGTTGAAGCACTCCAAGTGCTGATGGCCTTTAAAGTTGGAGCGTCATTATATCCAAAAAGACTTGCGGAACAAGTCTTTTTTCAGACTACGGACTGGAGACAACAGACTGCAGCAAAAGAAAAAAAACACCGCAAAGTAGTTCTGCCTGTGGTCTATTTCGGAGGTTGGGTCAGTTTCTCGGGAGAAAGGATTCCTCGGAGCTGTTTTTCTGTCATAAGTCCTTTAGAGCTAACCACTTGGCGCAGCGTCCGTTTTGTCTTGGTAGCCTCCTTAACACACTCCGCGGCCTTAGAATAACCTATGTAAGGGTTCAGCGCCGCAGCAATTCCAAAACTATTTTCTGCATAATACCGGCATCTTTCACGGTCCGCCTCGATCCCCTCGACGCAACGGGTCTTCAAGATCCTGAGAGTATTCTTGAGGATCTCCAGGGACTGCAGAAGATTATGGATGATCACCGGGCGCATGACGTTCAATTCGCACTCCCCGCTTGCTGCCGCGAAAGCGATCGTTGTATCGTTGCCGATCACTTGATAACCGACTTGTGCCGCCACTTCCGGGATCACAGGATTCACCTTGCCGGGCATGATCGAAGACCCGGGTTGAAGCACCGGCAAACGGATCTCGCCAAACCCGGTGTTCGGTCCCGAGCTCAAAAGGCGGAGATCATTCGCGATCTGGATCATCGACAGAGAATAATCCCGGAGAGCGCCAGAAACGGCTGCGAAATCCGCGTCATTTTGCATCACCGAGAATAAATCTCTCGAACTCTTGACCGGGAACCCCGTCAGCTTTTTTAAGTTCCCTACGACCGTTTTCGTGTACCGAAGCGAAGTGTTCAGCCCTGTCCCTACCGCCGAACCGCCGATCCCAAGATCAAGAAGGCCCGCCACCATCAGCACGACCCGCCCTCTCCCTCTTTGAAGCTGGTGGGCCCATCCTCCGAATTCCTGTCCCAAAGTCACGGGCGCTGCATCCTGAAGATGTGTCCGCCCCGCCTTGACGATCGAAGAAAATTCTCGGGCCTTCTTGCTCAAAGCCCCCTCAAGTTCTATCGATGCCTTTGTAAAATCCTCGGTGATCTTGAGAACGGCGAGCCTCAGGGCTGTGGGGATCACATCATTGGTGGATTGCCCCATATTCACATGGTCGTGGGAATGCAGAAAAGAGTGATCGCCTTTTTTGCGACCCAGGATCTCCAGAGCGCGGTTCGTGATGACCTCGTTCGCATTCATGTGGATCGAGACCCCGGCCCCCGACTGTAGGGCGTCCGTCACGAATTCTCCGTCATGAATCCCAGACATCACTTCGTCACACGCTTTGACAATGGCTCCGGCTCGCCGGTTGTCCAGACGTCCCAGCGAACGGTTCGAAAGCGCGCAGGCTTTTTTGATCACCGCAAGCGCCCAAATAAAACAGGGGTGAAAACGCAGTCCCGAGACCGGAAAATTCTCGATCGCGCGCACCGTTTCAATCCCGTAATAGGCCGTCGCAGGAACAAGCCTTGCGCCAAGAGAATCTTTCTCAATGCGCGGCTTCTGTTTTTCTACCCTTTTAGAGATCGGGGCAGACTTTTTTTTATTTTTTTCGTCTTGAAAGAAAGTCGATTTTTTCATGACAAGATTACCCTCCATGAACAGAAACGAGCCCAACGTATTCTTCTAAAGGAGTTCACACCGCCGCTCCTGCTTCAGCCCCGTAGTGCTGAGCGATCGCGCTAGCGACCGTGTCAGGGGTGCAGAGCACCCGTTTGATCTTCGAGACCCTGGCGAGCTCTGCGATCTCCGCCTCCGGCAATACCGCAAGAGGATCGCTGATCCCGACCACCAGGATACCTTCCTGCATCTCGATCGGAACAAATCCGTATTTGACCGCCACGCTTCTTGGAATCCGTTCAACCGCACGAGGATCGATAAACACATGCGACAGATCCACGAAAGGCATCGCGTGTCTTTCCGCCAGAGCTTTAAAGAGAAGGAATCTCGGAATGCATTGCTTCCGAACCAACACTTCGCCCACAAATTCACGGGTTCGCTTCTGCTCACTCAAGGCATCTTCAAGCTGTTTCCAGTCAATCAGCTTTTTTTGGATCAAAATCTCGCCAATATGCCAGTGCGTCATAACGAGCACCTATTGTAGAGGTTCACCCCGTTTGAGTCAAAAAAAGTAAAAAAAAAGTCCTTCGTCCTTGCGTTGGCCCCCGATAAAAAAACCAACCCTCGGCTTAAGCCTCTAACGGAGTTCATGCCGGGCGCGCAAGGTGAAGGTTGGCAAAGATCTGACGCGTCGCAAGGGACTGATTCAGTGTGTAAAAGTGAAGCCCGGGCGCGCCCCCGCGCAAGAGTTCTTCGCATTGGCGCGTGGCATACTCGATCCCAAACTTCATGACCGAGGCCTGATCCGCTCCGAAATGGGCGATCGCTTCATGGATCTCCGCAGGGATCTCGGCCCCGCACATCCGCGAAAATTTCTCGATCTGGGGTCCGTGTGTGACCGGCATGATCCCCGGGACAATAGGAACCGTGATGCCGATCTTTCGGGCGCGCTTCACGAAATCAAAATAGTGACGATTATCGAAAAAAAGCTGGGTCACCACCGCATCGGCCCCTTCCTCGACTTTCCTTTTGAGATGCTCAAGGTCTTTGGGCTTGTCCTTGCATTCCGGATGACCTTCCGGATAACCGGCCACGCTGAGATCGAACGCATTCCCAAGTTCGGCATGCTGACGGATGAACCTCACGAGTTCTGCGGCGAAATGAAACCCGTCCGGGGGAGCTTTAAAATGCGTCTCACCCTGCGGAGGATCGCCCCGGAGCGCCACGATGTTCTCGATGCCTTTGGCGCGGAGTGTCGTGAGGATCCTCTCGATCTCTCCCCGACTGTGGGCCACGCAGGTCAAATGTGCCGCAACCTCGATGCCGATCGTGTGTTTGATCTCCTCGACGATGCGCAAAGTATTCGTCTGAGTGTTCCCCATGGCCCCATAAGTCACCGACACAAAAGAAGGCGCGAGCTTTTTCAGGTCCGTCACGGTCTGAAACAGATTTTTTTCCCCTTCCGCGGTCTTGGGGGGAAAGAACTCGAAGGAGATCGTATGTTTTTGTTTCTTGTAATATTCGGAGATTTTCATAATGGATTTCTCAGAGCCTCTTTCCGGACACTTAATTTTCTCATATCTCTTAAAAACATGCCGACCCCTTGCTTTGCTTCGCGCACAAAAAAAAACCCCCCGAAAGATTCCTTGGGGCTGTCTTGATCACGCTCTTACAGGAGGGCTGAAGAGGACGCTACGATTTTCTATCCAGGATCTCTTTGACTTTCATGAGGAGCTCTTTCGCAGTGAACGGCTTAAAGAGACAACCCTCAGCGCCTCGCATCTGAGCTTCCCCCACCTTCACTTCCTTGACATTGGCGGTGAACATGAGCACCGGGATATGCTTCGTGACCTCATCTTTTTTCAAAAGATCGAGAACCTCCCCCCCGTCCATCTCCGGCATCACATGGTCCAGCAACACAAGGTCAGGGATCTCTTTTTTTGCTTTTTTGAAACCTTGATCCCCCGAGAGGGCTGTCACCACGGCATAACCATTCGCCTTCAGACGGGCGGCAGAAACCATGAGGATTTGAGGCTCATCATCGATGATAAGAATTTTTTTCATGTCACGCCGCACTCTTCTTTCGTTATGAGTAGATCCTGTCGAGTATCTCTTCCAGGGTTTTTGCTTCTTGGGGAAAACACACCACGCTACTATGAAGCTCGACCCCTGGCGTTTTTTGTTCCCGGATCAGAAAATCATCGAGGATCTGAGAAATGCGCCCCAACGCGATAAACGCGCTCTCCCGCGGGGTGTCCGGCAAAAGGACCATGATCGCTTTCGTGTCCTTGATCGCGACATCGACCACACGCCGGAGGGCGTCATTGATGATCTTTTCCATTTTCAAGACGATCCGTTCCACTGGGCGCACACCCAGTTTCTTTTCCAAAGCTTCAAAATCCAATATGTCAAAAATGATGATCGAAAGGGGGCTCCCTTTATCCACACACCGGCTCATGGCCTGGCCGATCGCTTCTTTGAAAAATTCCCGGTGGGTATATTGGGGCAGCAGAAAAGTCGCCGTGGTTCCTTTCGCCGGAACGCTATCGATCTTGACGCGTCCGTGATGAAGCTCCACCAACTTCTTACAAATAGAAAGACCCAGACCGGTCCCGCGATCCCCGGGCCCGACCTCGCGTTCAAATTGACTAAAATTCTGAAAGGCCAGAGGCAAGTCCTGGGGAGAGATCCCTTTCCCTGTGTCCACCACCTTGCACTCCACAAAACCCTCCTGGATCCGGAGCCGGATCTTGATGTGCCCCTCGTCCGTAAACTTCAGCGCATTATTGATCAGATGGTTTAATACCTGAATGATCTTTTCCCTATCGATATAAAGCTCGATCGTTTCGGGCACAAAATCCGTGAGGATCTGAAGATTCTTCCGTTTGACGATGATCTTGAAATTTTCTACCACTTCCCGGACCACGACGGTCAAATCACAAAGCCGGCGATGGAGACGGACCTGGCCCGCTTCCAACCTTGAAACATCCAAAAGTTCCTCGATGATCCGGCCTAAACGATCCGAGTTCTGCAGGACCATATCCAGAAGGGCCTTTTGGTCATCCGTCACCGGCCCCAAAAGTTCGTCGCGGACCTGGGAGACCCCTTCGCGAACCACCGTAAGCGGCGTTCTGAGCTCATGGGAGACCGTGCTGATGAATTCATCTTTCAAATGTTCATAATGTTTATGCCGGGTCACGTCATGAAAAATACCGGAAAGTGCGTAGGGTCTTCCTTTGTGCAGAAGCCGGTTCACCGCCCCCTCCACTTTCAATTCTCTTCCGCTTTTTCCGATAAAAGTCGCCTGGAATTTCCGAGGTTTCCCGTCCCTCAGGACTGCGAGAAAGATGTCTTCGGATTCTTTCTTGTCCTTGGGATGGATAATATGGAAGGCCGTCAATTGAGGAAGATCTTTGTCGCTATACTCGAGGGCCTGATACCAGGCCGGATTGGCGTCCAGGATCGCCCCTTCGGCCTTGAACACCTGGATCATATCGCTCGTCATTTCGCAGAAATTATGGCATTTCCGTTCCCCGAACGGCTTGCCGCAAGCTCCCAAAGATCCGCGGGTGGGTAAACGTTTTTTCTTAGGGATAGGCTGCTTCCTCGAACGCTTTTTCATAGCTGAGTGTATCGTCTTTTCTGGAAGAGTACTAGAGCAAAAATTTTCATGCGGCCTCCCCGGATTTCGCGGCGGGGTTTAATGAAAAAAAGAGTTCTTGCGCCCAAAAATGAGTTGTGCTTATAGCCCGATTGGTGTACAAGACTCAATACAAATCAGACCGCAGACTGGAGACTGAAGACTAAAGCAAAACGAACGCTTTCCGTCTCGGGTCTCGGGTCTCCAGTCTCGGGTCTATCATGAAAATCATCCAAAAATTCATCGAGTTCTTTTTTAAACACAAATGGCTGGGCCTCCTGCTTATCCTGGGCCTTGTCTGGGGCGTCAGCATCTCCACGCTCTACCGCGGCGCGATCGGCCCCAAACAGCGCACGGATCTGACCGTCTACTTAAAGGCCGGTGAGATGATCGCTGAAGGCCAAGCAAATCGCATTTACAGCGTCGAGAACGTGCGCCACTGGCATTACGTCTATCCTCCGCTCCTGGCGATCCTGTTGGCCCCGGTCTCGAAATGGCCCTTAGGTGCGACGGTCCTGCTCGCGTATCTCCTCTCCATCGCTTGCCTTGTCGGGACCGTGATGCTTTCTAGGCGCTTCCCGGACACTTGCCCTGCGAAGACTAGCCCTCAAGGCCATGCGAGCGTGCCGGAATCACTGGGAATCCAGCCCGCCCCCTGGCAGATCGCTCTGGCCATGTTTTTTTGCCTCCCCATGCTCCTGAACACTCTCACTCGTGGCCAACTCGGGATCATCACGCTTTTTTTTGCGGCGGCTATTTTTTATACTTATCTCACACAACGCAAGATCCTGACGGGACTGTTACTCGCCTTCGCCGTGGCACTGAAGATCAGCCCCCTTGCATTCCTCGTGTTTTTTTTCCTGATGAAGCGAGAGTGGAAGATCCTCACAAGTATCGCCCTGGGTTTTTTCCTTTTCTTTATTTTGTGGCCTTCTCTGGCCATCGGTTTTCACCAGAACTGGGAACTCCTGAAGATCTGGAAAGGCCTGATGTCGATCTCTCAATCCGATACCGCCTATCAGAACTATCTGTGGGGGGAACTTTTCACGCCCTTCGCCGAAGACAATCAATCCCTTTATGCGATCATCACGCGCTTCGTCTGGCCTTCTGAGGCGCAATTCATCGGTCACTCCAACGAGCTGGTCCGAATGGCCACCTCAGGATTTGGGGTCCTTCTGCTCGCACTTCCGTTCATAAAGACCCGAAAAACATCCTCGGATCCGTTGAAGGACCCGTTGCGATCACTTGCAGAATTTTCTTTTTTCCCCATGCTCATGCTATTTACCTCGCCCGTGACCCAGATCCACCACTACACGGTCGTCTACTTTCTGTTCCTCGCCTCGCTCATGATGCTGGATCGCATCCCCCGCGGATCCGGGGCCTACAGATGTCTTGTAGGAAGTCTTTGGGCTTGCGCCCTTTCTCTGACGCTCGGAATGATCGTTCCTCTCGCGGGCTATTGGGGAGCCCCGCTTTGGGGATCCATGCTCCTTTGGGGCGTGGTGATGTGGAACCTGGAGCTAAAATCGTAAGGGACAGGCACCTTTTCCTGCGGAAAATGAGCCAGTCCCTGTTATGTCTCTTGTCTCTGGTCTGTAGTCTGTGGTCTTTTTTAAGCACTGGCTATTCATCTGAAAATTATTGAAAGCGAGTGCTATCCTGAACTTCCTATAAATCTTTATGTGTCGTTCAGGACGCTTTTTCGTGAACGGTCACTTCAAACACCGTGCCGCGAACACCGGTGAGCGCGGTCGGAGTCTTGACTTCGAACTTGCCACCACCTTTGAGCGACTCCACCTTCACAAGGATCTTCCCGATCGCAAGGTCCAGGAGCGTGGTCCTATCGCCGGTCGCAACATCGGTCTCGGCTTTTGCAATTCTAAAAAGACTGCCCTCTTTGATCTCCACATGCCCGACCTTGCCGGCATCCAGCATCACTTCCACCGAAGAATCATTCACCGCCGTCTTCACCTCATCCCCCGGCAGGATCACCATGCCGTCGGTAGCCGCCTTCCAGTCCCCGCCGCGACTTCTCACGAACACATCTTTCCCGGGATTCTTCAAGGTGCCATACCGCGTCCCGCCCTTCAGCTGCTGCATCACGATCGGAGAAGCAGCTTTCAGCGTCCGCGCCGCCGGCGCGGGAGCGGCCTCCGACTCCACGGAGACTGGAGACTTGAGACT
>CAYZYT010000008.1:0-107055 GCA_964482725.1 uncultured bacterium | reverse complement strand
GTTAAAAACAAGCCCTCCTTGTCACTTTTTAAAATTTTTTAAATCATTTATTGCATTCCATAGTATTATATAGCTATGTTTATAGCAATTTATAGCTTTCAGGCCAATCCAACCTGCCAGGTCGACCTGGCAGGTTGGATTGGGAATAGTCGGGAGCTAAGCCTCGGAACCATCCCCCGCCCCGGACCCCAGAATTAATCCATGGAGCTAGAGACGGGTCTGGTTTTAGTTGGAGAAGGCGGTCTAAAACTGTGGCGAGAAACCTGTTTAAGAAAAACGTGCCGCCCTGGAGTATGGGATAGGAAGTAGAGAGCCGTACCTAGGGGTTAACGGTACAACCCTGCGAACATTTTTTCAATGAATGGTAACGCAGCGTTAGAAGTAATTGGAGAACCACTGGCGAGCCGCCGCCACGGTCTTGGCCACAAGACCTCGATGGGTGAAAAGAGCCTCCTGGGCACGCTTGTAAGTCATGATCCACCGGAACATGCCAAGCGCGGGGGCCATGGACGGATCTCGAACAAGTTCCTGAGGGGCGTCAACATAGCGCGAGATCCCGATCCTTCCATCGCGAGAGAATTCCTTCTGGATCCACTCGAGAAAACCGTCCGTCATCACCGCCCCGCCTGTAAAAAGAATGTGCGGATAACGGACCTTCTCTTCCTGCATAAAACCGTCCGCAGACTCCAGGATCGCGGTCATCCATCCATGAGCATGTTTAAAAAATTTCCGGAGGAATTCCTCGCGCGAAATGGACTGCTGAACCTTCTCATTGCGCGTCACAAGAGGCACAAGGCCTTCGCTCTCCTGCTCCCGGATGTCGAGAGTCGCGAATTTCTCCTTCACCCGCTCCGCATCCCGCTCTTCAATATTCCAATCCTTGGCCAGGCATTGAGTGAGATAATGCCCGCCCATCGGAAGCGTCCGGACTCCCGCCAAAAGACCGTTCTTCCAGAGCACCAGCTGCGTCGCGTCATCCGCAATATCCAGGATCATACCCCCTTCCTGCTTCTCAGCATCCCCGAGCACGGCCTCCGACAGCGGCAGGATCTTCGGGAAATAGCCTTCGACCTCGAGGTCCAGCGTCTCAAAGATCTTTGCGATATTGCGAAAAGCCTGGAATTCCATAGTGTAAAGCTGAAGCGTCACGCCCAGGCGCTCCGCCTCAAGCCCTACGGGATTGCGCACGGCAGGCATATCATTGACGAGAAAGGATTCCGGGATCGCCTGCAAGATCGATTCGTTCAGCGGCAGGGTCGCAACGTTGCGCGTCTGCTGGACCACCGACTGCACCTCGTGAGAACTGATCGTGCGGCGCTCGGGAGAATAATATTCGCAGCTCGAGAAACGGTACATCTTAAAACGGCTATTCCCGAGCACCACATAGACCGAGACCTGTTCCCATGCCTCCGGAGGCAAGAGCGCTCGCATCAATTTTTCAAGCGAGGCGCTCGCATTCTGGAGATTGGAGACCAATCCCTTTTCAAAACCCTCCGGAAAAAGAGTTTCTTCATGACGGAGAACCTGAGGATGACCGCTCCCCGTGTCCCCCAACATCACCATCAGCTTCCGGGTGCCGACATAGACCACAACGCATTTATTCTTCATATCGATTGCAGGGCTCATAACTTCCTCTTCACCGCGACGCGGCCATACTGAAGATCCATGTATTCGACATTCTCGCGCGGCTCTGTTTTTAAAAGATAGACGGCATTCGTCAGGGGGGCGATACATTCGGAGGCTTTACGACCCAGTTTAAAATCGGGTCCTTCTCCGAGCTTGACGGTCACATAACCGTTCGAATCAAGACTCACCCGCGTCACGGTCTCACGGCGCGCGAGTTCATGGCTCTTAAAAATTTTCATGAACTTCAAGGCTTCGGCAAAACCTTTATTCTGGAGACGCGCGCCGATCCGGGGTTCTTTGAACGATTCGCTGAAATCCTCCACCAGGATCCAAGCGGGATCGAGGGCCGGACGGATCTCAATGATGAATCCGTCATCCGCCACGATCGCATACGGACCGCCGGGTCTTAGCTGAACATTCGCAATGGGCCTGCGTTTCTGGATCTCGACACGGACCGTCGTCGGCATCTCGCGGACGACACGCACGCTTTGCGCGCCCGGCCCCAGCTCGATCGTACTTGCGATCTTTTTCAGATCCAGCAGGAGGATATTCTTGTTAAGGATCTTATCCTCGAGCATACGAATACTCTGCGGCGAAAGCGCGTCCGGGGGGAGGATCTGGATAAACTGGACCCTGAGCCAACGATCCTCGCACAAACCTTTTCTTACAGCAAACCCGGCGTAGACCAACACCCCGGCGATCACCGCGACCGGAAGCAATTTCCAGAGAAGCCATCCGATCCCGCGAACCATCGCTCCGATCGCGGAAAAAAACCAACCTTTTTTACCTTTTCTAAACTTTTTTTTACTCATAAATTACACCCTATCCTCCTGAGCTCCGAAGGAAGCGAAGGATCACGTTTTAGATTCGTCGGCCTGCCACTAAGCGGCAGCCCTCAGAATGACGGCTAGAATTGATCTCATTTTTTTCTTTTGAGTCCGTAAGCATCCAGAACAACACGTAAGCATAACTCCTCAAAACTGATCCCGATCGCTCGCGCCGCTTTCGGAAGAAGGCTGAATTCTGTAAGCCCGGGGATGCTGTTCACTTCGAGCACATAGGGCCGGTGTTTCCCATCGAGCATCACGTCCACTCTCGAAAATCCTTTAAGTCCGAGCCCCCGGTAAACCCGGGAAGCGATGGCCTGGATCTTTTTCGAGACCCCCGCCGGGATCTTGGCCGGAACCTCATAGGTCGTCATGCCCTTGGTATACTTTGATTTATAATCGTAAAAGGGACCCGACGGCTTCACTTCCACGACCGGCAATCTCAGATTTCCAAGAAGTCCGGCCGTCAATTCACGACCGACGATCTTTTTTTCGATCAAAAGTCTTCCAAACCGTATTATGGACCGTCTTAATCTTTCGGCTGATCCTCGAAAATCTTCAACTAAGAACACACCCTGGCTTGATCCCCCATCGAGAGGCTTGGCAAAATAAGGGACCGGGAACGCGGAGGCCACCTTGCGCCAGTTCTTCTTATCCAGGATCGCATACTCGGGGGTTGGAACACCGAGCTTTTCAAAGTGACGTTTGCTGATCCCCTTATCAAAGCTTTTCTCACACGCCTGGGAAGGCGATCCTGTGAAAAGGATGCGTTTCCGCTCCAGCATTTTCTGGAACACGCCGTCCTCCCCGCCTTTACCGTGAAGCGCGATAAAAAGAATGTCGGCGGCCCGGATCTTTTTGGAGAAAGTCGCCCGATCGGCAGGGTCGATCGGAAACGCCGAAATACCCAAGCGCCTGAAAGCACGGGTCACCGCACGGCCGGAACGGAGCGAGATCGCACGTTCGGCCGAGAGGCCGCCGCGCACGACGCCGATCTTAAGCTTTTTGAGCGATGCGAATTTCGGGTTCGAGTGTAATGCCGGTTGCATAAAAAACAGCCTTTCGGACTTCTTCCATAAGTTGCAGGACATCTTTTGAAGTGCCGTTGCCCTTGTTGATAAAATAGTTTGCGTGTTGCTCGGAGACCTGGATCCCGCCGATCCGTCTCCCCTTCAGCCCCGCCTTTTCGATCAAAGCCCCGGCGGAGGGGTGCAATCCGAGAGGATTTCTGAAGATCGAACCCGCGTTCGGCTCCGCGATGCTCTGCTTCGCTTTACGAAAATCCTGATTCGCCTTCATTTCGCTTTGGATCTGATCCTTCGGCCGGCGCCATAATTTCAGCGTCGCTTCCAAAAGCAAATACGTTTCAAGGTTCGAATGCCGGTAAGAGAATTTCAAGTCTTCGCGACCCAGCGTCACGGAAGTTCCGTCTTTTTGAAGTGCCCGAACCTCCAGGACAAGATCTCCGATCTCATTGCGCTGTCCCGCGTGGCGGCTGAATCCTGCGTTCATGACAAGCGCTCCGCCGGCGGTGCCCGGGATCTGCGCCAGGAATTCCGTGCCGGCGAGACCGGATTCTTGGCAAAACCGGACAAGCCTCGCGAGACTGACACCCGCAGAGACCGTCACCTGAGATCGATCCAGATCCATCTTGACGAGATCGTTACGGAAACGGCGCATCGAGATCACAAGGCCTTCGTACCCGGCGTCCGCGAAGATCACGTTCGAGCCATTCCCCAAAACAAAAAAAGAAAACCCTTCCCGCCGGGCCCAGGCCAAAAGTTTGACGATCTCTTCCTCGCTCTCAGGCTCCGAAAAATAAGCCGCCGGACCGCCAATATGCAGGGTGGTATAAGC
Organism: uncultured bacterium; assembly: GCA_964482725.1. Lineage (GTDB taxonomy): Bacteria > Omnitrophota > Omnitrophia > Omnitrophales > Aquincolibacteriaceae > Aquincolibacterium. Next base: position 102,745 of record CAYZYT010000008.1, on the reverse strand, counting down.
CGCCAGCGGAACGTTACGCTGAAGCGCAGGTATCGAGGTGATTGACGAACTCACTGGCGATCTCTCCGATATCCCCCGCTCCCATGAAGATCATCACGCCGTCTTTAAGCGGATGGTCCGCAAGGTACGAAAGGATCTGGTCTTTAGGCACCACCGAAACATGCTTGTGGCCGGTCTTCAAGATCTCCTGATAGACCAGCTCGACATTCACCCCTTCGGGATTGGCCTCTCCGGCACTATAAATATCCGTCAAAACGACTTCTTCGGCGTCATCGAACGCGTGGGCGAACTCGCGATAAAGATTCTTGGTGCGGCTGTAGCGATGCGGCTGAAAAATGACACGCACGTACTTGCCCGCTTCATGGAGGGCACGCAAGACAGCCTTCACCTCGGTCGGGTGATGAGCGTAATCATCGAGCACCAGAAATTGAGGGGTCTGGCCTTTAAGTTCCATACGGCGTTTGGTCCCTTTGAACGTCGCGAGCGCATCGCGGACCAGGTCCAGATCGAATCCCAAATGCAATAAAATGGAGAGCGTGGCGAGGGCATTAGCAATATTGTGACGCCCCGGCACGGAAAGCTTCATGTGCGCGCTGTAGAGGCCGGATTCAAAAAGATCGAATTCGGAGCCGAACGCATGGAGAGAAATATTTTGCGCCGAATAAACACATTCCTCGGAAAATCCGAAATTAACGTAGGGACGGCCGCTCTCACGCACCAGCATCCCCAGCGTCGGGTCATCGCCAAAATAGGACACAAGACCGGGGTCCTGGACCTGTTCAAGGAAACGGCGGAATGAATCCGTCAAATTCTCCCAGGTGCCGTAATGATCCATGTGTTCCGGCTCGAGATTCGTGATGATCGAATAATGCGGCGCGTAGAACTCATGGGAGCTGTCGCTTTCGTCGACCTCGCTCACCCAATAATCGCGCCCCCCGGCCACAATATTGGTATCATAATTAAGCATGTCGCTCCCGACAAAACAGGTCGGGTTCGCGCCGATTTGTGAGAGCACGTGAGAAACCATGGCCGACGTCGTGGTCTTGCCATGTGTCCCCAAAACTCCGATCGAAGTCTCGGCATGGTTTAAAAGCGAGGCAAGCACTTCCGCCCGATGATGGACCTTGCGGCCAAGCTTGCGGGCTTCCTTGAGTTCCAGATGGTCCCGGCCGATCGCGGTGGAATAAATAATAAGATCCGCCTCCCCGAATCCCACGGTCTTTTGGCCGATATGGACGGGAATGCCGGAACTTCGGAGCTTTTGCGTCACGGGTGTTTCTTTGTAATCCGAACCGGAGACCGCGAGACCCAGATGCTTCAAAATACGCGCAAGCCCGCTCATCCCGGAACCCCCGATCCCGATCAAATAGGCGGCGCGGCTATCGCGAATCAGATTATCGTGTACGATCTTCATGGGCTTCGATCAACTTTCGGGCTATTTCAATGAGTTTCTCCGTGGCCCCGGGCTTCGCGAGCTCTTTCATCGATTTCGCCATCCCGGCCAGGGACCTTGGATCTTCAATTATTTTACGTAAATATTCGACAAGCCAGTCCTTCGCCGCGGCATTCTCGTCATGAAAAACAAGCCCGCCTTTTTCCGCGAAACCTTGCGCATTGTACTTTTGATGACCGCCTGCATGCGGGTAAGGGATCACGAGCGACGGAACACCGAATGCCGCCAGTTCAAAAAGAGTGTTCGCACCGGCCCGGGTGACCGCAAGATCGATCTTCTGAAAAAGCTCATCCATGGCCCTGTAAAAAGCATGCACTTCATGGGCCAAGGCCAACTGCTCGTAACGGTCTGCCACCCAAGATTGGTCGCGGGTTCCTGTAATATGAATAACGGCAATTTGGGACCTTTCTTCATCCGATAAAGCGGCAAGCGCTTCGACCACGATCCCATTTAATCCCTGCGCCCCCTGCGATCCGCCGACCACAAGAATCGTGAAAAGGCGCGGGGTCGTCCCCTCAACCGCCCTTGCCGCCGCCTCCACAATAAATGACCGCAAAGGAAGCCCCACGGTGTGAAGAACCCGTGGTTTACGAAGGAATCGCGTCCCCTCAAAACTTTCCGCCACAACGTCCATGTGCGGCACAAGCCAATGGGTGGCTTTTCCGGGAACCCTGTTTTGTTCGTGAATAAGCGTCGGGATCCCGAGCCCGTGCGCCACCCTCATGCCCGGATACGACACAAAACTTCCGAACCCGAAGCAAAGATCCGGCTTCACCCTCTTGAGAAAAAGAAAAGCCTGGAGAAAAAGATAGGGGAACAGAAAGAACGGCTTCAATGTTTTCCAGGAAAGGCCTCCGGGAAAGCCGAATTCAGGAAGATACGAGACTGAGCCGAAGATCCCCGGCGGCATTTTATCAACCAGCGATCTCGCCCGGCGACACGTGACAAGATCGATCCGGGAATCGGGAAAGTTCTTTCGAAATCCTTCACTGAACGACTGCGCGGGGAAAATATGCCCGCCGGTAGGACCGGCGTAAACGACCAGGCGCATCGCGGAACGGGGAGTTTTTGAAGGCTCCGGGGTTTTGGCCATGTCAGAGACTGTGACGTTTGCGACGGTCGATGGCCACCAGAATCCCAACGGCGATCAAATTCACCACGATCGAACTTCCTCCGTAGCTGATAAAGGGCAGCGGCAACCCTTTGGTCGGGACAAGACCGGTCGCGACCATCATATGGATCACGGTCTGCAAAATAATGAGAAGCGTGATCGAGGTGATCAGGAGCTTCTCGAAAGGCTGGTCTGCTTTCCGAGCCATCCGGATACAGCAAACAAAGAACAGGACGTAAAGCGCGATCACGAACATGATCCCGATCAGCCCGAGCTCTTCCCCGATCACCGCAAGGATAAAGTCGTTATGACTCGAGGGAAGATAAAAAAGTTTTTGCGTGCTCTGCCCGAGCCCCACTCCGTGGACCCCGCCGGAAGCAAACGCCAGAAAAGATTGGATGATCTGAAAACCGGACCCTTGAGGATCTTCCCAAGGATTCAGATAGGCCTCGAGGCGGCTCAGGCGGTAGGGCACCCGGATGATCAAAAAATAAAGGGCCGGCAGCAAAAGCGCCAGGGCGCCGAACACATAGCGCAACTGAAGCCCCGAAACAAAGAGGACAACGGACGTCATCATGACAATGAACGCCACCGACCCCAGATCCGGCTCCAAGAGTGTCAGGCCACAGACCAAACCGATCAAAAGGAGCGGCGGAACAAACACCCGGATATCCCCTTTTTGCACCACGGCGATCTTCCTCCCGATGTAATCCGCCAGGTAGATACAACAGGCCAGCTTCGCAAACTCCACGGGCTGGAATTGAAATCCACCTATGTGGATCCATCGCCGCGCCCCGCCGGCTGAATGTCCGACCACGGGAAGGTAAACGGTCATCAGAAGCATGATCGCCAGCAACATGAATGCGCGAGCGTTTTGTTTATAAAAATCGATCGGAAGCGTGGACGCGATAAAGAATCCGATCGTTCCCAAGACCACGTAAAGCCCCTGGCGGATAAGGAAAAAAAGCTCATTCCCGTGCCGGTCGTGCGCCAAGACGCCGCTCGCGCTGTAGATCATGACGATCCCGATACCGACAAGGAGATAAGTGACCACGAATAATAAACGCGCTTCTTTGGACATGTTTTTCAGACTCGAGACAAGAGACTTGAGACTAGAGACTCTGAACGGAAAAAGCTAAACACGACGTGCCTGCCTTTGCGTTTGAGTCTCTGGTCTCTGGTCTCTAGTCTCTAGTTCCTTTTTGATTTTTTCCTTAAACAATCTTCCCCGCTCCTGATAATTCTTGAACATATCGAAACTTGCGCAGGCAGGCGACAGCAGGACCGTATCTCCGCGTTGAGCCTTCTCCAGACTCAAACGGCACGCCTCCTCCAGGCTCCCGGCTTCCACCATGGCCACCGAACCCTGCCACGCCTCTTTCATGATCGGCCGCGCGACGCCGATCAAGATAGCGCATCGAACTTTCCGTGCGATCAAATCCCTCAGACTTCGAAAATCCCTGACGTCCGTCTTGTGCTTACCGCCGCAGATAAGCACCACCGTCCCGTCCTCATACTTCTCAAGCGCCCAAGCGAGCGAAGCGCTCGTCGTCGCTTTGGAATCATTCACAAAGGCAACCCCCTCCCGCACTGCGAATTTCTCAAGCCGATGTTCGATCCCCTGGAAATCCCGAATTGCTTTTTCAACAAGCTCCCGCGGACAGTGCAACGTGCCCGCAGCGCAAAGCAGCGCCGCTTCGTTCGGATTGGCGGCAGAAATTTCGTCGAAATAAACACGCCGGGCCGCCGTCTTGAATCCCGGAAAGAAATCGGTTTCATCTTTTTTCCGGCAGATCATCACGCCCGTTTCCGTCATCGCACGAAAAAGGTTCAACTTGGCCTCAGCATATTCCTGCATATCCGCATGCCAATCCATGTGATTCGGAAAAACGTTAAGAAGCAGTCCGACCGACGGGGCAAAGCTGACGCAGTGCATCAATTGAAAAGAACTGACCTCAAGCACGACCACCGTCTCCGGGGTGATCTTGGAAATCTCTCCGATCCAGGGATTCCCGATATTCCCACAGAGCACCGCCTTGCGACCGCTCGCCTCGACGATCTGCGCGATCAACGTCGCGGTCGTCGTTTTCCCGCAGGAGCCTGTCACCGCCACCACGGTTCGAGCTGGCGAGAACCAACTGGCGACTTCGATCTCACTAAAGATCGGTTTTTTTGCCGCCACGATCGCTTGATAGATCTCGGATCCCGGCGGTATCCCCGGGGAGATCAGAATCCAATCCGAGGCCAGGATCGTGTCAAACGAATGCTGGCCGCACTCCGCCCGGATCCCCCGCGTCGCAAGTCTCGAAACATTCTCCCGAACGTCTTCGGTATCCGCGAGATCGGAGGCAAAAACAGGGTAACCTTTTTCGTGAAGACAGAGAGCGCTCAGAAATCCCGTGTCCCGTAATCCCAACACCGTCACCTGGGTCCCCGGAGCCATCATCCTATCACCGAACCTTGAGTGTACTTAGGCCCACAATGGCGAGAATAAAAGCGATGATCCAAAGCCGGATCGTGATCTTGGACTCCGGCCAGCCCTTTCGCTGGAGATGATGATGAAAGGGCGACATCAAAAAGATCCTTTTCTTCCGAAGTTTAAAACTCGCGACTTGCAGGATCACGGAAAGCGCTTCCCAGACGAAGATCCCGCCAACGATCACAAGCACAAGTTCCTTTTTTGTGATCACGGCGATCGCCCCCAACGCGCCCCCCAGGGAAAGGGATCCGGTGTCACCCATAAAAACCTCCGCCGGATAGGAATTGAACCAAAGGAACCCCGCACTCGCGCCGGCCAGGGCCGCGCAAAACACTGTGACTTCCCCGGCATCCGGAACATGCGGGATGGCGAGATAGGCGGCAAAATCATAGTGCCCCGTCACATAGATGATCAAAGCAAAGGCGGTCGTCGTAAACATCGTGCACCCGATCGCAAGCCCATCGAGCCCGTCCGTCAGGTTCAGCGCGTTCGAGGTCCCGGTCAGCACCAGGATCACGAAAGGAATAAAAAAGATCCCGAGGTACACGACCCCTTTCTTTAAAAGCGGCAAATAAAGCCATTTGTCAAAAGTCGGATCGCAATAAAGATAAATACCGATCGCAAGCCCCATCAGCACTTGACCGGCGAGTTTCGTGATCGAGCTCAGACCTTCCGAGCTTTTTGAACGCATCTTAAACCAGTCATCCAGAAAGCCCACGAACCCGAACCAAAGCATGACCACGATCATCATCCACACGAAACGATTCGTAAGGTTGCCCCAAAGAAGGGTCGAAACGACCACGCTCGCCACGACCAGGATGCCGCCCATCATGGGCACATCTTTCTTGTGTTTGAAATGCTCGTGAATGGTCTCGGCGTGGGCGCGTTCCTGGTTGGTCACCGCGCGAAGCTGCTTGAGCCACGCAATGCACCTCGGCCCCAGCCATAAAGACAGGAAGAACGCGGTCACACTCGCGCCGGCAGAGCGGAACGTGATGTACCGGAAGATATTAAAGACGATCGAATGGTCTGAAAGGTGATGCAAAAAATAAAACATGCTCTAGTCCCAATTCTTCTCAATTTCAACGAAGTTGAAATTGGGGCCATCCTTGCCAACCTCTAAGAAATAAGATCATGGCAAGGGTAGCGCTTGACTCGGAAATTATGTTGGCGACGAAAAAGAAAGATTACGAATACCGTCCAGGATTTTTTCCACATGCATACTGCGAGACCCTTTGAAAAGCACAAGGTCCCCGGGGCACAACACCTCTTTAAGAGCCGCAAGCACTTCGAGACTCTCTTTAAAATGCTTGGCCACACAGCCGGGTTTCGAGCGCTTCAGGGCTTCAATGCTCGCCCCTGTCCTCTTCCCATACGCCAGAGCCACGTCCGCGCCAGAACCGGCGATCTTCTCCCCGAGCTCCGAATGGAATCGAACTTCTTCGGCTCCTAGCTCAAGCATATCGGCAAAGACCACGATTTTTTTTCCGGAACTGGGAAGCCCTTGGAACGCGACCAAGGCATTTCCGAAGGAAACAGGATTTGCATTGTAGCTATCGTCGATCACGCGAACACCGTTGGGCAATATTGTCTCACGAAATCTTCCTGATGCAAAGCCCACATCCTCCCACTTGCGCGGGATCTCTTCCCACGCCAGCCCCAAACTTCTTGCCATCGCGATCGCAAGCCCCGCATTCAACGACAAAAAAGAAGCCTGCCCCGGGAAAGAAAACCGCCCCTGGCCGTTGACTAAAAATGAGACTTCCCCGCCCTCCACCCTCACGTCCGCGATCCGGTATTCTGCCCGATCGGAATACCCCACGGAGATGGCCTTGCGGCCCTTTTGGCAGATCTTTTCGAGGAGCTGAGGATCACTCTCCAGCACCACCAGCGGATCCTCTTTCCTCAGGGAATCCGCCAATTCCAGCTTGGTGTTGTAAATATTTTCGAGGGTGCCAAAACCTTCCAGATGAGCCGGCCCGATAGGTGTAAGGATCCCGCCGGAAGGTAGGGCGATCTCGGCAAGCGCACGGATCTCTCCGGGATGGCTCGCGCCCATTTCCATCACGCAATATTGATGAGAAGGTTCCAGCCGTGAAAGCATGATGGGCACCCCCAAATGGTTGTTCAGATTTCCGGCCGTCGCGAGGACAGAATATTTTTGTCGCAACAAATAGAATAAAAATTCCTTCGTCGTGGTCTTCCCCACACTTCCCGTCACCCCGATCACTTTGACCGGGAGGGTTCTCCGATATTCCGCGGCAAGAGCTGTCATCGCGGCGAGAGGGTCCGGAACCGGGATCAGATTATGAATCGGAACCTTGGCCGTACGAAGATTCGCGAAGGCGGATTCTTTTTGCCGAAGATCGATCAGGGCTCCCGACGCACCTTTTTCAAAGGCGGTCGCAACAAAATCATGCCCGTCACACTGCTCCCCCTTGAATGCGACGAAGAGATCCCCCGGATTGATCGTGCGGGTATCAATGGAGAAGCTGCGGACCGTCAGAGACAGGTCTTGAAATTCAGGTGAGACGCGAAGCAGCCGACTCGCTTCAAGATAAGAAAACACGGCTGCGTCTTTTTAAGGCGGATTCAACAACCTCGCGATCGCTAAAAGGGATCTTGCCATCTCCAAGGATCTGATAATCTTCATGGCCTTTACCCAGCACAAAGATCACATCCCCCGTTTTCGCGAGCGAAACGGCTTTTTCAATGGCCTCCTGACGGTCCTGGATCTCATAAATGCTGCCCGACCCCGGCGCAGGATGAGGAAGTCCGGCGCGCATATCACGAAAAATGTCTTCGGGTTCTTCGGAACGCGGATTGTCAGAGGTCATGATGACCACATCCGAATAACGGCACGCAGCGCGGGTCATCAAGGGGCGTTTTCCACGATCGCGGTCGCCACCACAACCAAACACGGTTATGATCCGTTTCGGATCCATTTGCTTCGCGTCATGAAGCACTTGTTCAAAAGCATCCGGCGTATGGGCGTAATCCACGAACACCGTATAGTCCATGCCTGTCCCGATCCGTTCCATACGGCCGGGGATCGCGGGGATCTCTTCCAAGGCTCCGCGAAAATCATTAAGATCGAATCCGAGCAGGTCGATCGAACTTAAAACAGCCAAGGCGTTGGAGATGTTGTAGCGCATGGGCAAGCGGATCTGAAACGGCAATTCCAGTCCCCGGTAGCACATGACAAAACGGCTCCCCTGAAAGCTCATCTGAAGGTCCTTGACGTAATAATCCGCCTCGCCCAGAACGCTGAACGTCTTCGCCTGTGGAAGTTCCTCGATCAGTCTTCGTCCGTAGGAGCAATCCTTATTAAAAAGCATTTTACGAGGTGCCGGAAAGCTTGTGAAAAAAATCCGTTTGGTCTGGAAATATTCTTCCATGCTGTGGTGGAAATCCAAATGGTCCTGGGTCAGCTGGGTAAAAATCCCGAGCTCGAATTCCAGCCCATGGATACGTTTTTGGCTGATCGCGTGCGAAGAAACTTCCATCACACAGGACTGCACTCCCTCCTGCTGCATTTGATGGAGCATCGGGATCAGGACTTCGGAACCCGGCGTAGTGTTGATCGAGGTCGCTTTGCCGGACGGGAGTTCATACCAAAGCGTCCCAAGCGAAGCGGTCGGAAATTTCTCCCGAAGAAGCCTGTGCAAAAGATAGGTCGTGGTGGTCTTCCCGTTCGTACCGGTCACGCCGATCAGTTTGACCTTTTGGTCGGGACAATCATAAAACCTGTTGAGAATGACCGCCAGGGCGGCCTTGGCATCATGGACACGAACACCGGTCACATGCGGAGGGATCGTCACCTCGGGTTCTTTTTCGAAGACCACGACAGAAGCCTTCGCGTAAATGGCCTGACCCAGGAAATCATGACCGTCCATCCGGGTTCCGGGACACGCGACAAAGATATCTCCGGATTCGACGGCTCGGGAATCGGAAGTGACTTTGTTGAAGATGCGTTTCGGGTCCCAGTGATACTTCTCGAGGATCGGAACCCCTTTAAAAAGATCGTCAAGACGTTTTCGCATAGACTTCGGAAGACCTCAGGTTTTTCGGCTGGTTCTTTTATCGGCGTTCTTTAAAGAAAATTGAAAGCTTTGCGACCGGACATCCACTTCATTGATGCCTGCAAGACCGCGCCGGCCCAAAACGATGTCGGCGATCATGGAATCGATCGTTGCTTCCTCGACCCCTTCTTGGAGAGCCCAAGTACCAAGGAATTTTATCTTACTTGCCTTGCTCGTCAAAATGATTCGAATACCGCGCTGGGACACCACGGTCAAAGGATCGAACGTCACTTTAAAATTTCCGTCCACCAATTGGACCCGGTCTTCCCAAATAAAAGTCCCCTGCCTGACTTCAAACGAGGGGATAAAAACGGCCGGAACATAGATCCCGCGCATCCGTATCTTGAGCCGCGACTGGAGCTCATGATACACCCAAAAATTCAGGCCGATCGACAGCGCGCTGAGCCCAAGAAAAACTGCCAGCACAAGAGCGATGCTCTTAAGAACTTTTTTGAATGATCCCTTAGAACCTGTCCGGCGCATCAGAGCCCCTTTCCTGCGATCACGACTTCAACACGACGATTCCGGTCACGCCCTTCCTCTGTAGCGTTGGAATCCACAGGGCGGTATTCCGCGAAGCCGGCCACCCCGAACCTTTCTGGCGATAATCCTTGAGTCTCAAGAAAAAAATGGAGAACTGCGGTCGCACGGCCGATCGAATATTCCCAATTGGTCACCCCACCGGCATCTTCGATCGCCTGATTGTCCGTATGTCCTTCCAAAATCACCTGATTTTTTGGAAGCTCTGAAGACAGCACGGTCGCCATCTTCCCAAGGATCTCTTCGCCGGACGAAGTGAATTGCGTTTCATCAGGATCAAAAAGCGCATGATCCAGGACCGTCACCACAAGACCTCTCGAGTCCAAAACGACCCGCATGTCCCCGCGGAGGATCTCCGGGGAAAACATCTTTTCAACCTTCGGCTTCACCGCCTGCAGGTCCTCGCGCAAACTGACGGTTCCTTCCAATTCCTGATTGAGGCGCAGAATCTCATTATTAAGACTTTCAATGGTCGCGGATTGCTGGCGACTCAGGGGCCGTGCGCCCAGCTCGTCGGCACTCACGCACCCGATCATGGCGAACAAAGCCAAGCTTAAAAAACAAAACCCTTTTGGAGAATCCATCAAAAAAGCCTCTTTCGCCGGACGAATTTTAGGACTGCGCACTGTATTTCTGGTACACGTACCAAATCGCGAGTCCCGAAAGAATGTATGTGGCAAGCAACAGCAAGCGGAAAAAGAACGGCGTTTTTTTCTCGGTGGCTTCTTCTTTGACTTCCTCGACGGGTTCCTTGGCGGCAAGGTACTGTGGCTTCCGGATCTCAATCTTCATTTTTGACACGTTCATCCCCCCAGCGATATCTTTTCAGTGTTCAAATCATTTTTGACGCAGATTTCCACTTTTTCCAAAAGAGCCCTGTCCCTCATGACCTTCAAAAACGCCTCCACCACCCCAGGATCAAATTGCGTCCCCTTGTACTTGAGGATCTCCTCCAAGGCCCCTTTGATCGTCAGCTGCTGCCTGTAGTGGCGCTTTGATACCATGGCCATGAAGGAATCAGCCACCGCGACGATGCGCGCCCCCAACGGGATCTCCTCGCCCTTCAAGCCCTGGGGATAGCCCTTCCCGTCATAGCGCTCGTGACGGTGCATAACGATCGGAAGCACCGGCTTGAGAGAACTGATCGATCGAAGCAAATTCGCGCCGCGGATCGGGATGCTGCGGATCTCCTCCAACTCTTTTTGCGTCAGCTTCGATTTCTTTTGCCAGGCTTTCTCAGGAAACGCCAATTGTCCCGTATCCAAAAGCAGGATCGCCCGTTCAAGATGCACGAGTTCGGAGCCCGGAAGTTCCATTTGTTTCCCGATCGCGAGCACCATCTCGCCGATGATATCAATATTCCCCTGTTTATCCCCGAAGTGGCGTTTCATCAATTCATTAATCGCCTTAATACTGCCAAGCGTCAGCTCCTCGGTGCGTTCAAAAAGCTGGGCATTTTTGATCGCGACAACCGCCTGTTCCGAAAGGGACTTCAGGATCTCCAGGTCCGTTCGCGTAAACGACTGACGATCCGCCTTTCCCCAAAGCGTCATCACGCCTACCACGTCATCTTCAATGAACGGCACGGCAATATAGCGGTTCTGGAGACAAAATTCTCCGGTATCCGCGATGTGGCCCTCGAGGCCGCGCCCGAACCGAACGCGTTGTTTATGAACGAACTTGGCATGCACGCCAAAAGAAAAAAACGGATTGAGATACTGCCGCTCAGGATCCGTCAGCATGATCGAACAGCCAGAGGCTTTCAGGATCTGCGCGCTCAACCGGCCGATGCGCGGAAGCAGCTCCTTCAGACGCAAGGAAGAATTGATGACCCGGTGGACTGAGTGCATGGTCGAAAGCGCCAGCGCACGGGGATGGACAGTCTCATAGAAATTGTTGAGCTCAAAATTTTTATAGGCCAATTCGACCTGACTTGCGAGAAAATAGCCGAAGGGTCCGATCAGCGGACGGATCTCCCTCTCGGAACGCTTCACGCAATCCAGCACCAGGAACCCTTTCAAAGAGCCAAGATAACGAAGCGGAAAAATGACACAGTTTTTTCCGAAAGCACACCGGTAAAAAAGCGGGAGCTTTTCCGCGGTCACCACGTTATGGGACAACTGATCCGTAAACTTCGCAACAAAATTTTCACATTCCCGCTGATGCTCGACCGACTTACAGAAAAAAGGACAATTCTGTTTTCGATCCAGACGGACCAAACGCTGTTTGCCATGCTCTTCGCAGAGCACGAACCATCCGACCGGCTTCCCGAAGATTTCCGAAAAAGATTCGTATCCCTCCTGCCACTGCGGATTGGGCAAAAGGAATCGCTCAAGCGGGGTCAAGACACGCTTGGGGGGTTTCACGGATTTTTTTTCTGTCAGACTCTGCACGATATCACTTTTTCCTTCGGCTCAAGCGCCGTCCGCTCCGGGCCCGTGAGGCTAGCGCATGACTCAGCACCTCATAGGCTGATTCCAAAGACTCAGAAATAACTTTTGTGCCTGCCACGACCGGCATAAAATTCACATCCCCCTTCCATCGCGGCACAATGTGCCAATGCATATGGTCCGGGACCCCGGCCCCGGCCACATCCGAGATATTCATCCCAAGATTGAACCCTTGAGGCCTCATCGCCCGGGTCAGTGCGCCCATCACTTTTTCTAGGACCTCAAAAAATTCAGCCTTTTCCCGCGTGTTCAGCAAACACATACCGGCAATATGCCGTTTTGGAACGATCATAAGATGGCCGTTATTGTAAGGATAGCGATTAAGGATTACCGCGTAGTGGGCTGTCCGAAAAAGGACAAGGTTGCGCTTGTCTTTTTTGTCCCGAAGAAGCGAACAAAAAAGACAGCCGGAATGTTTACCGGAGCTCGAGCGCAGGTAGGTCTTGCGCCACGGAGCCCACATGAGATTCGTGGACCTCTTGGGGTTCATGGATTCCTTGGTGTGATGGCAAAATGATCTTGGGAAGATCGTAGAGGTCCAACAATCCGTTCAAGTTCCTGAGATCCCAAAGCTGCATCTTCGCCTCCTGCGCGATCAGCTTCGCATTCTGATCGATCCCTCCGAGCACGATCAAAATTTTCCTCTGGATCTTGAAGAGACGCTTGGCATCGGCCACCACTTTCTCGATCTCAGACTCTCCGATCCATTCCGAACTCAGATAAAAAAGCCAACGCCCTCTTGACCCGCGACCCAAGAGCGAAAAAACCGAGTGGGGCAGATGTCTCAGAAGAACCACTTCTGAAAATTGAGGACACACTATTTTCTTTTGGTCGATCTCCACCCCGTCATTGCGAAATTCCTTGAGAAGCGTCTCAACGCGTAACCCCAAATCCTCTTCGGTCATGCGCGTACAAAGATCCAAAACCCGGCTCAGCTCATCAAATAAATGTTTCCGGAGAATACGTTCTTCGGGCAAAAAAAGCGCGTGCCGCCGTTGGAACACCTCTCGCAGCCAGAACCGGAAGAGAAAATCCGGAATATGATAAAGAGACCCGTTCTTGACCGCCAAGCCATCTTCCACTAATCGTTTAAGAACTTTCTGGGTCTCCGCCACGGTCTCCTCGATGAAGGCGGCTATCGGGATCAGTTTGTGACGCCCATGGCTAAGGGCCAGCACGGCCCGAACGTAAGGGCCGCGATACTTCGTGAGATGCGCACACTGTTCCAAACGGTTCTCACAGAGTAGCGCGATACGTCCCCGTCGATCAAAAAGCTCCTGACAGAAAGCGTCCAAAAGAACCGAAGGACTCAAATCCTGGGGAAACTCTCGAATCTCGACCTGTTCGAGCCTCTGAAGAAGTAGATCCAGATAGATCGGTTCGCCATCCGTCATATGGAAAAGGAATTTCTTCAGATCCAGAGACCAACGATGCGCGGGCATCCTCGTTGCCAGATATTGCTCCATCTCCATATATCCGAAGGGCGCGAGCTCGAGAACCTCAAAATTTCCGAAGAGGAGTGAAAGCTTTTCGCGAAAAATCTCACGGGCGCGATCGACTGCCGAACTCGTCACCACATAGAGCACCTCTTTGTCGATCATCATCTGCTTCCCCAACAAAAGGAACGGATCGGAGGCAGGCAACCTCTCAAGAGCCTGAAATTCATCGATCATCAGAACAACTTTCTGCCCGGTCTCACGAGCCAGAGTCCCGCTCAACATCAGAAGCTCTTTGATTGCCAGAGAGTTCTTGTCCTGACGAAGCAACCGTTGCAGATGCTTCACGGCGATCACGGTCTTCGGGATGATCGACTCGGCCTCCCGCAAAAGTCCGGTCAAAGTCTTAGGAATATTCAAAGTCCGGTCGAGCATCACGGCACTCAGCACAGCGCCCATCCATTGTTGCATGAGCTGTTGTCCGTCAATGGTCTCAGCCTTCACATAGACCGGCAGAAGTTTGGAACTACGCGCGAGGGACTGGAAGAATTCGCAGAGAAGCTGTGTTTTGCCTACACCCGAGGATCCGATGATCCCGACATTTTGGCGGTAGCCATTCTCGATATCATCGACGCGCTTTTGCAAACGCATCTGAATGGCTTCTCGCATAAGAAAAGGCATGTTTGAAATTCCCGTCACTGAGGAGACCGGGTCATAAACGGAAAGAAACGATATGAATCCAGGAGGTCAAAAATGATAAGATTAAAAAAAATGATGCTGCCCCTGAAAACCGTTTTCCGACTTATGAGTCCCGATGATTTCCTTGTGTCAAATTCACATAAAACAGAACTGGTGTTATCTTACGTTTTTCAACTAAGAAAGCAAGGGGGAAAATCTTTTTTTCGCCACCGTAAAACGCATTTTTTTCTTAAAAGATCCCCCTTTTAAAAAACGCTCCCCTCTTCCGGAGAAAGCCCGACCCTCTCTCTGGAAAATCAGGCGTGGACAAGAGGTTTTTTAAAAAAACACACCGGCGAGACGCGCGCAAGCCCTGTAAAACAAACGCCCCAGCTAGCCCAGTTGTTAGACCCCCCCGCCTTTCAACCGTTTTTGCCAGGGCGCTTTGCTTATTCAAAAATAACGAGAAAACCGTCAAATCCCGAGAACCGAAGCATGCTGCGTCTCCGGAACGATCATTTGGTAGATTTCAGAAGCGGTATCAGCCGCTTTGAGCCGTTCCTGCAAAGAGCGATCACACAGAAACCACTTGATATTCTGAAGGATCTTGCGTTTCTGAAGTTCTGCCGATTCATTCTGAGGCAAGATCAAAACAAAAATAAAATGGACCAGCCGTCCGTCCAGCGATGGAAAAGGAACACCCGAGGGACTGACCCCAAAAGCGACGATAGGCTCGTGAACTTCTCGGGAAAAACAATGAGGAAGAGCAATGGCGTGGCCGATCGCGGTAGTTCCGATCTGCTCGCGAAGAATGAGAAGTTCCAAGATCTTTTCCTTGTCAATCCCCTGTAAATTCCAGGAGGGTAACACGCCAACGATCTTCCTCAGCGCGTCTTCGCAATTCCGCGCTTCAAGGCCCGCAACGATATTCTCTTCACGCAGCAAGAGATGCCCCATGATTCGCTCGCTCCTGTCTTTTCTGAGTTCGAACTTTCGAAACCAAATGACGTCGCCACTTGCGCCGAGTGGTTCTCAGATCAAGCTTCAGAAATCGAAGTGCCTCCCGCAAATTCGGGAACTCATTTAGCCCTGCTTCATTCTGCTCAGTATAAAGCGCCGAAACACGAAATTTCTCAAGCTGTCGCATACGCTGCTCAATGGAAGGTCTGAGAGCGCTGGCTTCATCGCTTGCATGCTCAGAAATCTCGCGATAAAGATGCTGCCACTCGGTTTCCATCTTATCAATAAAAGGCCTTATCAATTGACTGCTGATTTCCATTTTTAAATCCTTTTTAAAATCACTCACTTGAAAATAACCATAATGTTTTTTTCTATTTCCTACATTGGTATGCTAGCAGGAAACGCATTAAAGACGCATTAAAGACAGATTAAATAATTTTAAGTCGGAGAGGATTATAGGACTCTTGAAGGGCCTCATAAAGGAGCGAGTCTTAGATCTTTATAAGCGGGAATTCGATGAAGACTCGCGTCCCTTGGCCCGAAAGACTTTCAAACCTAAGAACCCCCTGATGAGCCTCGCAGATCGCTTTTACAATACTAAGGCCCAAACCCGCACCCTCTTTGGAGCGAGCCTGATCCGACCTGTAAAATCGCGTCCCAAGATTTTCCAGAGTTTCGGGATCAATCCCAACCCCCGTATCTTCGACCTGAACCACAACCCGACCCGGTCCTGATATTCCGATACGAACGCTTACCCTCCCCTTAGGCTCGGTAAACTTAATAGCGTTATCCAAAAGGTTGGTGAATAAGCGCTTCAAATAAACCTCATCCCCAAAAACCTTTGCACCCGTCGGCGCGTCCAAAACCAACTCGATTCCCGACTGCTTGGCACGCTCATAATAAAGTTTGAAAACCTGCTCCAGGAGCGGAACAAGCTCCAGAATCTTTTTCTGAAGGTTCAACTGCTTTGCATCATTCCGAACAAGAAACATTAGGTCATCGACCAGGCGAATAAGCCCATTCACCTCTTCGCTGATCACCCCGACCGTTTTCTGAAGATCTTCCTGCGAACGGGCTCGACGAAGTGCGAGGTCGATCTCCCCGCGAATGATCGCAAGCGGCGTCTTAAATTCGTGAGATACATTCGAACTGAATTCCTGCACTGCGCGGGTGGAAGCTTCAAGACGGTCGATCATCTCGTTCAAGGTCTCGGCCAAACGGTCGAGCTCGTCATGCGTGAAGGTCCTCGGGAGGCGGCTTTTCAAATAAGCGGCCGTAATCTTCCGGGCCTGCTGGATCATACGATCCACCGGACGCAAAAAACGTTTGGCCAAAAACCACCCCGCGAAACAGGCCAAGGCCACGCCCAGAGGAATAATGACCGCGATGATAAGTCCCAAACGAGTCAGCGTTTTTTCGATCTCATAGAGAGGCTTCGCAATCTGGATAATGAAGAACGGTCTGTCCTGAAATCGCACCAAATGGTAATAAAGACGGATCGGACTTTTTTCGAAGTGAATCGTCTGGTAGGAATCTCCTTTTTCCATCAGAACCGAATCGCGCTCATAGTCGGGGAAAAGAATATCCCGTTCCCAACCTCCGAGATTCGATCCGATCAAGGACCGATCCAGGCCGATGATGCGAACCAAAAAAAGGCTGCGAGTGACCCGGCGCTGTTTCTTCTCCCATTCACGGATCGATCGCGTGACCTCCGACTGGAACTCGGGGGGAAAAGAAAGCGTTCCTTTTTCAACTTTGGGAGGTGTGGAGAACTTCAAATCCTTGTGCTCTTGAAAAGAAGCGACGATCCCCTCCTCAATGCTCTGAACCTCCCCGTACATGCTCCGTTCCACATCCCGATAGAGCGCCCTTGAAAGCTCCGTGTACATCAAAAAAGAAAATCCCCCGAGAAAAACAGTCATCATGAGCGCGTAACCAAAGGTCAGGCGCGACTTGAAGGAGCGAAAGGGGGTCATGGACAAGCGAGACGGTAGCCGGTCCCTCGGATGGTCTCGATCTTGCTTTTGGAGGGGGTTTCCCCGATCTTCTTCCGGAGAAAATTGATATAAACGTCAATCGTGTTGCTCATGGGATCAAAGTGGAGGTCCCAAACATGTTCCGCGATCGCGGTCCGCGAGACGACTTCGCCTGCATGGCGCAGCAAAAACTCAAGAAGCGCAAACTCCTTTTGTGACAGGGATATCTCCTGCTCTCCGGCCCACGCCTGACGCTTGATGAGATCCAATTTTAAATTCGCACACTGAAGCACGGTCTTGTCCGTGATGTGCGGAGGACGGCGAAGAAGCGCCCGAATACGCGCCAGCAACTCATCAAAACTGAAGGGCTTCGTCAGATAATCATCCGCGCCCTGATCGAGCCCCTTGATCTTGTCCTCGATTGAATCTTTCGCCGTCAGGATCAAAACCGGCGTGATCTTTCCTTCTTTCCGGAATTTATGGCAAAGCTCTACCCCGCTCATTTTGGGAAGCATCCAATCCAGGATTAAAAGATCATAGTCGTTGGTCATGGCATATTCCCAGCCTTTTTCACCGTCGTAGGCAATATCCACGGTGTAATGCTCTTCTTTAAGGCCGCGCTCCAGGAAACTCGCCATTTTCTTCTCGTCTTCAACGATCAGGATTCTCATCAGACTCTCCTAGGCTCCTTCCGGATCAAAATGGACCGTCACATCCGCGGTGGGATGCTGAACCTTGATCTTATCGATCAGAGATTCGGTCATGTCGTGCGCTTTTTTAAAATCATCCTCGCCTCGGATCTCGATATGAAAATCCAAAAACAGAAGATTGCCGACCACGCGAGTGCGAAGATTATGCACCCCAACGATCGACGGATGATGGCGAAGGATAAGCATCTTCACCGCTTTAAGCTCTGCATTCGAAAGCCCCCGATCCAAAAGCTCTGAGACCGATCTCATTAGAATATGAATGGCTTCTTTAAAAATATAAGCCGCGACCAAGATCGACACGATCAGGTCCCATATGGCACTCCCGGTCCAGCCGACAAGCACCAGAGCCGCGACCACCCCCACATAGGAAACAAAATCCATGGAATAATGGGCCTTTTCCGTCCTGAGAATAAGAGACTGATTCCTTTTAGAAAGAACATTGAGACGCCATGATAGCAGGAGCGTCGCGATCCCGGAAAAAACAATCACTCCGATCCCGAGGCCTATCTCGGAGACATAACTTCCGTGAATCAACCGTTTGACTGCCTCCACAATCACAAAGGAACCGCTGGCCCCGATAAAAAGGCTCTGAAAAAGAGAAGCCAAGCTCTCGACCTTCCCATGCCCATAGGCATGCTCATCGTCAGGGGGTTTCGAAGCAACCCGGAAAGCAAAAAAATTCAGCGCTGACATCATCATATCCAGCGTGGAATCCAGAGCCGACGCCATGATCGCCATCGAATGCGTCATAAGCCCGGCGGAGAACTTCACTACGGTTAAAAGCAAAGCCACCCCGACAGACAGGATGATCGCCTGCCGAGCCTGTTTCAAATACTGCTCCATACCTTCTTGGGTCATAATCGCCTCACGCCTATTTCTGGGATATCAGGCAATCCCTTTGAGAAGTCGGTCAACGGTGCCTATGAGTTGCCCTGTCTCAAAAGGTTTCGCCAGGAACGCGTCCGCCTTGCTTTGACGCCACTTCGTTTGCTCTTCGGGAAATGCACTGATCAGAAGCACGGGCGTTTTTCCGTTTTTTTCAGAACTTTTAGAAAATTCACAGACCTCATAGCCATTATGACCGGGCATACGGATATCCAGAATCAGAAGTTGATAAACGGTTTGTTCGGATTTTTTTATGGCTTGGGTTCCGTCCGGAGCATATTCCACATCGTGGCCGCTCCTTCGCAGGCGCTCCGCAACGATTAACAGGACATCGGGCTCATCATCCGCAATAAGTATTTTAGCCATAGTTCAGGGTTTCCTTTTAAACTGCTTTTCAAGATCTAACAGAGAATATTTCATAATACTGGGCCGCCCGTGAGGACAATTGAACGGATTCTTACAACACGCCAGTTGTTCCAGAAGACCCTGCATCGCTGGAAGCGTCAAGGGATCCGAGGCCTTCACCGACTTGCGTTTGCAAGCGATCATGGCGGCGACATCCTCCTGCGCCCCTTTAAGCCCGGTCTGCATCCTTCCGGCCTCTTCTTCATCGACAAACTGCTTGAGAATCGTTACTGGATTTTCATCTTTTAAAATCGCCGGCAGGCCGCGCACCACAAAAGCCCTCTCGCCAAACAGCTCTATTTCAAAACCCAGCTTTGCAAGAAATGGCAGCTTCTTCTTCAGGGTCTCCACCTGCCGCGGGTGCAATTCCAACACTTCTTCCATCAAAAGCCCTTGGCTTACCGTACGCTCCGACTCAAAATTCCTCATTAGAGATTCGAACATGACTCTTTCATGCGCCGCGTGCTGGTCCACCACCACATACCCTTCCTCGGTCTCGGCTAAAATATAAGTGCGGTGGACCTGCCCGAGCACGCGCGTAATCCTGAGCCCCTTACCGATCTCAAGCGGCCCAAACGCATCCACGTTCCGCGTCACCACATCCGCCACCACAGCCTCCGCGACCCTAAGAGGTGCATTGCGAGAGGCCATGCGCTCTTCGAACCCGAAACTCGGCTCCTGAAATCTTGTTCCCTGATAAAAAGCCGAAGGTCTTTCGTCCTTTTCCCGGAACGACGGCACCAGATCGCCGCTTTCTTTGAGTGCCTCGGCTACGGTCTTTTCGATCAGGGTCTTGATCACCGACTCATGCGAAAGTCGGACCTGCTGTTTCGTCGGATGAACATTCACATCCACGTAGCGCGGGTTCAATTCCAGGAAAAGGATCGCCGCGGGAAATTGGTGTTGCATCAAAAGCCCGTGGTACCCCGCCTGAAGTCCGTAGCTCAAGCCATAGGCCTTCACCCAGCGGTGGTTGATGAAAAGGAATTGCCGGGCCCGGTTGCCCGAGGCCAAAGAAGGTTTCCCGATCAACCCTGAAAGCTTCGCGTGCGGGATCTCGCTTTGGACCGGTAAAGTCTGCTTGGCCCAATCCTCACCCAGAACAGCAGCGGCCCGAACTGAGAGCTCCTGGGTCGGCACAAGATCCAGGACATCTTTGCCGCCGGAGTTTAAAACGAACCGGACCCGAAGATTGGCTAAAGCCAGACAAGTCACAATATCTAAAATATGTCCCAATTCGGTCGTATCCTGCTTCAGGAATTTCCGGCGGGCAGGCGTGTTAAAAAAAAGATCCCGGACTTCGATCACGGTTCCTGGAGCCACGGGGCATTCCTTCGCCTTCACAAGACTTCCGCCTTCCACCACTAACTCGGCGCCAGTCGCTGCCTCTGCCGTGCGTGTCTGTAGAGTGAAACGCGACACCGCGGCAATACTCGGTAAAGCTTCGCCCCGGAATCCGAAGCTTGCAATGTGGTCCAGATCCTCAGCCTTTTCGATCTTGCTCGTCGCGTGCCGCTGAAGCGCGAGCTGGGCATCCTCCACCGTCATCCCGGAACCGTTATCCGCCACGCGGATCAGGCTTTTGCCGCCGTGTTTGATCTCGATCGCGATCTGGTCAGCACCGGCATCTAAAGAATTCTCGACAAGCTCCTTCACGATGGAAGCAGGTCTTTCGACCACTTCCCCGGCGGCAATCTTGTTAGCGACGATCTCTGAAAGTATGTGTATTTTACCCATAGGCTCCACCTTCCATGTCATCCCCGAAGGCTCCGATCGGGGATCCATTCTGGATTCCCGCTTAAAGCATGCGGGAATGACACACAGGCTATTTAATTTTCTTTTTCCACTCCGAGAGCTTCTGCAGCGCTTCCAACGGCGTCAGCCGATCCACATCGAGAGCTTTCATCTCTTCTTCGATTTCACTCGTTTTATTTGCCGCCACATCAAAAAGCGTGGGGCCGGTTTCCGCGACTTTTCTGCAGCTTCTCGTCTTTTTAGCCTCAATGATCTGCGTGGCCTCGGTATTTTCACTTTCAAGGATCGCCAGGATCTCCTTCGCGCGATGGGTCACCTCCGCCGGAATCCCGGCCAGCTCCGCCACATGGATCCCATAACTCCGCTCCGACGCTCCTCGGGCGACCTTTCTCAAAAAGACGATCCCATCTTTCGTTTCTTTCACCGTCATCTTATAATTCTTGATGCCCGGGAAATGGTCTTCCAGCTGCGTCAGCTCGTGATAATGCGTCGCAAAGAGCGTGCGGGGCCGTATCTTCCCCTGCGCTAAAAATTCGCAAACCGCCCAGGCGATGCTCACCCCATCAAAGGTGGAGGTCCCGCGTCCCACCTCATCCAGAATCAAGAGACTTCGGTTCGTGGCCTCCTGCAGAATATGGGCTGTCTCAAGCATCTCCACCATGAACGTACTTTCCCCGCGAGAAAGATCATCGGATGCGCCAATGCGCGTAAAGATCCGATCGACCAGTCCGATATGCGCGGCTTGGGCCGGCACGAAAGAACCCATTTGCGCCAAAAGAACGATATGCGCTGTCTGACGGATATAGGTCGACTTTCCTGCCATGTTCGGTCCGGTCAATACCACTAATTGATTTTTGTCGCTATCCAAGAGTCCGTCATTCTCAACGAATTTCCCAGCCGGAAGCATACTCTCAACCACCGGATGTCGGCCTCCGTGAATGGAAAGCGTCTTGTCATCGTTTACTTCCGGCCTTATCCATTTTTTCTCAAGAGCGATCCTTGAAAGCGACATCAGAGCATCCAAGGTCCCCGTAGCCTTTGCCATACTCTGAAGCGCCGCGAGATCTTCCAGCACCTTTTCGCGGATCTCCAGGAAGATCTGATATTCCAGCATCTTGATCTTATCCTGTGCGCCAGAGATCTTTTCGTCCCAGGCCTTGAGCTCCGGCACGATGAACCTCTCGGCATTGGCAAGGGTCTGCCGACGAATATAATTTTCAGGCACTTGACCGAGATACGAGCGACTCACCTCCAGCGTATAACCGAACACCCCTGAATACTTCACCTTGAGCGATTTGATCCCTGTGCGTTCGATCTCGCGCTGCTGGAATTCCAGGATCCATTGCTTTCCTTTTTGGGAGATCGTGCGCAATTCATCCAATTCCTCGGAATATCTGTCACGGATCAAACCTCCGTACTTGACGCCAAGCGGAGGCTCTTCCACGATCGAGCGACCGATCAGCTCGCTCAGCTTGGGGAACGGCTGAACCTGTCTCTGGAGATCGCGGATCAGATCCGCGTCGAACGCGGCCAGGATATTGCGGATCTCCGGCACACGATCCAGGAACATCTTCAGATTCACAAGATCTCGCGCGTTCGCCACGCCGTAATTGAGACGGCTCAGGGTCCGCTCCATGTCCTTCACGCCCTTCAAGAGGCGGCCCAGGTTCTCCGTATGATGAAGTTCCTTAATGAGTTCCGTGACCGCGTCCTGGCGCTTGTGGATCTCGGTCACGTCAAGAAGCGGATGCGTCAGCCATTGATAAAGATGCCTCGCCCCCATCGCCGTGAGCGTCCGGTCCACGACTGCAAGAAGCGTGCCGCAGTCCTTACGGCCGCTCTGGGATGCCACGAGCTCCAGGCTGCGTTGAGCCTGACGATCGAGCACCATAAATTGAGCGGCATTAAAAAGGCGGGGCTTCTGAACATGCTCCAAGGCACTATGGAAGTGATCTTTGAGATAATACAAAATGGCTCCGCAAGCCCCGACCGCAAGCGGATGGTCATGAAAAGAAATAGTTTGCGCAGAGCCCAGTTTGAAGATCTCCAGAAGAAGCCGCATGGAATCCTCGGGCTCGAAGATCCAATCCTCATAGACCGTAAGCGTGGCCTTAAGATTCTCTTTAATAAAATTCGTGAGGTCTTCCCGGGCTCCCATGGTCTTCGTCATAACCACTTCGCGCGGCCAAAGGAGCGTTAATTCATCGAACAAGCGGTCGTGCGTGATCTCACGGACATAGAATTCACCGGTGCTCAGCTCCAGATAAGCCAAGACCGCGGAGTCTTTTCCCTCGAGAATGGCCGCCATATATTGCAGATTCTTTTCGGGGGTTTCATCATCCAGATAGGTGGCAGGCGTGATGATACGCGTTACCTTGCGTTCAACGAGACCCTTCGCCTGAGCGGGGTCTCCCATCTGTTCGCAAATAGCCACCTTGAGATTGCTATCAAGCAATGTTCTGACGTAGCCCTGAAAGGCATGGTAAGGGAAACCGCACATCGGCACCCGGCCCGCCTCTCCACCTTCGCGCCCCGTGAGCGTGATGTTCAGGATATCGGACGAACGGATCGCATCTTCAAAGAACATCTCATAGAAATCCCCAAGGCGAAAGAACAGAATCGTGTCCGTGGGAAGGGTCTTTTTGATAGAGCGGTACTGCTCCATCATAGGCGTGAGTTTCACTTGAGCGTCAAGGCTGCTCGTCGGATCGGTCTGGGTCAAGGGCTGCTCCTAGTAATTTGAGGGCTTAGTATACCCAATTCCCCTCTATACCGAAAGCGGTTTTAAGGAAGGGGGAAAGGTGAAATTCAACTGGCGGGCGGAGCGCTATCGCCGGGGATTCATGAGACAGGTATTTGGGATCAATCCATCAACCGGCCATTGATCTTGACACGCATGCGACGGACTCCCCAATGAACGGCGGTCTTATGACCGCCCCGCGACTGAGGGAAAAAGATATCGATATGCCGCCCGTGGATCTTGCCACCCCGGTCCTCGACCGTAAAATGCCTCCGGCCCCCTAAATAGAACCACACACACACCCAATCAGGCACCGTAACCGGAATCAATTCCACGCTCGATCCAAGAGGAATTGATTTGTCCGCGGCCACACCGCCCCAGTAAACAGGGTGTTGGCTGGCAAACTTACCATCGCGGAATGCGGGGACATTGACACAAATGGGACAATCACAATAAGCGGTGATCAGACACCGATGTCGGAGCCATAAGACATCGTACGCTTTCAACGCCCCGGCGATGAGGATCAAAATGAAAACGATCTTCATAATCGCAAGAAAGATCTTATTGCCTTGTTTCCCAGGGCCCCGGGCTTCTGGGGAACCCTGACCTCGTAAAAAGATCTCTTCCCGGATCACAATCCCTCCTCAGGAGACAGCGGCTCCCCTGCCTTGACCGGAAGGTGAGGGATCAGGAAAAGAACCAGCAGCGAAAATGCAGCCGAAAGCAGGATGAGCGGTTCGAGACCGATCCGCGGGAACAAAAATCCTCCGAGGGCACTCGACCCCATCTGACCAAGATTATAAAAAGACATCAAAAGGGCAAAGACCGTTCCTCCGGCATATTGTGGAGAAGTCCGAGCTGCCAAATTAAGAAGAGCCAGAAAGATCACCGCGCTCGCGGTCCCAAGCAAAAAATTCATCGTGATCGCGAGCCCTTTGAGAACGACGGGATGAACGATAAGCCATGGAACGAAATAAATAAAATAAGAAAGCGTCGAAAGCACCCCGACAAGGACCGCGATCCACAAAAACCTCCGGATTGGAAATTTGGCAAAAGCCAGACCGTAAAGAACGCTTCCCAGCAAGGCCCCCGCACTTGTAACCGCCTGAAGAATGCCAAGAAAAAACGCGCTAAATTTCAATGTATCCACGGTGTAATAAAAAAAAGGAGCTCCAAATGAAGGAGAGAAATTCCACAGAAAAAGAAAAGCCGCCAGGATCCAGATACCCCGGTGACGAAAAACGTCACGAAGACCCAGTTCTGCCTCTCGCTCCAAATGGCTTCTCGGAGGCTCTTTAACTAAAAAAAGCACGATCACGGCCGTAAGCACGGGAAATATGGCCGTCATTCCAAAAATGCTTCGGTAGGACAATAGACCTTTTTGCGAGAGCTCGGCGACCCACCCACCCGCGAACGAGGTGATGATCATGGCGATGTAAACGGCAGCCCATTGGATCGATTGGAATTGTCCCGTCATATTAAGCGGTTGTCCGGTTTCCACCATGAGACCGTCGGAGACCACGTCCTGAAATGCGTAGGCCATATAGATCAGCGTCATAAGAAGCAACAGCAGCCTGGCCGCGTTGTGATCGGGCAAGAAAGCAAGGACAAGCCATGCCGCTCCGGCAAAAAGCGAAGTGACGATGAGATAGGACTTGCGTCTGGAGCCAAAGATCGGGAAAAGGTCGGAGATAAGACCCCAAAGGGGTTTGATCACCCATGCGATCAACGTAATAGCCTGAAAATAGGCCATCTTCTCGGGCGTCAATCCTACCTTATCCTTCAGTAAAAAATTAATGGCCAGGGCCGGCAGGGCGCCCAGACCATTCATCGAGAAGAAATAAATAGAGGCGAAGACAAACGCTAGAGGAAACCAGTTGGATTTTTTTGTCATGGACGATCCCCACACCTATCCATTTCAACCGAGTTGAAATGGGGGCCGTCCCAGTCGACTTTGTGAAACAAAAATTGAGACATGGACGGTAATATAGCACAGCTTTTTTTCCAGCCCCATGATAAAATCCGAATTTATGGACAGAACACTTCTCCTATTCGACATCGACGGAACACTCTTACTCACCGGAGGCGCCGGGAAGATCGCTTTTGAAGAGGCCTTCGAGGAACTCTTCGAGATCCCCGACTCCTGGGGAGACCTGGATCCCCATGGGAAAACCGATCCGGCTATTTTCGATGAGGTCGCCCAGCGCAAACTCGGGCGCCTGCTTACTGCCGGAGAGTCCGACCTTCTTATGGAACTGTATGAGGAACTTTTCGAAGCTCATATCCAACGCTCCCCCCGCTTCGAACTCATGCCCGGCGTCGTGGAGATCCTGGAGCACCTCGCAAAAGACCCTTCCGTTTTCCTTGCTTTGGCGACAGGGAACTTTGAAGGCGCGGGACACATGAAACTCAAAAGGGGCAAGATCGATCATTATTTCCAAACGGGCGGCTTCGGGAATGACGATCGGGAACGCGACAAGATCCTTCTCGCTGCCGTAGCCTATTCGGAGGAGCTCGCCCGGGAACACTTTGAAAAGAACAGGACCTTTGTGATCGGAGACACGGAATACGATATCGCCGCAGCAAAAAAAGCCGGCCTCCGAAGCATCGCCGTACTCACCAACGGAAGAACTCCCCAGAGCTTCGAGAAAGACCCGCCTGATCACATTTTAAAGGACCTCACGGATATCCCCGCCTTTATTACCTGTATCCATAGTTAAGTCGGCGAGGCTCGCCTGATTCTCAAGGCGGCCCGCCTTCCTCGCCTGCCTCAAATAAAGTGGCAGTCACCCTTTTAGGGGAACAGTGACGGATCCCTTTTATAGTGAGTTGCGTTCCGAGAAACTGAAATACTGGTTTTCGCCGATAATGATGTGATCCAGAATCCGGATAGAAACAGTCTGACAGGCAGCTTTGATCTTTTGCGTTATTTCATAATCCTCGCGGCTCGGCTCGACCTTCCCCGACGGATGATTGTGCACGAGGACGAGGCTCGAGGCATGAAACTCGAGTGCGGCCTTGACGATCTCACGCGGATGGACCGCCGCTTCGTCGATGGTCCCATAAAAAAGATCGCGCTCGCCCATAATGCGAAGCGCCTTATCCAGAAAAAGGACCTTGAATATCTCACGCTTCTGATCCCGGAGCGCGGCGGTAAGATAATCCGTAACAGCCTGGGGACTACGAACAAAATTCTGACCGATCATTTTTTCACGTAGCTGACGAAGACCGATCTCACGGATCGCCAGGATCATACAGCTCTTGGCCAACCCCAGTCCCCTCACTTTTTCAAAAGAGGCTGCCTGTTGCGCCAAGATCCCGCGAAGGCCGCCAAATCGGAGGAGCAGGCTCCTCGAGAAGCTCACCACATCCTGCCCTCGCATGCCGTGCCCAAAAAGTACCGCCAGGAGCTCCGCGTCCGAAAGCGACTCTGGCCCTTTTTGAAGCAGCTTCTCCCTTGGCCTTTCCCCTTCCGGCCATTCCCGAATATTTTTAATCATATCCCATCTTAGACAATCCCAAGACCAAGTCAATGCTTTTTTTGCATATTTTATTTACTATATTGCATATTTTTTGGAATTTTTCCTTTTCCCAAGAGCCTACCCGGAGCAGAGCGGTCAGCAAACAGAAATGCGCCGCCGGGTGGCGTCGAGGATCTCAAGATGGATATGGCGGGCGTGAGGCGGGATAAGATGCTTTGCTTTTTCGGCCCATTCGACACAGGCGATAGCGGCCGGATCATTCACAAAATCCTCGAACCCGATATTCTCGAGCTCTTCGGTGGAATCTAGCCGGTAGCAGTCGAAATGATAGAGCGGGGTTTTGGCTTTGTAGACATGCATAAGAACAAACGTCGGGCTCTTCACCTGCTCGGGATGCTTGAGCCCCAGGCCCTCGGCAAGACCTTTGATAAAAGTGGTTTTCCCGCTCCCAAGCTGCCCTTCCAGACAAAGCATGCTGCCAGGCTTCAACGTACGGGCAAAATGCTTGGCAAACTCGATCGTCTCCTGAGCGGATGAAGTAACCGTCGTGATCGTCCCCATGTTAGAAATGAGAAAATCCTTTTTGAGAAAGCTTCGGCGCAGCAACAACCTTCCCGCGACAGCGCCAGTGGATAACCGATTTCTTTCCTTCGATCTTCCCCACCCACGTGAGCGGCACTTTAGGGAAATGCTTCTTCCAGCTTTTTTCGAGCATCATCTTCTGCCAAGGCGGGACCGTGAACAAAAGCTCAAAATCCTCACCGTCAGAGAGTGCGCGTTCCAAAGCAACCCCAAAGGGACAGGTCTGTTTTGTATTTCCAGACCTGTCCCTGTAAGCATCCGCCGAAACCGGGATCTTATCAAGCTCCAAACAAGCGCCGACCTTAGACGCCTTCAAAATATGTCCGAGGTCCTGGCAAAACCCGTCCGAAATATCGATCATGGCGGTTGGCGTGATATGTTTTGTAAGAAAAAGCCCCTCGGCAACCCTCGGCGTAAAATCATAATGTTTCCGGAGGCGAGACCCGCCCAAAGAACCCGTTACGGCGATCCAGTCCCCGGCCGCAGCTCCGGCACGCGTTACAGCCTGATTCGGTGACACTTCACCCAGGATCGTGACGCTTGCAAAAAATTCTTTCGCTGCCGAAAAGTCGCCGCCGACGCAGGCAACGCCATAGGACTTCGCCAGTTTCAGGAGGCCAGAGTAAAAACGACTGAGCCATACGGTAGAAATATATTTAGGCTTGCCGATCGTGATGACAAAAGCGACAGGCTTTGCGCCCATAGCCGCAAAATCGCTCAAATTCACGGCCAGTGCTTTGCGCCCGATCTTCTCAGGTGAAAGCTTCTTGAGAATAAAATCCACGCCCTCCACGATTACATCCGTAGAAACGACGAGATGTTTGCCTTTGGCAATTTCTAGCACCGCCGCGTCATCCCCGATCCCGAGCAAGACATGCCCGCCCGTCTGTGCCTTCTTTTTCAGATACTCGATAAATGAGAATTCATTCATAGGCTACTGGCTTTCTGATTATTTATTTCCTGAGGAGAACTCGGATCTTTTTGATCGAACGGTCAAAAGGTGCTTTCAAGACCCCGGCTTCGGTGATGATGCCGGTAATGTATTGATACGGCGTCACATCGAAGGAAGGATTGAAGATCTTCATACCCTTGGGCGCAAGCCGCTTACCGTGCATATGAGAAACCTCGCGATGCGGTCGCTCCTCGATCGGGATATCTTTCCCCGTCTTCGCCTTGAGATCAAATGTCGTGCTCGGCGCCGCGATATAGAACGGGATCTTGTGGACATGCGCCAACACCGCTACGCCGTAAGTCCCGATCTTGTTGGCCGTATCTCCGTTCATGGCAATGCGATCGGCGCCCACCACCACGCCATCGATCTTTCCGGCCCGCATGAGGCTCGCGGCCATGTTGTCGCAGATCAAGGTCGACGGGATCTTGCTTTTGTGAAGTTCCCAAGCGGTCAATCGCGCACCTTGCAAAAGAGGCCGGGTTTCATCCGCATAAACGAAGAACGGTATCCTTTTTTCTTTCATCGCATAAAAGACCGCCAGCGCCGTTCCGTAACCGGATGTCGCCAATCCCCCGGCATTGCAATGTGTCAGGATACGGGAGCCGGCCTTAAAAAGCTTTGAACCGTACTTTCCGATGCTCCGGCAAATAAGAATATCATCCTCATGAATTTGCTGCGCTTCCTCGAGGATCATTTTTTTCAAATGCTCCACGTGCTTGGCGCGATGCAAAGCCACTTTGCACAGGATCCGCTCAAGCGCATAGGCAAGATTACGCGCAGTTGGTCTTGAAGAGTCCAGAAAACGAGCTTCTTTAAAAAGCTTCGCTTGAAAAGCTTGTGGCGTCCCGCGAAAAGAACGAATTCCGAGATAAAGACCGTAACCCGCCGTAATACCGATAGCCGGCGCCCCCCGCACCACCATCGTGCGGATCGCCTTCCAAACGGCCCGGGAGCTCCGGCATGGAACCCAGATCTCCTGGACCGGAAGTTTCCGCTGGTCCAAAAGATAAAGCGTGCTATTCGAAAAACGTATAGGAGAAAAAGGCACTTTCAGATTTTTCATAAAATCCTCATTGAGTGAGCCATTGCGTCAAACTCGGGACCTGAAGCCACCGACAGAAAAAGTCCATCCCCATTCGGACCCATGGCATTAATAAACCGGTAAAATAAAAAAACAGAACAAGAAGATACCCGAACCGCTCGATCCGCAGATAAGCGATCGCCCACTCCACCGGCAACAATCCGGCCAGGACACGCGATCCGTCCAAAGGCGGCAAGGGCAGCAAATTAAACACCCCGAGGCCTAGATTCATATAAAGGCCATAGAGGAAAAGGTGATTCTGCGTCATTTTGAAAAAGAACGCAAGGACCGCCGCCATCACCATATTCGACAAAGGTCCCGCAAGCGCCACGCAGATCATATCGCGCCTGGGATTTCGCAATCGCGAAAAATTGACGGGAACGGGCTTTGCCATTCCGATCATAAAACGGCCGCCCGTCATGAAATAAAGAACCGCCGGCAAGATCACCGTCCAGAACGGATCGATATGGCGCAAGGGATTCAGCGTTAGTCGCCCGGCCCGCTTGGCCGTATCATCTCCTAGCCAGTGCGCCACAAGCCCATGACTCACCTCGTGGATCGTCATGGCCGCCAGCAGGATCAAAATCGTTGCGATCAACATAGGCCAAAGAGTGCTTTTGCGTTCTTTGTGGTCAGATCCGCCATCTCCCCCAAGCTCATCCCGTGAAGCTTCGCGGCACATTCCGCAGTCTCGATCATATAAAGCGGTTCATTCCGCGTGCCACGCCTCGATTGCGGCGCGAGATACGGCCCGTCGGTCTCAAGAAGCAGGCGGTCTTTCGGACATTGCGAGCAAGCCTCACGAAGGATATCGTTCTTTTTATAGGTCAGCGCGCCGCCGAATGAGATGTGAAAACCGAGATCCAGATATTTTTTCATGTTATCTGCATTGGAGGAATAGCAGTGAAGCGTCCCCCGGTAAGGCGCCTTGCCCTGGCATCTATTTTCTTCTGACCGAAGGGTGCCAGGGCTAGTCCCATTAACCTTTGAATCTTTTAATGGAAAATTGGATTTGGCATGTTCGTTCAGGATCCGGAGCAGATCGTCATAGGCATCCCGGCAATGGATGATGATGGGTTTAGGGTGTTTGTCGTACCAGGCAAGGAAGGTCTTCAGGATTTTTTCCTGCACATCCCGGGGGGAATGCTCGTGAAAAAAGTCCAGGCCCACTTCCCCGATCGCGACGACCTTCGGATGCGTTAGAAGTTTTTCGAGCTCGGCAAGATCTTCGGGATTGGCCGTTTTCGTTTCGTGAGGATGAAAGCCGACCGCGGCATAGACTTCCGGGTACTCCTCAGCGATAGCGACGGCCTTCCGGGAATCTTCCAGGTCGGTCCCGATATTCAGAAAAGAGGTGATGCCTCCCTCGATCGCCCGCCGGATCACTTCCGGCCGGTCCGCGTCATAGAGGGGAAAATGCAGATGGATATGTGTGTCCGTCAGGTTCATGACGTCTTCTCATCAAGACGCGGAAAAAGCGGTTCTCCTTTTTCGATGGCCGTGCCCGGCGCGAGCAGTGGCTTCATGAAATCCTTCGGGGTTCTGACATTTTGGCACTCTAATACTTTGAGACGTTCAAGGATCTTCCGAGCCGTTTCGGGAGTAAAAGCCTGTAGCAAGATCCCGAGATGCGCCATGCTCTCTGCGAGGGCATATAGCACATCCGCAAGCTCCTGTTTTTTTGCCGGATCCTTGGCAAGCGCCCAGGGTTTCTTCTCCTCAACATATTGATTGGCCGAGGTGATCACTGCCCAGATCTTTTCGAGAGATCCCTTCATATCGAATGCGACCATCCGCTCACGAACCTCGTCCCAAAGCTTCAAGGCACTCTGCACGAGCGGCGCCTTCAAGGCCTCAGGCGAAGGCTGCGGAACTTTTCCCTCGAAATACTTCTCGATCATGGAAGCCAGCCGGTGCCAGAGATTCCCCAGGCCATTGGCGAGGTCGCTGTTATAGCGCTCCGCCAACAGATCTTCCGAATAGGTTCCATCCAGGCCGAAGGAGGCTTCGCTCAAGAGAAAATAACGCAGGGCATCCACGCTGTATTTTTTGACGATCTCGATGGGATTCACCGAATTGCCAAGTGATTTTGAGATCTTGGCCTCGCCGATCTTCCACCAGCCGTGAACGAGCACAGTTTTCGGCATCTCGACGCCCATCGCCTTCAGCATGATGGGCCAATAGGCCGCGTGCTGGCGCAGGATGTCCTTGCCTAAAAGCTGCACATCCGCGGGCCAAAGGGAGTTGAATTTGTTGTCATCAAGCTTGTACGCCGCTGCGCTGATATAGTTCACGAGCGCATCGAACCAGACATAGATCACATGATCCTTGGAGCGCGGATAATCGATCCCCCAGGTAAGACGCGTCTTCGGCCTCGTGATGCAAAGATCTTCGAGCGGCTCACGGAGGAACCCCAAGATCTCATTTTTACGAAGCTCCGGCCGGATAAAATCCGGATGCGTTTGAATGTAATCCATCAGCCAGGATTGATACTTGGAAAGTTTGAAAAAATAGTTCTCTTCCTCAAGCCTGTCCACAGCGCGATTGCAGTCGGGGCACTTGCCGTCTTTAAGCTGCAATTCGGTCCAGAACGATTCACAAGGCGTGCAGTACCACCCATGGTAACCGGCCTTATAAATGTCTCCCTGATCCTCCAGATTCTCCAGAATCTTCTGCACAATTTTCTTATGCTGTTCATCGGTCGTCCGGATAAAAGCGTCATAACGGATATCCAGGACATTCCAGAGCTCTTTAAATTGCGGCACGATCTCATCCACATAAGCCTTCGGCTCCTTGCCTTGCTCCAATGCGGCCTTCTGAACCTTAATCCCGTGTTCGTCAGTCCCCGTCAAGAAACAGACGCTCTCACCCAGCATCCGGTGATAACGCGCAAGAGTATCGCAAAGGATATTCGTATAGGCGTGCCCGATATGCGGCTTGGCATTCACGTAATAGATAGGCGACGTAATGTAAAAGGATTTTGTCATAAGCTCACAACCTTTTGGGATGGAAAAAGACGCGCGAGTCTCATCGCAAGCCTCGTGGCCATCAGTTTCTGGTTCACATTCATATCGAGCGCCGATTTGGAGTCATAGAGAAGATCCAGCGCCTCAAGCCACCGGTTCACCGTCATAGAATCCGCGTTGCCTCCCGCCACCAAAAGATGGAGCTTGTCTCTCGAAACAGTCATCAGCCCGTCCAGCTTCCGTTTGACTTCGTCGCGCGGCATCGTCGGATACCCATCAAAAACCTCGCGAACCGGCAAAGCCTCAAGCGAACCCACGCCCATCGAAACCGGCGGGGAGGACATCTGCATCAGACGGATCTCGAAGGAACGCGACTGGATCGTCTCCAGAAGATTGTTCTTATTTTCCGTCAGAAGACAAAAGACCGTATTCTTGGGCGGCTCCTCAAGCGTTTTTAAAAAAGCGTTCGCCGCCACTTCCGGAAGACGTTCCGCCTTGAGTACGATGCAAATTTTCCAGGAGCCTTCAAAAGGTTTCATGGACGCCCATTGGATCGTCTCACGCACCGATTCGATCTTGATGGATCGCTCGGTGAGATCTTCCCCCAGCCAACGGACATCCGGATATCCGTGTTTCCATATTCGCTGCAAGAGCACGGAATCCTTGCCGTTAAAAAGCTTTGGATCGCCGCTTTCAAGCGCGTAGGCAAAAGCAACAGCAAATTCTTCTTTAAGGTCAGCGCTGTGCCGCTCGCCGCCCATCTCAGCCATTTCCCCTTCCTCCCCGCACCCGCTAAAGATGTAGGAAGACGCGACGCGTCCATCCCGGATGTGAGACTCGAGAATGCGAACCGCTAATTTCTGGGTGTTATGAGCCAAAAACATGTTCAAGCCTTTCCCAGACCTCTTGGCTGACTAACTCCATCGATTGGCTGGTATCGAGCACGACCATACGGCGAGGCTCTTTTTTTGCAAGAGCGAGAAATCCCCGACGCACCCGCTCATGAAAGCTCAAAGACTCGCGCTCGATCCGGTCATGACGGCCGCCACGTTTCAGTCCTTTCACAATATCAATATCCAGCACAAAGGTGAGATCCGGCTTGAGCGTACCCCGGACCAGCTTGCTCGCCTCCTCGATCGCCGCAAGCGGGATCTTGCGGCCAAATCCCTGATAAGCTCGCGTCGAATCCTCAAAACGGTCACAGATCACGACCTTGCCTTCTTTAAGCGCCGGCAGGATCTTTTCATGGACGATCTGAGCGCGCGCCGCAAGATACAAAAGAAGCTCGGTAATGTGAGACATTTCTTTATTGTTTTTATCGAGAAGGATCTCCCGGACCCGTTCGCTGATGCGCGTCCCCCCCGGCTCGCGCAACATCACGACCGACCGGCCCTTCTTTTTCAGAAAAGCCACGGCATTGCGGATCTGCGTGCTCTTCCCGCTCCCCTCCGCCCCCTCAAATGTAATGAAATATCCTTTTTTCATAATGGATGCCTGTCCCCATGAGTGACAATCACCAAAAGTGACTGTCCTATTTCACATAATTACTTTTAATGTCCCAAGCCCTGCGGACTTTCTTGACGGTGGAAGGCTCGCCCGGGCGGCCGTCCTTGACGAGCCAGCCCAGTTCCACGATCTTCTGACGCATCAGGTCGGAGGTCGCAAAGTCGCGGGCCTTCCGGGCCTCAGCGTATTTCTCCAGGGTCGTTTTGACATTCGCCGGGATCGATTCGACTGCGGCGATATCGAGGCCCAATAGCCGGTCCACTTTTACAAAAAAATCGACACACGCTGCGAACCCCGTTTGCGGGATCTTTGCAAGATTCCCATTCATAACCGTAATGGCCTCCTGGAGGCTCGCCAAAGCTGCCGCGACATTCAGATCCTCTCCAAGGAATTTCTCCATTTTCTCCAATGCGGCAGAAAGAACTCCGAGATCAAAAACAGATTCGCCTGCTCCCCCTAGAAGCTGCGACCGACTCAGGCATTGAAAATAGCAATTATCCAGCTTTTCGATCACGTCCCGGGCCTCTTTCAGACTATCAAAAGTAAAATTCAACTGATGGCGGTAATGCACGGAAAGAAGCGCATAGCGTATCGCCATCGGGTCATAGCCTTTATCCAGAAGATCGCGAAGCGTAAAGAAGTTCCCTTTAGATTTCGACATCTTCTCACCATTCACCAAAAGATGCTTTGCGTGCAGCCAGTACTTCACGAACGGCTTCCCGGTCGAAGCCTCCGATTGGGCGATCTCGTTCTCGTGATGCGGAAAAACAAGGTCCTCCCCGCCGGCATGGATATCGACGGTCTCTCCGAGATGGTGCATGCACATGGCCGAACATTCGATATGCCAGCCGGGCCTGCCTTTGCCCCACGGCGAATCCCACGAAGGCTCCCCTTCTTTGGCCGCCTTCCAGAGCACAAAGTCCGCTCCTTCTTCCTTGTCGTATTCATCCTGGTCGACGCGCGCGCCCGAGATATTGCCAGCAAGTTTTTTCTTGGAAAGTTTCCCATACCCCGGGAAGCCCGAGACGCGATAATAAACCGATCCGTCGTCAGCCTTGTAAGCAATTCCCTTCGCGATAAGCCCTTCGATCAAAACGATCATGGCAGGGATCTCATCCGTAGCACAAGGCTGGACCTCCGGGAAAAGAGTGTTCAGCGTTTTCATATCCTCCAGGAATGCCTGCGTGTAAAACGATGTGTAGGCCTGCAGCGTCTTTTCTTCTCGAGCGGCACCGGCGATGGTCTTGTCGTCCACGTCGGTGATATTCATCACGTGCCGGACCTTGAAACCTTTGTACTCCAGGAACCTGCGCAAGAGATCCTCGAACACAAAGGTCCTGAAATTGCCGATATGAGCGTAATGATAGACCGTAGGACCGCAGGCGTAGAACGTCACGTCGCCGGCGTTAAGGGGTTTGAATTCTTCGAGTTTTCCCGAAAGGGTGTTATGGAATTGGATCACAAATTCACTTTTCTCATACTGACCACAGCCTGGCAGGTCACGGCCAGACCTTCGCCTTCAGGGCCAAGCCCTTCCCGGGTGCGAGCCTTGATGGAAACGTCCTTTTCAGGAAGTTCGAGACATTTTGCGACACTCTTGCGGATCTTGGCTTTATAAGCGTAGAGCTTCGGGGATTCCAGAATAATGTTCGTATCCGCGTGATAAGGTTGCCAACCTTGCCGCTTCGCTTCAGAGAGAATGGCCCCAAGGATCTTTGGGCTGCGGATATTTTTAAATTTTGGATCGCGATCCGAAAACCATTCGCCGATATCCCCAGCCCCGATCGCCCCCAGGATCGCATCCGTAATGGCATGCAGGAGGGCATCCCCATCGGAGTGCCCGAGAGAGCCCTTCGGTGAGGGGATCACGATGCCGCCGAGATAGAGTTTACGATCCTTGACCAGCCGGTGCGTGTCAAAGCCGATGCCCACACGCGTTTCGGGAGCGCTGTTCTTTTCCGTCATAGCTTTAGCAAGATTCAGATCTGTCATGATGGTGAGTTTCGGGTTCCAACCCTCGTGTGACACCACGCGCACGCGAGCGCCGATCGCTTCCAAAAGACCGGCTTCGTCGGTCGCCTCAAACGCTTTGGGATTCTGCCGATAGGCCTTTAAAAGCACCTCACGCCTCACAAGCTGCGGCGTCTCGGCCTCATAAAGAGAGCTGCGATCCACAGTCTCACGAACATGCCCATCCCCCGTTAACACACGCTTGATGGTCGGCACCACTTTACGGGCCAGGATCACGCCATCCCAACCTTGACTGGCTTTCAGAACCTGTCGAACCGCCTGAGACGTAACAAGCGGCCTCGCACCGTCATGCACCATAATCCAGTCGGAGCGCGGGGAAGTTTTTTTTAGTGCGTTCCATACCGACTCGGCACGGGTCATGCCGCCTAAAATCCAGCGGACCTTCGATCCTTTGAGTAAGCACTTCCACCCCTTGACTTCCGGCCGCATTTCAGGACTGAGAGCGACGATCGTCTCACAGATCTCGGGAATCTCGTTGAACGCCCGCAGTGTCCTGAGAAGCACAGGCTCTCCATTCAGCTGATAGAAAAGCTTGGAATGGCCCACGTGTAATCCGGCGTGGCTCGCCGGGTTCCCAAGACGGCCCAGTGCGACCGCCTTGTCAGAACGAATCAGGCTTTGTTGAAAACGGCTACCGAGCCCGGCGGCTGGAATGATGAGGGAGACTCGCATTGGAATTTCTAGCGGGGCAGGCCCTATCTCCCTCCCTCGTGCATCTGGGAGCTATGCGGGTTCGGTGGATTCTGATAAGCCTGATGGATCGGCCGGTCATGCCCGTTCCTCGGACGGCGGGCATCAGCTCCTTGACCACCCCGGCTATCACGCCAGCGCTCTGCACCGCGATCCGGATGGTGACCATTATCATCAGAAAGTTTTGCAAAGATCATGCGCCCGGCCTGGGTCTGAAGCACGCTGGTGATCGTGACCTTCACCGAATGG
Source organism: uncultured bacterium (assembly GCA_964482725.1). Taxonomy (GTDB): domain Bacteria; phylum Omnitrophota; class Omnitrophia; order Omnitrophales; family Aquincolibacteriaceae; genus Aquincolibacterium. The sequence continues at coordinate 65,546 of CAYZYT010000008.1, read as the reverse complement.
CCCAAACGTCGTTTGCCGTTATCCACGACAACCATCGTCCCGTCGTCGAGATACGCCACGCCTTGCTCATGCTCCTTGCCTTCTTTGAGGATCTTGATCTCCATCTCTTCCCCCGGCATGACAACGGGTTTGAGAGCATTCGCGAGATCATTGATATTAAGAACTTTCACTCCCTGCAATTCGGCAACCTTATTCAGGTTGTAATCATTCGTAAAAACCTTGGCCTGAAGCACCTGGCCCATTTTGACCAGCTTCGCATCTACGGTGTTGAATTCCGGAAAATCCAGCTCATGGATCTTGACCGTGATATTCGGATTGGACTGGATCGCGTTCAGGACATCAAGGCCGCGACGTCCGCGAGCACGCTTCAGCGGATCCGACGAATCGGCGATCAACTGCAGCTCCTTTAAAACAAAGCGCGGAAGGATCAGCTTACTGGAGAGGAAATGCGTATTAGCGATATCTGCGATGCGGCCATCAATGATCACACTTGTATCCAAAAGGATCATTTCCTCACCCGGACCTTTGGAATCCAGATGCACGAACGGGATCATCAAACTGAATTCGTCTTGTCCTCGAAGGATCGTAATGATGCCAAGGTAGGAAAAAATGATCGCCGTGAGAACGCCGAATTTATTACTCAAATCCGCGGAAAAATGTGCGTAGCCCACCACCGTCATAAAAAGCTTGTGGGTCACAAGTCCCAGTGCCAATCCGAGGATCACTGCGAGAATGTTCCGAACCGTGTGCTGCTTGAAAAAGATGTCGAGCAGAATGATGACCGCACCTCCCAAAACCCAGACCACGGCAGAGATCCAATCGCTGTGCGCAATGGGAAGTTCCACCAGAGACTGAAATGGAGCGAAGTAGCCAAATGCGGCGCACCCGAGAAGAAAAAGAAACCGTATAAAAATTATCATGATCAAAGCTCCTTTGGTAATACTGGTATGAAAAGTTAATCCAAGGAAGGACAGCCTTCGCTGGTTTTTATGAATCAGTTATGCTAGATAGAGAAAGTACCACTTCCTCTTATGTTGAGAACTCTTACGGATAAGCTTCCAGGGATGCTCCCGGACATCCTTCGCGAACGCATTCATCTCCTCGTAAAGGTCGTCCTCCACCAAAAGCTTTCCGAGCGTCCCGTCCCCTTTTTCGACTTTCCCAAGAATATTGCTCAAGGAAGCGCTTGAGGCCTCGATATTCTTGAGACTTTGATGCAAATCTCCGTCCGAAGTCTTGAAAGAAGTATTCAACTCACCGGTCAGAGACGAAAGATTGTTCAGGACCTCATGGGCCCGGTCGATCAGTTCTTCCACCGCAACCAAAGGCACGCCTTCCACCAAGGCACCTTTATGGAGCAGAGGAAAAGTCCCGGGTTTCGGCGAGATCTCCACATGGGGTTCGCTCAAAACATGGGTTCCCCGTATCGTGAAATCGTAATTTTCTCTGATTTCCGCACCCTTTTCAATGAAAAGTTTGACCTTCACGCGATTGTTCTGCTTCACTTCGTCATAAACAATGTCCACTTGGCTTACTTCCCCGATCCGGACCCCCGCCATACGTACCGGCGCCCCCTTGTTGAGAATGCTGACATAGTTAAACATCACATCGACGGCATATCCCGAACGGAACAAATAAACCCCGCTGACAAAAAAAAGCACCAACGTCAAAAAGATGAATCCGACGATTACAAAAACCCCCACCGAAACTTCATTACTTTTCTTTTTCATAATGACTCCGTCTCCTTTTGCTGCTTATCCGTGATCGGGCCCCGCGCCGATCCGGTAATGAATTGCTGAATGACCGGATCGGGGGAATTCCTGATCTCCTCGGGTGTTCCGATACCAATGATCCGCCCTTCGTAAAGCATGGCGATCCGGTCCGCCACTTTGTACGCGCTTGTCATGTCGTGGGTCACCACGATCGAAACCACTTTGAGTTGCTTCTGCATTCTCAAGATAAGCTCGTTAATAACATCCGCGTTGATCGGATCAAGGCCCGTCGTGGGTTCATCGTAAAGAATGATCTTCGGCTCATTGCAAATCGCCCGCGCCAAACCCACTCTTTTTTTCATGCCCCCTGAAAGGCTGGCCGGCATCAGATCCTCGATCCCTTCGAGCCCCACCATGCGCAGTTTCTCAAAAACTTTTTGACTGATCACTTCTTCGGTAAGACGGGTGTGTTCAAAAAGCGAAAAGCCGACATTCTCCAGGACCGTCAGAGAATCAAAAAGAGCCGCCCCCTGAAAAAGCATCCCGAGTTGCAACCGGCACTGATCCTGCTCGTCCGGAAGCATGGAGAACATGGAGCGTCCGTCGATCTGGATATCCCCTTCATCAGGCTCCAGAATCGCCATAATATGTTTCAAAAGGACGCTCTTCCCGCATCCCGAACGACCGATGATCACGATCGTCTCCCCTTCCTTGATGGTCAGGTCGACCCCCCGCAAGACATGATGCGGTCCGAACCACTTGTGAATGCCTTGGATCTTGATCACAAAGTACCGTTCTTTCGTTTAGAAAAAATAAAAGATCGCAGAAAAAAGAGCGTCTGAAGCAATGACCATGATAAGAGAAACCACGACCGCGAGCGTGGTGGCTCGCCCCACGCCTTCGGCTCCTCCGCGAGCCGTAAACCCGAAATAACATCCCACGACCGAAATGATCCCCCCAAAGAAAAAAGCCTTGATGAGACCGGTCACGACATCCTTGACCACCAACGCATCGATCCCTCGTTTGATGTACATATGAGAACTCATCCCAAGCTTGAAAACAGAGATCAGATACCCCCCGAACATTCCGATCACATCCGCATAGATCGTCAGCAAAAAAAGCATAAACAACGCCGCGATAAACCTCGGAACCACAAGATATTGAACAGGATTCATGGCAAGCGACTTCAGAGCATCAATCTGCTCGGTCACCTTCATAGTCCCAAGCTCCGCAGCAATGGAAGCCCCCACCCGACCCGCCACCACCATAGCCGTCAGCACCGGGCCGAGCTCACGGCAAAGCGAAACCGAGATCAGATCGGCCGTAAATTTCTCCGCAGAAAAAAGTTTTAACTGATAAGCCGATTGTAAGGCCAGGACCATGCCCGTAAAGAACGCCGTAAGGAAAACCAGGGGGAGCGACTGGACGCCGATCTTATTCATCTGGTCGAGCGTCGCCTTCCAACGGATCTTTTTGGAGGTCAATAAAACACAGGCGTCCCTAAAAAGAAGCGCAATGCCGCCAGCGCCTTGAAAGATGTCCAGGCAACCGGTCCCGAAATCTTTCAGCCATGACCGCACCGACACAGTCCGTTTCAGATCATTCCAATCCGACATAAATCTCCCCTTCGCAAACCATCAGAACTTCAACTTGGGACCGAACTTAACCGTTGTTTCATCTTCTTCGTCATCTGGAACCTCGAGCGCCCTCTGTCCCCTCATCGTCTCAGGCGATTTCGCTTCCAATACCGAAAATTCTCCCCACTGGCCGAGCTTTGAGGTGTTCAGCTCCAGGCTACCGTCCTTTTCATGGAGGATCGCTTCGACACCCTTCCAGATCACCAAATTGTCCGGGGTCTGTATTTTTATTCCTGCGAATATATTGTCCAGCTTCAGATCCAGAGCCCCGTTCAAGGAAAAAACCGTCCGGCCTTTCCAGATCTTGGAATCCTTTAACGGCAGATATGGAAGAAATCCACGAAGTTGAATGATACCACGGTCGTAATCAAGTTGCCCCCATTTTCCGTCATGAATATTGAAAACCCCCGAGACCTCGGGCTTGGAGAAATCCCCCTCCACGGAAAGCGTCCCCTCGAGGCGCCCCCCGAGCGCCTTAGGCAAAGGTCTTGCCGCGAACTGGTGCACCGTTGCAAGATCAAAGTCCGCCACGCGGAGTAGAAGTTTTAAATGCGGGTTTTTCCCGGGCCGTGTCGCTTGTCCCGTCATTTGGAATTTATTCCCCCACGCGCTCCGGATCCCCGTGATCCCCGCAGGGCTTAATTCGAAAACCCCTTTCAAGTCCTCGAACGGCTGGCGGTCCAAAATAAAATAATCCGTCTCAAATTCCCCCTTAAAGAAAAGATCGCGGCCTTTCCAACGAGGCGAGACAGAATGAAGAAAAAGTTTCCCCTGCGTCACGAGATCCATTCCAAAAGCTTTCACGTGATCCAGATGAAAATTCAGCACAAAGTCCAGCCCCCGGAGATTGGAGTGAATCGCCATCCGTTTCGAGCCTTTTTCAAAACTAAGTTCATAATTTCCGCTGGCAAAATCAAATTCTCCGCGCCCCTGATGTCCTGAAGACAGAGCCAGAGAATCCATCACGAAACGCTTCCGATCCTGATGGACTTTTCCGCGAAAATCAAAAACCCGACCCTCCATGAGCTGAAAAGCTCCCTCGAGCGTCTGGTGCGGAAGGCTCAACGCAAAATCCAGTTTCATGCCGGGGGGACCCTTCCCGATTTGAACATGCGCGTTGACCTCCGGCTGCCCCTCACGATTCAAAAAAGAACCGGAGAGTTCGGCTTGCCATCCATACAAAATCCCCTGGATCCCTTCAAAAAAAAGATCGCTTCCTACCCAATGGACCTTTCCCTCCAGCGCTTTGAACGGCAGAGGGATATCCTGTGAGAGATTCATGGAATCCAATTCGAGCCAAAGATCATGCGTGCTTTTGGAAGGATCCACCGTGCCATAGATATGGACACGACCGTCCACGATCCCGGTCGCGCGAGCGCGCACATCCACCAGGACTTTTTTATCAACCGACGGCTGGATCTTGCCCTCCACGTCTTTGAGCAGGACTTCCTTCCCGAGCGACGACAGGAGATAACGGATCTCGCCTCCCTTGAAATCGAGGGATGGCATCGAAAGACCGGCCGATCCCCCGGAAGTATTCGCAAAATATCGATAAGGAAATTGATCCTGTTCGATCAGGATCGCGGGATTCTTTAACACCACACCGGCAGGAGCATTGAACTTCCGGTTCCAGAGCTGCTCCAGGTCGTAGCGGAAAAGAAGGCGGTCGGCACGGATCAATTGAGAGCCCCCCTCTGAGGAAGGGGTTTCAATAAGGATCTTTTCTAGGGCAAGCTGGTTCAAATGGTAAGGCCGTATCTCACCGATATGGACCGTGGCCTTAAGATATTCGCCGACCTTTTGCTCGGCAAAGCGCTTAAAATCCTCGGAATGTGCGATACGGTTCAGCAGGAAATTAAAAAGGAGAGCGCCGACCCCCAACGTGATCGCAATAAAAAAAAGAACGGCCTTTAGAAAAGGGCGCATGCGCGCGGGTCTCTCGCGCTAGGTCGCTTTTTCAAAAGAGATCCGTTCCCCCCGGATCTCCGCCCTGATCTTGTCCCCTTCCAAAAACTTCCCCTCAAGGATCTCTTCGGCCAGGACATTCTCGATATAACGCTGGATCGTCCGCTTGAGCGGCCGGGCACCAAAAACAGGATCATACCCCTGGTCGATCAGGAACTTCAGGACCTCCTCCGAAAGGATCAGCTCAATCTTCTTGTCTTTGAGGCGGTCGTGCACTTCCTTCAGCTCAATGTGGATGATCTGCTCCAGGTCCTGGCGCGTCAGCGGATGGAAGACGATGGTGTCATCAACCCGATTCAAAAATTCAGGACGGAAAACTCTTTTCGTTTCATCCAGGAGTTTCTGCTTCAGCCCCTCATAATTCATCTCGTCTTTTTTAGGTGCAAAGCCAAGATCGCCTTGCTTCCGGACAAGATCCGCTCCGACATTGGAAGTCATGATCACGACCGTGTTGCGGAAATCCACCTTGCGTCCGAAAGAATCCGTCAAACGCCCCTCTTCCATAAGTTGGAGGAGGATATTGAAGACATCCGGATGCGCTTTTTCGATCTCATCCAAGAGCACCACAGAATACGGACGACGGCGTACTTTCTCGGTAAGCTGCCCGCCTTCCTCATAGCCCACGTAGCCCGGAGGCGCCCCCACAAGACGGGAAACGTTGAATTTCTCGCCATACTCGGAGCAATCCACCACGATCACGGAATCCTCATTGCCGAACATGAAATCTGCAAGCGCACGAGCAAGAAGCGTTTTCCCAACCCCGGTGGGTCCCAAAAAGATGAAAGAACCTATCGGACGACGCGGGTTTCGGAGACCGGAACGGGAACGGCGCACCGCGTGAGAGATCGCGCGGATCGCCTCGTCCTGGCCAATGATCCTTTTATGAAGGGATTCTTCCATCTTAAGAAGTCTCGCCGTCTCTTTTTCTTCGAGACGCGCAAGCGGCACGCCGGTCCATTTGGAGACCACAAACGCGATATCCTCCTCCGTCACCTGAACCTCGACCTCGGACTTGGATTCTTTCCAGCTCTTTTTCATTTTTTGGAGTTCTTCTTTGGCCTTACGCTCGTCATCGCGCATCTTCGCGGCCTTCTCGAAATCCTGGGCCTTGATCGAAGACTCTTTCTCACGACGAAGGGACTCGATCTCGGTCTCAACCTTCTTCAGATCCTTGGGCATGGTCGTCACCGATAACCTCGCGCGAGAAGCCGCCTCATCGATGATATCGATCGCTTTGTCCGGGAGAAACCGTCCCGAGATGTAACGATCGGAAAGTTTGGCCGCAGCCTCAAGAGCCTCGTCCAGGATCTTCACCCGGTGATGGGCCTCGTATTTGTCGCGCAATCCTTTCAGGATCTGGATCGTATCGTCCACGGACGGAGGTTCCACAACCACGGTTTGAAAACGACGGGCGAGCGCCGCGTCTTTTTCGATGTATTTGCGGTATTCGTCAAGCGTCGTGGCTCCGATACACTGGATCTCGCCGCGAGACAGAGACGGCTTCAGGATATTCGACGCATCGATCGCTCCTTCCGCACCCCCGGCACCGACCAAAGTATGCAACTCATCAATGAAGATCATGACATTTTCCGTGCGACGGATCTCGTCCATCACGGCTTTGATACGCTCTTCAAATTGGCCGCGGTATTTCGTTCCCGCCACCATGAGCGCCAGATCAAGCACCACGATGCGCTTGTCCGCCAGGATCTCCGGCACATCCCCGGCGATGATCATCTGAGCAAGACCTTCCACGATCGCAGTCTTTCCCACTCCCGCTTCTCCCAAAAGGACAGGGTTATTCTTCGTGCGGCGTGCAAGGATCTGGATCACGCGCTGGATCTCATCCGCCCGTCCGACGACCGGGTCCAGCTTTCCATCACGCGCAAGCTGCGAAAGATCGCGCCCGAACGCATCCAGCGCCGGTGTTTTTGTCTTCGACTTCCCACCGACTCCACCTCCGGGACCGCCCATCGTGGGCGATGACGGAGCGCCAGGTTCCGTATTCGGCGTCGTAGAACCCAAAAGTTTGATCACCTCAGAGCGCACCTTATTGAGATCAAGGCCCACGTTCATGAGCACATGGCTTGCCACGCCTTCGCCTTCCTTAATGAGCCCCAAAAGCAAATGTTCCGTCCCGATATAGTTATGCCCGAGACGGCGCGCTTCATCCATTGCAAGCTCGATCACTTTCTTGGCTTTGGGTGTGAACGGGATGTCTCCGGAGACTACGGTGCTCGGCCCGAACTGGACAAGCTTCTCGACTTCCAGGCGGATCGTATCCAGCGACAGGCCGAGGTTCTGAAGCACGGCCGCCGCGACACTTTCCCCTTCTTTGATAAGCCCGAGCAAAATATGCTCCGTCCCGATGTAATCGTGATTGAATCGCTTGGCTTCTTCCTTGGCAAGAATAATGACTTTGCGAGCTCTTTCCGTAAAACGATCGAACATAGTGACCTCCGGATTAAAACAATGACAATGAATGGTTTATTTAATCAAGCCCCTCGACACGCATGTCGCGCGGAAACTCCACGGTGCATGTGTAAAAGATCTCCTGCTTTCCCTTGGGTTCCAGTTCAAGCGCCCAAAGCCAGATCCCTTTGCGATCTTTCCAATCCTTTTGTTTCGGCTCCACGCTGAGCCCCGAAACCTTCACCTTGATACGCTCGTCCTCCGAAACAGGGATCGCGTCGAAGAGGTTTACCTTGCTGACTTTTGTCTTGTAATTTTCGACCGATAGTTTGTATTTATAAATCATTTTCTTTGTGGGGGAAGGAATCCCGCCCAAGAACACGTCATCGGATTTCTTCTCCAGGAGCTCGCGCTTGACCTTCACATTCTCATCCGCCCCCATATAGAGATCGAATTCCTGGCCCGGAGCGATGCTTTCAAAACTGGAGGTCCCGACAAAATCCCCGTCGAAGAACACATTCACGCGCCCGCCCAATAGCTGCAGGTCTTTGGCGTTCGTCACAAGGCTCTTGAGATACGCCATCGCGGCAACGCGAGGATAAGCCGAATACTCAAAACTCGACGCCAGCGCTTGCGATGTGATCGGAAGTTTATAATCCGAGCCATCGGTCTTGACCGTCGCTTTACGGGATAGTTTGTAAGCCACGGAAACGCCCTTCGCCTCCGCCTGAGCATAGGCATTCTCCGCCACCATCATCGTTGGAGCCGCCGCCTGCATCATCACCCCATCGGCCGGCCCCCCCCCGAGAGAATCATTCATCTCCCTCATACGCATTTCGGCCCGTTTAGCAGCCCTGGGCCCTGCGGCCATCTGCATCGCCATCCGTGGCTGTTCAGGACGAATGAACCAGGAATTCGCCTCCGGCATATTCCCGCCGGAAGTCACCTGAGCCGTGGAAAGCGTCATGTCCACATCCTCCCAGCTCTCCCCGGAATTCTGGCGCACGACCGCGTAGGAAACCAATTCGACTTCGGACTTTTCAAAATCGGCACGCGCATCATAGACCGCATTCCAGGAGGCGCCATTCACACTATAGGAAAGATCCAGCATGAGAGATCCGTCTTTCACAACTTCGATCTCCACGACGACCGAACGCTTGAGCTTACGGCCCGCCCCCGAGATCTCCCCAAGCTCGCGGCGCAACACCTCCAGCTTTTTTTGGCTTTCGCGAACGGCGATATCAAGTTCCTGAACGCGCGCGAAATTCGCCTTCAATTTCGTGTCCAGAAAAACAAGCGTCGCCTCCAGATCCTGAGCGGACGGCATCTTAGTCACAAGCTCTTCAGGGATCTTCTGATTGGCGAAGAGCCGGATCGAATCCAAATATTGCTTTTCTTCCGCAAGGACTCTTTTTTCATTTTCCGATCTTGCATTCTGGTCCCCGATCGCCTGGATCTCTGCCTCCAGCTGCTCGACCCGCGCCACAGGAGCGTCTTCGGTATACTCCCGTTTCATTTGAGCTCCAAGGATCTTAACTTCCGCGGTCCCCTTGCCTTTAACCCTTATCGAATCTTCATCGATTTCAGGAAGAATATCGGAAAAAGTCACCTTCGTGTCCCCCGTCTTCAATTCCACCGGGGCAGACCGGGTCACAAAAGCGCTTGAGGCATAGACCGTCACTTCGCTGATATGAGAGAGGGCCTTGACATCTGAAGCAAAAATCGGGCTGCTCGCCAAAAGCATAAAACTGATGACCCAAAATATTTTTTTCATGTTCTTTCCTCCGTTAAAGGATGACCTTTGAAAAATAATCGCGAATACGCAAGGCGCGGCGGGCATCACGCTCCGTCGTGCTGAGCTCCTTGCCGGTCATCTTCTGGAGATGCGCCGGCTGGATCAAAAGGAACAGCTGATTCAGATCGGTATGGGTCACTTGTCCTTCCAGAACCCCGACATCGATCCCCACCTGGACAAGCGACAAAAGCTGGACGGCCTCTGAAGAAGACATCATGCGCGCGGCCTTGAGTGCCGCCAGAGCGCGCCAGATCTGATCTTCCATCTTGGCTTTACGTTTTTTCTTCAGATACTCCCGAGCCTCACGTTCATGCGTGATCACCTGCCGGATCACTCCCTCAAGGTTCGAGATGATCTCCTCTTCCGGCTGGCCCAAAGTGATCTGATTGGAAAATTGGAAAAAATTCCCGCTCGCCTGGGTCCCTTCGCCGTAAAGTCCGCGCACCGCAAGGTTAAGCTTGGAAAGCGCCTGCAAGACTTTGTGGACCTGCTTGGTCAGCACAAGACTCGGGAGATGCAACATGCACGAGGCCCGGATGCCCGTCCCGACATTCGTGGGACACGCCGTCAGATACCCCAGCGTCCCGTCAAACGCGTAATCCAGGTCCTTTTCAAGTTCACTGTCGATCTCATCGGCAATGCGCCAGGTCTCGACGAGATTGAGGCCTGACTGGAACACTTGAAGCCGCAAATGGTCTTCTTCGATCACCATCAAACTCACCATTTCATCCGGGGTGATCACCACCGCGCTCTTGCCTTCCTCGAGAAAAAGTTCCCGGCTGACCAGATGGCGTTCTAGAAGGAATTGTCGGTCGAGTTCAGGAAGTTCCGTCGACGCTATAAAATAAGCACTTTTAAGAAAATTCGAGTTCTTGACCGCTTCCCCAACCTCTTGGATGATCGCATCCCGCTGGGCAGGCGCAAGGCGGCTCAAAAAAGGATACGTCGCAAGGTTACGCGCCATGCGCAGACGCGAACTGATGACCACATCGCTCTCGGGACCGGTCGCCCGGAGCCAATTCACCGGCTGGTCGATAAAACGGTCGATCTCACCCATTTTTCGGCCTCTTTGTTTTTTTCAGCTTGTCCAAAGCCTGTTTGATCTCATCCCGCAAGTGCGCCGCTTCCTCGAAAGCTTCCTCTTGAATGCTCTTGCGAAGTTTTTCTTGGAGCTGGCGAAGATCATGAACGCTGCGCGTTTCCTTGGGGATACGGGAAGGTTTTTTACCGACATGAGAGCCCGAGCGCTGGACAGATTTGATCACGGTCGCAAGCGGTTTTTGGAAAGAGACATAGCATCCCGCGCAACCGAGGCGCCCGTTCTTCGCAAAATCCTCATAATTCATGCCGCAATCCTTGCACACAAGAGGCGTTTTCTTGCCAGAGGCCCCCAGAGCCTTTTCAAGGCCCGTCGCGCCCGAGAGAAGATCCCCGAAATTAAAATAGGTCTTGAACTCCGTCCCTTTTTCTTCGGCACAGGCTTCGCAGATATGGACCTCGGCCATCTTGCCGTTGACGATCTCGGTCAGATGGATGGTCGCCTCTTTGGTCCCGCAGACGTTACAGATCACCTTGAAATCCTGTCGTTCGGCTGCGGTAACGATGCCCGTCTCGTCTTACGGTTACGGCCTTCGTCCATTGTCTGGACGTTACCATCACCTATCGATACGGATTTCGCAACCGTTGCCATTACTGAATTTTATGGATTGTTTCGAATTTCAGATTGCTTTAGAGGGTATATCTCACGCCATCCTTGTGGGTCAGAGCCTGAAAATTCTTGAGAAGCAGGTTCGTGATCTTCCCGGGGCTCCCCTCGCCAATCCCGCGGCCATCGATCTTCACGACGGGGATGACTTCCGCCGCCGTGCCGGTCAGAAAGACCTCGTTCGCATTAAAAAGGTCGTGGCGGGTGATGATGCGCTCCTCAAAAGGCAGCTTGATCGTTTCCGCGATCTCGATGATCGCTTGGCGGGTGATGCCCTTGAGAGCCCCCAGATAAGTGGGCGGCGTGAGCAGGATATAATCTTTCACCGTCTGACCCTTGCCGGTCTTCTTGATCATAAACACGTTATCACCGGTACATTCCGCCACATACCCTTGATGATTGAGCATGAGCGCTTCCATGCATCCGCCGTTCTTGGCTTCGATCTTCGCCATGATATTGTTAAGATAGTTCAGACTCTTGATCGAAGGATTGACGGCCTCCGGAAGATTCCGCACCGTCGGAACCGTAATGATCTCCAGACCCTTTTGATAAAGGCTCTTGGGGTAGAGCGTGATCTTGTCCGTAATAATGAACACTGTGGCTTTTTTGCAAAGCCAGGGCGAAAGACCCAGATCCCCCACTCCACGCGTCACCACCACACGAATATAAGCATCCGTCAGCTTGTTTCTTTTGAGGGTTTCGATGATAGCCGCTTTCATCGCCTTCACATCCATGGGGATCGTGAGCATCAGGGTATGCGCCGATTCCCAAAGACGTTTCAGATGTTCGTCCAATTTGAAGACCAAGCCGCTGTACGCGCGGATCCCTTCAAAGACACCATCGCCATACAAAAGTCCGTGATCAAAGATCGAGATCTTGGCTTCACTTTTCGGATACCATTTGCCATCAAGATAGATCTGCAGTTCCATTTTTTTCTCCTGAGTTCTTGCCATTATAAAACCGGTTTATGGTTAATGATCGTCTCCGGAGCCGGGACCTTCGACTGCCCGGGCAAAAGAACTCCGTCTTGCAAACGGTACGAGCGCGCATAACGCGACGCCATTTCCTCATCATGCGTCACGACCAAGAACGCCTGACCTTCCTGTTGATTCAGTTCGTTCAAGAGAGTCATCACCGAACCCGCGGTCTCAGGATCCAGATTCCCGGTGGGCTCATCACAAAGCACCACGGCCGGATGGTTCACAAGCGCTCGCGCGATCGCCACACGCTGCTGCTCTCCGCCGGAAAGCTCGGACGGATAATGAGTTCTCCGGTTCCAAAGACGCACGCGCTTCAGCACTTCTTTGACCCAGGGCTTGTTGGCCTTTCCCGCGATCAGGGTCGGCAGAAGCACATTTTCATAAGCGGTCAATTCCGGGAGTAAATGATAGAACTGAAATACGAAGCCCACCTGATGGCTGCGTAAACGCGCCAGTTCCTTCTCCGACATCTCGACCATGTCCTTACCCTCAAAAAAGATCTTCCCGTCCGTTGCCCGGTCCAGGCCGCCCAGGATATGAAGCAGTGTTGATTTCCCGCAGCCGGACTTCCCCGTGATAAAGACCATTTCCCCCTTGCGGACGATCAGCTGGACCGACCGTAAGATCTCCAGGGTCCCGGCGGGTGTTTCATATTCCTTCCGAACATCGAACGCGCTAAGAAGCGGAGCTTCGACAACATTACTCATAGCGGAGCGCCTCCACAGGATTCAGGTTCGCCGCCCGATGCGCGGGGTAAAAACCGGCCACCACCGCCACCACCAGCGCAAACCCGACGATGGTCACAACATCCGGCATATGGACTTCGGACGGAATCTTATCAAAAAGATAAATATCACTGGGGAACACATCAAGGCCTGTGGTTTTTTTCAGGAAATCCGCGACGGGATTCAGATTGTACGCAAGCGCAAGCCCCGCCACCGCCCCTAGCACTATTCCAAGAAATCCGATGCTGAACCCCTCCATTACAAAGATCTTGCGAATACTCATGCGTGTCGCGCCCAGCGCCCGCAGGATCCCGATATCTTTGGTCTTTTCCATCACGACCATGGTCAGGGTCGAAATGATATTGAACGACGCCACCAGGATGATCAGCGCCAAAAGGATCGTCATCACGCTTTTTTCGACCTTGAGCGCTTGAAAGAAATTCTGGTTCATGTCATACCAGGAACGGAAATAATATTGATTCGAAAAATCCCCGGCGATCACCCATTTCCATTTCTCAGCATCATCCACATTCTTAAAGCGCATACTGATCCCGGAAACTTTGGACCCCATTTGATAGACCTTCTGCGCCTGATCGATCGTCACGAGTGCGAGGGATGTGTCAAAATCGTTCATCCCCACGCGATAGATCCCGCGCACCAGGAAGGGCCACGTCCGGACGTGCATCGGAAGCGGCACGAACGGATTCTCAGGCTCCGGGATCGGCGTGATCATGTAGATCACATCCCCCACTTGGGCGCCCAGAGAAGCCGCCAAATTCTCCCCAATAAAAACGCTGCCGCGAATCGTCTCGATCTTGTGTTTGAAAAACAAAAGAAACCGTTTGCGCTCCACCTGAACGGAATCCTTGAAATTCAAAGTCCCGGAAACCATATTCTTTTCAAAGATACTAAGGTCTTCGGTTTGGGGATCGATCCCCTTGACCACGACCCCTGTGGCGTTCTTGGTGCTGCGAAGGATCGCTTGTCCTTCGATAAACCTTGACGCGGAAACAAGCCCGGGGATGTTATGCCGGCGGATCGAGGCAAGATCACGCTCCGCATCCTCGATCCCATCTACCTTTTCGATCCTCAGATGCGGCTGAACACCTACGATCTTATTTTTCAACTCACGGTCAAAACCGCTCATCACCGCAAGCACGACGATCAGGGCCATCACTCCGATCGCCACGCCACCCACTGAGATCATAGAGATGAGTGAAATGAACCCGGTTTTGCGACGCCGCGTCAGATGTCTTCCAGCAATAAAAGTTTCAAATCCCATGAGAGATGCTCCCTTTGTACCACCGTTTTCGGTCACGGTTACGATGCCCGTTTCGTCATTCGGCCACGTCACCGTCGCCCTAACCGATACGGGCTTCGTGACCGTTGCCTTTTTAGCCTATTCTGCCTTTTCAGCCTCTTCAGCCTTTCGTTCCGGCTTGAGCTGAGGGAATAAGATCACATCCCTTATGGACGCCTGATTCGTCAGAAGCATGACCAGGCGATCAATGCCGATCCCCAAGCCCCCTGCCGGCGGCATCCCATACTCGAGTGCCATCAAGAAATCTTCATCGACCTCTTTGGACTCTCCGATAAGCTCTTTTTGTTCCATAAGACGCTCCCGCTGGATCGTAGGATCGTTCAGCTCCGAAAAAGCGTTGGCGATCTCCATCTTGGCCACAAAGAGTTCGAAGCGATAAACGAGTTCCGGATCTTCGGTCTTGGCCTTTGCCAAAGGCGTCATGACCGTGGGATAGTCGATCACAAAAACAGGATCCCAGAAGTCCTTCTCGACCTTCTCACCGAAGATCTCGTTTAAGATATCGATATCTTCCATTTTTTCTGAGATCTCCACGTGTAGCTTCTTCGCGGCTTCACGCACATCCACCTTCCGGAAATCCATGCCCGTCGCCGCTTCAAGCGCACCATAAAAAGAAATACGCTTCCAGGGTCGCTTGAAGTTCAAGGTTTTGTCGCCATAGGGGATCTCATCTTTTCCATAGAGCATCGTCACGAGGTGATGCGTCAGTTCTTCTGTAATATTCATCATATCTTCATAATCCGCATACGACTGATAAAGCTCCATCATCGTAAATTCCGGATTATGGCGAACAGAAATTCCCTCATTACGGAAATTACGATTAATCTCATAAACTTTTTCAAAACCGCCGACAAGAAGTCGCTTGAGGTAAAGCTCCGGCGCCACGCGAAGAAAAAGATCGGTGTGGAGCGTGTGGTGGTGCGTCACGAAAGGTTTCGCCCGGGCGCCACCGGCCAAAGGTTGCATCATCGGCGTCTCCACTTCCATAAAATCCCTCTGGTCCAGGAATGCGCGGATCTCGCGGATGATCCGGCTTCGCGCCTTGAAGGTCGCGCGCACTTCGTCGTTAGAGATCAGATCCACATAGCGGTGGCGATAACGGGTCTCGACATCTTTCAACCCATGCCATTTTTCGGGAAGCGTGCGAACGATCTTGGAGAGCCGCTCGAATTTCTCAACCTTGATCGTAGGCTCTCCGGTTTTGGAATTAAAAAGTTCTCCTTCAAGCCCGATAATGTCCCCAAGAGACAGCCCCGTGAAGAACTTATAATTTTCTTCTCCCAGGATATCCTTCTTCGCGTAGATCTGCATACGAGCACCTTCGTCCTTCAGGTCCGCGAACGCGCTCTTCCCCATATCCCGGCGCGTCATGAGACGCCCTGCCACGCGCACCCTTCGCCCCTCTTTGAAGTTCGCGCGAATCTCCTCCAGAGAATCCTTGGGAAGAAACCTATGCCCGTAATCCGATGTGCTCATGAAGAATAGTCCTTATTCCTTGATGCAGAATGATTTAAGACGTTTCAGGCGGTTATTATATGTTAGTTTTCAGGCAGGGTCAATCAACGTCCAAGGGGATCAAAGGGGGGCGTACTTTTTCACCATGGAAACCAAGGCTCCTGAATCAAATACCTTGGCAAGATAGTCGTCAGCACCACTCGTCTTGGCTCTTTCCTCAAGAGTCTTGGCATCGGCCGAGATCAGAATGATAGGAATGCTTTTCAGCTTCTCATCCCTTTTCAATATCTTGGCAACCTCATCGCCATTCATCACCGGAAGAAAGACATCGAGCACGATCAGATCGGGCATTTTTGAGCGCGCCTGTTCCAGGGCCGTTTGACCGTCGATCGCCTCAAAAACCTCATAGCCTGTTTTCTTGAGCCGGATCGACGAAACCCTTAGAAGGTCCGGCTCATCATCCACAAACAAGATCTTCTTTGTCATCGTTCACCCGCCTTATAGAGGTAATGTGACATGAAAGGTACTGCCCTTGCCCACTTCGGACTCGGCCCAGATCTTTCCGTGATGCGCGAGAACGATCTCCTTGGAGATCGCCAGGCCCAAACCCGTGCCGCCTTTGGGTTTGCTCCGAAGGCTGTCCACCTGCTCAAACGCATGAAAGAGCTTTCCAATATCCTGAGCCGGAATGCCTCTGCCCGCATCCTGCACACTCAAATGCACGACATCCGCTTCCTTTTTTGCGGCGATCGTAACGCCCCCTTTTTCGGTATTTTTAACGGCATTACTTACCAGATTCGTAAGAACCTGGATGATCCTGTCCCTATCGAACTTTAGGATCGGCAGCCCCTCGTCCAACTCCATCGCTAGGTTCAAACCCGCCCTTTTCGCCAGGACGCTCATGCTCTCATGGACTTCCCTCATCACTTCCTTGAGGTCGTTTTCCTGGATATCGAACTCCATTTTTCCCGATTCGACTTTCTGAAAATCCAGCACATTATTAATCAAACGCCCCAACCGGGTGATATTGGTTTTGGCCATATCCAGAACATTCTTTTGCTCGTCATTGATACTTCCGACCATCCCCTCCAAAACAATATCCAGTGCTTCCTTGATCACCGCCATCGGGCTACGGAGCTCGTGGGAGACCATCGAAGCAAACCTGGATTTTGTCTCCGCGGTAGACGCCAGAACCTCCACGCGCTTTTTTTCCACTTCCGCTTTTTTCCACTCGGTGATGTCTAACAATATTCCATTAAAAATAATTTCATTTTTACCTAAAAACGGAATCGAGTTTCCGGAAAACCAGATTTTTTCTCCCGAAGGCTTCTCGATCATTCCCTCAAATTTCCATTCGCTCACCTCCCGCACAGATTTCTCTATGGAATTCAAAAAGTCTTCCCTGTTCTCGGGGGCCACCAAGGCGGTAAACTTTTCGAAAAAATCCTCCTGATCCGATTTTAGGCCGAAGATCTGTTCCGCCTTTGGACTCACAAAATAAAGACCTCTTTCCCCGTTCGGCCTGGCATAGAACTGATAGACAACACCCGGAACCTGCGATGTCATTTCAAAGAGCAGCTCTCGATTTCTTCGCAGCGCATTCTCTGCTTCCTTGCGTTCGGTAATGTCCCAAAAAATACCGAGGATTCCCGTTACGTTGCCCTCGTTGTCCCGAACAGGAGCTTTGACGATATCGACATAAGACGTCTGAGAACCCTTGAGATAATCATTAATCAGATGGTATTCTTCTTCCCGGCTTTCGGCTTTCCCTGATTCCATGATCCGCTTATCTTCTTCCCTCCTCTTTTCAGCTAAAGGCGTGGGGAAAAGATCATAGTCCGTTTTCCCGATGATCTCCTTTACCTTGATCCCCAAGTCGCTGGCAAAACTCTCATTACAGGAAATATAGACAGAGTTCTTATCCTTGAGAAACACCTTAGAAGGCAGTGTCTCGATAAGCGTTTTGAACTGCATCTCCTTCGACTTCACTAATTCCTCTTCCAAGCGCTTACGTTCGAGCAGCCTCCACATACCTTCCATAAGCAGCGTTAACTGCTCAACATCACTTTGATTGTACTCTTCTTCTTTATTGCCTACGCCCGCAACGATAACGATTCTGGAGCCATCGAACACGGGAGTATTCATGTGACGTTTCACAGCCACATGCCCCTTGGGGCAGCCTTTTTTGAGCGGGTTGGCAGCAGCATAATTGTTAGTAATAACGGCTCGGCGCTGCCGAACCGCCTCGCCCCAAAGTCCGGTAGTCTCGACTGGATACACGATCGGTTTCTGGCTAATGGCGCACTCCGCCATGGCACTTTTCGACCACGAGTGCATGGTGAGCACGCTTTCATCTTCGTTGAGGAACGCCAGATAGCCGATCTTACTTTGGGTCAACCGTACGGCCTCCTCCAGGGCAAAATCTGTAATTTCCTTCAGTGAGGCCTCGGTCATCTGGTTCAGCTTAAGCAGCGCTTGCGTGCGATGGGCGCTCAAAGCGGTTGCCGCCTCCATTTTCTTACTTTCCTTAATCTGCCAAGACTGGTAACGGATGGCCATCCCGCCCGCGATGCCTAGCACTAACAGCAATACCACGACGAAAGCCACGAGGGCACGAAGACGCACTTCTCCTTCGACCTCCGATTCATTTTGCTTGGTCTCCAGGAACCAGTCTGTGTCTGGAATGGGCCGCAAATCGGCGACAACCTTTGTCCCGGAATAATCCACGCCAAAGACGATCCCGGTCCTCCCCTGCACCGCCTGAGCGGCCGGGAATAGAGGCCTTGAGATAGGAAGATGCATCCTAAGGGCCGTGTCTTCCCGGTGCCGGAGCATGTTCATAAAAAGAACTTCGTCGCCCTGACGGCGTACCAGAATGGACTCCCCGCTCGGGCTGGACGTCGGCCAAACACGGATCATGGGAAAAAGAAATTCGTTCGCATTCGTGGTCAGCACAAGAACGGCCATCACTTGACCTGCGTCATCCCGAATGGCCTTCGCGATATCGACATGGACCTTCCCGGAGGGCGTGTAATGCAATTGGCTAAAGACAGGCTCAGGCTCCGTCAAAGCCTTCTTCACCGCCGCCCAGCTGTCGGTCTCCATCTCAGCGGGCGAGGAAGTCGCCGAGAGAAGGATCTTTTGATCCGGGCTCACCAAAAGCGCTTGAAAATAAACTCCGAGATCCTGTTCAAGCCTCAAGCGCTCGATCAAGTCTTCTTTATGGAGGAGCCGGTCCGGATCACGAAGCCACTCTCCTACGGACTTTTCAATCATCACAGAATCCGCCAGTCTCACCGCATCATCGCTCCGTTCCTTGTGCCATCGGAGGATCTGATCCACCTTCATTTTTCCGATAGAACTCAACTCGGAGGCCTTTACGCGCAAAACTTGCTCCGCTTCGGTCATGTAGAAATAAAACCCCGCAAAGATCAGCACGAGAGCGATCAGGAAGAACGACAATATCCCTCTGGGTTTCGAACCCCAAACGAACGAGACACCATTTCCGGGGTTCGTCTTTTCTGGCTTAATGGAACTCATGACTGCTCCTCTTAACTCCCCCATGTCATTCCCGCGTGCTTCAAGCGGGAATCCATGGATCCCCGACCGCGTGGCCGAAGGTATCATTGATCGGTTTGAAATTATCCAGGTCCAGAAGGATCACGGAAAGATTCGCACCCCCGCGGCCGGAGATCTCAAGCTCCCGGGAGACCATGCGCTGGAGTCTGCGGCGATTAAGCAGCTGGGACAGGGGATCTAAAAATGACAGCTTAAGGATCAACTGGAAGGTTTTTTCTTGGAGAATCTTTAAAGCGGACTCAAGCGTGCTGGCGTTTTCGCCCTCAGATGAAACCCTCTTATCGGCCCGTAAGGAGGTCTGGAAGATCCTCGCGAAGTCGGGGTCATCATCCACCAGGAGCATTCTTACCTGGGATACTAGCTGCGTTTCTTCTTGCAAGGGACACCCCCTTTCGTCACGCTTCTCGTCTATAGTCTACTCCTCTCAAGGCTACAGACAAGCAGAGTCTCCACCTCCCCGGCGCCGTCACGCTCCCCTTTTAAAAGTTGACTGGGACGGGGCATTTGTTATGATTCCACGCCTATGGAGATCCCTGCCCCTATTGTTTTCTTAATTCTCGTATTTCTGCTGGCCGGCTGGATTTATCGCAGTTGGCGTTCGTTATCCGAAATCAAACAAGCCCCCACGTTGAAGCTCACAGCACCTGTCTCCCGCCAAGGCAAAGTCTCGATCCTCATTCCCGCCAAGAATGAAGAGAAAAACATCGCGGATTGCGTCAGGCCGTTCCTCACCCAGCTCCGAAACGGTGACGAGATCATCGTCATCAATAATTGTTCCACGGACCGCACTGAGGCGATTTTAAAGGAACTAGGCGCCATGGAAATTAAAGAGGAAAGGTTGGCTTTGAGGGAAAACCTGCCTACTCCTTTTTTCGGATACCTCAACACACCCCCTACCCCGAAAGGATGGACCGGTAAGAATTTCGCGCTCCATCTCGGGATCGAGCACGCCTCGGGCGACTGGCTTCTCTTCACGGATGCGGATACTCGCCACGAACCCGGCAGCGTGGATGCCTCCTTGACCTTCGCGGAGGCGAACAAACTTGATCTTTTAACGCTCCTGCCCCGCTGTCTCGCCCACGGTTTTTGGGAACTTCTTATTCAGCCCTGCGCCATGAGCTATATGGGGCTGTGGTTCCCCATCCGAAAGATCAATGATCCAAAGTCGAAGGTCTATTTCGGGAACGGACAATACCTGTTGCTGCGCGCGGACCATTACCGGAAGATCGGCGGGCACGATGCCGTAAAGGAAGCATTCCTCGAGGACTTTGCGTTGATGAAAAAAACGAAGGAAATCGGCGCGCGAAGCATGTCCGCATTTGGCATGGACGTCTACGGCACGCGGATGTACGATTCTTTTGACGCCCTTTGGCGGGGTTGGCGTCGGATCTACCTTCACGCTTTCGATCAAAGACCGGCGCCGATCCTGAAATGCGCTCTGAGCGTTTTCTTCTTTTCCGTCTTCCCGTTCGCGGTCTTGATCATGCTCCCGGGCCAATCAAATCTTTCGCTGTTTCTTTGTTTCTTGATCCTTGGGATCATTTTCGCTACTGCGTTCACGGCCTATGGGATCGTCAAATCCAGGAAACGTTACGCGCTCCTGCACCCGCTCGCGGCGCTCATCTTCACAGCCATTCTTTTCGACGCCTTTCAAATGGCCTGCTTCAGGCGCCAGACCCACTGGCGATAAAAGCAATAGAGACAGTCACCGATCGTTTTAATAAATAAAGCGTTACCCCGGGGACGAACCCAAAGCAACGCTTTATGAAAGCAAACGGTTCCTAGAATTTCCAACAAAACGCCATTCCCAATACCGCGCTTCGGACCGGTCGGGAATCCACTCCCCGGATCCCTGCTTTTGTGGGGAGGGTAAGCTTCATTCTGTCAGAGATCTTTAACTAGAGCTTTTCTTGCTCGCCTTGGACTTCTGGGGACCAGACTTCTTGTTTTTCTTTTCGGAAGATTTCTTTTTTGAGGACTTTTTCGACTTCGCATGCTTCGTCTCTTCTACTTTTTTCTTCTCGCCAACCGTTGCATCCGCGGTGCTCACCACGTTACTGACCTGGCCGGTCGAGGCACCATTCATCGAGGCTTCTTCCACCACAGTCGCTTGCGCATCCACAGGCACCATCGGATCCAGATCCTGAGAGATCTCCGCGCACGCGCAAGGGATCCAGAAACTCAGCACTGCCAAAATCAAGATCGAAGCTATAGCTCTTTTCATTGTGGGACCCCTTGGATAGTTGAATGACGATAACAACAATTTTAAATGGCTAGGTACCCGACCTTAACGGCATAACGGATCAGGGTCTTGAGAAAAGCATGATCGGTTTTTGGCATCGGGATCCCGGTGCCGCGTAGGATCTCACGCGTATTGGAAGTATCGAAGGTGAGGCGCCCGTTCAAATATCCCAGATAAGGCTCCAGCATCGCGAAGACCATTTGCTCCTGCGCGCCCATCTTGTTTTTTTTGAAGTGCAGGGGATCGATCACCTCGATCGGAGGGATGGCCGAATATTCCTCTTCCCCCACCCTAAGGAGCATGCCGATCGAAGGCGGTTTGGGCGCTACCACATGAAAAGCCTTATTGATGCTCCGCGGGTCCTTGACGATCGCGCAGGTCGCCTGGATCACAAAATCAATGGGCACAATATTGAACGTGTTCTCACGATGCGTGGGGATCTTGGAAAGCACTCCGTGAGCGAAGAGCTTGATGAAAGGGTAGATCACATTGAAATCCGAGACCACGCCGGTCTCCGAATGCCCCACCACGATGCTCGGACGAATGATCGTGACCGGAAGTCCCTTGGCCATCGCCTCGCGAACTTTGGTCTCGGCCTTGTATTTGCTCGACTCGTAATAGTTCGCAAACACAGGCTTGGCCGGAAGCTCATCTTCCTTAGAACAATGGTCCCACACGCTTCCGGCGACGAACGCCGTGCTGAAATAGATGAACCGCTCGAGTTTTCCTTTTTTACGAAGGTCCCAGGCCAGCTCCAAAGCGTGCTCGGTGCCTCCCACATTGATCTGCTGGCATTCCTTCTCCGTCCCGTTCAAAGCCGTAAGCGCTGCGATGTGATAGAACACCTTGCACTCACGCTCCAGAGTTTCGAGGTCGGCTTTTTTGATGCCGAATTTATGATGCGTCACATCCCCTTCGATCACATGGACGCGGGAACCCAGATGAGAATCGATACCAATCGAAGTAAGGATCTTTTTGACCCGGTCCGAATGGGTGGCGCGGTTTTTCGCACGGGCCAGGAGCGCAATTTCTGCGTTCGTGGTCCGGAGCAATTCCTTCACAAGGTCCTGCCCCAACACACCGGTCGCACCGGTCATAAAAATCAAGTTATGCGCCATCATATCTCCTTAAAGCTAAACAAATGTTCTGCCCCCCGAACCCGAACGAGTTCGAAAGCGCCAAATTCACGCCCGAGCGCCGCGCCGTGTTCGGCACATAATCCAGATCGCACTCAGGATCCGGTTCTTCATAATTGATCGTCGGCGGGATCATCGAATCGCGCATGGCCATCAAACAAATAATTGCTTCAACCCCGCCGGCCGCCGCGATCATATGCCCGAGCATGGATTTGGTCGAGCTGACCGGGATCTTCGGAGCACAATCGCCCATCACTTTTTTGATGACGAGGGTTTCCAGCGAGTCATTCACTGCGGTGGAAGTGCCGTGCGCATTGATATAATCAATATTTTGAGGCCCAACGCAAGCTTTTTCCATCGCAATCTCCATAGCGCGCGCCGCGCCACGGCCTTCCGGGTCCATATCCGTGAGGCGATACGCGTCCGCGGTCGAGCCATATCCCACGACTTCGCCATGGATCGGCGCCTTGCGCTTCCTCGCGTGTTCCAGATCTTCAAGGATGAGCACCCCGGCGCCTTCGCCGATCACAAATCCGTCCCGTTTTTTATCGAACGGCCTCGAGGCTTTTTCAGGATCATCGTTTCGAGTGGAAAGAGCCGTCAATAAGCTGAACCCGGCGACCCCCATCGGATAGATCATGGAGTGGGAACCACCGGCCATCATCACATCGGCATCCCCGCGCCGTATCCATTCAAAAGCCTCCCCGATCGCCTGGGACGACGCCGCGCACGCCGTCAAACAATTCGAAACCGGCCCGCGTATATCAAAAAGACGCGTCAGATGTGTCACGGTCATGAAGGGCTGGTTTTCAAGCTCTCGCAAAGCGCTCATATTCTCGGCGGCATGTTGGAGGTATTTTCCTTTATCCACAATCTCCGTGCCTTCCTTCGTAAAAGACGCGACCATGGTCTTGATAAAGGGAGCAAAATCGATCCCGCTGTCACCCGCTCCAAAATAAATACCAAAGCGATTCGGATTCACGGCAAGAGGCTCGAGCCTCGCGCCCTTGTAGGCTTCCGCTGCGGCCTGAAGCGCAAAAAAAGTGCTCCGGCCCGCGCAACTAAGCGGTGGATTGCGCTCAAGCCATTTCTCGAATTGGAACCCTTTCACCTCAGCCGCAATGCGCGTCGGAAAACGGCTCGCATCAAAGAGCGTGATGGGCCCGATCCCCGACTTCCCCTGCGTCAAACGAAGCCAGGTATCACGCACGGAATTTCCAAGAGGCGTCACGGCGCCCATCCCTGTGACGACCACTCTACGTTTTAGCATTTTTTAAACACCAGGGATGCGTTTTGGCCGCCCAGCCCGAAGGTGTTCAGGACGGCCACGTTGACTTGGCAAGATTTCGCTTTATCTTTGACGAACGGAAGCGAGCACTCCGGATCCGGATTTTCAAGATTCGTGACCGGCGGCACTTGTCCTTTTTTCGTGGTCAAGGCTGCAACCACCGCCTCGATACTTCCGGTCCCGTAAACCAGATTCCCCGTCACAGGTTTCACGGCAGTGACGTGAAGTTTTTTGAAAGTCGACGCATAAAAGGAATGGACCGCGAGCGACTCCTGAGCATCTTCTTGGGGAATACCGCTGCCATTCGCCACAAGAACATCGACATCCGCGGGCTCGATCGCGGCATCTTCAAGCGCCCGGCGAATCGCCACGCGCTTGCCCGTAAAATCATCCGGATCCCGCGGATCATAATTAAAATCAGAGGAAGATCCGTAGCCGGCGATCTCCGCGTAGATCGAGGCCCCGCGTTTTTTTGCACTCGCGAGGGATTCCAGCACCAGGATCCCCGAACCTTCGCCCAGGACTATTCCGTCATGTTTTTTGTCAAAAGGACAGTAAACCTTCTCGGGAGAGGCTTCTCTTGTTGAAAGAAGCCCGAGGAGCTGGAAACGTGAGATCCCCATCGCATTAAGTTTCGAGTCCGTGCCGCCCGCCAACATAATATCCGCATCTCCACGCTCGATCACACGGTAGGCTTCCCCGATCGCCTGGGTGCTCGCCGCGGAGGACGTCGTGATGGTATTGTTCGGGCCCCGAAGATGATTCGCAACGGAGACATGACAGGCCGGCATGTTCGGAAGATACTTCAGGAACCAAAGAGGAAAAAGCGAGCGAACGCCCTCTTGCCCGAACTTGGTCATGGAAAAATGCCCGTTCTCATCCAGCCCGTTCCTAAAGCCCATGCCGATCTCATCGAGATCGTTATTGATGATCCCGGTGCCGAGCGTGACGCCAACCCGCGTGGGGTCATAATGCTCCGGAGAAAGTTTGGCGTCCTGAAGCGCCAGACGACTTGCCGCAACCGCCATCTGGATCTCGCGGGACATCAACTTGATGGATTTCCGGTTCTCAATAAATTCTTTCGGTTCGAACCCGGACAGCATCCCGGCATATTTAAAAGAGGGGCAATTCATCTTGAGGGGATCGGCACTTCGGATCGCGGACCGCCCGTGAAGAGCGGCCTCCCAATAAGGTTCCCAGCCGTTCCCGCACGGCGTGATAACCCCAAAACCTGTGATCACAACACGGCGTTTTTCGGTCATGAAGATCAGCCCTGCGTTGCGCCGGGCTCCCCGCCAGGCAGGGATGGAAGGATCTTCTCGCGGACGTTAAAATGATTCATGAAAGCCTCGTGGAATGTGATGGACTTCGTCTGTTCCGCGGAAAGTCCGCTCACGGCCATCAGCAGGAGCTTCGCGCTCGCGACCAATCCTTCGGCACAAGTGATCGTCGCCTCAAGCCAACCTCCTTCGGTCCCGAGACTTTCGGACCAAGCCTCGATTTGAATCGCGGTGCCGGACTTCGGAACCTTTGAGATGGTCGCGCATTCGATCTTCGCGAAGATGAGATCTTTTTGGTAATCGCTTTCCGCACCGACCAAAAGACCGCCGGTCTGCGCCATCATTTCAATAAAAAGAACTTCCGAACTGTAAGGAGCTTGGGGAACCTTCGCAGAAGCAACGGCCTTTTTTCCCTTGTGGATCGAATGGACTTTTTCAAGAAGAAGCCAGCGCATGTTATCCCGCCTTCGCCGAAGGCACCGGCTGTAAAGCCGGCAATGAAGACGCGGGATAATCCCGCCGCATTTTGGCGTGGATACTTCGGCGGCGGGATGTCGCTAAAACATGTGGGGACCGCGATCGTAAAGCCGTGGGGCTCCATCTCCAGATCATGGCCTGCGCGCCTACCAGGTCCCCGCTTCGGAAAAAATGCCCTTCCCCGCGATAGAGCTTCTGGGTGCGCCCGGTCCGCCATTCCATCTCAAAATGATCACCCTCGCATCGTTTCATCCGCATGCCCTGGAACCCTTCGAGCCCCATCCACGACTCGCCGCACGCCTTGAAAAAGGCTTCCTTGGCCGTAAAAAGTTCCGCAAAGGCTTGGAGGGAAAGACGTTTGAAGGACCGACGCTCCGAGGGATTCAGGAAACGTTCGCGAACATAATCCCGGTGGCGCGAAAGAAATTGCCTCACGCGGTGGCAGGACACCAGATCCACACCCACGCCGCACAGCGTGGCCGCCCCTCGACTGTAATTGGAAGCTGGGGCGAGCCTCGCTCTGTGTTTTGAGCTGGCGGTTTTTTGTTTTACGAGCAGCATTGATCGTCGCAGGAACTCTTGCCCAAGCGGTCGTTCAGATAACGAAGCAGCATCTTCACCGTAAAACAATCCGCCAGCTTTGTGATCTGAGGATCTTTGGTGAATTCTTCGAGTTCGAGGTAAGGCAGCTTTGTACGAAGCTCCGCGAGCCCCTCCGGCGTGACCATGCCTTCCTTCACGAAGCGCTCATCGTTCAGAAGATGGCTCGGAAAAAGATCTCCGGCCGGGATCTTGAGATCAAACGCCTTCTCAAGACGGAAAACGATATCAATGAAATCGATGGACTCTGCGCCAAGATCCCGCTTCAAGGAAGCTTCCGGCACGATATCCGCCTCATCGACGCCGAGGGCGCCGGCAAGTGTTTGCTGAACTTTCGTAAAGAGTTCTTTCTCCATGATCATTCTATCGTCCTTCCTAAGTTGTCTATGACACTGCTGATGATTGCGGGTTCTTAACTTTGGCCAACGTCAACTTGGCCGATACGGCGACATCGCCGTGATAAAACAATTTAGCGTCCCAGGTCGTTTCCTCTCCCTCGCTTTGCGTGAGCATGAGACGACTTTCCCATTCATCGCCGGGCCTGAGATATTTCGTAAACCGGGTCGCTCGGATCTGCTTCAAGAAATAATGCTGTCCTTCACCGCTCGGAAGGGACGCCAGATACCGCTCCGCAGTCTGCTTAAGCATCTCAAGCGCCAACACCCCCGGCAACACGGGGAACCCCGGGAAATGGTCCTTAAAAAATTCGGAATCCTCTGGGATACGGCCACAGGCCGTAATGCCCTCACCTTCTTTGATCCAGAGTATCTTTTCGATCGCAAGCCGTGTCATCGTTCGATATCTTCCCTTTGTCATCCCTGAATGCTTCCAGCGGGGATGACATTTGGTTACGATTTCTCCAAAACGTAAACACCATTCAGGATGCGAAATCCTGAAAGCCAAGTATAAAAACTTTTAAAAGAGCTGACCTCAAAACCCGAAGCTTTAAAAAAATCCCGCCAGCCACCATCCGAACGGAACTGGTGCGGATGAGTTGTGAACTCTACATTTAAAAAACGATCTCTACAAATGGTCCAGAACCGCCCCGCTGCGTGGCAATAGAGATCCTCGACGACTACGACCTTGTGGCGCGTCACCCTGAGCACTTCTTTAAAAAGCGCCTGCGGGTCCGGCACGTGGTGCAACATGGTCATGAGGATCGTGACATCAAAACTTTGATCCGGGAACGGGATCTTCAGGCCGTCATACAGCACCACAGGGGCCTTCTGATAGCCCGGGTTCACGACGTCCAAAACGAGATGCTCGTGCCCTCTCTTTTTGAGAGGCTCTGCGTAAAAACCCCACCCGCCTCCCAAATCCAGGATCCGGCTTCCCCTCGGGATCTGATTTTCAAAAAGCTGAACGATCTTTTCCGCCCGAGCCTCAAGCGCGCCGTGGGCGAAATGTTTGACGATCCCGTCCAGTACCCGGCGCTGAAAGACCTGCAGATAATTCTTGATAGAATTCACGATCTCGTTCGTTGTGGTTTTTGAGCGGGAAATTATAGCATAGCCCTTCGAGGAGCCCCAAGAATCTTTTTTTCTTTTGGATTTGCTCTATTATCTGTTATCTTATCGCCCATCTTGTATTTATTTTCATATCATCAATGGCTGCCGGGATTGCCCCAATTTCCGTCCAAGTCTTTATTTTTTGGGACGGCGACTTGGACGGCGCCAATCACAGAAAGCTGTGATTGATTGGTATTGGGACCGCTTCGTTAAAATTGAAAGGTATTGGGACTATGCTAAATTCTATGAAAGGCAAAGTTGCACTCATCACCGGAGCTTCCCGAGGGATCGGACGGGCCATCGCCCTCCGTTTAGCCGACGATGGCGTCCATATCGCGGTCAATTATCTCCAAAATGAAGACGCTGCCCGGAAAACGGTCGACGAACTCCTCGCCAAAGGCGTGAAAGCTGCCGCATTCCAGGCGAATGTCGGAGACCTCGATTCGCACAAAGCTCTCTTTGAAGACATCCTCAAAACCTTTGGAACCCTCGATATCCTGATCCACAATGCCGCCCTGGGCGCATTCAAAGCCGTCCACCGGCTCAAGATGAACCACTGGGACCTTTCGATGAACATCAATGCCAAAGCGTTCCTCGCCCTTGCGCAAAAGGCCCTTCCGATCATGGAGGCCAAAAAAGAAGGCATCATCATCGCCCTCTCAAGTTTGGGCGCACACCATTTTATTCCCAATTACGGCGCCATCGGCATCTCCAAAGCCGCGATCGAAGCCACGATGCGCTACTTGGCCGTAGAATTGATGCCTAAAGGGATCCGCGTGAATTGCGTCTCAGGCGGGTTGGTGGATACGGACGCGTTGAAAATGTTCCCGTTTTTTGACGATTTCAAAGCGGAGGTGCTAAAAAGAACTCCGGGCGGCAGGATCGGAAAGCCCGAAGACCTTGCGCGCGTCGTGGCATTCCTCTGCTCCCCCGAATCCTCATGGATCGTCGGCCAAACAGTGATTGCCGACGGTGGCCTTTCCCTGATCTAGCTTTAAACCGTAATTTTTCCTGCCGTCGAATCCCCGGGAATCAAATGGGCCGTGTCGAAGCCTGCCTGTTTCACGGTCGTACCGCCGTCCGGGTGGGTATGCCAATAGCCGGCCCCTGCGCCGACGCGGACGCAACCGGAAAACACACAAGACGCAGAGAAGCAGAGACTCAAGAAAAAGCAGAAGAAAATCCTGCTCCTTTCTATGCTTCTATGCCTCTTTGCTTCTTTGTTTCTATGCATCTTCACCTCTACGCCCCTTGGCTTCTTTGTTTCTATGCGTCTCTGTCTCTCGGCATCTCTGTCTCTTTGATTCTCTGCTTCTCATTAGCGAGCCTTTTTCTGAATAAGAATAACCCCATGATCAAAAAGAGAGCCACCGCAAAATACGGAAATAAAAATCCGCCTTGCCGGAAAAGCGTCCGCTCCGCGATCAGCGGCAAGTCGAGCGTCTTCTGCCCCATCACAAAAGTCGCTTCGCCTTTGGGATCTTTCAGAGTTGCAAGGACGCGCCCTTGATGAGAGATGAACCCCGAAACGCCGGTATTGGCCGCCCGGATGACCGCCACGCCATTTTCCACCGCACGGAAGATCGAGGCCTGAAGATGCTGGAAAGGCGCGCCGGTCTTCCCGAACCAGGCATCATTCGTGATCACAACAAGGAATTTCGCATCGCGATCCGCAAGCTCCCGCGCAAGATCCGGAAAGACGTCCTCGAAACAGATCAGGACCCCGAAGGGCCAGGCCTCGCGCGCCCAGCGGAAGACCACGGGATCTTTCCCGGCGTTAAAATCACTGATCCCGAACGCGTCGGCAATCGGTGTCAGCCATCCAAAAACAGCTTTGAGCGGAATGTATTCTCCGAAGGGAACCAGCCGAAGCTTGTCGTAACGCTGTCCGGAGGCGCCATCTTTTTTTAGAAAATAAGCACTGTTATAGGATTCTCTTTCACTTTCCCATTCAAGCCCGCCGAGCAAAAGCGGCGTTTGGATCTCTTGCGCGAGCCGGGAGATCCGTTCCGCCTGGAGGTCCCGGTTGAAATAACCCGGGAAAGCAGCCTCCGGCCAAAGGATCAAGTCCGGCTGTTCAAGCGCCGCGAGCTGGGTGAGTTTCTCGTAAATCTCAAGGATCTTCTCCTTGGCCATGATTTCCCATTTCACGGACTGCGGGATATTCCCCTGCACCACGGAGACACGTAAATATTCCATAGGCGCCGCCGGTTTTGCAAGAACTGTAGTTCCGTAGCTCCAAAGCCCGCCAAAAATCAAAACAATGACCGCGACCAAACTCAGTGCCACCCCCCAGTCTTTGCGCCTGAACCAGGCGTACATCAGGGATGCGTTCACACACACGATCAAGAAACCAAGGCCATAAGAACCCAGAACATTGGCGAACTGGATGAGAGAAACATAAGGAGACTGGGCATAGGCCAGCAGATTCCATCCGAAGCCGAACACCGGCATTTCGGAGCGAAGGATCTCCATCACCGTCCACGCAAGCGCGATCCATAAGATCTTGAAGGGGACGGATTTTGGGGACCGGATCCCCAGATACGCGAGCCACGAGAACGCCATGAGATAAACCGATTCCATCAGCACCACGAGGAGCCAGCCCACGGTCGACACATAAGTCAGCCAATGAATAGAGAAAACAAAGAAGACGATCCCGGTGATCAGCCCAAAACCCAGGGCCTGAGAATGATTCTGAGCATGATGCAGGGAGGCAAGAAGCGGCACGAGAGCAAACCAGGCCAGGAACCCCCAGCCCGTGGAGGGATAGCAGAGCGCCAGGAGCAGACCGGAAACGATTTGATAGAGATAGGGCGTGCGAAGAAAGGAATACGGGACACTTCGTTCGGCAGAAGGCTTCATGAAACTGCAGAAGCCAAGAAACAAGAAACAGAGAACCTTAGAACTCTAAAATTCTTTGCTTCTGTGCGTCTATGCATCTTTGTCTCTATTCGTTAATTCCGCAGCACTTTTTATATTTTTGGCCGCTGCCGCAGGGACAAGGATCGTTGCGACCGACTTTATCATGAACCCGCTTGATGGGAGCCGGCGCTTGATCGTCCGGAGCCTCATTGCGCGGAGAAAAAGGCGACGGAGCGCCCATGCCCCGGGGCAATTTTGAGGAAGACGGCCCTTTGCTTTCTGACAATCCCGCTTCGGGATGCAGATACTGGGCCTTGGAATCCTCGATCGGGTTCGCAAGCTTGGTCTCATGGACCTGCTGGACCCGAAAAAGAAGTTCGACGGCTTCTTCCTTCACACGGTCTGTCATTTGATCGAACATATCAAAAGCTTCGCGCTTGTATTCCACAAGCGGGTCGCGCTGTCCATAGGCCCTAAGCCCGATCCCCTCGCGAAGATTGTCGAGCCCATAGAGATGTTCCTTCCATTTCGTGTCGATCACCTGAAGAAGGATGTACCGCACCAGATATTGCATGCGTTCCGGCCCGAACTCCTGTTCCCGGCGATTCAGCTGCTCACCCACTTTTTCCTCCAAGGCCTCGAGCAGCCCGTCCATATCGTCCAGATTCTTTTCTACGACTTCGCGGAAACCCGCACCGAATTTTTCACTCAATGCCGAGATCAGGCCTTCGGGATTCTTGTCCTCTTCCCGAATATCCGGATTGACATAGGTCAACACCAGGCTCTCCACCACATTCTCGACCATCAAAAGAACATGCTTCTTCAGTTCTTCCGGAGAACCCTTCAAGACCAGATCGCGCTCGCCATAGATCAGTTCGCGCTGACGGTTCATCACGTCATCATACTCAAGCAAGTGTTTGCGGATCTCGAAGTTGTGCGCCTCCACGCGCTTTTGCGCCGTTTCCATGGCCCGGCTCACGAGCGGATGCTGGATCTCGTCGCCTTCCTGCATCCCGAGGCGCTGCATCATAGACGAGATCCGGTCCGACCCAAAAAGACGCATCAGTTCATCTTCCATCGAGATAAAGAATTTCGAAGAGCCTGGATCGCCCTGGCGTCCGCACCGGCCCCGCAACTGATTATCGATACGCCGGGCCTCATGTCGTTGGGTCCCGATCACCGTCAGCCCGCCCTTATCCGCCACCCCAGGCCCGAGCACGATATCCGTTCCGCGACCCGCCATATTCGTCGCGATCGTCACCACGGCCGGCTGTCCGGCCTGCGCCACGATCTCGGCTTCTTTTTCGTGATACTTGGCATTCAAGACAACATGCGGAAGATTGATCTTCTGCAGCATGCGGCTCAGGCGTTCGGACTTTTCGATCGAGATCGTCCCGACCAGCACCGGCCTTCCTTTTTTATGTTCTTCCGCAACTTCGCGCACGACCGCATCGAATTTTTCTTTCTCGGTCCTGTAAATACAATCCGCCGAATCGATGCGCACGCACGGACGGTTCGGCGGCATCACCACCACATCCAGTTTATAGATCTTATCGAACTCGAGCGCCTCGGTCGCGGCGGTCCCGGTCATCCCGCCTAGTTTTTTGTACATACGGAAATAATTCTGGAACGTCACGGTCGCAAGCGTCTGGTTCTCGCGGCGGATCTCCACGCCCTCTTTGGCTTCAAGCGCCTGATGCAACCCGTCTGAAAAACGACGGCCCGGCATGAGGCGGCCCGTGAATTCATCGACGATCAGGATCTCGTCATCCTTGATCACATAATCCACGTCCTTCTCAAAAAACTCTTTGGCCCGCAAGGCGGTCATGATGTGATGCCGCTCCGCAACCGTATCCGAATCATGCATGTTGTTCACACCCATAAGCTTCGCGGCCTTGGTTTCCCCCTGCTCCGTCATACGGATCGTCTTGGCCTTTTCATCGGCAATGTAATCCACCGTCTTTTTGATCTCTTCAAGCTTAGCCTTCCACTCGGGGTCAACCTCTTCCTTTACGATCCTGTGCTCCTTGAGCGCAAGCGCCGCGCGCTGAGCTTTATAGTATTTATCCGTCGAATCTTCCGCGGGACCGGAGATGATGAGCGGGGTGCGAGCCTCATCGATCAGGATCGAATCCACTTCGTCGACGATCGCGTAATGAAGCGGCCGCTGAACGCGCATTTCGATCTGGGTGACCATGTTGTCACGCAGATAATCAAACCCAAATTCGTTGTTCGTGCCGAATGTGATGTCCGAAGCATAGGCTTGTTGACGTTCTTCCTGCGGGATATCATGTTGGATCACGCCTACCGTGAGTCCGAGAAATTCATAGATCGGCCCCATCCAGTTCCGGTCGCGGCGAGCCAGGTAATCGTTCACGGTCACAAGATGCACGCCTTTGCCTTCGAGCGCATTGAGATAGACCGGAAGCGTGGCCACAAGGGTCTTTCCTTCACCAGTGGACATTTCAGCAATCTTTCCCTTATGAAGCACGAGCCCGCCGAGGATCTGGACATCAAAATGACGCATTTTAGTCGTCCGCTTCGAGGCTTCGCGTACCACCGCGAAAGCTTCCGGGAGGATATCATCGAGCGTGGCCCCTTCCGCGAGTCGTTTCCGGAACTCATCGGTCTTGGCCCGAAGCTCCGCATCCGTTAGTTTTTGAATGTCAGGCTCCAGAGCATTCACCTGGGCCACGACCGGCCATAGCAGTTTCAAGGTTCGGGTGTTCTGAGTTCCAAAGATCTTTTTTAAGATAAAGTTGAGCATATTTCCCTATCGGATCTCGGAGGGAGGAGGGTGGATGGCGCAACGCTGCTGCCATCCTCCCTCCGCCTTCCGCCATCCTATGTTGATTTGGTTTGATTCCTCGAGGCTTCAAGGATCGGAAGCCCGGCTTCGGTGGGCACATAAATGACCTGGCCCTTGGTATCCTTAAGACCCCGGATCCATAGATACTTTAAATAGGAGTCATTGCTTTTCAGAGAATCTCCGATGATCTGGTTGGCTTTGGCGACCCCTTCCGCCTTCGCCACTTCGATCTCGGCATCTTTCTTGGCCTTCAGCAATTCAAATTCTTTCTGAAGGGCTTCCTGTTCGGCCTTCAATTTCAATTCAATGCTCTGTGAGAACGAGGGGGGAAGCTTCACATCCCGCAAAAGCACATCCTGGATCATGATCCCCTTCTCATCCAGTTTTCCCTGAAGAAAGGAAAGGATATTCTTGCCGATCTCCTTACGCCCCGCCTCGCTATAAAGGGCTTTCACCGCGTAACCACTCGCCACGTTCCGGATCGACTCCCGGACATAAGGCTCCAGGACCACCGAGACGTAATAAGGACCGATCTTTTTGCGGACAAAGCTCGCCTTGTCGGCCGGCACATGGTACATGATCGAAATATCCAGCTGCGAGATCAACCCTTCCGAGGAAGGGACTTCGGCGGTTTCTTTGAGCTCCTGCAACTTGACGTTCCATAATTCGATCTGAGTGATCGCCGGCACAAAGAAATGCCATCCGGCGTTCAGCACTTCATCGTGGATGTGCCCAAAATCATTCTTCACACCGACCTGACCGTCCTCAACCTGCACGACGCAGCCGGAAAGCATGCAACACGCGACGACAACCATAAAGAGTTGCGCAAACTTTTTCATTTTAATCTCCTTAAACTATTCCGGATATCGGAGGGAGGAGGGCGGAAGGCGCAAATCAAGTTTCTCGCCATCCTCCATCCGCTATCCTCTATCCTAGCTTTTCGTTACATTCTGTTTCAAATAAGCTTCGATAAATTCATCTAACTTGCCGTCCATCACCGCATCCCCGTTCGAGGTCTCGAAATCCGTGCGGTGGTCCTTCACCATCGTATAGGGATGAAAAACATAAGAGCGGATCTGAGAACCCCACTCGATCTTTTTTTTGGGCCCATATTGCGTCGCAAGCGCCGCTTCTTTTTCCTGCAGCAGCCTTTCATAAAGCCGCGCCTTCAAAACCTTCATCGCCACCTGTTTGTTCTGAGTCTGAGAACGCTCATTCTGGCACTGAGTAACGATCCCGGTTGCAAGATGCGTGATACGGATCGCGCTCGAGGTTTTGTTCACATGCTGACCTCCCGCACCGCCGGCCCGGAAGGCATCGATCCGGATATCGTCATCTTTGATCTCGATCTCCGGGATATCATCCACTTCCGCGATCACATCCATGGACGCGAAAGATGTATGGCGGCGTTTATTTGCGTCAAAAGGCGAGATCCTCACGAGCCGGTGCACCCCTGATTCCGCTTTTAAATAACCATACGCATAAGCGCCCTGCACGATAAAAGTCGCACTTTTGATCCCCGCCTCCTCCCCCTGCATCAGATCGACCATCTGCACCGCATAACCATGTTGCTCGGCCCAGCGCGTGTACATGCGATAGAGCATCTGAGCCCAGTCACAGGCCTCAGTCCCGCCGGCGCCGGAGTTAATACTTACGATCGCATTGTTTGGATCAAAGGGACCCGACAAAAGCCTCTGGAATTCCAGCAGTTCGACTTCCCGGGAAAGTTTCGCTACGTCGTCCTGAAATTCCTTCAGGGATTCCCCCTGATTTTCATCCATCATCCCGATGAGTTCCAGAAGATCGACGGAAGTTTGATGGGCTTTGTGCCAGGGATCCACGACTTTCTTGAGGACTTTCAGACGCTCGACCGTGGCCTGGGCATCCTGCGGACGATCCCAGAAATCCGCCGCGGTCATCTTTATGTTGATGTTCGAGATCTCGCGCTCCTGAGCCTCCAGGTCAAAGATACCCCCTTATCTCTCGGAGTTTTTCCTTGAGATCCGTAATGCGGTCCTTGATCGCGGCAATTTCTTCTTTCATGGTCCCAAATACCTATCAATTTAAACGAAGCGATCCCAATACCGATCAATCACAGCTTTGCTGTGATTGGGGCCATCCCAACTACCCTTCATATGGAAAATATAAAGTTGGGATGGTTGCGTAGTCTACTGAATGAGGTGGGGATTTACAAGGGAGAACGCTCGCAACGCGCAAAGCTCAACGCTCCACGCAAAAAAAACAAATCGTTGCGCGTTGTGCGTTGCGCTCAAACCATCGGATTGTGTTTATGCTTGACCGTAGAAAGCTTTGCGGCCACCGCAAAAAATCCGACAAAAAGGATCAGGCTCTTCGGATCAAAAGCATGGAATCCGAAGACGATCAAATAAAGGATCAAGCAGACAGTCACCGCTAAGGCGCCGCCGGCGACCAGCTTATGTCTCTGGGGCTCTGTCATAGCACACCTCCGAGTTGCCGTCCCAATCAATCTTAAATGATAAATCAGGCCCTAGGGTGCAAACCAACGAGACCGAACCTTCGGCCACTTCTATCTACGGCTTTAGTCTAGACCCCCTGAAGGTAGAAATCAATACTTCGCGCAACGTAAGAAACAGGATTATTTCGTTGCGCGTTGCGCAG
The DNA here is from genome assembly GCA_964482725.1 of uncultured bacterium. GTDB lineage: Bacteria > Omnitrophota > Omnitrophia > Omnitrophales > Aquincolibacteriaceae > Aquincolibacterium. The sequence goes on along the minus strand of CAYZYT010000008.1, from coordinate 29,421 downwards.
GAATCATTCCAACGAAAAGAAATCCTTTTGCTTCGCGGAGGGAAGTTTGGCAAGCGTCTTCTCAGCCGATCGGAAGGAAATGCGTTCCTTGCGAAAATTCTTGTCGATCCAGCGAAAAAGCTCCACCTTCTTGAAACGTACGCATTTGCCGAGCTTCACGTAGGGAATAAGCCCGAGGTGCACCCATTGATAAACCGTGGAAGGCTTCACCTCGATCAATTCGCTGACCTGTTTCGCTGTCATCAACCGTTCCATGATCGCTCCTTCAGACTTGATTATTTTCCTTCTTCTTGAGAAGGTCGAACAGAAAAAGCGTTACCTTCCCGATCAGCCATATCGCAAGAATCAGAACGATCAGCCCGATAGCCAGACGAAGGAAAATGCCCAGCACAAGCAATAGAGGCAGCAAAAGAACCCCGATCCCGGAAAGAACCAGTGCCATCACGACCACCAACACTCCCGCCAGAAATTCTTTCATGAGCACCTCCCAAAAAGTTCGCGGAACTTCATCGTAGAGGCTGTTATTATATGCTTTATCCTTCCCTAAAACACTTTTTTCGTTATAATGCGAGCCTGTTTCATTCACAAATATCGTGGCGGTCGTAGCTTGGATCGGACAGGCACATCCAGTGCCTGCCGAAGCCATATCAAACCATGGGGGTTTGATACAGTTGGAAAGATTGTAAGATCGCAACGTTCTGGCATTGAAAAGTATCATGGCGGTCGTAGCTCAGTTGGTTAGAGCACAAGATTGTGGATCTTGGGGTCGCGGGTTCAATTCCCGTCGACCGCCCTTAAAATCCCTTTTCGGATTTATTCCGGAAAGGGATTTTTTGTTGATGGCTCAAGGGAATTGAAGGGAGCCCCGCCAATGCGACCTTCGGAGCATTGTACGGCGGGGCGGGTGGCCGACCCGCAGCGGAGACGAAGTCCCGCGCAGGGCGCCAATTCCCGTCGACCGCCCTTAAAATCCCTTTTCGGATTTATTCCGGAAAGGGATTTTTTGTTGATGGCTCAAGGGAATTGAAGGGAGCCCCGCCAATGCGACCTTCGGAGCATTGTACGGCGGGGCGGGTGGCCGACCCGCAGCGGAGACGAAGTCCCGCGCAGGGCGCCAATTCCCGTCGACCGCCCTTCTTTATCTCAAAGAGCAGTCGGCACTTGCGCTGATTGGCTTGGCCTTTATGGCCAAGCACTATCCCGTGACGGCTTTTGAACAGCCGTCGTCTACGGTACTTGCTCTTTTTTATTTCGGGTGGGTTTTATAGGGGTGATAGCACTTTGGATAGCCGTTAATTACGCATGAAACACTCTATTGGCTTGGGGTTTGGTTTCAGAACGGCTTGAGGTTTCCGTCGTTGCCGTAATATTCTGGGTTTAACTTCTGAAACCAAGCGCATTCCCTTATGCAGTACCGAAAACCATCTGCCTCCTGCGCCTTGGCGCAGCCTTTTCCTTTAAAAGAGCTTGCGAACTCCCAGCAATTCTAAGGCGCGGCTTCACTCATTCCACAACCCCGGCCCGTTTTCTTTTCCGCTCAATGGCTCCATTCTCTGGCTGTTTCTTTAAAAACCACTCACATCTTTGTTAGCCAATATGCTTCTTGACCATAGTGACCAGGTCTCCAGGGTCGAACGGCTTTGAAAAATAACCGACCGCGCCGCATTCTTTGGCCCTCTCTTCGAGGGTCTGGGTGGTCGCCGAAATCAGAATGACCGGAATGTGTTTCATCTTTTCATCTTTCTTGAATAGCTTGGCGATCTCATCGCCGTCGATTACCGGAAGGTAGACATCCAGGATAATCAGATCGGGCATTTGTTGGCGAACCAGCTCCAGGACCTCCCGGCCGTCCGCCGACCCGAATACATCATAACCCGTCTTTTTCAGCCGGAGCAAAGTCAGTTCAAGCAACTCGGGTTCGTCATCGGCCACCAGGATCTTCTTTGTCATACCGGTCTCCTGTTTTCCAGAACAGGCAGTGTAAAGTGAAAAGCGCTTCCTTTGCCGATCTCTGACTCGGCCCATATCTTTCCGCCATGAGCGAGAACGATCTCTTTTGAAATAGCTAACCCTAAGCCCGTACCGCCCTTAGCCCTGCCTCTTCCTTTGTCGAGCTGTTCAAAGGGCTGAAAAAGCCTGGGGATATCTTCGGCCTTGATCCCCGGCCCGGTATCCCGGATCTCCACATGCGCCGTATTATTTTCCCGTTGAATGTTGATCGTGACACTCCCTTGGGAGGTAAATTTTATGGCATTGCTGATCAAGTTAATAAGCACCTGGATGATCTTATCCTTGTCAAATTTTATCCTGGGCAAGATATCCCGGGGCTGCACCCGGAGATCCAGGCCCTTGGGTTCCGATAGAAACCGCAAGCCTTGAGAGGCCTCAAGAACTGTTTCCTTGATATCATTCTCACGCATGTCGTACTCCATTTTCCCAGACTCGATCTTCTGGAAATCTAAAACATTATTGATCAAGCGCCCCAGTCGCTCGACGCCCTTGAGCCCCGTCCCCAGAATCCCTTTTTGCTCCTCATTGACCGGCCCTACCAAACCGTCTTTAACGAGAGAGACGCTCCCCTGGATAATAGCCAGCGGGCTCCGGAGTTCATGCGAAACCATTGAAGCGAACTTGGATTTGATCTCCGCATGGGTCCTGAGAAGCTCCGCCTTCATGATCTCCGCCTCGGCTGTCTTGCGCTCGGTGATATCCCGGACAACTGCATGAAGAAATACGTTTCCGTCCAGTTCCATTTTCGACAACAACACCTCTGCAGGGAAGACCTCGCCACTCGTCCGTTTGTGCGTCCACTCAAAGAAATTGGAGCCTTCACGCATAGCCGTTTCTATCATCTCTTTCGACTTCTCATCCGAGGGTCTCCCATCCGGCTGCCGTTCGGGAGATAATTGCCAGGGGACGCAGGCCAAAAACTCCGCTTCATCCTTCGCCTTAAACATTTTTATGGTTGCCGGGTTTCCGGAAGTGAATCTCCAGGACGGCGGCTCGATCGTCATAATGGCATCACGAGACGACTGAAAGATATTTCGATACCTGTTCTCACTCTCCCGCAGCGACTCCTCGGCCCGCTTACGCTCTAATGACAGGGTGGTAATGATACCTGCAATGAGCACGAAGATGCCGGCCCGGACAAAAGCCTGCAGGATTACCGTATGTTCATGTGTAAAGGCGAAGGTGAGAAAAACATAGATGCCTGCAATGGCCAGAGAGAATACGAACCCACGTTTTGTGTAATAGAGGCAGGCGAGGATAATGGGAATGTAAAAGAGATTTTGAACAATGATGAAAAAGCCGGAGGCGAAGCAGGCGATGACGAAGCCGATGGTGACGAGCGTTGAAGCGGCAATGACAAGCCAAAGCGACCAAAACCGGCGAATGCTTTGAGGGAATTTATTGAGATTCATTCAGCGCTCCCTACTACCGACTCATGCGAAGGTGCATATCGTCCGAGCTTTTGGGGCATGGTTTAAAGACAGATAATTATACCTCCGCTGGTATGGACTTGGCTATGCAAGTTTCAAAGCAGATAATCGATCCAATGACAGCATGACGCCCGTGACGCTAACCGTGGCTATGTCAGAGGTTCCAGCCGCCATGGAGAGCCGTACGGGGCAATCTTTGGGCAATGCAGGGCCGCTACCAGAGAGAGGGTCCCTTTTAATTTTTGAATTAAATTTTCTTTCGACCAGATTCAGAATCAGTGGGTGCCGTCATTTCCAGGCTATAGGCCCCCCTTCCTCGGTGATAGCACGACTTGATAGCGCTTTGGGTGGATAAGGATGGATAAACATGGTCAATCTTGGGGACATAATTGCGAATCTTGGGGTCGCGGGTTCAATTCCCGTCGACCGCCCCAACTTTCTTTTTGGACCACCCGTTCAAAGAGAAAGTTGATTCGAAGATTTAGGGAATTGAAGGGAGCCCCGCCAATGCGACCTTCGGAGCATTGTACGGCGGGGCGGGTGGCCGACCCGCAGCGGAGACGAAGTCCCGCGCAGGGCGCCAATTCCCGTCGACCGCCCCAGTTAACACTCAAAGCCATCGATAGGGATATCGGTGGCTTTTTTTTAATTTGACGTTACCCGTTACCGGACGGCGTCGGGTTCTGGTTTTCGGTTTTAAAACTTTACCGTGATTCGGTTCTCGAAATAAATGGCTTTGTTCGCAACTCCGTCTGTGTTGGCGCGGGGGCTGAAAACGGTCCCATCGTCATTCCGCTCTGCCCGGTAATAATCCCCGGGGATGAAATAGCCTAGGCCGAAATTCAGGGTCAGCCATTTCGTCGCGTCGATCGTCGCGCCAAAATCAAACTCGTTCCCAAGATCTCTCGAAAGTTTTTTGGAGACCCCGTCCCAGGACCCCACGCCCTGCTCGAACGATGAAAAATACCACCAATCGATCGTGAGGATGACCTTGGGATGGGGCGTGATGTTCACACCGACATTAGGCGTGATGATGTTCTCGAAAAGAACCGGATCATTAAAAGTCCCCGGCCGGAGAACCCCGTAGTTATTCCCCAACGCATTTCCCATAAAAAGGAGCGGGGCTAATTTTTGAGGAGGATAAACACTGTACGACAAATGGGTGTTCATCGGCGAGAAAACACTGAAGGCCCGGTTCGTGGAGCCGTGAAGAAGGCCGTCGGAGGAATCATTGTTTTTATTCCCTGAGGTCACGATCACCTTGGTGCGCGGCGTGAGCCAATATTCTTTCAGATCGAACGCGGCGTCCGCATAGAGAAGATACCCTTTGTGGATAACGTCCTTATCACCGGCGATGGACGCCCCGGTCGCGGGGTCAAACGGGGCATCCCCCTCAGTGGCTTTGGCCCTTCCGAAATTTCTTGCGGCTTCAAAGCCGAGCGAAAGCCGACCGAACTCCAGATTCAGGTCCGCCCCCAGAGTTCCCAAAAGATCCTGATGCGTCTGAGTCTCAAAAAGGTTCTTGCGCTTCAGGTCCCCCGTCCGGTCCGAGAGAAAACTGACATAGGGCTGGAGCGAGCCTCCCGGAATGATCCAGGACGCGCCTTCGGGCTTTTTCCAATGATAAACCGCGTCGAGCGAAAAAAGGTCGGCCTGGGTGTGGAAATACCCGCGTCCCAGAAATTTCTCCTGCGGGAGGGTCGGACCCAAAATGGCGTAATTACTCCAGTTCGGTTTAATGTAATTGAAATGCCAGGCGAGAATTTCCCCGGGATGATAGAGCTGGACCCCATAATTTTGGTAGAGGCCGGTGACCGCAAAGCCGTTCCCGATCTCGAGCGGAAAAAGACCGACCTTCGCACGAACGGGATAGGCCTCCGTCCAAGGGGATTTGACGTCCAAAAACCATTCCTTGAGCTCCGGGAGAAACTCCCGGTTGCGATAATGCTCCAAATCGCCATAAATGGAGGGCAGGGACTTCCGCCCCAGAACGGGCACGTCATAGCCATACGGTCCATTGCGCTCAAAGCCTAAAAAAACCTCAACGTCGTCTTTATAAGTCGCGTCCACGTTGAGGCGATAGGCCATACCGATGTAGCCGTATTTATCTTTCTTCTGCTTGCTGTCAAGATCGACGGTGTTCTTGGACGCCACAAAATCGGTCGCCCAATACCCGTCGGTCGTCACGGTAAAATCTTTGTTTTCAGGACGCTTCAGCTTTCCTTCGGGGCCGATCAATTCGACCGAAGCCGTTGCCGTCGATAAAAAAAAGAAAAAAACGACGGTGGCCACCGCCCCTGATTTAATTAGCGTCCGATTTCTTTTTTTCATTTTTCCACACCTCAATGCTTCTGGAGCCCTGCTGAAAATCCGGCCCCCTGAAAACAACAATGCTTCAATGAGCGCCAGCGCCGGAAGGATGCTAAAGGCCCCTGTTTTCGAGGAACCCTTCAGAGCACGGAAGATGCATCGTCCTTTATAAAAAGAAACTAAAGACTGGGCCCTCAGAACGCTCGGCGATCACCGCCGTTTTCCGCGCTTCGTTTAAAAAAGATCAGGAAGCAGTGGGAAGAGAGATCTTCAAGGTGAGAATATTCTTGCCCTGGACTCTTTCATAGTTCACTTCCCGCGCCAGATTGCGGACCAGGTGCATCCCGAGACCTCCGATGGGCCTCTCTTCCACAGGCACGTCCAGGTCCGGTTCGGGAACCTTGAGCGGGTCGAATGCCCGGCCTTCGTCCTGCACCCGGACGGCGAGCTCACTCCCCTCTTTTTCAAGAGAGACGACGATCTCATGCCTCGCGGTGTCCGCATAGGCATAGGAAATGACATTGACCACGATCTCTTCCAAAACCAGCTGCAGGTCATGAAGGACTTCTTGGGACAGACCGACTTTTCCCGAGAACTCTGCGAGCGCTCCCTGAAGTTTCGAAAGCTCGGTGAGTTTATTCTCAAGCATCAATTTCATTTTGCCCCCCTCTTTTTCTTCTCCGCGAGCGCCATAATATCTCAACACCAGGAGAGTAATATCATCGGCTTGAGGCATCGCGCCCGAAAAGGAACGAACCTCTTGAAGCGTTTTTTCCACGAGTCCCTTGAGAGATCCCGGGACCGGCCCGGAAAGCATCTCCTGCAATCGCTCTTCGGAAAAAAGCTCGTCTTGATCATCGCACGCTTCTGTCACTCCGTCGGTATAAAGATAAAGGGCATCTCCCGGCTCCATCTTGAGACCGGCCTTTTCAAACACAGCGTCTTCCAGGACGCCGACAGCCGGACTGTGGCCGCCGCGCAAAAATTCGGGCGCCTGCCCTTTCCGGAGAATAAACGGGGGATTGTGGCCGCCGTTCGAATAGCAAACCTCTCCTGTCCGGGTGTCCAGGATGCCGCAGAACACCGTGACAAACATGCACGCATCGTTGCCCTCCGAGATCTCGACATTGACCTTCTCCAGGATCTCCTCCGGGCTCGTACACATTTTGGCGTTCGTCTTGATCAGCGTTTTGGTCATCGCCATGAAAAGAGCGGCGGGAACCCCCTTCCCGGAGACATCACCGATCACGAAGCAAAGCCGGTTCTCGTCGATAAAGAAAAAATCATAAAGATCCCCGCCCACTTCTCGGGCGGGCTCCAGCACGGCATAAATATCCAGCTCCGGTCTTTTCGGAAAAGGCGGGAAAACTTTTGGGACGAGGCTCATCTGGATCTCGTGAGCGACCTTGAGCTCACCTTCCATGCGCTCCTTGGCCGCCGTCGTTTCCGTGAGTTCCCGGATGTATTTTTTCAGGGCTTCCTTCATATATAGGAAGGAAGCGGAGAGGGTCCCGACTTCATCTTTTGATCTCGCGGGAGGAAGCTCGATCTCCCAATTCCCTTTTGCAAGAGCCTTCGCCGCATCCGCGAGGGCTCTCAAAGGACGCGTGATGGAACCCGAGATCAGAACGATGACCGAAAAAAGGATCAGAAACCCGCAGAACGCTAAGGCAAGATCGATCCGGCCCAAACGCTGAACATCCGCCAAAAGTTCGTCCTTGGGAAAAATAACGCCGACCGACCATCCCGTGGACGGGACCGGCGCATACCCCATCCAGCACGCCTGGCCCGAAACAAGGGAGGTGAACGGAACAAACCCGGAGTGACCTCGGATCATATCTCTTCCGACCTCCCGCAAATGCCGGTCTCCCCGGACCTCTGCCGTGCTAAAAAGGGTTTCGTTCATGATCAGCGATTTATGGGGATGCGTCACGAACGTCCCGTTCCGGGAGATAAGAAAGGCGTAGCCGGTTTTGGCGATCCTGATCTCGGAGACCATTTTCTGAAGCCATCCGAGGGACACGTCCGCCGTCACCACGCCCGCGAATTTTCTTTCTCCCCCTTCGCGCCGGTAAAAAGGGGCCGAATACGTGGACATAATGACATTGCCGCCGCCTTCGTCGTAATAGGGCTCCGTCCACGACGGGCGACCGAGCTCTTTGGGAATCTGATACCAGTCAAAGAAAAAATACCGGTAGTCATTCCCTCCGAGATGGGTAAATTGGATCCCGCCGCCGCTTTTATAAAAGTACGGCGCAAAGAACTGCGCGCCTTTTTCGAAAGAACCCGGCTCGAACGCCGCCGTGGAGCCGTAAATCGCGGGATTATTCTCGACCGCCGTGCTTAAAAGCCGGTTCAGGACCGCCTTGTCGTAAGAGATCTCCTGCAACACTTCGGCGACAGTTTCCGGAACTTCCTGGACAGAACGCAGGACCGTCTCAATGCGCTGGGCGGTCGCAACCGAAAGGTTTCGCGCGTTCTCCTCGATGTTCTTCAGGATCATCTGGCGAGAAACAAAATAGTTGTATCCGAAAATACCGGCAAAAATAAGGCCCGTAAAGGTCAGAACGAAAAAGCTGAGCTTGAAGGCAATGCTTTTATCCTTCATCCCGGATCCCCCCGAACTTGTAGAATTCCTCGAAGCGCGGAACCGTGGCGATCAGTCCGCTCTTTTTCAAGGCCTCGCCCGTCCGCTTAAAATCTTCCTCGGCAAGCGTTCCCGGCAGGCGCTTTCCTCCGGCCGGCTGCATAAGGTCCTTCATCCGCGCGAGCATCCATTTCTGATGCGCGAGACTCGCGGGGACATGCGCTTCTTTCATGTTCCGCATCACCAGGACCAGCACTTCCTCCGGGTGGTCGAACGCATACTGCCATCCTTCCAGGGACGCCTTCACGAACGCGGCGACGCGCTCGGGATCTTTTGCCAGCGTCGCTTCCAGGACGTAAAGCCCGTCTTCAGGAAAGTTCAGACTATGCTCAGAAAAAAAGATCGTCGTGAGCTCTTCCGGGTCCACGCCCGACGCCAGGATCGTGTGATATTCGTTGAACCACATCGCAGAAGCCACGTCAACGCCACCCCGCAGGAACATGTTGACGGAATAGGACTGCGGAACCACTTTCACGTGAAGTCCGAATTTCTCGAAGAACGCGCGCGGCTGGACCTGGTAGATCTCGTCCCAAAGCCCGACCTTCTTCCCCTCAAGATCCTTGGGTTCTTTGATCCCGCTCTCTTTTTTAGCGACGAGCATCAACGCCGCTTTTTGTGACAACTGGGCGACATTGACGATCTTCGCTCCCTGTGCGCGTTTCTCGATCCCGGTGGCCAGCCACAGCATCGCCAGAGAGACCCTGCCCTTCTCAAGAAAATCGTACGGAGACCGGCTCGGCCCCCCGTGAAGGATCGTGACATCAAGACCGTATTTCTTATAGATCCCCTTCTTCTGCGCGGCATAGAAACCGGCGAATTGCGCCTGAGGAAGCCACAAGGTCATGAAGGTTACTTTTTTAAGAGAAACGTTCTCCTCGGCAAAAAGTGAGGGGGGGACGAAGGACAGAAGGACGGCGACAAAAAAAAAGGCCGTAAGAAGCTTCGTTAAAGAACCCCGGTGGGTCGGAGGCATCAAGGAAGGTCTATTGCGGATCCGAAAGACGCCTTTGCTTTTCAATTTCTTCCCTCTGCATGGTATCGAGATACTGATCGGCCTCCTCGACACTTTCAAAGATCGGCGTATCGGGAAGCGCATTGACGATCTCGAAAACTTTCCGGATCTGCGGCTGGGGGTTCGTCATCAGAAGGGTGCCGCTGACGGCTGCCATCATTTTCCGGGCTTTCAGGATCACGCGCACGCCGGCGCTCGAAATATAAGCCAGTTTCCCCAAGTCCAGTACCAACGCCTTGATTTTGGTTCCCGGGAGAGTATTCATCTTTTCTTCAAGGGAAAGGTACGTCGTGGCGTCCAGCCGGCCCTCAAGAGCCATCACGCACGTGCCTGCTTCACGGTTCTCGATCTTAACGCTGAATGCCATGGAATTCCTCCTTTGTTTAAACCGGTCTCATTTCCGGAAAGATTAACGGTGCGATCACTGAATATTGATCTGCCTGTCGAAACCCGCGATTTTAAAAACCTTTTTGATCTCGGGGCACACATGGACCAATGAAAATCTTTCCGCACCGACCGTTTTGCAGGCCCGGATGCAAATACGCAAGAACGAAGATGCGATATAAACGACTTTCTCGAGATCAAAAACAACGGGAATCCCCACGCCCTGGATCTTCTCAAAGATCTCTTTTTCGACGGCCAGGCATTGGACCGTATCCATCCGGTCTTCAAAGCAGCAGATGAGCTTCTCCGTCCCGTCGATGTAGTTGACCATGCATTCCTCCCGTTCCGTTGGCAATGCGCCTCGAGCGCCGAACAGCATGACGCATTTCGTTAGAGGCTTTCAGAAGTTCCGGTTAAATTCCTTTTCAATGGCTTTGGCATCCAGGGATTCATCCAGATAATGCGCTTTGTCGAAGCTCTCGAGGCGCCGGTTCACACGGCGCCGGCTGATACGCTGGATATTCAGCAGATGCTTCGTCGTGATGTTGTCTGTCGTGATGTTCTTGCCGCCGGTGCCGCAGCCCAGCGTAAATGACGGGTGAAGCGTGTTATAGATCCCGCCGACCGCTCCCTGGGATGAAGGCAAATTCACGACCACGCGGCCCGCGTTCATGACCGAGGCAAATTTTTTGATCTTCGCCTCGTCATTGGAAAACAAGCTCACCGTATGCCCGATCCCGCCAAAATAGTTGAGGTCGATGCACAGGTTGACCGCATGCTCGAAATCTTCGGCGACATAGAACGCAAGAATAGGCGCCAGGATCTCCGCCGAAAGAGGATGGGCCCTTCCGATCCCCTCAAGCGGCGCAATGAGAAGTGTTGTTTGGGGCGGGACATCGATCCCCGCAAGCTTTGCAATCTCCGGCGCCGTTTTTCCCACCACGGCCATGGTCATGATCATGCGCTCCGGGTCATACGCTATTTTTTCAAGGCGCCGGACCTCGTCATCGGAAAGCACGCGGGCGTTTCTTTTCTTGAATTCCTCGATCACTTTTTCGGCAAGCGGCCGCTCCACAACAAGGGCTTGCTCGCTGGCGCAGACCGTCCCGTTGTCGAATGTTTTTGAAATGAGGATCTGTTCTACGGCGAAGGAGATGTCCGCGCTTCTTTCAATAAAGACCGGCACGTTCCCGGCACCGACTCCGAGCGCCGGCGTTCCCGAGCTGTAGGCGGCATTGACAAGGCTTCCGCCGCCGGTCGCCAGGATCAGCGCCAGCTTGGGATGCTGCATCAGCTTATGGGTTTCTTCGCGCGACGTTTTATCCAGCCACTGGATGCAATCTTCCGGAGCATCTTCCGCAAGCGCCGCGTTATAGCAAATACGGGCGGCCTCTTGGGAACATTGCAGGGCACGCGAGTGAGGATGAATAATAATGGGGTTTCTCGTCTTCAGCGCGATCAGGATCTTGAACATCACCGTCGAGGTCGGGTTCGTCACCGGGATCACCGCAAAAATGGGGCCGAGCGGCTGGGCGATCTCCGTGATCCCGCGCTCCTTGTCCTCGGAAATGATCCCGACGGTTTTATGATCCTTGATATCATCGTAGACAAGCTGGGTGGCCACTACGTTTTTAAGAACCTTGTCCTGCCAGTTCCCGACCCCCGTCTCTTCCACGGCATGCTTGGCCAATCGAACGCGATTATTAAAGCCCGCTTCATACACCGCCCGGACGATCCGGTCAGTGTGCGCTTGGTCCAACTGGCTAAAAACGGCCGCCGCACAGGCCGCTTTTTCCATGATCGCGTTGACATCCACAGGAACAGAAGTTCTTTCGCTCACGACATTTCTCTCCGTCATTCAAGGCCACTTTCGCGCAAAAGTCTATCTTAAATCCTTCTGTTGGAGAAGGAAAAAAACGAAAACGACCTTCCCACCTTTGTCCTTTTTCTCACAAACCCATTCTACCTCCCCCAACCCCCAAGCAGCTATCTATGCTTTTCTACACCCGCTGTTGTAAAAAACTTCTTGGGCCGGACAAACCCTTAGATTTTATGGACATCTCGGTCAAAGATGGATAAACTTTGTCGAACTCAAGAGCCTGATTGCGGCGATTAGGGGTCAGGGGCTCGATTTTCTCACTCGTTTTTTTGCAGCGGTTCAAGAATGGATTATTGGAAATACATGCGCCGTCTTATTTCGATCCAAAAAATCTCGGACATCCCGACCAAATACAGGAACACTCCGATCGGACGTCTCCTGGAATACCAGAATCTTGGCCGCCCTTTCAAGCCCTATTCTCAAGCGCAACTGCTCATCGGCATGTGCATGGACAGCCGCAAGCTTCTGCATATCCCCGACAATTTCGCTTTCGTGCTGCGAACGGGCGGTGCGAATCTCCGTTACAGCGAGTTCAAAGTCTCTTATGCGATCGCGGTTGGCGGTGTTTCTCATATCGCGCTGATCACCCACGACCACTGCGGGATGGTCAACCTCCCCGCGCGCAAAGACCTGTTCATCAAAGGGCTCGTCAAAAAAGGTGGTTGGAAGAAAAAGGACGCTGAAGAACATTTCAGGATCTCTTCCCACCTCTTCGAGATCGGCAATGAAACGGATTTCGTCTTAAGCGAGGTGAAGCGGCTTCGTCTTCGTTACCCTAAAGTTAAAGTCGCGCCCATGTTCTATAAAGTTCACAACAGTCAACTTTTCTTAGTGAAGGAATAAATCTCATGAATAAATCCGAAAATTTTGGTCAAAGAACTTTCCTCGCCCGGATCGAGATGCTGAACACCCGCATTCGGAAAGCTAAGGAACAGGATGTGTATCCCTACATGCATTCTTCAGACGCCGTGGACGGCGTTCACATCACGATCCAGGGCCGCCCCCTGCTTCAATTTTCATCCTATTCTTATCTAGATCTTTTGGGACATCCGAAGATCAATGCCGCCGCCAAAAAAGCCATTGAAGAATTCGGGACCGGCACTCACGGGGTCCGGTTCCTGACGGGAACCACCCGCATTCATCTGGAACTCGAAAAAAAGATCGCTTCTTTCAAGAAAACCGAGGAGGCGATCGCTCTTTCGACGGGTTACGGCGCCAATTCCGGGACGATCTCCGCTCTTCTCGGTCGTAACGATGTGGTTATTTCTGACAAGGTCAACCATGCGAGCATCGTGGACGGCTGCATCCTCTCAAGGGCTCATTTTCTGAGGTTTGAGCACAATGATATGGAATCCCTTGAAAAGACCCTCAGCGAGGCCCCCAAGAAAGGGGCCAAACTCGTGGTGGCCGATGCCGTCTTCAGCATGGACGGCGATATCATCAACCTCCCGGAAGTGATCCGCCTTTGCCGGAAATACAAAGCCCTTCTCATGATCGATGAAGCTCATTCGCTGGGCGTTCTCGGGAAAAAAGGCACCGGCATCGAGGAACATTTCGGGATCGATCCGGCGGAAGGCCTCATCGATATCAAAATGGGAACCTTGAGCAAAACGATCCCTTCGATCGGCGGTTATATCGCCGGGAATTCCAAACTCATCAACTATCTGCGCCATTCGATCCGTCCCTTTATTTTTTCCGCCTCCCTGCCTCCGGCCTCCGCCGCGGCCGCCAAGGCCTCTTTTGAGGTCATTGAGGAAGAAACATGGCGCGTAAAAAAGCTTCATGAAAACATGCACTACTTCATCAAAACGCTCCACGCAAACGGCTTTGACACTTTAAAAAGCCAAAGCCCCATTGTCCCGATCATCATCGGCAACGATGCAAAAGCTTTGGAGATGACCCGCATCGCAAGACAGGAGGGAATTTTCATTGTGCCGATTCTTCCCCCCGCCGTCCAGCCCAACACCACCCGGATCCGCACCACCGTGACCGCGGGCCATTCTTTGCAAGAGATCGAACGCGCCATCAACGTTTTTGCAAGGATCGCGAAATCGCTCGGCGTTATACGCTCCTGATCTGAGAACCCTCCGGGAAACGATCATGAAAAAAGAATACGCGCTCATCACCGGGGCCGCCGAGGGCTTGGGCCGGGAATTCGCCCGGCTTTTTGTCCGAGACGGATATCCCGTCGTTCTCGTCGACCGCAATGAACCCCGTTTAGGCGCACTCGCCCAAGAATTAAGTTCGGCGGGAGGCGTCGACGTAAGAACGATCTTTAAAGACCTGAGTCTTCCCGCGGCTGCGGCGGAACTCCGAGCCGCGATGGATGAGCAAAAGATCGCTATCGAGATCCTGGTGAACAATGCCGGCTTTGGCGTTCACGGATTTTTCCCCGAGACCGACTGGAAAACCACCGAAGACATGCTCAGACTCAACATAATGACTGTGACCCATTTGACACGCCTCTTTCTTCCTGAGATGCTCCAGAAAGGCCGGGGCATGATCCTAAACGTCGCGTCGACGGCGGCCTTCCAACCCGGCCCCTTCATGGCCTGCTACTTTGCCTCCAAGGCGTATGTCCTTTCCTTCACCGAAGCCCTTGCGGAAGAGCTCGCGGGAACCGGCGTCACGGTCACGGCTTTTTGCCCCGGGCCCACCCGGACACAATTCCAGAAGCAGTCGAACACCGAGAACATCCGGGAAAATGCTTTTGCGATGGAAGCCGCGCCTGCAGTCGCAGCAGCTTATCGCGGATTGATGAAAGGCAAACGGCTTGTCATCCCGGGATTTATGAACAAACTGACGGTGATCCTGGTCCGTTTATTCCCCCGAAGGCTGGTGATCCGGGTAACACGTTTTCTTGAAGAAAACGGTTGATCTCACAAACTCACTTCTTGTTAAAAACCGCTTGCAAAATCACTCTACATCGGTAGACTTCATCCGTCCAAATTTCACATTTCGTTTTCTAAATGATAATTGGGACGGCCCCAATCTCAGTTTCCCTTCGATGGATTGGTATTGGGACCGCGTCCAAGGTCCAATTCCCTCTAAAAGGAGCTTTAAAATGACGACGCCGCTTGAAAAATGGGTAGAAGAACAAGCCAAACTGACCAAGCCTTCCAAGATCTACTGGTGCGACGGCACGGAAGCCGAAGCCAAGAGACTGATCGAGGTCGGCATCAAGGAAGAGCGACTCAATGGAAAACCCATTTTCGAAAAGTTGAACGACAAGACCTGGCCGAATGCTTATTATCATCATTCTCATCCCAATGACGTCGCGCGAACAGAGCAGCTGACTTTTATCTGCCATCCCGACAAAGAAATGGCGGGACCCAACAACAACTGGATGGACCCGAAAGAAGCCAAGGCCAAAATGGCCGGCCTCTTCGACGGCTGCATGAAAGGCCGCACGATGTATGTCATGCCTTACATGATGGGACATCCGAAATCCCCTTACGCCAAAGCCTGTGTCCAGTTGACGGACAACTGCTACGTCGCCGTCAGCATGCGCATCATGACCCGCATGGGCAACGAAGCGCTTGAGCGTATCGGGAACACCGAAAATTTCGTGCGCGGTCTCCACTCGATCGGCGATCTCAATCCTGAACGCCGTTTCATCATGCATTATCCCCAAGAGAACCTTGTTCAAAGCTTCGGCTCCGGCTACGGCGGAAACGCGCTTCTCGGGAAGAAATGCTTTGCGCTTCGCATCGCGTCCTGCCTCGGACAAAAAGAAGGCTGGCTCGCCGAGCACATGCTCATCATGGGGATCGAAGACCCCAAGGGCAAAGTCACTTATATCGCAGCAGCACTCCCCTCAGCTTGCGGGAAAACGAATCTGGCGCTCATGCAGTCCGCGCTCCCGGGTTACAAGGTCTGGACCGTCGGCGATGATATCGCCTGGCTCAACATCGGTCCGGATGGACGGCTCTACGCGATCAATCCCGAGGCCGGATTCTTCGGGGTCGCTCCGGGGACATCGCTTAAGACAAATCCAAAAATGGTGGAAACTCTCAAGAATAACAAATTCTTCCCGACGCTTTTCACGAACACCGCGATCGATAAGGACACGAACGAACCTTGGTGGGAAGGACTCGACGGCGCCGTCCCAAAAAATGTCGAGGATTGGAAAGGGGATCCTTGGGACGCTTCCAAAGGAACCAAGGCCGCACATCCCAATTCCCGGTTCACGGTCTCCATGTATAACTGCCCCAGCCTTTCCAAAGAAGTCGACAACCCGCAAGGGGTTCCCATCTCGGCGATCCTTTTTGGCGGAAAGCGCGCGAAACTCGTCCCGCTCGTCGCTGAAGCCCTGAACTGGCAGCAGGGTGTTTTTATCGGAACCCGCATGGGCTCGGAGATCACTGCCGCCGCTTCGGCGCTTACGGTCGGCGCCACGCGCCGCGATCCCATGGCGATGCTTCCCTTCTGCGGTTACAACATGGGCGACTATTTCGCGCACTGGCTCAATTTCGGGAAAAAGCTCAAGCACGCGCCCAAGATCTACTCCATCAACTGGTTCCGCACCGACGAGAACGGCAAATTCATTTGGCCGGGCTTCGGGGATAATATCCGCGTCATGAAGTGGATCATCGACCGCATTGACGGCAAGGGAGGCGCCAAAGAAACACCGATCGGGATCATCCCGGAGACCCAGGACTTCGATCTCTCGGGGCTCAACATCCCGCAGGATAAGATCGAGCAGCTTTTTTCCGTGAACCCTTCGGAATGGGCCGACGAACTCAAGGAGATCGAGAAATACCTTGAGCAGTTCGGCTCCCATATGCCCGAGGCGATCTGGCAGGAATACCGAACGCTTGCGGATAAACTCGCGGCTGCGGCAAAAAAATAGCCCCGAGCCGATAACTCGTAGTCAAAAGGGACGGTTCTCCAAAAGAGAACCGTCCTTTTTTTTCTGCGAAGAAATGCCGGCTCCCTTGGCGTAAAGACAAATTTCTTTTTTGAATTTTAAGCTAGGGGCGAGAGGCTATGAGCTCCGTTTTAAAAAGCGTAGATTTCTTAAACGGAAAAGTACTTCGCCTGAGGGTGATGGACGATGATGGCGGACGTGGATTGCTCGGGATGCATCTGGAAGGTTTCGCTTAGAGTGATCCCGATCTTCTCCGCCGGAAGAAGATAGAAAAGTTTTTTCTGTTCCTCAAGATCCGGGCAGGCCGGATACCCGAAGCTGTAACGCGAACCCTGATACCCCTGCCGGAAGATCTCCTCTCTTGAACGCTTATCCTGCTTGTCGATCCCCAGATCCCGGCGGATCAAAAGATGCGCGTACTCGGCAAGAGCCTCGGTGGCCTCCACGGAAAGACCGTGCAGATAAAGATATTCCGTGTATTTATTCGTCTTGAAAAGCTTCTGCTCAACTTCGCTGGCCCTCTTGCCCAGAGTCACGGCATGAAGCGCCACGACATCCAACTCGCCGCCCTTCGGCCTGAAAAAGTCTGCGATGCATTGGAAAGGCTCGCGTGATTGCCGGGGAAACGTAAAGCGGCTGAGCTCATTTTGGCCGGAGGCATCGAGCACAACAAGATCATTCTTATCGGAATAGCATTTGTAATAGCCATAGATGATCTTCGGCTCCAGGATCTTTTCACGGATCGTCTGGGCCTTGAACCGCTCAAAAATGGGTTCGACATTCTCCTGAAGATAAAGTTCAAATTCCCTCGGCGTCCTGTCCCCCTGCTTGAACTGCCACTGCGCCCGGTAAAGTGCGATCTTGTTGGTCCATGGGAAAATATCCAGCATCCGGAGACTCTTGAGGATCCGGTAGCCAAAGAACGGCGGCTGAGGGATCGGATTATCCCGGTGGACATGGAATGAAGGGCCTCGCGGCCTCGGCTCACTATGCGGAACTCCGTCCACTCGCCGCGGTGTGGAGACAGGCGGAGCGGGCTGAACTGGAGGAGCGACCGGGGCAGGTTTTGCCGCAACCGAAGGCACGGGGACGATCTTCTCAACGACTTTCGGCAATTCTTTGGAAGATACCACAACAGGACTTTTAAGACTTTCCATGATCTTGAGACCTGAAAAGGCATCGCGCCCGTAATGAACCGGGCCCTGATAGGCCTGCGTGAGATCACGCTCCACGAAGCGTTCCGTAAGCGCGGCACCCCCGCAGATCACCGGGATCTTGATCCCGCGCCGGTGCATCTCCTCAAGATCTTCTTTCATGATCAGGGTCGACTTCACGAGCAATCCGGAAAGCCCTATCGCGTCCGCTTTGTTCTCGATCGCCGCTTTGATGATCGCCTCGACCGGCTGCTTGATCCCGATATTGAAAACCTTGTAACCGTTGTTGGTCAGAATGATGTCGACTAAATTTTTCCCGATGTCATGGACGTCGCCTTTGACGGTCGCCAGCACGATCCGGCCTCGATCCTGGCCGTCTTTTTTCTCCATGAATTTTTCAAGATGCGCGACGGCCTTTTTCATGACCTCCGCCGACTGAAGCACGAACGGAAGCTGCATCTTCCCCGCACCGAAAAGCTCCCCGACCACTTTCATGCCGCCCAGGAGGAATTCATTGATGATCTCAAGCGGCTTGTATTTTTTAAGAGCCTCCTCCAGATCCTCGACAAGGCCGTCCGAATTCCCGTCAAGAATATGGTTCTTCACCCGGTCCTCGACCGTTCCCGCCCGCTCGCGGGGTCCCTCGACCGTTCCCTGTTTCTTCGAAAAATGCGCAATATATTCCTGAAGAGGATCTTTCCCGTCGATCCATTTGTTATGCAAAAGTCTCTTCGCCGCCTCCAGATCATCGGCCGCGATCTTGAAAAGCGGCACGATCTTCTTGGCATGCACGATCGCGGCATCGAGTCCCGCCTCCAGACATTCATGAAGAAAAACACTGTTCAAAACCTGCCGGGCATGCGGCGCAAGGCCAAACGAGATATTGCTGACTCCGAGAATGGTTTGAACGCCGGGCAGATCTTTCTTGAGCCGCCGAATGGCCCCGATCGTCTCGGGCGCAGCATTGCGGAACTCTTCGGCGCCGCTCCCGAGCGTAAAGGTCAGCAGATCAAAGAAAATATCTTCCGGCCGGATGCCGTATTGCTGGGTGACGATCTGATAGATGCGCTTGGCGACGCGGAGCTTTTCTTCGCGCGTCTTCGCCATCCCCTTTTCATCAATCGTAAGGGCCACGAGCGCTGCCCCGTATTTTTTCGCCATGGGGCAGATCTTGCGCAGCCGTTCGCCTCCGTCCTCGAGATTAATCGAGTTGATGATGGGCTTTCCCGCGATATGCTTCAGCGCCTCTTCGATCACGGCGTACTCCGTCGAATCGATCATCACCGGCACCGTCACCTGCTGGTTGAAGCGGCTGATGGATTCGATCATATCCCTTTTCTCATCTCTCCCGACATAGGCCACACAAAGATCTACAAGATGCGCGCCCTCTTTCACGGCTTCGCGCGCCACGCCCACGATCGCATCATAATCTTCACGTTCCAGGAGCTGCTTGAATTTCTTGCTGCCGTTCGCGTTGGTCTGTTCGCCCACGAGAAGCGGCGCGGGCTTCTGGGCGTAGGTCGAGATACCGTAGAGACTTGCGCAGGCCGGTTCATGCTTGGGCGTCCGCTTTTTGGGAACACATTTTCCGACGCGCTCCACAACCGCTTTCAAATGCTCGGGCGTCGTGCCACAGCAGCCGCCCACGATCGAGACTCCGAATTCTTTGACAAAGCGCTCGTGGTAATCCGCGAGCTCCTTGGGCGTCAGGTGATAATGGGCCACGCCGCCGACATTCTCCGGAAGCCCGGCATTCGGCAGCACGGAGATATGCTTGATGGAACTCTCACAAAGCGTTCGAACATGCTCGGCCATTTCGGCAGGCCCGGTCGCGCAATTCATCCCGATCACATCCACCGGGAACATCTCAAGTGTCGCGATCACGGCCTGAATATCGGTACCAAGGAGCATCGTTCCGGTCGGTTCCAAAGTCACCTGCGCCATGAGCGGCAGCCGACGGCCGACCTCCTTGAAGTATTCCACTGCGGCAATGATGGCGATCTTGGTCTGAAGCAGGTCCTGGCAGGTCTCGATCAGAAGGCCGTCCACCCCGCCGGCCATGAGCCCCTTGTATTGTTCTTTGTAGGATTCCTTGAGTTCTTCGAAACCGATATGCCCGAGCGACGGAAGCTTCGTCCCGGGGCCGACCGAGCCCATGACAAACCGAGGATGATCGGGCGTGGAATATTTCTGGGCGAGTTCTTTGGCAAGGCGCGCGGCCTTTTCATTCAGTTCCACAACGCGGTCCTGGAGACCGTATTCGGAAAGGACAATGCGATTGGAGCCGAACGTATCGGTCTCGATCACGTCACAGCCGGCCTTGAGGAAACTTTCGTGGACGCTCCGGATGGCGTCGGGCTTGGTGATCACCAGATATTCATTGCAGCCGTCTTTGCCGCCGAAGTCCTGGCTCGTGAGATTGAGCGTCTGGAGATTCGTCCCCAGCGCCCCGTCGAACACAAGGACCTTCTCATTAAGTTTTTTAAGGAGTGGATGAGTCATAGAGCGGATATATTAACACGGGAAACGGGGAACGGGAAACGGAGAACAAAAAAATCTTGCAGGAAATCTCGGGAAGCGCAGAACAAAGCGTTACCCGCTCACCGTTCCCGGCAACTTACGCCGAAGCCGAGAGCTGCCGTTCCGCAGCGGCGATGTGCTCGAGGAATTCCGCGACGATGGCAATGCCCCGCCCAACCCGAAAACCGGCCGAGGCGAACAGATCAGGCAAGGCTTGCCGTAGAGTCGTCGCGTTAATTTGAGAGGTTGATACGGTGGCAAAATACCGACTCAAAGCAGGGAGAAGGATCATGGCATACTCTTTAGGGATCTCGGAACGGACCACGCGCTGCCAGGCAACATTCTGCCCGAGATCACTGTCGGGAAAGAAAACACCGAACTTCGCGCCAAAGACGGGATGGCGGAGGACGGAAGACGCCAGTTCCCCGGAAATATTTCCGGAACGCTTATCTCCGATAAAATGAAGGCCGCGGAGCATTCCCCGCGAGGAAAGCTCCGTCTTAAATTTCAGAAGTTCCGCCTTATTCTCCGAAACGAGTGTGATCCGGTACTCTTTGCCCGTTTCATCGCCCGCCGCACCAAAACTCGTCTGGACCGTATCGATAAATTTGAGAAGCCGGGCCTTCATCTCCGGCGAATAAAAGACCACCGGTGCCATACCGCCGATCTCATGTTTTTCGATCGCCTCGGCAAGCTTCCCGAGTTCCTTTGTGAACAGCTGTTCTGCGATCCTGTCCAAAGCCTCACGACTCAGCTTGTTCTGGTTCAGAGCCTTTTCAAGAGCATCAAAAGTCGCCACTTGAACCTTCGTATCACTGCGAGTCGCCATGGCCGCCATCGCGTCCGGCAGGAAGATATTATTGAAAGTGGTCCAAAGTCCCCGGGTCACCGGCTCCACCCCGGTCGTCTGCACTTCCTCCGTGAATTGGCGAACCACATTATCCGTCGCCGGCTTATCCCTCAACACCGCATCGAGCACTCCCGTATAAGGCTGCTGTAAGCGAGTTTCGGAACGGGTGACAGGGACGGTTCTCCCTTTTCCGAGAACCGTCCCTTTTCCCGTGGCATTGAAAGGAGTGTTCGGTATGCCGAGCAGCTTATTCAGACGAAACTGATGCGTCCTGAGCAAGGTCTCAAGACCCGTTTTTTGTTCCGGCGCGGCAAATTCCAGGACGCGCGTGACAAGCTTGATCCCCTCTTCATAGATCTCAACATCGCTCCGCGTCGCAGCCACTTCCAGAGAATCTTCCGTCATGCCGCGCAAGAGAGCGACAGCATTCTTTCGGCTGAGGAGTTGTCTCACCCAGTCCGATTGAGCGACCCACTTTGATTTGATCTCGATGAAATGCCGTTTTCCTTCGAGCACAAGACCTTCATCCGTAAGAGACTTTAACCGCGCGATCGTTTCCGCGGAAAGGACGGGCTCTTTATCCAGCCGCGCTTTTTCCGCCTCTGCCGCCGCCCGAGCGCCTTCTTGTTGCTTCTTGCTCAGAAAATCAATCTCCGTCTGATTCGAAATGCCTTTAGCCTTGTCCCGGAAAGCGGCTTTAAGCGTTTCAACCGCAAGATTAAAGGTATCATCGGCCATAGCCTCCTGATTGCGAGGATAGCTCACCGCTCTTCCGTCCGGCATGATCATATACTGGACACGACCGCCGAATGCGATCCCAAGTCCCTCGTTCCAGTCTCCCGCGTTATCATTCATGACGCCGATCGAAAGAAGAGATTGCGAGAGAACCTCCTCCTTACGGATGATCTTCATGATCGCCAGCGGCCCATACCATTTCACCAAGGGAGTTTCTTCGAACGGCACATCCCGAAGCGCCGCCACGAACGACGCATAAACCGCTCTGTAATCCGCTCGGGCCTCGGAGCGGCGGAAAGTCCTAAGATGGGCGGCGGTATCTTTCACAAGCCGTTCAATGTTAAAGATCTCGTTCTTTTCTTTCATCTGATGATATCGCCAGACCAAAGTCATAAAAGTCTTCCAGTTTTGGTTGCCGGTCCGAGCGCTTTCCATATTGTTGCGATCAAAAAAGTTCAGGACATTGAAGAAAAGCTCAGTCTTGTCGTAAACGGGATTTTCAACAAGCAACCGCGAAGCCACCGCGTCCTGGCTCCGGATGGAAAAAGAGGATCCCTTATCATCGTAAATGCCCTGATCATAAAGTTTTTCCATAGCCCCATCAAAACCGCCCAGCCTCAGGATCAGCTGCTCAGCTCCGACGCTCCGCAGCCCCCCTGTTGCGCGGTAATAGATTCCAAGCTTCTTAGTAATATCTTTCATCATAACAATTTGGGCCCGGGACCATTTTCGGGCATCAAGCGTCGGATCCTTTTCCCCCAGTTGCTGCAAGAACGCCTGCGTATATTCGGCCTTGCTCCCAAAGGGCTTGGGACGGGCAAAAGAGAAATCAATCCACTGGAACGGCTTCAAGGTTGCCCCTTCAACATAGATCGTGTTCTCCCTCGGAACAAGCTTCAGAGCCTCGTCGGTTGTCCTGAAAAACGCCTTGAGGAACTGGTAGGAAACCCCGCGCTGTTCCATATCTTCAGTCACAGCACCATAGACACTCTCAATCACTTTCCCCGACCGATTCTGTAATGCCTTCAAGCTCCTTTCCGTTACCTGGGATTTCACAACAGCCCAGACATCGAAATCAATCCTGTCCGCATCTTGCACCGTCATCGTCTCGCGCGTTGAAGATCCCTTGGGAAGGATCGCTTCAATATCATTGCTAAAGCGGCGATCACCGAGCGCCTCTCTCACGGCTTTCCTGACCCACTCAACCAATAGCCCGCGAAACTCTCGAAGGAGCGCCTCCTTTTCGGAAGGCAACACATACGCACGGATCGTCGCATCCAGCGACGACTTAAAAGCGGTTATGCCTTTCCCTGAAGCCTCAGAGCGGACCGTTGGCAATTCCGTCCGGCCGGACGGAATTTGACGTATCTCCGAGAGTTGCGGGCCCCCTATTTTTCCCTCCCGGCCGAGCCGAAACATTTGAAGATCTGCACCCATGTTGTATTGAACGAGGCCGGCCTCCATAAGCGTTTTGTGGATACGCTTCAGCGCATCTGTGAATTTTGCGGCAACACCCGATTTATGGATCCCTTTGAGACGTGCAATAGCGCCAAGGCTCAGACCTCCGACGGCCCATTGAGAAATAATTTCTTTTTGTGCCGGCGTTAAAATACGGGATCCTTCCCCGAGGATCCGATCCAAAGCCTCTCGAAGAGCCTTATTCGAGCTATCATAAAGAATCAGCGTTTTCTTAAACCAATCCCGGTCATACCGCACCGATCCACCCTCCGCCGAGGTGGATTGGGTTAAGGAACGTGCTTCAGATCGCACGGCTGCGTCACTTTGAGCCAATCCAACCTGCCAGGTCGACCTGGCAGGTTGGATTGGCTGGCGGGCAAGGTCACCAAGGCTCCGGAGCTTTATTTGCTCATATTCAAATTGCTCGCCCCATTGCGTCAACCACTTGAAATTCTCTGAGGATTGCGGGTCGAGCTTGATCGACGGCGAGAGTCCCTGTTCGATCAGGAACCGTGCCACGCGAACCATGTCTTCCCGGAGATTGTTCAGATCCGCAGCGGTGTTCTTTGAAAAATTCGGGTCATACTGGAAGATCATCATCGAGTCCTTGCCGATCCATCCCGAGATATTCCCCGGCCCGCGTTGAGGAACAAGCTGCATGTGATGCACTTCCGTGCCTTGCCGGTTGATCTGCTGGCCGATCCCGAATTTCAAATTGTTTCCGGAGACCTGGGCGTTAAAAATATAAATATTCTTCCCAACCTCGGCCATCACGGTTTTCAACTCTTCCCCGCCAAGATTCTCTCCTTTTCCAAACACGAAGAGAGAAAGCCTGTCAATACCGCTGGGCGACCGTCCGCTCCACGGGATCGAACGGAACTCGACTTTATCGGACAAGCGCCGCAAACGAATCGCCATTTCTTCAGAGGTCACCACCGTATCAACCCAGGTATCTTTTTCGTAGGCCCAAACCTCGGAAGATTCCACACCGATCCCCCGGGCGACGGCTTCCTTTTCAAGATCCAGGATCGTGGTGCTGGCCGGAAACCCTTCAAACCGGTCATTTTCCGCGATCGCGATCCGAACCTCCGTCCATCCGGCCTGTTGCTTCACATAATCCAGAGCCGAGCGGAATTGCAATAGGCCGTCCTGAGGTTTTCCGGAATTAAGCTCCGGCCGAATATGGAAAAGTCCGACCACGTGCCGGGAACCGGACTTGGCACGGACTGACAAGGAAAGACATTCATGATGCCCAAGGGAAACGATCGCTCCTTTTTCGCCATCGTCAAGAACCAGGAAAGCGGCCTCGCCGGGACTGAGGGTCACAAAATGCTCAAATCCGGCATAATGGGCGCGGTACCGGACCTCGGGATTTTCCGAAAAGTTCCGGAACGATCCCCCGCTTTCCCAGGCATGCAAGGGGATCAGTTTCCCAGACAACGAAGCCGGAAAACTCCGTAAGGGCTCTTTTCCGAGGGCCTCCGCCGCCATAAAAGACTGAGCGTATTTCAAATCTTTTTCACTACTTTCGCGAACTTCCGCACGGACGGGAACGGCTTTGCGAGTTTCCACTCGAGAAGCAACCTCAGTTTTCAATGCTTCGACGGCCACATCCTCCGCCGAAAAATAAGCACCGAGATTACGCCCATTTAAAAAATTTTCTCCTCTCCGAACACGTACTTGGGGCATAAGCCCAAAAACACCTTTCTTGTTACGATGCTGAGGCCCTCCATGGCCATAAATTTCGGTCCGATGGGTCGACTGCCGTTTTAAGCGGAGATTGTCCCTTGCAAAAGCCATATCACCTAAGGAATGCACGCCGTATTCCCAATAAAGACGAACGGTCTCCAGAATAAATTCAAATCGATCCTTATCAATGACAAGGTCTGGACTCACCAAGGGTTCCCCCGCCATGATGAGTTTCTCGGAAAAATCCACTAAAAGAACACTGTCCGGCGTATGGGCCGGAAACGAAATCGCCTGAAATTCAAGCGCCCCAACGGTGATCCTCCCGACAACATTAAAAACCTTGGATCCGATGTGCGTCTCAGAAAGAGCCGAGGCATCGAATGCAAAAACTTTATTTGGTTTTTTGGCTTCCGACAGGGCGGCAAGAAATCTTAAGGTCTCGCCCCGCAAAGGATCCGAGGCCTCAAAAATGCTTTCCCATTGGGGATGGGCAACGATCCGTATATGCGGAAATTCCTCCTGCCAGTACCCTACAGCACCGTTATGGTCCGGATGGGCATGCAACATGACAATTTGCTCAATCGCACTGGGATCAACACCCTGGCCGCGAAGCCATCCTAGCGTATCCCGATAGTAAGATCCGAGTCCCGTGTCGATGAGGGTGTAAGTCCTCTGCAGCACTCCATATTCGACAAGCATAAAATTTCCGCCGTAGGGAGGTTGACAGACCCAAAGCACCGTATCGGTCCCATCAATCGGGATTTTGGTGACATCCACATAAAAATTCTCGCCTTTAGTTTTTTCAACCTTTTGCCTGAGAAATTTTTCCGCAAATGACACCCTCCGTCCCATTCCGTCAGCAGCCATGTTCCCCGCGAATTCCATTACTCCGGCCATCAATTCTTGGCGGGTTGTTGTCTCTTTCGGACCCCCCTGAGCTAACACGGAAGTTTGCAATTCCGAACGTGATATCCCTGTCACCTTGCCCGCACTGCGAATTTCCGAGCGAGCGGCGCCGGAGTCCTCCGTCTTGGGCTCCAGAACCGGTTCTTTTGCAGCATCGGGTTCTTGATAGATCCCTGAGAATCTCCCCCACTGTTTCAAGAATGCGAAGATCTCTTTTTTTGTCGCCTCTCCGACGCCGGACAACCTGTCGACCGCATCCATGATCTGGTAACCGGGCTTTATGGAATTATCGAATTGAGCCTCGTTGTAGATCCCTGCCCGATAGAGAGCGTTCACGGCTCGCGTCGAAAGATCTTCGAAAGTGCCGGGACCTTCGCTCGGCTCGCTAAAATAGCTTCTCCACCCGGTCACTTGAGTCACCACGGCAGGAGGCTGAACCACAGCCTCAGAAACAACCGCCGGGACATCTTCCATCGCTCTACGAGGGACACCCCACGATTGGATTTTATTGAAGATCCCAAGAGTGATCTTATTCACGCTTGCCGGATCCGCCAGGATCCCAAATTCTGAAGATAGCTCCGCGGCGGTTTCTTTTTTCGTCAGGACTAAATGATCGACGCCATAACGACGGCTCCAGACGAACCGCTCCTTCGACGTCAACGACGCAAAAAACTTCTTCGCTTCATCCTCCGACGAACCCAAGAGCGCTGCAAGTCCCGCCCATCCTAAAGCGGCGTCCTTGTCCTCAGATCCCTCCGCCTGGACGGCGGATTCCGGGGTAACCGGAGCCACCTCCGAGGTGGCATTCTTAGCGGCATCGATAGCGTCAAAGATCTTGGTCAGCAGCGCATTGACCTGCGCGTAGTCTTTTCCCATCTTCGCCGAAACGTCCCGGGATGTGAACGGAAGCGTCATCGACTTGACGGTTTCGAATATGGCACGCCGGGCAGGAGGCATCGTGGCACCGAATTCAGCCGACTGACTCTGAATGATACTAAAATCCCGCTTTTTCCCCTTTTTTCGCACGTCGGACTCCGGGACATGCTTGGGAGCCGGAAACACATCCGTCACAATCGAAGGCGTGGGAGCAACCACCGAGGAAGCCGCCGATTCAAGGACGGGTTGCGCTTTCGTTTTTTTAGCCAAAATGTCCCTGACCGCGCCCAAAAGTTCCTGTGAACCCAATCCGTTTCTCTTCTTCCAAATTTTCCAGGCGCTTGCGTCAAGCTTGAGCACTTCATCGCGGACGCGGTGCTCCATTCCGGACAGGGCTTCATTGGATCTCCGCATGGCCATGTCCGTCTCAGCAGCTTTAAGCTCATCCACGGAAAGACCGTTCAAAAAAGTCCGGATGACTTCCAGTCGGGAGCGCTTTTGAAGAAGCTCCAGCATCCTGACAACTTCCGACGCATCGCGGTGATTGCTCCACCAACTGCTAAAAGCTCCGACGCCGATCGCTTCCGGATCCTCTGGATCGCTGACGATCTCGCGAAGAACATCCGCCTGAACTATCTCCTGAGTTTCCGGAGTGGCCGCCAATTTTTCAACTGCCCGGCCGAGCCGTGTGAGCCTCGACTCAGAATCAGATATCCGCATCACCACGCCTGCGCCGCGAAGAATATCGCTTGGAATGAACCAGATCTGATTGCGCGTGAGCGCCGTTCCCGTAATTCTCTCCGAAGCCTCCGCAATGGCGTCCACCATCGCGGGGGTCCCTTCTTGGGTCAGTACTCCGATGATCTTTTTGACAAGCTCAAGATTCTCCTGCCTCTGTGGACCCAGCACGGATTCCTGAGCGGCAGGAGCCTTGGGGGTCTCGGCCTTCACCGGAGTTTCCGGCCCAGAGGCAACCGACGCGACCGGGGCATCCTCTTCCGCCGCCGGCGCCTTTGTTTTCTTTTTCTTCAGCTGCTGCGGATCCTTCTCAAATTCCTTCGCCTTCATCCTGAGCGCATACAACAAAGATTTAAATGCTGCATCCGTTTTTCCGGATTTCGCGGCAAGATCCTTGGGCGAGAGCTCCTTATTTCCGGGCAAGCGGATAAGATCAAAGACTTTTTCGTACTCAGGCCTCAAATATTCCCGGAACGTATCAGGAAGCTTCAAGATACTGTCGTAATTCGCTTTAATGCCATTCACCTTATCTGCTTTTTTTGTCTCCGAGGACAATTTGCGCGGCAAACGGCCTCCGAAAGAAGCAATCCGGGCCTCCAAAGGAGCCGTCCGGGGATCATCCAAAGCAAACGCGTGTTTTTCAAAATCCAACCTAAAATTCTGGAACCATTTGGAGTTATAAGCTTCAGGGAATGACTTAGCAGAAGAAAAATTCGTTTCCAGCCACACAACGATCCGCTCGATCGCACCAAAGTATCCCTGGATGGTTTTCTCCGAATCGGAAATTTCGGTACGATAGCCCCAGGCGGTCACAGCGTCCATGAGCTTTCTAAGCTCGGTCAATTTTTCCTTAACACTTTGCGCGGCCAAAACAACTTCCTTTTCTTTGGCCGCGGCTTTGATCTTCCCCAGTGTCTCGTTCACAACGGCCGCTTCGGAGGAAGCCTTCACCGCATCCTGGAACTCCGGATCGTCGGGATCCTCTTCCTCAGCCGTACTATCCTCGCTTGAAGGAACGATCTCCTCTTCGGCCTGCTCTTCCGAAGGTTCTTCAATCTCAGTATTCTTCACATCGGGATTTTTAAGTTTAATGAACGGATATCTGGAAAAATTCAACTGGGGATCGTTGCCATAGTGCAATTCCCCGCCAAGGAATACTTGCACTTTTTTCGCATTGAGCCCCTGCGTGGCCAAAAAATTCCATAGAGCGCCGAGCGTCATCGGCTTCGAGGCGTCCCATTCGACCCGGTAAGCATAGCCTTTCTTTATGACGCCAAGAACCGGGCCCGAACCCGCTGGGGGTCCCGCAGCATATTGCGCCAGCTTCGCCTCGACCTCCGGCCAGCCTTCGATCAAAAGACTGAACTCCACGGATCGGCTGGCCGCTTTTCCTTCTCCCTCCCGGACTTCGGAACGGACCTCTCCGGATTTATCAGCCGCGGGATTTTTTTCTAACGAAGCTCTCCACGCGGGCAAATACTCGCCATAACCGCCCGTCACCCGGATAGTCTCAAAACGACGGAAGCGCTGGAACATCTGCAACTCTCCCGAAAGCTCGTCAAAATCAGAGAACAGGTCGTCGAATCTCCCGGATTTCCACGTGCGCCCTTCAAGATAAGGCGTCCTGAAATTCGATGGGTTCATTTTGCCAAAGCTGGTCCAGAAGCTCATCAGCCGGCGATTCACCACATGGACCGCCGCACGCCGCTGATCCACACGAAGAGGCATCTTGTCCGCTTCCGTGACCGCGCGGTAGGTGATGCTATCCACCAGGGCGGACAACTTGGCAAGCGCCGCCTTTCTTTCCTCCAGAGGAAGCTCCAAACTTTCCAGAAGGACTTTCTTGAACTCCATCGTCTCCCGCTCCACCGCCGCCGCCCAGGCCTTCAGCGCCGCAAGCCCCACCTGAAGGTCTTCGGCAGGCTCAGCCGGAACATCCTTCTTTCGAACTTC
>CAYZYT010000007.1:87875-152120 GCA_964482725.1 uncultured bacterium | reverse complement strand
CGTTCGAGACACTCACCCGGATTGAACTGGCACCTGTCACATTAAACTTTAAACCGCCCACAGGAAGCGCTGAAAAAATGTCCAACACACCGTCCCCGGTCGTGTCACTGCCAAGCATCAGGATCGCGCCGTCGTACTTCCCGCTCACGGACGACGGAACGCTCGGGACCGTCATCGTAAATTTACTTGTCTCAAAACCAGACACCCGGCCCAACGTGAAAAGAGAATCAGTGCCCGTTTTTAAGGTACCGGGCATCGTGCCGCCAAGATCCGAAGGAGTCACAGCAGGAACGCCGTTCACCGAAGGAACATACGCAAGGCTTTTTGTCTCAACAGACACCGTGCCCGCGTTCCCTCCCTTGGCAACATCGACCACAAAATTCACCGCTGCGATTTTCGTCTCATCCAAGGCGCTGATATCAAAACGGAAGTTCTGGGAAACGGTCGTAAGATCCACCCAGTACTTGACGATGGCCCCGGTCGTATCCACAACCTCCACTTTCACGCGCATCGAATGATCAGCTTTTAAAGCCAGCACCAACGGACTCCCCACGTTCCCAGGAGTCAACCCCATAAAAGTTTGATGCGATCGATCCACCACAGCGCGATACCAACGGCCACTCACTGCCAACGGATTCGGGCTCGTCAGACTTCCGTCATCAAGCCAAGTCGTTGTCCCCGACCCACTGACAGGAAGATTGCTTTGCGCCGTCTTCCACGTCTTCCCCGCATCATCAGTATATTGAAGATTGTAAGAATCCACGCCAATGGGATCCGTGATCGTCAGTCTAACTCCGACATTAGGGATGCGATTCATCCCGCTGATACGCGGCATTCCCGGAGGCAGAAAATACCCCCACGAGATCTGGCTGTATGCAAAATCATCGTTCTCACTGTCCGCGTCCAACACGGTCTCAGGCTCCGTGGGCAGGCTGTACGTGAACGAAAAATTATTGACGTCAGGCTGCGTCAAGTTATTCGTCCCGTTCGAAACCTGACCATTAAAAGTCGTCCCTACATTCGCGACGGCGACAGGCGCCGAAGTAAGCGTCGTCAACGATCCGGAGGCATACGTCTCCCCTTTCACCACGGGGATATATTCCAGATTCTTTGTCTGAACAAAAACCGTCCCCGCAGACCCGCCCTTGGCGACATCAGCCACCAAATTCACCATCGCGATCTTCGTCTCATCCAGCGCGCTGATGTCAAAAATGAAATTTTGATAACTCGTGGTAAGATCCGCCCAAAAAAGAACCTTCGCCCCCGTATTGTCCAAAACCTCCACCTTCACACGCATCGCGTGGTCCGCTTTTAAAGCCAGCACCAAAGGACTCCCCACGTTGCCGGGAGTTCCCTGAAATACAGGAGGTGTCGCGGCATTAAAATAGCCCCAAGAGATCTGACCGATCGCAAAATCATCGTTAATAGAATCCGCATCAAGCACCGTCTCAGGTTCTACAGGCAGCGCATAAGTGAACGAAAAATGATCCGCATCAACCTGCGTCAAGACATTCGTCCCGCTCGGAACCTGACCGCTAAAAGTCGTCCCTAAATTCGCACCGGCGACGGGGGTGCCCGGAAGCACCGTCACGGCAGCCGTCGTTACTTGCGCCACGGGGATATAATTCAATCCCGATGTCGTGAGTGTGAGCGTTCCGCTACCCGCGGCCTTATCATCCACCACGATCACGAGGCTCGCGATCCGAGTAGCGTCAAACCCGCTCACCCCGGCCAATTGCAGAATATCATTCGTGATCTCAAGCCTTCCGCTTACAAAATTTGCCCGAACGGTCACTTTCTTTTCGTTCGCATCCACCACATCCACTTTGTAATAGGTCGCGCCTGTGACCCTGACATCCAGCACGATATTGTTTAAGGCCGCATTAAAATATCCGCTGAGCGGATTCCCTGCGTCCGGCGGCGTGAAAGTGATCGAACTACCCGCCCACCGATTGTTCCCGGTCCCGTTCTCTAAGGTGTAATTGTAAGAATAGCTGCCCGCTCCGCTCTGGGTGAATCCGTTGACCGTGTTCACAACATGGCTCGCAGCACAGGGATTCTCCCCGCTCACCGTGCACGGCTCCATTTCAGAGGCGAGAGGCTGAAGATTTGAAAAATCCGTTAGCGCGTTCGTGCTCGGGGTATTTACCGGAGGCTCAAAATAAAGCCCGTTCAGTTTGATAGTGACCGTTGCTACTTTGACAGGACTCTGCGCATTCTCAAAAATAAAATTGATCTCTTGAATGCGGGTAAGATCCAAGGCGGGAAATTTGCTGTGGATCGTGCTGATACTGATCTCAATGTGCCCATCCGTAGTTCCGAAACTATTAATAGCAAAAGCACCCTTCGTATTATTCACATCTTTGAATTCCAGTTTCATGCACCGATTCGGACTGCTCGTTAAACAAGGAACCGTGCTCCTGGCATCAAAGCTGAAAGATCCAAGCCCGCTAAGATCCTGGGATGCCTGGCCGTTCACCGCAAAATTAACGGTGACCCCGGCATAACTTCCGGCGGCGGAAACGTCATAAGCGGCTGCAAACTCACCGGTAGAAAGCTGGGTCACAATCGGATCAGGCGCCGTGAGGCTGCTCCATGCGCCAAGCGCCGGTCGTCCCGGGAGGATCGAGATCGGCTGAGCAGAACGATAAACCGCGTACGGGGTCGGATCGGAGTTGTAGTGATCGATCTCCGCAATAAATTTGTTCAGGATCGTGCGAGCTTCGACAGTCGAGGCTTCCGGCGTGTGAGCCGTTTCCACCAACCCCGCAAGGTCTTCCTCGCTCATGGGGACGGGACTGACCAGACCCTCATGGTTATAGGCATACACACCCTCTTCAGTGATCACATACTCGGTACGGCTTCCAGCTTGTTCGAAATCCAGAGGACTGGGCTCGGCCCGAGTTCCCACAGGGTGGGTATGAATAATAAGGGGAGATTCATTCAACAGAGACTGCGCGACAGGATTCGCACGCAATTCACTTTGACTGCCGGTCGTGAACATCACGATCTTCCCGCGAATGACCGCGATCCCTACCTCCACAGCACTGCGAACCAAACTGCGAAGATCTTCGGCCGTAACATCTTTCACGATCACCGCAGCGGCATAATCGGGCGTCAAATAATCAGCCGCCTGGTCAAAGGAATACTCCGAAGCCTCCCGGACATTCTGAGCAGAGATTTGTTGATCGGTCTGGGGCGAAACCGATGGGACCAAGTGAAGCTGGTTCTGCAAAAAAGTCGCTGTTGGATCAACCGGGGTCGGCGTCGCGTTGGACTGCGGAGAATTGGACGTATCTCCGGTCGCATCGGTCTCTGGCTGATAGGGCGTCACGCGGGCTTCAGAGCGAAGCGTGATGTCCGCAAAACCGGCAGGGATCGCTTGGGAAAAGAAAAATGAGAGGATTACAAAAGCAGCTAAGACCTTTTTGGGAATGGAATGCCGACGCTGAAAAAAATGACTATTTCTTGTATTCATTTTCTCGCCCTTTCGCAACCGGATTTTTATCGGCCCTGTCCTGATACCGTAGAGAGAAGCGCCTAAGCATTTATCAATTCCATTACCTGGCTAAAGACTAACATGCCTTTTGCGCCTTGTCAACACTCGTAACATGTTGCTGGCAAACAACTTACGATTATTTTCACATATTGCTAAAGTGCTTTTAAAGGTAGGTAAGACAATATTCCATTCAAGAATGTTAAAAAAAATTCATAAAAACACCACCCCAGGACACCACCCCAAAGAAAAACCGTAGAAGAAAAATCGAAACAATGCAATTTTTATGAAAAAAAATTAAGGTTGGCGGGACCTTCAAAATTTTCAAAGATTGAATTAATGTTGAGATCAAGTCAGAGGAAAACACACCCTGCTCCATTCGACGAGGGACAACCCCGCGGGAGACTGAAAAAACATGGGAGATCGTGGCAGGACCTAAAAAAATGCCCGAGGCCAGACTTGAACTGGCACAGGGATTTAACTCCCCAACGGATTTTAAGTCCGGTGCGTCTGCCGATTCCGCCACTCGGGCACTTTAATTGACGGCAGATAAGAGAAGACTGGAGGCGCGGGGCGGAATTGAACCGCCGATATCGGTTTTGCAGACCGATGCATTACCACTTTGCTACCGCGCCTAGTAATGATTTTTTCCTAATTGGGAATCGGCGTTGTTTCGATTTTGCCGCGATCTAAAATAAAAATCGGAGCGCCTTGAAGCGCGCAAGAGATATTATCGCCCAAAGCAAATTCCAACGGCTTCGCTGGCTAAGACAAGAGGATTGTCCGGCATCACAACTTTCAATTTGTCGACGGCTTCCTCGATCGGGATGGACTTGACCACGCTCCCCTGCAAGCAAACCATCTGCCCCCACTTCTGTTGACGTATCAACTCCACGGCATGCGTTCCGAAAAGCGTCCCCAAATTTCGGTCCGCGGGCACAGGAGAACCTCCCCGTTGAATGTGCCCCAGACTCGCCGAACGAGTTTCGAGCCCCGTGGATTTCTCGAGACATTCCTCAAGGTATTTTCCGACGCCTCCGAGTTTGATCGGATAGGGATTCTTAGGATCACTCTTTTTCTCAATAACCTTCCCGCCTTTTTCTTTCGCCCCTTCGGCCGCGACGATCAGGCTGAATTTTTTTCCATGCAGCGCCCGTTTTTTGACAGCTTTGCA
Source organism: uncultured bacterium (assembly GCA_964482725.1). Lineage (GTDB taxonomy): Bacteria > Omnitrophota > Omnitrophia > Omnitrophales > Aquincolibacteriaceae > Aquincolibacterium. Next base: position 147,450 of record CAYZYT010000007.1, on the reverse strand, counting down.
GATGGCGTCCATCGAGTACGAAACTTCCGGGATCAAGATGATATCCGCGCCCCCCGCAGAACCGGAATGCAACGCGATCCAACCGGCATTCCTCCCCATGACCTCGAGGATCATCACCCGATGATGCGCGGCAGCGGTCGTATGAAGCCGATCGATCGCTTCAGTACAGATACTCACCGCCGTTTGAAAACCGAACGTATAGTCCGTACCGCTCAAATCGTTATCAATGGTCTTTGGAATTCCAACGACCGGGATCCCCTTGCGACAAAGATGATTGGCGATGGAAAGCGTCCCGTCGCCTCCGACAGCCACCAGAACATCCAAGCCCCACTGCCTAAAATTTTCGATCGACTGGTCGGAGTGATCCTCAAAAACGATTTTCTTCCCCTTGACCACAGGGACCCTGAACGGATCCGCACGGTTCGACGTCCCGAGGATGGTCCCCCCCAGGGTGAGGATTCCCGACACTTGGGCCTGGGTCAACGCATGACCACGTTTTTCGATCAACCCCGCATAACCATCCTCGATCCCAAAAACCTCCCACCCGTAGTTCGCAATAGCCGACTTGGTGACAGCGCGGATAACCGCGTTCAACCCCGGGCAATCACCCCCGCCAGTCAGTATTCCGATTCTCATAATCTTTTTAGACTTTATGGGATTTTTCATGGGTTTATTGGAGCAACTTCAGCTCTTCGCCGGTATTGGGGTCAAAAGTGTAATTCGAAGGAAATGTCTGGCCCGTCCTTGGATTATATTTTGTGTTCAGCTCCTGCTTCACCGCGGGCGGCGTGTAGACGGGTTGCTGCTGAACCGGTGTCGTCCCTTGGGTCGTAACCGGCTGAGGCGAATACTGCGGCTGATACTGTTGTTGCATCATCTCCTGCCGCAGTTCCTTTTTGGTTTGTTCCTTCTGGCGACGCGCCATCTCACCCGCCACCACCCCCGTTAAAAGACCGGCGCCCGCTCCGATGGCCGTACCGACCCCTGCGTGCCCCGTCGCGCTTCCGGCAAGAGCTCCGATCCCCGCTCCAAGCGCCGCACCCGCCAAGCCACCCGTTTCACGCTCACTCAGGCCGCTCTCGGTCGCACACCCACTCAGCATAAGTGGCAGGATCAAAATAGCTGCGAATTTTTTTGTGAAGAATTTCACGATGTCCCTCCGTTCGAGTCTTATTCCGTTTAACAATACAAAATTGTTTCCGCTTATTTTTCTCTCGCGTTCCCGTCCGAAGCCGACTAAGACTCTGGCGGGGCAAACCTTTTATTCAGCTCAAAAAGGCCCTAAAAATTCAACCCTGAAATTTTGCTCATTATAATCACTTTTCGGATTTTCAAAATAGATTTTTAGGCGCCTTGAGTGAATGTTGAGCCAAACTCTCCATCCAATGCAAAAGAGCCTTTGCAACCTGCCCTTTGGACCGATTCGCGATTCTCCGAACCTTGCCGTCCTCATCGACCAAATGGACCTCCACGCGCCGCTTCCCGAACGGGATATGTCCGGCGCCAAAAAAATTTGCGACGATACCATCGAGTCTCTTCCTTATAAGCTTCTCTGTGGCACGCCGTATCAGGTCACGGGTCTCAAGGCAAAACCCGATCACCACCCTGCGGCCTTTTCGTTTTGCGAGCGACGCCAGGATATCCGGCGTCCGTTTGAGTTTTAGCGTCATCCCCTCTGCGCTCGGGATCTTGTGCCGACCCACCCCAGCGGGCATGAAATCGCAAACCGCCGCTGTCATGATTAGAGCGTCGTGCCTCGGAAAAAGTTCCGCGCAAACCTTCTTCATTTGAAGGGCCGAAGTCACGGCATAGAATTTCGCACCTGGGGGAGACTTGAGACCCGTCGGACCGCTGACAAGGCTTACCTGATAACCTTCGGAGACGGCGACTTTTGCGAGCGCATAGCCCATTTCCCCGGTCGAAAGGTTGGAAAGAAATCTCACGGGATCGAGCATCTCACGCGTCGGCCCGGCGGTAATAAGGATCTTTTTGAGGCGAGGCGCCACGGAAGTTACCTGCGGCTAGCTTCTGGGGAAAGAATACTCTTCACCGAATCGAGGATGGCGTCGTCAGGTGCGATATGGCCGACCCCCACGCGCCCGCAAGCCAGGTCCCCTTCGATAGGATCCACAAAATGATACCCAAGAGCCTTGAGCTGGGCGATATTTTTCTGGGTCACCGGATGCAGGTACATATGGTCGTTCATGGCCGGGGCGACCAGGATGGGTTTGGGTGTCGCAAGCACGAGACAACTGGCGAGATCATCCGAAATACCGGTCGCCATTTTCGCGATAAAATTGGCCGTCGCGGGAGAAACAAGCACAAGGTCCGCAAGATCCGCAAGGGACGTGTGAAGCACGCCGAAGGGAGCATCCTGCGGGAACATCTCGGAATAGACGCGCTCGCCGGTCACGGTGCGGAGCACCGTCGGCGTCACAAACTCTTTGGCGCAGCCCGTCATGACACACACCACCCTCGCGCCATCGTCCTTCATCTTTTTGATAAGTTCCGGGGCCCGATAGGCGGCGATACTGCCCGTCAGGATATGAAGAACCGTCTTACCCGAGAGTCTTTTTGCTTTTTTTGATCTCAACATAACTGACCTTCTTGGCAGCCATTTCGTTAAGAGCGATGGTCGCAACCTTTTTGGAATCTGTTTTGATGAGAGGCTGAGCACCTTGAGCCAGTTCATTCGCCCGAGCCGCAGCCGTCAAAACGCTTTTGTAGAGGCTTTTGTTTTTTTCCGACAAGATCTTTTCTAATGCGATATACGCCATGGCTATTTTTTTCTCCTTTGTTTTGAAACATTCAAAATAATTTCTTCGACCTCGAGAACCGCCTGATCCAGGTTCTGGTTGATCACCGTGTGGTTATAGATCTTCGCGGCCTTAATCTCATCCTGCGCGATCTCGATCCGTTTTTCGATCTCCTCAGGACTTTCCGTGTTCCGTCCCGTGAGGCGCTCACGCAACACCTTCACCGAAGGAGGAAGGATAAAAATGCTGAGCAGCGACCGTTCCCTCCCCCAGGAATCCATGATCTGTTTCGTCCCCTGAACATCAATCGTCATGATCACGGTCTTGCCCCTTACGACTTGTTCCTCCACAAATTCCCTCGGGGTGCCGTAGAGATTACCGTAAATCTCGGCATGTTCCAACATCTTCCCTTCAGAAACTTTTTTTTCAAAATCCGGCCTGGAATAAAAAAAATAATCCTGCGCGTCTTTTTCATCCACCCGGGCTTTGCGCGTCGTCGCCGAGATCGAACGCACCCAGTCCTGGTGGCGTTTGAGAAGCCGCTCAACAATACTTGTTTTCCCGCACCCGGACGGCGCGGACAGGACCACCAGAATCCCCTGCCCTGCCGCTATTTTCTTATTCGACATTTTGGACCTGTTCGCGGATCTTTTCGATCTCGCTTTTGATCGCAATCGCTTCTTGAGAAACCTCGAAAAGTTGGGCCTTGGATGCCATCGTATTCGCTTCCCGGTTCATTTCCTGGCAAAGAAAATCAAGCTCGCGTCCGATCTCGCCTTGCCGCCCGAGCCATTTTTCGAAAAGCTCCAGGTGGCTTTTCATCCGGACCGTTTCTTCGGTGATATCCGAACGCTCAGTCAGAAGCGCCACTTCTCTGTAAAGCCGCTCTTCATCAAGTTTTTCATCCCCAAGAAGATCCTTGAGACGACCCTTGAGTTTCTCAAAATAGATCTTCTGATTACCCTTCACAAGGGTCTCGATCTTGTGCGTCGTCTTGGCGATGTGATCCAGTCGCTGCCGGAAATCCTTATCGAGCTTTTCGCCCTCTTCTTCCTTGTGACCGATCGCCTTCTCCAGGGCCTTCTTTAAAAGTCCGCTAAGTTTCACCCAATTCCAATCCCCGGCATCCTGGGAAGGTTTCTCCTTGACCACTCCGGGAAGCCGCATGATCTCTTCCACGGTCAGCTTGCCATCCAGCTTGAACTTCGCTTTGATCTTCTTGGCAGACGCGAGATAGGCCTTCACCTGGTCCTGATCCAGCTCATAGACAAGCGCCTCGCCGTTTCGCCCCTCTTCCGCGATACCGAGCGTGATCTTTCCCCGGCGCATCACCGACTGGACGAGAGGCCGCACCTGCGCCTCGAAGGCGTACATCGCGGGCGGAAGTCTCAAGGAAAGTTCAAAATACCGCTGGTTCAGCGACTTAATCTCGACGACCCAGTGTTTGCCGCCCGCCGTAACCGACACGCGGGCAAAAGCGGTCATGCTTCTTATCATATTTATGGAGTCTCAGGAAAATCATAGGCCATGTGGAGGGCGTATTATAAAAGTTTCCGTGCTGCTGTCAAGGAAAAGCACAGAGTGCGTTTTTGTAAGTTATTTATTTTCAACAAGTTAGATCTTATAAGGCGAGGAGAAAGCCATCGAACTCAAAATCTGGAGCGCGACTTCTTTGGGATGAACGGCCTGGGTGATGGGGCGGCCGACAACGATGTGAGTGGCGCCGCTCTTTACGGCCTTCTCGGGGGTCTCGATTCTTTTCTGATCGCCCACGGCCGCGCCTTCAGGACGGACACCCGGGGTCACGATCACAAAATCCTTGCCGCACTTCTTCCGGACCCAGCCGGTTTCCAGGGGGGAACAGACCACGCCGTCAAGCCCGGCTTTTTGGGCAAGACTTGCCAGATGGATCACTTCGTCTTTCATCTTACGCTTAATGCAAAGGTCCTTAGACAATGTCTCCTGGCTGTGGCTCGTGAGGATCGTCACAGCGATTAGCTTGGGCCTTATCACTCGCCCAGACGAATATTTCTCCACGGCTTCGCGGGCCGCCTTCATCATTTCAAATCCTCCCAAGGCATGAACATTTACAATGTCCACTTCGTGTTCACACACCGCCGCCAGTGTCCGACTCACGGTGTTCGGAATATCATGAAGCTTGAGGTCCAGAAAAACACGCCCTCCGTAATTTTTCACCAGGTTCACGGCCTTCCAGCCATGAGCTGCAAAGAGTTCGAGCCCGACCTTGTAATAACGGACCACGCCCTTAAGTTCAATGAGCCACTGCTCGGCGATCTCAAGGGTCGGGGCATCCAGCGCCACGATCAAACGATCCTGCACGGAAATTTCGCTCATCGGTTGCACCCTTCTCCTTTTTCTGCGGCAGGGATGTAACTCCCCCGTAACCCGTCAAGAGTATGGATCTTTTCTTTCTTGCAGAAATCTTCGATCCCTTTCAGAATTTGAAGCGTCGCTTGCGGCTCCACGAAATTCGCCGTCCCAATAGCGAGCAAATCCGCCCCCACGATCAGAAATTCCAGGGCATCCTGGGCGTTTGAGATACCGCCGGAGGCAATGACCGGCACTTGGAATTCTTTTTTAACCTGATAGACATAGCGGAGCGCGACCGGCTTGATCGCCGGACCGCTCAGCCCCCCGAAATCCTTCGCGATCCTGGAACTCCGCGTCCGAAGATCGACCGCCATCCCCCGAAGCGTATTGATCAGGCTGATCCCGTCCATCCCCTGCGCCAGGACTTTCCCGGCGATCTCAAGAACGTCCCCGAGTTCAGGTGAGATCTTTGCGAACGCGAGAAGATCCGTCTCGCCACGAACCGCTTTGATCGCATCCGTAATGCGTTCCTGTTTTTTCATGCCTCCGACGCCGGCGGCTTCGACATTCGGGCAGGATAGATTCACCTCAATCGCTTTCACAACATCTTTCATCCCGTCAAAAGTTCTAGCAAGCCTTCCGAATTCCTCTACGGATTCTCCGGCAATACTCACGATGAGCGGCACGCCGAGCTTTTTAAAATAAGGGATCTTGTGTTCGATAAAATCCTCAAGGCCTTTATTCTGGAGCCCGATGGCATTCAGCATTCCGGACGAGGTCTCGCAGATCCGCGGCATCGGATTTCCGGCCCGGGCTTTCACGGTAATGGTTTTGGTGATAATCGCCCCAAGTTTTTTGGGATCCACATAGGCGGCATACTCATCCGTCGTCCCGAAAGTCCCGGAAGCTACGGTCATAGGATTCTTGAGGGTCAGGTTTTTGATCTTGGTCGTTAAATCGACTTTCACAGCTCTAGATCCTCAAAATTAAATACCGGCCCGTCCGCGCAAGCACGTTTCAATCCGTCCTTGGTCTTAACCATGCAACCCAGGCAGGCCCCGACACCACAAGCCATACTCTCATCCCATGAGGCCTCGCCTTCAACGCCGTACTTCTCCGCAAGGGCGATCACGGCCTTCATCATGGGTTTGGGCCCGCAAGTCTGGATGAAAAATTCCCCTGGGTGACGATCTTTCAGGATCTCTTCAAGCAACAAGGTCACGCGTCCCTTCGTCCCGTACGAACCATCTTCCGTGGTGCAAAGGACTTTAGCCTTCACTTTTTTGAGTTCTGCCTTCGGCAGGAGCTCAGCCTTGGACTTGGTCCCGATCAAAAGATAGTCCGTAGGATATTGTTCGGCAAGGAACACGAGGGGCGGGACACCCACCCCGCCCGCTACCAGGATCCGCTTCTTTTTCCCGAGTTTTTCCGTGAAGACATTTCCGAGCGGCCCCATCACTCTGAGAACATCTCCTTTTTTCTTTCCTGAAAGAATGCAAGTGCCACGACCCAGAACCTCATAGAGGATCTCCACTTTGCCGGGTAAAATCCGAAAGTAGCTGAAAGGGCGTCTCAGATAAGGGTCCTGTCCTTGATTGACGCGAACGTGAAGGAACTGTCCGGGCTTGATATTCTTGGACAGTTTTTTCGAACAAAAGGTCAGCTTGAAATATTTACCGTTGACCTTTTTATTCTCAAAGATAGGAACATCCTCATCGCACTTTCTTGGAGTCATTTTTTCTCTCGGGATTTTGGCTCGCGTCATTTTTAGTGGACCTTATCCAGCTCCTGATAATAGTCCTGGAGCGATCTCGGCGCAATATTGCCTTTTTGTGCCGCGTCGATCCCTTCGACACTGGCCTCAGCCGCCATCATCGATGTCACATAAGGGATCTTGTGCTGGATCGCCATCTTCCGGATAAAACTGTCATCATATTTGCTACTCTTTCCCACCGGGGTATTGATGATGAGCTGTAGATCCTTATTTTTGATGGCGTCGGCGATATTGGGCCGGCCTTCCGGGATCTTATTGATCTCAACAGTTTCAATGCCCTGAGCCTTGAGATGCCGGCTCGTACCTTCCGTCGCGTAGATCGTAAACCCAAGGTCCTTGATCCTTTTGGCGATCGGCACCAGCGCAGACTTGTCCTTGTCGGCCACCGTCAAGAGGACATTCCCCTCCAAAGGAAGTTTTGTGCCCGTGGCGGCTTGTGCTTTATAAAATGCCAGGCCGAAAGAACCGGCGATCCCCATCACCTCCCCAGTCGACCTCATCTCCGGGCCCAGAAGCGGGTCCACTTCCGGAAACATATTGAACGGAAATACGGCTTCTTTAACGCCCACATACGGAAGTTTCCTGTGCCGGAGCTCGGGGAAATCCTTAATCTTCCTCCCGAGGATCACCTGGGTCGCGATACGGGCGATGGGCATGCCGGTCACTTTCGCAACAAGGGGCACGGTCCGGGACGCGCGCGGATTGGCCTCCAGGATATACACCTTGTCTTTAAAAATGGCGTACTGGATATTGATCAGGCCTACCACCTGAAGCTCCCGGGCGATCTGATCCGTATATTTTTCGATCGTCTTCAAATGCTTGTCACTAATGGTCCGGGACGGGATCACGCAGGCGGAATCTCCGGAGTGAACGCCCGCATATTCGATATGTTCCATGATCGAGGTCACGAAGGTTGCCTCGCCATCGCAGAGGGCATCGACCTCCACCTCAAGCGCCTGGTCCAGAAATCTGTCGATCAACATAGGATATTCCGGACTGACATTGATCGCCTCGACCGCATATTTTATCAGGCGCTCTTCTTCGTAGATGATCTCCATGCCCCGGCCACCGAGCACGAAAGAAGGCCGGACCATCAGCGGGTAACCGATCCTTTTCGCAATACTCACCGCCTCCTCCAGAGAACGCGCGATGCCGCTTTCCGGTTGGGGGATATTCAGCTTTTTGATCTTCTCGCTGAAACATTCCCGGTCCTCGGCCAGCCGGATGCTCTCGGGGGTCGTCCCCAATATTTTGACACCCTGGTCCTTCAATTCCTGCGCGATATTCAGCGGCGTCTGCCCCCCGAACTGGACAATAACGCCATCAGGTTTTTCTTTCTCATAGATCGCCAGGACATCTTCCACGGTCAGCGGTTCAAAATAGAGTTTATTCGAGGTATCGTAATCCGTAGAAACAGTTTCAGGGTTACAGTTGATCATGATCGATTCATAGCCCGCGTCGCGGATCGCGAAGGCCGCGTGCACGCAGGTATAATCGAACTCGATCCCCTGCCCGATGCGATTGGGTCCGCCCCCCAGGATCATGATCTTTTTCTTGGAAGAAACTTTAGATTCGTCTTTCCCCTTGGAACTGTAGGTGGAATAATAGTAGGCCGCATTTTGAACGCCACTCACGGGCACGGCTTCAAAGCGAGCGACCTTCCCAAGTTCCAGGCGCTTTCTCCTTACCGTCTCTTCCTTAACACTAAAAAGCTTGGCGAGATATTTATCGGAGAAGCCCCACTCTTTCGCCTGGACCAGCTGATCCGGGGGAAGCTTCGCGAAACTCAGTTTCGAGATCTCTTCTTCAAAGTCACACAATTCCTTTATTTCCTTAAGGAACCATTTCCCGATCATGGTCATTTCATGCAATTCGTCAATGCTCATGCCTTTCCTGAACGCTTCATACATCAAAAAGACTCTTTCGCTGGAAGGCATGGCAAGACGCGCCTTGAGCTGCTCCAATGAGAAACTCTTGAAATCCTTGGCCCCGCCCAGCCCATAACGGCTGATCTCCAGAGACCGGATCGCTTTATGGAAAGACTCCTTAAATGTTTTCCCGATCGACATGACCTCGCCGACCGCCTTCATCTGAGTGCCCAAGACATCCTTGGCTTGCGAGAATTTCTCAAAAGCCCAGCGAGCAAATTTGATCACGACATAATCGCCCCACGGTTCGTATTGATCGAGCGTCCCTTTTCTCCAGTACGGCAATTCGCTGAGGTCAATCCCGCTGGCGAGCTTCGTGGAAACCCACGCGATCGGAAAACCAGTTGCTTTGGAGGCCAGCGCGGAAGAACGGGAGGTCCGGGGGTTGATCTCGATCACCACAATTCTTCCATCTTTGGGGTTATGCGCAAATTGGACATTCGTGCCGCCGATAACACCGATCGCCTCGACGATCTTATACGAATAATCCTGCAGTTTCTTCTGGAGCTCGGGCTTCACGGTCAACATCGGCGCCGCGCAAAAGCTGTCCCCCGTGTGAACGCCCATGGGATCGATATTCTCGATAAAACAAACGGTGATCTTTTTCCCTTTTTCATCCCGAACAACTTCGAGTTCAAGCTCTTCCCATCCCAAGACCGATTCTTCCACCAACACCTGATGAATAAGACTGGCCAAGAGGCCCCGAGCGGTAATTTCGCGCAATTCCTCCACGTTATAAACGATCCCGCCGCCGGTCCCGCCCATCGTGTACGCAGGTCTCAGCACCACAGGATATTTCAGGCGCTCGGCGATCTTTTCGGCTTCCTCCACGGAATAGCACGGCTCCGAAACAGGCACCGGGATATCCAACTTCTGCATCGTTTCTTTAAAGATGATCCGGTCTTCCCCTCGCTCGATCGCGTCCACCTTCACACCGATCACTTCTACGTTATACTTTTTAAGCACCCCCGCTTTGTGGAGCGCCGAAGAAAGATTAAGACCCGTCTGTCCGCCGAGATTTGGCAGAAGAGCATCCGGTCTCTCGATCTCAATGATCTTCTCAATACTTTCGACCGTAAGCGGCTCAATATAAGTTTTATGGGCCATCCCCGGATCCGTCATGATCGTGGCAGGATTGGAATTCACCAGGACCACCTCGTAGCCCTCCTCTTTCAGCGCTTTACAGGCCTGGGTACCGGAATAATCGAATTCGCAGGCTTGGCCGATAATGATCGGCCCGGATCCTATGATCAGAACTTTTTTAATATCGCTTCGTCGGGGCATGATTCAAATCCTTTCCGTTTTTAGAGGGGCTTCCTTCTTCAGCTTTAACACGAAAAAGTCACAATCTTCACTCGTTAGCACCGTTTTCCATATATTGTTTCGGGTAACAGGACAGCTCTCTCGGCGAACATCCGTCCGATCCCTATGAACGCAGCGCTAGAGAGCGTACTGATAACCCTTCACGAAGGTATGCAGAACCTTGCCTTTGAGCTTCTTGCCGTAGAAGCAGGAATTCAGGGATTTCGAATGAACGTTCTCTTCCGCAAAAACCCAGTCCTTCTCCACATCCACCAAGATAAAATTGGCCTGCTCACCGGTCTTAAGCCGCCCGAAATTAGATTTCTTAAGGATCTCCGCGGGCGTCAAACTCATCTTCTTGACTATCTCGTCCAGCTTCCATTTCCGTCCGTGAAAAAGTTCGGTCATGATAACCCCAAAGGCCGATTCCAAACCGATCGCACCGAACGGGGCCACTTCAATATCCCGGTCTTTTTCTTCAAGAGCATGCGGCGCGTGATCCGTCGCGATCGCATCGATCGTACCGTCCTCCAGACCTCGGAGGATCGCCTCCCGGTCCTTCTCGGTACGCAGGGGCGGATTCATTTTATAAAAAGTATCGTACTTCACGAATTCTTCGTCCGTCAGGGCGATGTGATGCGGTGTTGCTTCAGCGGTAATCGGCAACCCTTCCGCTTTCGCGCGCCGGATCATGTCGACCGCTCCACGGGTTGACACATGCTGGAAATGGAGCTGACACTTGATGAGCCGGACCAATTCAATATCTCTTGCCGTCGCGATATCTTCCGCGGCGTTCGGAGCGCCCCGAAGCCCCAGTTGCGAGGAAACCACTCCTTCATTCATCACACCATTAACACTGATCGAATGGTCTTCGGCATGCGACAGGATCGGCAATCCGTAGGTTGCGGCATACTCATAAGCCCGACGCGCCACCCCGGAGTCCACGACCCATCCTCCGTCATCGGTCACCGCGACCGCTCCCGCAGCCTTCATCTCGGCCATTTCTGAAATCTTCTTTCCTTCACGTCCTTGCGTCAGCGTCCCCGAAGGGAAAATATTAAAATTGAGAACGTTCGCGCGTTCCATTTGATACTTCACGACCTGCGCATTGTCACAGGCAGGTTTCGTATTCGGCATGGTGACGCAGGCCACAAAACCGCCCGCGATCGCAGCCTGGGCCCCGGTTTCGATCGTTTCTTTATGCTCGTACCCCGGCTCGCGAAAGTGAACGTGGAGATCCACCAGCCCCGGCAAGAGATGGAGCTTCTTGGCATCCAGGATCTCCGCATCTTCGGCCTCGAGATTCTTGCCCCATTTCACGATCCTGTGACTTTTGACGTGAAGGTCCATCACCTCGTCGATCTTATTGGCAGGGTCAATCATGTGAGCATTCCGGATGATCAGGTTCTTGACGGATTGTCCGTTCAGTTTATTTTTCATTTTTCAATGCCCCGCTCAAGAGATAAAGGACCGCCATGCGGACCGCGATCCCGTTGGTGACTTGTTTCAAGATATAAGACTGCGGGCTGTCCGCGAGGGCGCTTTCAATTTCGACGCCACGGTTCACCGGCCCCGGATGCATCAGGATCGCGTCGGGTTTTGCACATTTAAAAAGCTCGGTATTCATTCCAAAGGTGCTCGCGTATTCGCGGATACTCGGGAACAACGTCTCGTTCTGCCGCTCCATTTGGATCCTGAGAAGAGTCACGGCGTCTGCTCCATCGATCGCTTTCTTCACATCATGGATGACTTTCACACCGAGCTCCTCAAACCCCCAAGGAATGAGCGTCTTGGGACCGCACAGAACCACTTCCGCCCCAAGTTTGGTCAGTCCCCAAATATTCGACCGAGCCACACGGGAGTGAAGGATATCCCCGACAAAAACCACTTTGAGCCCCTTGATCTTTCCTTTGATCTCACGAAGCGTGAACATATCCAGAAGTCCTTGTGTGGGATGCTCGTTGATACCGTCCCCCGCATTGACGACCCCGCACTTCGTATAATTTGAAACCCGATGCGGTGCCCCCGAGGAACCGTGCCGCATCACGATGATATCCACCTTAAGAGCTTCAATGTTGGCGATCGTGTCCCACAAGGATTCGCCTTTGGTCATGCTGGAGCCGGCGCTCGCCATGCTAATGGTATCCGCGCTAAGACGTTTTTCCGCGAGTTCAAAAGAAACTCGCGTCCGCGTGCTCGGTTCCAGAAAAAGATTCACCACGGTCTTGCCGCGCATGACCGGAACTTTCTTGACCTCTCGCTGGGAAACTTCGCTAAAGGATTTCGCGGTGTCCAGGATCAACGTGATCTCCTCCACGGAAAGATCGCGCAGGCCGAGAAGGTCTTTTCGATTCCACTTAATCTTGTCGTTCTGCGTCATGACTTTCCCCCTCCGGAGATCACAGCTTCGTCTTTCCCATCCGTTTCCTTCAATCGGATGATGATCTTGTCCTGGAACGCGGTCGGAACATTCTTGCCTACATAGTCCGCCTTGATGGGTAATTCCCGATGCCCGCGGTCCACGAGCACCGCAAGTTGGATGGCCCTCGGTCGTCCAAAATCGATAAGCCCATCCAAGGCTGCCCGGATCGTCCGGCCCGTGAAAAGAACATCATCCACCAAGATCACGATCTTGTTTTTGAGATCAAAGGGAATATTCGTTTCATGGAGCTCGGCTTTGGGGCCGACTTCGCTCAGATCATCGCGATAAAGAGTGATGTCGAGAATACCCACGGGGATTTCTTTTTTCTCAATCTCGGAAAGTTTTTTCTGAAGTCGCTCGGCGAGAAAAACACCGCGGCTTCTGATGCCGACCAGCGTGAGATGGTCCATACCCTGATTGCGTTCCAGGATCTCATGGGCGATACGGGCGAGTGCCCGTTCGATCCCGCCTTCGTCAAGAACCTGTTTTTCGGAGGTGGTCATAGGGACGGGGACCTCTTTCCAAAAGCGGGCAGGCAAAAAAATACCCCGCCTCTAGTTGCGGGGTTCTCATAAAGACTATTTTTTTTATTCATCTTGCCACCTTTGTCGGCGTCTCGCGCCGTCTTAAAAGGAGTTAAACCGAATCCGTCTGAAGGAAACTTACCCGTTTCTACACTTTTTGTCAAGCTTCACAAAAAAAATGAGAAGGCCTTCTCTATAAGCCGAGTTCTGTTCCCGCCGTCTTACCGGCGAGAGATGACCATCTATCTAGGGCCGTCATTGCTGACGGCCTCGGTCGGCTGACCCGGTAAGGTTCCCGCCTTGCGGCGTTCTAGGAACGGGCCGTTCCCGCTTGCGCTCCTCACCCTGTTTAGCCTTTCTTCACGTAGAGATTGCCGCGTTTCACCCCCTGGCACTTGCGTGACAGGGACTCGTCTCTGTGGCTCTTATCCGCACTATGCTCAATATTCTTTTAAAATAATCGAACACAGTGGGTGGGTGTTACCCACTACGATGCCCTATGAAGCTCGGACTTTCCTCCCACAGCGGTTGGACAGGACGTTTCCCGTCTCTCGTCATCTGTGCGCGATCATCCGAGAAGACCTTCTCAAAAATCAAAGAACAAAAAAGATTTTCAGGGGCTGCTTTGCTTCTTTTTTAAGACCTTCCCCTAACCATAACACGTCTCAAGGCTTCGCGGCACCTTGCAGCCTTTCCAGCTGTTCCTTCGCAAACGCCGCCCAACTCGTCCCAGGAAATTGTTTTACGACACGTTCAAAACCCTCGCACGCCTTGGCCGTGTCCCCTGAAGCCCCATAGCTCTTCGCGATATAATACTCCGCAATCGCGGCCAGGTTTCCTCGAGGATTTCCGGCCAGGTATTCCTGATACTTTTCGATCGCCTTGGGATAATTCCCCTTCTTATAAAAAGTTTCGGCCTCAGAATAAGGACCGAAGGAATGTCTCAAGGGACGCGATGCGCAAGAAGCTAGCATCACCGCTAAAAGTGCCCAGACCGCAAAGAATCTCATCTTTTTCATAAAAACCCCTTCATGATTGAATTCCTCCAACAATGTCTTCAAGTGTACTTTTCCCTTAGGAGAAGTGTCAAGAAAGAATTCGGTTGTTACGGCATTCCCTAAGCCGCCACGGCGCCGCCTGCGCCTCAATTAAAAATTCAACGAGGATCAGCCATGTCCTGGTTATCCGTCAAAATTAATGAAAGAACAAGAACGCAATGAATCACTGGAATTCAGTGGGCCCACCTGGACTCGAACCAGGAACCAAAGGATTATGAGTCCTCTGCTCTAACCGATTGAGCTATAGGCCCGTAAATCAGTCGGGATGGCTCGGCTGGGAGCTCGGAGTTTTTAAAAAACCGTTTTGACTCTAAACTTTAAGTTCACGGCTCCGAACTCAGCGGAACGTAAGCGTAGACTATCGAAGATAAAGAGGAATTGCAATCAACAATAAGGCGGAAAATTTGAACTAACGCACTCGAAGGACATGCTCGACCTTGCCCTGGAGATTGGCAAGATCAAAAGGTTTCTCAATGAAACCACTGATTCCTTCGAGTTCAAAGAGCGGCTGCATCGTCGCTCCCGCGCCGGTCAGCATGATGACGGGAGTTTTCCGGGTACGCGTCTGTTCCTGAAGGTCATCGTGGCGATAGGAGCGAAGCTTGCGAAGATACGTCAGTCCATCTTCGCCTTTTGGAATTCGGATATCAAGAAGCACGCAATCGGGTCGGCCTTCTTCCGTCTTCTGAAAGCCTTCCGCCCCATCGAGCGCGGTCAGAACTTTATAGCCAAGAACTTCGAACTTCTCTTTGATGATCTGACAGACATCATCCTCGTCATCAATCACAAGAATACATTTTTTATTCATTGGCTTTTAGACCTCAACAAGTTTCAGGCATCCAAACGGCCGTCAAGAAAGCCTCGAGCACAACAGGCGGCCAAGGAGATTCTATTACTCGCTCAGCTTAATATCCAGAAAATTCTTGAGCTTTCGCGACCGGGTAGGATGACGCAGCTTTCGAAGCGCCTTGGCCTCAATCTGACGAACTCGCTCGCGCGTTACATTAAAAATATGGCCGACCTCTTCCAAAGTCCTCGGGTAACCGTCCCCGATCCCGAATCGTAAGCGCAGGACCTTTTCCTCACGCTCGGTGAGCGTCAAGAGGACGTCGTCCATTTGCTCCTTGAGCATGCTATAGGCTGTAGCATTGGCCGGAGACACCGCAGACTTATCTTCAATAAAATCCCCAAAACTCGTGTCGCCCTCATCCCCGATCGGTGTCTGAAGACTGATCGGTTCCTGTGCGATCTTCAAGATACCCTTCACCTTTTCGACGGGCATCTTCATGACTTGCGCGACCTCTTCCGGAGTCGGCTCACGCCCAGTTTCCTGGACCAAGTGACGCGACGCGCGAAAAAACTTATTGATGGTCTCGATCATGTGCACCGGGATACGGATCGTACGGGCCTGGTCTGCGATCGAACGCGTGATCGCTTGGCGGATCCACCAAGTTGCGTAAGTCGAGAATTTATAGCCGCGCTTGTATTCGAATTTATCTACGGCCTTCATCAAACCGATGTTCCCTTCCTGGATCAGGTCCAAAAAGGAAAGCCCTCGGTTCGTGTACTTCTTGGCAATACTGACGACCAAGCGGAGATTCGCGGCAACCAACGCCTTCTTCGCCTTAGTAAGTTCCCATTCCTTGCGAATGATGGCTTTGAAGTGCTCATGAAGTTTTTCTTCCGGCTCCCCAAGTTCGTGAAGGATCTGTCGATTGCGCTCCTCGATCTGGCCAATCTTACCGCGCACGCCACCCCGCCGAAGCTTCTTGATGTCATCGCGGTTCCGTTTCAATTCCTTGAGTTTGGCCCGCAGGCTTGCAACAATCTGTTCAACGATCGCGACGCTTAGATTAAACTGTAAAAGAAGCTCAACAACATTCGATTTTTTCCGGGAGGCGCGAAACTTTCGGATCAGCAGTTTGAGCTTTTTCTTGAGGGTCTGGATCTGGGCCTGTTCTTCACTTTCAATGATCGACTCGAGCTGGACCTGCCCCTCGAGGATCTTTTTGGCGAGTTCCAACACTTCGAACCGCGCAGCTTTGGTCTGATAAACAACTTTCTTCAGTTCATGCTCGCAGGCCTCGATCTTCTTGGAGATCTCAATTTCCTGTTCTCGCGTCAGAAGCGAAATCTGCCCCATCTGCCGAAGATAAGTGCGGACCGGATCATCAATGCGACCCCGTTCATATTCTTCAACCGCTGCGTCTTCCTCAAGCTCGGAGTCTTTTCCCTTCTTAACTTCGACGTCCTGGATCACCTCAGAACCGGACTTGGACGGATCGCCTGTCGAACCGCTTGTGACTTCAATCCCTTTTTCATTCAAGGTTACAATAATTTCTTCGACTTTTTCAGGATTGTTCATGTCCGGAGGCAGCTGTTTCTTCATCTGCTCGATCGTGACAAAACCCTGTTTTTTCCCGAGAGCCACAAGCTTTTGAACCATCTCCCCTTGGAGCTTCGCGGAGACGGCGCCCTTTTTGACAGGCTTCACATGGACAGAGGATACAGAAGGAGCCTTCCCCTTGGCCTGGACGGAAGATGCCTTTTTAGATACTGCGTGGGTAGGTTTTTTGGATACCTTTTTCATAGAATTGCGTATTATAGTTATCTCGCCTCTTGAAACCAAGCGATTTATTCGCCCTTTTTAGCTTCCCGGGACCGCTTCAAGAGCTCCTGGTATTCCTGGGTCGCAGCACGAACCTTGATCTCATCCCGCCCGGTCTCCGCTGCGAGGATCAGACGTCGCAACTCTTCGAGCCTCCCGGTAGCACGGCCTTGTTTGATCTTTCCGATACAATCTCCAAGGATCTGTTCCCGATCAGCCGTCTCATCGAGAGAAGCCATGACCGCCACAAGCTGTTCACGATATGGCGCATCCTGGATCCGAATCAAAAGTCCCGAAAGAGTGCATTTTTTCCCAAGAGTGTTCATCTGCCGGAGATATTCAAAAAGCTCGCGTGAGGCCGGCGTTTTAAGGTCAACATCCTTGAGCTCTTCGCAGGCTTTGTCACAAAAAGGCGGAACCTCCGCCATGAGCACCAAAAGCAGCAACTCTTCGGGCGCGGGCTTGATGGCTTCGGGCGTGGCGACAGCCTCTTGAGAGCGCTCTCTGGGAACACTGCTCCGTTTATCCAGACGAGAGAACTCAGTGCGAAGAGAATTCTCATCTACCTGCAACGCGCGGGCAAGCCGCTTGAAATATTCCGAAAGCATGACCGTATTCTTGACTTTGAGAAAAGTCTCGAACATCTCCCGGCTGATCTTAGAAAGACCCAGCGCATCCTGGCGGGGATAGCGCGCAAGAAGTGCCTGTAATTTATAATCAAAAAAATCCTTGGCGTTCTTCAAAAGCGTCGCAAAGGCATCGTTCCCGCGCTTGTTGAGAAAATCATCCGGGTCCTCGCCTTTGGGCAGACTCACAAGTTTCACCTGCATCCCCCCCTCCAGAAGGATCTCAAGTCCCCGCAGAGCCGCGGCTTCCCCCGCTTTATCACCGTCATAAACGACGATCACTTCCTCCACAAAACGCCGCATCAGGCGCACGTGATCCTCACCCAGCGCGGTCCCAAGCGTTGCCACGGCATTTTTGAAGCCATGCTGATAAAGAGCGAGAAAATCCATATAACCTTCCACCAGGATCAAATTCGGCCATTCGCGATCAATGTGCTTTTTGGCAAGATTCAGGCCGAAGAGTTCGCGGCGTTTCGAAAAAATCGGCGTTTCAGGTGAATTGAGATATTTCGGGCCCTCTTGGTCGGCGATCAACCGCCCGCCGAACGCAACCACCTTATTCTGGAGATTCAGGATCGGGAACAGGAGCCGTCCGCGAAACGTATCGTAATAATTCCCTTTCGGCGATTGCTGGATCAGAGCGGCTTGCTTGAGGAGGGCTTCCGGATATTTTTTTAAGACCATACGATCAAAAAGGGTGCGCCATTCCATCGGCGCCCACCCGAGTTTGAATTCCCGGATGATCTCAGCGGTGATCTGTCGCTTCGCCAGATACGCACGCGCTGCAGCCCCAGCTTCCTTAAAAAGAAGTTCATGATAAATGTCGGCAGCGGTCTGGCAAGCCTCGTAGAGTTTTTCCTTCTGCCCGCCATCGTCCTGATGAGACCGTCGCTCCGGGAGCGTGATATGTGCGCGTTCCGCGAGGGACTTCAAGGCCTCGGGGAATGTCATATTCTCATGCCTCATGAGAAAACTGTACACATCCCCACCGGCCCCGCACCCGAAACAATGGAACATCTGTTTTTCGGGCTGGACCATGAACGAAGGGGATTTTTCCTGATGAAAAGGACAACAGGCTTTGAGATGTCTGCCCGCGCGTTTGAGGGGAACGTATTGAGAGATGATCTCGACAATATCATTGGCCGCACTAACCTGCTCAACCACATGATCTTCGTAACGCGTCCCGGAGTTATTCTGTTCCATAACGCGTCTTTTTTCTACCCGCCGACCTTGTAGGATTCCACGGATTTTTTAAAGGTCGGCTTGCGGAGAGGGCTCACAACAAGCTTGTGGAGATCGGGCACGCATCGCGAGATCGTATACCCCGTGTAGGTGCGCCCTGGCCTGAAGATCTCTTGCAAAGACTCACTCGGAAAGAAGAGAAGAAATTGCGCGAGAAAACTAAGTAAAAGGATCATGCGCAAAACCCCAAAGGCCATTCCTCCCAGGGTCTTTAAAAGTCCCTGAGCTTCGATCTTTAGGAACCTCCCGAATATATTGACGCACCACGACACGGAGAGCCAAAGAAAAAGAGCCCATAGGAAAAAAGACAGCGGTTCGGCGGCTTTTGTGGAAAGAACGGGAAGATTCGAATTCAGGAGAACGGCTCCGCTTGGGTAAAAGCTCAGCGTCAGCATGCTCACAAGGAATATCCCCAACAACTTCCCGAACATGTCGCTGAAACCTTTGCGGCTTCCTTGGACCAGGCCCCAAAAGATCGCCAGCAACACGATCCAGTCGATCGGCGAAAAACTTTGGAGCGCCGATCCTGCAACGCTTTTTTGAAAATGATCGACTATCTTCCAGAACCATTCCATGGATCATGTCCTCTTGCGTGTCTGCTTAGGTTCGCCCGGGATTCCCCGAAAGCCATCCTGAAAAAATTCCGTCAATTTGAACGGTATGATACACCCTTGCACGTTCTGTGGGTACTCAAAAAAGATCTTGAGATAATTCGCCGTGAACCCTTCGGACGTTCCGGTGATCTCATGCTTATGTTCCGCCAGAATATCAAACGTACGTCCCAGATATCGACTCCGGACCTTTTCAGAAATACATGCGGCCAATGCCATCAAACGACGGGCCCGATCTCGAACGGTTTGTGCGGGAAGTGTCCCCCAACCCGAGGCTCGCGTCCCCTCTCGCCGGCTGTAGGGAAACACATGGGTCTTAAGCGGCTGAAGGATCTCCAGGAATCCCAGGGTGTTCTCAAACTGGGCCTCGGTCTCTCCCGGAAATCCGGCCATCACATCCAGGCTCAATTCAAAATCCGGGATCCGTTCCTTCAATTCCAACACCACTTCCCGGTAGGCCTCCTGCGTGTAACGCCGGTTCATTCTCGATAGCACTTCGTTATCCCCGCTTTGAAGCGGTAGATGTATGTGAGGACAAAGCTTGGGGACGCTCCGGAAAGCTTCGCGAAGGGGTTTTCCAAGATCTGTCAGCTCAATCGAACTCAAACGAATGCGTTCAATCCCTTCGACCCGGGCACTGGCCTCGATGACATCCCGCAAAAGATAATGCCGATCTCCGGAGCCTGATCGAGGTAAAAGATCAAGGCCGTAAGCCCCCAGTTGAATGCCGGTCAGGATGATCTCCCGGTACCCCCCATCCCGGAGTCGTGTCACCTCGTCCAGGATCTCGGACAACGCACGGCTGCGTGAAGCCCCTCGCACGATCGATACTTTGCAGAAACTACAGGCATGATTGCATCCGTCCTGGACCTTCACATAGGCACGAGTTCTTCCTTCGCATCGTGAGATCGAAAGCGGCATGAAAGTCATGGGCTTATCCGGACGCGCCGACTGACAAACAGGGGCCGGGTCCAAAAGTTTCTCTGCCAGGAACGGTTTTTCCTCGTTCAAAAAAATAAGATCCACTTCCGGCATGGCTTCGAGTTCGGCTCGATTCTTTTCAGCATAACAACCGGTCACCGCAAGCCGCGCTTGGGGGTGTTCCCGCCGGAGACGCCTTATCCAATACCGATTGGTCCGATCCGAGTCCTGGGTCACCGTGCAAGTATTCACGACCACAAGGTCACACGGGACGCCTTTTTGCCCTTCAATATCCCGGTAATCTTTTCGCTCCAGAGCCTCGCGCATCGCTTGAGTCTCGTACTGATTGACCTTGCAGCCGAGCGTGTAGAAACGGACGTTTTTCTTGGAAGAAGGCTGCGGGGACATACTCACGCGGAAAGAACGCCGGAAAATCTGATGGAAGCCACGATCCCGATGAAGGCCGTATCTGCCTTAAAAAGAGATTCTCCCAGCCCAACAAGGTGAAGATTCTTTTCTTTGCGGCGTCCTTTCGCCCAAAGGATCTCATCTTTAGAGAAGCCGCCCTCGGGCCCGATAAAAATATTGAGCGCTTTGATCGTACCGTTAAGCCCCTGGATTTCCGCAAGCCATTTCGGGAACAAGATGGAATCCGACCCCGGATGAAAGATCGCGACAGGCTCTTCAGGAGAAATACTGTCAAAGGCTTCCTTGAAGCTTTGAGGCGCTGCAACCTTGAGGAGCTTCAGACTTCCGGACTGTTTGCTGGCTTCGCGTGCGATACGGTTCCAGCGATCGAGGATCTTCCCAGCTTTTTCTTTGGCGATCTGAACTTCGCAATGCTCTGACCCGATCGGATGAAACTCGTGAACCCCCAGCTCTTGGGCTTTTTCAACGAGGAGATCCGTCTTCCCCTTGCGCAGCATTACCGGAAAAACCCGAAGAGTGATAGCCTCATTCAAAGTCCCCTCTTTCACGAGAATTCTCTGGATCAGAAGACGGGCACGCCCGTCCGGCGAAAACTCGCCGACCACAGCCTCCGCTTCACCACCACAACCATCCGTTACAAGACAAGCATCTCCCGACTTGAGGCGTATGCTGTCCCGAAGATGGTGGGTCTCGGCCGGATCGAGCCAAAGGTCATGAGAAGTTTTTTGCAGGATCCTGGAAGTAAAGAACCTGCGCAGTTTTCTGTTTTTTTTATTTTCCAATATCGGGCTTCCTTATGAATCCATTCAGACCCGCCGCACAGCGCGGCAGCTTCGCCCTCATCCCGGCTCGGACGAGGAGAAAAAAAGACCCGCGGGAAAGATCCCGCGGGTCGATTTCTATTTTAAGATGCCGCCAAAGTTAAAAGCCTCAAAGCCTTGGGCAGACTTATTTCTTTTTGCTTTCCTTCTTGGCATCGGGAGCGGCCTCGGCAGCGCCTTCTTCTTTCGGCTTTTTATGGCGAACCACGTTCTGGGCGAGCGGTCCTTTTTCTCCTTGAGCAATGTCAAACTCGACCTCTTCGTCGGGATTGAGCCGCTTATACCCGTCCCCCTGGATCACGGAATAATGGACAAAAATATCCTTCTCTTCCCCATCCTTGCGAAGAAATCCGAAACCCTTGACGTTGGAGAACCATTTTACCTTACCTTTTTCTGCCATACCCGCCTCCTTAAAATCTTTGAAAATCACTTTCGCGCCGCAGAATATCCGGGCGCGTCCCTCCGGGTCCTTCGACCCATCGGGTCGGGGACCTCACTTCCCTACCTACTTTACCTTGATCTTTAAGATAAGTCCGGGTTTGAACACCACGACTTTTTTTTCGGGGACCGTCACTTCTTCGCCGGTCCGGGGATTACGTCCCAAGCGACCGCGGCGGTTTTTTATTTTGAACACACCGAAATTCCTGAGCTCCACGGTCTCGCCGCGCTGGAGGCTGTCGGAAATAACATCAAGGGTTTTCTGGACGATCTTCTTGACATCGATCTGGGTGAGATTCGTTTCATTCGAAACTTTCATCACAATATCTTTTTTAGTCAAGGTCCCACCTCCTTTACCCCGCTAGAAATCAAAAAATCCTAAACGGGTATTCGTTGGTCACAAATCCCTGCATCCTTCCGTAAAATAAATTCAAAGCTCCCGCTGAATCTCTCCAACTGCTTATCCTGTCTGAAGATGCAAAAAAATAGCAAATCTCGAGAGCCTTGTCAAGCGATTTAAGTTGTAACCTCAAGCAATGCTTGGGGTTAACCCTGCTTTCCATCGCTCTTTTATTGAAAATGCGGAATAATCCTGCCCAAGTCTTTATTTTATTTTTATTCTCGGGGCAGTTCAATGCCCAAAATTTCTAAGAAAATATCAATAGAAAGATATTGGGACTGATTACTGTTTATTTCTTAAAAGAGGCCGGATAAAGAAAAAGCAGCTCCTAAGACCGTATTTTGACGGAATTTTCTCCCAGAAGACGCTCGAGTTCCTCGAAGAGAACATCGGAGGTCTCAACCTTGAGACTATCCCCGGAATCCAGGACCGTCATTCGCCCCTTGGGGTCCTGGAGTGTAAGATAAACTGGGGTGCTCCCCTTATGGGCCATAAGGATCCTGCGCACCTCCTTCAGGACTTCGGCTCCCAACCCTGCGGTCTTGAGGTTGATGGCGATCATACGCGTATACCGCTTAGGAACTTCTTCCAAGGGAATGATCTCATCGGCCAGAAGCTTCGCCACATCGTCGCGTGCGTCAACCTTGCCTTTAATGAAAACCAACGCATCCTTTTGGATCAAAGTCCCAGCGGCCTTAAAAACACTCGGAAATACAACCGTTTCGCAAGAACCGTTCAGATCCTGAAGGCTCAGGAACGCCATCTTGTCCCCTTTTTTCGTTAGGATCTCTTTCATCGTATCAATGATCCCACCGATCGTCACCTCAGCCTGGTGATTGAATTCCGAAAGATTGGCGGTGGTTGCCGACGCGTAACTTTTAAGGATCTTGGCATATTTGGAAAGAGGATGCGAGGAAACATAAAAACCGATCAGCTCGCGCTCATACGCCAGTTTTTGGTTCTCCGGCCACTCCGGGATATCCGGCACCGCGGCCTGTTGATCATGAAACCCGTCCTGCCCGCCTCCGCTATTTTCAAAAAAAGAAAGCTGCCCACGGCTGCGATCCTTCTGAATATTCGCGCCCATATCCAACACGCCATCCAGCATCGCCATAAGCTGCGAACGGTGAAGCTTCCACTCGTCAAAAGCGCCACATTTGATCAGACTTTCCATGACCTTGTGGTTACAGGTCCGGAGCTCCACGCGCTGGACAAAATCAAAAAGCGAACGGAACGGTCCATCCTTCAGCCGCGTTGCAATAATAGATTCAATGGCGGTCGAACCGACGTTCTTGATGGCCGCGAGCCCGAACCGGATATGATTTCCCACACAGGTAAAATCAGAAAAACTTTCATTCGCCGCGGGCGGCAGGACATCGATCCCCATTTTCTTGGCTGCTTCGATGTATTGCACCACTTTATCGGTATTGTTCATTTCCGAGGTCAGCAGCGCGGTCATGAACTCCACGGGATAATGAGCCTTAAGATAGGCAGTCTGATAAGACACCGCCGCGTAAGCTGTGGAATGGGATTTATTGAAACCGTAGCCTGAAAAGTAATCGATGAGTTCCCAGATCTTCTCCGCGACTTTTTCCTTGGCACCGCGTTTCATGGCGCCATCCATAAAAGCCTTCTTTTCCTTGGCCATGACCTCTGGGATCTTTTTCCCGATGGCCCGGCGCAGCGAATCGGCCTGAGCAAGCGTGAATCCGGCAAGGTCGCTCACGATACGCATGACCTGTTCCTGATAAAGGATCACACCATAAGTTTCCTTCAGACTCGGCTCAAGAGCCGGATGATCGTACTTGATAAGTTTTGGGTCACGCATGCGCTTGATGAAATCATCCACCATACCGCTGCCCAGAGGTCCCGGACGATAAAGAGCAAGCAATGCGACAAGATGGTCAAAGTGGCTCGGCTTCATTTTTTTGAGAAGATCGCGCATGCCCGAGCTTTCAAGCTGAAATACCCCGAGCGCATCGCCCTTCGCCAGCATCTCGTAAGTCTCCGGATCGTCCTCGGGGAGCTTCGAGACATCGATCTTCACATTGCGCTGCTTCTGGACGATCTTGACCGCTTCGTTGATCACGGTGAGCGTCTTCAACCCCAGAAAGTCCATCTTCAGAAGACCGATCTTTTCGAGGTCCTTCATCGTGTACTGCGTGCAGACCTGGTCTTCCGTCTTATAGAGAGGAACATGTTCCGTCAGAGGCACATCCGAGATCACAACGCCGGCCGCATGGATCGAGGCGTGACGGGAAAGCCCCTCCAGGGCCTGGGAAGTCTCGATCAGTTGCGCCATCCGCACATCCGTCGCGACCATTTCTTTTAGCTGAGGTTCACGCTCCAAGGCCTGCTTGAGCGTGATCTTGAGCTCCAGAGGAATCAGCTTCGCGATCCGGTCTACCTCACCGTAAGGGATCCCCATCACCCGTCCCACGTCACGCACAGCCGCTTTCGCAGCCATCGTGCCGAACGTGATGATCTGGGCCACATTCGCAGTCCCGTATTTGCGTTTCACATAGTCGATCACCTCGTCCCGACGCTCGTAGCAAAAATCGATATCAATATCCGGCATGCTCACGCGTTCGGGATTGAGAAAACGCTCGAAATAGAGGTGATACCGGATAGGATCCACATCGGTAATATAAAGGGAGTAAGCCACCAAACTTCCGGCCGCTGAACCGCGACCCGGTCCCACCGGTATCCCCTTTTCCCGCGCGAACCGGATAAAATCCCAAACGATCAGGAAGTAGCTGATATAGCCCATCTTGCTGATCAGTGTGATCTCGGTACGCAAACGCGCTTCATATTCCGGAGGGATCTCTCCGGCAAAACGCTCGCGCAGGAACCGGAAGCAAAGCTCTTCCATATACTGGATCTGCGTCTTCCCGTCGGGCGGCGCAAATTGCGGAAGGAAGATCTTGTGAAAATCGAGCTCCAGATTGCAGCGCTCC
Source organism: uncultured bacterium (assembly GCA_964482725.1). Taxonomy (GTDB): domain Bacteria; phylum Omnitrophota; class Omnitrophia; order Omnitrophales; family Aquincolibacteriaceae; genus Aquincolibacterium. The sequence goes on along the minus strand of CAYZYT010000007.1, from coordinate 122,302 downwards.
GCGATCTCGATCGTGGACCGGATCGCTTGCGGGATATCCTTGAAAAGACTTTTCATCTCCTCCGCGGACCGGAGGTAATACTGGTCGCCCTGGTAGCGCATACGATTCGGCTCATCGAGCTTCGCGCCGGTCCCGATACAGATCAGCGCATCATGCGCCATCGCCTGGTTCTGATGTATGTAATGCACGTCATTGGTGGCCACGATGCCAAGCTTGAGCTCTTTGGCAAGCTGCTGGGAACCTTGGATCACTTTTTTCTGAGGCTCCAGCCCGTGTTCCATGATCTCGAGAAAGAACCGGTCTTTGCCAAAGATCTCTGCGTATTCCGCCGACACCTTCCTCGCATCATGCATCTGATCATGATAGAGATAATACGGGACCTCGCCTTTGAGCCCGCCGGAGAGCGCGATCAGACCTTCCGCATATTCCTTAAGGATCTCTTTATCCACCCGCGGCCGATAATAGAAACCTTCGGTGTATCCCATGCTCGCAAGTTTCATAAGATTTCGATAACCTTGCTCGTTCGTGGCCAAAAGCGTGAGGTGGAAGGAGGCTTCCTTGATGCCATGAGCCTGTCTCTCGAGCCGGGATCCGGGCGCCACGTACGTGCTCATCCCGACGATGGGTTTGATCCCCTCTTTCATGGCCTTGGAATAGAACTGGATAGCACCGAAAAGATTTCCGTTGTCGGTCATGGCGAGTGCCGGAAAACGGAGCTCCTTGGCGCGCGTCATGAGCTCATCGATCTTGCACGTCGCGTCAAGAAGACTGTACTCGGTGTGACAGTGGAGATGAACGAAGTCGCTGTGGCTCATTTTAAATTCGCTGAACGGATGGAGGAGGGGGGATGGAGTTTTCAGTTTGACGCCATCCGCCTTCCGCCCTCCGCCCTCCGATTGTCATTCCCACTCAATCGTGGCCGGGGGCTTGGAGGAAATATCGTAACAGACGCGGTTGATGCCGCGCACTTCATTAATGATGCGGTTAGAAATGCGTCCCAAAAGTTCCGGCGGGAGCTTCGCCCAATCCGCCGTCATGCCATCCTGGGAAGTCACAGCACGCACCGCCACGGCGTTCTCATACGTGCGTTCATCCCCCATCACGCCGACGCTCTGGATGGGAAGCAGCACAGCAAAAGACTGCCAGACCTTGTCATAATAACCAGCTTTTTTGATCTCATCGATCACGATCCAGTCCGCCTTGCGGAGAAGCTCGCAACGGTCCTTGCGGACCTCGCCCAAAATACGCACCGCAAGTCCCGGCCCCGGAAAAGGCTGACGCCCGACGATATCCTTATCGATCCCGAGAGCCTTCCCAACCGCGCGGACCTCATCCTTAAAAAGTTCTTTGAGCGGCTCGACTAGCTTGAATTTCATATCTTTCGGAAGCCCGCCAACATTGTGATGGCTCTTGATCACGCTCGTGGGGCCCCCGTGATAAGACACGGATTCGATCACGTCGGGATAAAGCGTTCCTTGCGCGAGGAACGGCACCTTCCCGAGCTTTTTAGCCTCGCTCGCGAACACATCGATAAAAGCCTTCCCGATCACCTTGCGCTTTTTCTCAGGATCGATCACTCCCTTGAGCCGGGACAGAAAGATCTTTTCGGAATCCACGACTTTAAGATTCATCCTGAAGTGCCCGCGGAAAGTCTTTTCGACCTTCTCGGCTTCGCCGAGCCTGAGGAGCCCGTTATCCACAAAAATGCAATTGAGTTTTTTACCGATCGCCCTATGAAGGAGCACCGCCGCCACCGAAGAATCCACGCCACCGGAAAGCCCAAGCACCACGCGGTCTTTCCCCACCTGCTGGCGGATCTTCCGGATGCTTTCGGCAATAAAGGATTCCGCTGTCCAGGTCATGCGACAGCCGCAAACACGGGAAAGAAAATTTTTAAGGATCCTGGAACCGAGCGGCGTGTGCGCAACCTCGGCATGGAACTGGATACAATAAATCTTCCGTTTGGCATCGCCCATAGCCGCAAACGGTGCGTTCTCTGTGTGTGCAAGACGCTCAAATCCTCCGGGAAGACGTTCCAGCTTATCCCCATGGCTCATCCAGCAGGTCAGATGCTTGGGAAGCCCCTTGAAAAGTGGGCTTTGGGGTTTATCGATATGAAGTTCGGAGAACCCATATTCACGCTTATTGGATTTGTGAACGCGTCCGCCAAAAAGATGCGCCGTCACTTGCATCCCATAGCAAATCCCGAGGATCGGAATCCCGCAAAGCAGAAGCCGTTTGTCCGGAATGGGCGAATCCTTGGTGTAAACATTGGCGGGAGAGCCGGAAAGAATGATGCCCGTGGGATTTTCGGCAAGGATCTTTTCAAGCGGCGCATTAAAGGGTAGCACCTTCGAGAAGACCTTGTTCTCACGCACGCGCCGGGCGATCAGCTGCGTGTACTGCGATCCAAAATCCAGAACAACGATGTTTTCTTCCACTCGAATTCTATCTCCCTTTTGCCCCACAGGGGCTGCAAAAACCTCTGTCATTCCCGCATGCTTGTAGCGGGAATCCAGCTCTAGATCCCCGACAGAAACATTCGGGGATGAAATTCGGCCGAATCACTTAGCTTCGCTAAGGGATAGCCTCATTTCATTTGCACATCCCAAGCTTCTGGGCTGTTTGAAATAGTTTTCCTTCGGTCTTGATGGCCGGCGCGATCACGATTTCGGTCATCTGCATCTCACGGATATTGGAAGCGCCAAGATTCCCCATGGAAGTGCGAAGAGCACCCACCAGGTTCTGCGTTCCGTCATCCAAATGCGCGGGTCCCTGAAGGATCTCTTCCAGAGTCCCAGTCGTCCCCACATGAATTCTCGTGCCACGAGGAAGATTCGCGTGAGGCGTGGCCATGCCCCAATGGAACCCTCGGCCGGGGGCTTCTTTCGCACGGGCAAAAGCCGATCCCACCATGACACCATCCGCACCACTGGCGATCGATTTGCAAATATCGCCGCCGGTCGACATGCCACCATCCGCGATAATTGAAACGTATTTTCCAGTTTTTTTGTAATAGTGCTCACGCGCCGCTGCGCAATCGGCGATCGCAGTCACCTGAGGCACTCCAATCCCCAAAACACCGCGACTCGTGCAGGCCGAACCCGGGCCGATGCCGATAAGAAGTCCTGCGCAACCGGTTTCCGCGAGTTCCAAAGCGACTTTGTAAGTCACACAGTTCCCCAAGATAACCGGAATCTTCATTTTTTTACAAAACTTTGAAAAATTAACCACCTGATAAGCTTTCGATATGTGCTTCACCGAAGTGACCGTCGATTGAACCACAAAAATGTCCGCGCCCGCTTCTTCGGCGATCTTCCCGAACCGTTCGGCACGCTGAGGGATCGCACTCACGGCGCAAAGGACCTTCGCCTTTTTGATCTCTTTGATACGTTTAGCGATCAGCTTTTCGTTGATGGGTTTGACATACAGTTTTTGAACGAGCTGCGTCGCCTTTTCCGGCGTTGATTTGGAGATCTCCTCAAGGATCGATTCGTAATCGTCGTAGCGGGTATAGATCCCTTCGAGGTTCAACACGGCAAGCCCCCCGAGTTTTCCCATGGCGATGGCGAACTTCGGGTCCACAACACCGTCCATGGCGGAAGCCAAGAACGGAATATCGAGCGTCATGTCTCCCAAGGGCATCTTGATATCGACTTCATCCGGATTGATGGTTTTGTCACCGGGCACTAAAGCGATCTCATCGAAACCATAGGCCCGGCGTGCTTTGCGATCTTTTCCGATAAAAACGGACATAAGAGTTCCCCCTGTTTAATCTTTAGAATCAGTGGCCGCTAAAAACAAAAAAGGCACAAAGACGAACGCGTTCCGCGCTGCTTTGTGCCTGTAAATATGCTGGATAGATGCTGTTGCCTGTCCCATTTGCGGTATCATACTAAACCCATGCGGGGCTTGTCAATAAACTCGAAAAATAAATGGGCTTCTTTAATTTTAATACGCGAAATAAGCCCGCGAGACAAAAGAATCTTTTCTCGAGGCTTCCGTTCGAAACCATGGATTTCCAAACACGCTTGAGGTACCATACGTTTCAAAAATCAGGAGAAATCCCATGGGTCACAAAAATAGACTTTTTACCTTTACACTGATCGCTCTGACTCTCGTCGCCGGAGGATCGGGCCTCACCTATTTCATCGAAAGAACCGTGCGCTCTGCAACCCTAACGATCTCCGGACACCTTCAGGAGATTGCCGGCAGCCAGAAGAAGATGGAGGCAACACTGCTCACGGCCGGCAAGGCCGCTTCAAGCGCTTGGGAAGCAAGGCTCACCGCCCTGGAATCCGAAGTCAAAGCGATCAAAACCCAGCTCGCTGCGATGTCCGGGCCGCCGCCGGAAGATATGAATAAAGTCTATGACCTCCCGGTCGCAAATTCGTATTTACTGGGCCCCCAAGACGCTCCGCTAACGATCACTGTTTTCCAGGATTATCAGTGTCCTTTCAGCGCGAAATTTTATCCACAAGCAATCGCAAGCCAGAAAGCCTTCCCGGATCAGGTCCGCATCCTCGTCAAACACTATCCCCTGCCATTCCACGATAAGGCGCGCCAGGCAGCGAAGGCGGCAATGGCCGCGGGCGAGCAGGGCAAGTTCTACGAAATGTCTGACCTGATTCTTGCGAACGCGGAAATGCTCAACAACGACAAGTTCACGGAATTAGCTCAAAAAGCAGGGCTCAATGTAGCTCGATTCCAGAAAGATCTAAAAGACAAAGACGCCACCTATGAAAAGATCATCGAATCTGATCTGGAGTTAGGCAGCAAGGTGGATGTGATGGGAACGCCGACATTTTTCCTGAATGGTAAAAAAAGCGCTTCTCGAACGGCAGACGCCTGGAAAGCTGAGATCGAAGCTGTTCTAAAGAAATAATAAAAAAGGACAAGCGCCTAAAGGGGGCCTGTCCTTTTTTTTATTTAAAATTCAGGTAAAAGTTATCTTTTGCAACCCGGGGGCACCTTTTGTCAGGCGCAGGTAGCCGTCACCGCCGGGTTACATTTCCGCAAAACCTTTTCTCCAAGAGTCGGTAGTTTGATATGGACACATGAGCCGTTAGCGTCTCCCACAGGAACATATTCCACGCCATAGACGCCATCACTCTTCTGTATCTTCAGCGGGGATGTGGAAGTCTTGCTCCCGGCAATCCTCACCGGTATCGTCACCCCCGGACATTGAACCTTCATCACTTCGGTATAACCGGAAGAACATGCCCCACCTGTACAAACGGCGCCGTTAGCGCAGTAAGTTCCAGCTCCACAATCGGTTTTGCATCCATTGTTGAGGCTCGCACCGCAAGCCGTCGTCGCCGCAGATTTACATTGATCGTTGCAAACACATTTTCCGCTCGTACAAACATAACCGCTCGTAGCACAGTAAGTGCCGGTTCCACAACCGGTTTTACACCCATCGTCCCTGCTCACTCCACAGGCCGTCCCCGTTTGGGATTTGCAACTTTTAGTACATTTCTTGCAGCATCTCACGCAGCAATTGAACGCCCACGCACCACAAGTAAAATTGCACCATGTATTATTATCGCCAAGCACTCTCGTTTCACATGAATACCCTGCTGGCGTTGATGTTCCGTTGCATTCATTTCCATCCGTCCAAGACTTGCACGTGTTGGTCTGCCTCCAGTAAGAGTAACCGCCACTGCTCCACTCCGCCGTAGCACAAGAATCCGCAAAAACAGTGTCGGGAAAACATTGACAGGATAAAAAAAAGAGGCCTCCGAAGAAGCAAAGCTTTCTGATTTTCTCAAGAATTCTCGTCATATTATTGATCTCAAGATAAATTGTCTTAAAGAAACCCCTTTTCTGCCTTGAGAAGCAACTCCGTCAGGATCATTGGGGTGCTAGTTGCAAGTAGCAGTCACGGCGGGGTCACACTTCCGCAATGCTTGTGGGGCCGCAACGCCGGGCATTTTGACCCGAAGACATGAGACTTGGGCAGCAGGAGCCGTCGCCGGATCAACCAGCGCAAGACTATAGGTTGTACCGCCCTTCTGGATCTTCAGGGAGGATAGGGATGTCGCTTTGCCGGCAATTCGAACAGGCGTAGTCACCCCCGGACATTGGACTTTCATAACTTCGGTGAGTGGCATGGCCGCTGAGCAATCGATGGTGCTACCGCAGCCATCGGCCAAACTCGTCCCGTAGTCCCCGGGATAATCTGCGCACGTTTTAGGTGCACAAAAAAAACGGACATTGTTGATATTCCAATAGTTATTGGAATTCCACTTGGTAACCTTGATGGTGCTGACATTTGTATTCGGCGCTGGGTTCGTCGCAGTGCCTCCTTGATTGCCGACCGAAACCCCGCTCCCGTTCCCAAAATAAACTGTCTGGCCCGCAGAATTGTAGCTGCTAAGTGAAACCGAAGTGATCCTTCTTACGCTTGTAAAACTAAACAAGATCCATCCGTCATCAGCTTCATACTCCCAAGTCCCGTGCCCCATCCCCGGACGGTTCAGAGCGCAGCAGGACTGCCGACAACGGCCTGTATCATGGTTGCCGCAAAGCTCTCCGTTACTTTCCTTGCATACTCCTCCATTCTTGATCGCATTCCAATCCTGGCCTGTACATCCGGAATAATGCATCGATGAAACCCATGAAAGTTCGGTATCGGAGATCTCGACAGCCCAAAGGTTTTTAGAGAAAAAAAGAATGGAAATGAAAAACATGGCTAACAAAAAGGGGGCAACCGTCACGCGGATCTGGGCCCTATAACTATGCCGCTGCATAAAAGGTACTCCTCACAGAAAACAATCGTTCATTCCCACCGTTTTCAAAGTTACTGGATCCACATGGTTCCGTCCGGAATAGTGCCGCTCGGTGTCCCCGTCGCTGTGAGCCGGATCCTGCCCGTCTGAGTCGTACCGGTGACATTTGCATTGCCGGTCGTGGTCGTTCCTGTGATCGTCGCATCTTGGATGGTGGCCGTGGTGATGGTCGCATTGGTGGTGGTCGTCGTTCCTGTGATCGTCGCATTCGTGGTGGTCGTCGTTCCCTTGACCTTTAGATTGTCGTTGGTCACATCATCCGCTGCCGTGCCACAAGTCGACCCCACGCACGACCCGCTGGCCTGAAGCCGGCTGTACTCGCCGTTCGGCGCCGGGTAATAAGTGGTCAGCTCAACTTTGCCGGCATACGCACTGGATACGAACACGACTACTGAAAAAAACATAACGCCTAAAATGCTTTTGGGGATCATTTTTCACCTCAGGTCAAATTGTGATTAGGTTTAAAAGCTGCTCAAGAAATTTTCCCGCGAATGCTTACCGGTAAAGCCGGGAGATAAAACGGGAGAGACGAATCGCGTTCCTAGTTGAAACATAACCGCTACATCTCGACGCATCCACCCGACAGCTTGCAAAAAATCGTCTTTTAAAAACGTTAGCTATTAAGTGTAGCGAAGGACACATACGTGGAGTTCCCGGACCAGGTACCGTCCGCCTGGAGGCAGATCGTGTTGGTAGAACTGCAATCCGTAGGATCCACACCTTTGCGTGATCTGGCGGTAAAGGTTGAACTGCTCGCGCCTGTCACATCAAAATGATAATTCTCCTCTGTGACATCGACCCCAAGCGTGGAACTAAGAAGCGCCTTGGTCGAGCAATCTACGTAGGTCGCGTTCTTCGCAAAATACATCTTCTCACCGAGCCGGATGCTCCGCAGATAAGCGACTGCCTGAGCGGCCGCGGCTTTGTCCTTTGCTTTAGAAAAACCGGGGATCGCGATCCCCGCTAGAACGGCCAAGATCACGACCGTTGTCAAAATCTCAGTTAGAGAAAACCCTTTCCGGCTATTCATTTTTTTCTCCCTAGGATCGTCCCTTGCGGGGATTTCCCATTTTTAAAAAGTACAGGCACCACTGCCAACACACACTTTGATCTTGTATATTCCGGACCCGGAAGCAGTCTCTGCCTTGATGATAACGACATCGCCGAGAGGCGTTGTCCCGTCTATATCCATGACCGTATAGTTTTCACTGGCAGGATTCGCCCCATTTCTAGAACGCCATAAGGCATACTGCATGCCCGCTTCGGAAAGAAATTGCTCCTTGACCTCCTGAACATTGATGGACTTCAGATTAGTTTGGCTGCCCACCGATTGCAGCACGGCCGCTGTGCCCAGCGCGATCATGATCAAGACCGCCAAAACGGTGATCAATGCGAATCCTTTTTTCATATCAAATTTGCGCTCCTTGACCGCATGATGGCTGTTGTCTTCAACTGTTCCTTAGTCTGGCTGCTCGTCTGGGCATCCAGGGTCACGATAATGTGGTTCGTTAAAGTGCTATCCTTTTGAAATGTTGCCAAAGTAATATCCGCCGACACAACACGTACCGCACTCTCCGCGGCCGTCCCAACCTTGGATTTACTTTTCAAATTAGCACCATCTCTCCAATAAGTATAAATTGTGTCACCGGTGTGAGAGGGATCATAGGACGCGCTTGCCGGATGGACTCGTATTTCAATGGAGTTATCTGTCGAAGAAGCAGGGACAGGCGTAATGGTCGTCGCGGGGATGGTCACCTTGTCGGCGATGGTGATCTTTCCGACGATCTCCTCGAAAGTGCCGAGAGCAGTCCCCATGAGCGACGCCTCGGATTTGACGACATTCGAAGAAAATTTCCCAAAATTGATAAGGAGATTACCCGCGGAAAGCAAAACAACTGCAGAAAGGGCTATGGCGATCACAAGCTCGAAGAGGGTAAAACCGTCGACCGCTCTTTCTAATCGTTCCATTGGACGGTCACTTTTACTTTCTTAAGACCGGTGCCACCCCCCACGTCCGAAACCGTATAGGTCCGCGAAAATCCCGCAGGAAGTCCGCTCGTTACATTGTAGGCTGTGCCACTAACCTTGAGCTTCTCGCCCATACTTCCGTTGGTATCGTTCGTGCTCACAGAGTTCTTTAGAGACTCAAGGGTTTCTCTCGCATAGCTCAAAGCTTGAACATCGAGACTGCTGCCGCCGGCGCTTCTCAGCTGCTTGCTATTCACCATGGAAACCGTCGAAGTCACCGCTAAAGCGGCCACCGCCAGGACGATCATACTCACCACGATCTCGACTAACGCGACGCCTTTATTTTTCATGGGGTAATGATATCGCTTAACAACAGTCCTTTCAACAATTTTATTCATAAAAAACGGTACATACTTGATAGTCCTTGGTCCTTGGAAAAATCGGAGTTTATGCCGAGGATTCGCTAGGTGCTATGTACGATGTGCCCAACACTGTTTTTAGCGGCTTTTCTCCTTCCCCTATTTTTCAGCTTGTGTTACATTATGCGCCATTATGATGAAATTTATTCGGAAGAACATCAAATACAGCATCTGGTTTCTGGTGGCGGCTTTCCTGATCGGAAGCGGCGTTTCCTTAAGCGGGATGAAAAAGGAAGGACGATTCGCGGGCGAAGCCTTCGGAAAATCCGTGACCTTCCAGGAATACAATCAGTTCTACCGCGCCACGCAGCTTTTCATGCCGTCCGAGAAACCGGTCGAAGACCCGGAGCTCCTACGCGATTACACCTGGCAAAATATTATTTATTCCCGGGAGGCTAAACGCAAGGGGGTTAAGATCACGGATGAAGAGGTCCGTGGAGAGATCGCCAAGATCCTCTCTCAGCAAGGCCTGGTCAGCCCGACGTCGGAGCAATACAAGATCTGGCTCACCCGCACCCTTCATCTCTCACCAAGGGAATTTGAGGAAGGCCTACGAGAGTTCATACGCATTCAAAAACTCTTGCGCTTGCAGATCGCGAGTTTTGTGCCGGCCGGGGCCGACAAGCTGACAGACCCGAAGGCCCAAGAAGAAGCCGCAGAAAAACAAAAAATGGCTTTCATGACATGGACGAACGATGTCAATAAACGCGCTGACTTGAAGGACTATCTCGCTCTTCCAAAATCCTCCATGGAGGAGCCGTCTGAAACCGTCGAAGAACCGTCATCCACCTCCGCCCCGATTCCTGTTTCCGGGCCTAAAACCCCCTCGGCAAAAAAGTAGCCCTCTTATGAACAAAACCGTTGAGGAATTCGCAAAACTCGTCGGGGGCATCGTGATTGGTGACAGCACCACGCGGATCGAAGGGATCACGAATTTTGAAAACCCGCTTAAAGGGCATATCTCATTCGTGCAGGATGAAAAAGGGTTCAAGACACTCGAAGCTTCTGAAATTGCCTGCATGATCGTGCCGAAACAAATCAGCTTGTCCTCCAAGGTCCTGATCCAGGTCGAATATCCCAAGCGGGCATGGGCCAAGATCCTCCGCGAGCTCTTCCCTGCCAGGAAATACCCGGGGACGGTCTCGCCTCACGCCTCGATCGCTAAAACGGCAAAGCTCGGCACGAACGTGACGATCGAATCTTTCGTAACGATCGGCGAGAACGCCACCATCGGTGACCATACGGTTCTTTGCTCTCACGCGTTTGTCGGTGAGAACGTCCAGCTCGGCGCAAATTGCGTTATTCACCCGAACGTCACGCTTTATGAAAATTGCGAATTAGGGATGAACGTCGTGATCCATGCCGGCACCGTGATCGGCGCGGACGGCTTCGGCTATGTCGCGACCCCAGGCGCCCATGAAAAACTCCCCCAGATCGGGAATGTCGTGATCGAAGATGACGTGGAGATCGGCGCATGCTCCACGATCGACCGCGCCGCCATCGGATCCACCCGCATTGGCAAAGGCTGCAAGATCGACAACCTCGTTCAGATCGCCCACAATGTCGTGCTTGGCGAGCATACGGTCATTTCCGCGCAAACCGGGATCTCCGGAAGCTGCAAGGTCGGTTCGCATGTAACGATGGGCGGTTCGGTCGGCTTGGGAGATCACGTAGAGATCGGCGACTGGGCGATGATCGGCGCCGGCGCGGGATTCCCTTCGAACAAGAAAGTCCCTGGGAAACAGATCTATTTTGGGCAACCCGCCAGGCCTTACGCGGAAATGAGAAAGCAGTTCGGCGCTCAGCTCCGCGCCGCGGAAACCTTAGACGATGTCCGCGCGCTCAGAAAGAAAGTCGCGGCACTCGAAGCAAAACTCGGCATCCCTTCCGAGAAGTAATTCCCCGCCAGGTCAACGGACAACGATTCACGGACAACGCAGGCGCTATTTCGTTGCGCGTTGACCGTTGTCCGCTCTTTATTCTTCCCTTTTCAGCCGTATCAAACTCAGGAATTCGCTGCGAGAGCGTGCGTCTTTGCGGAAGGCGCCAAGCATGGCGCTGGTGATCGTGTAGGCATCGGCTTTTTTGACGCCGCGCATGGACATACAGAGATGCAGGGCCTCGATCACCACCGCGACGCCCTTGGGCTTTAAGGCCTCCATCAGGCATTCCGCGATTTGGGTCGTAAGGCGCTCCTGGACCTGAAGCCGCTTGGAGAATACCTCCACGAGACGCGGGATCTTGGAAAGGCCGATGATCTTTCCGTTCGGAATGTAAGCAATATGAGCCTTGCCGTAAAAAGGCAACATGTGATGCTCGCAAAGTGAAAAGATCTCGATATCCTTGACGATGACCATCTCGTCATACGGCTCTTTGAATACCGCATGCGCAAGGATCTCTTTGGGATCCATTTGATACCCTTGCGTCAGGTACCGGAGAGATTTCGCCACGCGGACGGGCGTCCTTACGAGACCTTCACGCCGGGGATCCTCGCCCAAAAGCGTGAGCATCTCCTTGACAAGAGATTCGAATCTTCCTTCTCCCTGAACTGCTTTCTTTTTCGCCATGGTCTGACTCCTTATGAGCCCCTTTGACACCCGGTCTTGCTCCCGGTTTCAAAGGGAGTGTATTATTTCAAAGTTTTACGGACCGCTTCCGCGATCTTCATAAACCGTTCACTGATAGGGCTCTTGGGATGCCCGATCACCACCGGGAGCCCGGAATCCCCGCACTCCCGCACCTGAGCTTCAAGCGGAATATCCCCAAGAAAAGGGATTTGAAAAACCTCCGCCATTTTTTCGCCCCCGCCACGCCCAAAAATCGCCCCGGTCATATTCTCAATCACCCCCAAGATCGGGATCTCGAGTTGACGGAACATATTCACGGCTTTCCGGACATCGCTCAAAGCCACTTCTTGCGGAGTGGTCACCACGACCGCTCCCGACACACGCACCCATTGTGACAAAGAGAGCTGCACATCCCCCGTTCCCGGCGGCAAGTCCACCACGAGACAATCCAGTTCCCCCCAATCCACCCGGTGCAGAAATTGCTCCACGGTCTTATGAAGAAGCGGTCCTCGCCAGATCACCGGTTGCTCCGGATTCGCAAAGAATCCGATCGAGATCGCCTTCACGCCATGCGCTTCAACCGGAAGAATTTTTTCTTGGGCGTTTCCCTCCGGACGTTTGTCCGGTGAGATACCGAGCATCATGGGAATGTTCGGACCGTAAATGTCGGCATCCATCAATCCCACTTTAGCACCCAGCTGTTTTAAGGCCAACGCCAGGTTCACGGCCACGGTCGATTTCCCGACGCCGCCTTTACCGCTCGCAACCGCGATCACATGTTTCACCCCGGAAATCGGCTGAACCGTTGAGGCGTTCACCCCGCATTTCGGTTTGCCACCCTGCGAAGACGGGCAAGCCTCGCCCGGTTTTTTAGGCGAACCGGAAAAATGAACCTCGCATCCGCTCGCACCCGCTGCGCACACGGCCTGAACGATCGCCCCACGTAATTTTTCTTGAAGACACGGATCTTCCACCGAAGATTCCAGATGAAGAAAGGCATGATTCTTATCGATCTCGATCTCCCGCACTAGCCCGAGCGAAATAATGTCCTCGTTCAAAACGGGTTCCTGGACCTGCTTAAGGCATTCGAGGACTTTCTCTCGGGTGATCTTATTGAATGTGGTCATGGTGAGAATTTTTCCAAAAGATTAGGAGGCTTGAGGCGCATCCGATTTTTTGAAAAGCCGGCTCAAGATCCACCCTGTCAGAAGCAAGCAGAGCCAGCCCAGCGCGCCGTCATAGACTTTTTTCGTACTCCAAAGAAGAATGTTCGTTTCGGAAAACGCTATGAAAAGCCCGACCGTTCTTACAAAAAAAACAGCTCCTGCATGCAACCCGATGGAAGCATAAAGCGATCGTGTTCGTACGGCACAATAGTTCAGGACCATCCCGAAGAGGAAGAGCCCGATCGCCGCAGGCCACACGGCCTGCCAATCCGCAAAAGACTGGATCGGCGCCGCGATCATCTTCAGGCTGTCCAGGAACCCCGGATCCTGGCTGATCACGGGTTTGCGAATACTGACAAAATGAAGTGCGGAATAAAAAAGGCTTGTCACGATCATCGCCAGAGGGATGCTCCCCCGGAACGCCTTGTCGCGCAGCGAGGTAAAAATGAATCCCCGGAAGAAGAACTCCTCCATGATCCCGATCAGGAAAGCCCCACTGATGCAGCCGACGATCTTGGACACCCACTTGGGGCCTGCATAGTCCCGAAGCGCGACATGGGCATTGCCTATCAGAAGCTGGATGACCGTAAAGAGCACCAGCACGACCGACACGGTCAAAAATCCGGTCCAAAAAAGTTGCCGGCTGTCCTTCCTCCAATCCATCCCGAATCGTACGAACATTTCCTTGCGGAATCTTACAAAGATCACAACGGCGAGAAGCGCACTCACCATAACGATCCGGTTGAAGATACGCGGGAAACTGTAAGGGAGAAAGTCGTGAAGCAGAGGCGCAAGAATCGCGCTCAGGATCAAAATACCCGAAAATACAGCGACGAATTTTAAAAAACCTTTCACCCCGTTAGAGATCCCGGGATTCTTGAGCTGGCCCTTTTTCGACCGATTCGCTGTTGGAATATTCATAAGTTTTATCACCCGTTCACGGAAGCGCTTTCAAAGCGCTTCCTATCTCTAACGGGGTTCATGATTTCCTTTCCGTAATATGAAGGAGACGCTCCCCTTCGTTATATCAATTCAAGGATAATTTCAATCTCGACGGCAGCATTCATGGGAAGACTCGCCACGCCAACGGCAGAACGGGCATGAGCGCCAGATTCGCCCATCACGTCCGCGAGAAGCTCCGAAGCGCCGTTCACCACCCCGGGGATCTCGTAAAAATCGGACGCCGTTTGAACGAAACCCGTCATCTTCACCACACGGCGGATCCGCTCAAAACCGATCAGGTGCTTCATGATACTCAGGGCATTCAACGCCGCAAGCCGCGCGGCCGCCCTTCCCTCCGCCAGGGAAAGGTCTTTACCGACCTTCCCGGTCAGGATCTTGCCTTCCGCATCTTTGGAAACCAGGCCGCTCAAAAAAGCCAGCTTCCCAGCCACCACGAACGGCTGATAAAGCCCCACCGGCTTAGGCGCGGGCGGCAGCACAAGCCCTAATTCAATAATTCTTTTCACTATGTCCATGAGGCACCTTAACAGTGATCTTTTGAAAAATGGCCGTTACTTTTCAGTAACGCTATTCGTCTATGGCAACGATGCCTTTACCGATACAAGTTTCGTAGCCGTAACCGTTATTGATTCCATAAATTCAGGCAGGAGCCCTAAGAAAGAGGCTTTAACTCTAGGCCGATTTTCGTCCCATAATAAGCGTCGCGGCGCCAAAAGCAAAGCTTTTACTCGTGCAGTCGCGGTATCCCAGAGCCTCCATCCAATGGATCGTCTTCTCCGGAGACTGGAAATCCCGGATTGAACCGGACAAGAAATCATAGGCCTTCCGGTTGCCCGAAATAAGCCATCCCAGAAAGGGCAACGCGAATTTCAGATAGGGATAAAAAAAGAGCCGGGCCCAGAAATTCCGAGGTCTTGTCAGATCCAGGAAAGCAGCCTTTCCGCCCGGGGTCAGGATCCGGTGAACTTGGCTAAAAAATTCCGGGAGTTTTTGAACGCTCCTGAGCGTAAATCCAGAGATCACAAGATCAAAACTCGACTCGAGAAAAGGCAAGGATTCGAAATCCTCTTGCAGCCACATCACATTTCCTGGGATCGTCTCACGCGCTCTTTTGAGCATCGCGACCGAAAAATCCACTCCTGTCGCACTTTCCCAGGATTTTTTTCTCAGGAAGCACTCCAGGAACTTTCCCGTCCCGCAGCCGAGGTCCAGGATCGTACGGGGTCTTGAACTTGGGTGACTGTCACCTTGGGTGACAGTCACTAAATCTCTCAAGACGATCTCGCATGCTTTTTTTCTCCATCGATCGGCCTGCCCGAAGCTCAGGATCTGATTCAACAGATCGTAGCGCGGCGTGATCGAATCAAAGGCCCCTCGGATAAATTCCTTATCAGGCGTGGGCATGGCGCACCGCCTCAAAAACTTTGAGCACTTGATAATTCGTGTCACGCTGAACAGGAATAAAACCGGCATCTTGAATGAGGCCTATGAGATCGTCGCGACGTGTATGGACCTTGATCCCCGTAGGCTCCAGGACCTTGTCCTCGATCAAAGTACCGCCCATGTCGTCACAACCAAAGGCAAGTGCGATCTGCCCGAGTTTCAGTCCTTCGGTCAGCCAGCCGCTTTGAATATGTTCGATATTGTCGAGCATGAGCCTTGAGATCGCCACCGTCTTGAGATAATCGTCCCCGCCTGAAGGGGACAGCCCCTCTAACGCATTTAAAGGGACTGTCCCCTTCTTTGCGAAGGGCACAAAACTCCAGGGGATGAATGAACGGAAACCCTGCGTCTGGTCCTGCAACTCTCTAAGACGGATCAAATGCATGATCCTCTCTTCCTTTGTCTCGACATGACCGAACACCATCGTGGCCGTAGTCTTAAGGCCGGCCTCGTGCGCCGTCCGCATCACTTCGAGCCACCGGTCGGATGAGATCTTCTTCGGGCTGATCCGCTTGCGTACACGCTCCACAAGGATCTCCGCCCCGCCCCCCGGCAATGAATTGAGACCCGCTTCCTTGAACTTCCTGAATAGTTCAGGCAAAAGGATCCCGGACTTTTGCGATAGAACATCCATCTCGATCGCGGAAAAAGAGTGGATCAAAACCTGGGGGAATTTTTGACGAATGGCGCGGACCATCTCCAGATAATAATCGAGCTTCAGGTCCGGATGAATGCCTCCCTGGATGAGAACTTGAGTTCCCCCGAGATCAACAAGCTCCCGGACCTTTACCAAGATCTCCTCTTGGGAAAGCACAAACGCGTTCGAAGCTCCGGGGGCGCAATGGAACGCACAGAAGTCACAGCCGATCGTGCAGACATTCGTGTAGCTGATATTGCGGTCGACCACGAACGTGACAACGTCCGGCAAAATCCGCGACGTCAGCTTTTGCGCCGCCTGCCCCAGACTCATGAGATCACACTCGTAGAGCCGCACGCCGTCTTCGAGCGTTAAACGTCCGCCACTCAGCCGTTTTTCGAGAAGGGGCCAGGCGTCATTCATATTATTCAAAGAATTGCAGAGGTTGGGGCGCCGGGGCGAGGCCCTCTTCATGAGCCAGTTCAAAGAACCGCAGCACGCCCTCCTTCATATCCACATCAAGCGCGTATTGAAGATTGACCAGATAGCCAAGCAATTGACAGAATCTTTTGTCCGAGGGTGCGACCCCGAGCGCTTTTTTCAGAAGAACCTCCGGGTCCTCCAAATTCTTCCGAAGATTTTCTTTCAAACTCCCGAGAAAAGCCCCAAGCGGCTCCGGATACCGGGCGGCAAAATCCCTCCGCACGGCCCATAAGGCAAAGACGAACGGCTTTCCGGTCCAGGACTGCCACAGCTCCCCGAGATCATACTTATAGATCAATTCTTTGGGCTGGCAGAAAAGCGCCTGGTCCCCGATCACAAGCGCGGCCGGATATTTTTGAAGCATGGCCTCGGGGTCCTGATCGGTCAGTTCGAAGGTGTTGCGATGGTTATATTTTTTCGACAGGAGAATACGCACAAGAGCGGCGGAGCTGAGACTTTCGCGGGACAGCGCGATCACGGCGTGGTCGAGGCTCTCGATCTTTTTTTTGGAAAGAAGAAGCACGCTCCGCGCGAAAAGCCGCGTTCCGATCGCGAGGTCCGGCAGGAGAAGATAATCGGCTTGATGCTGGAGATATTCCAAGGAGGACACCGGGGCTGCATCGATCTCCCCTTTTTCCATCGCTTGGTTGATCTCAGCCGGATACGACTCGAAAAAACAAGCCTCCGGCTCCAGCCCCTTTGCGCGAAGCCTTTCCGCAAGGCCAAAGTAAAAGGGCAGGCAATTGAGATACTTTATTTTTCCGATCCGAAGCTTGGCTGGAGTATTCATCAAATTTTCCGAAAAGTGTATAGCCCCTAGCTATGGTCTGTGGTCCATTTTCCCCACCCACCGAGGATAAAGCATGTGTGGAACGCCCATTTGATCCAGGATCTTTCCGACCACAAAATCCACAAGGTCCTGGATGCTCTTCTGGTTAGTGTAAAATGCCGGCATCGGCGGAACGATCTTCACGCCAAGGCGCGCGAGCTTGAGCATATTTTCAAGATGAATGGCCGAAAGCGGCGTTTCGCGAGGAACCAGAATGAGTTTCCGCCCTTCCTTGATCGTGCAATCGGCGGCCCGGTGAATGAGATTCTGGCTAAGACCTGACGCGATCGCCCCCAGCGTTCCCATGCTGCACGGAACGATCACCATCCCTTCCGTCGGGTACGAACCGCTCGCGATCGGCGCGGTGAAATCGCGGAAATCGTGAATAGTAACAAAAGGGACAGGTCCGCTTTCGCTTCCGGGACCTGTCCCTGATGCGAGAACTTGTCCTTCTTCTTTCATCACGAACTTCGCCGTATCCGAGATCACGAGCTCCACAGGCACCTTCTGTTCCGCTAACACCTCGAGCAACCGCACTCCATACACCGCCCCGCTTGCCCCCGTTATCGCAACAATGTAGGGTTTCATATTAACCATTCTTCTTTTTAATCTTTCGGCTAATCTCTTGGATCGCCGGATTATTGGCAGCATTAACGACTTTCTCATTCGTCATAAGAGTCTTGAGATCCATCGATTTTGCCGCCTTCATGATCTCGGGGTCTTTTAAAAGGGCCTGAAAATCAGCATTTCCGGTCAGCCCGGGGAGGGCTTTCATCATGTCCGGATCCGCGGCGATCATGGACTGGACCTTTTGAACCTCGCTGGCACCACCAGCCGCAGTGTCGGCAGGTAGCGCTGGTTTTCCGGAAAATCCTTCGGTGGGACCTACCGGACTTATCTTACGGACTCGAGAGGCTTCGACCTTGAAGGTTCCGATGCTTGTACTTTTGATCGTATATTCTCCTTCGCGAAGTGAAATGACCTCCCCTTCAAAAATGCCGCCGTCTATTAATTCAATCCTGTTTTTTTGCGCGGCATAGGCAAGCGAAAGGAATGTTAGGACAAAAAGCATCACGAAAAAAACTTTTCTCATTTCAAGACCTCCTATAACATTGTGTCAAGAATAACCGCCACGAGCAGCGTAAGGCTGACGACGGCATTCATGAGGAAAAAAGCTTCGTTCATTTTGGCGACACCAAAAGAACGGATCAACTGATGCTCACGAACAAGAAAATAGGCCACGAGCACCAAGCCCAGCCCGTAGACCCACCCCGCCCCGTTCAAAAATCCTGCCACACCCCAGCAAAGAACCGCCAGCCCATGAAGGCCTTGGGTGATCTGAAGCGTCCTGGCTTCTCCGAACTTGGCGGGCACGGAATAAAGCCCTCGTTGTCGGTCAAAATCAATATCCTGAAGCGCGTAGATCATATCAAAACCCGCGACCCACATCATCACACCCGCCGTCAGGAACGCCGGAGTCCACCCCCACGATCCGCGGCTCGCGATCCAGGCACCATACGGTGCGATGCCAAGCACCAAGCCCAACACAAAATGCGAGAACCACGTAAAACGCTTGGTCAAAGGATAGCCCCACGCCAGCAGCACGGGAAACGGGGAAAGCCAAAAACACAACGGTCCCAGGGTAAAAGCACTCCCTTCAAAAACAAGGAACGAAGCTAGCACCGCCAGCCAAACAAAACCTGTTGGTATTTTTTTTTGAGGTAACGCTCTTCCGCGAGTCCTCGAGTTCTCCGCGTCGATCGCCCGATCGAGCAGCCGGTTCAAAGCCATCGCCATAGTACGGAAACTCACCATCGCGACCGTGATCCAGAAAAAAAGAAAAAAGCTCGGGACTTTTTTTTCCGCAAAAAAAAGGCCTAGATACGCGAACGGAAGAGCAAAGATCGAATGCTCAAACTTGATCATCTCAAGGAACAACCCGAACTTAGCGAAGGTATTTTTCATCCAACCCATACTCGCACCAACGAGCCTCCACGCGGCGCTTAATTTCATCCGCCATGATAATGTCTTCGGGCCAGGGACGCTGCATCCCCTCGACGTCGCCTTTACGCGTGGCGTCGATCCCTATTTTGGAGCCCCCAAAATCCTTGGCGGCAGCGTGGTCAAGCTCATCGAGCGGCCCTTCGCCGAACACCATATCACGCTTGGGATCCATGTTGTTGAGAACGCGCCACGAAACTTCTTTAAGATTCTGAATGTTCGTATCATGATCGAGCACGATGACCATTTTGGAGAACATCATCTGTCCGAGGCCCCAGATCGCATGGATGATTTTTTTTCCCTGTTCAGGATAACTCTTCTTGATAGAGACGATCAGGCAATTGTGGAACGCGCCCTCCCACGGCAGGCAAATATCCGTGATCTCGGGAAATTGTTTCTGGATCATCGGCAGAAAGATCCGCTCGATAGCCTTCCCCATGTAGCAATCTTCCATCGGTGCACGGCCAACGACGGTCGTCACATAGACGGGGTTTTTTCGATGCGTCATGCAGGTGACGTGGAATACGGGAAAATCTTTTGCGCGAGAGTAAAAACCCGTGTGATCCCCGAACGGCCCTTCGAGGCGCATCTCCCCTTCTTCCACATAGCCTTCCAATACAATCTCAGCCTCCGCCGGAACCTCCAGATCGATCGTCTTGCATTTCACGAGCTCCACAGACTTTTTTCGAAGAAATCCTGCAAGCATCATCTCATCCATCCCGCCAGGTAGCGGACACGCGGCAGCGAACATGGTCGCCGGATCTGCGCCAATCACGCAAGCGACGGGCAAACGCCCTTTACTTCCGGGTTTGAGCTTCCGGAAGTGTTCGGCACCGTCCTTATGGATCTGCCAGTGCATACCCGTCGTTTGATCGTTATAGACATGCATGCGGTAAAGCCCGCAATTGCGCTGGTTCGTCTCCGGATCCTTGGTGATCACAAGCGGAAACGTGATGAATTTTCCGCCATCTTTCGGCCAACACTGGATCAGGGGGAGTTGGTCCAACATCTTGCCCTGGCATCTATTTTCTTCTGATAGAAGGTTGCCAGGACTAGCCCCATTAACCTTTGCATTTTCTGATGGAGAATTGGGCTTACCCTCGCCCACAAGAATAACCTTCTCCTGGCAAGGCGCGTCCTTGACGAATTTGGGGAGCACGGCATTGAGCTCCGAAAGCTTGGGGATCATCGCGAGTTTTTCAAAAAGGCCCCGGGGCGGCTTCAGATCCAAAAAAGAACGGATGCGCTCCGCGATCTCGGAAAGGGTCTTCACTCCGAGCGCCATGCTCATACGTTTCGCAGAACCAAAAAGATTGATCACCAACGGCATGGAGGAACCGCGGACATTCGTAAAAAGAAGCGCCGGCCCTTCCTTTTTCACCACCCGGTCATAGATCTCCGTCACCTCCAGCACCGGATCGACGGAGGCCTTCACCTCAACAAGCTCGCCCTCGGCGCGAAGAGCTTTCAGAAATTCCCCGAGATTCTTAAAGCCCATAGACCCTCCCCTTTTTCCCTATAAGAGAAAGACACTTGTTGAACGGTGCGCGAACGACGGCGGCAAGGCCCCAAAGAGCCATGACCTGACTCAATTTTTTCAGATGGACCATTTCATTCGGTTGAAAGTGCCCGGAATCCTTAAGAAGCTTGGACGTTTTTTCCTCGACCTCCAACTCAAAAGGAAGATCAAAGATTACAAGAGCCAGGACCACGGTGAAACACCCGAGCGCAAGATTGACGAGAGCACGAAATGTTGGGAAAAAGATGCCCAGAGCCAAGAGGATCCACCCAGCCAGGACTGTAACGCGGATCACAAAAGCCATGCGTTTTTTGAGACGCACCCAAAAAGTCATGTTGGAAAGCTGACATTTAAGGTAGGCCTGGCGTGCCGCCTGGAGGATAGCAAGAAAATCGCGGCCTTCATAGATCATGGGCTCCAGAAAAAGAGCTTCCGTTGAAGGGTATTCCTCGGAAGGTTCCATCGGAGTCACCGGAACCTGGACGAGGCCTGCTTTATCCAGCACGAAACGTGCGATCTCGCAGCCGGTCACGGCAGTCCTATAGGAGGGCGCCTTGTATTTCCAGAGCACCCATTGACCATGGAGCGCAAAACCCAGAGAGACGACGACCGTCCCGATGAAGAAAAACCAATGGACAGAATTCACGGCTTTTGATTATAAGGCAATTAGGAGTGCGATTCAAGAAAGCGCAGAAGGCCCTGCATATCCTCAGGGAGCTCGCTGGTAAGATGGATCCACTTCTTCGTACGGGGTTGCTCAAATCCGAGAGACAAGGCGTGAAGCGCTTGTCGTTTGATGGGCGGGAATTGTACCCCATAAAGGGCGTCCCCCAGGACGGGATGTCCCATATACGCGAAATGCACGCGGATCTGATGGGTACGGCCGGTCTTCGGGCGGATCTCTACAAAAGTCGCGTTCGGGAACCGTTTCAACACACGAAAAAAAGTGGTCGCATCCTTACCCCCGGAGGGACAAACGATCACTTTTTTACGGTTAAGAAAGGCACGCCCCACCGGCTCTTCACAGACCCCTTCGTCATGCTGCACCACGCCGCGAACGATGGCGTTGTAAACACGATCGATCGTATGCTCCTTGAACTGGAGCGCGAGCTTGGCATGCGCGTAGTCGTTCTTGGCAACCACCAAAAGGCCTGAAGTATCTTTGTCGAGCCGGTGCACGATTCCGGGCCTGACCTTATTATTATCCCCTGAATTTCCAAGGCTTTGGACATGGAAGAGCAGCGCGTTCACAAGCGTGTGATTGGGATTTCCATGCGCAGGGTGAACGACCATGCCTGCCTTCTTGTTCACAACCAGGCAATCCTCATCTTCATAGACAATATCGAGCGGGATCGCCTCGGCGGGAAGATCCTCCTCCGGCATATCGAGCTTTTCGACTCGGATATGCTCACCCGATTTCACCGGATAATGGGGTGTCACATCTTTTCCATCCACAAGCACAGCACCATTCTTGATCATCTTCTGGAGATGCGACCGCGAGTGCTGATGGGACATTTTTTCGGCAAGGAACACATCGAGACGCTGCTCCGCCTCCATCGCCTCCACCACAAACTCCGTAAAACGGTTTTTAGGCATGGCTATGAGCTCTTGCGCCGGCGGGATTGAAAAACGAGGAAAGCCGCAACGATGATCGCCACGCTCAACCACTGGTTCGAAGTAAGTCCCTGCCATGTCCAACTCGGCTCTCGCAGGAACTCGATCGTATAACGCCCCATTCCGTACAAAAGGAGATAAAGAAGACTGATCTCGCCTTCGAACCGGACCCGCTTCCCTCGTTGGATGAGAAACGTGAAAAGCACGAGGTCATAGAGCGCCTCATAGAGCTGGGTCGGATGCACAGCATACAAAAGCTCAGGAAACCGGACCGCCCAGGGCAATTCGCAGGATTTTCCAAAACAGCATCCATTCAGAAAACATCCGATCCGGCCAAAGGCATGGGTCAAGGCCCCATAGGGCACGAGAAAATCCAAAGTTTTCCAGAAAGGCCATTGTTTCTTCCAGGCGGTCCACCCAAGCCCGAGAAATACCGAAATCGCACCGCCATAAAAGATCAGTCCGCCTTCCCAAACGGCAAAGATCTTAAGCGGCTCGGCGACGTAATAGGAGAAGTTCTGGATCACATAAAAAAGCCGAGCTCCGAGAAATCCCCACACTAAAACCATAAAAGCCATATCGAACACTTCGTCAGGTTTAGGAAAACCTTCCTTTAGCGCACGACGTTTCATCAAAAAGACCGAGAGCATGACGCCGAGGGCAATGCTAAGGCCATACGAGTAGAGGTGGATCGTTCCGAAAGAAAAAAGGATCGGCTTCATGTTTTTTCTTTGGACAGAAGGACGCGAATAAAATACAGGCAAACGCCGATCGTGATCGCGGTATCCGCAAGGTTGAAGACCGGCCAGATCCGGAAGTCGATAAAATCGATCACCGCCGCGAAGCGCAAGCGATCGATCCAGTTCCCGATCGCTCCGCCTAAGATCAAGCTAAGCGCCCAACGGTCCGCTGTCGAGGTCCCGTGAGCCGCCGTGCCATGGGAGCGGTTAGCGATCAAAAACAAAAAAACGAGACTGATCGTGATCACCGTAAAAAGCACCGGAGCATAACCGCTAAAAAGGCCGAACGCGACGCCGGGGTTCCGGATCAGCGTCAGATCCAGCACCTGCGGGATAAGCGGAATCGATGTTTGGGGAGAGAGGTACAGAAGGGCGAGAAATTTTGAAAACTGGTCAATGAGAACTACGGACCCCACGAGGCCGTAGAAGAAGATCACGGACGACGTTGGTTCTTCTCCTCTTCTTCCTGGGCCTTCATCGAAAGACGAGTGTAGGGCATGGCCAAAAGACGTTTCTTGGGGATCGCAGTTCCGTAAATCTCGCAGATACCGTAGGTGCCCTCCTCAATCCTTTTGAGGGCCACATCAATATCGTTCAAGAGCTGCTGCTCGTTGGTCGCTAAACCGATGTTAAGCTCCCGGTCATAATTGTCAGTCGCCATGTCCGCCACATCTGAGAGTTCCCCGGCGTTACTGGGCTGATTCCCGCTCAGTGTATCTCCTTCGATCTGCTGAAGATCTCCGGCGATCTTCCCGCGCAGCTGAAAAAGCATCTTTTTATAAATATCCAGCTCCCTCTTTGAAAGGCGTTTTATTTTCAGAGTTTTAGCCGGTTTCTTAACAGCTTTTTTCACGGATTTCTTGGAAGACTTTTTCACGGATTTCTTGATAGCCTTTTTCACGGATTTCTTAGAAGACTTTTTCACGGATTTCTTAGCAGATTTTTTAGAAGTTCTCTTGGTTTTTGACATAAAGGTTTAACTCACTTTCCTTGAAATTGAAACGTCACGCGGTTCGCCTTCGCCCTTATACAATTGAGGCGGCATTATACTGATGCCCTATGGGAGACGCAAGCGATAAGTCCACAAAAATAAGGCGATTAATCAGCGGCGTATTCGGCCAAAGCACTTGGGATCTCGCCTTTTTTCTGAAGTTCCTTCTTCAAGGCCCTCAAAAAGGCATCGACGACGACCGGATCGAACTGGGCGCCCGCGCAATTCTGGACCTCATGGATGGCAAAATCAATCGACCGTCCTTCCCGGTAGCACCGGGACGAAACGATGGCGTGAAAACTATCCACCACGCAGATGATGCGCGCTTCGATCGAGATCTCATCCCCCTTGAGCCCTCGAGGATACCCGCTCCCGTCAAAACGCTCGTGATGCGCCATAATGATCTCGCGGACCTTTTTGAAATCCGTCAGCGGTTCAAGGATCCTGGCCCCTTTTTCCACATGGGTCTTCATGACCCGCCACTCCTCCTGGGTCAACTGCCCCGGCTTACAGAGGATATTATCCGGGATCCCAATCTTTCCGACATCATGCAAGATGAGCGCCGCGGAAAGCAGGTCCTTTTTCGCCCCGGAAAGGTCCATCCCCATTTCGCGCGCCGTCATCATACCAAGGCGTTCCACTTCCGAGACATGGCCAAAAATATAAGGCTCCTTGGCGTGAACCTCTTCGGCGAGCGAGCGCATGATCTCATAATAGGTCCGTTGTTCCTTATTGCGCATTCTCTCGATCTCTTCAAGACGCCTCGCAAGCTCTTGATTCTGCTCGACAAGATTTTGGTTATATTCCGCAGTCTTAACCGCCATGGAGCAATCATGCGCAAGCGTCTGGAAGAACGTGACTTCTTGCGTGGTGAAACAACGGCCGTTCACGCGCCGCCCCAGCATCAACAACCCCACGAGCGTATCCTTAAAATAACCGGGCACTAGCAAATCCACCTTCAGATCCTGCATCGTCTTCTGGATTCCCAGGAGCTGATCTCCCTTAGAATTGGAGGCCATCCGGAATTCCGCGCGGGAAAGCATTTTATTCACATCGGAAAGAAAAAGAAAATCTTTCTGGACCGGAAGCTTCTTCTGAAATCCCGAGAACCACTGGACAAGAGGATGTTTCGCATCAAATTTCACAAGCCCCATCGGGAGACGTTTAGTCCCTTTCGAATTGACGAAGGCATAGTGGTCCTTCTTCGGATCGAAGATCAGGAGGGAGGCATGCGCGAGACCAAACTGCCGGTCGATGAAGCGTGTGATGAGCTTGAGAAGACGGTCCGGCCGTTTGAGACGCACCATGCTTCGAGCCACATCCCGAAGGACTTCCTGATAATTGAATTTGGAGGCGTTCGAAGGATTCCCTTTTGTCGTCATAAAAAATCTCTCCCGTCATGCGGGATTTTTTCCTGGGGCCTCACTCTAAAGACAAGCAAGAACTCCCATTTTTTTGAGCAACAGAAATCCAGGACGCAAAAACTCCGACAGAGAGGTATTACTTTTACTCACCATTCAACGAAAACCGGACCGGGACATCTCCCGAGGGCCCTGGAAGATTAGCAACCCTTGGCAAGAATATCGATCTTGTCCTGAACATCTTTTTCAAGATACTCAAGACTCAACGGCTTGGTGATGTAGTTATCCGCTCCAAGCCTCATCGCTTCCTCGATCTTCTCCTGAGTCTCCACGGCAGTCACCATGATGACCTTCGCCTTGGGATACAATTCCTTGATCTTTTTCAACGTTTGAAGACCGTCCAGCCCCGGCATCTGAATATCCAGGAGCACGACCTCCGGATGAAAAAGAGTCATCTGTTCAAGGGCTTGGTTCCCGTCATGCGCCACCGCAACGTTAAAATCGCGGTCCTCAAAAAAAGATTTTAAGAATTCACAGATCTCGATCTCGTCATCCACGATCAATAATTTATTCATCTTGGCATTCCTCCCGCGTGAGTGTGGTTTGACATTGATTGAAAACATTTCAGGTTCACCTTCAAAATTCTCTTCGGGCCCCCAAAAACGATCCGCCAGCCTTTTCCGCATCCGCATTCCTTGCCGTTTCTGCCACGTACGGCAATTGAAGGATGAACATGCTGCCGACCCCCACCTGACTTTCAACGCGGATCGAGCCGCCACAGCGATGCACGATCTGTTTGGTCACGAAAAGTCCGAGTCCCACCGCTTCGTGGCGCGTGGTGTAGAACGGATTGAAAACATTATCAAGATGTTCGGCCGGGATCCCTTTCCCCGTGTCCGAACACACGATTTCAATAAGCTCCTCATCCCGGCGATACTTCAATTCCACAACGATCTTCCCCTCGGTCCCCACCGCTTCCACGGCATTCAGAAGCAGATTGAGGAAGATCTCCCGCATCTCCTGCATATTCCCAAAAAACGCCGGCAGCTCCGGGTCCAGATTCCTGACGATCTCGATCTTATCGATCGAAGCCTGATAGGCCAAAAGCGAAAGTGTCTCATCCAGCACTTTTTCCAGAAAGATCCCCTCTTGCGGCCCCCGAGACCCCTGAGAATACATCAAAAGCTTCCTTGTTATATCGGCCGCCCGGCGCGTTTGCTTCACTATCGTATTAAGCGCGTCCTGAACATTCGTCTCAAGCTGCTTGGGCCCTTTTTGCATGAGCAGAACCTGGGCCTTTCCGGAAATGATGGCTAAAGGATTATGGATCTCATGAGCAATCCCGGCGGCCAACTTCTCGATCGCGTTCAATTTTGTTTTCTGGACCCAATGGGATTGAGAATCCTGTAACTCAAAATTAAGCTGCCTCAACCGTTTCACCACCAAGGCGTTATGCACACAAGGAGCGATCGCGGCTGCAAATTCCCGGAAGAAATGGAAGTCCCCCTGGTCAAACACGGTATCCGGCACTAGCGCCCCGAACGCGAGAAGCCCCACGAGCTCCCCTTTCACGAACAGCGGAATGACCCAGGCGGCTTGCAAAGAATCAAGATCACGCGCCAGGGCAGTCGCTTCCTGCCAGGAAAGGCTCTGAAGGATCGGACCGCGCATCAGGACATGGGGTCCCGTCTGATGGATCGCTCTTAAAAGCGGCGTATCCGCCGCGAGACGGATCTTTTTGGAAGCCGAGATCGTCCATCCATAAGCTGACGCGACCTCAAAATTATTTTGGAGCGGATCCGAAACGAGCAGTGCCACGGTCTTCAGCTGCAAAACCTCACCGAACGTATTCACCACCAGGTTCGAGATCTCCTGAAGGTCTAAATTCACGGCAAGATCGCCCGCCAGATCCATCAAGGTCATCTGAGCAAATGTTTTTTTATGGAAGAAATACTTTTCGAGAAATTTCTTAACCAACCGTTCCGTGGATTTATAGGCCGTCACAAAGATCACGGTCATCACGAGGATCGGAAGCAGCGGATGGTGCACCCAGGGATTCGAAATGCCGGAGGCAGGGATCAGGAAAGGAAGCAGGTAAGCGGCCAAAGCTCCCAAGAAGAAGAGCACAAGACCGACCAGAACCTTTTTCAGGACCGTCTTCGGAGTTCTCACATGGGACGAAGCATCTTTTTTAAAAATGGGGGGATCCCCTTTGTTTCACGATTGGCTTCCCCGGATCGCTTCAACGCATTTAGGACAGAGCGCAGCATGCTCAGGATCCTGACCGAGGGAGGACGAGTAATTCCAGCAACGAACGCATTTTGAACCTTCCGCTTTGGTCACAAGGACCTGCAACCCGAATTTCTTCTGGAGCGCCGAGGAAAGACCTTCGGCCGCCTCCATCCCCTCTACGGGTTTTGTTTCCAGAACAACCTGGGACACGACAAAGACACGAGCAAGCTCTTTTTCATATTTGTGTAATATTTCGGCTGATTCCGGATCTTCTGCAGTGAAGATCACCTTCGCCTCAAGCCCCGCCCCGATCTCCTTGGCCTCGCGCTTTTTTTCAAGGAAAGGAGTGATCGCATTACGGACCTCACGGAGATGTTCCCAATCGCGGAAATCATTCCCCGTTTTAACGCCCGAGGCAACAGGCCAGGAGCTTGCATGAACCGTCGTGACACCTTCTTCGAGCTTGTACGATTTCCAAACCTCATCGGCAGTGAACGGCAAAATAGGTGCCACGATCTTCACCAAGCGCGACAGGATATAAAAGAACGCCGTCTGGGCGGAGCGGCGAAGCCAGGAATCCGGGGCCGCGGTATAGAGAGTATCCTTCAAAGCATCCAGGTAATAAGCGCTCAAGTCCACCACGCAGAAATCGTAGACCTCGCGATAGATCTCATGGAATTCAAAGCGTTCGTAGAGATCCGTCACTGACGCAACCAAATGATCGGCCTTGGCCATCGCCCATCGATCGAGGGAATGCAGCTTTTCATAAGAAACGGCATGTTTCGCGGGCTCAAAATCATAAAGATTCGAGAGAAAATAGCGGAACGTATTACGGATCTTGCGGTAGGTATCCACCAGCTGTTTTAAGATCTCATTGGAAAGCCGGACATCGAACTGGTAATCGCAGGAGGTCACCCAAAGACGAAGCACGTCGGCCCCGAATTCTTTCATCACATCCTGAGGGGTCACGACATTGCCCGCGGATTTTGACATCTTCTTCCCCTGGCCATCCATGACGAACCCATGGGTCAGAACGCTCTTGAACGGACTTTTGTTCTCAAGCGCCATTGAAGTGGTGAGCGCGCTTTGGAACCACCCCCGGTGCTGGTCGGAACCCTCGAGATAAAGGTCGGCGGGATACCGAAGTCCCGGATGCCGGTGGAGCACGGCTTGATGGCTCACTCCCGAATCGAACCAGACATCAATAATATCGGTTTCTTTTTCAAATTCGCTTTTGTGACATTTCGGGCATTGGATGTTTGGGGGAAGAAAGGCTTCCGCCGGATGCGCGAACCAAGCGTCCGCCCCCTCTTTTTCAAACAGCTCCAGGATCTTCGCCTTGGATTCCTTGACGAAGTGCACCCCCGTGCAATGCTTGCAACGGATCACCGGGATCGGCACGCCCCAATACCGCTGACGGGAGAGACACCATTCGGGGCGCGTTTCCACCATAGCCCCGATACGGTTCTTGCCCCAATCGGGAATGAACTGGATGTCTTTCTCGATAGCCCCGCGCATGCGTTTGCGTAGATCTTGATGGTCGATCTTCATGAACCATTGCGTGGTCGCACGGAAAAGGATCGGCTTTTTGCAGCGCCAACAATGCGGGTAACTGTGCGGGTAGTCTTCCTCTTTCAGAAGTAACCCTTTCTCGGCTAAGAGAGCTGTGATCTTGGGATTAGCTTTAAAGACATGCTCGCCTTTGCAAAAAGAGAATTCTTCAGTGAACTTCCCCCTCGAATCCACGGGGGAAAGGATCGGCAAGCCGTGCTCCAGATGTCCGTGCTTATAGTCGTCTTCCCCGTGTCCCGGCGCGATATGGACGATCCCCGTGCCGTCCTCACTTGACACATAATCCGCCGTAATCACTTTTCCTTTTCGGCCCAAAAAAGGGTGCTGATATTCCAGCCCCTTGAGTTCCTGCCCGGTCACGGACTTGACGCCCTTGAAGCCACTGAGGTCGATCTTGTCTTTTAGTTTCTGCTCAAGGGCCCTGGCGAAGATAAAAGCCTCGTTCCCTTTTTGAAAAATCCCGTATTCGAGCTCCGGATGCACGGCCGCTCCGACATTCGCCGGCAAAGTCCAAGGCGTAGTGGTCCATACCAACAAAGAGACCGTCGTCCCGGAAGGAAGCTGAAGAAGGTTCTTGGAATCTTCCAAGGGGAATTTCACATAGACCGATTTGGAGATCTTATCTTCGTATTCAAGCTCGGCTTCCGCCAGCGCCGTATCGCAGTCATAGCACCAAGGAACGGGTTTCAAGCGTTGTTCGATGAAACCGTCCTCATAAAGCTTAAGGAAAGATGCTGCGATCGAAGTCTGATACCCGTAGTTCATGGTCAGGTAGGGCTGGTCCCACTCCCCGAAGATCCCGAGCCTTTTGAACCCTTCGCGCTGGATCTCCACGAATCTTTCCGCATATTTTCGTGCTTGCTGGCGAAACTCAACCCGGTCCACTTCCTCTTTGCGCTTGCCCATTTCTTTTAAGCAGGCATGTTCGATCGGAAGCCCGTGGCAGTCCCAGCCCGGAACATAAAGCGCGTCATGGCCGCGCATGGTCTGGTATTTCACGATGAGGTCTTTTAAAACCTTATTGAGCGCGTGCCCGATATGGATGTGACCATTCGCGTAGGGAGGACCATCATGAAGGACATACTTGGGCTTGCCCGCGGACTTCGCGCGGATCGCAGCATACACACCTTCGGCCTCCCAGTTTTTAAGCATTTCCGGCTCGCGCTGAGCCAGATTCGCTTTCATGGGAAAAGGCGTTTGCGGAAGATTAAGTGTGTCTTTATAATTCTTCGCTTCGCTCATTTTTTCTTTCACCAAGTACTATGTACCATATGCTAAGTACTCGTTATGCATCCGTACTTGGCACATAGTACCTGGTACTTAGAACTTGGAAATCGCTGCCGTGATCAATTTATCCAGCTTCGGTCCCGCCTCGTTGGCGGTCTTGATGATTTCCTTAATATCACAGGGTTCTAGATGATCCGGATCGCAAACATCCGTCACCACACTGACCCCCAACACTTCCATGCCCATATGCGTGGCCACGATCACCTCCGGCACCGTGGACATCCCGACAAGATCCGCGCCCCATTGACGCATCATGCGATACTCCGCGCGTGTTTCAAGGCAAGGCCCCGTCACCCCGATATAAACACCCCGATTGATCGCGACCCGGGCTTCTTGGGCTGCAAGCGCCGTCAATTCCACCAGCCGCTTCGAATACGGTTCATACATGTCCGGGAACCGGGGGCCGAGTTTCTCCTCATTCGGTCCCACCAGCGGATTCACACCCATAAAATTGATTTGGTCCGTAATGGTGACGATCTCGCCTTTTTTGTAGCTGAGGTTCAAGCCCCCCGCAGCGTTCGAAACGACCAGGATCTTCGCCCCTAATTGCCGGAGCACCCGAACCGGAAACGTCACTTCCTCGAGAGAATACCCTTCGTAAAAATGGAACCGGCCCTCCATGGCCGCAACTTTCTTGCCACCCAATTCACCGAGAATAAGTTTCCCGCTATGGGACTGGACCGTGGTCTTGGGGAAAAAAGGAAGTTCCTCATATTGAAAGACCTTTTCGGCTTTGATGCGCTTGGCGAGGTCTCCAAGCCCGGTTCCAAGGATCAAGGCGATCTCGGGCTGAAAAGAAGTCCTTCGATGGATATAGGCCAAACATTTTTCTATGTTTTGCATCATGGAAGTCTTCTTCTTACAAAAAAATTTCATCGGCATTCGCTTCTCTCCTTCTTTTGATTTTTAAAAGACCCCTATCGGTCTCGCGAGTTTCCGGAGTTTCACAATCCGGGGGCAGACCCGAACCGACTTGCCATGGAAACCAATATCCCGACCAGAATCCTTTGAACCATAATGACCGCGACCAAAGCCACGATCGGAGATAAATCCATCATTCCGATCCGGAGCGGCAACCGGCGGCATAGCGAAAAAACAGGCTCTGTGATTTGGGTGATAAACTGAACGATCGGATTATAAGGATCGGCCGACAGCCAAGAGATGATCACTCGGGCAATGATTAAAAAATAGATGGCTGTCCCGACAAAATTCACGATGTTCGCGAGTGCGTAAAAGAATTCCCCCAGAATAAACATTAGCTCCCTTGCCGCAATGCGCGGCTCCGGTTCATGGCGGCTTTGAGAGCTGATTGAAAAATAGATCCGAATTTTTTACGCTTGAGCGCTTTCAAAGCAGCCTCCGTGGTCCCCTTTTTCGAGGTCACCCGTTCCCGCAGCTGTGCACAGGATTCCTTGGAGCTCTTCGCCAAAAGCGCGGATCCCAGTCCCGTTTGAACGGCCAAAACACCGGCCACCTGGGGAGGAAGACCCTGCTTTACACCAAAATCCGCTAAAAGCTCCATGAGATGGAAAAAGTAGGCCGGTCCGCTCCCACTCACCGCGGTCACAAGATCCAGCATTTTTTCCCGAAGCGTCACCACTTCCCCGCATCCGGAGAAAAGTGTTTCAGCCAAAGAAAGGCCCGTTTTGTTCTGCCCGCAGATCACGGTCATGGAGTGGCCCACCTTTGCACCTAGGTTCGGCATGACCCGAACAATCGTAAGTTTTTTACCAAGAGCCTTTTTGATCTTTGCTGTCGTCAGACCTGCCAGGATCGATATCACGCACTGCCCCGACTTAAAAAAAGAACGGTTCTCTGTTGCAAATAAAGAAAAATCCTGGGGCTTCATGGCGAGCAACACCACATCCGTCTTTTTCAGCAGTTCCGCGACGGAAGAGGCTTGCCCCACATGATACCGGCGAGCAAAAGATCGGGCCTTAGCCGCAGCCTTATCATAAACCCATACGCAGGAAGGAGTTGTAAGACGCCTACTGAGCACACCTTCCAGAATCGAGGCGCCCATATTTCCCACGCCGGCAACACCGATCTTCTTATTCCCTAGTGTCTTCATTTGTTAACATCCCTCGGAAAGACCAAAGAGCCAATTCTAAGCATATTTGCGCCTTCTTCAATAGCTATTCTGTAATCGGCCGACATCCCCATGGAAAGAATGTCCAAGCTCAAGTGGGGAAATTTCTTCTTTAAATCCTGCTGAAGCTCCCGAGTCTTTCGAAAACACTCGCGGATCATCCCCTCATCTTCTGTAAGCGGTCCGATGCTCATCAACCCTCGTATCTTGACCGACGGCCTCAGGGACATTTGCTTTAAAAAATCTTCCGCGCCGGCCGGATCGAGCCCAAACTTACTTTCTTCTCCGGACATGTTGACCTGCAGGAGGCACGGAACTTCCGCGATCCCTTTGACCTTCGCCTGCTTCTCAATCGCATCCGCAAGTTCAAGTCGATCCAGCGAATGGATGAGCGCGATCTGGCCGACCACCGACTTCACTTTGTTTGTTTGAAGATGCCCGATCAAGTGCCAACGGATATCCCGAGGAAGCGCATCCTTTTTCTCCTGCCACTCTTGGACACGGTTCTCTCCGAAATCCCTTGGGCCCGTCTGGTAGGCCTCGAGGACGAGCCGCGGTTCGACGGTCTTTGTCACTAGGATAAGCTGAACATCTCCAGGAGCACGACCCGATTGCAGAGCCGTTTGGCCGATGGAAGCTTGAAGCTCTTGAAGAGCTTGGGGAATATTCATGGCTTGGGGGTTAAGTCCTTTGTCTGCGGCCTCAGATCCTTCGTCTCAAGTTTTGGATCCTCCACCCGGATATTTCGCATGAAGTCAAAAAACTCTACCACGTTCGCCCGATCTACAAAAAAGACCACATCCTCACCTTCACGAAATCCGTAATAGGCATTCTTCTCAGGGGCTTCATTTCCAAAATAAAATGTTTCTCGTTTCCCATCTTCGAACTCGACCCAAATACAATCATGGATCATGAAGAACCCAAGCTCCGCTTTAGACTTTTTGTTGTTGTCCTGAAATTCTCTCACATGAAGATTCTGGAGACCTTCCAGCACAAGGTCGATACGCCCGGCCGGAACCTTCTGGCCAAATTTCGCCACGGGCTCAAACCAATACCACTGAGAACCCTCTTTTTTCCACTCGTAGCTGTGCTCCCCCATCTCCACATAGATTTTCCGGATCGTTTCGACCGGAGCACGGAACAGGCGCTTTTGACGCAGTCCATAGACGCTTTGACGGAACATCGACTTCATCTCAGGGGGCAAAAGAAAAAATCCGCGCTCCTCCGCCCATCGGGCAAACACCGCCTTCCCGACAGGGGCCTGAGCACCGATGAGAAGTGTCACAACCCTTTTCCCGGGAAGACCGAACAGGATCTCAAACTCCGGTTTCGCAAGCCCGTATTCTCCCCATTCTTTCTCAGCCCGCAACCGCGGCTGTTTGGATGCCATCCTTGCCGCGATCACAAAGCCTTCCACGACCGGGCTCTCCGCCGGATAGCGGACCGGACGCTCGAGCTCCCAAACCCCATTCTTTTTCCGAAGCACGATCTTTGTCTTTTGGACATGATCGCTCAATTCCACTCGATCGATCAGATCGTTTTTGGAGATCGAAACCGTTCGGTTCACTTCATCGGGAATGATCAAAAGAGTTTGTTTGGCGAGGCGTACTTGAAAAAGATATATCGCCACGACAACGGCGAAGAGAAGAATAAAAATAATCGTTCGAACAAGTTTCATGACGCCCAATTCTTCGTTGTCTTTTTATAAATGGTGAATTGGACTGTCCCAACACCTATCAATTTCAACAAGGTTGA
>CAYZYT010000007.1:0-87775 GCA_964482725.1 uncultured bacterium | reverse complement strand
AATTGGGGCTGTCCAAACTGCCATTTTGGAAAAGAAATCAAAAGTTTGGACTGTCCCAACACCTATCAATTTCAACAAGGTTGAAATTGGGGCTGTCCAAACTGCCATTTTGGAAAAGAAATCAAAAGTTTGGACTGTCATGATGGCCTTTGTTTTTTAATTAATGAGAATCATGACGTCCTGAAACGGATCACAAGATAGGTTCCACCGAGAACGAAAAATGCCAACGGATAGACCCCCAGCAAAAGAAGCATCAACTGAGTCCGATGCGGCACATCGAGCAAGAGCGGCTTAAACCGAAGCTCCGAACGTTTGACATCCATAAAACGATCATCGCGGGCGAGCCATCGAACCATGTTCAGTCCCAGCTCCTTGTTCCCTGAAAGATCCAAATATCCGTTCGTCAAAAAATCCCCATCCCCCACGAGGATCATCCGCCCGCCAGCGGAAAGCGGTAAGTTATGAGCGGTAGGTTGTTTTTCCTTAACGCTTACCGCTGACAGCTTATCACTTGTTTTTTCGACGGCCACAGCGATCGGCAAAGGCCCCGCGATATCCGCTTTCATGTCAAAAGCCGCATTTCCATTCTCAAGCGCTGGAAGGTCGGTCTCTCCCCAACTTCCCTCACCGGTCATGGCCAGCGGTGTCACCTCAAGGCCTGGAGCCACATCTGTGGACGGCTGGACAGTGCGCACCAAAGGAAAGAATGTCGCTTGCTTCATGGTCTTCGTAACCGGATGTGTCACCAGATACCGGCTGACCAGCGGCATCAAAAAATCTCCGCCGACCATACGACTGACCTTATCCACGATCACATTCTGCCCAAGCGCCACGCCGTGCTTTTGGGCGAATTCAGAGAACGCATTCCCTGCCCCCGGATCCATCGGATCGATCAAAAGCAACACGCCCTTCCCTTTTTGGAAGGCCTTGTCCAGATCCGAAAATTCCTCGACCGTCAGATCCCAACGCGGCCCCCCCACGACGACCACCTGACAAGTGTCCGGCACATGATCGCGTGCAAGCACGATCCCATGAACCTTGGCATTATACCCTTGAAGCGTGTCTCTAAAACGCTGATACCCCCCCGTCGCATCATCATTGAGCTCGACCTCGCCATGCCCCGTCACGAAACAAACATCGAGATCTTTTGGATGGAGAAGTCGCAAGAACGCGTTGGTAAAACCTTCTTCGGTCGGCCCGAGCAAACGCTCTTCGCGGTCCCCGGAGCGGAAGATCACTGTTTTGGCAGAAGAAACATTGAACTTTCGGGCAAGCTGCGGCCGCCGATTGGGGTCATAGAAGTCGTAATGAAAATCCGGATGGTGCTGGCTGCATTCTTTCAAAAAAACATCCAGACCCTGTCGCGTGGGATCATCTTGCGAAAAGAAAAGGATCAGATCGATCCTGCGATCTTTCAAGTCGCGCAGAACTCCGGTGGTCGCCCGGGGAAGCGAATAGATCTTTTCACGGGTCATGTCCCATCGCTCATGGAACGGCTGGATCACCACATAGACCAGCGCAAGCGTCGCCAAAAGGATCGCGGCCTCGAACAAAAGCTGGAATTTCAGGAAGAATTGTTTCATTTCAGATCAGCTTTTCCAGTTCCTTGTTTCGATCGAGCGAAGCGTCAAAAAAAGAAAATAGAAGAAGAAGAACCCGAAAAAAACCATATCCTGGACATCCAGGATCCCGAGCGTAAAGTTTTTGTAGTGAGCGAGCGGCGAAAGGTCAGAGAAGATGCGCGCCCATGGCCCGCTTGCAACATCATCCGCCCAATCAAAGATCCAGAACACCAGGAGCACGCTAAAAGTTCCGAGAGCGCTAACGATCGGACTTTTTGTCAGGCTCGAGAAAAAGACCCCGGCCGCCAAGTAAGCCGCCCCCAAAAGCCAGAACCCGAGAAACCCGAGCAACACCGGGCCCCAGTCAAATTCCCCGCC
Source organism: uncultured bacterium (assembly GCA_964482725.1). Lineage (GTDB taxonomy): Bacteria > Omnitrophota > Omnitrophia > Omnitrophales > Aquincolibacteriaceae > Aquincolibacterium. The sequence continues at coordinate 85,835 of CAYZYT010000007.1, read as the reverse complement.
GATCCAGGAAAACACCGCCAAATACCCCGAAAGAGGCAAGAGCAACACGGCAAAAAACAAGAGGATCCCCAGCTGTTTTCCGGCCACAATTTCATAATCAGACAAGGGATAGGTGAAGAGAAGCTCCAACGTTTCCTGACGCTTCTCTTCCGAGAAAGAACGCATGGTCAGGATCGGCACCAGGAAAAGAAGCATGATGCTCAGATTTGAAAAAAATGAACCGAAGATATACTGCGTCTGATTGATCCCCGAGAAATTCGAGAGCCCATACTGCTGCGGGTTCATGGAGATCTTTGAATAATTCAGAACCAGGATCACAAAAAAGATCCCCGAAGCCAGAAAGAAAAGCGCCGCCATCAGCACCCCCAGCCAGGAATGGAAACAGCTGCTGAACTCCTTTCGCGCGATCGTCAGGACTTTTCTCATGGAAAACGTCTCCCCAGTTTCCCGTTCTTCAAAAGTCCGAGAAAAATGTCCTCGAGCGACAGCTGCAGGCGTTGGATCTCCGCAAGCGAAATGCCCTGCTCCACAAAAAGTTTCATGATGTGGGGCCTCAGGTCCCGCTCGGGTGAAGTTTCAAAAGAAATAAAAGTGTCGCCTCTTACTTCCTCCGAAACCTGCAGCGCCTCAATCTCCGGGATCTCTCCCAAAATCTTGAGCGCCCGCTCTTGATCTTTCTTATCTTTGATCTTGATGTGGATCGCTTCGCGGTCCTTAAGACAAGAGGCAAGTTCCGGGACGGTCCCGCTCGCCAGGATCTGTCCCTGATTGATCATCATGACACGACCGCACAGCATTGAGACCTCGGGAAGGATGTGTGTCGAAAGGATCACGGCGCGATTCTGACCCAGGGCGCGGATCAGCTCACGGATCTCTTTGATTTGGGTCGGATCCAGCCCTGTCGTGGGTTCATCCAGGACCAAAACCCTTGGATCGGCCACCAGAGCCTGGGCGAGCCCCACACGTTGCCGGTAACCTTTGGAAAGCCGCCCGATCAAACGATGCCCGGAATCGAGAAGACCGCAAAACGACATTTTGCTCCGAACGTGTCCATTCAATTCATGCGCCGGAACGCCTTTGAGCTTTGCGACAAAACGTAAATATTCGATCACCTTCATATCCGGATAGAGACTCACCGTCTCCGGAAGATAGCCGATAGCCCGCTTCGCCCTGTGGGGATGTTTGGACATATCGATACCACAGACAAAAACGCGTCCGCTTGTCGGGGGGAAAAAACCGGAAAGGATGCGCATGGCCGTCGTCTTTCCCGCGCCATTCGGCCCCAGGAACCCGACGATCTCTCCTTCTTTGACATCAAAAGAAACATTGCGCAGCGCGTGGAAGGCGCCGTATTTTTTGGAAACATTATCGAACTTTATTGCGCGGGAAGAATCCATGTCATCCATGGGAATGTCGGATCAGGCAAGCTCGATGCGGGAAAATTTTCGTTTACCGCATTGCAGGACAAAGGGCGCTCCGATCGTAATGACCGCTTTCGGGTCTGTAATCTTCTCGTGACCGATCTTCACCCCACCCTGTTCCATGAGGCGGCGGGCTTCCGATTTACTCGTCACAAGCTTGGCTTCGACCAGAAGGCTCACAATATCGATCGTTTTTTGACTGATCTTGACGGTAGGGATCTCATCCGGCATGCCTTTGTTCTTGAAAATCTCATCGAATTCCTCGCGCGCGCTCTTTCCTTCCGCCTCCGAATGAAAAAGAGAGACGATCCGTTCCGCAAGCTGTGCTTTGGCCTCACGGGGATGGAGCTCGCCGCCTTTTAGTCGTCCCAAGATCTCTTCGATCTCTCTGGGAGAAAGCGCAGCCGCGTAGCGGTAATACCGTTCCATCATGGCGTCAGGGATCGACATCACCTTACCGAACATCTCGCGAGGGCTATCCTGCAGAGCGATATGATTGCCAAGACTCTTCGACATTTTCTGAACGCCATCCAGCCCCTCAATCAGAGGCAATGTCATCACGATCTGCGGCTCCTGTCCGTCAATCCTTTGCAGTTCGCGCCCCACCAGCAGATTGAACTTCTGGTCGGTGCCACCGATCTCGACATCCGACTCGATCTCCACCGAATCATGCCCCTGCATCAACGGATAAAGGAGTTCCACGATCGCGATGGGCTCCCCCGCCTTGTAGCGCTTTGAAAAATCGTCACGCTCGAGGATCCGCGCCACCGTGTATTGGGCCGTAAGTTTTAGAAAATCTGCGGAACTCATCGTCCCCAGCCATTCGGAATTGTAGCGGACCTCGGTCTTCTTTTTATCGAGAATGCGAAACACCTGCTCCTGATAGGTCTTGGCATTCGCCTGGACCTGTTCTTCGGAAAGCATCGGCCGAGTCTCGGATTTCCCGGAAGGATCCCCAATGCGTGCCGTAAAATCGCCAATGATAAAAACAACGGTATGCCCTAAGTCCTGAAGGCTACGCAGCTTGCGGAGAGGAACGGTATGGCCGAGATGAAGATCTGGCGCCGACGGGTCGGCTCCGTATTTGATGCGAAGAGGACATTTATTCTTGAAGGAGACTTCCAGTTTCGCCGTCAGCTCACGCTCGGAAATAAGCTCGACAAGATTCTCTTTAAAAACCTCGAGTTGTTCTCTGACGGATGGAAACATTGCTATCTTCCTTTTACCCAATAGGTTACGAATCGAGGAAGTATTTTAGCAATGAAGCTGTGGAATGGAAAGGACTTAGTGCGCGACCGCATGTCGTATATCGAAGATCGTATGTCACAAAAGGAAGACATTCGACATACGCTGCACGGTATACGGCTTTACGCGGACTTCGCGATAGCTTTCTCCTGGGCAAGAAAACTTTGGGCAAGCAAGAGGATATTATCAAAAACAAATCCTCCCTGGGCGTTCTTGAGACCGCCCACACGACGCGTGTTGAACTCCTCAAGGAGCTTCACTCGGTCGATCGCGGAAGCACCCTCGAGTTGAGCCGCCAGCGCCCTCATCCTCCCGAGAAGCGACCGCAACACAAGTTTCACGTTTTCCTTGGCCAAACGATCTTTAAAAGCAAAATTAGCGCCCCCGTTAAGACCCGCGAGCATATCCTGCGAAGAAAGAACCGAAACCATGCCGCCCAACCTTGCGGCAGCGAGTTCGTTAATCGTGACAGTTTGATTCTCTTTTACAGGCGCAATCTCAAGGACCTGATCCAACAGATTTAGGATCTGCGCTTTCTCCAGCGTAAGGCCTGAATTCTTATTGAGCAGCCACTGAACGATTCGCCCGGCCGTCCCGGCATCGCCTGCGGTCAAAAGAGGTTTTTGAGCCGAAGCATCCGATTTTTTCTCAGTGGCAAGTTCATTCAGCATATTATAAAAACCGACACTGTCATTTCGGGCAAAACTGATAAGTCCTTCAGCGTCCATAAACACGGCCCCACCGGCAAGGGTCTTTCCGATCTGATCCTGGAAGGTCGCCAAACTCCGAGCACTGATCGTTTCAAGCAGATTCATATCTTCCGGCGTCAGACGATCCGCGAGTTTCAAGACTTCTTCCCGCCGAATGCCAAGGCGTTCCAGAAGCGCAAGCGCTTTGGTGTAGGAAACCGATAAAGCCACTCTGAGAGGCAATATCCCGGCCCGGAACCAGCGCGTGACCTTTTCAACCGCCGTCTCATCGTATGTCACGTCCGTGTAGATCTGTCGCACTTCATTGAAAGTCGCCATGCCGCGGTCAGCATCCGTCACGGTGACCGGCACCGACACCATGGTTTGCGATTTTAAAACAGCCTCCGGAACAAAGCGGGCTTCAGCTCTCGACGCAAAGCCCTTCCCTTGCGTATCACGGGCGTAGACTTCACTGAGTTTTCTTAAAACCGATTTAAGATAAGCCGGACTCTTGGCCAATAGTTCCAATTGATCATAGGAACCCCATCCCTCGCCCTTTCTCTGAAGAAGCTGCCGACGGGTCCCCTCTTTCAGAGCGTCCTCGAGAACGATCATCACTTTGGACAGATCTCCGTCATTAAGTTGATTGATACTGGGCCCGATCTTCTCCAAAGCCATGGCCTTCAAAAGATGTGCGGCAAGCAAGAGCTGGCGCTCGTAGCGAGCGTTGTCCAATCTTTCCAGGGCCATCCGGGCTGTTTCCACATCGGGGGCACCGGAGATGTAAAACTTTGGCGTCCAATATTTGATCGCTTCAGCAGCCTTGTGCTGTTCAGTGACGTTGGGTGAGAATCCCTCAAGCTCATCAGCGGACCATTTGATCTCGGGCGCAGGCAGCGCCCTGTTTTCGGACCGCAGCGCGATCGTGATCCGCGCGAACTTTCCTCTTGCCCCGCGGTCTTCGATCCCGGCCAGTTTAGCGAAAGCCGAATGCGCCACGAGGGTTACACCCCTCAAGAATTCCGGCGGCAGGGATACGCGAATCTTTTCTTCAGTCTCCTCGGGAAAAAGAACCAGCAGTTTTGTTTTCTGATCAGCTCGAGTATTTTCAAAAAGAAGACCCGCCACCGAACTCCACACCCCCCGCATCCCGGAAGATTTAAAGAGCACTTGCGGGTTCTTGGTAAAGGCAAGCGGCCTTGCCTCAAGAGGCAATGTCTGAGACAGATTCGCCATCACCTGATCGGAGGGAAGATCGAACTTCACCGGAAGAACCGCATACGACCTTTCTTCCATGTCGACGCCCACCACAACTTCACGGCTCAACGGAAGAGAAGTGGTTGCGGCGAGCACTTCTGCGCGAATCTCCGCCCGCTTATTTGCCTGAGAGACCGGCTTGTTGTCTATGGTAACGCCCGGCGATCTGTAATAGGAATGTTGGATGACCTGAAGCCCCCCAACCTGAAGTGTCTGAGGCGCCACGGGAATGACCCTGGAGGGATTGGCCCAGCCGTCCCATGCGGTCAAAAGCATCCCAGCTTCCGCAAGAAGCGCCTCCCGGTGGCTCCCCTGATAAAAGGCGGTCATGTGCTGCAGAAAATTTGCCAGGGCGACGATCCGGCCGTCGAGCTCCTTAGATCCTTCACTCGTCTGTTGAACGAACTTGCGCTCAAAAATGTCCTTGGGCAACTCGAGCAAGGCAGCGATCCACGGCGAGAATTTCTCTCCAAAAATCTCACGGGCTGTATCCATATCCCTGATGGGTAAGCCGACGATTTGAAAGCTCAGAGCATTGATCTTTTCTCGATCTCCCATAAAAAACGCCTTGTAAATATCCATGAATTTCTTATTCGGATCTTCGTGGGTCGGGGCCATCCCATAAAAGAACCGCAACATGCCCAAGGGATCCAAACCACGGGAAACGGCCACGGGAGCTATCGCCGCATAGACCCTTTCGACCCGTGTCCCCAAGAGACTTATCACTTCAAGCGTCGTCGATTCATCCAGCCTTTGTTTTCGAACCGCCATTTCCATGTCCGAGATTCTTTTCATCAACTCCGGAACGATCTCAAGATCGATGACCTGCTTGACTTTGGCCTTTTGAGAATCCAGGATCGCGGAGATCTTTGCCTGGACCTGACTAAGCTCTGCCGCAACTCTCCAGGTATGCACCTTGCTCTGCATAAGCTCATCCCATCGGGAACGCAGTTCCCGAAGCTCTTTTTCATCATCCTGGCGAACCTCGGAGCGACCAACGGATGATTCCGTCCGTTCAAGACTTGCCCTCGCCTGATCCAGCTCTCTTTTAACTCGACGGACTTCGCGCTGGGCCGCATGCCCGCTCTGGCTTTTCAGTTTTTCATAACGGCTTTCAAGATCCCCGATCCTTTCAACCAAGGCCTGGATCGCTTCCGGATCCGATGAAGAGGTTTGACGGATTTCGGATCGCTTGGCAGCAGCGGCACTCACCTTCTTGGCCTCTTCGGCAGCCCACGGCTCATAGAGCGCCCGGATCTTCTGAGTCACAGCATCGATCTGAGGCTGCTGCTTTTTGACGGCCCGCGAGCTCAAAATTTCAAACTGTTTGTATTCCTCTGCGATTGACCTCATCTGTCTTGCTACTTCTTCCTGGGCCTCAACCTTGGCACGCAACTGCAGCGTTTCGCTCGATTCCACGACCGGCTGCTTCTTTTTATCTCCTGCGGCGGCCGCTTCTGTCATCGCATGCTTTGTGATAGCCTCAAGCCGATTTTGTTCAGGCCGGATCTTGGATTCCACTTTCTTGATCAATCGTAGGGATTCACTCTCTGCAAGCTCGAGCGGACTCCTAGAAGAATTTCCACGAGAGCTCCTCATAAAATCCAAGGAAGCAACCCCGAATAGCACCGCAAAAATCCCACCTGCACCGACCAACGCACAAACTACCGCCACAGAAATCTTCACGAACTTGTCATGGGTCGATTCGCCTTCAAGTGCATACAAGGCGACGGCGGCAAGCGCCCCAAGGATAGTCAATCCGGTGATTGCGGCTACGAGGTAGGGTAAATTGCCTGAAACAGCATTTTGTTCGCTCGCCGCAACAGGCGCCGCAACAACCGCGGGCTTCTTCTCTTCCGGAGTTTTTTCGACCACCGGCGCTACCACTTTTTCAGCAGGTTGGACGGCCGGTTCAGAAGAAACGGTGGTTTTCGCCGGTTCCGCAGCGCCGTCCCGAATCTCGCTACGCGCAGCCTTCTCCGTAGCTTCAGCGATGATCTGGCTCTCCGTCCGTTCGAACGCGAGCCGGATCAAAGGTTTATAGTATTCGACATCGTTCAAGCTTAACCCTTTCCGCTTCCACCTGAGGGAACCGGTCGAGAGCAAGTCCACCAAAGAGTAAATTCCCAAGATCTCGACCATCACGGCAAGAACCGGCGACATCACAAAAGGTGCGATCGCTACCACTGCGGCCATACTCGCAACAGTGCTCCTATCCCCGAAAACGCGTTTTCCTTCCTGAACCGCTGCCGCCTTCTGCGCGTCCAAGGCCATGTCCATGGCCCGAGAGATCTGCTCCGTTGCCTTGGCGGCACTGACGCTATCGTTAGCCGTGTTCGCATCCGCAATATTCCGCCGGACACTTTCATCCCGATTCATGGCTTTCCGCACGGCATTCCAAAGTTGCTTCATGGTGGGATCCCGCGTATCGTCAAGCGACGAAATATTCATCTCCATGAGTGCGTCGAATTTCCCGCGAAGTCCTGAGCGTTTCAGGCTCAGGGTTGAGCTCGTTTCTGCCCGCGCCGTAAATCTTTCAGGAAAACGCTGCTTGGCGACCCCGTCGCCGATCGCATCGAGCTCTTTTGACGCGGCTTCGACCCAGGCATCCACCGCAGCTTTATTTTCATAAAGACCGCGCCCCAGAATATAAAATTTCAGCTTCGGCTCCGTCCCGGAAGGCCGCGGCGTCACGATCGAGCCGTCCTCAAGCAGTAGGCGGATGAAAGCTTCCCTGGGAAGCGCTTCCCCTGCACCCGACGAACCCGGAACCGGCTTGTGCCGGAAAGAATAGATCCCCCGCAAAAGATGTTTGTTTGCCGGATGAATCGTCGCCGGTACTTGGATCTGGGACAATGCACTCCGAAATGATTCCGGTATCCCGGCTGTTTGAGGCGTCACTAAACCGCCTGGATGATCCGCATCAAAGAGAAGATTCCCGTCTACATCCTTTGCGGTCTGAGCCAGCATATCGAGGATCGCAATGACTTTCTTGCCCGCGATGGCACGGGGCGGCGTCGCACGAAAGAAATTCATGATACTCGGGCCCTTCTCGGCCTTAATGACCTGAGTGGCCTCGTCTTCGCTAAGATCAACCCCGGCATAAGTCTTGCCTTTTTCGAGCATCGGAAAGCGCTCGGAGAAATAGCTGTACGTCTTATAAATTTCCGTCAGGCGATCATTCAACGTAAGTCCGTCCTTCCGGAGACGGCCCATGATCTCAACAAACCACATCACTCCCGCGAGCGCATCCTTGTCATGCGGCCCGTCGCTTGAAAGAGCGCCAAGCGACTCCTCACCGCCGAAGATAAAGGCCTGGGAATACTGAAGTCCCAATTCGAGCTTCCGTGAATTGCTCAGACCCTGCCACTCGGTCTCGGTGATCCCGGCAAGCTTCTGGATCATTTTGGAACGAAGCTCGATCTGGTCGCCGATATATTTGAAGCCGACCAGTGTTCCCACGACTTCCATCCCGGCATTTCGCGCGATCATCTTCGGAAGGTCGGCCGAAACAAGACTGAATGCTGCGAACGTTTTCCCTATATTGGACATGATCACGGCGGCCTGGCGCGCCAGATGAGTCCGCGTTTCGTCATCGGCCAGGGAGTGCCCCGCCGCAAGCGACTTCAGCTCGCGGACAAGATAATCGATCAGGATCGCCAGCTGCTGGTTGCCGTTAAATGAAACGTAATCGTCAGTCGAAACAGCTTTCTTTGTCAGATCTTTCTTGGCAGCGACCGCGGGACGATCGGCGTCCGGATCGGTCCAAAGCACAAGGTCGGCATTCACTTCTACGGCTTTGCGGAGAGCGGCCAGGCGCGCCTTCGGTTCCTCGGGATTCGGCTTGCCGCCTTTCACTCCTGGGAAATCGGGATTGGGTTCATCCTCGACCCAAACAATCTGGTCTTCGCTCAGGCCGCGAGCTTTAATGATCTTTTTCAGGATGTGCCGTGACACGCCAAAAAGCGGCGAAATCACGATCCTGGAATTTCCAAGATCGATCTTTGCGTTATCAAAAATCCCGTTGATCGTATGGATAGCTTCCTGAAGCTCGCGCTGAACGAAGAGCTCATCCGCATGGTACGCATCCTTCGCATAGGAATCATCGTCCGTCCCGCCGACCCAGCGGATATCGCCCTTGGCCACGGCGCGCGCAAAAGCCTCGTCCACATTCTCCAGAACGCTCAAGCCATCATAGGTGAGGGCATTCAGAGCGGTAACGCCGGCATTCGAAAGGTTTTTCGCCATAAGCTCCGAAAATACCCCGGTAGACTGCGACCCGTCGATCTTGTAGGGTTTATTCCCGTTATCGGTAAGCGGATTATGGCTGGCAGTATTCATGGAGCCCGAAACAAGCAGGTCCGTGGGCTCAACGTCGAGTTCATGAACGGCCCATGCCAACTGGGGCGTAGAGGCGGGACTCTTGAACACATAGGCTTTGATACCCAACGCCACATTGATAAGCGCTTCGAGTTTGATGTGGCGGCCCGGTTTTTTCGTTTGAGCATCATAGGAACCATAGCGAGAATCCCCGCCGATCACGACCGCGCGATGGAGATCCTTCGCACGAAACTCCGGATAATTTTCTTCAATGATCTGCGTATAAGCGGGATCGTTCACGGAAAGCGCATGGGCCATCATAAGCGAACCGAGGGTGTATTCACTGATCCGGTTCGTCCCAAGCCCCAGGGTTCCGCGCATTCCGGCCGTACCAACCGCAACCTTCGTGTACCACGCGTCGTTTATCTTCGACCAAGCCTTCGGATCCTGTCCCGCCGCTTTTAATTCTTCATCCAACTGGCCATGCACACGGGCATATTCCGGCCCGGACCATGAACGGATATTGGCAAGAGCCGCTTCACTGATCCAACGCTTCTTGAGCGCATTTTCCGCGAGCGCCACAAATCCCCTTACCTCGGAGCGTACGGGAACCGCTTCGCCGCTCCTCTCGCGGAGGTTTTCAACCGATTGCTTCAGCAACCCAAGATAAAGTTCCACACCGCGCTGCTCCCCCCCGATGTAGGAGGTGCGGGTCTGGTACTCGGCAGAAAGCCCCTCGGGAGGATTCGGATTAAAAGCTACCACTTGAAATTTTTTGTATCCCGGATCTCCGTCAAAATCATTTTCGAGCATGATCATGTCGTTCCCGCGGTTCTTCGCCGCGGTTCCCTCGGAACCCCTCCAAACCTCATCCCCGTGGTAGACAACATCATGGAAGTCCACCCGGCGACCCTTTTTCTGAAAAAATCCAACGGCATCGCGAAAAGCCATGGCCTTATTCGCGTTTTTATTGGAGAGATCGATCGTCGATACCCCTCCCCCGCGCAGTGCGAACTGTGACGCCAAAGCGCCCAAACGTGCCGGTAACAATTCCTCCAAGGAATGCCATGCTTTTTCCCGCTGGCCGGGCAAGAACTGCCGGATCGCAAGCGCGGTCCCGCGCTGATCCCCGTCCCCTTCCAAAAGTCCACGGCGGATGATATAAGGGGCCTGGACGATCTTTTCATTTTTTAAACGCTGGACGATGGAAGGTTCATAAGCACTTCGTGAAATATTTTTTCCCATCCAGGGGAACTGAAATTCCGTTTCCAGGCCATCTTTAACTTTATCCCTCTCATAAAGATCCCGGAAAGCAGGCCACTCCGCTGGGGGGATAAAAAATCCCCTCACGGCTAGATCTTTAAGCCCCTCCTGAATCGCCCGCTCGACCTCTTGCCCGATCATGAACTGTTTACTGAACCCAACATCCAAGTGCCGCTCGCCCATACTGTCGACCCAGTACTTCGACGTCCCGCTATTGGCATAGACAAGCATATTTTCGATGACAGAGAGTTTATTCCGGGCGCGGAGTTCTTTGAGAATCGGCTCCATAAGTTGTTGCCAGATCTCTTCGCGCGAATTGGCCGAAATGACTACGACAGGAACCCCTTCCGAGAGCAACCATATAAGACCATCCCTCAACCCATCGGTCAGGATCTCTTTGCGCTCGACAAGTGTTTTCTGCATATCAAAAGCCAAAAGCCCATGGCTTCGGATCCGGTCCCACTTGATCCCCAGCTGCGCAGCCAAGGTCTTTGCCGCTTCTTGTTGTCCACTTGAAAAACTGCCCGTTTCCTTCGAATAGGCCGTGAGCGCCCGCCGGAAAACCGTCAGAGCTTCCCGGACATCGTACGGATCATTGCCTGAAAGAGCGACCGAAAAGGCTTCGGCAAGGGTCTCTGCCATGACCCGTTTTCCGCGCTGGGAGTTCCTGGGATAGGCATTTTTCAAACCCTTATGAATAAGCGGCTGCTTCAATCCATCCTGTTTTGCCGCCCGGAGCATCACATCGCTCACAACACGAGTCATCTTGTCGTCCGGAATGGCTTCCTGCGCCATTTCTTTGATGGCACGAAGCGTAAGTTCCACACCATCAAGTTCTTTGACGATTTCCGAACGTTTCAAAAACTTATCTACGAAGGCTGCAAAGTCTTCCTTCGACCGGATTTCCGAGCGCGAAGAATCCGGATAAAAAGAAAGTTCTTCGGCGATCCTGTCGAGGACATCACAGGTGGCCCAGGCGTCCTTTGCGTCCGAAGGATGTTTTTCTCCGTAGGTCGTAAGATCCCCCACCAAGGCTTCGAGATAGCTGATGACCTGATCCGCTTGAGATAAGTCATTACGGACAGCCTGAAATCCTGCTGTGAAACGCTGCGGGATCGAAGGATAGCGGGAAAGTTCCTTCGTAATCCGGTCCTTCACACTTTCCAGATCCGCCGCAAGTCTTTCCTGTGCCAGTTCCGCGAGCGCCCCGGATTTTGTTTCTTGATACAACCGGATAAAATAAGAAACGCCGAACCCACCGACGAGGGCCATGATCATGGAATAACCCAAAACCCATCCAGCGGCCCACAATTCGGAGAAAATTTGTCCCGCCACCGAGAGGTATCCCAAAGCTTCGGCCGCGTAAAATATTCCGGCCGCGAAAGCCAATCCCGACAATGTCACGCCCCAAACATGGCCGAGGAACTTCCAGGAATACTGCTCGAGCTTCGCTTCGCGGGTCAGGTCGGCCCCGCCGCGCAATTCGGAACGAACCCCGGTCGTGCCATTCGGTACATAGCGCTGGACGTATTCCCACAATACGGAATCATGATGACCTTCCAACAGGGAAACGTCCCAGCCTTCGACATTGCGCAAGAGGCTGTCGAGATGACGCAGGACATTCAGCGTATACCCGTCATCCCCGGGTTCCCGGGATTCCTGGGCGATCGCGATCTTGATGAGCGGCCCCACCAGGGATTTCAGGAAAGGTAATTCGTAAGGTAAATAGGTGTTGATCGCACGCTTGGCGTTCTTCCAGGTCGCAAAGACAGCTTCCGTTTCCGAAACGCGCTGGAGCTGCCACCGGCGGATCACTTCCTGGACACTCATTTCTTCCCCCACCACAAGGCCGCTCAGAGTATCGCGCATCAGCCGGACATCGTAAGCCGTCAGCGCCCAGTTATTAGAAAGAAGAATGTCCGGGGAGCTGTAAGCAATGAGGGGGAATGCTTTTCCTTGGATGGCATGGATCCTCCGGAGGATCTCGTCGCCCAAAGCGTAATAGCCATTCACGATCAATATTTCATCTGTGCCGAGTTGGAGATCCCCGTCCCGCGACCCGTCCTCGAGAAGAACAGGAACTTTCTTTCCCCGGAGAACGTTGGTCAGATCATCCATCCTTTGATTATCCATATCAAGAATGCTGGCCTTGAGCCCCCGGGCACGAAGTTTCGCCAACATGTTCGCACCCAGCATGGGTTTCCCGGCAGCCCTCGGGCCGCCGATCAGGATCACACTGCCCCGTTTTGAGGGAAGGTCACGGAGCGCTTCCGAAACGATCTCATCGATCTTTTTATTCATGACCTCGTCGGCCCGATCGATCAGAGCGGCCTTCGCCTTCCGCGAATCGATCTGACGAAGCTCCTGCCAGGTCTCCGGCCGCCAGCGCTTCGCCCCGGCATCCATCACATAAGCGGGATGTGTTTCATCAAAAAGATTCCCCAGTTCGGGATCCGCCGCGAGCATCGCGTCCACGATCTTGCTGATCGCGATCTGGTAGGCCGCTTCACGGAGCGTGATCTTCTGGGATTCGGAGACCCTGGAAATATCATAGAAGGCACTTACGACTTTGTCTTCCATCAGACCGTTCCCCGCGACCTCCGGCCATGATTCGCCGATATTATTCGCCCGCCACTCGAGGGAGGAGAATGCCACGCCGCCGTCGTTGGTGGCAACGTCCGGAAGAATGATCGCGCCTTTATCCAGAAGGATCTGTTCGGATCCGTCGTTCTCAAGCGGCCCGTTGGCCCCTTCCGAAATGATCTTTGCCTTGATAAGCGCGGCGATCTCTTTATTGACCGTTTTCTCTTTGGCGCAAAGGGCGAGGACCGTAACGTCGCTTGACCAGAACCCCTCGATCGTAGCCAGGCGCGCGTCCTCAGGATGCGCTTCCACATAAGTCAGGACCGTGTTCTTCTTCGATGTGCCGTCCGCGTTCTTTTCGGCCAGATGCTTGTCGAGTTTGTTCAGATCCATACCGCGATCCGTTGTGGCGACAACTGCAACCGGCCTCCCGATAAATTCTTTGATCGCCATGACCTTGGCGCCGTTATCAAAAAAGCTCCGCGCGGCGTAACTTCCGACATTCCCGTACGCTTCGACGGCGATTCTTTGCTGCGCGACACTCGCACCGATCCCGAGGCGATCCCCGTAGATCTTCAGCGCATCCCGCGTCACATAATAAAGACCAAGGCCGGTCGCCGGCGTACGCCCCACAGCACCGCCCTTTCCTTCGGGTTTGGCCGTCACGGTCGCGATGAGAGATCCTTCGCTCATGTCGATATGCCGTTTGCCGTAGTATTCCTTCATATAGAATTGAAGGCGCGGCATTCCGGTTTCGTCGTAAGGCTTTCCCTTTTCATCCCCTTTTGCGAGGAAGTCCCGGTATCCATCCGTATCAAAAAGATCCGAACCCTTGATCCGCAGGAATTCATCTGCGAACCAGCCCATCTCACGGGAAGTCGTTCCGATATCTCCGGCCGGAACATCCAGGAGCGCCCCGAACGCGTTCGGATCCTGCTTCAGGCATTGCTCCACATAGCCGCGGGTCAGACGCGCAAGTTCTTTGATCGACAAATACTTCGGATCGATCGCAACGCCGCCTTTGCCGCCACCGTAAGGAAGCCCGGCAATAGCGTTCTTGACGCTCATTTCTGTCGCGAGGGCCTTGATCATATTTTCCACAACGCCGATCGCAAAACGGATGCCGCCTTTGTAGGGCCCGCGATAGGGCGCGTGGCCGATCCGAAATCCGTCAATATATTGCGTCTCCCCGCCCTCATCGAGGGTGAGCGGGATCTTGACACGAATGACTTTGGTGAACTGCAAAAGCTTTTCAAGGATCTTCGGATCGAGCTTGATCTGAGCCGCCACTTTACGGATCGTCGCCTGGGCGTTATTCAGGAAACCTTCGCCCTTTTCTTCGGCTTCGGCCTTGAGCTTCACGCCCTCGGGGTCCGTTTCCATGTAGCGGATCTTTTTCCAGCGATCCGCGATCTTCGCCGCCGTCTCGGGATCAACTTCGGCTCTGATTTCAGAACGATTGCCCATGGACGAAATCTCTCCGCGGAGGGCCCGAAAAACATCGATAAGAACCTGTGCCTTATGCATTAAACGGTGTGCAGCGCCGAGATTTTCGTCTTGAAAATAAAGAGCCTCGATGTCATGTGAAAATCGGAGCTGGTCATCAAGCTTCAGCCATACCGCCCGCATATCTTCCGGACGGGACATGAGCGTCTGGAAAGCCACCAGCATCTCCGGAGTCACCTCCGGAAGAGTATTCGTATTCTTTAATATGACCCCAGCCTGACTGAGGTTCCCTCTCCCCCCACTGACTAGAACGGCCGCCGCCAAAAGACGGATCTCGTTGTCATCCAGGCCTTTTTGTTTCAACATTCCCGCAATGTTTTTCCCACCCCTCAGTTCCGAACGTACAGACGCTACCTTTTTCTCAGCATCAACTTCCCACATCAAAGCGCGGTCAAAACGGCGCCACTCGGAAGGCGATAACTCGGCGCGCATCAAATGATAAACAAATCGCTGATAGCCCAGGCCCGGGTTCGCGCCCAATGCCCGGAGGGTATCCAAACGCGCTTCCATCGATGCGGCTTGCTCGACATGAGCTGCCTGAGCGAGCGTGAGGCTTCGGGGATGCCATAACCATTGTTCAAAAATTGCCAGCCCGACCGTGTAGAGAGGATTGAGTCCCTTGGCTGCAGAAGTCACGGCTGACACATGGGCCCAGGCTTTTTTGATCACTCCTAGCCGCGCGAGGTGCTGCCGTTTTTCTTCAAGCTCGTCATAACTTGCGTTCAGCGCTTCAAGCCTTTCGTCCTTGTCCGCCGACTCCGGGGCTCTTGTGAGCTCCGAGATCAATCGATCGAGCCCTTCCATTTCAGCATTGACCCTGATCAGCGCCTGCTTCGTCGTTTCCCGCACTTCCGAGCGTTTCACGGGATGCTTCTCGTCCAGCAACCGCCGGATCTGGATCGTGACGGTTTCCAGCTCTTTTTGCAGAGAGTCGCGGGTCACACGGAGGCTGTCCGTTTCATCTTTCAATTGCTCGAGATCCCGATCCCCATCGCGAAGATTTTCCCTGCGCCGGGCATCCGTTTCCCGCCAGTACGAGGACTCATAGTTTCTCCTGGCTTCCCCGACTTTCGATTCAAGCTGTCTTTTTTTCACGTAGGCCGCATCGATCGCCCGGTCCAATTCCTCCGCGGAGGAGCCTACGGTTCGCACTTCCGACCGTCCGGCGACTTGTTGATAGGTAATGCCGGTAAAGGGTTTTCCACGGAATTTTTCCAAGATGCTTTCGACGCCATGGATGAGCTGCTGCCCGTAAATTTGCGTCGTTTCCTGTTTGACCTCCGGGATATTCTGCCGTCTCAGACTTTCATTGACTTCCGCTAAAAGCCCATAAGGGTGACGCGCCAAATCCTGAACTTCGGACCTGATATCTTTGAGCCATTTCCAGCCGGTCAGCCTCATTTCTCCATCCAATGAAAGTCTTAAAGTTGCGATCGACTCTCCGACATCGACCACCAAATGATATTGTTTATCCCCTGCCTTGAAGGAACCCTGGTGAAGCTCCTCAATCACCGAATAATCCGCCAAAAGAGATGCTTGCAATTGGAAATCTCCCGGGAATACAAATTCAGAATTAATGGCGGTCAGAACCGACCCCTGTTGGCTGTCAAAAGTGTCAAGGCCCCAGAGAGAAACCACCGGATTGGAGCTATTCCCAACAACAGACTTTCGAACCTCTGAACGGTTCGGCCCGGAGGGCACCGGTCTTATGGGAATAACGGGCGGCTTAAAATGAGACTTAGGAACATAGGGAGCGCGATAATAGGGAGGAGGACTATAGTGGTTACGATAATCGGGAATATTGGCCGGCGGATTATGCCGGAGTGAGTGCAACAGCCCCCCTTGATAATTGGCACATCCGGAAACCCCGATCACCGCCGCCGTCATCACCGCATAGAGCGGATTCAACCCTTTGGCCGAAGACGTCACCGCGGTCACATGGGCCCAGGCTTTTTTGTACAGACGGGCCTCGGAACGTACGTCCAAAGAACCTTGATAGACGGATTCTTCAGCCAATGGCGCAACGAGATTCCCTGCGGAAGCAATATTGCCTCCCAGAAAGGCACTGACCTTCGGCCACCATTGGATGCCTCCTTGCCACGCCGCTTTTTTCCGGCGGGCGCGCGAAACCTCGCGAACCTCTTCAAAGGACATTCCCTTCTCGGCCACTCCTGCGATCAGACGATTCTCGGAGCGGGATTCGAGATTGGAAATAATATTATCGCGATCTCTTATGTAAAAATCCGCGGCATGATCCGGGCTCTGATCCATTTCGCCGAGCACTTGTTCGATCGCGCGCTGAATAGCGGTGTCCAGGTTCTCGAACAACACCGCGTCATTGAGTTCGGAAGCAAGCATTTCTGCTCCAAGCTGGGTCTCTTCGAGCAACTTACCCGTAAATTCATCCACATTCCGGATCTCGGCACGCACGGTGTTGGCTTCGCCGCCACTCTCAGCACTTTCTGCAGTTCCTTTTTCAGGGGCAGTGAGAAGTTCGCTGCGCTCTTCCGTGCTGCTTGCGGCACCTGTACGTGTCGATCGAGTGGCTTTGCCCGAGGGAACGGCGTTGTGCTCGACCCAGCGAATGACCAGGTTGTAGAGTTCCTGGGAGTCGCGAATCTCCCCTTTTCTGATCTTTTCTTTCATCGTTTCCAAAAATGCCGGCGTATAGTCCACTGTCTTGCCGCGTTTTCGAGCCCATTCTTCGCCGGCACGGGTAAACTTCACCAACGTCGTCGCAACATCACTTCTATCCGAGGTGGCCATGAATTCGGCCCAATTCGGCCGGTGGGTCAGGGCGGCGTTTTCATTTGTAACACTCGCCTGAGCGAGCGCCGCTGAGACTGCGCCCAACCCTAGTCCGATGATCAGAACTGCAGAAAAGACAGGCTCCGAAAAAACAATTCCTTTTCGAAGGGCTCTTTGTTTCAAGGCTTCGATCAATTTTGGATTTGAAAGCTGCTCACGCGCAGTATCCTGCACGGCCTTCCTTGCCGCGATCAATCTCTCAAGATCCGGATCCCGGGTTTCAACATTGCCTCGCAGTTCAGAACGGCGCGACATGGAGGGTACCTGAAAAACCTTTCCTTCCCGTGCGGCTCGTTTTTTCAGCGCTTCGATCAATTTGGGATTGGAAAGCTGCTCACGCGCAACATCCTGCACTTCCTTTCTTGCTGCAAGAAGTCTCTCCAGCTCTAAATCTCTCGTCTCCGAACGATAACGCGCCGCGGGCATCTTCGGCATGGGGGCGACGGGCCTTAGGGGCCGAAAAGCGGGCGGATTGGCATTCTGTTTGAAATTAAATTTAGGAACTTGGGTCTTTGGCAAAATCGGCTTTTTATATAAGGGCCGATAATCATAACTAGGGGCGGGCGGATAGGACCTGGGCGCCTGCGTCCCGACATTATGAGTCGCGCATCCGGAAAAACCCATCATCCCCGCCGCCGCAGAAACCATCACGAGGCTCTTCAGCCGATGACGCAAAGCGATGATCCCACGGAGTTCAGAACGACCGCTCATTTTCTTCCAAACACCGATCAGCCCGGAGGTTGAACTATCTTGCCCTTTCACTTCGGCGCTCGGAGCAAGCTGCGGCAGGATCCCGCTCGCCAGCGCTTTACCAAGTTCGACCCCCCATTGATCAAAACTGTAGATATTCCAGATCACGCCCTGCACGAAGATCTTGTGCTCATACATCGCGACAAGCACCCCGAGCGTCCGCGGCGTCAGTTGGTTGACAAGGATCGTATTGGTCGGTTTATTGCCTTCGAATACTTTGAAAGGAATGAGACTTTCGATCTCTTCGGCAGTTAATTCTTTTTCACCCTTCGCTTTCTTTTTCACATTTTCCGCAACAAGATCCGCGCGCGCCTCGTCAGCTGTTTTACCGAACGCCAGCGCCTGGGTCTGGGCAAAAAGATTGGCTGCGAGTTTTTCGGGGTGATCTCCGATCGGGTTCAGGGAATTCGCGAAACCGATGAAGTCGGCCGGGATCAATTTCGTCCCCTGGTGGATCAATTGATAGAAGGCGTGCTGGCCGTTCGTCCCGGGTTCGCCCCAAAGGATCGGACCGGTTTGATGCGTGACGGGCTTGCCGTCGCGGCCGGCACTCTTTCCGTTCGACTCCATATCGCCCTGCTGGAAATAAGCCGCAAAACGGTTAAGGTATTGATCGTAAGGCAGGATCGCCTGCGACTGGGCGCCAAAGAAATTGTTGTACCAGATCCCGAGGAGCGCGAGGATCACGGGAATATTTTGATTGAAAGGCGCGGTCCGGAAATGACGGTCCATTTCATGAGCACCGTCCAGAAACTCACGGAAATTTTCATAACCGATCGCGCACATAAGCGGGAGACCGACCGCAGACCACACGGAATAGCGACCGCCGACCCAGTCCCAGAACTCGAACATATTCGCCGTATCGATCCCGAATTTTTTGACGAGCTCCTTTGCCGTGGAAACCGCCACAAAATGCTTCGCGACATCTTCCTCTTTCGCGCCGCTCTTCAGAAACCAGGCCTTAGCCGTTCCGGCATTCGTCATGGTCTCTTGTGTCGTAAACGTCTTGGAGGCAATAATGAAAAGTGTTTCTTCCGGTTTGAGATCGCGGGTCTTTTCCGCAAAGTCCGTGGCATCGACGTTTGAAATGAAACGGACCGTCAGATCCCGGTCGCTGTAACTCTTGAGCGCTTCGTAGGCCATCACCGGGCCGAGGTCCGAACCGCCGATTCCGATATTGACGATATTCTTGATACGCTTGCCGGTGTAACTCTTCCATTCGCCCGAACGGACATCGTCCGTGAATTTCTTCATCCGCTGAAGCACTTGATGCACGTCCGGCACAACGTTCATCCCGTCCACTTCGATCACCGCATCTGCCGGAGCCCGGAGCGCGGTATGGAGCACCGCTCGGTTTTCAGTTTCGTTGATCTTCGCGCCCGTGAACATCAACTCGATCGCGTCCTGCAAACGTGTCTGCCCCGCAAGATTCATGAGCGCCGCCATAACATGCCCGTCGATCCGATTCTTCGAATAATCCAGAAGAAAATCATCGCCCAACCGGACGGAATACTTATCGAAACGATTCGGATCCGCCTCGAACATACCTCTCATGGATATTGCTTCCCTCTGCATCAGAGATGAGAGTTCCTTGAGTTCTCTCCAGGCGATCGTTTTTGTAGGATCGATCTTGGGCAAAACTTCTTGCCCTCTCCGCGTTTCCGAACGATTTGCCTGTTCCAATTGTTCTAGGATCACGGCACGCTGACCTTCGAGCGCCAGAACATCCTCTCGTGCCCAGCCGATATCCTCACCCAAAACCTGCCGGTCCTGGATCTGACCCAGCGCCTGCTCGATCCTCCGGAGTTCATTGTTCAGCACTTCAGTATTATTATTGATCAACTCGATCGCTGAGGCCGCGGCGCGACGTACTTTTTCGTATTCATCCGTTAAAACTTCCGTCAATGCCGGAACGGCCCGGGGATCTTTGAGCTCGCCAAGAAGGATGGCGGCAGCAATTTTGCGTCCCGCGCCATGATCATTGAAGCTCCCGTCCCACCACTTCGCCTGAAGATCCCGCAACGCCTGCTGGAATTTCCGTTCTTGAACGGGCGACAGCCGAACTTCGGAACGAGTGGTAAGCCCCAAACTTTCCAGGATCGCTGCGCGCTGTCCTTGAAGGGCGAGAACATCTTCGCGTGCCAAGCCGACGTCCTCCCCTTGAACCTGCCGGTCCTGGATCTGTTCTAATTGTCTTTCTATCTGTTGTAATTCATTCCGCAGGGCTTCTTCCGATGCGGCTGGAACCGTATTCGCCCTAACCTCCGAACGGCCTTGAGTTCCCTTGGATATCATGCCATTCGGAGTTTTTTCGGGCTGGGTTTTCCCAAGCGTCGTTTGGACCGGCATTTGCGTACCGGTCAACTCCGGAACACCGGCAATGACTTCCGCAAGTTTCGGGATGATCACACCTTTGTCCCAAACTTTCGCATCGGTTGCCTGGGCGGCCAGATCTGAAAGCTGTTTGCCGAACGAACCCGATTCTTCATCTTTTTCCGTGCCCTTGGCTGCCGGCTGGGGCCCACGGCCCGCGAGCTTGGCTTCCCTCGCTTTGACGTCGTCAACCGCCTTCTGGAAGAGTGGCACCAACGCCACCACACCACTACCGGTCAAACGCAAAAGATCGGGAACATTATTATTGAAGAACCAGACCGTTCCGAGAACTCCGGCGCCGCACACAAACGACGCCATCATGGTCACCACTCCGACGCCCGTGATAAGCCACGAAAGCGAGATCACAACCGCCGCGATCCCCGCAGCGATAAAAGTCGCGCGGGTCCGTGTCTTCGTATATTGTTCCGTTTCCTTCAGGAGCTTGAGTAATGCCTCCGCCTGACCTTCGGCGAGAAGTCTCGTATAAAAATTTTCAAATGCCGGCCATACATTCCGGGCCTGTTCGCGCTCCGGCAACCCGGGAAGTCTGTCGATCAATCCGCCCCGGCGTATTTGCGCCGGTTTTTGAGCACCGCCGCTTTTGCCGATTAGCATCTGCGCGTTCTTTGCCTTTGCCGCAACTTCCGCTGCAAGACGCCGCGTTTCTACGGCTTTAGGATCATTTGCGGCAGCAGCGCTTTCGGCCTCAAATTGTTTTAACGCAGCGCCCAGCTTGATACTCGCCACCGGGCTGCCCACAGGTCTCACTTCTTTCGGCAAACTGATACGCCCAGAAACCCGCGGCGCCACCGGCACAGCAGAAACAGCCGCTGCAATTTTTTCTACCGCAGGGGTCACGACGGCAGGCGCCACCGGCTGTTCTTTTTCGATGGCCGGAGCCGCGACTTGAGAGGTTTCCACGGACACGATCGACTGTTTGATAAAAGCCTGAACGGCATTCACCACCGGCGCCGTCATTTCCGCGTGGTCATCCCCATCTACAGACACAAGCCAAGGCTGTTTGCCTTCCGCCATAGCTGAGGGATCGAATAAAACAGTGACATTATGATCTTCAACCTGCAAGTCCCCGAAAACGATCCTGTCGTTGCCATCGTTGAGGCCGGGATTCCGTTTCCAATCCCCAACATTGGCTCCATCCAAAAGAATTTCACTTCCCGCCGCTTTCTGAACGATCTCGAGCATCTTCCCTTCCGCGGTCGTGTTCCGGTAATGGGTTTCCTGTGTCCGCACTTCCGCACGGGCGTTATTGAGTGCCGTATACAAGCTCCCCAGGGGCCCACCCAAGAAGACGAAATGCCCGGCCACGGAAACAGGGGCGATCGGAAACCGGTTCACGGAATCTGTCTCGACACTGTTGAGAGCAATCGCTTTTTCGTAAAGCGCTTCCATTTCGCGAGTCATATCGCGAAGCGATGGGCGCTGCGCCGCAAGTCCCGCAGAGAAATCTTCTTTGGAAGGCTCGCCTTTCATTCTTCTCTCGATCGCCACAACCTCTCTCGGGATCACCAGGGAAAGAACTCTCATTCTCCCTTGAATTTTTTCGATATCCTCAAGCCGGTCTTCCAGCGACGCTAATTCCGCGGATCCGGAAGCCTGAGACTCTTGAAATTTTTGAGAAAACTGTTCTGTCAGTGCGTCGACCTCTTGCATCCATTCCTGCGGCCCACGCCCTTCAGAGCGGACGGCAGGCGCATAGATGCTTGGTAGTCCTTCGATATCAAGCGTCGTAAGATTTGATCTCGTACGTCTTGATGGTCTCAGCCATTCTTTCAAAGCGTTCAACGAAACGAAAGTCCTCAACTCTCGAACGTCATTACTGCCATCATTGTTGAAATAAAATCTCACACGCCACAAATAATCATCCGCGGCCCTGGCGCCAACTTTTTCTTCAATTTCCCGGAGTGCAACATCCCGGACCAAGGTTCTGCGGTCATATTTCGTAAGATCAACCGCGATCCGCACGGAAACAACAACCCCAACCTTCTTTGCCCGCGCTTCCGAGCGTACGGCGGTAGCTGCTGGAGCGGTTTTTGTCCCTTGCGCCAGAGGCGCTTCGGCCGCCCTCGCTTTATTAAGTTGGGTTTTCAGACTCATTAGAGCTATCCAAAGCTTTACATCCGCGTTCCCTGAGCCATGGTCATCGTACCCAACGTGCACCACAACCTTTGACGCCACCTTTTCAAGAACCGGCAAAATAGCGTCAAGCCACGCGGCCAGATGCGAAGAATCCATTTGAGCCACTCGCGCGTCGAAATCCGCGACGTGAGTCCCGGCGAGAAGCGTGATCCCGAAAAGTTTGAACGTGTGGGCGGCATCATTTGCCTCCAAAGCTGACCGGATCTCTTTTTTGATCGCCTCCAGATCCTTCACCGGCCCGGCATTTTCCAGACGGACCTCGGAGCGCTGCGGGAGAAGAAAAAGCATGTTGCCGGATTGCGAACCAAATCGTTCTCCGTTATAAGGTGCGATGACAACGTCACAAAGAGCATCCGCGTTCCCGCCGGAGGCAGTAACGCTCAGATTCTGCATCAATTCTCCTGCCGATGGATTCCCCAGGGTCGGCAGCCACGCAACCTTGGAAGGATCGGCGAGATTCCCTGAAGCTTCGACGAACCCAAGAGCCGTGAACGAAAACTTCTGGGATAAAGTCCCAAGAATCCTCGCGGCATCTCGAATTGCAACGGGGGCTTCTGAAATGATCTGCGCTTCTCCGAGCGATTTCAGACCTCCGAATAGATTTTTGAATGGCGAAAGGTTCTTGAGCGAAGGAACCTCTTTTTTGAGCTGAAGTTTGTTGGCTCCGACGGTGGGTGCTGCGACGGGAATGGCCGGCGCGGCAGCGGCGGATCTAAGTTTTACAGTGACCTTGGGACCAGAAGAAGCCCCCAACCACAAAATGATCTTTTGCAGGACCTGCTTGATGCCATAGGCATCCTGCCATTGGATGACCGTGGCCTCAGTCCCTCCTTTAAAAACCACCATGCACTGGTCGGGCTTGATCGTAATAGTGTGCCCCTCCTCCGCCTCCACCACTTCCCCGGGACCGATGAGCATCAACACATCAGGATCAGAAGGCAGGATCCCGAATTCCTGTAACTTTTGAAAGAGATCAAAAAGTTCCGCAGCCGACGTCACGGACATCGGGCTCGGTTTGTCCGGAAACTCACCTTCAAAAGTAAATGTCACCGAAGCTCCGTCCGTGCCGGGCTTGACCTTAAGACTTTTCAGCATCTCTTCAGCATCGCCGCGAAGATCCATCCGCGCTTCGGAGCGGCCCACGTCGGACTTGAGACTGGAGACTGGAGACTGGAGACTTAAAGCATTGGCTGCAGTATGTGGTCTCTGGTCTGTGGTCTGGTCTGCTTTTCCCGCCAATTTACGCGTCACGCCCCTGGCGTCCGCACTCGAAAGAGCACCGCCAGCCACTAGTTTCTGCAGGACATCCGTCACGGCCGTTTTGACGCCGGCGAGCGACGCGCCGTCACCCGCAGGATTGGCCGTCGTAAAAATGAAGGGATTTTTGTACGTGTTTTGCGCCGGGAGAATGCTCGCAAGCGCGGCTTGGAGATAACCGTCGCGGCCCGTTTCGTCAGCCCCGGAGAGCTTGGGAGTGATAAGCGCGTAGGAATATCCTTTATTAATGAAGTGATCCTGCATCGGCTGGCTGTGGAAACCGCCGGTGATCACGGCGACCTTGGTCGCGCCGGTCTCTTTCAGGCGTTCCTCGATTCTCGTTTCCATCATTCCGTCGCGGGCTTTGACGCCGGAGTAGAACTTCATGGCTGCATCGAATAGATGATCCAATTCAGCAACATGGGAGAATTGGACGGACTTCACCCGGGAAACGGGGAACGTGGAACGGGGAACGAATTCGCTAAATCGGCGAATGATTTCTGACGGCTCTATGTTTTCACGTTCACCGTTGCCCGTTTGCCGTTCCCCGCGGATTATTTCATAATCCGCCGGCGTAAGCTCCAGCGCAAAGAGCTTCTGCAGCAGTCGGTGGTCGGCGAGCAACGCGACGAGTTTTTGTTCTTCCTTATTACGGATCAATTTGGCGGTGAGGGTCTCCGAAAGCTTCTGGACTTCCCTCATCAAGCGATCTGCTTTAAGTTCGCTCCGAAGAAGGAGTGTTCCGATAAAATTTCGGACGTTCGGGAACGCCTCATAATTGAAATTTTCCGGAAGGCGCTTGACCATATCTTCAAAAAGCAACCCTGTCTCCGGATCCGGCAACTGCTGACTCATCGAATCGTTACGAAGCAACGCTTCGATTTGACTGGAGACTGGAGACTGGAGACTGGAGACTTTATCTTGGTTTTGGTCTCGGGTCTCGGGTCTCGGGTCTGTAGTCCTCGAAGGTAGGAATCTCCGAATCGCTTTAAGGAATGCGTCCCTCTCGTTGGGGAAAGATTTTCGATCCAGCTTAGAAGAAAGCTCCTGGATCTTGTAGATACGCACAAGCATCGGCCAATCAAGCTGGTGAGCGGGTGACGCGAGATCGATCTCAAGGCTCTTCGCCGCTTCCGTTTTCAGATTGGCAAGCCAGGTATCAAGCGGGACTTGATTCTTTTCGAAACCTTCGACCCGACGGAGAAAGTCGCGGAGCTCCTTATTAAGGGAGTGGCTCGCAAGACGCTCGATCTGCATATTCATGTCCGCGAGGAATTGTTCCGTCTTTTGTTTTTCCGTGAGGACATTCACGAACGACCGGCCGTTTGAGCGATACGCCTCCGCATTCTCAATTCCGAGCGCCTCGGCGGCTTCGCCGCCAGACCAGAGACTGGAGACTGGAGACTGGAGACCTAAAGCTGGTTTTAAATTTTTATTTTTAGTCTCTTGTCTCTGGTCTCTTGTCTGTAGTCTGTCTAAAAGAAAAAGCTCCGCCCCCGAAACCCACGCGCGACGGGTAAACTCTTCATTCACGGCAAGCGTTTTCTTCACATCTTTGGGGAAAAAGTTGATCTTTTCGGAATTGAGCCGGAAAGCGCTTCCTTCCACGAGCACGGTATTGACCCCGTAGGTCTTGCTCAGAAATCCAAGGAGTTGGCGGATCTTCTGCTGGCCTTCGTAATGACCGTGCGCGTCCTGGATATGGAAGATGGCGGGCCCTTGGCCCATTTTAAAATTTTCGAGTTTGCCTAATTCTTGAGGAATGGTGACACGAAGATTTTGATCCAGCTTAACCTGATAAGGTAGAGACACTTCGGGGGCAAGAGAAGCACCCCCCGAAGCAAAAGCGTTGGGTGAAATGCCCAGGCCGGTGAAGAAAAAGGTGAAGGCTGTAAACGCAGCAATGAACGACTTGATAGGCTTACTTGAATTCATTCAGCGGCTCATCCTTTAGGAAAACAGATTTTATTTCTTTGATTTCGAAACGGATTTTATCTTATTTTTTTTAATGTTTAGAAAGTTGTAAAAAATATAACTGATGAACCCTTGGAAAGCAAGGGCGAGAGCCTAAAAATTTCGAGTTTTTTATCAAAAATGTCTATTTGAAACGTCTTGGGAAATCCATCCCCTATTCATGGCAGGATATAGCATCTTTAATCAATGACATGTGTCGAAAAATTGCCTTGGCGTTAAAGCCCTAGGGAGACCCGGGCCTGGGTTGGGGGAAGAGATTACAAAAAACCGAGCTGAAGCTTCGCAGCTTCGGTCATGCGGGATTGATCCCAGGGAGGGTCAAAAGCGATCTCGACGGAGACTTTTTTGACGCCGGGCACAGTCTCAACGCGGCGTTCAACGTCTTTCTTGATAAGGTCCCCCATCGGACACATGGGGCTTGTAAATGTCATGCGGACTTCGACCGACTTCCCGCATTCCGGAAGATCTTCCACCTTGAAGCCATAGATGAGCCCTAACTCCACGATATTGACTGGGATCTCATAATCGTAGCAAAGGCGAAGCTGGTCCCAGATCTGGTCGTCTAAAGTTTTTTCTGGCATAGGCTCTCTTCAGGATGACGGATGGAGGAGGGAGTAAAACCGTTTTTTCGCCATCCGCCTTCCGCCATCCTATTTTATCTATTCTGTGGTTATTTGCTTCCCCGTCGGCTCCAGGGCTTCGAGCATAGCATGCCACGCCAGCGAAGCGCATTTGACGCGCGATGGGAATTCACACACACCCCCGAGCGTCGCAAGCTTTCCGACCTTCGCCGCATCGAACGGCTCGCCGATCCCACGAGAGAGCATCTTGTGAACTTCTTCAAAAAGAGCCTTGGCTTCCTCGCGCGTTTTACCTTTGAGGGCCGCAGTCATCATCGAAGCCGAGGACTTCGATATCGCACAGCCTGACCCGTCAAAGCTGATATCTTTGATCCGGTCCCCTTCCATTTTCAAGTAAACCTTGAAGTGGTCACCACACAAAGGATTGTAGCCCTCCACGCCCCGGTCGGCGTCCGTCATCCCGCGGAAATTTCTCGGGTTCTTGTTGTGGTCCATGATCATCTGCTGATAGAGCTCCCGGATATCCCCGCTCATCGGACCCCCTCGGCCCATCCAACCTGGCAGGTTGACCTGGCAGGTTGACCTGGCAGGTTGGATCGGTTCCATCGGAGAAACGGCGTAACAACATTCACCGGAACACCTCCGTCACCTCATGAAGCGCCGCGACCAAGCGATCGATCTCCTCCCGCGTATTATAGAAAGCAAGCGAAGCGCGCGTGGTGGCCGGCACATTAAAACGCTCCATCACGGGCATGGCGCAATGATGGCCCGCGCGGATCGCGATCCCCTGGCGATCCAGGATCGTCCCGATATCATGCGCATGCGCATCACCCAACACAAAAGAAAGAATGGCGGATTTATGATTCGCGGTCCCGATCAGACGGAGTCCCGGGACTTGCAAAAGCTTTTCAGTCCCATACTTCAAAAGCTCCTGTTCATACGTCTCGATCTGGCTAAGCCCAACGTCTGAGATGTAATCGATCGCCACGCCCAACCCAATCACCCCGGCAATATGCGGCGTCCCAGCCTCAAATTTATAGGGCAGGTCGTTGTAGGTCGTTTTTTCAAAGCTCACGGAACGGATCATGTCCCCGCCCCCCTGATACGGCGGCATCTTTTCCAGAAATTCTTTTTTCCCGTAAAGAACGCCAATCCCCGTCGGCCCGAGAAGCTTATGCCCGGAAAAAGCATAAAAATCGCAGTCGAGGTCCCGGACATTCACGGGAGTATGCGCCACCGCCTGCGCGCCATCGACCATCACGGGAATGCCCTTCGCGTGCGCCAACCGGATGATCTCTTTCACCGGATTCACCGTCCCCAGCGCGTTCGAGACGTGGACCACGGACACGAATTTCACCCGGTCCGTCAGAAGTTTCTGGAACTCATCCATCATGAGCTCTCCCTGATCGTTGATGGGAGCCACCTTGAGTTTGATCCCGATCTGTTCCGCAAGCATCTGCCAAGGAACGATATTGGAATGGTGCTCCATGTGGGTGATGAGAACCTCATCTCCCGCTTTAAGAAAAGTCCGGCCATAACAATGAGCCACGAGATTGAGCGCCTCCGTGGTCCCGCGCACAAAAACGATCTCTTTGTCCGAGGCCGCTCCGATGAATTCCTGGACCTTGTGGCGCGCGCTCTTGTAACGTTTGGTTGCCTGCTCGCTCAGGCAAAAAATGCCCCGGTGGATATTGGCGTTCTCCTTGGAATAATACTGCGTCAGGGTATCGATCACGGCCCTGGGCTTCTGCGTCGTCGCGGCATTATCCAGATACGTAAGCGGCTTGCTGTAAACCTGCTCCCCGAGGATCGGGAAGTCTTTTCTTATTTGTTCGACATCGAGTGCTTTTATCGGCAATGGATCCATTTTATGGCCTCATCATTTTAAAATCGGGTCAACGAACAACGAGCAAAGATCAACGCAAAGGCTCTTCGTTGACCGTCAATCGTTGACCGTTGCACGAACAAAATTGTTTTTCCAGCTTTTCATTCATTAGTTTCGTCAATTCTTCCTTCATAAAACTCAGGCTCGAATGCTCGATCACTTCCCGAGCAAACCCCTGAGCCAACATGCGCCCGGCTTCCGTCTCACCGATCCCCCGTGAGCGCAGATAAAAAAGGGCGTCTTCCTGAAGCTGGCCGACGGCCGCGCCGTGACTGCATTTGACGTCATCAGCCAGGATCTCAAGCTGCGGCTGGGCATCGACCTTCGCGGTATCCGAGAGAAGCAGGTTCTTGTTGGTCTGATGCGCGTCGGTCCGCTGGGCGTCCTGACGCACCATGACATGCCCGCGAAAAACTCCCCGGGAATTCCCGGCCAAAAGTCCCTTGAAGAACTGATCGCTTTTGCCGTCCGGTTTTTGATGATCCACAAAGGTCTGTTGGTCCAGCACCTGCTCCTTGTCCCCCAGATAAAGCCCGTTCAGCTCACAAGAGGCGCCTTCCTCCGCCAACGTCACGCGGCAGTCATTGCGCATCAAACGGGCGCCGGTCGACAGCGCGAACGAAGTGAATGAACTCCCGCGGCGCTGGGCCACTTGCGTCATCGCGATGTGAAAAGCTCCCGGAGACTCCCGCTGGACCTTGCTATGTTCCAAACGGGCGCCTTCCTCGAGGACAATTTCCGTCACAGCATTGGTGAAATAGGGCTGCGTTCCCGTCGATTCGTAGATCTCGCGAACCCATGCCTTGCCGCCCTTTTCCACCCAAATAAGCGTCCGCGGTTGGAAGACAAAACCTTTCCGGTCCGGCGCGACGGAATGAACGATCTCGATCGGTTCGTCTAAAGTGACGCCGGCGGAGATCCTGACAAAACTTCCGTGTTGGAAAAACGCCGTATTCAAAGCTGTAAAAGAATTTTTCTCCGGATCCGCATACTGGCCCAGATATTTTTGCAGGAGTTCCGGAAATTTCACAAGGGCCTCAGCGATATCCAGGATCTCAACTCCTTCTTGGAACCTTCTCGACATATCACTCAGGGACGGTTCTCTTCCGAGAGAACCGTCCCTATTAAAACATCCCTCCCGGATCGCCGTCACATCCGTATACCGCCAGGCTTCATCCGCCGTATTGGGAAATCCCTTGGCCGTGAACGAAGCCATCGCCTCATCGCGCAGACGGAGAAGCCACGCGGGCTCGGCTTTGCGGCCCGCCGTCAGGCTCTCGTATGCTTTCATGTATGGTTCCATAGCTTGAGTCATAGTTGCACTGGACTTGAGACCCGAGACAAGAGACTAGAGTCTCCGGTCTCTCGTCTGTAGTCCCTAGTCTCCTTTCACCCACTCATACCCTTTTTCTTCAAGTTTGAAAGCGAGGTCCTTGCCGCCCGACAGGACGATCTTTCCGCCCATCAGGACATGCACATAGTCCGGCGCAATATAGTTGAGCATTCTCTGGTAATGCGTCACAAGAATAAATGAGCGGCTGGGATTGCGTAAACGGTTCACACCTTCCGAGACGATCTTCAGGGCATCGATATCCAATCCCGAATCGGTTTCATCCAGAATAGCGAGTTTGGGCGAGAGCGCCGCCAATTGGAGGATCTCGTTGCGTTTCTTCTCGCCGCCCGAAAAACCCTCGTTCACGGGACGATTGAGGAAGCTCTCATCCATTTCCACGAGTTTCATTTTCTCTTTGAGGAATTCCAGGAACTCCATGGCGTCCAGTTCTTCAAGGCCTTTGGCTTTCCGGGTTTCGTTCACGGCGGCTTTTAGAAAATAGGCGTTATTCACGCCCGGGATATCGATCGGATACTGGAACGCGAGAAAAACTCCCTGGCGCGCCCGGTCCTCGATCGCCATTTGAAAAAGGTCTTTCCCTTCATACGTCGCGCTCCCCTGCGTCACGACATACGACGGATGACCGGCCAGGACACGCGTAAGCGTGCTTTTTCCCGAGCCGTTCGGCCCCATGATGGCATGCACCTCTCCGGCCTTGACCGAAAGATCGATCCCTTTCAGGATCTCGACACCTTCAACGCTGACATGTAAATTTTTGATCTCTAACATAATGTCTCCCTAATTATGGCCACGAGCCACAAAGCCACCTGCCCCAGAGAGGAAAGCTTCGTGTGGCGTGTGGCTTGCGCCATGCGTCCTTTACCCAACACTTCCCTCCAGCGTCACATTCATCAATTTCTGCGCCTCAACGGCAAATTCCATCGGCAGATTCTTGAACACTTCCTTGCAGAATCCGTGCACGATCATCGAGATCGCATTCTCTTGGGACATGCCGCGCTGCCGGCAATAAAAGAGCTGGTCCTCGTTGATCCTTGAGGTCGTAGCCTCATGTTCGGCCCGTGAAGTCCGGTTACTCACCTCCAGCGTGGGGAATGTGTTCGCACTGCAGCGGTCCCCCATCAAAAGCGAATCGCATTGCGTGTAATTGCGAGAGCCCACGGCCTTCGGCACCATCTTCACAAGGCCTCGATAGGTGTTCTTGCCGAAGCGCGCCGAAATACCTTTGGAAATGATCGTGCTTTTGGTGTTTTTCCCGAGATGGATCATCTTGGTGCCGGTATCGGCCTGCTGGTGGTTATTCACGACGGCTACGGAATAAAATTCTCCGACCGAGTGATCCCCTTGAAGGATGCAGCTCGGATATTTCCATGTGATCGAGGAGCCGGTTTCGACCTGCGTCCAGGAGATCTTGGAATGCGCGCCTTCACAGAGTCCTCGTTTCGTCACAAAATTATAAATACCGCCCTTGCCTTCCTTGTCTCCGGCGTACCAATTCTGCACCGTCGAATATTTGATCGAGGCCTTTTCATGGGCCACGAGTTCCACCACCGCGGCGTGAAGCTGGTTCTTATCGCGGATCGGCGCGGTGCAGCCTTCAAGATAGCTTACAAAACTCCCTTGATCGGCGACGATCAGGGTCCGCTCGAATTGTCCGGTATCCATGGCATTGATCCGGAAGTAAGTGGAAAGCTCCATTGGACAGCGCACCCCCTTCGGGATATAGCAAAAAGAGCCGTCGCTAAAGACCGCAGAATTAAGCGCCGCAAAAAAGTTATCCTTCACCGGCACCACCGAACCCAGATATTTTTTTATCAGTTCCGGATGCTCCCGTACCGCCTCCGAAAAAGAGCAAAAAATGATCCCGTATTCCTTGAGCTTCGCTTTGTAGGTCGTCGCGACCGAGACACTGTCAAAAACCGCATCGACGGCGACCCCCGCAAGGATCTTCTGCTCCTCGAGCGGGATCCCGAGTTTCTCATAGGTCTTGAGGACTTCCTGATCGACATCAGCCAAGCTCTGGGGACCGTCTTTTTTTTGTTTCGGCGCGGAATAATAGATGATGTCCTGATAATCGATCTTGGGGTAAAGGACGCTTGCCCAGTCCGGCTCTTTCATCTTGAGCCATTCGCGATAAGCGGCGAGCCGCCACTCGAGCATAAAGGCAGGCTCATTTTTCTTTTTGGAAATGAAACGGATCGTACCCTCGTTCAGGCCGCGCGGTGCGGCATCCGATTCGACCGGGGTCACAAATCCGTAAGCGTAATCCTTGGGGATTAGAGACTCTGCGTCAGTCATGACTTCTTCTCCGCGACAACTCCCAGTTCAAATTTTGGGAGGCTTATCGCATCTTCAGCGATCATTTGGAGTGTGATCGTCTGGTAAAGCTCATCCAGCGTTTTTTGGGTTTTGTACCAAACCGGCTTCAGCTTACATAATGAAAAATGAGTACAAACAATGCTTTTCCGGTGTTTGATGTCGCAAAAAGCCTCGAACGTGCTTCCCTCCAAAGCTTCGATGATCTCTTTGAGGGTGATCTCGGTGGAGGGACGGGTCAAGGTCCACCCGCCTTTGTTCCCCTGTTGAGAGGTGGCAATACCGGCCCGCCTCAAACCCTGCAGGATCTTCTCCGTAAAGCTCACAGAGAATCCTTCGTGCTCGGCAATCTCTTTAGCAATACTCGCCCCGGGCCAAGGTTTCTTGGCCATATGCGCAAGGCAAATCACTCCATATTCTGTCTTCGTGGTATATCTCATAGATCTCTATTCTTTTAGGAATGCGTGAAGTATAACAAACCAGACTGTTTTTGTCCAGTTAGAGCTCAAAAAAACTCCTTTTGTAAGCTATTGCGAATAAACAGGTTGAGACGCTCTTAAAACTTAAAGGAGAACAGTTTTTTAAAAAACCTACTAAAGCTTCTCTCCGAACCAGCCTCCTTGGACTGACTGACCTTGATCGTGATACGAGCACCACTTCCCCATGGCCAGAGAAGAGCGCATTCAGCATGATCTCCGGTTTTGTGAAAATACATCGTCTGCTCCTTGCGTATTCCTCCGTAGGGGGCAGCGATATATTTCACTTTCAAAGAAGGGGCACTCCCTTCGGGCTTTATAGGCGGCCCGAAATATTGGGCCAAGATCTTATGCAAAGCGTCGAGACCTTCCTTGGCGATCACGGCCTCAAAATACTCATTCGTTTGAGCGCGCGATTCTTCGATTCTTATCGTTTGAATGCTATTGAGAAATTCTTGGAATGTCATGTCAGTTTCCTTTGAGGTAGTGGTTTCGACGCATCGAACCGAAGCGTTCGGATCGCGGCAAGAAACGAAGGATAGGATAAAGAAAACCCGTCTTCCGTATCTTTAAACGTGATAGAAAAAAGCTTTCCCTGGTGGATCAGGACATAATTGATGTACTTGGCCGGAAGTTTACCTTCCATGGTTTTCTTGAACTCGCCCGGCTTCAGCGTATAAATGCAAAACCTTGCTTTTTCACCCCCCAGGAGGGTCGTGCTCTGGGTACGGATATCGATCGACCCGAATTCCGGGCTAAAGAGATCTTCCCATTTCAACTGTTCAACAGTTCTAACACCCCCGAGATCTCTCTCCGTGATATGGAATGTGGCTAAAGTCCCTTTTTTCCCATAGGAGACCACCACGCCCTGGAACGGGAGCGGTAATTCGATCCAATCCCTGGAGGGCTGGAGCGAAAATCCTTTAGAAGGCATTGCAACTTCTTCAGCAACGAGAAAACTACCTGGCAGGATCAGAATTAAAACAAACAACAGGAGCCAATATTTCCGAGACACCCTAGTCAACCTCATTGATAGAAACAATTCGGTCAAAGAGCGATCCCACATAGGAACGGCCGTTCAGCTCCAGGTCAGAGACGACCACCTGATTGATCCGGTTCTTTTCGTCCGCCAGCCGGTCGTCGCCGGTACGCTCGGCCCAAGTCGAGTGGATGGTGTAGAACTGATCGTTCACCGTCCCGAGGTAGATCATCTGATGATGCGGCATCTTCATAAGCGTGATCCCGGGTCGCGCGGACCTCAGGGCTGCTTTTCTTTCCGCGTCATTCTGGAAAGGTTCAAAATACCCCAGCTGCGTTCCGACCATGGCCTGTTGTTTCGAATCACGCGGCAGGTCAACGCCCAAGCTCAAGAAAACGTCATGGGTAAATCCCGAACAATCGCGGCCGTTGTATTGCCCGCCCCAACCATAGCGCTGGCCCAAAAGCTTAAACGCCTGGCGGATCACATTCGCCTGACTGTAGACAGGGAAGCCTTTGGTCACATCGCTCTTCCGGCTGATATAACACTTTGTAAGCCCAACATCCCCGCCCTCTTTACGGTACGGCATCCACACAGGATAGGGTCCATCGGGAAACTTGGAAGAAGCCATCGGGATCACGGTTCCCATGCTCAGCCGCTGAAAAACATCTTTCAATCCCGCATCCCGGAACACACGCACGCTTTCCCCGGTCACCACGAGAAAACTTCCGGACTTGAGACGCGTCTTAAGCTCTTCCCGACCTTCAAAGATCGCGATATCCTTCGACTTGACCCACCCCCGAACGTACGGGGCTTGAATATAGAACCATTTCCCGTCGCTGGATTGATGATAGATCGCCACCGGCGTCCAAAGCTTGATCAACGTATATTGCAACTGGTCAAACTCGACATCTCCCTTGCCTTCGATCATCTTCACCATGGTCGGGATCGCGCGTACCGAAGTGGCTCGCGTCGCCACCCCCCACACTACTTTGATTTTAGACGGCACCTGGGGGATCTGCACAAGCGGCTTGATCTCGTCCTCAAAGAAATTCTTGGGAACGACTTTATCGTTCTCATCAAAAAGCTTGCGGTTCTTGAGCGTGTCGTACTCAAGCTGGAGTTGATCGCTGACGGCCTTACCCGGACGGCTCTTGTCGAGCTTAAGCACATCAATATTTTCGGGCACCATATTCTTGATCTCTTCGTTGAAATGTTTCATTTGGTCCATCGTCTTGATGGGCTTTTCCGCACCAGGGATACGTTTGATCCAGTAATCCGCGGATTGCATCGCCGGCGTAGCGCTTGTGAGGATCATCGGGCCCTTGGGGAGCGGAGGAAGCTCCTCGGCGGCATAAGCGACCGAAGAAAGGACGAAAAGGAACGCCAGAAAGGAAAAAATTTTTTTCTTCACCCCGTTAGAAACGGCCCCCAACTTCACACGTCTTCGCCAGGTCACGATACCCTCCACGGATAGTTTGTTGATATGAAACATTTTAAAATTTTGGTTTCTAACGGGGTTCATGAAAGACCTCGTTTAAATTGTTCGATCCATGAGGGCGGTAGTTCTTACGTCCATAATCTACTCATAAAAACACGCGCTGGCCATGACATTCGTGTTCCTATATAACGGCCGGAACGCAAGGCGGCTTGATCGACGGGTCTTCAATATTTTCCCCCCAGGAGGGCTGCCCTGCTTTTCAACCCGTTCTATGCGGGAACCGGGACGCTTGATAATCCTCGCAGGATCGCCCGACCGACGACAGTCCCGCTCGCCCAAGCCCATTGGAAATTGAACCCACCGATGCGTCCATCCACGTCCAGGATCTCTCCTGCAAAAAAAAGCCTGGCGCACACATGGGACTCCAGGGTCTTCGCGTCGACATCCCGGAGGTCCACCCCGCCGGCCGTGACCTCGGCCTTTTCATACCCTTGAGAACCCGTCACCTTGACCGGATAGCGGAAAAGCGAACGAAGAAAGGATTCCCTTTCCTTTTTAGAAATTTGATCGAGCCGCTTCCTGGAATCCATACCGCATTTTCCAAGAAGGACCTCCACGAGCCGTTCCGGGAAATATTGCATAAGGGCCCGCTTCCAGCTCCGATCTGGGCACCTCGAGACTAAACTCGCCCATTCCGTCAAAAGATCCGCTTCGCGGAACGCAGGAAGAAAATTCGCGAAAAGATCTTTGTGCTCCGCTTCACACCGGAGCCAGGGTCCGCTGATATCAAGCACCGCGGGTCCGCTGAATCCGATATGGGTAAAAAGCAACGCACCGCCACTGTGAGCGATCCTTTTTCCCTTCGCATGGATCGAAAGCTCGACCGGCAGGGTAATCCCCGCTAGGCTTTTCCACGCAGGGTCATCCGTGATGAGAGGCGTAAGAGCCGGAGTGGTCGGAACCATCGAATGTCCCAATGCTTTCGCGAGAGAGTAGCCGGAACCGTCGCTCCCGGTCTCCGGGTACGACAAACCCCCGGTCGCGATCACGAGTATTTTAGAGAAATATTCAAAGCCCTCTCCGGAGACACGAAAGATCCCGCGCTCCTTGGAAACGGCTTGGACCTTTTTTCCCTTTCCGATCACGACACCGGAGCGGATGGAAGCCTGAAGCAAGGCCTGGAGGACAATTTTCGCGGATTGTTTCTCTGGAAAGTATTTCGTCCCTTCCTCGAGGACCATTTCCACACCGAAGGCTCTAAAAAATGCCAACGTGCGTTCCGAAGGAAAAGCTCGAAGAATATTGCGGACAGTCCGAGGTTCGCCGGACTGATAATCCTTTTCGCTGACTTTAAGATTCGTCACATTGCAACGGCCGCCGCCGGAGATAAGAAGCTTCGCCCCGATCGTCTCGCGGCCATCGAGCACCAAGGTCCGGAGCCCGGCTCCGGCACAAGGGATCGCCGCCATAAGACCCGCCGGTCCCGCTCCCACGATCACAACATCCCAGGATCTTTCCAGCATGATCCCCCCGAACAAAAAAAGGGACGGCCCCCAGCAAAAACGGGGACTGTCCCTTTTAAAACATTATTTTGAAAGGACGACGACTTTATTCATCGCGATCTTCGTAACCGGCTTGTCCTGTCGGTCTCGAGGCGCGTTGGCAATCGCGAGCACCACGTCCATCCCTCCGGTCACCTGACCGAAGACCGAATGACGGTTATCGAGGTGAGGAGTCGGAACCTCCGTGATAAAGAACTGACTGCCATTGGTATTGGGCCCGGAATTCGCCATGGAAAGCACGCCCGGTTTGTCATGACGCAGCTTGCTTGAAAACTCATCTTTAAACTGATACCCCGGCCCGCCCATGCCCGTGCCTGTCGGATCACCGGTCTGGATCATAAAATTCGGAATGACGCGATGAAAAATGATCCCGTCATAAAAACCTTTTTTTGCGAGCGTCACAAAATTCTCCACCGTCTTCGGCGCTTCCGCTTCATACAGATCCGCGTAAATATCTCCCAGCGTGGTTTCGATCTTGATCTTCACGATAGTGTCATCCTTTGCTGTTTCAGGGGTTGGTGTCGAAGCGACGTTCGTCACTGGAACCGGTGTCGCAACCGGGACAACTTGGGGAGCTTGCGACGCGCATCCCGCAAGAAGAAGACAATAAGAAAGCAGGAACCATTTTTTCATAGCTTTTCCTTTCTCTTTTTGGATAGTTCGAGCTAAGACGAACCGAGGCGTTTGCCCACGGCCACACGCGCCATCGCCTTACGCTCGTTCTCGGTCAGATACCTTTTACGCAGCCGGACATTCTTCGGCGTGATCTCCACAAGCTCGTCCTCTTCGATGAACTCGAGGGCAAATTCCAAGGTTATTTCCCTGGGGGTGATCAGCTGGATCGCTTCATCGGCGCCGGAGGAGCGCATATTGGTCTGCTTTTTCTCACGGATCGCGTTCACGACCAGGTCATGGCCTTTATTGTTCACGCCGATGATCATCCCTTCGTATAGGATCGTACCGGGTTGAACAAAGATCTCCCCGCGTTCCTGGAGACCCCAAAGCGAATAGGCGACCGCCTTGCCGTCAAATTGGGAGATCTGCACCCCGGATTGACGCTCAGGCATTTCACCCTTGAACGGCTGGTATTCAAAAAAATTCTGATACATCATCCCGGTGCCGCGCGTCATCACCATGAATTCGTTGCGGAAACCCAGGAGCGCGCGTGATGCGACCAAAAATTCCATACGCACCGTTCCCCCTACCGCACTCATGGCCATATGCTTCATCTCAGCGCGACGTTTCCCTAGAGCTTCGATCACAGAACCCTGATAGCCGGGATCCACTTCGATGGTGACTTCTTCCACAGGTTCGTAGAGTTCTCCCTCGATCGTTTTTACAATGACTTTGGGAGGCGAAACCTCCAGCTCATAGCCTTCGCGGCGCATCGTCTCGATCAGGATCGCAAGATGCAACTCTCCTCGTCCGGAAACCTTAAAGCGCTCCCCGCCTTCCACTTCTTCCACCTTCACGCCGACATTCATCATGGCTTCATGCGCCAGCCGGTCACGGATGTGGCGGGAGGTCAGGAACCGGCCGCCGTCTTTTCCAGCCAAGGGGCTGGTGTTGTGTGAAAAATTCATAGAGATCGTCGGCTCATCGATCTTGATGGTCGGCAACGCCTCAGGCTTGTTCGGATCGGCCAGCGTTTCTCCCACCTTGATATCATCGATCCCGGCGATCGAGATAATATCCCCCGCCATCGCGTCCTGAGCCTCAATGCGTTTGAGTCCTTGATACTTCAGGATCTTGGTCACCTTACCGCGGATCACTTCCCCTCCATGTTTCACCACGACCATGGAATCACCATAACGGATCTGTCCATGAGCAATACGTCCGATCGCAATACGCCCGACATAATTATCATAATCCAGCATGGTCACAAGCATCTGGAATGGCTGTTCGGGATCGGCGATCGGCGGCAGCACGCGGTGCAAAATGGTCTCGAGAAGCGGCGTCATATCCTTGCGTTCATCCTCAAGGTCCAGCGCAGCCCAACCTTCCCGTCCCGAAGCGTAAACGATCGGAAAATCCAGCTGTTCTTCGGTCGCGTTCAATTCGCAAAAAAGATCAAAGGTCATGTCCGCCACTTCGTGCGGACGGCAATTCGCCCGATCGATCTTATTGACCACCAAAATAGGTTTTAAATGCAGGGCGAGGGATTTTTTCAAAACAAACTTGGTCTGAGGCATCGGCCCGTCATAGGCGTCGACCAACAGAAGCACCCCATCGACCATTTTAAGAATGCGCTCGACTTCGCTTCCGAAATCCGCATGGCCGGGGGTATCAACGATATTGAACTGGACATCCTTGTAACGGAAGGAGGCGTTCTTGGAAAAGATCGTGATGCCGCGCTCGCGTTCCAGGTCGTTCGAATCCATGATCGTGGATTCGCCTTCCTCGAACTTGTAAGCACCGCTCTGTTTTAAAAGCGCATCGACAAGCGTGGTCTTGCCGTGGTCAACGTGAGCGACAATAGCGACATTCCGGACATCTTTACGTCTTTTCTGGGTCGTCATAGGTCCTTAATTGAAAAAGCCAGAACGAGAGCCCCGGCTTTTCAGGAAAATTTCTGAGTGAAAACTGGAGGAATTTGATTCTGAACCAAGGGATAAAAAACCAGGGCCCGGCTTTAAAACCGGGCCCTGGACTTTACGGACTTTTACGCCTTGACGACGTTGACCGCTTGATCGCCCTTAGGACCTTGGGTGATCTCGAACTCCACGGCCTGACCTTCTTCTAAAGACTTATAGCCTTCGCCCTGGATCGCAGTGTGATGGACAAACACATCGGCGCCATTCTCAGGCGTGATGAATCCATAACCTTTTTGATTATTGAACCACTTCACTTTACCTTTTGCCATTACGGTGAATCTCCCTGTTATGCTGCACGCCCCCCAGAACGAAGCGCCCCAGAGGGGGACATCATTTTTGATGCGGTACTATACGTTAAATCCCCCCCCTTTGCATCTCTTTTCTGTCGGGCGTAAAAGACCTCGCGAAAAGCCTTCCCCCCTACGCGATCAGATCTTTTCCCAGTGGAGGACTTCGGAGAGGGTGCGGCGTTTGCGCTGCTTGGGTTCGCGGACGGCCCAGCCGACCGAAATCAGACTGATGAGCTTGAGGTGCGCGGGAGCACCAAGGAGCTTGGAGACTTCTTCGCAATATTCTTTTTTATCCCCCGCGATCCAGCAGGTGCCCAGCCCCAGGTCTGTGGCCGCGAGAAGGATATTCTCTGTCGCCGCGGAACCATCTTCGAGATAATATTTTGTGTCTTGGCAGAAAACCACCACGCAGGCCGTCGCTTGTTTGAGGAACACTCCGGTGCTGATGATCCCTGCGAGCTTGTCGAGCGTCGCTCGCTCCGTGATCACCACGAATTCCCAGGGCTCCACCGCCCGGGCACTCGGCGCACGCCGTCCCGCATCGACGAGCTTTTCCAGCATGTCTTTGGGAACGGGCTGGTTCATGTAGTCGCGGGCACTTGCGCGCTTCGCGAGAGCATCCAAGGTTTCCATAGTTCACATCCTGCTTCTCAGGGACGGTTCTCGGCGGGAGAACCGTCCCTTATGATCAATTATTTTTTAAGAACGAGTTCCGCCATTTTTTGACCGAGTTCATAACAAGCCGCAAGCTGCGCTTCATCGGGGGCATAAACGACCGAAAGCAACGGCTGGACGATCTCCACCCCCGCTGCGGCGAGCGTGTTCTGCAACGATTGGATCGCGATCCCGGACCATCCGTAAGAACCAAAGGCACAACCGATGCGGTTCTTGGGATGCAGGCCTTTGAGCATTTCCATAAACGAGGTCATGTTCGGGAGAATGCCGCTATCGTGGTTCGAGGAACCGACGATAAAAGCCTTGGCATCGAGCATATCGTGGATCACTTCGGTGCGATCCGCTTGCGCCATGTCATAAAGTTCGTATTTCACCCCGGCGTCGTTTATCCCTTCCACGATCTTTTGCGCCATCTTCGCGGTGGAGCCCCACATCGTTTCATAGACCACCACGATCTTCGGCGTCGTCGCATTCGTGGCCCAGCGCTTATAAGCCTGAATGATCTTTCCTGGATCTTTCCGCCAGCTCAGGCCATGGGAGGTCGCGATCATTTTGATGGGGATGGCCATCTTTTCGATCTCCGAGAGCCTCTGGCCGATCAAATGGCTGAAGGGCCACAAAATGCCGGCATAATACTTCCCCGCTTCTTCCATGAGAGTCTCCTGCGGCACTTCGTCATCGAAACGTTCGCTCGTCGCGTAATGCTGGCCGAAGGCGTCGTTGGAAAAGAGAATCTGGTCTTCCGAGAGATAGCTCATCATGCTATCCGGCCAATGGATCATCGGGATCTCGATAAAATTAAGCGTCCTTTTTCCGAGGCTTAATTTGTCGCCGGTTTTCACCGCATGGAAATTGAATTTTTGCTGGTAATAGCGTTCCAGCCCCTGTCCCGCTCGCGCACTTCCGTAGAGTTTGGCACTCGGGCAAAGCTTGACCAAGGAGGGCAAAGCACCGGAGTGATCCGGCTCAATGTGATTGACGATCACCGTATCGATCTTCTCGACCGGAATGACGGAGCGGATCCTCTGGAGCATTTCCTCCGCAAAAGGACCGTACACCGTATCGATCAGCGTGATCTTCTCATCCAGGATCAGGTAGGCATTATAAGTCGTGCCGCGCTTCGTGGTAAAAGTCTGCCCGTGAAAATGATGGGCATGCCAGTCGATCGCTCCGACCCACCAGATATTCTCCGCAATCGGGATCGCTTTCATCGGAACTCCTCCCTTTATTTCCTTTGACCCAGAATCCCGTCAAGGATCAGGAGCGAATTTCCGGTTTTGCCGCCGATCGCGAGCTTCTGAAGAATGTCTGTGAGCTGAGCCTCTTCCTCAACCTGCTCATTCAGGAACCAAAGAAGAAAAGAATCTGTCGAATAGTCATTCTCTTTCTTGGCCGCAGCCGTGAGGTCCTGGATCCTTTTGGTGACTTTCCTCTCATGCTTCAGGGATTCCTCAAAAAGCGATGCCGCGGTCGCAAACTCCAGCTTGCTTGCTGCGATATCCTTGAGTTCAACCTCGCCGCTCTGCTGCTGAATGTACCCGAAAAATTTCCCGGCATGCTCCAGTTCTTCCTTCACCTGGATCCTGAACCAACCGGCGATCCCATTCAGACCGAGAGAAGAAGCATAGGCAACCATCCCGAGATAAACATAAGCCGAGTGCATTTCGAAGTTTAACTGGTCGTTCAAAAGTGCGGTCATTTTCTTACTGATCATTTTAGGATCTCCCTTTTTTCTTGTTTGAATTGAGAACCACGTTATCCATCACGGCGCCCGTGTGAGCGCTTAAGACATGGCGGGCATATCGTCCGAGCCATCCGCCCGTGACCTTGGGCGTGAATGGCTTGAGCTTGGAAAGCCTTTTTTTGATCTCCTTGGCCGGGAGCTCCACATCCATCGTCCTTTTCCAAGCATCGATCTTGATGATGTCACCATTCTTGATGATCGCGATCGGCCCGCCGGCAGCCGCCTCCGGAGAAATATGTCCGATACAAAGCCCGCGCGTTCCGCCGGAGAAACGACCGTCCGTGATCAGCGCTGCCTTGATACCGCGTCCTTTCAAAGCCGAGGTCGGTGAAAGCATCTCCTGCATCCCGGGCCCGCCTTTCGGACCTTCGAACCGGATCACCACCACATCGCCGTCCGTCACTTTGCCTTTCAAGATCGCCGCGAGCGCACTTTCCTGAGAGTCGTAACATTTCGCCCGTCCGGTGAATTGCATCATATCTTTATCCACCCCCGCAGTCTTCACCACCGAACCTTCCGGCGCAATATTGCCATAAAGAACCGCGAGTCCGCCTTCCTTCGAAAAGACCTTCTCCCCGGAACGAATGATATCGCCGTCCGGATCAGGCGCCTTTTCCACCACACCCCGAAGATTGCCCAGGCACGTCCTGATATCAAGATCCAAAAGCGTCCCGCCTTTCATCTCAACAGCCTTAAGAATGGCCGGGATACCGCCCACTCGATGCACATCTTCCAAATGAATTTCCGGACGCGACGGCGACACTTTGCAGACCGTGGGCGTAAGCTTCGCAAGGAGATTGAGACGTTTGATGGGATAAGTGATCCCGGCCTCACAAGCCAGCGCGAGAGTATGGAGGATCGTATTCGTGGAGCCTCCCATCGCAAGATCCAGGATAAAAGCATTATCAATCGAGGCTTTCGTCACAATATCCAGCGGACGAATATTATTGAGAAGCGCGTTCTCCAAAGTATCCGCCGCCTGTTCGACCAGCTTGATACGTTCCGGATTGATGACCCAAGCCGTTTTTTTCGAATCGGTCCACGCGGCCGCAGGGATCGTCCCATTGCCCGGCTGCGCCAAGCCGATCGCTTCCGCAAGGCAGTTCATGGAATTGGCCGTGAACATACCCGCGCAGCTGCCACAAGTGCGGCACGCGGTATTGGCAAGCTCCTCAAGCTGGCCCGGGGACATCTTGCCGGCCGCTTCGCTCCCCACGCCCTCAAAGATCGTAATGAGATCGGTATTCTTTTGCCCCGCGAGCATCGGCCCGCCGCTCACATAGACTGAGGGAATATTCAAGCGCACCATGGCGTTCATCATCCCCGGCACGATCTTGTCGCAATTGCCGATCCCGATCCACCCGTCGCAAGGATGCGCGCCAATGATGCTTTCGATCTGATCCGTGATCAGCTCGCGGGAAGGCAGCGAGTACTTCATCCCAAAGTGGCCCATAGCAATCCCATCGCAGATCGCCGCGCCGATATTCGCGTACCAAACGTTGTAACCTTTGGCCTTAAGCACCGCGACAAGCTTTTCGCCCAGAACATTTAAATGAACATGGCCCGGAATATGGGTCGTATAGGAATTGATCACGGTCACAAATTTCTTCTTCCGGTCGGCAACGGTCCCGAGCACCCCGGCAGCCACCATCAGCCCCGCCGCCGGCAGCATATGCATGCCTTCCCCAACGACGCGGCTTCCGTGTTTTTGAATAGCTTCGATTCCAGGATTTACAGCTTTTCTCATTGTTCCCCCAGGCCCTTAGAATAATACCCGTCATCCTGAACGGAGTGAAGGATCTCCTTTCGAGATTCTTCGCTTCGCTCAGAATGACGCGCTTTTCAGGATTCTTTTTTCACAACTTTCGCAGCCGCGCCGGTATATTCGAGCATGGCGTCGACCGCGGCTTTCGCACGCAAACGAACAGACGCTTCAACTTTCACGACATACTGCATCTTTTCAAGCGAGTTCTTCACATCTTTGAGGGTCGTCATCTTCATCATCGGGCAGATCAGATAGTCCGAAGCCGCATGGAACACCTTGTCCGGATTCTCCTTTTGAAGCCGGTGAAGCAACCCGACCTCGGTCCCGACAATAAAAGAAGTTCCCGCAGGTTGTGTTTTGACATAGCTGAGCATCCCCGAGGTGCTTCCCACAAAATCCGCCAGTTCCAGAGTCTCAGGCTTGCATTCCGGGTGCATGATCACTTGGGCTTCCGGCCATTTTTTCTTCGCCTTCGCGATGGCAAAGGTTGAAAG
Organism: uncultured bacterium; assembly: GCA_964482725.1. Classification (GTDB taxonomy): domain Bacteria; phylum Omnitrophota; class Omnitrophia; order Omnitrophales; family Aquincolibacteriaceae; genus Aquincolibacterium. The sequence continues at coordinate 42,079 of CAYZYT010000007.1, read as the reverse complement.
AAGCGCGTGCGTCGGACAGCAGCCATCCCACAAGATCACACTGCGCCCTGTCATCTTGGCCGCGTAATGCCCTAAATTATAATCCGGCACAAAAAGGATCGGCCGGTTAGAATCGATCGAAGCGACGATCTGGACCGCGTTGGCGGAGGTGCAGCAAATATCCGTTTCCGCTTTCACTTCGGCGGAGCTATTCACGTAGGTCACCACCACGGCCTCCGGATATTTCGCTTTCATCTCGCGGAGCCGCTCCGCCGTTGCATAATCCGCCAGCGTGCAGCCGGCTTCCAGGACTGGCAGAAGTACGGTTTTATCGGGAGAAAGGATCGCGGCAGTCTCCCCCATGAACTGAACGCCGCAGAAGACGATCACTTTGGCGGGAGTTTTGGCCGCAATACGGCTCAGCTCAAGCGAATCGCCGGTAAAATCAGCAAGGTCCTGGATCTCCGGCGGCTGATAATTGTGCGCCAGGATCACGGCCTCACGCTCTTTCTTGAGAAGAGCGATCTGGCGGAGAAGCTCTTGCGTTGTCACGTCGTTTGGAAGATCTTTCATATAATGATGGCTCCGAAAGGTGCTCAGTTTACTTTTTTTTACGGCCAATGGCAATACGGCTTAAGGATTCTCTTTCCCGCGCCGCCTCTCGGTCGAGGGCTGGCAGAACGGCAGGCTTTTCTCCCGTTTCGCCTCATAGACGCTTCGCACTTTGATCGCGCCGCCGCAGATCCCGCGGAAGATCGCGGTGATCTCTTCCATATCCCCGATCGACAGCGGCTTCACGGCACAAGCCCGGAGAGGTGTGTTGATCTCGACTTCCTCAGGACCGATCTGGTGAGCGATCTTCGCAAGGGCCGCAGCGCACGACTTGTTGCTCGCGACGAACATAACCTGCAAGGTCAAATGCCCGTGATAAACCTTCCGGAACGCCTTGAGCCCCTCCACGATATCTTCCCAGAGGATCTCCGGCATGGGTTGATTGACCGACTGAAAGGATCCGGCCGAGGACGCGTCCAGTTTGGCTTCCACAAGATCCGCAAGCAACAGGTCTTCCGCCACATCCGTGCGGTTGATCAGCGAGGCATTGGTGATCACCGCGATCTTCTCCGTACGGAACATTTTGATCCCGCGGATCATTTCTCCGAGATTTTTCGCAAGCGTCGGCTCGCCGTTCCCCGCGAAGGTGATATAGTCGAGCGCAATATCAGGCACGGAACGCAGCTCATGCATCAGGACTTCCGTGGGGACAAAAACTTCACGTTTGTTGGAGAGCACCTCGGTCCTCCCCGCCTGGCAATACACGCAATCAAAGGTGCATATCTTCTGGAAGGAAGAGATCGGATCGATCCCAAGCGAACGACCCAATCTCCAGGAAGAAACAGGCCCATAAATATATTTGTATTGGGATGATTCCATAGTTCCGCCTTTATTAAGAGAGAAAAACCCCCACGTCGTATCCCCGCGAGGGTCCCAAAAATTGCGCTGTATTACATCACGGAATCCTTCGCATATCAAACGGATTCCCTTCCACAGAACATACCTTTCAATCCCAATGCGCCTCGTCATCGCTCAGATCGCCCCAGCGAGGCGCTCTTCGCTCGCGCGCCGTCCTTGTCATTTTTTCTCTTGATCGTAAACAAGGACTGCCCCAATTTTCACTTCGTGAAAATTGATAGGTATTGGGACCGACTTCACTCGGCGGGCAGGAATCGTCTCGAGACAGCTCTCGGAGCTGATGGGAGATGGGTCCTGCTAGCAGGTCCCATCAGTGAGAGCTCAGGCTGTCACTCGCCGCTGGAGCGAGTGAACGGCCGGTGTCGAGGGACGATTCCTGCCCGCCACCGTGCCCGTTCCGTCTCGCGAGCGTACCTCTTCGCATTGGGATTTTATTGCAGCCCAGCGATGCCTATTCAGGCTTTTACAGTCCCAAGGATCGCGGCGAGGTCTTCTTTGGCCGTGGTCACGGGCTTGATGTTGAACTTCTCGACAAGCACGCTGAGCACGTTCGCACTGACGAACGCCGGAAGCGAAGGCCCGATCCGGATATTCTGGATCCCAAGCGCCAAAAGCGTCAGCAGAATGCAGACCGCCTTTTGCTCGTACCAGGAAAGGATCATCGAAAGCGGCAGATCGTTCACGCCGCAACCGAAAGCTTTCGCCAACGCGACCGCTACCTGGATCGCAGAATAAGCGTCATTGCACTGCCCCATATCGAGAAGTCTCGGGATGCCGCCGATATCCCCGAACTCAAGCTTGTTAAAACGATATTTGCCACACGCAAGCGTCAGGATCACCGTATCCTTAGGCGCCTGTTCAGCAAATTCCGTGTAGTAATTTCTTCCGGGCTTCGCGCCGTCGCATCCGCCCACCAGGAAAAAATGTTTGATCTGTCCCGCTTTCACTGCGCCAATGACCTTGTCCGCAACCCCCAGCACCGCGTTGTGGCCAAACCCGACCACGATGTTCTTCGCGGGAATGTCCTGAGAAAAACCGCCGGCCGCGATCGCTTTCTTGATCACCGCCGAAAAATCTTTTTTCCCGTTCACGGGATTGATGTGCTCGACCCCCGGCCACGCCACAAGACCCGTCGTAAAGATCCGGCCCTTGTAACTTTCGCGCGGCTGCTGGATGCAATTCGTGGTCATGAGGATCGCACCCGGAAACGCGTCGAATTCCTGGGCCTGGTCCTGCCACGCGCCGCCGTAATTGGCGACAAGATGCTTGTATTTTTTAAGGCCCGGGTACCCGTGCGCCGGCAGCATCTCGCCGTGCGTATAAATGTTCACACCCTTGCCTTCCGTCTGCTGAAGAAGCTGTTCCAGATCGAGCAGATCATGCCCCGACACCAGGATCGCAGGCCCTTTTTTCACACCCAGTGATACGCCCGTCGGCACCGGATGCCCGAAATGATCGGTGTGCGCCTTGTCCAGAAGCTCGAGACATTTGAGATTCACCATCCCGAACTGCATGTTCAGCCCCACAAGATCATCAACGGTCAAACTGTTGTCGGTAAGTGCGCGCAACCCTTTATGGAAGAACGCCGTGACCTCATCATCCTCCCGACCCAGCACATACGCGTGGTCCGCATAGGCCGCCATCCCCTTGAGCCCGTAAAGAAGAAGCTCGCGAAGGCTCCGGATATCCTCATTCAATGTTTTGTCGGAGAGAACGCCGACCTTGCTTCCCTGTTCTTCAAGTCCCGCCAGACTGTCTGCAGGTTTCCAATACGCCGTGGCCGAAAGCTCCCCGTCAAAATCATGCCCGACCTTCTTTTTATAGGCGTCCAGGAAAAGCTTTTTGATGTTTTCCTTGATCGCATAAGCGCGCAGGAGCGTCTCCTGAAGCCTTTTAGGATCAAAATCCACATTCGTCACAGTCGCAAAAAGACCCTCGATCACAAAATGATCCGCCGCCGAATCCTTCACACCGATCTCGCGAGCCAAATGCGCATAAATAGCGATCCCTTTTGTCGCGTGGACCAAAAGATCCTGAAGCGTCGCAACCTCGGGCGTTTTCCCGCAAACTCCCTTCACGTCGCAGCCTTTTCCTTTAGATGTTTGTTCGCACTGAAAGCAGAACATTCCCATAGATCATCTCCTCGTTTTTTTTGTAATCGGGAAAGTATTTTTAAGAAGACTTCCCCGTTGATTTTTCTTTGAAAGTTTTGGTTTATTCTTGATCGCGATCCTGAGACCCGTGATGGCCCGCGGGGCCACGCTCACGGCGCGGATCCCCTCTTTCATCAGATGACGGGCATATTCCGGGTGGCTGGCCAGATCCCCGCACACCGACAAGGGCTTCCGGTGCTTCTTCGCCGCGGCCGCGACGTGATGGATCAGATGCCAAAACGCCTTCCGGTCCGGATGGTGGTCATACGCGACAAATTCGTTGTCCCGGTCCACGGCAAAAAGATACTGGATCAGATCGTTCGTCCCGATGCTCCCGAAATCCGCCTCCCGAAGGATCTCCTCCGCATCCAGGCAGGCCGAAGGAACTTCAAACATCAATCCATGTTTGATCTCGCCCTGCGGGACATCCTCGGTCGCTTCCTCGAAGGCTTTTTTCAGTTTCCGAAATTGCACAATATCGATCACCATGGGATACATCACATAAACGCGATCGTGCACTGAAGCCCGGGCCAACGCCCTGGCCTGGCTTCTAAAAAGCTCCGGGTGCCCCAGAAGGAGGCGACTCCCGCGCAAACCCAGCGCGGGATTTTGCTCCTTTTCAAGTTTGAGAAAATCAGCGGTCTTGTCGCCTCCCAAATCCAGCATCCTGAAATAGACCGATTTTTCTTTCATAGCCTTCAGAACTTCTAGATAAAGACTGTATTGTTCCATTTCACTGAGGATCTTCCCCGCCGAAAAGAATTCGAACTCGGTGCGGTAAAGCCCGATCCCTTCCGCCTCATGCACCACAGCCTCCTTCACATCTTTGGCAAGGCTCAGATTGGCGAACACTTTGAGCCCCGCCACAGGCGCAACCGCCGGGATCTCTTCGGCCGCCGCTAGCCGAAGATCCGGATACTGCGAAAGCGTTTTCTTGCTCGGCCAGATCACAACCTCTCCGGTGTCCCCGTTCACAAGCACTTCGGTCCCGCAAAAGATCATGTCGTGAATCCCCGGAATACCGCTCACGGCCGGGATCCTGAGCGAACGGGCCAAAATAGCGGCGTGCGACGCCACGCCTCCCCGGTCGGTCACGAATCCCCGGATGGAGTCCGTGTTGAGCTCCATCGTAAGGCTGGGCGTCAACTCCTGGGCGATCACGATCCGGTTCTTTCCCCTGACGCAGAACGCATCATTTTGACACTGGAAAGACGGGTTCAGATTCGCCAAAGCATCCAGGAGCCGCCGTTTGACCTCTCCGACGTCCGAGGCGCGCTCCTTGAGATATTCGTTGTCCACCTTCGCAAGCTGTTCCTCGAAATAGTCCAGCGAACTGATCACGGCTTTTTCGGCATTAAAATTTTTGCTCCGGATGTGATCGGTGATCCTTTCGATCAAGGTCGGGTCCTCGAGAAGCATTTTTTGGGCCGTAAAGATCCCCGCTTCAGCCTTCCCGACGCGTGCATCCACTTCTTTGATGAGGATCGACAGTTTTTCCCGCACCACTGTGATCGCCTTCCGAAACCGGTCTCCCTCGCTCCGGACCTCTTTGTCCGTCACATCCGCGACCGGAAGACTTACATGGCGGCTTTCATTAAAAAGACACACGCGAGCTACTGCGACCCCCGGGCTGATCGGAAGTCCCTTAAACCGCGTTTCAGCGGCCGGATGAACCATGGCCATAAGATCCCCCTTTCTTCTCCGGACGTTCCGTATTCCTGGCAATTAATGAAGCGATCGAGATCCCGTGCAGACGTTTAAGCACATCCTGCTCGATCGAGTCGATCTCTTTTTTCAGCACGCACGTGCTCCGGTTCGGACATAATTTTTTCTTGAACACGCACTCGTTCAGCTGGATCGTATTCTGAAAGATTTTGATCAGGTCCGTAAGCAGGACCTTTTCCGCGGGGAGAGCCAGGGAAAAACCGCCCCCCTGCCCTTTGACGGACCGCAGCAGGCCTTCAGAGCTCAAGGTCTGGAGGATCTTCCTCAAAAATGGCCTCGGGATCTTAAGCACCGCCACCATTTCAGTGGCCGAGACGGATTCACGACCCTGCTTCGCAATATAGCAAAGGGCCCGCATCCCATAATCTGTGTTTCGCGTGATGAGCTTCACCCCGTTAGATCTCCTATGGATTCAAAAAGCAAAACAACATCGCTGGCCACCTTCTCCCGGAAGATCTCTCCTACCGCTTGATTCAGAGATCTAACGGGGTTCATGCCTTAATGATACCATTGTCGTATCATTTGTCCAACAAAAAAAACAGGGCCCCCGGAAGGGGCCCCGTTTTTTTGAACTTCGCCTCAGGCCTAGACAACCCCCTGATCGATCATCGCATCGGCGACCTTCACGAACCCTGCGATGTTGGCGCCGTTGACGTAGTTGATATACCCTCCGTCTTCCTGGCCGTATTTCACGCAGCTCTCGTGGATCGAGATCATGATGTTGTGAAGTTTCTCATCGACCTCTTTACGGGACCAGCGCAACCGCATGCTGTTCTGGCTCATTTCAAGGCCCGATGTCGCCACCCCGCCGGCATTCGCCGCTTTTCCGGGGGCGTAGAGAATCTTGGCTTTCTGGAACACCGCGATGGCTTCCGGCGTGCTCGGCATGTTCGCGCCTTCCCCGATCGCGATACAACCGCCCTTCACAAGAGCCTTCGCGTCCGCTTCGTTGATCTCGTTTTGCGTGGCGCTCGGGAACGCGGCGTCACATTTCACCTTCCAGGGTTTTTGGCCCGGGAGATATTCGCAGCCAAATTCCTCAGCGTATTCCTTGATGCGTCCGCGTCTCACGTTCTTAAGCTCCATCACGAACTTCAATTTCTTCGCATCGATCCCCTTCGGATCGTGGATGGTCCCTTCGGAATCCGAGAGGGTCACGACTTTCGCGCCGAGCTCATTGAGCTTCTCGACGGTATATTGTGCAACGTTCCCAGAACCGGACACCGTACAGACTTTCCCGGCAAACGTCATCTTCCGGGTCTTCAGCATCTCCTGGACGAAATACACGCAGCCATACCCCGTGGCTTCGGGACGGATCAAACTGCCGCCCCAGTTCAGGGCCTTGCCCGTCAGCACACCGGTAAACTCATTGCGGATCCTTTTGTACTGGCCGAACATAAAACCGATCTCGCGGCCGCCCACGCCGATATCGCCGGCCGGAACGTCCGTATCCGGTCCGATATGACGGGAAAGCTCCAGCATGAAACTCTGACAGAACTTCATGACTTCGTTATCGGATTTCCCTTTGGGGTCAAAATCCGAACCGCCCTTGCCGCCGCCCATGGGAAGCGTCGTGAGGCTGTTCTTGAACACTTGCTCGAATGCGAGGAACTTCAAAATACCGAGGTTCACGCTCGGGTGAAGACGAAGACCGCCCTTATAAGGACCAATGGCGCTATTCATCTCGATACGGAACCCGCGATTGACCTGGACTTCTCCCTTGTCATCGATCCAGGGAACGCGGAACATGATCACACGCTCCGGCTCGACCATTCTGTCCAGGATCTTCGCGTTCTTATACTTGGGATTCTTTTCGATAAAAGGCGTTACGGACTCCACCACTTCCCGGACCGCTTGAAGGAATTCCTTCTCGCCGGAATTTCTCGCACTCACTTTTTTCATGAACGCGTTGATCTCTTTCTCTGCCAGATTTTCAACTTTTTTCGCCATTGGTTTACCCCTTTTTTGACGTTTGAACGATCAAGATGCCGCCGCCCCGTGCGCGACAACAGAACGCTTGTGACAAAAAAAAGTCCTTTTCAGCAGAAACACCTGCCAAAAAGGACGTCATTATCCCGGACTGCCGGATCAAAAGGAAACCGGATTCTTCTTCGAACGCCGGCTTTCTTTCTTTCCGCCGCGCACGCACTCGGTACTCGGCGACGGAATTATAGCACAGAAGCTCTGATTGCCAATCCCGATCTTAGAAACCTAAAAGCCCCGTCATCCTGAGCACGCCCTGCTTTAAAGGGCGGGGGAAGGATCTTACTTTAGATTCTTCTCCCGCCTCGGCGGGATCAGAAGGCCAGCTTCTTTGAGGCTCTTATTCCTTGCTGGACGCGATCTTTTGCATTTCCTCGCTTAAGAGGATCGCCTCCGCCACTTCCTTCATGCTCTTGCGCTTATCCATGCTGTACTTCCGGATGAGCTTGTAAGCCCCCTGCTCGCTCAAGCCCTCCCGCTTCATCAGAATGCCCTTGGCGCGCTCGATCGCCTTTCGGGATTCCAGTTCTTCCTGGATCGCCTGAGACTCGACCACCAGCCGGAAATTTTCGATGACGATCGCAGCCAGGCTCGCGATCGACCGGATAATGCGTATTTCCCCCTGGCCAAACCGGTGCGGCTTCACGGTGTAGCAATTCAGAACCCCGATCACATTCCCTTTAAAAATAAGCGGCACGCTCAGAAGCGAACAAAGGTGCTCTTTTTTCGCGATCGCCTGATTCAGATAGCGCGCATCTTTTCTCACATCCAACACGGTGATGGATTTTCCGGATTGAGCCACCCGGCCGGCGATGCCCTCCCCGATCCTGGCATTGGGCTTGGTGTTGTAGAACTCACTGACAGACTGGGTGGCCTTGACCGCAAGCTCCTGAGTTTTTTTATCCAGAAGCATCAGGGAGCAGATTTTGGAGCTCATGACCTCCGCGGTCACAGTGACGATCAGCTTCAGGATCTCGTCCACATAAAGGTCCGACGTGACGGCGTCACTGATCCTGGCCAGCGCATTAATGAGTAGCTTGCTATTCAAGGACTTCATACCGGTACATCTTCCTCCGAGAATGAGACACCGTAACTTCAAAACCGCATCGTCCTAGCCCGCGAACTATCCCGCAACTTGACAGCGCCTATCGAAGTTGCAGCGCCTTACGAGCCCCCTTCTTGAAAATCGGGCGACAGGCCCCCTGGATCCACAGATTATTTTTTGATCAGGCGCTTGATCTTCATAAGAAGATCCGAAGAATCGTAAGGCTTACGAACACAGTCATTGGCCCCGGCCGTAAGGCACTGATGCTCCACATCGTCCGCACCCGCGGCAGTCGTGGAAATAATGGGAATATGTTTTGTCGCGGGATCCTTGCGAAGCCGGCGGCAGACCTCAAAACCGTCGATCCCGGGCATGATCACATCCGCCAGGATAAGATCTGGCATTTCCTTTTTGGCCATCTCCACACCTTCCTCGCCGTCGAGGGAAGAGATCACTTCATAGCCGTTCTTTTCAAGCCTGAGAGAGATCATTACGATCTGATCCGGCTCATCTTCAATGAAAAGGATCTTTTTCTTCTTCGGCTCGCTCATAATTTCAATCCCCTTCCGTCTGATGGAGCGGCAGTGAGAAGGTCGCCTGAGTTCCCTTGCCGAGTTCACTTTTGATCCAGATCTGGCCTCCGTGCAATTCAATGATCCCCTTGGCGATTGAAAGCCCAAGACCGAACCCTTTTTCCCCGGGCCCGGCTTTCCTTGAAAATTGCTGGAATTTTTCAAACAGTTTTCCCATATTCTCGGGAGCAATCCCGATCCCGGTATCCCGAACCTCGCATTCCACGGAATTCTTCATTACATTGAGGGCAATCCCCACCGTCCCGCCCTTCGGAGTGAATTTGATGGCATTATCCACCAAATTGCTCAAAACCTGCAGGAGCTTGTCCCCATCCACAAAAACCCGCACCAAACGCCTTGGCACTTTTACGCCGAGTTCAATGCCTTTGTCCTCCGCGCGCTTTTTAAACTCGAACGCCACATCATTCACGAGATCCACCAGATTCGTCACCTTTTGCAAAAGATGGATCTTCCGGGTCTCGATACTTGAGATATCCAAAAGACTTGTGATCATGCGCGCCAGGCGATCGATACTCCGCATCACCGTTTCAAGAATCTCCTTTTGCTCCGCATTCACTGGGCCCACCATCTCATCCACGAGAAGACTGATCCCTTCCTTCTCGATCGAAAGAGGTGTGCGAAGCTCATGGGACACCGTCCTTACAATATCGTTACGGAATTCTTCGACCTTCTTTTGTTCCGTCACATCGACCGACACTCCCAGGATACAAGGGTCTTTGATTCCGATCATTTTAAAAGGGATCTTGATCGTCTGAAGAATATGCCTATTGCCCCGGCTGTCCGTGAAGGGCTCATTCGCAACGAGTTGGGGTTTAAGGGACGACAGAACCTCCCGGTCACCTTTAAAGAATTCCTTCATCTCCTGACGATCTTTGTGAACATCCTGATGCCGAACACCGATAAGATCTTTCGGTTCCTTTCCATAGGCTTCTGCAACTGCGCGATTGGCAAGAAGGAACCGGCCTTTTTGATCTTTCGCAAAGATCATGTGCGGCACAGTATCAATGACCTGCAGCAATTGGTGCCTGTGCTCCCGGAGAGAATCCAAAGCCCGTTTTCGCTCGGTAATATCGGTTATGACTCCAATGAGTCCCATGATATTTCCCTTGCTGTCTCTTACGGCGTCCGCACGTTCATAGGCAGGAAATACACGCCCATTTTTCGTTACCATCTCCAACTCACCTGCCCAGGATCTTCCTTTATGAACAGTGCTGAACATTTCTTTGGCCACGTTGGGATCCTTAACAACCTTCGATCCCCCCCCTGCCGCATCCAGTTCTTGGGCTGTTGCGTATCCGAATAGATCGGACAGAGCCTTGTTTTGATAAAAATGATGCCCCTGAGCGTCCGAGATCCCGATCGCAACATTGACAGATTCGATCGCTTTATTTACGAAGAGCAATCTTTCTTCCGCTTTTTTGCGATCGGTAATATTGACGGCTACTTCTACAATACCGACCACCGTACCGGACGCATCTTTAACAGGACTGCCGGAGATCATCCAACATCTGCCATCGGAAGAAACCATTTCCATTTGCTCCAAAAGACCCGTTTTTTTACACTTGTTGACAGGACATCCGGCGCATGGCCGATCCAGGTTATAAAACGCCTTATAACAAGTGGCTCCCTTCAGTTCCCCAACAGTTTTACCGAAGGCCTTCGCGGTGCAGGAATTCGCCCAGATGATTTTGTTTTTTGTATCCTGATAAACAACCAGGTCCGGGATATTGTCTAAAACTAGTTTTTTCTCGGTTTCACTTTTCCTCAGCGCCTCGGCCGACACCTTGGCAGCGGTAACATCTCGAGAAACCCCTACCCAATAAAAGGGCCGTCCGTTCGCGTCATCAACGATCGTAAAACGATCAGAAAGCCATCGATAAGTTCCATCTTTGTGTCTGCATCGATAATCGACGATACCGCTCCTCTGAAGGCCGGCCTGGGCTCTTTTCAGCACAGGCATTATCACCTTGAGATCCTCGGGATGAATCCGACTTGTGGCAAAGCTCAGTTTTTTGCCGATCAATTCTTCTGATGAAAAACCGAGCGTCTTCTTGACCGCCGGGCTAAAAAAATCATACCGGCCGGTCTGGATGTTCCGCCGGTAAACAAGATCGAGCGAATTATTTACCACAACGCGAAAGCGTTTTTCGCTCTCCTGAAGAGCCTCTTCTGCACGCCTGCGCTCCGTGATATCCCGGGCATAGCCGGTCGTCCCGATCACTTTTCCGTCCGAGTCAAAAACAGGGGTCTTGAAAGTCTCATGCCACCGAGCGACGCCTTTCTCGGAGATGAGTTCCTCCACCGAGACAGATTTTCGGCTTCGCATCACTTTCCGGTCATCGGCCCGATATCCCTTAGCCATTTCGGGAGGCCAGAAATCAAGATCGGTCTTCCCCACCACATCCTCGGGCTTTTTCTTGCCGGCCATTTTGGCGAATACCTGGTTCACGGCCAGAAACCGGCTTTCCTTGTCCTTCAGCCAGACCATCCCGGACTGGTTATCCACAATGGCTGTCAAGTAGGCCTCACGCTGTTTCAACAGCTCCTCCGACCGCTTGCGCTCGGTGATATTCTCCACAAGCGACCAGATACGCTTCACCCCATCCGCCCCCGTCACAACGGCCCCGGTGAGCATCACGTCAACCCGCTCGCCTGTTTTTCGAATATACTCCTTCGTATAAGGACCGTATTTTCCAGTCAATTCCATGGAGCGAAGTTGTCGGGCCTCATCCTTGGCATACTTCTTCGGCGTCAGATCCCAATAGCTAAGTCTCAGGGCTTCTTTGCGCGTATAGCCAATAATATCTAAATAAGCCTGGTTCACTTCGACAAGAGAACCGTCCATGTTGCACATCGCCATCCCGGCAGCCGATGTGTTGAACATAAGACGAAATTTTTCTTCACTCTCCCGCAAAGCCTCCTCCGACTTTTTGCGCGCCGTGATATCTCTGACCGTTGCCTGGAGGGATACTATGTCCTTGTCCTTGTCCTTGTCCTTAACCACTCTCGTCAAGAGAACTTCGGCGGGGAACGCCGTTCCATCAATCCGTCGGTGCGTCCACTCGAAGGCGTGAGAACCTTGGCGGATCGCTATTTGGATCATTTTCTTGGCCTTCTTGGCAGAAGAGCGCCCATCCGGCTGCAGCTTGGGAGAAAGAACCCAAGGAGCATGAGAAAAAAGCTCCGCGGCATTTTTTGCCCCGAACATCCGCAGCATGGCCGTATTGGCCGAGGTAAACTTCCAGCTAGGAGACTCCAGCGTCATCAAGGCATCCTGGGAGCTCTCAAAAATATTCCGGTATTGATCTTCGCTCGCCAGAAGCGCTTCTCCCGCTTCTTTGCGGGCTGTAATATCGCTAACGATATGAACAGCCCCGATCAGGACTCCTTTAGAATCCCAGATAGGATCGACTGTGACCCGGAACCAACGGTTCGAATCCTGAAATTCCCAGGATTCACGCTGACGACTTTTCCGCATACGATGCAAGGGGCATTCGATGGGAGGTATTCGGGAACCATGGACCACTTCACAGCAACGGCGCCCAAGGATCTCTTCCGGCTTTTTCCCAAGCACCGAACGGGTTGATTTGTTGGCCCGAAGGATCCTTCCATCCAGGCTGAGAAGCCACACAGCATCATTGACCGCATCGAATGTGTCCCTCCAATCCTTAACGCTTTCCTGAAGGGATTCCTCCGCCCTCTGGCGCTCGGTGATGTCTGCTACCGCCGATTGATATCCGATCAATTTACCGCTCTCATTCAATACGGCCGTCGCCTGAGTGTGCGCAATAAATGTTGATCTGTCTCTCTTCTTCGCTATAAAGTCTCCCTCCCATCGCCCCTGTTTGTTAAGAGCCCGGAAAATGGCTGTAGCCTCTCTCGGATCATTTAAAAAATGCGCTAGGGGCTTGCCGATGACCTCCCCACGGCTCCGGCAGCCCCAAGCCCGAAGGAACGCATCGTTAGCCTCGGTGATAACGCCCCTCGTGTCGGCAATACTCGTGGCCGCCAGAGATATGTCAAAGGCACGGTTCTTGACTCGTAATGCCTCTTCCAAATTTTTGCGTTGATGGATCTCGCGCGACAACAATTCGCTACGTTCCTTTTCCTCAAGGCTGGCATATCCCATCTGGATGATCGTATGCGCCAATTGGCCAAGAAATCGCGTGGCTTGCTTTAGTTTTTTGGGGGAAATAACGGGGACGTCTTTCAGGGCTCTGAGATAGGCGGCCTTGTTGCAGCCATAGAGTTTCGCCTGTTTTCTGAAATGTTCGATATTGGGGGGCTTGAGAAGTACTTGGCCGGTCGCGAGAATGGCGACCTTTTTACCTTTGATGATGATCGGAGTCGCGCAATCCACGAGTCCATTCTCGCAAGCTTCAATAATGATCTGGCCGGGGCGTTTGCAGTGACGGACAAGCCTGGCGTTACTGATTCGGCATCTTTCTGCGGCGAGGGGACAGTTCCGGTGATATTGGGTGCAGATCTTTCGCCATCCTGTGGCAATGAGGATCTCAAGCTCGGGAGTGCTCAAAAAGCCGATGGTAAAGCCCATGGCATCGGTAAAACTCTGGAACAGAGCTCTTAACTCTTCCAGATCTACCAAGTCTTTGATGGAATATTTCCCATCCACCAGGTGCTTCCCGCCATCCAATTTCATTTTCACCCCACTGGCTGACAAACTTCGAGGAAGAAGCAATGACTACGGAAAGTATACACCACGCCCCACAAAAACGATAGCGCCCTTGCATCAGACATACCGTTAAAAACCACCCTTCGCGTCATTTTGAACTCCGGAGTTCCCGATCCATTCGGGTCGTAGACCCGGTGGGAGGGTGAAGGATCCCGACGAGAGATCCTTCACGATGCTGCGCATCGCTCAGGATGACGAAGTTTTTCAACAGTTTGCGTGGAATCCCCATGCGAAGAGATGCGCTCGCAAGCTCATTAAAGGCTTTGTTCTTGCCGATAACAGAGGGGGCCACCGTCATGGAAAAAATCTTCGCACAACTCAGAGAAAATCCTTACCTGAAGAGCCTTCAGATCTCCTGGAAGGAAGGCCTCCCCGCGAGCGTCATGCAGTCCCTCGCCGATGATTATTCCATTCCTCTGGCTCTTTTTCTCGGCGCCACCCCGGCCGAGATCGCGTTCCTCGTGGCCGTCCCAACCCTCGTCAGCTCCGTCCTCCAGCTTTGGACCTCGAAGTGGGTGGACCTGATGAAAGGCAGCCGGCTCCGCTCTCTCGTGAGCAGCGCGGCCGGGCAAGCCTTTTGCCTGCTTCCGATCGCTTTTCTTCCGTGCCTAACCGGCTCCTGGAGGATCGGGGTCCTTATCGTATGTGTGACCTTTTTCCGGACCTTCGGAAGCGTCATCAGCACGGTCTGGGGCAGCCTGACGAGCGATTATCTTCCGGCCGAGGAACGGGGCCGCTATTTCGGATGGCGCTCAAGGCTCGTCGGTATCGCCGGCATGCTCGGCACAATTTGGGGCGGCGCGCTTCTTTTCAGCTATCAGGGGCATCTTCAAGCAGCCGGTTTTGTGATCCTCGTCGCGGTCGCCACCTTGGCCCGGTTCCTTTCCGCGGGACTCATGGCGCGGATGCAGGATCTTCCGGTCGTTAAAACACCGGAAAGCCACTTCACGTTCTTCATGTTCCTCCGGAGATTCCGGCAAAGTAATTTCGTGAAATTCGTATTCTATGTCGCAAGCATTATGTTCGCGACGAACCTTGCCGCGCCCTTCTTCAGCGTCTACATGCTCAGCGACCTTCACTTTAATTATCTTCTCTTTATGGCCATCCGCTTCACGTCTGTCGCCGCAGGCCTTCTCTCCTTTCCGATATGGGGAAGGCATGCGGATTCGGTCGGAAACGCGAAGATCCTCAAACTCACAAGCCTGCTCATCCCAGCGATCCCGCTGCTCTGGATGGTCTCGCCCCTCCCCGCCTATCTGATCTGCGTGGAGATCTTTTCCGGATTCGTGTGGGGAGGTTTCAATCTCTGCGCACTGAATTTCATCTACGAAGCCGTTAGCTCCGGTAAGAGGATCCGCTGCCTGAGCTACTTCGCCGTCATCACGGGCATTGCGATCTTTCTGGGTGCCGCGACGGGAGGATTTCTTGTCGAACGCGTGTTACCGTTCCGGGGATCCGCGATCCTGACCGTCTTTTTGATCTCGGGAGTACTGCGATTCCTGTCGCACTTCATTCTTTCCGAAAAATTCCGGGAAGTACGGCTTGTGGCGCAACAAATATCGAGCCTGGAACTTTTCTTCAGCGTCACGGGGATCCGGCAACTGGGGGGAAGGAATAAGTCGTAAAGCAGTACATGGTGCATGGCACATAGTACTTAGAAACCAGATGGCTATGTACTAAGCTCCGCCACTTCACAGGTGGCGGGGCCGTTATTGCGTCAAATCCTAAACACGAAACACTAAACCCTAAACAAATTCAAATGTTCAAAACTCAAAGACTAAACCCGCGTTTCGGATTTTAAAATTTTATGTCTCGAGTTTGTTTAGGAAACTGCTAAAAACTTCGTCATCCTGAGCGATGCGCAGCATCGTGAAGGATCTCTCATCGGGATTCTTCGCCCTCCCACCGGGTCTACGACCCGAATGGGTCGGAAACTCCGGGGCTCAGAATGACGCGAGTACTGTTTTTAGCAGCCTGTTAGAATTTCACTTAGACTGGTTCGTTGGGACATTCCAAATATCCCTGGCATATTCGGCGATCGTGCGGTCGCTGGAGAACTTCCCCGATTTCGCCATATTGAGGATAGCCTTCTCGGTCCACTGATCCTGATCCTGATAATCTTCCGAGATCCTGTCCTGAATGGCGCAATAGGATTCAAAATCCGCACAAACCATGAACGGATCGTCCACGCTCAGATTGTGAACGAGCGGGTCAAAGATGCCCGGCTCCATCGGTGAGAAGAAATTACTCCGCATCATCTGAAAGATCTGGCGCAAGCCGGCGGACTCCCGGATGAAACGCTGAGGGTCATAGCCCTCACATTTCAGCTTCAGCGCTTCCTGCGCCTTGAGGCCGAACATATAAATATTTTCTTCCCCCACCTCTTCGGCGATCTCGATATTGGCCCCGTCATAGGTCCCCACGGTCAAAGCCCCGTTCATCATGAATTTCATGCAACCCGTCCCGGAGGCTTCCGTCCCCGCCGTCGAGATCTGTTCGGAAAGATCGCTCGCCGGAAAGATCTTCTCGGCCAGGGAAACGCGGTAATTTTCAAGGAAGACGACCGTAAGCTTCTCCTTGCTCACCTTGTCGTGATTGATCACATTCGCCACGTTATTGATGAATTTGATGATGAGTTTCGCGAGAAAATAGCTCGGGGCCGCTTTCCCGGAAAAAATGAACGTCCTCGGGGTGATGGAGGCGCCCGGATTCTCCCGGAGCTTCAGGTATTGGGAGATCGCATAGAGGATGAAAAGGGTCTGGCGTTTGTATTCGTGAATACGCTTGACCTGGACGTCGAACATGGAATCGACATTGACCCGGACACCCGTTTCCCTGAAGATCAGATCCGCGAGCAGCTTTTTGTTGTCGCGCTTCACCTGCTGCCATTTTTTCCTGAGAAGATGATCGCCCTTGTGCGGCACCAACTTTTCCAGTTCGTAGAGGTTCTTCTCCCAGCCTTCCCCGATCGTTCCTGTGATAAGCGCGGAAAGCGGCCGATTGGCCTTCATCAGCCACCGGCGGTGCGTGATCCCGTTGGTCTTGTTGTTGAACTTTTCCGGCGACAGCTCATAAAAATCCTTGAAGAGCTGCTCTTTGAGAAGCGTGCTGTGCAGTTCGGAAACCCCGTTCACGGAATGAGAGCCGATGATCGCGAGGTACGCCATGCGGATCTTTTTCCCGCCGCCTTCGTCGATCAGGGACATCCGCCGCAGCCGGTCCGAGTCGCCCGGATATTCCGCAGAAAGCTCCTTCAGAAACCGGTCGTTGATCTCATAGACGATCTGCATGTGACGGGGCAGAAGCTTTTCGAATACCGCGACAGGCCAACACTCAAGCGCCTCGGGCATCACGGTATGATTGGTGTAGGCGAAAGTCCGGACCGTGAGGTCCCAAGCCAGATCCCAATCCATTTGTTCTTCATCCAAAAGAATGCGCATGAACTCCACGATCGCAAGCGCCGGATGTGTGTCATTCAACTGGATCGCCGCTTTCTCGGGGAAATCCTTAAAAAGGGTATTATCTTCTTTGAAACGGCGGATGATGTCCGCGATCGACGCTGCGGTAAAGAAATATTCCTGTTTCAGACGCAGTTCCCTGCCCATCGAGGTCGCGTCATTGGGGTAAAGAACCTTGGAAATATTTTCCGTAAACATCTTGTCGTAAACCGCGCGCTCGTAATCCCCGTCATTAAAATACTGGAGATCGAACTCTTCGGAACTTTTTGCGGACCAGAGGCGAAGGGTATTGACGACATTATTCTTGTACCCCGGGACCGGAGTGTCGTAGGGCATCGCGAGAACATTCTGCGCATTCACCCACTCAACGCAAAGCCGGCCTTTTTTGTCATGGTACATGTTCGTCGCGCCGTAGAACTTGATCTTCTGAGAGTATTCCGGGCGGGCAAATTCCCAGGGATTCCCGTGCTTGAGCCATTCATCCGGCGATTCCACCTGATAGCCGTTGATGATCCTTTGATTGAAGATCCCGTAGTCATAGCGGATCCCGTACCCATGCGCGGGGATCCCGAGCGTCGCCATCGAATCCAGAAAACACGCGGCCAGGCGTCCCAAGCCACCGTTCCCGAGCCCCGCGTCGACCTCCTCCTCACGGACTTTTTCAAGATCGAGCCCGAATTCCTCGAGAGCTTTTTGGCTTTGGTCCCACAGTCCGAGATTCAAAATATAATTTCCCAAAAGACGGCCGATCAGGAATTCCAGAGAAAGATAATAGACGCGTTTGAGGTTCTTCACGTGATAGCGCTGCTGGGTTTGGATCCATCGTTCCACCAGCCGGTCCCGCAGGGACATCCCGAGCGCCATAAAATTATCGTGAGAGGTGGCGGTAAACCGGTCCTTGGCAAGGCCGTAGTGGAGACTGGCGCTGAAAGATTCCTTCAATCCGTCTTTGGTCATGTCCTTAGTTTCCAGGTGCCAAAGTTCCGGATTCTCTTTTCGCTCATCCTTCTTTTTCGCAGTAGCCATTTTATCTCCCGGGAAAATTGATAAGTTAATATTGCAGACGGGACAGTCTAGCAAACAACCCGCCACACTCCAAGCGCGGTTTTAGTGGCGGATACATCTCTGGTCAGCCAATGGGCAATTCCAATGCGTTTCGTCATCGCTCAGATCGCCCCAGCGAGGCGATCTTCGCTCGCGCGTTCGACTTCACTCGGCAGACAGGAGTCGCATCGAGACAGCTCTCGGAGCTGATGGGAGCTTGGTCCTGCTCAAAAGAGCAGGTCCCATCAGCGAGAGCGCAGGCTGGCATCCGCTGCAGCCCTGATTCTCAAATATAAATCAACAGGTAATCAGGGCAGCCCCAATTTCACCTTCGTTAAAATTGATAGGTATTGGGACAGGAGCGGATGAACAGCCGTTGTCGAGAGGCGACTCCTGTCAGCCACCATGCCCGCTCCGTCTCGCGAGCGTGCCTCACCGCATTGGAATTGCTCTTAAAATTTCTGGCGGGTGTGAAATGCGATTGGGGGAAGGGCTAGACCTTGAACTCGAATAGGTGGGCCTGCCAGGGCGGGAGGTCCACATAAAATCCTCTTTGGAGAAGTTCTTCTCCGGTCCGGTCGTAGACCTTGTCGGTCAGCACGTCCCGGAACTGGATGAAACATTGCCGGCTCAGAAATTCCGGTAACCGGATGGACGCCTGCGCGCGGATCATGGAATAATTGACCACGACGAGTTTCCACTCCATCCCATAGCCCCAAAGGTACGCGAGAACCGCATTGTAGCTCTCATTTTGCCTCCAGGCCGGTTGGGTCTGCAAGAGCGTCCATTCCCCTTCGTGAGTCGTGGGGCCTTTGATAAAACGCAAAAGTCGCCGGTAGATCGCGACCGCCACGGGATCCACGGGCTCCTGGGGCTCTCGCCGCAGATGAATGGGAGTGCGTATCCTTCGTCCTTCCAATTGTCCGTCATAAAAAAACCGGAGTCCGGGAGCCGTGGCCGCAATGATCCCCGCGGCTCTGGATTTCTGTTTTCCAAAGGTCACCGTCGCCCGCTCTTCGTCATGGTTCTCGATAAAACGAAGACATTTATCGCGATAAACCGGTTCCGCGTTCAAGTGATCGGCCACCGAGGTCGCGGAATCAAAGAACATCCGGTCGTAAAGACGCTTGTCGTAAGTAAAATCAAAACCCAGTTGCTGGAGCGGCCAATCCATGTCCCAGTAGACTTCCGCGATAAAAATAAAATTCGGCGCGATCTTTTTCACTTCCGGGATCACTTCCTCCCAGAATTCCGTGTAGGGCCTTGTGTCCGAAATATGGTCGCCCCACACACTTTGAAAAACATCGTTTAACGCGAGCATGGCCATATCGCAACGCACTCCGTCAGCGACCTTTGCGAGTTTGAGAAGTTCGGTGAGCCAGGCTTCGCGCGCTTGGGGAGACCAGAAATTGATCTGCGCGGTATCGATCCACGGCGCAAAATAAGGATCCCGGCCGTGCGCAATCTTTTTACCGTCAGCAGTAATGAAAGACCATTCCGGATGGGCGTGTAAGGTCTCCGGGCGGCAGGACACGAAAAGTTCGGGACGCTCCAGGGTCCAGGGATGATCGAAGGCAAGATGATTGGGCACAAAATCCAGCACGAGGCCAAGCCCCATGCCGTTCAGTCTCATTTTGAGCTGAGCCAATTCCTCCGGCCGGCCAAGATAAGGATCGAGTTCATAACCAAAAATGGCATAAGGAGAACCCGTCACATCTTCGCGCTTCCAGCCCGGAAGGATCAGATCATAGGCACGACAAAGACCGGGCTCCTTGGCGGCATGCTCGGCCGACCCGGGACTATGGGCCCAAACCCCCATAAGCCAGAGATAATCGAACCCCTGTTCCGCGAAGGATTTCCACTCCGAAGCCGGGACGGTCATGAGCGTCAGAGGACGCCCATATTTCTTGGACATTCGGGAGATAAAGAAGAAGGCATTCACTTCAAAAAGCTGCGGGTGTTTTTTCATAATCCTTTTCCATGTATGAAGAATGATAGAAGCCCTACATCAACCATTATCGGTTCTCGGGGGTGTTTTCTTGACGAGAGACGAGAGACCCGAGACTGAAACTTAAATCGAGGGCTTTGTGCGGTAGTCTCCAGTCTGTGGTCTGTAGTCTGTAGTCCGATTTTATGCTTTCTCTTTCACCGTCACCTCAAAGATAGTGCCACGAACCCCGGTAAGGGCCGTCGGACTTTTGACTTCGAACCTGGAATTACCTTTGAGAGATTCCACCTTCACGAGGATCTTCCCGATCGCAAGATCCAGCAATGTGGTCATATCGCCCGTCACAGGATCGGTCTCAGCTTTTTCAATTCTAAAACGGCTGCCTTCTTTGATCTCAACACGACCGACCCTTCCGCCATCCAAGACCACTTCGACCGACCCGACGGCGGCAGTTTTCACTTCATCCCCCGGCAAGATCACCATGCCGTCCTTCGCCGGCATCCAGGTCCCTCCCCGGCATTTTACAAACACGTCCTTGCCGGGTTTACGGAGCGTTCCGTAGCGCGTTCCGTTCTCCATGCGCCCCATCACCACAGGCGTCGCCGGCTTCATGCCCGCCTCGGACATCGCCGAAACCTCGGGTTCCTCAGAAAGGGACTCTGCGGCGTCCGATCCCATGAACGCCTTTGTCACTGCGGAAACAGCCGCATCCAGAGCCGAATCCTTCGCCACCGGCACCGATGCGGGGGTGGATTCTTTCTTCGCGCCTTTCACCGAGGGTGTTTCTTCCGGCAGGGTTTTGTTTCCAGCCTCGGCCCTCGACTCCACAAGCTCCGGGGTCCCTTCCATGACTTTTCCAAGCGCCTCAACCGCCTCCGGAATGCTGCTGTAAAGACGGAGGACCACGCCTTCGGTCTCTGCCAGCGCCTCGGCTTTCGGATCGGCCGTTACGCGAAGACCGAGAATGCTCGCTTTGGAGAGCGCGGCGAGCTTCACGTCGCTCTCATGGATTTCACCCACGAGGCCGCGAAGCACATTGAAATGACCTTTCCCGGAATCGATCTTTCCGAGCGCCTGCGTGAGCGTCTCGATCGAACTTTGCGTGTCCGCCTTAAGGAAGAGCTTCAACTCCTTGCGGCTGTTTTGATTTTGATCTTTCGCTTTGGGCCTGAGATCTCGGGTCTGCGATTTTTTATAATGAACTCTCATCGACTCCCCGCGGCCCAAAAGAGACATGATGTTGGAACCATCGAGCACGTACACGGTCCCTTCAAGCACCCGAACATCGGTCAGGAATTTCTTCGGATCATTAATATTGGGAGCTTCCGTGACCGGAACATCGCGCCACTGGGGACCTTTTCCGTCATCCTTCGAAACAGCACTCTCCTCTTCGGAGGTAGCGCTCTTAGTCTCTCCACCCTCAGAGGTCTTCGCACCCGCAGTTTCGTCGTCCGTTTTCACAGGAACGGGCTCGCGCCCCGTGGAGGATTCTTCGGTAAAAGAAATATCACCGTCATCCACATCCTCATTGAGGTCGGGGATCTCGACCGCATCGGTTTCGGTATCCGAAACCTCGGTTTCCACAACCGGATTGGGCGGGAGCACGATCGGTTCTGTCACCGGAATCGTCGGAATATCCCCAATGAGTTTTTTGAAATCCGTGGCGCCCTGATCCGCAGTTCCATCCCCCGTCCAATCTTCAATGATCACAGGCGGCAAGGGTTTCTCCACAGGGACATTAGGAAGGATCGTAAAAATTTCTTTCAAAGTTGCATCCACGCCCTGGGTGCCTCCATCGACGATCGGGCCGACGACAGGCGCGACGTAACGAACAAACGTGTTATCCTCGTTCGTCCAGATATTAAGAGGATAGACACTCCCGGATCCCGCGAGCATTCTCGTACTCCCATTACCGCTCCTGCCGATCACATAATTCTCGCTTCCGACCGTGCCCTTACCCAGCACGGCATAATAATGACTGGACGCACCGGTCGAGGTCGAATCAAGGTAGGTTTCAGTAAGATCTGCGCCGGGGCCACTCCCGGAGGAATAAAGAACGACCTCGGTCCCGGAGCCTGCTTTGACTTCCGTGATGACATCATCGAGCCTGTTGTTAATATACACATAACCGCCTACCCCACGGACGCCCTCCGGATACCGGAACTGAAAATGAGCATAAGTCCCGCCATTCTCCATCACCCACGTTGTCCCGAAATTCTCCCAGCCCGCATAAGTGCCTGAGCTCATCATTTGCGCCGTCGTTTTCCCAGTCCCTTCCGTCACCCCCGCACGTGCCGCCTGACCCGTGGACTCAACATCCCAAAAAGAATCGGACACGGAACCCGCGGCGGTATTCGTGTTCGCCCCCACGAGACCGCCGACGTTACTGCTCGTGCCCGTAACATAACCCATCGCGTAAGTCTGGTGGAGCGTGCCGCTGTCACTATTGGCCCCCACCAGGCCGCCAACCTTGTTTGTTCCGATCACGCGAGAGCTGGAATAAGCGTTCGCGATGCTTCCCGTATTGCCACCGGCCACCCCCCCCACAAAATTCCGGCCACGCACGGTATGAACACCGGTCGTATACACGTTCGATAAACTCCCGTCATTCAATCCGGAAAGACCTCCCACATAGTCATGGCCATAAATGCTGACCTTTTCAAGCGCTAGATTGGAAACGCTTCCCGAAGCACCGATATGCCCGAAAAGCCCAAGATAATCACTGTCCTCCCGATCCACTTCAAGATTCGAGATCACTTTGCTGTTGCCGTTCAGACTCCCCGTGAACAAGTTTTCGCGATCCCCGATCGGATCAAAGCCGGTGTTGCTGTTCCAGCTCGCGGACGGAGCGGCATCCAGGCTGGAATATAATTTAAAATGAGAGGTCAGATTGCTCTTCACCGCCTGAAGGTCATAAATATTCCGGATCATGAACGGATCGCTTACGGTCCCCGTCCCGGTGTAGCGACGGAATCCCGCGGTGGCGAACGGAACCGAGAAACTCCCTCCCACGCTGAACGTGTGACTCAGGGGCGACGCGTCTAAGAACGTTCCGCCCGTCGCCAGAGCGAAATCTCCGGTCACGGCCAGATTGCTGTTTTGATTATAAGTCCCTGCCACGTTCAGATCGCCCACCGCCGCAACATTTCCGCCCGGAGTAAAGGTCACACCGGCCGGCACAAAAAGATCCGCGCCATTCACCGCTAATGCATTATTCGTCACGGAATAAAATACGTGGTCCGCGAGCGTTCCCTTCGCGGTGGCAAGGTTCGCATTCGTATAAGTCGACGCGATATTGACCGCATTAGCGCTTCCGATCGACACCTGACCATTCGCGAGATTGAGACCCGTAACATTCACCGGAGCGACGATCGTTCCGGCCAGATTCGCCTGATACGACCAATGATTGACGGAAACCATCATGGCATCCCCGGCGTCCACGAAAAGATCCCCGCCGAAAGTAAAGGCGCCATTCCCGCTCGTCGTGGTCTCATAGGTCTTCTGAACCCCCTCATGCGTGACGGCAAGCAACATGCTGACCCCGCCTCCGATCCCGCTGATCGCGCCCGTCACAACCGCCGTGATATCCGCGATCGTCGTCCCCGATGTGGCGCTGAGCGCGTAGTTCGCGGCATCGGCGCCCGAGAGCGTTAGACCGGTCACATTCACCGTCTTGGCAGCTCCGACATATTTATCAAGGAAGGAGGCGCTCGTGGCGCTTGGAGTCAGCACATCTCCCGCAACGCGATCATCGGAGAACGTGAGCGACGCAGCGGTCGTGCCGTCATAAACCCGGTCCACGCCCGCAACCTCCAGCGCTAAAGTTCTCTTCGTGATATTCGCGCTCAGACCCGCCGGCTGCGAGAACGTGTAATTCGAGATATCTGCGCCCGTAAGAGCAAAGCCGGAGACGGTGACCGATTTATCAGCGCCGGCATTCTTATCACTAAAAAGGCCCGCTTTATTTGTGCTGTTGAGCGACACATCCTCCGTCCCCACCACGCCCACTAAAGACGCCGAGCTCATGTTCAGATTCGCAGTCCTTGTCCCGTCATAGACTTTACTGTCCGCCGTAACGCCGTTTAAGGTCACAGCTTTCGCGGTAATATCCGCCATCGTCGTTCCCTGCTCGGTGATCTGATAATTTCCAAGATCCGCGCCGCCCAGCACGTTCGTCAGCATCACCGTCTTCCCCGTCCCGGTGTTCTTATCGCTGAACACGCCGGTCGTGGAGGTCGTCAAAGAATCCCCGGCGATCTTCCCGGAAAAAGTGCCTCCCGAAACCGCCGCAGTGGTCGTGGAATCATAAACTTTGTTCGCGGCTGTGATCCCCGAGAGCGTCACCGCTGCTTTTGTAATATTCGCGGTCAATCCCGCCGGCTGCACAACGCTATAGTTGGAGGCCTCTGCACCCGAGAGAGCAAACCCAGCTGCGGTGACCGCTTTGACAGTCCCCACATTTTTATCTCCGAAAAGACCGAGTTTGTTCGTGCTATTAAGCGACACATCCTCCGATCCGATCACGCCTACCAGAGCCGCGGAAGCGGCATTCAGGTTCGCGGTCGTCGTCGCGTCATAGACTTTGTCGGAGGCTGTCACACCACTGATCGTAAGCGCCTTTGCGGTGATATCCGCCGTCGTGGTCCCCTGATCCGTGATCTGGTAATTTCCAAGATCCGCGCCGCCCAAGACGTTCGTGAGGGTCACGGTCTTCCCCGTTGCCACGTTCTTGTTATTGAATACCCCGGTCGAAGCAACCGTCAGAAAATCCCCGGCGTATTTCCCGGAAAAAGTCCCGCCGGACACCGTTGCATCCGTCGTCGCGTCATAGACCTTGTTGCTGGCCGTGATGCCGCTTAGCGTTACCGATGCCTTCGTAATATCCGCCGTCACGCCCGCCGGCTGCATCACGCTGTAATTCGAGGCATCCGCCCCCGAAAGAGCAAAACCCGCCGTTGAAACAGCTTTCCCGGTTCCCACATTCTTATCACTAAAAAGAGCCGATCGATTCGTGCTATCGAGCGACACAACCTCCGCCCCGATCACGCCCCCGAGCGATGCGGAACCCGTGTTCAGACTTGCGGCAGTCGTTGCATCATAGACTTTGCTGTCCGCCGTCACGCCACTGACCGTAAGCGCTTTGGCGGTGATATTGGCACTCGTAGTCCCCTGGTCCGTCACGTTATAATTCCCGAGATCCGCGCCGCCCAGCACGTTCACCAAAGTCACCGTCTTCCCCGTTGCCACATTCTTGTCATCGAACGTTCCGGTGGATGAAGCGACCGTGAGCACATCGGAGCCAAGCTTCCCGGTAAACGTCGCGCCTGCCGTCGACACCGTCGCAGCCGTCGTCGCATCATAGGCCTTATTGCTCGCCGTGATCCCGGAGAGCGTCACCGTCGCCTTTGTAATGTCTGCCGTAAGCCCCACGGGCTGAGTCACACTATAATTAGACGCATCAGCTCCGGAGAGGGCAAGTCCTGAAACAGTCACGGCTTTTGTTGTTCCCACATTCTTGTCCGCAAATGCACCCGCCTTCGCGGCAGCATCCAGGCTCACGGTATCTCCGCCCAATACTCCCACAAGCGACGCGCTTCCTGTATTCACGGTTGCCGCCGTCGTCGCGTCATACACCTTGCCGGAGGCCGTCACACCGCTCACCGTAATCGCAAGCGCGGTAATACTGGCCGTCGTGGTCCATTGATCCGTGACGTTATAATTGGCGAGATCCGCGCCGCCGAGCGTGTTGGTGAGAGTCACCGTCTTCCCCGTTGCCACATTCTTGTCATCGAATGTTCCGGTGGATGAAGCGACCGTGAGCACATCGGAGCCAAGCTTCCCGGTAAACGTCGCTCCTGCAGTAGAAATCGTCGCGGCAGTCGTTGTGTCATAAGCTTTGTTGCTGGCAGTAATTCCGCTTAAGGTCACGGAAGCTTTGGTGATATCCGCCGTGAGTCCCGCAGGCTGCGTCAAACTGTAATTGGACGCGTCCGCACCGGAAAGAGCAAGACCCGAAACGGTCACCGCTTTCGTCGTGCCAACATTTTTATCCGCAAATACACCCGATTTCCCGGCGGCATCCAGTGACACCGTATCCCCGCCCAACACTCCCACGAGCGACGCACTCCCCGTGTTGACAGTGGCCGTCGTCGCCGCGTCGTACACCTTGCTTGAAACCGTGACGCCGCTCACCGTGATCCCGAGCACTGTGATATCGGCCGTAATCCCGACCGGTTGTGTCAGCGAATAGTTCGATGCGTCCGTCCCGCTTAACGCGAGACCCGAGACTGCCACCGATTTACCCGTACCGACATTCTTATCCGCAAATATGCCGGATTTACCGACGGCATTGAGGGAAACCGTGTCTCCGCCCAACACGCCCACCAAGGACGCCGAGCCCGTATTCACCGTCGCCGTCGTCGTCCGGTCATAAGTTTTGTTTGAAGCGGTCACCCCGCTCACCGTGATCGCAAGCGCTGTGATATTTGCGGTCAATCCCGCGGGTTGAGTCACGGTGTAATTGGAGGCATCCGCACCCGAAAGAGCAAGACCCGAAACAGTCACGGCCTTCGTTGTGCCCACATTCTTATCCGCAAACACACCTGATTTACCGGTCGTATTGAGCGAAACCGTATCCCCGCCAAGCACACCGACAAGCGCCGCACTGCCCGTATTCACTGCCGCGGTAGTCGTCGTGTCATAAACTTTGTTGGAGGATGTTACGCCGCTTACCGTAAGCCCGAGCGCCGTGATGTTCGCGGTGATCCCCACAGGCTGGGATAAAGAATAGTTCGAAGCATCCGTCCCTGAAAGCGCAAGTCCGGAAACCGTTACGCCCTTCCCGGTTCCGACGTTCTTGTCTGCAAATACGCCTGATTTCCCGGCCGTATTGAGTGAAACCGTATCCCCGCCAAGCACGCCCACGAGGGACGCAGAGCCTGTATTCACCGTCGCCGCGGTCGTCCTGTTATAAGTCTTGTTCGAGGCCGTCACACCGCTTACGGTGATTCCAAGGACTGTGATGTCGGCCGTGATCCCGACCGGCTGCGACAGCGAATAGTTCGAAGCATCCGTTCCCGTAAGCGCAAGTCCAGTCACTGTGACCGCTTTCGCAGTGCCTACATTCTTATCGATGAAGGTTCCTGCTCCGGCGCTGGCATCAAGCGTTGCCGTATCTCCTGCGATCACACCGACGAGCGAAGCGCTGCCTGTACTCACGGTTGCATTCGTCGTTCTGTCGTAGACCTTGTTATTCGCCGTCACACCGTTGACTGTGAGCGCCTTGGGTGTAATCTCCAGATCCCCTGAAACATAAGTAATGTCATAGCCCTGCTGGGTGGAATACAATCCTGTCGGAGTAATACCTCCAACGTACGTTCCCACATTTTGATCCGAACTCGTAAAACTGACGATTCCTTTGAGTTCCGCGGAAGGCTCGACCGAATATGTCACGCCGTCGCCGGCAACCGTAGTTGTCCGATCATAAGTCTTTGTGGATGCGTTCGCCGTGACGGTCAGCGCTGTCAGGAAAGATTTTAAGAGCGGGGCTGTATAACCTTCATAAATGCGCCAAGTACTTGTAAAGTTCCAACCCGAGAAATTCGTCGCGTTTTTCATCTGCGCCGTGGTCAAGCCAGCGCTATCGTCACTGCCGGAACTGTGCAATTGCCCGGAAGCTGTTTTGTCCCAGTAGGAATTTGTAACCGCAGCACCGGTATTTTGAGCGATAAGCCCCCCCGCATCCAATCCGGTACGGCTCAATACAGATCCTGTGTTGTAGGAATTCGTTATAGAACCCGAATCTGTCATCCCAACCAACCCTCCTACGTAACCGGGGGTGGAAACAATGCCTGTATTATAGGAGTCGGTGATGGAACTTCTGCTAGATCCAACCAACCCTCCCGCCACAAAATTATTGCCATCACCGATGGTGCTTCCTACCACATCACCGGCTCCGGTGACGTTTCCTGTGTTATAGACGCGGGTAATAGTCCCGCCGAGTGCTTCCCCGGCCAAACCTCCAAGGTAGCTCCCCCCCCGGATGTCGCCGCCAACCAGGCCTAAATCACTAATTGCAGTTGTCCCGGAAAGACATCCAAAAAGCCCGACATCTTCAGCATAAGGCCTGTTGATATAAAGCCCCGTGATCACATGGCTCTGACCGTTCAGTTGGCCCTTAAAATCATTCCCAAAAGTGCCGATCGGAGAAAAACCGGCCGAGGCATTCCAATTCACTGTATTCGAAGCATCGATATCTTCTGCAAGAGAAAAATAAGTGCCCGCTGCCAGATATTCCGACATACCCTGTAAACCGTAGACGTCATAAATCAAATAAGGATCGCCCTCCGAAGTTCCTGCTCCCCCAAAGCGATTGAACGCCCCGGAGGTTGCGGGAATTGAAAAATCGCCGCCTACAGACAGCGTATTCGTTCCCGGTGTGGTCGCGGTGAATGTCCCGGCAGTTTGGTGAAAATCATGCGTGATCGCGAGCGTTCCATTCTGAAGATAAGAGCCGCCCGCCTGCTGATAATCCCCGGAAATGTTCATCGCCCTGCTTTGGGTGAGAGTCCCGCTATACCCCGAACCGATCCCAAGGGAAAACACACTCCCCGTAAACCTGCCGTCGATCGTTGCGGACTTGGTACTGGAGTTATTAAAGAAGACGAGAGACCCGGCGTCCGGAAGAGTATTGTTGTTCCAGTTTTCAGCCGTGGACCAATTGTTGTCACTTCCGGCACCGGTCCAGTAAGAATTCTGCCAATAAAGCGACGGCGCACTAACGCCTTCCTTCAGGCCCCAGGTCCCGGGATCCCATCCGGAGAATGTCGCCTGCTGTTTCATCTCGGCCGTTGTCTTCCCAATTCCCCCCCCACTTCCCGATTGCCCCGAAGTTTCGGTGTCCCAATAAGAGTTTAAAACCGATCCCGAGGATGCCGTCAATCCGCCCACATTTAAAGTGCCACTCCCTGTCGCAGAAACGCTCCCCGCATTATAAGAATAGGTGATGGACCCACCATCATTGAGAGCGGCCAGCCCGCCCGCGAAGGCAAGCCCAAACCCGGTGGCCACAGCGGAAACACTCCCCATATTATATGAGTTGGTAATTGTACCTTCATTGTCTCCGACTAAACCTCCGACAGAAGTGAGAACATTCATATCGGCAGCAACACTATGAACACTGCCTGAATTATAAGCTCCGGAGATCGCACCATAATTCTGTCCAACCAAACTCCCGATAGCCACACCAAGACCGATGTTGCTAGCACCGCCAGTAATGCTACCACCGATCAACCCCACATTGCTGATGTTGGCAGCTGCAGAAGTCACTCCAAACAAACCCACCATCACGGTATTAGGGCGGTCAATATGAAGGCCCGTAATCGTGTGCCCGGCTCCTTCAAAATTACCGGTAAATGGATTCGTAGGGATATAGTAATCGGAGGAATATCCTACCGGGTTGAAACCATAATAATTGGCGGAGTTCGTGGTATCCCCGGAGCCTTTGTAATTCCAGAACTGTGTTCTACTTGCATCAATGTTACTGGCGAGGGTGTAATCCGCATCCAGATCGAGGAACATGAGTTGGAGAGCCTCGACGCTTCTGATATCGGTGGAATAGGACATCTGAAGCAGCGGAAGCATCTCTCCCGTTCCTTGCATCGCCCAGGTGTGGCCCGACGCACCCGATACATCCCATTCCCCCGCATCGTAGACACCATCAAGATCGGCGTCATAAACCTTGTGGGTCTTGTCCATAAACGCCGCGGTGGAGGCGGCCTTGGCAACTTGCGCATCCGGAAGATTTCCCGTTCCGACATCCAGCATATTCGTCGGATTAAACCACCAATTGTTCGTCAAAGTCCCAGAGACATATGTCCCGATCAGACCGCCCGGCGTGTCGCCTCCCGATGTTGCCACACCGGTACTGAAAGAGTTCGTAATGTCTGGGCCGGCAGAAATCCCGATCAAACCGCCGACAGAGGTGCTCCCGCTACCACCCGTTACAGCTCCTGTTGCATACGAATTCGTGATAGGCGCTGAATCATAACCGACAAGGCCTCCAAGACAATCGCTGCCACTTCCGCCTGTTACATTCCCAAGAGCATAGGAATTGGTGATAGGGCTAGATAGATTGACTCCCGCAAGACCCCCGATATAAGAACCACTGGCTGTCACATCTCCGGTTGCATAAGAATTGGTGATAGAACCATATTGGGTATGGCCCACAAGACCGCCGGCTCTGTCGCTGCCTGTTACATCCCCTGTTGCATAGGAGTTACTAACCGTGGTGTGATTTCCTTCACCCAAAAGCCCGCCGACATCAAAACTCCCCGCAACCGTACCTGATGCGCTGGAGTTGACAACAGAGCTTGAACCAATATAACCGGCAAGACCACCGACATAAATGAACCCTGATACAGCCGCTGATGAATAGGAATTAACGATAGAGCCCGATTCGTTTTTACCAACAAGACCCGCGACATAGTATCCGAGGCCGTTTACGTTCCCACCCACGAGCCCAACGTCCGTGATCGCTGACCCGCTCGTCGCACCAAATAATCCCACGAGATGCGCCCCGCTGATTGTAATCCCCGTGATTGTGTGCCCCCCGCCGTCAAAATCTCCGGTGAACGGATTCGTGACAGCAAAATCAATATTCGCCGTCGTATACCCCACAGGGACAAAACCTGCGCCGGCGTTCCAGTTCACGGTATCAGAGGCATCAATATCCTTGGCGAGAGTGTAATTCTTTGTAAGATCGACCGCCATGAGTTGGAGTTGGGCAACATTTGTGATTGTAGTCGTATTTTCCGACTGCAGATGCGGAGTGCCCGCCATCATCCACGTATGACCTCCCGTGGTCGCAATATCCCAACCTGAAAAAGTGGATCCCGTTTTCATCTGGGCCGAGGTCTTCCCCTCCACGGCTCCCACCGCCTCTCCATTGCTCATCGCCTGTCCTGAGGTTTCGGTGTCCCAATAATTGCTACTAAGAGTACCGAAATTCATCCCAATAAAACCCCCGGCGAACGTCTGACCCGTAACTCTTCCCACCGAGTAAGACCTTGTGATATTTCCAGCGCCATGCCCCACCAAACCACCGACAGCATACAAACCACTTACATTCCCCGTCGCATACGAATCAGTAATCGTTCCTCCGTTTGTATAACCTGCGAGGCCTCCAAGATAATGATCCCCCGTGACATCTGCCGTCGAAAAAGAATTCGCGATATCAGTCGAATCTGCCCAGCCCACCAAACCACCGCCCCAATAACCGTCACTGCCCACATTAACCGTTCCAGTGGTATAAACGTTCGTGATATCCGTATTTTCTGAAAAACCGATTAAACCTCCCACTTCCATCTCCCCGCCGGTGATATTGACATTCGAGACACCTACGTTCTGGATCGTGGCCCCTGATGTATAGCTGAATAACCCCACGGCTTCGCCGTTGATCGTAGGACGATTGATGTAGATATCTGTTATCACATGATTCTGGCCATCGAATGAGCCGGAAAAATTATTCGGCCAATTGCCGCCAATCGGTGCGAACCCATTTCCCGAATCCCAGTTTGAAACGCTTGCCGCAGCGATATCATTATTAAGTTTGTAATGCGCATCGAGATCCTGGTTCATCGCCTGCAAGCCGTAAACATCATAGATCATATAGGCGGTACCTGTCGTGAGACCGTCGCCGGTATAACGGAAAAACGAATCATCGGTCGAAAGGATCGTGAAATCATTGCCCACCGAAAAGGTGTGGGTGTCTGGCGTGGTCGCGGTAAAAGTTCCGCCAGTCTGCGTATAATCGCGGGTGATGGCGAGACTTGCGTTCTGGGTCACGGCGCCGTTCACGAGTGTAAAATCGCGTATCACAGCCATGGGGTCTGAAATCGTCCATCCTCCGGCGGCATTATTAAAAGTAAGATCATAGAAGGATGAGCCCCCTGAAGTGATTGTCTTTCCCAACGCTGCCGCCGTAAAATTAACCGCATGAGTTCCTTGAGCAAAGGTCCCCTGGTTTAGCCAGCTCCCGGTCGCCGTAATGTTTGCCCCCGGAGTATAAGTCATGCTCGCCGGCACCCAGAGGTCGACACTATCGAGGAATGAGACGTTATTGCTGACATCGACGCTGTAATGAACGTTCGAGTTGCTGAAGTAAGCTGAACCAAGATCGGCATTGGTGATATTCGTTCCCAAGGCGCCTCCGGTATCACCAAGTGTCAACCTTCCGTCATAAAGATCCAGTCCCATGACGATGGCGCCCCCATCTACGATCTTGCCAGCCAGGTTCGCTTGATAGCCGGCGTTATTTACATAGATGAGCGCGTAATCGTCACTATTCGCTGTAACATTTTCGAAAGAGAATGCGCCACCGCTCGTGGTGGTCGTGGAATAGGTCGTGGACTGATTCAGAACAAGTTTCATTACGATCCCGGCACCGAGCCCGTTTACCAGTCCCGAAATGAAGATGGGCATTTGCAAACGCGGCCGGGTGGTACTGCTGTAAGAATGCCAGGTGTTCCCGAAATCCCAACCCGAATAAACCGCCCCGCCGGTGCCGCTTCCCGTGCCGTCAAAGTCGGCCACCGTCGCTGTGGTGCTGACATCCGAAAGATCGGACGGATTTCCCGCGTCGCTCAACCCGTAATTATGTCCGCCGGAAGATGCCCCTTGCCACCACCAATTGTTCGTCAACGTACCTGACAAATAGAGCCCGATCAAACCGCCAAGCCACCAGCTGCCTCCGCCCCCTGTGACCGTTCCCGTCGAAAAAGAGTTCGTGATAGAACTCGTATCATTTGCACCGACAAGACCACCCACCACAGAACTGTTACTTCCTACCGTAACGGACCCGGTTGAATAGGAATTTGCTATCGAACTATAATAATTATTTCCTACCAGCCCCCCGATCGAATTGCTCTCGTTGCCGCTTATCACAGCCCCTGTGGAATAGGAATCGGTAATAGCGGCCGAATAATAAGCTGATCCCACAAGACCCCCGACATTCCAACTCCCGTTCCCGCCTGTAGTCGTACCTGCGGCATAAGAATTGCTGATAATACCTCCGTGATCAGTAAGACCGACAAGACCTCCGATAGCCGTGGCGCCTACAGTGTCGTTACCGCCCGTTACCGCTCCGGCTGCGTAGGAATCCGTGATCGTGCTTGAATTAAAATTCCCGCCTACAAGACCTCCAAGCGCGTTACTACTGCTACCTCCTGTAACGATCGCTGACGAATGGGAGTTACTTATGGCGCTCGAGAGATAATTAATACCAACCAATCCCCCGATATACATACCGCTGTTCCCGGCAGTGACAGTTCCCGAGGAATAGGCGTTACTGACGGTACTCCCCACGCTAGCGCCAACAAGCGCGCCAACATACCGGAAACCGATAACGCTCGCATTCACAAGTCCAACCTGGGTGATATGAGCGCCGCTTGCCACGCCAAACAGCCCCATGAAATCCTCCGTGCCGCGATTGATCGTAAGTCCCGTGATCGTATGCCCCGAACCTTCAAAGTTCCCGGTAAACGGATTGGTAGGCGCATCATAGTAGTGGATGTCCGTCGAATACCCCACCGGAGCAAAACCTTTGCCGAAATTCCAGGCCGATGTCCCTGAGGCGTCAATATCGTTGGCGAGGGTGTAGGTTCCGTCTAAATTCAGAAACATCAACTGCAACTGATAGGCATCAGTGATGCTGGTCGAATAGCGCGTTTGGAGCATCGGCAGCATTTCACCTGTTCCCTGCATCGCCCAGGTATGGCCCAACGCACTCGACATGTCCCACTCCCCCGCATCATAAACACCGTCAAGGTCGGCATCATAAACTTTGTGGAGAGGATTCATGAAATCCGTTACCGCAGTGGCTTTGGCAATCTGCGTGTCGGCAACATTCCCATCATCACCGATATCAACGGTGTTCGTCCCGTTAAACCACCAGTTATTCGCCAGAGTGCCAGCCACATAATTTCCGATCAAACCGCCCGCAACATTTCCGGAAGAAGTAGCCACTCCTGTCGCGTAGGAATTGGTGATACTACTTATTTCAGTGGGGGATGAATTGTTATTGCCACCCACAAGTCCACCGACGTTTGAATCGCCGTTAGCGTTTCCGGTCGCATAGCTGTTAGCAATGCTGGCGCCGTAATTATTCCCGACAAGACCGCCAACCTCCGTGCCCCCGCTAACACTGCCTGTGGAATGGCTATTACTGATGCTACTAAAATAATTAAAACCCACAAGCCCGCCGGCATAGAGACCCACGCCACTCACGAGATTCGCCGTGGAGTAGCTTTCGGAGATGCTGCTCAAAGTATCGTTATTTCCGACAAGGCCGCCAACCGCAAAACCGCCGTTGACGATGCCCTCCGATGAACTGCCAGCAACACTGCTTCCGATGCTATGGCCCACAAGACCACCGAGATATTGCCTTGCAGTGACCGTACCCGATGCGTGACTGTTCGTAATTTCGCTGCCGGCATAACTCCTACCTACCAGAGCCCCGACATCATCATTACCAGTCACATCACTTTGAAGCAAACTGACGTTCTGGATGGTGGCTCCAGTCGCTGTTCCAAAGAGTCCCACGAAGTCCTCAGCCTCGCGATTGATCGTAAGACCGGTAATGGTATGCGAACCGCCTTCAAAAGTTCCGGTATAGGGATGAGTTGGAACGCCCCACCAACCCGCCGTGCTAGATCCCACTGGAGCAAAACCCGCGCCCCCGTTCCAACTTGCTGTTTCAGAAGCATCGATATCGTTGGCGAGAGTATAAGTTGCACCGAGGTTCAGGAACATCAGCTGCAACTGATAGGCATCGGTGATGGTGGTCGAATAGCGCATCTGAAGCATCGGGTACATGCCGCCATTTGTCGGCATGCCCCAGATCGAACCGTCATTCGTCGAGGCAATATCCCAACCCGAAAAGGTCGCCAGTTGTTGCATCTCTGCCGTGGTTTTCCCATAACTATCGTCAACGCCATCGCTGTGAAGCTGCCCGGAAGTTTCTTTGTCCCAATAAGAGTCTGTAACAAAATGATTGTACTCTCTCCCGACCAAGCCACCGGCAAACAACCCCGTACCGCTACTCACCAAGCCTGTGTTATAGGAATTCGTAATGACGCCCCCATTATGGCCGACCAAACCTCCTACATAGTAATCACTCCCATAGACGCTCCCTGTGTTATAGGAGTTAGCGATTGAGGCACTTGAACTTCCAACCAAACCTCCCACAGCAAAAACTCCGGAAACACTTCCCGTGTTATAGACATTAGAAAGTAAGCCGCCACAACCCACCAAGCTACCAACATCATTGGCGCCACTCACATTACCGCCCACAAGACCGACATTCCGTATTGAGACACTACCATCCGCGCCGCCAAAAAGGCCAGCATAAGATCTGCTCGGGCGGTTGATCGTGAGCCCCGTGATCGTCTTGGAATTGCCGTCAAAGTCACCTGTAAAAGGATCGATCAGATGCCCGTAATCCCACCCGCCAGCACCCCCTACCGGATTAAAACCAGCGCCTGAATTCCAGCCTGAAGTGCTAGTCGCAGCGATGTTATCGGCGAGTTTAAAATAAGTCTTGGGAGTCAGATATCCCCCCATCGCCTGAAGGCCATAAACATCATAAATCTGGTAAGGAACGCCCGCGGTCCCGGACCCAGTAAAGCGATTGAGTTTGCCCGAGGTGATACGGAAATCAGTGATATTCGACCAGGTGGTCGCGGTCGGATCGGAGGTAAATGTCGGGCTGGATCCCGCCTTGGATTCCTGGAAATCCAGGACATTCACGCCGCTGATCGAACCGATCGTGGAAGTCTCCGAAGCTTTGAGCGTCAAATTATGGTTATTGCCCGTGGCGGTGTAAGAGGCTCCCCAATTGATCTTTCCCGTTCCATCGGGAGTTCCGCCATCCGCTTGGACAATAACATTCCGGAGGAGGCTGAAATTTCCAAGCACGTTGATATCTCCCGTATCGAAAATCGTATCCACATCGAGCGCCACCCCTTCGGTGATATCCGCAGCGCCATCAAGATTATCCATGTAAACATGGCCGCCGCTAAGAGTGCCGCCAGCTTTGAATGTGGCTCCATGCTCGCGAATGTTCTCGGCTTTCAAAACGCCGGAAGTTTCGATGGCTCCTTGAGCCTGAAGTTTCACTTCGCCGCCGGAGGCGTCCATCGTTCCGGCATTGGTGATCTTGCCTTCGGTGGATGTAACGTTGATCGCGCCTTCCTCGGCTTTCATGAGCGCTTCGTTCATCACGTCCTGACGCGCGGTCACATCGATTTCACCGGCGTCCGCGGTGATCGTTCCGGTGTTCTTCACTTCGCCCTGCTTGGCGGTGATCTCAACTTTGCCGTTCATGGCTTCAAGGAGCATTTGGTTGTAAGCGGATTGTTCGGCGGTGAGGCCGATCGTACCGTGGTTCGCGCTCATGGTGCCGGCGTTCGTAATACTTCCCTCTTTGGAGATCGTCCAGATCTCGCCTCCGGCGGCGGTCATGCTGGCGTCGTTGGTGACATCCCGTTTCGCGGTCACTTGGATCTCGCCCTTGGCCGCGTCGATCGTTCCGGTGTTCTTCACTTCACCTTCTTTCGCCGTGATCTCGACTTTGCCATTCACGGCTTCGATGAGTTGCTCGTTATAAACCGACTGGCCGGCGCTCAGCTTGATGTCTCCCTGATACGCCTTGAGCGTTCCGGTGTTGATGAAGCTTCTCAGGAAGGTGTCGATGTCGATCTCGCCGTTGGCCGCCTCCACGAGGCCTTCGTTGCGGATCTCGCCGATGGATTCGAATTCCACACTGCCGTTATTGGCCCGCACGATCGAGTTGGCATTAGTGCCGGACGGAAGGTTGATAGCATTCTCAAAAAGACCGTCCAGGGCTTTGGCACTCAGGAGCACCCGGCCGCCATCGGCCGTGATCGTTCCCGTGTTCTTGATCTGATCCCTGAGGCCCATGGAGTTTGCCGTCGCTTCATCAACGCCGATACTGACCATACCGTCCGGCGAGATCCCGACGGTCACCGTATTGCCGGCCGCGAGGGCGACCGTGCCCATCGGAACTTCGATCACCCCCCTGTTCTCAAGGGCGTTGGAGATCATGGCGACGAGGTCGGCATTTGTCCCGACGATCTTGCCGTTATTCATCAGGAAACCTCCCTGTCCGCCGAACTGATAGTCATGCGCGAGAAATTGAGTGGCATCGAGATTGAGCGGCAGGGTCGACGCGAGAAGCGATGCATTGTTGAGATTGATCATGCCGGTGGAACCAATGTTGATGCCGGCGATATTCTGCAGGATAAAATCAAGATTGGATAAATTCATGGTACCAAAGATATTTGAAACATTGCCGCCGTTCACAAGAAGCGCCAGGCTCGCGTTCTGGTTGAGTCCTGCGATGTTATAAATATTCCCCGTCGGCACATTGAATTCCGGGACATTCCAAACGGGATTTCCGGTTACGTTCCAGTTCGTCGTATTGTCCTGAACATTCACATCGATACTGCCGCCGTCCACTTTGATCGTCTCCGCCATCACCGGCGTGATGCACATGGACCAGACGAAGGCGAAGGCTGTGACGAGCGCCACCGCTTTTTTGAATACGACTAGAGACAAGAGACTCGAGACCGGAGACTCAAAAGCCAAACGCTCGTCACACGTTCCAAAATTCCAGGCTGTAGTCTCTAGTCTCAAGTCTCTAGTCTCCAGTCCAGTGTCAGTCAGCTGATCTACAGCATTTTCTTTTTTCATTTTCCTCCCCCAATAGAAGAGTACTCTACGTAATAGCAAAAAACAAGCCTTCCTTTAATCTTTTTAAGATTTTTACATCATTTATTGCAATCCATAGCATTGCATAGCTATTATTATAGCATTAAATAGCAATTTATGTTCCGATACGACCTGCCAGGTCGACCTGGCAGGTTGGAGAAGGCAGTACTGCGGGAGGGTGGCGGAAAGGTGGATGAACGGGGCGCCCATCGTATGGGATTTAACGACTAGTCAGGCAATCGGATTTTGGAGGGAAGTGATACCTTAAAGGAATCCGTTTTTGGCAGAGCGGGAAGGTGTAATTTTAAATCGCCTGGATTTGCTGACAGCTTATCACGTACCGATCACCCCTTTTAGGACAGGATCTTTTTAGCGGCGTCACTCAAGAGGAACGGAGAGATGTCATCGACAGGAATGGGTTTGCTAAAGAGGTAGCCTTGAATGATATCGCAGCTCTGCGCCCTCAAGATCTCAAGCTGCTCTTTGGTCTCCACCCCTTCGGCAACGACATCCAATTTCAAACTGTGCGCCATGGAGATGATGGCCTGCGTGATGGCCTGGTCATCGGGGTCGGTGGTCACATCGTTCACAAACGACTTGTCGATCTTGATGGTATCGATCGGGAACGTTTTCAGATACATCAGAGAGGAATACCCGGTCCCAAAATCATCGATCGAAATATGCGTCCCCATATTCTTGAGCCGGCGAAGCGTCAGCGTGGTCTCTTCGAGCCGGTCCATGATCGTACTTTCCGTCAGTTCAAGATCCAGGTCCCGCGCATCGATGCCGCTTTTGCGAATCGTGTCTCCGACCATATCCACCAGATTGGCATAATGGAACTGACGGGCCGAGAGATTGACCGAGATCCGGAAAGATTTAAAGCCTTGCTGATCCCAAAGCTTCTTCTGCTCGCAGGCGGTCTTCAAGACCCATTCCCCGATGGGATGAATGAGCCCCGTCTCCTCCGCGATCGGAATAAATTCCATCGGGGGAATGAACCCGAGGTCCGGATGCTGCCAGCGAATGAGCGCCTCCGCCCCGATCGTTTTCCCGGTGCGAAGATCCAACTGGGGCTGATAATAAAGCCGAAACTCGTTGCGCTCCAGGGCACGGCGCAGACTATTCTCAAGCACGAGCCGCTCAAAACTATTATTGGCAATGGAGGAGGAAAATAGCTGGAACCGGTCCTTGCCCCGTTCTTTGGAAATGTGCATGGCCGCATCGGCGTTCTTGATCAGGATATCGCTTGTCTCCCCATCATTGGGGAAAAGAGCGATCCCGATGCTGCAGCTTGTGAAAAGTTCATGCTCGTTGATCAGAAAGGGCGCCTTAAAAGCCGTCAAAAGTTTATTGGCGACGTTCTCCGCGTCTTCGGTTTTTGCCACTCGCGGCAACAGAATGATAAAAGCTCCTCCGCTGATGCGCGTGACGGTATCGGAATCAAAAAGGATCTTCAGAAGCCGCACGGAAACGGCCTTGATCAACTGATCCCCGATGGGATGTCCTAGCGTATCGTTAATGCGCTTAAAATGGTCGAGGTCGAGGGCCAGCACGGCGCCGCTCTCCTTTTTGCGGCGAGCCGACTGGATCGCCTGATCCAGACGGTCGACAAAAAGCTCCCGATTCGGCAAATTCGTCAGGGCATCATAATAGACCAGTTGATTGAAACGCTCCTTCTCCTTGGTCCGCTCCGTGATGTCGGAAACCACACCGTCCACGTGAATGACCTTGCCCTCCCCGTCCCGCACGGCACGCCCATGATCGTGGACCCAGCGGAAATCCCCGTTCACGTGACGGACGCGATAATCCACACTAAACATCGCCCCTTCCCGTACCGCCTTTTCGAACGCGTCCTGAAGGAGCGGGAGGTCCTGCGGCAGGACTTTTTCAAAATAAACGGCAATACTCCTCTCCATGAATTCAGCCGCCGGAAGGCCGGAGATTTCCTTGATCACATCACTGATAAACTCCATTTTCCATTCCCGGGGCGCCGACAAGGTGTAACGATAAACCGCGCCAGGAATGTTTGAAACAAGGCTTCGGAATCTTTCGTCTTTATCCTGGAGTGTTCGTTTGGAACGCTCATTCTCCTGATAATACTTTTGCAACTGAGCCTGGGCGTGGTTGCGACTCATGGCATAGCAAATACTTTTGACCAACAGTTCGCGATCAAAGCTCCCCTTGGTCAGATAGTCCTGAGCGCCCCACGCGATCGATTGGGCCGCAAGGTCATCATCATCCACAGAGGTAAGGATGATCACGGGGACCGACGGAAACGCCTTATGGACTGAAAGAAAACTATCGAGCCCCTCGCTATCGGGAAGCATCAGGTCCAGAAGCACCACATCAATATCCCCCTCCCCAAGACGCTCGAGACCGGATTGCATGTGTTTGCTACGTATAAGTTCGAAGGCAGGATCGCGATTTTGAGACAAGCGCTCGTTCACCAAGATGAAGTAATTAGGATCATCTTCAATGACCAGCACCTTGAATGCTTTTTTGTCCATAAAGAATTACCTTTCTAAAATCATCTTCTTATAGCAACAAAGCAATATTTTATATTCTCACGCCTTCGTTATTAGTATAACACAATAGTTAAAACATTCAAGAAGATCGAATTATATTTTTTAAATATTTGTTTTTTAGTTTTAATAGATTCAATATTCATCAATAGACGCCTAGCAATGCTATCGATTGCTATAAATGATAGTTATTGCTATTGATTTTTATGCGTTTTTTTGCATAGTACTCTTTTCTTTTAAATAAGTGTGTGTTAGGTTTTATTTTAGATAGAGGAACAAGCGAGGAGACCTCGGAATGAAAGCCATGGGCAGTAAAGAAAAAATTTTGGCGCGGGAGTTCCCCACGAGACAGCTGATCGATCTATTCTTCGTGATCTCTCTGATAGCCCTCTTAAGCATCCCGGGAGCACTCGCTCGCGAGGCTCAGGCCCCAGCAACAACAAAAGAGCCCACGCAGCCGGTCGTTCGTGCGACAGATATCCCGGAGTCAGAAAAAGCCATGACCCGAGCGCTTGAGACTTATTCGTCAACCAACTCTGTCGATTTCTTGATGGAAGAACCTCCGCTGACACAGAGCACTTCCATGGACGCCGCTTCACCCGTCGCGGCTCCCCAAACACCGTCGCTACCCGTCGAACTCCAGGTCCTTCAAGGCACGGCAGTGACTGAGGTCGACGAAGTAGCCATGCTTGTCGCAGAACAATGCTCCCAAAACGGAAACGCGGCCGAAGGCTCAAGCTCCTGCGAGCGTGTTTATTCGAACGGCCACCGTGCCACTGTCCTTACCCAGAACTCGAACGAGGGCGATGAACTAAAAAATCAAACGGTCGTTGAGGAATTCGATGGCGACAACACTCTTCTTTATAGAAAGACCATTCGCCACCGCGTGGACTATAACTACCTCAAAGATCAGAAGGCCAAGGAAAAAGAGTTTTTTGACATTATCTACCAACCGGCAGGTAAAAAAACCACCCGGGAACTCATGGTCTATGAGTTTTTTC
Source organism: uncultured bacterium (assembly GCA_964482725.1). Lineage (GTDB taxonomy): Bacteria > Omnitrophota > Omnitrophia > Omnitrophales > Aquincolibacteriaceae > Aquincolibacterium. Next base: position 678 of record CAYZYT010000007.1, on the reverse strand, counting down.
TCGATACGGGAAAAACAAAATCCCTCTCCTGGACCCAGTACCAGCAGGTCGCGAGCGAACCCAAGGCGAGCCTGGTTTATCACGCCCTATTGCGCTATGGAGATGATGGCAATCCAGACCGGGGACTCGCCGAACGGTGGGACCAAGGGAAAAAAGCCGACACCTTCATGGACTGGAGCCGCCGCTCCAAAGGCTTCGCAACCCTGGACGAGGAATCCTGGAGACAATGGGAAGGTTGGATCCAGAACGTTTCCTTACAAGCCTACCTGCCTTAAGAAGACTGAAGCCTTCCGGATTGATCTCACTGGGAAAATAGCTAGGGTCGGCTGTAAGGGATTGTTATAAAAATATGGGGAGTAATGGATTCGAACCATTGAAGGCTATAAGCCAACAGATTTACAGTCTGTCCCCTTTGGCCGCTCGGGCAACTCCCCATAAAAAATCAAATAGCGTTTAGGGCCTAGTGAATAGAAAAACAAGGCCGAACAAGAATATTCGCACACCCTATTCTCTATATGCTAAACGCTAGAAATCAGTCAGTCATGCTTGTGAACAAGTGCGCCCTTCAAATCCTCCCAGCCTAAAAAAAGCTGGTGGAGGGATTTGAACCCCCGACCCGCTGTTTACAAAACAGCTGCTCTACCCCTGAGCTACACCAGCAGAATTATAACAACCCCT
>CAYZYT010000006.1:106525-153134 GCA_964482725.1 uncultured bacterium | reverse complement strand
TATGTAGTAGATCGCATCTCGTATGTCGAAAGCACGTTCTGCTACATACGATATACGACATACGCTCTTCACCGCACGTTTACTGGCTCTTTAAGCCAAAATGCGATAGTATTTTCTCTATGGCCTCCCACGAACCCATTGAAGCGACCGAGAAGCTTTTTACCCGCACTCGCTCGCGGTCGTTTCGGGATTGGATCCGCTTTGGGACTTATTTTCTCATTATCGGTGTTTTTGCATTCCTTTTAGGAACGCACCGGTTCGATCGCTTTGAGGATCTCGTCCGCGACAGTTTTCTGAAACGCGTTCCTTGGGGCCTGGCGGACAACAGGCCGCTAGGTCATCCGGGCATTGTTCTGATCGAAATCTCAGAAACGTCCTTAGAGGAGATCGGCCCGTGGCCGTGGCCGCGGAGTTATCACGCGATCATGGCGCGTCTTTTAAATGAATGGAAGGCTGCCGCGGTCGTTTTTGATCTCGACCTATCCGAAGCGACCGATCCCAAGGACGATCAGGATCTGGCGCAATCCCTGGGGAAGGTCGAAATCCCCGTCTACCTTCCGGTGGATCTGAAACCTCAAAAAGAAAAAAAATTCTGGATTCATGGAATGCCTGTGGTCCTGGATAGCGGCGCGGGTAAGAAGAGCTGGATCCATGCAATGCCGGAATTCGAGAAAGAAGTTCGGGGGATCGGCCACAGTGATCTCTCGCCGGATACGGACGGCACCCTGAGACGGTTCGATCCTTTCATCACGGAAGGAAAAGAGAGCCATCTTTTCCTTCCTCTTCGCGTGGCGTACGACCAAATGAAAAAACCTGTTCCGTCACCTCAGGAATGGACGTTGCTCAAAGATTCCCAGGGAAAGATTCTGATTCCCTGGAGCGACACATGGGACCGTGGTATCACGCGCTACAATTACGCGGATCTGATCCACAGTTTTTACGCAATCGAAAAAGGAATGCGGCCGGTCATGGATCCCGGAATGATCGCCGGGAAGATCTGTCTCGTGGGGCCCACAACGTCTCGTGCGACGGAGCTTAAGGTCACGCCGTTGAATGTCGCTTGTGCGAGAATTGGCGTTTACGCGCAGGTTCTGAATGCGGCACTCACTGGAAATTGGGTACGACCCATCTCTTCCTTGGGGAATATGTTGTGCCTTTTGGGGAGCGGTTGCCTGGCCATGGTCTTATTTGTCACCCTGAGCGGGATGCGGTCGCTCGTCGCGGGGCTTTTGCTTATCCTGGGATGGATCTTCTTTTGTTTTGTGGTATTCGCGAAGTGGCACTTAGCGCTCTGCGTGGTCTCCCCGGCGCTGCTCATGCTCTGCCTTTTTATTTTTTCGGCGATCTATGTCCAGGCCACCGCGACGCGCGAAAAATCCCATCTTTTCCATCTTGCTACGCGGGACGGATTGACAGAACTTTATGTGATCCGCCATTTTCGTCTGATCATGAATCAGATCGTGCGCGAAGCGAGCGCCCGCAAGCAGCCTTTGTCGGTCCTCCTGTTCGATATCGATAACTTCAAAAAGATCAACGACACCTATGGTCATCCCGCGGGGGACATGGTGCTCAAGCGAGTGGCTGCGCTCATTCTGGCCTTTATCCGCAAGCGCCGTCCTTTTCGCGAGATCGATTTTGCGGCTCGTTACGGAGGCGAGGAATTCATCGTTATGCTCCGGAAGGCCGGTCTGAAGGAAGCGGCCGAAGTTGCAGCCGAACGCATCCGGAAAAAAATTGAAGAAACAAAGTTTGAGTGGGAGGGAAAACAGATCTCGGTCACGGTGAGTCTTGGCGTTGCGGTCCTTCATCCAGGGGAGAATGTCCCGGATCCGATGGTGCGTCGCGCCGATGTCGCTCTCTACCAAGCCAAAGAAGCCGGGAAAAACCGGGTCTGCACGGAAGGCCGGTAATTTTCTCACGTCTTGACCGATTCCCGGGAAAACAATACACTTTATCCCGCTCAACGCACCACGGGCAACGCACTCCGAAAAAAGAAACGACATGGAGCTTTGCGCGTAGAACGGAGCGCTGTTTTCACGGAGAGGTGGCAGCCACCGCCTGCGAAGCGGCGGGGTCCCGCCGAATTTCAGGCGGGAAGTGGTTTTTGCCGAAAAAATGACGTATTTGGCCAGGGCGTGTGGCGGGGAAAACAATGTGGTGCGTCTATGTTTTAAAAAGTGAAAAAACAGGCCGGTATTATACGGGGCATACCGAAGATATTGAGAAACGCGTAAGACAACATAATGACGGAAAGACAAAATCGCTAAAGGCGTATTTGCCCGTTCAGCTTGTATATGTTGAGAAATGTATGAGTAAGCAAGAAGCGTTTCGCAGAGAGCGACAAATAAAAAGTTACAAAGGCGGAGAAGCTTTTAAGCGGCTGGTGAACAGAAAATAGCACCACGGAGAGGTGGCAGAGTGGCCGAATGCGGCAGTCTCGAAAACTGTTATACGCGCAAGCGTATCGGGAGTTCGAATCTCCCCCTCTCCGCCATTATTCTCTGCTTTCCTTTCCTTCTTCCGATATCGGGGCACTCCGAGATCGTCCAGCTTAAGAATGGCAATGCCATTGAGACAAAGATCCTCAGCGAAAATGAGGACTTTTTGACCGTTGAAGCTCCGGGCGGGAAGGTCAAGATCCCTAAAAGGGACATCCAAATGATCTGGCGCGGTAGTCAAGGAGAGCTTCTTAAGGTCCGCGGCAAGGAGATGTATTTCGCCAAGGGGCTGGAGCTGTATAAAGACGGGCGCTTTAGGGAAGCTGCCGAAAACTTTGAACAAGTCCGGAGCGCGGGCGCTACGAATGCCATGCTTTATGCCAACCTGGGGAGCGCCTATGCTTCCGCGGGGGAAGCCCAGAAGGCGGAAGAAAACTTCCTTAAAGCTCTCGGAAAAAAGCCCAACGATCCGGACATTCTTTTAAATTTAGCCCGTTTTTACGAAACGCAAAACGATTTCAAGCCTGCGATTCATTACTACCAAAAGGTAACTCCCCTCAGACCTGACGATCTAAGCATTAAACGAAGCCTGGCTTATTGCCTCTACATGTCCGGGAATTATTTGAGGGCGGCGGACCTTTTTAGAGAAATAGGCAGGAAAAACGATGTTGTGGCCGCTTGTAATGCGGCGGCCGCTTACATCCAGGCCGGGGAACTGGATCAGGCGTCGGCCCTTCTCGGTAATTTTATCGAAAATCCTTTTCCCGTCCCGCGAACTTATCTTCTTATGGCGGACGTCTCGAGGTTGCGGAAGGATTATAGCGGAGCGAAAGATTATTATGAGAAAGCGTTAAAGCAGGATCCTGATATCTCGAAAGTGAAGGCAGGCCTTGGGCGGCTGTACCTTGATATGCAGGAGTGGGATCAGGCCGAAGCGGCATTTCTTGAAGTCCTGGAGAAAGATCCGGGTTCTTTTGACGCGATCTATGGATTGGCGACGATCGCCATACAAAAAAAAGAATTTGAGAAAGCGAACGGTTTTTTCGAACAATTATTAGAAAAAGAGCCGCGCAGTCTTGCGCTTCTTAACGAGAGGGGACTTCTTTATCTCAAGATGAATGAGCCCAAGAAAGCTGTGGAGGTCTACCGCAAGATTTTTGAGATCGATGATCGCTATGCGAAAGGCCATGCGAATGCCGGCCTTGCTTATGCCTTTCTTGAGGATGCCGATAAAGCACTTGGGGAATGGACGCGGGCCCTGGATCTGGACCCGAAATTGGAAGCGGCCGCCCAAAACAAAAAACTCTTAGAAGAAGCCTTGCAGGGAAATGGAAATGAAAAAAATGCTTCCGCGTAAGGGAAAAGGATTTACGCTTCTCGAAATTTTGATCACGGTCGTGATCGTTTCGGTTCTTGCCGCCTTTGTGATCCCGCGGATGTTTCATCAGGTTGAAAAAGCCAAGGAAGCTGAAGCCACCACGAACCTCGGGGCCATCCGTTCTGCGGAGCTCCGTCTCCATGCGATAACCGGACAATTTATTGCGGCGGCTGACGAGGCGGAGATCCGGACGTCTCTAGGACTGGTCATCGGTGGAGGTTTTTACCGGTATAGCATTATTGATGCTGATAAAAATGATTTTCTGGCGCTTGCAACACCCCTAGGACCGCTGAGCGACTGGCTCAAGGAGTTTCAGATCAACAAGGACGGTTTTGTGGGATACTCGCCGGGCGACGGCGGAGGTTCAAGCTCCGGCGGCAGCAGTTCTGGCGGCAGTAGCAGCGGCGGTTCCGGCGGCGGGTCTGGGGGAGGTTCCAGCGGAGGTGGCGGTGGAAGCATTATAACTATACCGGGGGATGGGCGATCGTACAGTGGGCCCGCATTTACCGGCTATACAAATGACATCAATGAAGTTTTAGATACTTTAGCTTTGCTGGAGGTTCCGCTTGATCTGGACGGACTGATGACGGGCAAGAGTTTGGCGAGCTGGATTAGAACGAACAATTATCCGGTCGTGTTTAACGCAGAAGCGCCTGTCGATGGGTATATAGTCTGGGGGTATAGTGATTCTAGTGTGCCCATCATTTCTCTTAATAATTATTACACCAACACCAAATATGTTTATGCTTCAATCCTAGCGCATGAAACATCTCATGCCCTATGGGATCAAGATTATATCGACTATCTAGGCGGTAAAATCTCTTCTCCTCAATATGGGATGCCGATCCCTGGGGGGGGTATCCGAAGCGCTAGCTATACGCTTGATAATGAATATAGCGCTCGCATAGTGGGCTATAAAGCTTGGTACGAAGTGACAAAAGACGTTGGCAATCAAGATCCTCGAGGCGCCATTAGTGGTTACGATCAGTTTCTTAATGCGGACGGAACGCTCAAAGATGAAAGTATTGGCAAGGCCTATCTTCGGACCCTGCCGTCTTATAAAGATTTACCCGACTATTAATTTTAGGGAGGAAGCATGGGCTTTCTAAAAAGCCATAAAAAACTGGCATTGTTCTTAACCACGGTCATTCTTTTAGCTTTTGCGGGCTACGCCTTTTATTTTAGTCAAAAACTAGATCACAAGCCTCGAGCGGAGATGGCCATGGCAAAGCAAACAGTTTTTCTGAGCAAGAATCCTGCGTTTGATTTTTCTTTCGAATATCCTGAGGGCGAATGGAGGCCCCGGGAATCGCAGGGGAGAAAACAAAAGTATGACAGTTTGTATTTGCAGGGGCCGATTGACAAACTTAACGAGTTTGCGGGCCTGATCGTCTTAACGGTGAAACCGCTAGAAGCCGGGATGTCTGCTTCGGATTTGCTCGAAGCTTATTTAACGACGGCTTCGAATCTCAAAAAATTTAAAATACTTAGTAGGAAAAGCATGAGCGTCGGAGGGGAAAAAGCCTTTGCAGCTATTTGTGAGCAAGAAATGCTTCTCCCGAGAGAGAAGCTTGATGCTAAGCCTGTTCAAGTTCGCCAGAGTACTATTTTTTTGGTCCGCGGGGACAAATCCTTCGAATTTTCTTTTATATTTACTGCAGCCCAATACAGTATCTACAAGCCCGTTTTTGAGCATATTTTGAAAACGTTCAAATTCAAAGAATAGATTTTTCCGGGAAGATTTCGGCTGCTTTGCTTTCCATAAGTACTGCTTGAAATCCCGCTTCTTTTCCCGCATCATGGTGCCTCGCAATCCCCTAAAGCATCAGGCGTTAAAATACGAAGCTCGAAGTACGAATTTCGAAACAAATTCCAATTACCAAAATCCGAACAACCCGTTTCAAGCATTAAACATTCGAGTTTCGAGTTTGTTTCGTATTACGACATTCGGATTTCGGATTTGACCCGAAGGATCCATGGAATATCTGATCTTCGCAAGGAAATTTAGGCCGCAGACGTTTGAGGAGATTGTGGGGCAGGAGACCATCACCACGACCCTGAAGAACGCGATCCGCCAGGAACGCGTTCCCCAAAGTTTTCTTTTTTCCGGACCTCGCGGCGTGGGGAAGACCTCGACCGCGCGTATCCTTGCAAAGGCCTTGAATTGCAAAGAAGGCCCCACGGAAAAACCCTGCGGCAAATGTATTTCCTGCAAAGAGATCGAGCAGGGGAACTCCATGGACGTGCTGGAGGTCGACGGTGCGTCGAACCGCGGCATCGAGGAGATCCGGACGCTTCGCGAGAACGTGAAGTTCAAACCGTCTTCCGGCCGCTATAAGATCTACATCATTGACGAGGTTCATTCGCTGACCGGCGATGCCTTTAATGCGCTCCTTAAGACCCTTGAAGAGCCGCCCGCGCATGTGAAATTCATTTTTGCCACGACGGAATCCCACAAAGTACCGCTGACGATCCTGTCGCGTTGCCAGAGGCTCCAATTCAAAAGGATCTCGGTTCCCGAAGCGGTTGAAAAGCTTGAGAAGATCGCGCAGAAGGAAAAGCTGAAATGCGAAAAGAATGTTCTTTTTATGATCGCGAAGGCGACGGAAGGTGCGCTCCGGGATGCGGAAAGTCTTTTGGACCAGTTGGCGAGTTTCTCTGAAGGGAAGATCAAGGAAGAGGATGTCCTGACGCTTCTAGGCCTTGCGCCGGAGGAGATGTATGTCTCTGTGCTTGCAGCGATCCGTGAAAAAAAAGGGGAGGAGATCTTCGGCCTGGTGAAGAAACTTTATGAAGAAGGTGCTGATCTTGCCCAATTCGCCAAGGGACTTTTTGAGGTTTTCCGACATCTTCTGGTTTTAAAGACCGCGCCCAAAGCTGAGGTCCTGATTGAGGCGAGCGCAGAAATGATCGTGAAGTTGAGGAAGCTGGCCGTCGATTTTCAGCCCGGAGAGGTGCTTTTAGCTCTTTCGATCTTGCAGAATCTGCAGATCCAGCTGCGCCGCCCGGTGGCTTCGCCCAAACTGCTCGTGGAGGCGGCGCTTCTCAAACTTGTTTATATGGATGGGATGAAATCCGTGGAAGGTCTTATCCAAGGCGGTTTTCCAGGGCAAAAGAGCAACGCGGTAATTCCAGCCATAGAAAAAAAAACGCTTGGGTCGGTAGAGACCGTTAAAAAGAGCGGGGGATTGTCATCCCCGAATGTTTTAGTCGGGGATCCACGAGGCAGAGATCAAAAAGCATCTCTGGATTCTCCGGTCAAGCCGGGGAATGACAGTGGGAGGCAAAGCTTCTCGGGCGCCTCTTCCGGAGAAGGCCTGACGCTCAATGATGTTGAGGGCGTGTGGCCTCAAGTGATCGAGCTTGTGAAGGCCAAGCGTATGTCTTTGAGCCTTTATCTTGCCGAAGCCGAACCTGCGGAAGTGGAAGGTTCGGTGATCGTGCTGGGACTTCCGTCCGAATTTCGTTTCCATAAAGAAACGCTCGAAAAAGAGCTCAACAAGCAAGTCATTGAAGACGCATTCGCGCAGGTCCTTGGTAAGAAAGTCCGGGTTCAATGTGTCGTGACCGAGCGTGAAGGGACGACCCAGGAAGCCGCCGGCGATCCCACGCCCACTAAAGAGGAAGGCGTTCCGGATATTGTTTCAAAGGCCCTTGAGATCTTCGACGGTTCCAAAGTGATCCGCAGAGATTGATCCATTCGGAAGCCAAGCCATGAAAGCTTATTCGGAATTAATGACAAAATTGGTGGAGGCGCTCTCCAAACTTCCGGGCATCGGCAAGCGCTCGGCGGAACGCATGGTTTTTTATCTTCTTAAAACGGAAAAGGGCGAAGCTCTTATCCTCGGGGAGCTCATCAAACAGCTTCGCGAGAACGTGGTTTTTTGCAGCGTGTGTCACAATTTCTCCGATCAGAAGCTTTGTCATGTTTGTTCCGACCCAGGGCGCGACCCGGGGCTCATTTGTGTGGTCGAAGATCCCAAGGACGTTGTGGCGATCGAGAAGACCGGGAGCCATCACGGGGTCTATCATGTTCTTTTGGGAGCGTTGTCGCCTCTGGACGGGATCGGACCGGATCAGATCTGCATTCAAGATCTTCTCGAACGCGTAAAGCAAAAAAAGGTGAGGGAAGTTATTCTTGCGACGAATCCCAATACCGAAGGAGACACGACTGCGCTCTATCTCGCCAAGGTTTTGGCACCATCTAAAGTAAAAGTGACGCGTCTTGCCCGCGGCATTCCTGTAGGCGGTCATATCGAATACACCGACCAGGCGACGCTTTCCCGCGCTTTTTCGGGGCGCCATGACTTTCATTAATTTAAAAAAGGATGTCATGACTGTCCCGGTTTTCAAAAAGCGATCCAAGGAGAACCCGGCCGGCCGGATTTTTATGCCATGATGATACGGTCCTTCCAAAACATTACCGCACTTGTGACCGGAGCTTCCTCCGGGATCGGGAAAGCCCTGGCGCGCGAATTAGCTGCGCAAGGCGCTCACCTGGTCCTTGTCTCACGCAATGCCGGGCGGCTGGAGCAGGAGGCGGAAGATCTCAGGATCCGCTTTGGCGTGAACGTCCATGTTTTCCCTGAGGATCTAGAGCGCTTAGAAGAAAGATCGGAACTTTTTGCATGGATCCAAAAGAGCGGTATCACTGTCGACCTTCTTGTGAATAACGCCGGACTTGCGCATTACGGTCCTTTTGCGGAGGCGAGTTTTGGAGAGACGAGCGCCATGCTGGATCTTAATATCCAGGCGCTCACGCATTTGACGAGGCTTTTTCTTCCAGGAATGCTTGAGAGGGGAACCGGCGGAATTTTAAACGTGGCTTCCACGGCGGGCTTTCAACCCCTTCCCAATCTTTCTGTTTATGCGGCGAGCAAGGCATTCGTACTTAATTTTTCCGAGGCGTTGTGGGAGGAATGCAAAGGCCGTGGCGTTCGCATTTTTTGCCTCTGTCCGGGGAATACGCTTACGCGTTTCCACCAGACCGCGGGGATCGATAAGCAGCGGATGTTTTTTAGTGCCTCGGCCTCGGACGTCGCGCGATTCGCGCTCAGGAAATTCCTAAGGTCGAGCCAGCCCTCGGCGATCTACGGTTTTTGGAACAAGGCTATGATCTATGCGGAGAGGCTGAGCCCGAGACGTCTGACAGTTTTTTTTACGGGATGGATGTACAGAAGTAGTGCGACGCGCAACGAGCAACGGTCAACGAAGGATCCCTCGTCGCGCGTTGAGCGTTGACCGTTGCGCCGAAGGGGCACTAAAAAATGTAGCACGCCCAGCCTTCCTTCGCTAGAATAACCCCCGTTTCGCGCTTCAAACATGCGGGCATAGCATAATGGTAATGTCCTAGCCTTCCAAGCTAGTCATGCGGGTTCGATTCCCGCTGCCCGCTCCAATTCACATGTGTGAATTGGAGCGAGGTTCGCCCGAAATTCGGGCGACCCGCTTAAGGTATGCGAGGTTCGCCCGTTTCGTGAAGCGGCCCGCTCTCAAGACATAAAAAGTGGGGTTCCCTCATCAATTCGTATGCCTTTTCTCTATATCTTGCGGAGCCTGAAAGACAAAAGAACTTATGTCGGGTATACTGCTGATATCGAGCGCCGACTTTGCGAGCATAATTCTGGTAGAGTCCGAGCCACAAAAAATCGACAACCGCTTATAATTCTTAAAGTCGAAGTTTATACGACGTCGGCCGAAGCTAAGAAACGGGAACTTTACTGGAAAAGTGGAGCGGGTCGTAAGAGGTTGAAGGAATTTTTTAAAAAGGATGTAGCACATTAATCTGATGCCAATCATCCCAAAAACCTGTTATTTTCTTGAATATACCACCTTTAGGTTCCTGGCATTTCTCCTCCGGCTCATCCCTCTTAAGACCAGTTACAAGATCGCGGACGTGCTCGGCGTATTTGTGGTCAGGGGTCTCGGCATTCGGCGCGAGACCATGCTGAAAAATCTTCGCCTGGCTTTCGGAGATAAAAAGAACGAAGCGGAGCTTCTCCGGATCGCCGAACAATCGATGGGCAATCTCGGAAAACTTGCTTTTGAGTTTATTCGTACGCCGGAAGCTTCTTCGAATCCCGAGCGCTATCTCGAGCTGCCGGATGTATCGCCGATCCTGGAAGCGGTGAATAAAAAAGGCGGTTTCATCGCGATCGTTTCTCATTTTGGAAATTGGGAGTGGCTTGCGATCCCGATCCAAAAGGGCGGGCTCCATGTGCACGCGGTCGGCCGGCCGCTGAAGAATCCTTATCTTTACCGCTATGTCCGGGAAATGCGTGAAGCGGCGAATCTGACCAATATCGAAAAGTCAGGCGCTGTGCGATCTTCCATCGAAGTTCTCAAACAGCGTGGGATCCTGGCGGTGCTGATCGACCAGCACGAGAGTCGGGGATCGGTATGGGTGGATTTTTTTGGACGGAAAGCCGCCACGAGCACGTTGCCGGCGATGCTTGCGCTTAAATATGAATATCCCGTGCTGCCGGCGTTTTTCTATCGGGATGAGAGTGGCCGGTCGAAAATAAAATATGGACCGCTCTTCCCGCTCATCAAGACGGGAGATCTTCAGGCAGACCTTTTGGCCAATACCCAACAGTATGTCGCGAAGATCGAAGAAGAGATTCGAAAACGTCCCGGCGACTGGCTCTGGGCCCACCGAAGATGGCGAACTCCTCCCACACAAGATCTTGCTGCTTAACCGTTATAACTCGTTTTAAATGAATGAGTTGCGGCTTTTAAAAGGACTGTAGCCTAAAGACTGAAGACTAGAGACAGAAGGTTTTGGTCTGCGTTCTGCAGTTTTTGGTCCCGGTGAGGGGTTTTCTCCGATTGACTTCTGGCGAAAATTCTCTAGAATACGAACATCAATTTTGGGAATGCGAAGAAGTGGGCGCACAAACCCACTTCTTTTTTTTCTCCGCTTGCGGGACAAGGCGGCTCAAGACACCGAAGGGATCAGGGACAAAATGTCACAGGATTTGCTGGCTTCACTGGAATATATAGAAAAGGAGAAGGGGATCACCAAGGAGGTCCTCCTGGATGCGCTCCGTCATGCCCTGATCTCTGCCTGTCGCAAGGGGTCGCCTGAGAAAGGCGATGCCTTTGACGTTCAGATCGATCCCAAAACCTTTCGCATCACCATGTTCCTGGATGGCAAAGAGATCAACGATCCCCGTTTTGGTCGTATTGCTGCGCAAACCGCCAAACAAGTCATCATTCAGAAGATTCGCGAAGCCGAGCGCGAATCCATTTTTGAGGAATACAGTCACAAGCAAGGTGATATCGTTTCGGGCAGCGTTCATCGTATTGAGTCCAAGGCGATCATCGTGGATTTTGGAAAGACCGAAGGCATTTTGCCCGCCCGCGAGCAATCGCCGCTCGACAGTTTTCGGCAGGGGAATGTGGTGCGCGCGTATGTGATGGAAGTCAAAAAAACATCCAAAGGACCGGAGGTTATTTTATCGAGGACCCACCCGGATCTTGTAACGCAATTTTTTGAAATGGAAGTTCCGGAAATTCACGACGGACTTGTGAAAGTTAAAGGCGTAGCCCGCGAAGCCGGGTCTCGCACCAAGATCGCCGTGACCTCCTCCGATGAGAAGATCGACTGTGTCGGTTCCTGCGTCGGTGTTCGTGGGCAGCGCGTCAAAAGTATTGTGCGCGAGCTCGGGGGAGAAAAGATCGATATCATCCGGTACAGTGACGACATCGAGACTTACATCAAGAACGCGATGGCGCCGGCCGAACTTAAAAAGATCACGCTCAATCCGGATCGGCAAAGCGCCGAAATCCTGGTCGAAGATGACCAATTGTCTCTTGCGATCGGGAAAAAGGGGCAGAATGTGCGCCTTGCGTCGAAACTGATCGGCTGGGAACTCGATGTGCGCAGCGCGACGCAAAAAATGCCACTAAATTTACTGGAAGGTGTTGGAGAAAAGACGGAGCAAATCCTCAAAGAAGCCGGGATCACCGGGCTCAGGGAACTTCTTAAAAAAACAGTGGAGGAGCTTTCCGAGATCCCCGGCATTGGCCCGAAGACAGCTGAAAAGATCCTTGCGTCAGCTAAAGAGGCCACGGCCAAAAAAAACGTGGCGGGCAAGGGGATTGAAAAAGGGGTTCCTGCGGAGGCGGCAGTGGCGAAGAAGGATGAAACGGAAGAGAAGGCTCCCGAGGTTGAAAAGGGGCAGGAAGAGACGGGTGCATAACATGGTCGAAAAGAAAGAGAAAAGCAAAGAGAAAAAAGAAGCGATCAAGAAAGCTCCCAAAGTCCCCGTTGAGAAAAAAACAGCGCCTAAAAAATCCGCGACAAAAACCGCCGAAGTAAAAATAGCGAAAGAAAAAAAATCTATTATTAAAGTCCCGGTTAAAACGAAATCCGTTGCAGAGGTACCAGCTCGCGAGAAACAAGTCGTCGCAGAAATAAAGCCTGTTGTGGAAGGGAAAGCACCGGCGGCGAAACCGGCAGAGGGGATGGCTTCCCAAGTTGTTGCTGCCGGGCCTGCTAAAAAAGTAGAGGTGCAGGTCGCCCCCGCGGCTCATGCCAAAATAGCAGCCGAAGGCGAGGCTCGCCAAGGGCGGCCCGTTGTTGAGAAAAAGCCGGAACCCAAGCCCGTTGAGCGGAAAATCCCCGAAGTGATGCAAGCAAAGGTAGCGCCTGTTGCGGAAGCGCCTAAAACAAAAGTCGAAGTGCCGGCGCCGCAAGCACCCAAAACAGTCGTTCCGTCCGCTCCGGTCAAGCCCGTGGTGGAGGTCCGTTTTCCGATCACCGTCGGGGATTTGGCGCAAAAGATGAATCGGAGGATTCCGGAAGTCATTAAGGCGCTTATGGGGATCGGTATTTTTGCGAATGTGAATCAGCTTTTGAACGAAGAGATCGTTTTTGCCGCAGGGGAAGCCCTCGGGATCGAGATCCAGAAGATGGCCGACGAGGCCAAAGAGATCATCGAAAGCGGCGGTGAGGAAGATTCCGAGAAACTGAAACCGCGCCCGCCGGTCGTGACCATGATGGGTCATGTCGACCACGGGAAAACGTCACTCCTCGACGCGATCCGCAGCACGAACGTAGCGGCCAAGGAAAAAGGTTTTATCACCCAGCATATCGGCGCTTACGGCGTGGATATTCCGGGCAAAGGGCATGTGACATTTCTGGACACGCCGGGCCATGAGGCTTTTACGGCCATGCGTGCCCGAGGAGCGAATGTGACGGACGTGGTTGTGCTCGTGGTAGCCGCCGATGACGGCGTGATGCCGCAGACGATCGAGGCTATTGACCATGCGCGTGAAGCCGGTTGTCCTATCGTGGTGGCGATGAACAAGACCGATCTCGCGAATGCCAATCCCGCCAAGGTTCTGGGAGAGCTCCAGAAGATCGGGCTCGTGCCGGAAGAGTGGGGCGGCAAAACGATTGTTGTAAAAGTTTCGGCAAAGACGGGGAAAGGCATCGAAGATCTTCTCGGCATGTTGCTTCTGGAGGCGGAGGTGCTGGAGCTGAAAGCGAATCCTGATCGTTTGGCCGTGGGCGTTGTGATCGAAAGTCATATTTCCAAAGGGAGTGGGCCCGTGGCGAGTGTGATCGTCCAAAAAGGAACCCTCCGGCTCGGCGATATCGTGGTGGCCGGTCAATATACCGGACGCGTTCGCGCTATGAAAAATGATCGCGCTAAAACAGTGCGCGAAGCCGGACCCGCCTATGCGGTGGAATTGAGCGGTTTGAATGGTGTGCCGCAAGCCGGAGAGACGGTTTATGCGGTGGCAGATGAGAAGATCGCCAAAAAGATCACCGAGCAGAAGATCCTTGAGCTCCGCGAGCGGCAGATGCGCGGGACCCCGAAACATATGTCGCTTGAAAGCCTCTATTCCAAACTTTCGGAAGGGAACTTTAAGGAGCTTAAGATCATTCTCAAAGCGGACATGCAAGGTTCCATTGAGGCGCTCACCCAATCACTCGATAAGATCAGCTCCGAAAAGTGCCGGTTGCATGTGATCCATGGCATTGTGGGCGGTATCAACGAGTCCGATGTGATGCTTGCGGCGGCTTCTGATGCGATCATCATCGGTTTCCATGTAAAGGCCGATCCGAAAGCGCAGCTTTTGGCCGAGAATGAAGGCGTGGATATTCATTATTACAGCATCATTTATGACGCGGTCGAGAAGATCCGCAAAGCCATGGAAGGCATCCTGGAACCGGATCTCAAGGAAGTCGTCGAAGGAAAGACCAAGGTTCGCCAGATCTTCAAGTCCTCACGAGTCGGGAATATTGGCGGCGCGATCGTGATCAAGGGTCGGATCACGCGGCAACATCGCGTGAGGCTTGTGCGCGACAACGTCGTGATCTTTGATGGGAAGCTCTCGTCCCTCAAACGTTTCAAAGATGACGTTAAAGAAGTCGCCGAGGGTTATGAATGCGGGGTTGCCTTGGAAGGTTTCAATGACCTTCACGAAGGGGACCTCCTGGAATCTTACCGCATTGATAAGTTTGCCGCAAAATTGTAATCATTGACCGAGGAGGCGTTACTGATAGAGAAAGCCGGGCTTTCGTTCTGGCGCTTTCAGTAGCGCCTTTTTTTATTAAGAGCGTCCAACGGAATGAAGACTGTCATCTTCGCGCCATCGCCTGTACCTCGGCGGGGTACCGCCCGAAGGCGGGAAAAGCGGGGATCCAGGGTGTAGATTCCCGACTCAAGCGTCCGGGAATGACAAAAAACATCAAACTTGAGTAAGAGGTGAATTATGCAAGGAAAACGGACCGAACGCGTGGCATCCCTTCTTCAGATGGAACTGGGGACGCTTATCCTGGAACAGATCAAGGATCCGCGGCTGGGTTTTGTGACGGTCATGCATGTGAAAATTACTCCGGATCTCAAATCCGCCGTAGTATTCATAAGCGTCATGGGCGATAAGAAGAAAAAAGAAGAAACGCTCAAGGTGCTTGAGCGTGCGGCCGGGTTCCTTCAGCATGAGGTGGGCCTGGCGATCCAGATGCGTTACACGCCGAAGCTGCAATTCGAGTTGGACGATTCGCTCGATAAGGATTTTGAGATCGGGCAGGTCATTCACAAGATCGAAGAAAAGGACAAACCCCATCCTCCCTCCGAAAATTTAAAGGTTGATGGGACTAGCCCTGACTGCCGTAATGAAAAAGAAAATGAAAGTCAGGACAAGCCCCATCCTCTCTCCAAAGATTTAAAGGTTGATGGGACTAGCCCCGGCAACCTTCTGTCAGAAAACAATCAAAGCCAGGACAAGGCTTCTTGATGGATGTGAACTTTATCGACGGCGTTCTGCTTGTCGACAAACCGGAAAACTGGACCTCCCATGACGTGTGCGCGTTCGTGCGCCGGTGCTTCGGGATCAAAAAAGTCGGGCATGCCGGGACCCTGGATCCGCTTGCCACGGGGCTCTTGGTGCTCTTGCTCGGCAAGGCGACCAAAAATTCCATGCAATTAAGTGCCTGCGATAAAGAATATTTTGGAGCGTTGGAACTGGGTGTTCAGACCGACTCCCATGACCGCCAGGGGAAAGTCATTGCCGAGGCCCCCTGGGAGCAGATTACCCTGGAAGAGATCCGTGCCAAGGCCGCCGCGGAGTTCACCGGCGATATCATTCAAGTTCCACCCATGGTTTCGGCTCTCAAACACGAAGGAACGCGCCTTTACAAGCTTGCACGGCAAGGGAAGACCGTTCCGCGCGATGGCCGTCCGGTCAAGGTGTATGAATTCCGTTTTGATAAAAAAGAGGGTAAATTCGTAGAATTCTTGGCGTCTGTTTCCAAAGGCACCTACGTTCGTACGTTGGTGAACGATCTCGGTGAAGCTCTGGGCTGTTACGCGACCCTGGCGCGCCTGCGCCGTCTCCGGAGCGGTACCTTCAAGCTGGAGCAGAGCGTTACGATCGAAGATTTGAAGAAATTTACCCCGGCTCAGCTACGCGAAAAAGTGATCCCCTTAAGCTCCACGCAACTTCATGCAGATCATTCCGGATCTTCAAAAATATAAACCCCGCACTTCCCGGCCCATCGTTTTGGCGCTCGGGAATTTCGATGGTTTCCATCTGGGCCATCAAAAGCTTTTGCGTTATGTCATCCGGCAAGCCAAAAAAGAGCGGGCCTTTTCAGCGGTCCTGACGTTTCCCCAGCACCCGCACACTATTCTCCATCCCGAGCGAAAACCCATGATGCTCATGAGCGTTGAGCAGAAACTTTCTAGACTGGCGGAAGCCGGGATCGATCTTTGTTTTCTGCAGTCTTTTACGCCTTCTTTCGCGAAAATGACACCATGGGATTTTGTGGAAAAGATCCTCGTGAGGAAGCTTCATATCCGTGAGATCTGCATGGGGCATGATGCCCATTTCGGGTACGGTCGAAAAGGGGACACGGGCTTGATGGAGCAGCTTGCCGGGGCGCACAGATTCCTTTTTAAAAAGATGAAGCCGGTGATGTTAAGAGGAAAACCCGTCTCGAGTTCCCGCGTACGAGAACTTCTCATCAACGGCGAGATCGAAAAAGCCCAAGAGTGTCTCGGTCGGCCTTTCAGCATGTTCGGCAAAGTGATCCATGGGAAAGGACACGGTGAGCATCTTGGGTTCCCGACCGCGAATCTCGAAGTTCATTCCGAGATCCTGCTGCCGCTGGGTGTTTATGTGGCTTCGGCGAGGTTTTTACATCGCGCGCAACGCGCAACGGGCAACGTACAACGTAAAGACTCAAAACGGATTTGTTGCGCGGGAAAATGGCTTCCCGGTGTTATGAACTTCGGGAAACGTCCGACCTATCCCAAAGAGGAAACCCCACGGCCCGTTCTAGAGCTTCATCTTCTGGATTTTAAAGGGAAAGTTTACGGAGAGATGATGGAGATCGCTCTTCATCGGTTCCTTCGTCCTGAGCAGAAATTCCAAACGGAAGATGCCCTCAAAGACCAGATCCAGAAGGACGTCCGGGGAGCGAGGCGCTACTATCAAAAGCAGCAGTAGGTCCTCAATCCCAATCCCCGATGGATTGGGACGAATTCGGCGAGATTTTGACAATCTCGTCCAATTCGAAAAATCTGGACAAAGCGAGGGGTGCTGGGGTATACTCCCGAGCCTTCAAAGACTATAAAAAAGACGCAACTCAAACAAAGACGAGGAGTTAGGAAAGAAAATGGCATTGGAAAAGACGAAGAAAAAAGAGATTATTTCAAAATACAAGATCAGTAAGAACGATTCAGGGTCCGATGAGGTACAGATCGCTCTTCTTACGGAGCGCATCAACGGTCTTTCAGGGCATTTTGGAAAAAATGTCAAAGACCACCACTCGCGCTACGGACTTATCAAGATGGTCAGCCGCCGCAAAAGGCTTCTGAAGCATCTTCAAAGTGAAACCCCTGAAAAATATCAGCAGATCATCGCTCGCCTTGATCTGAGGAAATAAATTCCTCGTTTCAGTGTTTCAATCTGCCCTTATCTTGAATAAGTCCCAACCTCACAATCGAAAGGTGTAACCTCACATGACAAACCTATCAAAAGTTTCTACTCAGATCGGGGGCCGCGAAGTGTCCCTGGAAACCGGACGCATGGCCAAACAGGCCCATGGCGCCGTGCTTGCTCAATGCGGCGGGACTGTGATCCTCGCGGCTGTGGTGGCTGCAGCTGATAAGAAAGAGATCCGTGATTTTTTTCCGCTCACTGTGGATTATCGCGAACGTACTTACGCTGCCGGGAAGATCCCTGGCGGTTTTTTCAAGAGGGAAGGACGTCCTTCCGAAAAGGAGATCCTGACTTCGCGTCTGATCGATCGCCCCATCCGGCCGCTTTTCCCAGAAGATTATTTGAACGAAGTTCAGGTTTCAGTCACGGTTCTTTCGATCGATGGCGAGAACATGACCGAGATCTTCGCCATGAATGCGGCTTCGGCGGCGCTTATGGTTTCGGATATTCCCTACACGACCGCTCTTGGCGCCGCGCGCGTCGGACTCGTGGATGGGCAGTTTATTGTGAACCCGACGCACCAGGAGCTCGAAAAGAGCGCTTTGGACCTCGTGGTTGCCGGGACGCTTGAAAAGATCGTGATGATCGAAGCGGGCGCTCAAGAGATCTCGGAGGAGCAGATGCTTGAAGCTCTCAAGGTCGGGCATGAAGCGGTCAAGCAGGCTGTGCAGCTCCAACTCGACCTTGTGAAAAAGGCCGGGAAGGCCAAGAAGGCCGTAAAACCGCTCCAATTTCAGGCAGGCATGGAACAGAAGATCAAGGCCGCCATCGGCGGTGAGTTCGAGAAGTTGTTTTCCCAGCCGGGCAAGGAAGCACAGGAAGCGTTCCTGAAAGGCCTCTATGAAAAGGCCCTCGCGCAGTGTGACACTAAGGCCGAAGATTTCGACGAGGCCCTGGTGAAGATCGCGTTTGCGCGGCTCGAACATGAAAAGATCCGTGATTTCGTTCTTTCCACCGGAAAACGTCCCGACGGACGCGGAGAGCGCGATATCCGTAAGATCACTTGTGAGATCGGTATTTTGCCGAGAACCCACGGGTCATCGCTTTTTACGCGCGGCCAGACCCAGAGCTTGAGCGTCATGACGCTTGGCACCGGGGATGACGAGCAGACGATCGATGCGCTGGAGAAAAACTACTCCCGGCGTTTTATGCTCCATTATAATTTCCCGCATTACAGCGTGGGCGAGGTCGGCCCTAATCGCGGGACAGGCCGTCGTGAGATTGGTCACGGGGCGCTCGCGTCACGTGCGCTGGAGCCCATTCTCCCGTCCCAGGAAGATTTTCCGTATACCATCCGTCTCGTTTCCGAGATCATGGAATCCAACGGTTCGAGTTCCATGGCCACGGTTTGCGGCGGAACACTCGCGTTGATGGATGCTGGCGTTCCTATCAAGGCACCGGTCGCCGGTATTGCGATCGGGCTTGTGACAGACAAGAATCGCTGGAAGGTTTTGACCGATATTGCCGGGATCGAAGATCATTTGGGCGATATGGATTTCAAGGCCGCAGGGACCCGCGAAGGCCTTACGGCGCTTCAGATGGATATGAAGATCGACGGCATCACCGAAGCCCAGCTCAAAGAAGCGTTTGATCAGGCCAAACAGGCGCGCTTCAAGATTTTGGATATGATTGCGGGTTGCATCAAAACGCCGAAAGAACTTTCGGAATTCGCGCCGCGCATCACGACTCTCAAGATCGACCCGGAAAAAATCGGTATGTTGATCGGCCCCGGCGGCAAGAATATCCGGAAGATTGTCGAAGAGACCGGCGCCAAGATCGATATCGAAGATGACGGACGTGTCTTCATCGCTGCGATGAGCAGCGAGTCCTCGGAAGCGGCGATCGCGCGCGTTCAGGCTGTGACCGAAGACGCCGAGATCGGAAAGATCTATGACAGCACGGTTCAAAAGCTCATGGTGTTCGGCGCGTTCTGCGAAGTCCTTCCGGGTAAAGACGGTCTCTGCCACGTCTCTGAGATCACCGAAGGGTTCGTGAAGAGTGCTGGGGACTATCTCCGCGTCGGGGATAAAGTTAAGGTTAAGGTCCTAAGCGTTGATGAACGGGGCAAGATCAGTTTGAGCATCAAGCAAGCGATGACCGAACCCCTTCCGATACTTCCTGAAGATCAAAGGACAGTCGTGGAAGCGGCTCCTCCAAGACGTGATCGTGATGATCGCGGCGGAAGAGGCCGGCCTCGCCGGTAAAGATCAGTAAAGGGGACAGGCTGCTTTATTCTATAAAGTAGCCTGTCCCCTTTCTTTTTTCTTATGAAAAAAATCACAGTCCAGATCAAAACCCTAGCCCATTTCGAAGGCCTTCCTCTCCCCCAGTATCAGACCGAAGGCGCAAGCGGCATCGATCTTTTAGCCGCCTGTCAGGAATCTGTGACGCTTCAACCGGGGGATCGGGTTCTGGTGCCTACGGGCATCAGCATGGCCCTTCCCAAGCATCTCGAGGCTCAGATTCGTCCTCGGAGCGGTCTTGCGATCAAACACGGGATCACGCTCCTCAATACCCCCGGAACGATCGATTCCGATTATCGCGGCGAGATTCAGGTTATTTTGATCAATCATGCGAGAGAAGCTTTCACCGTGACGCGCGGCATGCGGATCGCCCAAATGATCCTTGCCGAGGTGGTTAAGGCGAAGCTCGAGGTAGTCGATAATCTCGATGGAACGCGTCGGGGTGCCGGCGGTTTCGGCCATACCGGTCATTAAGCGCGCAACGTAAAATCTCAAGCCTGGTTTAATTCCATATGAAAAAAGAACGAGTCAATGAGATCTGGGGAATTTTTTTCCTTTTGCTGGGCTTTTTTTCTTTTTTAAGCCTGTTTTTTTATCACGCCGAAGATATCGCTTTCTATTCGTCCAGCCCTACGTTTCCTGTCATGAATTACGCCGGGGTTGTTGGCGCCTATGTTGCTTTCGGACTTTTCCTTGTCTTTGGCGTTAGCGCCTTTGTGATCCCATTCGTTTTTATACTCTGGGCGCAATGTTTTTTTCTTCAAAAGGTCCCGGAACGGAAGCTCTTCAAATTTATCGGGCTTGGCATTGCGCTTCTTTCGATTGCGACGATCGTGACGATCACCGTGGGACCTGCGCAGCGCTTTGTCTATGGCGGCGCTTTCGGGTATGTGGCCGGGAATCATCTTCTTCGCTATTTCGGGCGTCTCGGAAGCTATATTCTTGCGGGCTCTGCGCTTCTACTCTCGCTCCTTCTCGCCACGGATTTTCTTCTCTATCCTTTGTTCCGCGCAAGTGTTGAAAAATGCCGAGCGCTATTTGAAATGATGGTCGAACGATTTCCCCCTGCGTCTAAAAAGAACGGGAATAGCGCTGTTTTAAAAAAGGAACAGGACCGGCAGGTTAAAGAACTAAAACAGAGAGAGCGGGAAAAAGAAAAGGAAAAACCGGTGCAGCGGATGCCGGACATTCCCATCAAGATCAAAACCTATCAACCGACCACCGGCATGACGGACGATAAAGCGAAGGGTGAAAAGAAACTGAAGGAAGAACCCAGGGAGCCCGTTAAAAAGACGGTACCTCCGTCCGGGGCGACAAAAGCGGAGTCTTCCGACAAGGAAAAACTGCCGGAGGCAGGATCGGTCGACGGGGCTACCTTTTTGGGCGTGATCGGTTCACAGATCAAAGCCGATGCGAATTATCAATTTCCTTCCGTAGACCTCTTGAAGAGACCGAAAGAGGATGTGGCCGGAGGAGGCGACGATCTCGCGGCGAATTCCAAAGCGATCGAGGCAACACTCGCCGAATTTGAGATCGAGGTAAAGGTCGTCGAAGTGGAACAAGGACCGAAGATCACGCTCTATGAGATCCTTCCGGCGCCCGGGGTTCGCGCTAATTCGATCGCAGCCTATGAGGATGATATTTCCATGGCGCTTCGGGCGACGAGCATCCGGATGATCATTCCCATTCCCGGGAAGCAGACGATCGGTATCGAAGTGCCGAATTCTGTGTCGCGGCCGATCCTCGTGCGCGAAATGATCGAGAATGCCGATTTCCGATCGCAGAAATGCATGCTGCCTTTGATCCTCGGGAAAGATACGAGCGGGAGGCCGATGATCGCGGACCTGGCTTCCATGCCCCATATTTTGATCGCAGGGACCACGGGAAGCGGCAAGACCGTTTGCATTAACTCCATCATTACGGGTTTACTCTATCATTGCACGCCTTCTCAGTTGAAATTGGTCATGGTGGATCCGAAGATGGTGGAGCTCGCGGTCTATAACAAGATCCCCCACATGCTTTCACCTGTGGTGACGGACGTTCGAAAGGCGGCGAACACGCTCAATTGGGTTGTGATGGAAATGGAAAAGAGATACAAACTTTTCGCCACGATCGGCGTCAGGAATATTGTGGGATTCAACACTCGCGAGATTTCCGAAGAGGGTGCCAAACAGGTCCGGGAAGCGGGGGATTCCGAGAATGTGATTCCCGCAACCATCCCTTATATTGTGGTTATCATCGATGAGCTCGCGGATCTTATGCTTGTGGCTCAAGACAAGGTCGAAACCGCGATCACGCGTCTCGCCCAGCTTTCCCGTGCGGTCGGTATCCATTTGATCCTCGCTACCCAGAGACCCTCCGTCGATGTCATCACCGGTGTTATCAAAGCGAACTTTCCGGCGCGTGTCGCGTTCAAGGTGGCTTCCGTCGTGGATTCCAGAACGATCTTGGATAGCAAAGGAGCTGAAAAATTGCTGGGACGCGGGGACATGCTTTTTGTCCAACCGGGAAGCGATAACATGATTCGCGGTCAGGCGCCGCTTATTGAAGATGAAGAGATCAACAAGGTCGTGGCTTTTACCGCCAGCCAGGGAAAGCCGGAATATCACAATGAGATCCAGGCGGCGCAAAACAGTTCGATGCCGGGCGGGGCCGGAGAAAAAGACGATATTTTTGACGAGGCAAAACGCATAGTGTTGACCACGCGCCAGGCGTCGACCTCCTATTTGCAGAGACGTTTAAGGCTTGGGTATTCTCGTGCGGCGCGTGTGGTCGATCAGTTAGAGGCGGCAGGGGTCATTGGCCCTCAGGACGGCGCTAAGCCCCGAGAGATCCTTCTTCCGAACCCTACCGGAGATTATGCGGAAGCCACTCCGGTCGATTCCGGCACCGACGACGAAGATAATATCTAGCCATTCGTTCACCGCATAACACCGGAGACAGGAACGCTTCTCACGTGATACAAACTCCTGGGAACGAAAAAAAGATCCTTCTCCACACTTGTTGTGCACCTTGTTCCTGTTCTATCCTCCAGCGCCTGGCCCAAAGCGGGATCGAGCCGACTGTTTTTTTCTACAATCCCAACATCTATCCCCAAGAGGAATATGAGCGTCGGAAACAAGAAGTGATCCGCTTTGTTCAAAAAAATAATATTCTCTTTGTGGATGCGGATCATGAGATGGGCCGGTGGTTTGAGGCGATCCAAGGGCATGAAGAGGATACGGAGCGGGGTGAGCGCTGTGATCTCTGTTTTGAGATGAGGCTCGGGAAAACAGCGGCGTTTGCAGCAGCACATCATTTCAAGGTTTTTGCAACCACCCTTGGCATCTCCCGGTGGAAAGACCTCGCGCAAGTGAACCGCGCGGGAAAACAAACCGCCTCTTTATTTCCAGGACTTGTCTATTGGGATCACAACTGGAGACTCTCGGGCGGGCAGGAACAGATGGAAAGGATCGCGAAAGAAGAGAATTTTTACCGTCAAAATTATTGTGGCTGCCTTTATTCCCTCGAGGAGTCTGTGAAGCGGAATCTTGCCAAAAATCCTCGACCCTAGCTTTTATTTCCTTTTTAATTTACGGTAGCTAGGGCCGCCCCAATCTTAGTACGCTTCGATTGCTTGGTGTTGGGACGGTTACCCTGCCCGGTAAAGGATCACGTTAGCTTTTTCGAGCGTGACCAGCCCTTCCTTCACCATCGGATCCAGGAGCGGAAGGAATTTCAAGATCTTCTCCTCACTGTCCACGATCTCGATCACGATGGGGAGATCTTCAGAAAGTCGCAGGATTTTTGTGGTGTGCAGGTGGCTCTTGCAGCCGAACCCCATAAAACCTTTGATCGCGGTAGCGCCCGCCATCCCTTCTTTTTTAGCGAGAAGCACGATCGCCTCATAAAGCGGCCGGCCCTGCCACTTGTCCGCCTCGCCGATAAAAACCCGTAAAAGCTTTCCATCTTCAGGTATTTTCATAAGATCTCTCCTGTTTTTAATGTATTAAAAATCTCTGGAAAAATGAAGCCTGTCATCCCCGCGGAAGCGGGGATCCAGCGCGTGGATTTCCGATAAAAGCATTCGGGAATGACATTTTTAGAAGTTCTAGATCCATCGCGCGAGCATGACACCCAGGCGGAAGACTAGAAAGCCGAGAACCACGCTCAACGCGATATTCATAAAAGCATAAAGACTTTCGCCGTCTTTGGTGAGGTTTGAGGTTTCAAGGATGAAGCTCGAAAAAGTTGTGAAGGCACCGCAAAAACCGATCATAAGGAACACCCTCGCGGTCGGGCCCAAAAGGAATTTTTCTTCAGCCAACACAGCCAAGAAACCAATCGCGAAGCAGCCGACGAGGTTGACCACAAGAGTGCCAAAGGGGAAGGTGACCCCAAAAACGCGATGGACCGCCCCGGAAAGAAAATAACGAGCGAAGGTCCCAAGCACTCCGCCTGCCGCCAAACCA
Source organism: uncultured bacterium (assembly GCA_964482725.1). Lineage (GTDB taxonomy): Bacteria > Omnitrophota > Omnitrophia > Omnitrophales > Aquincolibacteriaceae > Aquincolibacterium. The sequence continues at coordinate 129,163 of CAYZYT010000006.1, read as the reverse complement.
AGCCATTTACTCATGGGTTCCAATCCCTATCAATCGAAGCGAAGCTGAAATTGGGGCAATCCTGATTACCCTTTAAAAAAAGAAAATAAAAATCAGGATAGAGATCCTTTGACTCCGTACCAGAGGGCACGTCGCTCAGGATGAGCCCTCGAGGAACGGAGCGCGGGCTCACTTTTTCTTGCCGACGGTGAAGGCCTGGCCGAGGAACTTACCGGTCGCATAATAGGCGCTTGTGCCCGGATCGAACATGAACGCTTTCATCTTTTCAGGGTCTGGGAATCCCTTTGAGTTGAGGGCCGACTCTTCCACCTTGATATCCTTGATCTCTCCGATGAACTGCGTGTGGATGCCGAGTTTGTGAGTTTCTTTAAGGACGCATTCCAGGACGAACGGAAATTCCTTAATGTAGGGGGCGTCGACAAGGTCGCTTTTCACGGGCGTAAGCCCCGTGGCCTTGAACTTGTCCTCGGTCTTGCCGGAAACGATCCCAAAATAATCCGCCTCTTTCATATATTTTTCAGAAGGGATATTCACGGTAAAAGCTTTTTTTGCCAAGATGTTCTCATAGGTCTTTCGGTGATCCCGGATGGAAACCGTCACACAAGGCGGTTCGGAGCATGCGATGCCGCCCCAAGCAACGTTCATGGCATTGGGAACATCCTCAGCGTCATAAGAACAGATGATCAGGACAGGCGTCGGGAAAAGAAGGGTTTTTGTGCCGAGCGATTTCTTCATAGGGAACCTCCTAATAGATCGAGGAATAAGTAAAAAAGGAGCGTTGAACGATCCGTTCCCCGCGGAGCGTTCAACGCCTCCCGCCCAGCAGGAAGCTATCTTCCTTCCAGGTTGAGGAAATGAGTTTTTTTCTTCAAGAAGCGGAAAACGAGATAGAGGACCAGAGACGTTCCCCAGAAGATCCACCAAAAGGCGGCGATCTTATGGTCGGGTTTCGTGAAAAGGTCCGCAGCGATCCCGAGCACGGCAAGTGTTGAGATCATGCCGAATTGGGTCGAATGCTCGCGGCGGAGAACGGTTTTCCACGCGTAGGGGAGTTCTGGTTTTTGCCAACCCGAGAATTTCGGGATAAAAACAGGCGTTTTTGAAGACCAGTCCACGAACGCAGCGCCGAATTTCTGGCGGAGGAACTCTTCTTCCGTGAAAATAATACGCTCATAGAAGATCCAGAAAATGGCGATTCCTGCGAGGGCGAACCACCAAACCTGGATGAACAGCAAAAGCCCCAGAATGATGAGGAAGTTCCCAAGATAAAGAGGGTTGCGGACGACGGAGTACAATCCCTTGGTGTTCAGACTTTCGGCGACCTGGGTTTGAGTGTTCCGTCCTGAAGTCCCCCGGGGGACATAACCGGCCACGAGACATCGGACCATGAATCCCGTAAAAGAAATGAGGATACAGAGCGTTCTCCAAAGGCAGCCTGAAAATCCGCTGAAAAGCGGATGGGTGTATTGAGGGTCCAGGAGCGCGGCGACTACCAGAGGTCCCACCAAGAGAGGCAGGTAGCTTCTGCCGCGGAAAAGGAATTCGCCGTGCTTTTCATAAGTTTCTTTGAGAGCCATAAAGACCTTTCGAATTTATCCTGACTTTTATCAAAAATAAAGGAACCAAGATCATCCTGATCCCCCGTTGTATTTAAAATGGTTTCGTTGGGGTCACCATTTTTTAAAAACAAAAAACACAGCAACGATCATAAAACCAAAACCGACAAGATAGTTCCATTTTAATTCTTCTTTGAGATAAAGAACAGAAAAACCGCAGAACACCACCCGCGTGATCACTTCCTGAATCGTCTTGAGTTGCGCTGTTGAAATTGGGGCCGTCCAAACTACCTTTTTGGAAAAGAAATAAAAAAGTTTGGGCGGTCATAAAGATATTAGAAACGACCAGAAGCGCTATCGCTCTCATCGCTAAGATTTTTTCCTCGAGTGCAGCCATTCTCTGAGGATGGGAAGGAGCGAAAGGATGATGACGATCACAATAACGTAATGGACGTTTTTTTCAATATGTGGGATTTTTTTCCCGAGAAAGAAACCCAGGAGTGTCATGCTCGCGATCCAGAGGATGCCCCCCGTTACGTTATAAAAAAGGAACTTTCCATAGGCCATTTTCCCGACGCCCGCAACCGTGGGGGCAAAGGTTCTGACGATCGGGACGAACCTGGCGATCACGATCGTTTTGGGCCCGTATTTGTCGTAGAACTTTTGTGTTCGGGCCAAATGATCCTTATGAAAGAAAAAAGAGTCCGTGCGGCTAAAAAGCTTGGGACCGAAATGGTAGCCGACCCAATAGCCGGTACTGTCGCCGATGATCGCGGCTACCGACAGGAGGGGAATCAGGATCCAGATGTTTAGCACGCCGTCTACTGCCGCGAAGAGCCCGGCCGTTACAAGGAGAGAGTCTCCCGGAAGGAAAAAACCGGCCAGAAGCCCCGTTTCGGCGTAGATGATGATCACGAGGACGAGATAGCCGCCCCAACGGATGAGTTCTTGAAAGTTGTAAAGTTTTGAGAAGAATTCGTAAAGCCAATCCATGTTTTAGGGCTTCCTGTTCAGGGTTTGAATAGACAAAGCGCTGTGATTATCGGATATGCCGAGGATTTAAACAACAGTGTTTTTTGTTATTTGTCGGAGAGCCTTCTCCCGGGGGGATTCCCAGGTGTGACTTCGTTGGGAAGACAAATCCGCTCTAGTCGAGAACATAGACAGGTTTTCCAACGCTGCCGTTTTGAGTTTTTGCTTCTTCCCGAATCCTTTGCAAAAGTAAGAGCTGGTTGCCCCCGAAGGGGAGCCATTTTCGGTAGGAAAAAGTTTGGAGTATTCTGTAATTTGAGACCGGAGCAAAAGAGATTCTATACGTGTCCCGAATGACCCAATACCAGCTTTTTTCAGGGACTTTTCTGTAATTTGGATCGTAAAGATACCATCCGTTGAATTCATACCCGCCGTCGATCTCCGAGGGAGGGATCTCTTTTTGTAGCATAATGCTGCGGAGCACCTGCCAACGCACACGATTCCAGGACAAATAATCGTGAGTCCCGGCAACGCTAAAGTAGCCGATGGCCAGCGTCATGAGTAATACCCCCGCAAGGAAAACCTTCGATGTGTTCCAGGGAAAAGCGCGTCCCAAATGCAGCAGTGAAAGGAGGATGAGCGGAAAATAAAAGGTTTGGTAGCGGTCAAAATGCCCGCTAATGGTGAGCAGCGTAAAATACAGAATGCACGCGGATGCGGCTAGGACAAGGGGCCAGGCCTGTTCGCGCCATCCCTCCAAAGATCCTGACCGGAAGGTGCGGAGAAAAAAAGGCCCTGCCAGGAAGCCAAACATTCCGGCCCCGATACTTCCCAAAAGGCCATAAACCGTCCAAAGCAAGGAAGGCGCTTCAGGGAGTGCTTTGTTGCCGGAAAGGGTGAGGGGCCCAATGCCGAAATCGTGGAGCGTCTCGGGGCCGAGCGGCATCCGAAGGCCGGTGATTCTTTGAAGCAGTCCGAAAAGAAGAACTGCCGCTAAAATTGTGGCAAGGGCTATGACCCTTGCGCGTTTTGACATTTCCCGGAAAACAGGAAAGAAAGTCAGGAGGATTGCGGGGAACATGAAAAATCCAAGCGATAAAGCGACCTTTAAAAAACTTCTGACCGTCACCAAGGAAAGCAGCGCGGCAAATTGCAAGGACCGGAGGGCTTGCATGAGAGCCCAAGGGACTCCGTTTTCCTTGGCGGTCATCATGTAGGGAATCCCGAGGGTGCTCTCGAGGATGGCCTTAAAGGCCCAAAGCGTTATAGCGACCGCCGCGATGGAGGCCAAAGCCATGCCCAAAGGTTTTTTCCTCAATCCCTGTTTGATTAAAACGGCGGCCAACATGGATATCGGGATTACGATCGCGAGTTGACGCACCAAGGAGGCTAGACAGGCACACAGGGTAAAAATAAGCCAGTGGTTTAAGCGTTCATTTTTGAGCCAGCGAACTCCTAGAAGGAAAGATGCGACTGAAAGCGTATAAAAAGGAATGTCGGTCATAAAACTGTGAGACCAGACGAGATAAAGCGGGTTGACTGCGATGAGGAGTGCCGCGCCGAATGCCACGGAACGATCTTTGTGAAATTCGCGGAAGAGGGCATAGGAAAGAAGAATGCCAACGCCGCCCAGGGCCACCACGGAAATGCGAAGAGCTGTCATGGAAAATCCCGTGAAGCACGATACCAGCCAGCCCCAAAGGATCTGAGTTAAGGAAAAAGCAGCTTGCCAATCGAAGAAGTGAAGCCGATGGTCCCGGAAAAGGATTAAAACCGATTGGCTATACATCCAGTCGTCATTTAAGGGGAATTCGCCTCTCGGGTCGATTAAAAAAGACTGAAGGGCCCAAACCATCATCAGCAGAGCGGGGAAAAGAAGACTCCCAAGAGGTTGGGGCAGTAGAGTTTTTTGAGGGGTCATGAGATTTTCATCATTTTGGATTTAGGGTTAATGCTCGGGAGCCTTTCCCCGCCCCTCACTTGTTCAAAAGCCAGATCCCGAGATTCAGGCCGCACGCAAATGTTACCCACAGAATATAGGGGATGAGCAGCGCCGCCGCCGTGGTCGAGACCTTTGAAAACTGCGCTATTGTAACTAAGATCATGGCCCACAGGAACAGAATATCCACGAGCCCGTAGAAGGGAGCGCGGAGCCCGAAAAAAAGGACCGACCAGAGCATGTTCAAAATGAGTTGGATCAGAAAAACGACAAGCGCGCTTCGGACCTGGGGATGGTGAAGTCCCTTTTGCCAGACGCTCGCGGCCGCCAGGCCCATCAGAATATAAAGAAGCGTCCACGCGGGCGCAAAGATCCAGTTCGGCGGCGAGAAAGAAGGTTTGACGAGCGACGCGTACCATGTGGGGATGGCGGAGGCCGTGAAGGCCGACCCGATCCCGCCGGCTGAGAGACACAACAGAATACAAAGAATTGCTTTGATCAGCATGTCGGACCTCCTTAGATGCGGATGATTTTCTGCCCTTGAGTTTTGATGTTATCAAGTTTCCTCCATAATTGGAAGAATAGTTCTGCCTTGAAGCGGGGAAGCGGTTCAAGGCCTTTCGAGGTGGAGGCGTAAAGGGTCTTTTCTTTTAGAAGTTTTTGTAAGATCTTCACGCCTGCGGCAGACCGTGGGTCCATCCTTCCGGCGGTCGCGAGCGCTTTGGAGAGCGTGATCTCTCCGGTGTTCACGGGGATTCCCTTCAGGAAGTTCAGGATGCGAGTCGTGATAAGAAGCGTGTAAAGGTCCTCACGCTTAAAATCTCCGGTTTCGATCGCCATGGCGGTGAGGCGCGCTTTGAAGACATCCGCTTCTGAGGGGGTGCTGAAATGCCTCGCGATGGGGGAATGCGGGATAAGATAAAAAGGTGAAGCCCCCAAGAGCACCGGGAGCCTGGCGTTAAAGAGAAGCGTTTTGATCATGGAGGAAAGGGTATCCCCCGGAAGACCGAGGATCTGATAGGCGACGACCTTAAAGCCGAGCGCTGCTGCTTTCTTTACAATCTGCCGGTATTTCTTAAGAGGGTTGGGTCTTTGGACCGTCTTGAGCAAGGTTGTGTTCGTGCTTACGAGGGAAAGGTTTAAATGTGTGAACCCCGCCTGCCGCATGAGTTTGAGGATGTTGGGGTCCAGGGTCCAATAGCAGACTCCGTTCATGGCGAGCAATTGGATATCTTTTTCCGGGAAGGTCTGGATGAGCTTTTTGCATAACTCTGTCATCTCCTTCCGGTCGAAAGTGAGATTGTCGTCTTCAAAGTCAAAGACGCGATAGCCCTCGTCGTAGCGCTGTTTGATCTCGGAGAGGATGTTTTCCGAAGAACGTCGCCGGCATTGATGGCCGAAAGTCTTATGGACCGAACAGAAGGCGCAGCGGTAAGGACAACCGCGGGAAGTGATGATGAAGCAGAGGGGCCTTTTCTCGAAAAGATAATGATCTTGAGGAAGGTCGGAAAGATCCGGGAAGGGAAGCGCTTCGATAGAAAAGTTCTCTTCTCGCGGATTAAAAAACATTTGGCCGTTTTTTTTATACCCGAGATTCGGGACCTTCTTGAGATTCTTTCCACTCTTCAAGGTTTTCAAAAGTTCTACGAACGGCCTCTCACCTTCTCCCTGGATCACAAAATCAATAGACGGATGTGTAAGCATGGTTTCTGGCATGGCGGATACTTGAGCGCCCCCGAGGAGCATGGGGACTGGGGAGAGCTTTTTGATCGCGTCCGCGCATCGTAGAACTTCCCGGTGATAAGGCGCAAAGAGAGTGGCGATGCCGACAAGATCCGGTTTCTCTTTGGCGATGTCTTTAGCGATCGCGTCAAAGTCCGCGCCAAAGTGATAATAATGATGGAAAGTCGAGAAGGGACTTTTGTCGTCCTTGGAATAATAATCTTTTAAATAAGCGAGCTCTCGCGGGAGAGGGATCGTTTTCCGGCCCCAGCCGTGGTGGTAGTCCTTGATCGTGACCCGGACCTCGGGGACATGTTTTTGAGCGGCGGCTTTGAGATACGCCAGGCCGATCGGTTGAAGGCGGATATCCGTATTATAGAAATCCTCTACCGGCGGCTGTAAAAGCAGGACCTTCATAAAAAAGCGCGCAAGGCGCAACGTTCTACGTTCAACGTTTGTGCTTTTCGTTGCGTGTTGTGCGTTGTGCGTTGCCGGCTCGGGCGAGACATTGTTCCAAATCTTCCGGCAGCGGGGCTTCGATAGTGAGATTCTTTCCAAGCGTGGGATGCGGAAAGGCGAGTCTCCACGCGTGAAGGAACATCCTGTCGAGACCAAGCGCCGCTTTTAACTCTTTATTGAGAGTAAAATTTCCGTAGAGGCGATCACCGGCTACGGGGTGCCCGCGATAGGCCGATTGCACGCGGATCTGGTGAGTTTTTCCGGTCAAAAGCTCGATCTCCAAAAGAGATAGATTGAATTTTGGGAAGTTTTCTTTCATTTTGTAATTCAAAAAAGCATTGGGCCGTCCCGCATAGTTGATGGCCGAGCGGATACCGCTCGCAGAGCGCTGCTCCATCAGCGTGTCGCGCCATATCCCATGAGAAGGCATCGGCCGCCTTGAAACGAGGGCCACATAACTTTTCTTGATCGCCCGTTCCTCAAAAGCGTTCCGGCAGGCCGCGACGCTTTTCTTGTTCTTCGCGGCGAGAAGTACCCCGGAGGTGTCTTGATCGAGGCGATGGATGAGCCATACCGGACCCTGAGATGTTTGGAACTTTCGATCCCCAAGATCATAAGGGCCTTCAAATGCGGAGGCGGGACTTTTGGTTCCCGGATTTGGATGTGAGAGGACCCCTTCGGGTTTGTTGATGACGATCAGATCGGCATCCTCAAAGAGGATCGGGCACTGCGTAAAAGGGGAGTGTGACATTAGGCTTGGCGTGTGGCCATTCCAATCCCCGAGGTTGGGCCCGCCCAACCTCAGGGATTGAGAACAACGGTTAACGGCAGCAGCAGGATTTCTTTGCGGCTTTTTTGGTCTTCTTCTTTGCTGCTTTTTTCGCTTTCTTGGCCATGGAATACTCCTTTTTGTTTTGTCGTTCCCGCCAAAGCGGGAATCTAGCTTTATTTTATGGACCCTCGATCAAGCTATTCGAGGATGACGTCCTTTCGGACATTACAACTTATTAAAGAACATCAACGTTCCAATGACCACGAACGCTGTCGCGCCACCATAACGTATAAACTCAGGCTTCACGTATTTTGCCAAGAGAGTCCCAAGAATGACCGAGATCAGCGTCACAAGCGCATAGCCTGCGATCGAACCCAGGAATACGGAAAGCGGTTTCCCGGTCTTGGAGGCCATGGTGATCCCCACGAGTTGGGTTTTGTCCGCAAGTTCTGCGAAGAAGATGGCGCTCAAGGTCGCTAAAAATATTTTCCAATCCATATTTACCCCGTTAGAGATAGAAAGCGCCTTTTAGAGGCGCTTTCGTCAATTTGTTTAAAACTTAGTGCGATTTCTTCCCGTTAAGATGATTTTTCAAAATGAAGAATGCTTTCATTTAATCTCTAACGGGGCAAATCTCCTCTGAAAAGTGATCGCTGGGGGAGATTGTAGCGTAAATGGAATGAACGGGGAAGGGATTAAAGTGTTCGCGACAAAAAAAGAGAAAATCCAAAAGACTATTCTACGAAGCGATGCTTCAGATTCATGACGTCGCGGTACAGGACGGCCCCGAAGATCTTTTTCTGATCATCGAGGATCGGGAGCGCCAGGAAGTGGTAGCGGGAGAATATGGCCGAGGCTTCCTTGAGCGTGCTTTCCGGGCTCAGAGAAATAATCTGGTCATTCATGATGTCTTTTAAGGGCGTGTTGTCCTCGGCCATTAACAGTTCCTGGAGCTGGATCACGCCGAGCAATTGCTCCTGTTCATTGACAACGTAGAGATACAGGACCGCATTTTTCCCCCGTGCTAATGTCTGGAAGTCTTTTCGCGTCTGCGCGGCCGTTTTTTCTGGAGGAAATTTCAGAATATCCATGGTGGCGTAGTTCGTGGCTTTCTCATCCTGCCGTTCGAGGATGGCCTTTACCTTGCCGGCACGCTTGGGGTCCATGAGTTTTAAGATCGCCTTGACCTCCGCAAAGGAAAGAACGGACAGGACGTCGGCGGCCTGGCCGGGAGTCATCTCGTTGATCAGTTTGGCGACCTTTTCCTTTTTCAAAGAAGAGACCAGCGCCCTCTGGACGCTCGGGTCAATTTCCTCCAGCGTGTCGGAGGCGTGTTCCGTGTCCAATTCATCGAAAAGCGCGACACGCTGGTCATGATCGAGCTCCTCAAGAATATCTGCAAGGTCCACCGGAGGCATATCGGCAAGTTTCTCTTTGAGGACTTTCAGCTTCACGTCTCCCTTGAAACTGCTGATTTGCTCGAGCGGTTGGATGTAGGTCCAGGGGAGCGTCCGGTCCTTGACCTTGTTGGCGAGGCCGTAGAGGAAATTGGCGAAACCTTTCATTCTTTCGGAGTAGAGGCTTCGTGCGCCGATACTGAAAGCGAGGCTGTGGATAAAATTGGCAAATCCTTTTAGCCCAATCCTCCGGAGAAAACCATAACGGCTGAGGTCCACGCCGCTGATGTAGAACTTTTTGTTCCGGATCACCATCCGGACGTCATAGACCACTTCCACCTCGCGGTCCTCGATATCCAGCACCTTCTTATCCAGGATGTAATCTTTGAGGAGAATCGCATTTTCAGGCGGCGGAGTTTCATAATTTTTCAGATCTTCAATGTCGACCATGATCCCTTTGAAAGTGATGGACTGGACTTTTTCCCAAGGGATCAGCAGTGAGGGGTCTCCGAAAGGGCGGGAGATGTAAAAATGCGTGACCTCCGCGACCTTGTCCTTATCCACAATGACAAAGTCCGCAAGTTTGCCGATCTTGCGGTCGCCCCAGAAGACCTTGACGCCGACGATCTCGCTTAAGAAATAGACCTGCTCAAGATCGTTTGTCTTCGTAATGGCACCGTTCATTTTCTCACCCGATTACTTTAGGAGCGTGATGAATTTATAAACTAAAAGGAGGAGCAGCACCGCAAGGTAAATCCCCAATGTTATAAGAGCAAAGTGGGTCCATGCGCTGGTCTTGATCTGGGGGACGGCGTATTTTTTGTTGATCTCCCGGATTTGGTCGAATGTGTCCGCAAAGAATTTTTTGATCCCCTTGACAAAAACTTCATAAAGGAACGATCCCACGATAATCCTCCGGGTTAAGAGCCCCTGAAAAGGTTCGGGAACAGCGTGCTGACGCCGTAAGCGGTCGACAGAACGATGATCCCCGCTACGATCGTAATATTAACGATATTCTGCCACAAGGTGTTCTTGTATTTCCCCATCGATTCTTTATCGTTAAGAAGAATGAGCAGGAATACCAGCGAGGCCGAAAGTAGGGTGACGGCAACGACCTGGACAAAAAGAGTTATCAAAACGAGCGGGGCCTTAGGGATGAGCACCACGATTCCGGCGGTCAGGATGGCGAAGAAATAAAAGGCGTAGAACCAGGGCGCCTCCTTGACATTCTTGTTCAGGGAATGCGCCCAGCCGAACACCTCGCCGAAAGCCCAGGAAGTCGCCAGCGAGATGCAGATCGCGCCAAGGAAGCCGGCGTCAAAAAGGCCGATCGCCAGGAACGTCCCGAGATATTGGTTGGTCTTCATGAGCTCAATGGCCGCCTGGGCCGCGCTTTCAATATTAATGCCTCTAAGCACGGTGCCGGTGACGATGATGACAAAAACAGCGATAAGGATCGTGAAGAAGGAACCGACGGCCGTGTCCAGTCTTCCCATGCCGATATCCTTTTCCTGCATGCCTTTGTCGACCACGGCACTTTGCTGGAAAAATATCATCCAGGGCGCGATGGTGGTCCCGATATTTGCCATGAGCAAGAAGAAGAGATCGTTTGTGAAGCCTCCCGGAGGAAGGTGCGGGATGATGGAATTTTTGAGGACATCTCCCACGGAGGGGTGGACCATGAATGCGGCGGGGATATAGATAAGATTCACGGCGCAAAAGAGCATGGCGATCTTCTCCCAAGTCCAATAGCGTCCCTGAAGGACCATGAGCCCCATGACAATGGAAACCCCCGAGACCGTGACCCAGGGAGGGATATGGAAAATGCTCATGGCTGCGGTCATGCCGATAAATTCTGTAACGAGAGTAAGCCAATTGATGAGAATCAGGTCAAGCAACGCAAACCAGCCCCAGAACGAACCAAAGGCGTAGAAGATCGACTCTGCATGCCCGCGTTTTGTGACGGCTCCGAGTCTTACGGTCATTTCCTGAATGTAATAAGCGATCGGGCCAAGAAGGACAAGGAACCAGAGTAGATGATAGCCGTATTTGGCGCCTGTGGCGGCGTAAGTTGTGATTCCGCCGGCGTCATTATCCGCGATCATGACAATAACCCCAGGACCGGCAAGAATGAGGTACATCTTGAAGGCTTTCCACCACCGGCGGTATTTATAGAATAGATTGGCCCAGAAATTCACGGGATTTGCAGTCTCTTTATCAATGGGTTTCCTGCGAGAGCAAAATGGCTATAAAAACATGACGCATTCTAAGAGCAATTACGTATTTAAGCAAAAAATATATTGGGGTTATCAGTATAAGGAGTATGCCGTACGTTTTCCGCCTTACGAAAATAAATTCAGAAGGATTCCCGCAGTGAGGCTTATGAGAATGAGGAGACCGATGATGAGGGTGTTTTCTTTAAGATCTTTGTTCTCTTTCAGAAGGACCAACAGCCCCAGGCCGCCGCTTGTCGATAGCCCCGCGATAGCCGAACCGAAGGTAATGCCCCCTTTAAGATAAACCTCAGTGATCGCGACTGAAGCTGCGCAATTCGGGATCAGGCCGATCAGGACTGTGATCAAGGGCTGAAAAAAAGTTCCCGCGAAAAAGAAGCGGTTCAGGCCCGCGTCTCCAGTCTTTGCGACCACGAAGCCGATCGCAAGCGAAACGGCGAAAATAAAGAAAAGGACTTTCAGTGTGTGTTTGAGCGGAAAAAGGAAAAATGTTTTCCATCTCGGGATATCCCGTCCGTGAGCGTGGCAATCACAATGACGGTGCCCTCCCTCGGGGATCACGGGAGCGTGTGGAATATGCGGTTCTTTGGGAGCGGCATTTTTAAAAACAAGATCGACCGTGTATCCCGCTACGGTCGCGAGAACCACTTTCACGAGCAAGAGCCAAAGGACCAAGGGGGCTTTGTCGTGCTGAGCAAGGATGACCGGGATCGCTTCATCCGAGGTTGAAATAAAAACGGCGAGAAGCGTTCCCATCGAGATGCATTTGCGGGCATAAAGGGTGGCGGCGATGACCGAGAAGCCGCATTGGGGCATGCACCCCAAGAGAGCGCCTAAAAAGGGCGCGGCGCCCACCCGGTGACTGATCTTCTCACCGATGAAGGATTCGGATTTATTCTCAAGGATCTCGAGTGCGATATAGATCCCCAAAAGCCAAGGCAACATCGCAAGCGTGTCTTTCAGGGCGTCCAGAAAGATTAGGTTCATGAACGAGGATAGTACTTTGGAATATTAGCAAAATCAACAATCCAGAATTGTTTGACTGGATGGAGGAGGGCGGAGGGAGGATGGTGTTTGGGTTTGACGTTGCCCGTCATCCACCATCCGTCTCCCGTTTTTTAGTCCCCCTTGCGGTCTTTCGAGGGTTCTGCGAGAATGACCGGGTTATCCTAACTTTAAATTTTTTTACATAAAGGGTAGTTGGGACAGTCCTGATTTTTATTTTCTTTTTCTACTTCGTAAAAATTGAAAGGTATTGGGACTATGAAAGATTATCTTTGGAAATATCTCCTTCCCGGACTCGCGCTTATCGGATGTGCGTTCTGGGTCGGAACGCTGCCCAGCATGATCTTTGCGTTCGCGGGGTTCCTATCCTTTTTCCTGGCAGGTGTGGCGCTGATCGTTGAAGGAAGGAAAAGACAGACCACGGACAGGAGACCAGAGACCAAAGACTGAACGGGCGAGCGTTTTTAAAGACTCCAGTCTCTGGTCTGTAGTCTTTAGTCCAAATGGTAATGTATCGATGAACCCCCAAGGGTGGCGCGGATGAATTATTTCAAAGTGCTCAGTGTGGTGTTAGGTTCCTCGATGGTCCTTGGCGGGATATGGGCGGTTTTTTCTATGGAAACCCTGCGTCGGCTCGTCGTGAAAGTTTACCCGGAAGCTCGGCCTGGTTGGATGAAGCCGGTCGGAGTGCTGGTGCTGGCGCTCGTGCTATGGACCTGGGTGGAATTCGTGAAGGCCGTGAGCATGGAGAATTTTGTAGTGACCCTTGTGATGAGTCTCGGTCTTGCCAAGGTCGCGCCGCTTGTCTTCTATTATAAGAAGTCCCGGGAGTTCCTGCTGGCGCTTGTGGCGGAGCCGCTTGCGTTCCGAGTGGTGGTCTTGAGTTCCGCCGCCATAGGGTTCGCGCTTCTGATGATGGGATTGTTCTTTTAACCCAAGTCCGTTTTTTATGTCATTCCCGCGGAGGCGGGAATCCAGGAATAAAATGGATCCCCGACAAAAACATTCGGGGATGACAAAGCCTGCTTTGAACTTTTAATTCCCGGCGCTGCAGGTCTGCGTTAAAAACACAGCCTGGTCGTGATTGACTTCGAAGAATCCCGGGCCGACGAAGAAATTCTTTTCGAGACCGATGCTTTCCTTGACCACCATTTTCCCGCCTTTGGAAGAGACCAGATACGGCGCATGGTGAGCCAGTACGCCGACAAAGCCGTTTTCCGTGGGAAGGAACGTATGAAAGACCGTTCCTTCATAGGCGGTTCCTTGCGGCGTGATGATCTTCAGCGAGTAAGGGGCAGCCATAAATTATCCCAGGATGGAGGAGGGTGTTTTATTTTGCACCATCCGCCTTCCGATATCCGTCATCCTGTTTTTATCGCCATCCGCCATCCATTGATCCATCATACGTTCACTTTCACCTTCTCGTAAGCTTCTAAGACGTCTTCAATCCCGCCTGCCATGTAAAAGCACTGTTCCGGGATGTGATCGAGCTCGCCGGCCAGGATCTTTTTAAAGCTGGCGATCGTATCTTTCAAGCGGACGTAGCGGCCTTTGCGTCCCGTGAACGCTTCCGCGACGAAGAAGGGCTGTGAGAAGAAGCGCTCGATTTTCCGGGCGCGCATCACAAGCTCTCTGTCTTCCTGCGAGAGTTCGTTGATTCCCAGGATCGCGATGATGTCCTTCAGGTCCTTATAACGCTGAAGGATGCGCTGGACTTCGCGGGTGATGTCGTAGTGCTCCTGCCCGACGATGCGCGGGTCCAGCATGCGCGAAGTGGAGGCCAAAGGATCCACGGCCGGGAAAATGCCTTGCTCCACGATCGAGCGCGAGAGCACCGTAACGCCGTCCAAATGCGAGAACGCGGTGGCCGGCGCAGGATCGGTGAGGTCGTCGGCCGGCACGTAGATGGCCTGGACGGACGTGATCGAGCCGGATTTTGTGGACGCGATGCGCTCCTGCAGGGCCGCCATTTCGGTGGCAAGGTTCGGCTGATAACCGACCGCCGAAGGCATGCGGCCTAAAAGCGCGGAGACTTCGGAACCCGCCTGCGTGAAACGGAAAATGTTATCGATGAAAAGCAGGACGTCCTGATGCTCTTCATCGCGGAAATGCTCTGCCATCGTAAGGCCCGACAAGGCCACGCGAAGACGCGCGCCGGGCGGCTCATTCATCTGACCGAACACCATCGCCGTTTTTTTAATGACGCCGGATTCCTTGAGCTCCAGCCAGAGGTCGTTTCCTTCGCGCGTACGCTCCCCGACGCCGCAGAAAACCGATACGCCGCCGTGTTCGTTGGCGATCGAGTGGATCAGTTCCATGACGATCACGGTCTTCCCGACGCCTGCGCCACCGAAAAGTCCGACCTTGCCGCCCTTCGGATACGGCGCCAGAAGATCGATCACCTTGATGCCGGTCTCGAGGGTTGCGGAAACGGGGAGCAGCTCTTCAAAAGAGGGAGGCGGGTGGTGAATGCTGTGCTTCTTCGCCGGGTCTTTGACAGCCCCTTGCTCGTCGATCGGTTGCCCGAGAAGATTAAAGATGCGCCCGAGGGTTTGATCGCCCACGGGAACGGAGATCGGAGCGCCGGTGTCTTCCACCGCCATGCCGCGCACAAGGCCGTCCGTTGAAGCCATGGCGACCGTGCGAACGACATTGTCCCCGATGTGCTGCGCGACTTCCAAGACCAGGGTCCGGTTCGGCATCTTGACTTCGAGCGCGTTTAGCATTTTCGGAAGATGGTCGGTGTCAAATTCGACGTCGACGCTGGGGCCCATCACTTGAATGATTTTACCGGATGACATAAATGACTCCTCTGTTCGCGGGGAACGATCCCCGGGGAACGCCGAACGATTCGTTCAACGTTTCCCGTTCCACGTTACCCGGTTTTTAGGGCTTTCGAGCCCGAAACGATCTCAATAAGTTCGTTGGTAATCGCTGCCTGACGGACCTTGTTCCTTAAAAGAACAAGCGTGTCGATCAATTCTGTTGCGTTCTCGGTGGCCTGGTACATGGCATTCATGCGCGCCATTTGTTCAGAGATCAAAGCCTCCATGAAGATCATCCGTGTCTTGGCCGCGAAAACGAGCGGCACAAGCCGTGTGAACAAGGCCTCGCGGCTGGGTTCCATGATGTACTGGATCCCCTCACTTGTGCTGTCTCTCTGAAGAAGAGAGGAAGAGGCGAGGGTGAACGGAAGGATCCGTTCGGTGGTGGCACGATAGACGGATTTACCTGTGAAGTGCGTGTAAATCGCGTAGACGGCGTCCACTTTTCTTTCCGTGAAAAGATTTTCGATAAGAGAACTTGTTTGCGTGATGATGGATTCGAGCTCCGAGGTTTTGGTGTCCAGAAAAGCTTGGTGCCAGACGTGGCCTGCGCGCGACAGGGCATTCACGCCGTTTTTCCCGACCCCGATGAGAAGAGGCTTTTTGGGCCTGCTGCTCAGGAATTTTTTTGCTTCTTCAGTAAGTGATTGATTGTACGAGCCGCAAAGCCCCGTATCGGAGGTGATCACCAGAAGCGCGACTTCTTTTTCATCGCGCGTCTCGAGCAAAGGATGCTCCAGAGGAATCCCCGTGCCGAGCAATCGGTCCAGGACCCCTTCCAGCGCCTCGACATAAGGGGTCGTTTGCTCGCGAAGTTTCTGGAAACGTTTGAGCTTCGCCGCGGCCACCATCTCCATGGCTTTGGTGATCTTTTTGGTGTTTTCAACACCGCGGATTCGATTTTTTAATGCCCGTAATTGTCCGCTCATTTTTAATCCAAGACTGGAGACTACAGACCACAGACTGGAGCCAAAGCTTTAAGCTTTAGTCTCCGGTCTCTGGTCTCTGGTCTGTTTATATTTCACGATGGCTTGCTTCAGATTTTCTTTCAGCGCATCTGAAAGAACTTTCTTTTCCGAGATCTCGATAAAGATCTCGTGATAATGCTTATCGATATATTCGAGAAGATTTTTTTCAAAATCCCGCACCTTCGCGGCGGGGATCTCATCCAGGAAGCCCTCATTGCCTGCGAAAATGCTTACGACCTGACGCTCCAGGGAAAGCGGGTGAAGGTCGGTTTGCTTGAGGATCTCGACCATGCGTTCGCCGCGCGTGAGCTGGTCCTTGGTGGTTTTATCGAGGTCGGTCGCGAGCTGGGCGAAAGCCTGGAGCTCGCGGTATTGAGCAAGCGCGAGGCGCAGGGTGCCGGCAACCTGTTTCATGGCCTTGGTCTGGGCGTTTCCGCCGACGCGAGAGACCGAAAGACCCACATTGATGGCTGGGCGTACGCCCGCATAGAAAAGGTCGCTTTCCAGATAGATCTGCCCGTCCGTGATGGAGATGACGTTTGTCGGAATGTAAGCCGAGATATCCCCGAGCTGCGTCTCGATCACGGGAAGCGCGGTGAGCGATCCGCCGCCGAGATCTTCGCGCAATTTTGCGGCGCGTTCGAGAAGCCGGGAATGGAGATAAAAAACATCGCCCGGATACGCCTCGCGCCCCGGAGGCCGCTGCAGCAGAAGCGAGAGTTGGCGGTAGGCAACGGCGTGCTTCGAGAGATCATCATAGACTACAAGGGCGTGTTTTCCTGTAAAAAGGGATTCCTCTCCGATCGCTGCACCGGCATATGGCGCCAGAAACTGAAGGGGCGCCGGATCGTCGGAAGACGCGGAGACGATCGTGGTGTATTCCATGGCGCCATGTTTTTCAAGGGTTTCCGTAAGCGCCACAACGCTGGACAATTTCTGGCCGATTGCGACATAAATGCAATGAACGCCCGTGGTTTTCTGATTAAGGATCGTGTCGATCAGGATGGCGGTTTTTCCGGTCTGGCGATCGCCGATGATGAGCTCGCGCTGGCCGCGGCCGATCGGGATCATGGCATCGATGGCCTTGATCCCGGTCTGAAGAGGTTCTTTGACAGGTTGGCGTTGGACTACGGAGGGCGGCAGGGATTCAATCGGGCGCGTCCTTTGCGAAACGATGGGACCTTTGCCGTCGAGCGGCTCTCCGAGAGGGTTGATGACGCGGCCCTTAAGCGCTTCGCCGACTGGGACCTGCGCGATCTTGCCCGTGCGTTTGACCTGGTCGCCTTCCTTGATGTTACGGTCTTCGCCGAGAATGACAACGCCGACATGATGCGGCTCAAGGTTGAGTACCAGGCCCGTTGTTCCGTCATGGAATGTGACGAGTTCTCCGGCCATGACCTCGTCGAGGCCATAGACGCGGGCGATACCGTCTCCCACCTGGAGCACGTAACCCACCGACTGCATTTCAAGCTTCGTTTCGTATTTCTGGATCTCTTTTTGAATGGCTTGCGTAACTTCTTCGGGTTTGAGCATCAGGTACTCCTTAAATTATTTCTGTCATCCAGAGCGGAGCGAAGGATCCCGCTCGGGATTCTTTGGCTTCGCCTCAGAATGACGGGCCGGTATCGGCCGTCAGTTTTTGTTGGATCTCATGAAGACGATTTTTGAAACTACAATCGATCTCTTTACCATCAAAACGCAGAATGAATCCGCCCAGGATCCCGCGGTCGGTTCGGGGGATCAAACGGACCTCGGAGCGGAGCTTTTTTGTGAGCGCTGTCTTGAATTTTTCCAGGACGGTGGAAGAAAAGGGGACGGCGGAGAGCATCTCTACTTCCTGAATGCCCTGCTTTTTTTCGAAACGCGCATGAAAGATCTTTTGGATCTCCGGGACAAGCGCGAAACGCTTTTTGTCGATCAGGACGCGGAGAAATCTTTCCAAAAGAAAAGCTTTTTTATCCGCGAGGGCGCTTAGTGCTAAAGTGTATTTTTCCGGGTTCGCGAGCGTGGGATTTGCCATAAGGAGCAGGATCTTAGGTTGTCCTTCGAGGCTCCTGGCGAGGGCGTGGAGCGCGGCGTCTATTTCCGCGAGGCGGCCTTCTTTTTCCGCGAGCTCAAAGAGCGCGCGTGTATAGCGGCCTGCGGCGATCACGTCACTCATGATTTTCTCTCAAGTTCCCCAAGGATCTCCAGGGCTTTTTTCTCTTGTTGGGAGCCATCCATCTTTTCCGCCAGAATCTTTTCCGCGACGAGGATCGACAGATCCGCGATCTCTTTGCGGAGCGTGAGTCGTGCTTTCTGGATTTCGAGCTCGATGTTTGTTTTTGCTTTTTCAAACGTGGTCTGAGATTCTAGACGCGCCTTTTCTTGGATCTCTCGCGCGAGGCGACGCCCTTCCTGGATGGCCTCCTGCATTTTGGCGCGGGCCTCCTCTTCGATCTTCTGAAGGTGCACGAGGTAGTCTTTTTCGAGCGCGGCGACGCTTTGCTTGGTTTTTTCGATTCCGGTCCACTCGTCTTCGAAGCGTTCGCGCCGCGCCTTGATGATCGCCAAAAGCGGTCTCCACGCGAATTTCTTGAGCGTGAAGAATACGATTAAAAAGGCGACGAGCTGGACCAGGACCTCTGAAAGATGGATATTTTCTCGAAAGAATTCCATAGACGTTTCTGCGTTAGTCCCAATTCTTATCAATTTCAACGAAGTTGAAATTGGGGCAAGCCTTGTCGCCCTTTAAGAACAGAATGTAAGACAAGGCTAGATCTTTCCCATTAGCACAAATCCGAAGATCAGAACATAAAGCGTCAAGGCTTCAATCAGCGCGCATCCGGCCATCATGTTGACCAGGATCTTCTGAGAAGCTTCAGGTTGGCGGCCGGTGGCGTCCATGGCGGCCGCGACGGCTTTACCGAGACCGAGCGCGGAACCAAACGCCGTGATGGCCAGTCCGATCGGAAGTGCGAAGCCTAAAGCAACATTTGATTCCATAGTAATTCTCCTTTTTAGTTTTGTCATTCCCGCGAAAGCGGGAATCCAGGACTCGACCTGCCCGCCGGCAGGCTAAAACATTCGGGGATGACAGGGTCCGTTAATGAATAGCAGCGTTATTTTGAGATTCCTCCTCATGATCATGCGGCAGGATCAGTGAAATATACACGGTCGAGAGCAAAAGGAAAACAAAAGCTTGAATGAAGCTGAAGAGAATGACGAGGATATTGGCGAAGAGCTGGAAAAAGAACGAAGCAAAGACGAAAAGGAAATTGGCTTTATAGGCCATTACGTTCAGCTCCGCGAATTTGTAAAGCAGCTTATCCTCGCTTGAAACATTGGCAAAAAGACGAAGCGAAAGGCTGAGAGGGACCGCGAAGAACTCGATGCTTAGATTGATAATAAACATGAGAGGAACGAGCGCAAGCCCCAGGATCCCGACAGGGTTCCCGGCAAGATGTTTTAAGTAATTGAAGAAGCCATGTTCTTTGATGCCTACCCATTGAATGTAGACCGTGGTGATGAGTGCCATAGCGATCGTGGTGCTCCACGTGCCGGTGGGTGATTTCATCAAGGGGATCAGTCCGAGCCAATTTTGGAGAAGAATATAAAGGAACATCGTTCCAAGGAAGGGGACATGTTCCAGGCCTCGAGGACCCAGGATACTGGTGACGAATTCGGCGAGGCCTTCCATGACAAGTTCCCAACGGTTCTGGAGACCTTGGGGGATAAAGTCGTTTTTTCGTGCGGCACTGATCGATCGAAAAGAGATAAAGCCAAGGACCAAAAATGAAAAAACGAGATTTTCCCAAGAAAACAAAAAATGAATCAAATGGGATTTTGGGAAAAGGTGTTCCAGGAGCGTGATCAGGTTCGGGAGTTCTTCCGCGGCCTGTTCCTGGACCTGTGTTGCGGCTTGCACAACGGCTGTTACCGACTGTTCAGTCACGCTCATAAATCCTTTTCCTCGCTCCCTCTATATAGAAGCCGCAAGATCCGCACAGCCTGGATGGCTGAGCCGACGAGCCCAAGCAGTACGAGCGCCAGGGTGGTGCCAGGAGCCCAACCCCATTTTCCGATCAACCATTGGCTGATCAGATAACCCGCGAAAGGGCCGCTCAGAAGAACCATGGGCAGGGTGAGTGCCAATCCGAGCATCCCAAAAAGCTTCCGAAGGTCTTTCCTGATGGTGTCCAAGGGATTTGGGGTGAGTCCACACCCTACTCACAATACCGCTTTCAGTTATAAAGTTTGATAGGCGCCATTATCTGGCAAATCGTATTTCTTGGCAAGGTAAACAGCGCACAACGTAAGGGCATATCGTTGCGCGGTGCGCTGATCGTTGACCGTGATTAAAAAATATTCTGGATTTTCAAGTTTCCTGCCGATACAGTAATTCACATGGAGGTACCGTGAGTTATGTTTAAAGGACTTTTCAAACTTGTCTTTGGTCTGATACGCCTGGCGTTCTTCTTAATTATATTTATGGTCATTTTCCATGCTTGGGTGATCAAGCAGGCCATGACCTTTTCTTTAAGCTATCAGTTGGGCGCGGATGTCTCGATCCAGGCCGTGAAAATGGACTGGAAGAACACCGGTTTTGAAGTCCAGGGTCTTGAAATCGGAAATCCCTACAGTTTCCCAAGAGGAATTTTGGCGAATATCCCGCTTGTGATCGTTTCGGTGGATTTTCTGGGGATCTCTGAAGGTGTTCTTCGGCTCAAGACCGTGGGCATCGATCTCCGGGAACTTCAGGTCATGAACGTTTCGCAAAAGGGTTTGAACCTGCTGGCTCTGAAACCTTTGCAGAAAAGCAATGAAGAGCGGTCCTTATCTTCGGGTGAGGCCGTTCGAACTCATGTTAAAAAATATATGCCCGAGGTGATCATCGACGAGCTTATTTTTTCCATAGGGGATGTTAGTTATTTGGATGCGAGCGGCCCCTCCTTAAAGGAAACTCGTTATCGGGCCGGGATCCGTGGTGCGACCTATTACAATATCCGCGGGACTCAGGATGTGACAGCGATCGTCGTCGGAGAAGTTTTAAAGAAAATGGGCTTCGGGTATCTTGAGGCGCAATTTCAAAAATTTCAGGGCCGCGCAATCCCTTCAGGGGGCCCAAAGACGGGCCTTTTTAACCAGGTCATGGAGGCTTTGACGGGGAATTCTCAGAAATAAACCTGTAACCCATTGCGGAAAAACAAGTTGCGACAATCCTTTTCAGCTCTGGTCTCTTATGCGTAAATTTTACGAAAGGTTTTTCAAGGCCCGGTGAACTTAAAAATAAGCAAAAAAATTTTTTAAAAAGCTTGACACGATTTTCTTTTTCAATAGAATGTCCACTCTTTCCTTGGGAGAGCTGTCTCCGCTTAAGGTGATTTCTGTCTTTAAACGCGGTTGTTTCTTCGGAAAAAAGGATTTTTATTTTTGTTTTAGGGAAGGTGTCGTAGCGAGCGATCGAAAGCGCTGAGCAAAATCAAGCGCTGGAGTAGCTCAGTTGGTAGAGCACATCCTTGGTAAGGATGAGGTCATGGGTTCAATTCCCATCTCCAGCTTAGGATGCGAAAAATAAAACCTCAAAGGGAGAACTTATATGGCAAAAGAACAATTTAAACGTACCAAGCCTCACGTGAACGTTGGAACGATTGGACACGTGGACCATGGCAAAACAACATTGACCTGCGCCATGACCAAGGTTTTGTCGGCTAAGGGTATGGCGACAGTTCGTGAGTATGCGGATATCGCCAAGGGCGGTACGGTTCGTGACGATTCGAAGATCGTGACGATTGCGGTTTCTCACGTGGAATATGAATCTGAAAAACGCCATTATGCGCACGTCGATTGCCCGGGACATGCGGACTACATCAAAAACATGATCACGGGAGCCGCGCAGATGGACGGCGCAATCCTGGTTGTTTCTGCTGTGGATGGACCGATGCCCCAGACCCGTGAGCACATCCTTCTTGCTCGTCAGGTTGGCGTGCCCGCCGTTGTGGTATTCCTTAATAAGTGCGATCTTGTTGAAGATACCGAACTTCTCGATCTCGTAGAGATGGAAGTTAGAGATCTTCTCAAGAAATATGATTTCCCCGGAGATACCATTCCCATCATCCGCGGTTCAAGTCTTCCGGCCGCTCAAAATCCTACGGATGAGAAATCCATCAAGTGCATTATGGATCTCGTCAAGGCGTTGGATGAAAGCATCCCTGAGCCGAAGCGTGATATCGAAAAACCATTCCTGATGCCCGTAGAAGACGTATTTTCTATTTCGGGTCGTGGGACGGTAGCCACGGGTCGTATTGAGCGCGGTCTCGTCAAGGTGGGAGACGATGCTGAGATCATTGGATTCCGTGAAGGCGCGATGAAGACAACCGTGACAGGCGTTGAAATGTTCCGCAAGCTGCTCGATGATGCCCGTGCCGGTGATAACGTCGGATTGCTTTTGCGAGGCGTTGAAAAAGAGCAAATCGAAAGAGGGATGGTCATCGCGAAGCCTGGCTCCGTGACCCCTCACAAAAAGTTTAAAGCTCAGATTTATGTTTTAAGCAAGGAGGAGGGCGGCCGTCACACGCCGTTCTTCAAAGGGTATCGGCCTCAGTTTTATTTCCGCACCACCGATGTTACGGGGATTGTAACTTTACCAGCTGGCGTTGAGATGGTTATGCCGGGGGATAACGTTGCAATCGAAGCGGAACTGATCATGCCGGTTGCAATGGAAAAAGAGCTCCGATTCGCCATCCGTGAGGGTGGAAAAACGGTCGGTGCCGGCGTTGTCAGCGAGATCATCGCGTAACATCTCGTTCG
>CAYZYT010000006.1:0-106425 GCA_964482725.1 uncultured bacterium | reverse complement strand
GAAAAACGGTCGGTGCCGGCGTTGTCAGCGAGATCATCGCGTAACATCTCGTTCGTCCCAATTTTCATTTTAATTTTGATTGTAAATTGGGACAGCACTGATTTCCGGTTAGAAAGTAATAGAAAATCAGGCGGCCACAAATCCTAGCATTTTTTGGCGAAGTCCTGCTGGCTGTAAGGCGTTTATTTTCGCCGTAAGAGGTCTTACAAGCCGAAAATCATTATTTTAACGCCGTTTTTTCTGCGGTTTTTTTAAGACAAAGGAAAAGGTTTTATTTCAATGCAAGAGATTATTTCCCTCATGTCGACCTGCGATCATAAGTCGACGTATTGGACGCGGAAGAATAAAAAACAAAATCCCGACAAGATCGAGCGGAAGAAATACTGCCCGAGTTGTCGCAAGCGTGTCCTTTTTCGGGAGAAGAAGTAAGATTTTTCGGAGCCACACGGGACAGAGGCCTGTAGCTCCAATTGGTAGAGCGGCGGTCTCCAAAACCGCATGTTGCAGGTTCGAGTCCTGCCAGGCCTGTTTTAAATACGGGCGGTATGTAAAGGACTCGAAATAACGCGAGGATGTTCTAGTGCAAAAAGCAGCGAATTTTTTTCAGGAAACATGGCAAGAGCTTAAAAAAGTCACTTGGCCGACTTGGAATGAGTTGTGGCAGGCGGCTGCGGTCGTCATTGTGGTGACTTTGTTTGCCTCGGCGTTCATTGCAGCGGTGGATTTTTTCATTTCCAATATTCTTCGGATGCTGATCAGTTAAAGTTATGGCAGACGCAAAGTGGTATGTGGTTCATACGCAGACGGGCGTGGAGACTAAAGCTCGCGCCAGCTTGATCAGTCACGCGGAAACCGCGGGGCTTCCGCACTTGATCCATGAAGTGTTGATCCCGTTGGAAAAGATCAGCGAAGTCAAAGGCGGTAAGAAAAGGATCAGCGAGAGGAAGTTTTTCCCTGGCTATATTCTGGTCAAGATGGAATTGACCGACGAGAGTTGGTATTTGGTTCGTAATACGCCCGGGATTTCGGGGTTTATTGGGTCGGGGAAGAATCCGATCCCGCTTACGGAAAAAGAGGTCAACGCTATCATCCGTGAGCAAGAAGAAAAACAGACGAAACCAAAGCCAAAAGTTGAGTTTGAAGAAGGCGAAAGCGTTCGTGTTAAAGAGGGCTCCTTCGCGAATTTTAATGGCACGATCGAGCAGATCAATCCGGATCGCGGCAAAATGCGTGTGATGGTAACGATCTTCGGCCGGTCGACACCCGTAGAGCTTGAATACTGGCAAGTAGAAAAGATCTAAAATGGCAAAAGAAATCAAAACAAAAATCAAATTGCAGATCCCGGGCGGCCAAGCAAATCCCGCGCCGCCGATTGGCCCAGCGCTCGGTCAGCATGGCGTCAACATTATGGAGTTTTGTAAGCAGTTCAATGAGCGCACTAAAGACCGACCGGGAACGATCCTGCCGGTGGTGCTGACAGTTTTTAAAGACAAGTCCTTCTCTTTCATTCTCAAGTCACCCCCGGTGGCAGCTGAGATCAAGAAAGCTGTCGGTCTTGCAAAGGCTTCTTCGGAACCCGGACGCGTGATCATCGGCAAGATCACTCGTGAACAGGTGTTGGAAATAGCGCGTAAAAAAATGGTAGATCTTAATACGACCAAGATTGAAAGCGCTTGTCGCATTGTCGAAGGTGCTGCCCGCAGCATGGGTATCGAAGTCGTAAAATAAACATAAGAACAGGATAGACGATGAAACGCAGCAAACGGTATCAAAAAAGAGCAGTCCTGGTGGAAGAGGGGAAATTATATTCCCTGCCCGAGGCCGTTAAGATTCTGAAAAAAGTCGAAAAAAGCAAAACCGATGAGACGATCTCACTCAGTTTTCAGCTCGGTGTTCGCGCGGAACAAGGCGACGAGAATGTTCGCGGCACCGTAAGTCTGCCCCATGGAAGCGGAAGATCCTTGCGCGTTCTTTGTTTTGCCAAAGGCGAGAGTGCCCGGGATGCTGAAACGGCCGGGGCGGATTTTGTTGGAGCTGAAGAGCTCGTGGAAAAAGTTAAAAACGGATTTCTTGATTTTGATGTCGTTGTCGCACATCCCGATATGATGCGTGAAGTCAGCAAGTTGGGACGCGTTCTGGGTCCTAAAGGTCTTATGCCGACGCCTAAGACAGGCACGGTGACGCCTCAGGTTGGCCGGGCCGTTAAAGAAGTAAAGGCCGGGCGTATTGAATTCAAGAGTGATAAGACGGCAGGACTCCACGCCGTATGCGGCAAGCTGTCCTTCGGTGAGGAAGCGCTCTTAGAGAATGCACGGACCGTGATCAAAGCCGTGAAGGATTCCAAGCCCGCGACGAGTAAGGGCGAATATTTCCGGACGATCCACATCGCGACCACGCATGGGCCTGGTCTCAAGCTGAATACGGGAGCGCTCTAAGTCATGCCTTCTTTTGAAAAAAAATTGATGTTTCAGGAGATCGTAAAGGAATTCGAAAAAAGTCCTTACGCTTTTATCTCCAATTTAAACGGGATTTCGGTTTTTGATATTTCTGCGGCGAGGAGAAGCCTCGAGAAAATTTCCGGGCGTTCGCTGATGGTCAAGCACGCGATGGCCCGTAAGATCTTTGCGCAGTTCAGTGTGGCAGGTGCGGAGAAGTACCTGAGCGGTTCCGTGGTTATTACGTTTGGGGACAAGGACCCGCAAGTCATCTCGAAAGCGCTTGTCGAATTTTCCAAGACGAATGAAAAGTGGAAACCCGCCGGGGTGATCTTCGAAGGGCAGGTCTACGGTGAGGATTTCGTCAAGCAGCTTGCGAAACTTCCGTCGCGTAAAGAGCTTCTGACGCAGTTGGTGCTGCGCATGAACTCTCCGCTCCAGGGTTTTGCGAATGTCCTCGGGGCGCTCACGCGCAATCTCGTGGTCACTTTGGAAGAGGTCCGTAAGAAAAAAGCAGCTGCTGGCGCTGCGTCTTAAGAACGCCAGTACCGAATCACATTTGAAATTAGGGGGTATGCGGTACCGTACTGTTAACCCCTTAAATTAAATAGAGAACAGTACAGAACAAAACGAATGTCCTGATAAGGGAAATTCAATCAAGGAGGCATTAGCCATGACAGAAGCAACCGAAGTAAAACTTTCCGAAAAATTACAAAACATTCTCACATCCATCGAGACGTTGACGGTGCTGGAACTCGCAGAGCTCGTCAAAGCGCTCGAAGTGAAGTTTGGCGTGAGTGCGGCGGCAGCAGCTCCGGTGGCGATCGCGGCAGCGGGCGGCGCGGCAGCGGGCGGCGCGGCAGCGGCGGACGAGAAGACTAGTTTTACGGTCGTTCTTGTGAGCGCGGGCGACAAGAAGATCAACGTGATCAAGGAGATCCGTACGGTCACGAGTCTTGGGCTGAAAGAAGCCAAAGACCTGGTCGAAGGCGCTCCGAAGACCATCAAAGAAGATGTGAATAAAGAAGAAGCTGCAAAGATCAAGACGGTCCTGGAAGCTCAGGGCGCAAAGGTCGAGATCAAGTAAGGTCCCGGTAGAAGCAGGCGAACCAGGAACGCTGTCCTTAAGGAGGACAATTCATAATGTTGCCTTTGATCAAGAGAAGAAGCTTTACGAAGATCCAAGATACGATGGATTTGCCGAATTTGGTGGAGATCCAGATCAAGTCGTATGAGGAATTCTTGCAGAGCGGCCGTTCCAATCGCCGGCGCAAAAGCCAGGGGCTTGAGGCGGCGTTTGCGGATTGCTTTCCCATCGAAAGCTTTGATGGGACGTGCCGGCTTGAATATCAGGGCTATTCTCTTGGTAAGCCGAAGTATTCCATCCCGGAATGTCAGAAGCGGGGCATGACCTATGCCGCGCCGCTGAAAGTGAAGCTCCGGCTTGTTCGTAAAGGCATCGCCAAAGAGCAGGAAGTTTACATTGGAGAGCTTCCGCTCATGACGGAGACCGGCACCTTTATCATCAATGGGGCCGAGCGCGTCATTGTGAGTCAATTGCACCGTTCTCCGGGCATGTCGCTTGAGGAAAGCCTGCATCCGAGCGGCAAAAAAATGTACAGCGTTCGCATTATTCCGTATCGTGGAGCATGGCTTGAGTTTGAGTCCGATGCCAATGATGTGCTCTATGCTTACATCGATCGCCGTCGTAAGATCCTTGCCACAGCGCTTTTGAGAGCGTTGGGTTATTCCTCGACCTATGATATTTGTAAGGAGCTGTATCCCGTAGAAAAGATACGCGCCTTCGACAAGGCGAAGGCCAAGGAATGCGAAGATGAGATTCTCGCGGAAGATGTTTTTCACCCTGCGAGCAAAGAGCTGATTGCTGCTGCCGCGTCCAAACTTACCAAAGAAGTACTCGCGACTTTTCTCTCCAATGATGTAACCTCTTTTTCGATCGTGAAACTTCCTAAGGAAGATCGCTCGCTGGTCAATACGCTCGAGCGGGATCCTTATCGCAATTCGCAGGATGCGCAGCTTGCCATTTACCGCCGCGTTCGTCCGGGCGATCCGCCGACAGAAGCAAGCGCAAAAGATCTTATACAGAAACTTTTCTTTGATCCCCAGCGTTATGATCTCGGTCATGTGGGCCGGTTCATGCTTAATAAGAAG
Organism: uncultured bacterium; assembly: GCA_964482725.1. Taxonomy (GTDB): domain Bacteria; phylum Omnitrophota; class Omnitrophia; order Omnitrophales; family Aquincolibacteriaceae; genus Aquincolibacterium. The sequence continues at coordinate 101,818 of CAYZYT010000006.1, read as the reverse complement.
CTAGGGCTTGGCACCAGCGCCGCAGACACGAAGAACACGACCCTGCGCCCTGACGATGTGATGAAAGTGATCGGGAAACTTCTCAAACTTCGCTCGGGGGAAGTGAGCATTGATGATATCGACCATCTTGGGAATCGTCGCGTGCGTTCCGTGGGCGAGCTTTTGCAGAACCAATTCCGCGTGGGTCTTGCCCGTATGAAGCGTTCCTGCGTGGAGCGCATGTCCATTTACGATCTGGAAGCCGCGATGCCTCACAATCTGATCAACCCGAAGCTTATTTCCGCAGCCATCAAGGATTTCTTCGGTCGCAGCCAGTTGTCGCAGTTCATGGATCAAACCAATCCTTTAGCGGAGTTGACCCACAAGAGGCGTCTTTCAGCCCTCGGGCCCGGCGGGCTTTCAAGGGAGCGCGCGGGTTTTGAAGTCCGTGACGTTCATCCTTCGCATTACGGCCGTGTTTGTCCGATCGAAACACCGGAAGGTCCGAATATCGGTTTGATCTCGTCGCTCAGTACGTTCGCCCGTGTTAATGACATCGGGTTTCTTGAGAGTCCGTATCGCAAAGTCGTGAAGGGCCGTGTGACGGACCAGATCGATTACCTCACGGCGGATGAAGAAGATAAATATGTGATCGCGCAGGCGAATGCGCCGCTTGATAAAAGCGGCCATTTTACATCCGATGCGGTTTCGTGCCGTGCCCGAGGGGATTTTCCGAAAAAGAAACCCGAAGAGATCGATTACATGGATGTGTCCCCGCGCCAGCTCGTGAGCGTCGCGGCCGCTTTGATTCCATTTTTGGAGCATGACGATGCAAACCGCGCTCTCATGGGTTCGAACATGCAACGTCAGGCCGTTCCTCTTCTTATCCCCGAAGCTCCTTTTGTGGGAACCGGGATGGAGCGTCATGTGGCGAAGGATTCTGGGGCGGTTCTGCAAGCCAAGTCCCGCGGGACCGTAAAAGCGGTTTCTGCTGATGAGATCGTCATTGATGACTTTGTTTACAAGCTGCGCAAGTTTAAGCGGTCCAACGCTGGAACGTGCATCAACCAGCGCCCGCTTGTCGAAATTGGCGATAAAGTGAAGCGTGGGGATATCATTGCGGATGGCGCGGCCACGCAAGGCGGTGAGCTTGCTCTCGGACGTAACGTGCTTGTGGCGTTCATGCCATGGCGCGGATACAACTTTGAAGACGCTATCATCGTAAGTGAAAAATTTTGCAAGGAAGACGTCTATACCTCGCTGCATATCGAAGAGTTCGACATCGAGGCTCGTGATACGAAGCTTGGCAACGAAGAGATTACCTGTGATATCCCGAACGTGAGCGAAGAAGCTTTGAAGGATCTCGACAAAGAAGGCGTGATCCGTATCGGCGCGGAAGTGAAGCCCGGCGATATTCTGGTTGGGAAGATCACCCCGAAATCCGAGATCGAACTGTCACCCGAAGAAAAACTCCTCCGCGCGATTTTTGGCGAAAAAGCCGGAGATGTGCGTGATGCGTCCCTTTCCGTGCCTCCGGGCGTGGAAGGTGTCGTGGTGGATGTGAAGGTGTTTGCCCGCAAAGAATCGGCCGCCAAGACCAAGGAAGAAAAGCGTCAGGAAAACAAGGATATCAATGAGATCAAGGAACGTTACAACGAGCGCATCGATCTTCTGAAGCGTGAGCGGTTGCATAAGGTCTCAGACATGGTGATCGGGAGAAAACTTTCCGAAGACCTGCTCGATGACGTTCTGGGCGAAGTGCTGATGAAGAGCGGGCATGTGCTTACCAAGGGGGATCTCAAGAAGTTGGATGGCTGCGACTGGGATTCGTTGCGTATTGATGAGGATCCGGACCTTGAAGAGAACATCAAAAAGATAGCTCGTGTTTGGGGTGATGAGATCGATGAGCTCGTGGCGGAACGGACCCGGGAGATCGATCGTGTGAGAAAAGGCGATGAACTTCCTCCGGGGGTCATCAAAAAAGTTGTGGTGTATGTTTGCTCGAAACGCAAGATCTCGGTGGGTGACAAAATGGCCGGCCGACACGGGAACAAAGGTGTGATCGCGAAAGTCCTTCCCGAAGAGGACATGCCGTTCCTCGCGGACGGAACCCCGGTGGAGATCATTCTGAACCCGCTCGGGGTGCCGTCACGTATGAACGTCGGGCAGATCCTTGAGACCCACTTGGGTTGGGCGGCTAAAACGCTCGGGTTTCATGTCGAAACTCCGGTTTTCAGTGGCGCCACGGAAGCAGAGATTCGCCAGGTCATGAAAGAGGCGAAGGTCCCCGGGGATGGCAAGGTTTCGCTTCATGACGGCCGAACGGGCGATAAGTTTGATGAAAAAATTACGGTGGGCTACATTTATATGCTGAAGCTCGCGCATCTCGCGGATGATAAGATCCATGCGCGGTCGATCGGTCCTTATTCTCTTGTGACGCAGCAGCCGCTCGGTGGTAAGGCGCAGTTCGGCGGTCAGCGTTTTGGAGAGATGGAAGTGTGGGCGCTTGAGGCCTACGGCGCGGCGTTCACGCTGCAGGAGCTTTTGACTGTGAAATCGGATGACGTGGTCGGTCGAACGCGCGTCTATGAAGCAATCGTTAAGGGCGAGCCTGCGCTTCACGCCGGCACGCCGGAATCTTTCAACGTTCTCGTTAAGGAGCTTCAGGCGCTTGGGCTCGATATCGATCCCGAACGTAATGCGGGCGGTAAATTGCCGCACTCCGACGCAAAAGAAAAATCTGCGGAAGACAAACAGGAAGAAGCCAGGGAGAAACTCAAAGTATGAACTACAGCGTGAATACTTTTGATTCTGTTTCGATCCGCATCGCGTCCCCCGAAGCTATTCGGAAATGGTCGAAGGGTGAGGTAAAAAAACCTGAGACGATCAACTACCGAACGCTGAAGCCGGAAAAAGACGGGCTTTTTTGTGAGCGTATTTTTGGTCCCACAAAAGATTACGAATGCGCTTGCGGTAAGTACAAGCGTATCAAACACAAAGGGATCGTTTGCGACCGTTGCGGCGTCGAAGTGACCCAGGCGCGTGTTCGTCGTGAGCGGATGGGACATATCGATCTCGTGACGCCGGTTTCCCACATCTGGTTTTTCAAGACCATGCCGTCGCGAATCGGAAATTTGCTTGATTTGAGCGTTCGCGCTCTGGAAAAGGTCCTCTATTATGAAGAATACATCGTCCTAGATCCCAAGCAGACCCCGCTCAAGCCGCGGCAGCTTTTGACGGAAGACGAATACCTGAAAGCTCAGGAACAATACGGCCCCGAGAACTTTGTGGCTCAGATGGGTGCCGAAGCTGTCCAGACGCTTCTGTCGGAGTTGGAGCTTGATAAGCTGACGGCGAAATATCACCGCCAGCTCAAGGCTGCCAAGTCCAAGCAATCTCGCGCTCGTGCCGTCAAGATCCTCAAGATTGTGGAAGCGTTCTATAAATCCGGGAATCATCCGGAATGGATGATCATGAAGGTTGTTCCCGTCATTCCTCCCGATCTTCGCCCGCTTGTGGCTTTGGATGGCGGACGTTTCGCGACAAGCGATCTGAACGACCTTTATCGACGCGTCATTAATCGTAACAATCGTTTGCGTAAACTTCTCGAGCTCAAAGCGCCGGATGTCATTATTCGAAATGAAAAACGCATGCTCCAGGAAGCGGTGGACGCCCTTTTTGATAATGGCCGTCATGGTCGCCCGGTGCTCGGTGCCGGAAACCGGCCTCTCAAGTCTTTAAGCGATATGTTGAAGGGGAAGCAGGGTCGTTTTCGCCAGAACTTGCTCGGGAAACGCGTCGATTATTCTGGCCGTTCTGTCATCGTGATCGGACCGGAACTCAAGCTCCATCAGTGCGGTTTGCCGAAAAAAATGGCACTCGAGCTTTTCGAACCTTTTATCATTCGTAAACTCAAAGAGCGCGGCCATGTGCATACTATCCGGTCGGCCAAGAAAATGGTTGAGCGCGTGAAGCCCGAAGTTTGGGATATTTTGGAAGAAGTGATCAAGGAGCATCCCGTGATGCTGAACCGAGCGCCGACGCTCCATCGTCTCGGTATCCAGGCCTTCGAGCCCATGCTGATCGAGGGGAATGCTATTCGCATCCATCCGTTGGTTTGTACGGCTTTCAACGCCGACTTTGATGGTGACCAAATGGCCGTGCACGTACCGCTTTCCATGGAAGCTGTGATGGAAGCCCGAATTCTCATGCTTTCGGCCAACAACATTTTCTCGCCTGCGAGCGGGCAACCGATCATGACCCCGACTCAGGACATTGTGCTTGGGATCTATTATTTGACCAAGGTTCGTAGTAAGGTCCTGGGCGAAGGCCTTGCGTTCAGTGACGCTCAGGAAGCCATTCTGGCTTATCAGGATAATCAGATCCATAAGCATGCAAAATGCAAACTTCGTTTGGCGAGTGGTGAGATCGTGGAAACGACCATGGGTCGAATTCTTTTTAACGATGTTCTCCCCAAAGGGTTCCGCCACGTCAATGATATCGTCAATAAAGGCAAACTTTCCAAGATCATTGCTGAATGTTACAACGCGTTCGGTCATGAAGAGGTCGTAAAGCTTCTCGACAGACTGAAAGCCCTTGGTTTTGCTGAGGCGACCAAGGCCGGTCTTTCGATCGGGATCGATGACATCCAGATTCCGGATGCCAAGGAAGGCATTTTGAACGAGGCCCGCAAGGAAGTGAAGGCGATTGAAAGCCAGTACAAACAGGGCTTGATTACCGATGGAGAGCGATACAACAAAGTTATCGATATCTGGACCCATACCACGGACCGCGTCTCAGACGTGATGTTCGAGGCGCTTGATGCGTTCAATCCTATTTTCATGATGGCGGATTCCGGTGCCCGTGGTTCCAAGCAGCAGATCCGTCAGTTGGCGGGTATGCGCGGTTTGATGGCGAAGCCTTCCGGCGAGATCATTGAAAGTCCGATCACCGCGAATTTCCGCGAGGGTCTTACCGTGCTCGAATATTTCATTTCCACGCACGGCGCGCGCAAAGGTTTAGCGGATACCGCTCTTAAAACTGCCGACTCCGGGTACTTGACCCGTCGTTTGGTGGACGTGGCGCAGGATGTGATCATTAATATCGACGACTGCGGGACTTTGAACGGGATCGTGATGGAGCCGGTCTATGAAGGTGAAGATGTCATCGTCTCCCTCTCGGACAGGATTCTGGGCCGGGTGGCCTTGGACAGCGTTGTCGACGTCATTACCGACCAGGTGATCGTGAAGTCCGGCGATCTCATCGATGAAGCGATCGTCAAGAAGATCGAAGAAGCCGGGATCGAGAAGATTCGCGTTCGTTCCGTGCTTTGTTGCGAATCTCAAAAAGGTATTTGCGCAAAATGTTATGGCCGAGATCTTGCGACGCGTCGTCTTGTGGAGCAGGGAACTGCCGTTGGGATTATCGCTGCGCAGTCCATCGGCGAACCGGGAACCCAGCTGACCATGCGTACGTTCCACATCGGAGGAACAGCTTCCCGCGTTGTCGAACAATCCTATTATCGTGCTCGTAACGAAGGTATGCTCCAGTCCCACAATTTGAAAACGGTCGTCACAAAGACGAATGAGACCGTGGTGTTGAATCGTAATGGTCAGCTCTCGCTCCATGATCCGACGGGTCGTGAATTAGAGCGTTACACGATCCCGACCGGTGCGTTCATCCATTTTAAGGATGGCGAAAAGGTTAAAAAAGGCGAGATCTTCGTGAAGTGGGACCCTTATACGGTTCCGATCTTGACCGAGGTGTCCGGAAAAGTCCGTTTCGAGGATATCAAGGCGGGCGTCACGATGAATGAAGAGCTTGACGCGACTACCGGGATGACCGAGCGTGTGATCATCGAACATAAAGAAGATATGCACCCGCAGTTACTTTTGGTCGGGGAAAAAGATGAGATTCTCGCCTTCTATCCGATTCCGACCGGCGCCCATATCGTGGTCAAAGACGGTCAAGCCATCACGGGCGGAACGCTTCTCGCCAAGACGCCGCGTAAGGTCGCCAAGACCCGCGATATCACGGGCGGTTTGCCGCGCGTTGCCGAGCTTTTCGAAGCTCGCAAGCCGAAAAATCCCGCCATTATTTCAGAGATCGATGGCGTCGTGGAGATTGGGGCGATCGTCAAAGGACAGCGCCAGATCATCGTGAAGAGCTCGACCGGTATGGCCAAGGAATATTTGATTCCTCACGGTAAGCATCTCAACGTTTACAAGGGTGACAGAGTTCTTGCCGGACAGCAGCTCGTGGACGGTCCGGTCGTCTTGCAGGACATCCTCCGCGTTTCGGGAGAAAGAAGCTTGCAGCAATATCTCGTGGATGAAGTTCAGGAAGTCTATCGTCTGCAGGGAGTGAGGCTCAACGATAAGCATGTGGAAGCGATCGTTCGCCAGATGCTCCGGAAGGTCCGTATTGAGGATTCAGGAGATACGGAATTCCTCGTGGGTTCCCATGTGGAGAAGCTCAGGTTTGCGGATGAGAATGCCAAGATGATCAAAAAAGGTAAGGAGCCCGCCAAGGGAACCTCAATCCTTCTCGGGATCACCAAGGCGTCGCTGACTACGGACAGTTTTATCTCAGCTGCGAGTTTTCAGGAGACGACCCGCGTGCTTACGGAAGCGGCTTCGGCCGGCAAACGGGACTACCTCCAAGGGCTTAAAGAGAACGTAATCATGGGGCATTTGATTCCCGCAGGAACGGGCTTCAAGATCCACCATGACATTGAGCTCGAAAAAGACCTGACCGATGTTCTGCCGGATCCTGAGGCCGGGAAGAAGGAAAAAGCTGCCGAAGAGGCCAATGCATCCAAGGAGAATTCATAATGGCGCCGACCATCAACCAGTTGATCCGTTTTGGAAGAAACAAATTCAAGGTGAAATCCAAGTCCCCCGCTTTGCAAAATTCTCCGTTCCGCAAAGGTGTGTGCTTGATCGTCAGGACTCAGACGCCCAAAAAACCGAACTCCGCTCTTCGAAAGATCGCTCGTGTGCGTCTGACGAATGGGCAGGAAGTGACGGCTTACATACCAGGCGTCGGGCATAATCTGCAGGAGCATTCGATCGTGCTCGTGCGAGGCGGCCGCGTCAAGGATCTTCCGGGTGTTCGTTATCATATTGTTCGAGGGAAGCTGGATGCCGCCGGTGTTGCGGATCGTACGAAATCGCGTTCGAAATACGGCGCAAAAACCCCTAAAAAGGATGCTAAGAAATCATGAGAAGAAGACGCGCGCAAAAAAGATTGATCGATCCAGACCCACGCTACAACGATTTGTTGGTCGCGAAGTTCATTAATATCGTGATGGAGTGCGGCAAGAAGTCGACCGCCGAGCGGATTGTCTATGATGCCCTCGAGATCGTGAAAGAAAAAACATCAAAAGAACCTCTTGAAGTTTTCCGCGCGGCGTTAGATAATGTGCGCCCTCTCCTGGAGACAAAATCCCGGCGCGTAGGTGGGGCGACGTATCAGGTGCCGGTGAGCGTTTCCGAAGATCGTGGTTACTCCCTAGCCCTTCGTTGGATCCGGAGCTATTCCCGTGACCGCAAGGGAAAGCCTATGCACGAGAAATTGGCGCAGGAGATCATCGACGGTTTTAATAAGACAGGCCCTTCTATTAAGAAGCGGGAAGATATGCATAAGATGGCGGAGGCGAACAGGGCTTTCGCGCATTATCGTTGGTAGAAAAGCGGTAGATCGTAAGTCGTATCTTGTATATCAAGATACGGTGAAAAGGTCTAGCAGGATTTAACGACATACAACATACGAAATACGGAATTTAAAATGGCAGACGAAAAGAAAATTCATTTTCCGATAGACAGGATCCGCAATATTGGCATTGCAGCCCATATTGACGCGGGGAAGACGACTACCTCCGAGCGCATTCTCTATTATACGGGCCGCACTTATAAGATTGGAGAAGTGCATGAAGGAACGGCGGTCATGGACTGGATGGAGCAAGAGCAAGAGCGTGGCATTACGATCACCTCGGCGGCAACGACCTGTTTCTGGAGAGACTGCCGCATCAATCTGATTGATACTCCGGGACATGTGGACTTTACGATCGAAGTAGAACGTTCCCTGCGCGTCTTGGATGGCTGCGTCGCGGTTTTTGGTGCCGTGGAAGGCGTTGAGCCTCAGTCGGAGACGGTATGGCGTCAGGCCGACCGTTACAACGTGCCGCGTATTGCCTTTATTAATAAGATGGACCGCACCGGCGCCGAATTTGAAAAGAACGTTCAGCAGATGCGCGATCAGTTGGGCGCGAACGCTGTTCCGATCCAAATCCCGCTTGGGCTCGAGGAAAAGCATCGCGGGATCATCGATTTGGTCGAAATGAAAGCCTATGTTTTTAACGATGAAAGCCTTGGTGCGAAATTTGAAGTCCAGGAGATTCCTGCTGAATATGCGGAGCAGGCCAAGAAGGCGCGTGATTTTATGATCGAGAAGGTTTCCGAATATGATGACACATTGATGCATAAATTTTTAGAAGCGCAGGAACCCACGGTTGCTGAGATCAAGGCCGCGATCCGTAAGGGAACGATCAGTCTTAAGATGGCGCCCGTCATTGTTGGTTCGGCTCTCAAGAATAAGGGCGTTCAGCAGCTTTTGGATGCGGTGGTGGATTATCTGCCTTCGCCATTGGATATTCCCCCGGTGAAAGGGACCGAGCCTGGGACGGAAACCGAGATTCATCGTGAAGCGAACGATAAGGCTTCTCTGTCCTGCTACGCGTTTAAGATCGCGAGTGATAAGTTTGTGGGTTCTTTGACCTATATACGTATTTATTCTGGGACGCTTTCTTCCAGTTCTTATATTCACAATGTCCGTACGGGCAAGACTGAGCGTATCGGTCGTCTTCTTCTTATGCATGCCAACAAGCGTGAAGAGATCGATGAAGCCGGCGCTGGGAATATTGTGGCGGCCGTGGGTCTTAAAGAAGTGAAGACAGGCGATTCTCTTTGCCTTGAAAGCGATCCGATCCTGCTTGAGACGATGTTCGTTCCGGAGCCGGTGATTTGGATGGCGATTGAGCCTAAGACAAAAGCGGATCGCGACAAAATGTCAGATGCGCTTGGAAAACTTGTTAACGAAGATCCTACTTTCCGCGTGAAAACAGATCAGGAAACCGTTCAAACCTTGATCGGTGGAATGGGCGAACTTCATTTGGAAATTAAAGTCGACATCATGAAGCGGGAATATGCCGTTCAAGTGAATGTCGGAAAACCTCAGGTTGCTTACAAAGAGACGATCCAGGCGTCGGCCGAAGCTGAAGGAAAATTTATCAAGCAGACCGGTGGGCGCGGGCAGTACGGACATTGCTACATCAAGATTGAACCTCTCGCTCGTGGTACCGGAAATGAGTTTGCGGATGAGGTCAAGGGCGGTTCTATTCCTCGCGAATATATCCCTGCGGTGGAGGCCGGGGTGGAGGATGCTTGTGCGAACGGCGTTTTGGCGGGTTATCCGGTCACAGACGTCCGAGCCATTGTTTATGACGGTAGCTACCATGATGTTGACTCTTCGGAAATTGCGTTTAAAATGGCCGGCATTTTCGCCTTCAAAGAAGCTTTTAAGAGAGCGAAGCCCGTGCTCCTTGAGCCCATCATGTTCGTTGAGGTTTTGGTTCCTGAGGAATATATGGGCGATATCATCGGTGATTTGAACTCCCGTCGTTGCGTGATCCAGGAGCTCACAAACCGGGGCCATCTCAAGGTGATTCAAGGGCTTGTTCCCTTGTCCGAGATGTTTGGTTACGCGACTTCGGTCCGTTCCTTGTCGCAGGGACGCGCGACTTACACCATGGAGCCGCACACTTATCAAGAAGTTCCAAAAATGGTCGCAGAAAAGATCATCGCAGGATAAAAAAATGGCACAAACAAAAGAAAAGATCCGTATCAAATTAAAAGCGTATGACCACCGCGTACTGGACCAGTCGGTCCAGGAGATCGTGGGGACTGCCAAAAAGACCGGAGCTAAAGTGATCGGTCCGATCCCGCTTCCGACGCATATTTGGAAAACGACGGTACTTCGTGGCCCCCATATCGATAAAAGGGCGCGTGATCAGTTTGAGATCCGGACGCACAAACGCCTTATTGAACTTGAAGAACCCACTTCCCGCACCGTGGACGCGTTGATGAAACTCGACCTCCCGGCAGGCGTGGATGTTGAAATTAAACTTTAAAAGAGAATCTTATGATCGGTCTTCTAGGTAAAAAAGTAGGAATGTCCCAGATATTCGATGGGGAGGGACAGCAAATCCCGGTGACAGTGCTTGAAGTGGGGCCGTGTTTTGTGACGGCGCTTCGCACTAAGGAAAAGCATGGGTACCTGGGCGTTCAGCTCGGATTCGATATCGTGAAGGAGCGCAGCCTGAACAAACCAAAATTGGGGGTTCTTCGCAAGGCGAAGGTTCCCTTGGTAAGGTTTATCCGCGAGATCCGCACGGAAGACATTGCAAATTTAAGCATTGGGAGTGAGCTTCGTGCCGAGAACTTTGAGGCGGGTGAGTACGTGGATATCCAAGGCGTCTCAATCGGGAAGGGCTTTCAGGGGGTTGTGAAACGTCTCAATTATAAGGGAGGCGCGAGTTCAAGCCATGGTTCGATGTTCGGTCGTGTGCCGGGCTCCATCGGATCAAAAGCCGGCGGCGTGGGTTGCCGGAAAAAAGTTCGCAAGGGCAAAGGCCTTCCCGGGCATATGGGCGATGAACAGATTTGTATTCATAATCTTAAAGTCATGAAAGTGGATGCTGAGAACAATCTTCTCGCGTTGAGCGGCAGCGTGCCGGGCGCGGAAGGCGGTTATTTGATCATCCGTACCGCGCTTAAGCGTGGGAAAAAAAGTTCCTGGAAAGTGAGAAGTAGTAAGCAGGAGTCCCCGAAGGACCATTCCTCGGAAACTTCCAAAGCTGAACATCCTCAGGACGGAACGAAAGCAAGTTCCTAGCAGTCTGACTCGAGTCGAACGATCTTCGGATCGAAAGAAAGGTATAACAGATGAAAGTGCTTCTTTACTCGAAAGAGGGTAAGAAGAAACAAGAGGTGGTTCTGAATCCCGAGATCTACGGGGTTCGGGCGAATGACCGTCTTTTGGAGCTGGTAAGGAACGCCTATTCCGGCAATCTTCGGAAGGGGACGGTCGATACAAAAACGCGTGGTGAAGTGCGCGGCGGCGGCAAAAAACCTTGGAAGCAAAAAGGGACCGGCCGGGCACGTGCGGGGTCGAGTCGTTCGCCTATCTGGGTGGGGGGCGGTACCGTATTCGGTCCGCATCAGCGGGACTATACCGTTAATTTGTCCAAGACAATCCGTAATCTTGCCTTGAGGGTCATGCTCAGCAAGCGTGCGGGAGAGAAGAGTCTGATTCTTCTTGAGACGCTTAAGCTTGAGGCGCCGAAGACGAAGGAATTTGCGGCGATCGTGAAAGTATTGCCGGGCCTTAAAAAACGCACACTGTATGTCGTGAAAGAAGCGACGGCGAATCTCAAGCGTGCAAGTCGCAATATGCGCGAGAAGATCGAGCTAAAGACGGCTGCGGAATTCACGGCTTATGATGTGATGCAGCGTCCCAAACTTGTGATCGATGAGGCGGCGGTGGAGTTGATTGAAAAGCGTTTAGCGGTCACGGCGAAGGAGAAGTCCCATGAAGCTTAATCTGTACGATGTTGTGATTGAGCCGTTGATCACCGAGAAGCTCTCCAAGGCTGCCGAGGCGTCGAGCCAGTATGGTTTTCGGGTTCATCCGAAAGCCAATAAAAAAGAGGTTAAGGCGGCCGTCGAGAAGATTTTTGATGTGCATGTTGAAAGCGTGAACACGATGAATGTTTCCGGAAAATGGCGCCGTGTTCGGCACGTACCCGGACAGACGGCGGCCTGGAAAAAGGCCATCGTGACCCTGAAAAAGGGCGAAAAGATCGATCTGACGAAGTAAAAAAGAAGAAAAGGATTTATGGGACTCATTAAATTTAAACCAACAACACCGACGAGGCGATACGGGAACGTTTCCGATTTTGTCGAGATTACCACGGATCGTCCTTATAAGCCGTTGACTTATATGAAAAAAGGTTCGGGGGGGCGCAATAACCACGGGCATATCACTTCGCGTCGTATCGGAGGCGGGCATAAACGCCGCATCCGCTTGATCGATTTTAGAAGGAATCGTATCGGCATTGAAGCGACGATTTTGACTGTCGAATATGATCCCAATCGTAGCGCACGCATCGCGCTGGTACAGTACACCGACGGACTTAAGAGTTACATCCTTTGTCCGGACGGCCTCAAGGTTGGCGAAAAAGTTGTGAGCGGCCCGGATGCGGAAGTCAGGGTCGGAAATCATTTGCCTCTTGAGAAGATCCCGGAAGGTTCCATGATTCATAATATCGAGCTTCGTCCCGGTTTGGGAGGGAAGCTTGCGCGTGCCGGGGGTGTGGTGGCGCAAATATTGGCAAAAGAAAATGATATGGCGCATATCAAGCTTCCCTCGGGGGAAGTGAGGCTCGTTCCGGCAAAGTCGTACGCGACGATCGGGCAATGCTCCAATATTGATCATGAAAACATTGTGCTTGGGAAGGCGGGTCGCGCTCGCTGGTTGGGTCGTCGTCCTGTTTCGCGAGGCGTTGCTCGTAATCCTGTGGACCATCCTCTCGGCGGCGGTGAGGGTAAATCGAAAGGTGGTAATCATCCGCAGAGTCCGACGGGTCAAAAGTCGAAGGGTCTCAAGACGCGTAAGCGCTATAAAGCATCGAACAAATACATTGTGAAGGATCGCAGAAAATGAGCCGTTCCGCAAAAAAAGGCGTCTATGTTGACGATAGGCTTTTAAGCAAGGTTCAGGTCGCGAATCAAAAAAAAGACCGTCGTCCCATTAAAACTTGGTCGCGGCGATCTACGATTACGCCTGAGTTTCTTGGCGTTACGTTGTCGGTTCACAACGGCAAGGCTTTTATCAATGTGTTCGTGACCGAGAATATGGTTGGACACAAGGTCGGGGAATTCTCTCCGACACGAACGTTTAGAAAACATAGCGCTTCGGGTGACAAGGCAAAAGCCCTCGCCGCAGGCTCAACGACCTGATCTGAAAGAATCTCATGGCTAAAGAAGACAAAAAATCAAAAGCAAATTTAGAAGTAGCGCCGTCACCGCGCATTGTCAAAGCGCTCACGAAGCACCTAAGGATCGCCCCGAGAAAAATGCGTCTTGTGATTGATACGATTCGCAGGCAGCCGGCCCAGGAAGCGGTGGGGATTCTGATGCTTCTTAAAAAAAAGGGCGCCAAGATGGCGGTCAAGACGTTGAAAAGCGCCATCGCGAATGCTAAGAATCTCGGACTGAACGAAAATCGTCTTATCGTTTCGAACGTGCGTGCGGATGGCGGGCCGGTGTTCAAGCGGTTCATGACCCGTTCGATGGGGCGAGCGGATAAAATTTTAAAACGGACTACCCACTTAACGGTGGAAGTTCGCGAGGGGAACAGTATTTGGAGCGGAAGAGCTCCGGAAGACGCGAAAGCAAAGACTAAGAAAAAGACTGCTGCGGCGGCTTAACACCGTTTTCTGTTTAATTTTAGGGGCTAACGGTATAAGTACTGCGAATCCATAAAATCAAATGGAGCGCAGGACTAAAAGAACGAAGGCATAAGGGAGGTTATTTTGGGTCAGAAAGTTCATCCTTACGGTTTAAGGCTTGGGTATATCAAGCCTTGGAAGGCGCGATGGTTCGCCAAGCATGACGCAGGGGTTCTTCTTATGGAAGATCTCAAGATTCGTGCATATTTAAAGAAAAAGTTGGCGATCGCCGGCATCTCTTCGATTGAGATTGACCGAGCGTCGAACCGTATCCGTATCCGTATTTTTGCGGCTAAACCGGGTGTGATCATCGGACGGCGCGGTCAAGAGATCGACAAGATTAAAGAAGATCTTGCGGCTTTGACGAAGAACGAGGTTTTTCTTGATATCAAGGAAGTGAAGATGCCTCAAATCGACGCGCAGCTCGTGGCCGAGAATATCGTGCTGCAGCTTGAAAAACGCATCGGGTTCCGTCGCGCGATGAAAAAATCCATTCAGCTTGCGATGCAAAAGGGCGCTCTGGGGATCAAGGTCCAGTGCAAGGGGCGTCTTGGCGGTGCGGAGATCGCGCGCGAAGAAAAATATCATGAAGGAAAAGTGCCTCTCAGCACTTTTCGTGCTGACATCGATTACGGTTTTGCCGAGGCCTTCACGACCTATGGAACCATTGGTTGCAAGACATGGATCTATAAGGGGGATGTGCTCGTGAAGAAAGAGCAGGAAGCTCAGAAGCTTGAGCTGGAGAAAAAATTTAAGGTCGTGGACGAAGAGATCCAAAAAATGGACGCTGTCGAGGCGGCCAAGCCGGCTTCGGAAGCGCCCCAGAGCACCGGGACACAGGAGAATAAGAGCGATGCCGCTACAGCCTAAGAGAGTTAAATTTCGTAAGCAGCAGCGCGGCTGGATGCGCGGGGTTGCCACGCGCGGTAGCAGTTTGGCGTTTGGGGAGTTTGGTCTCAAAGCGCTTTCATGCCACTGGCTCACCGGGGTGCAGATCGAAGCGGCCCGTGTAGCTCTGACACGTCACGTCAAGCGCGGGGGTAAGATCTGGTTACGCGTTTTCCCGGACAAGTCAGTTTCCAAAAAACCGGCTGAGACCCGCATGGGAAAAGGAAAAGCCGCACCGTCGCATTACGTAGCGGTCATTAAGCCCGGCAAGATTCTTTTTGAAATGGGAGGCGTTCCGGAGGAGATGGCCAAGTCCGCGATGAGGCTTTGCGCCCATAAGATCCCGTTCCGCACTAAATTCGTGAAACGCGAGGTAGCGGTTTAATATGTTGAAAGTCACGGAATTAAAAGAGCTAAGCATTGAGGAATTAAACGAGAAGGTCAACGTTTTGAAGAAGGGTTTGATGCAGCTTCGTTTCCAGCATAAAACCGGCAAGCTTGAGCGCCAGTCGGCGCTAAAGGAAGCCAAGCGGGATATTGCGCGCGTCAAGACCGTGATCAACGAAAAGAAGAAAGGCGAGAAAAAGTCATGACCGAGAACGGGCCTGAAACTCAAGGGAAGCGAGTTCGCGAGGGCGTGGTCGTCAGCTCGAAAATGAATAAGACCATTACCGTGCTCGTGACCCGCCTGTTGAAGCATTCAAAATTCAAAAAGATCATCAAGCGGCACGTCAAATATTTCGCGCATGATGAAAAGAACGAGGCTAAGGAAGGGAATCGTGTCCAGATCGTCGAGACCCGGCCGCTTTCCAAGACCAAACGTTGGCGGCTCGTGAAGGTGTTGCCGTCATGATCCAAATGCGAAGCGTTCTTGAGATTGCCGACAATAGCGGCGCAAAAAAGGCGGCCATGATCGGAGTGATCGGTCGGCACAGTAAGCGTTCCGCTGAAGTGGGTGATATTATCACCGCGTCCGTGAAGGAAGCTCTTCCGAGCGGGGCGGTTAAAAAAGGAGAGGTCGTGAGAGCGGTGGTCGTGAGGACGAAATCCCCGATCCGTCGCAAAGATGGCTCTTCCGTGAAGTTTTCATCGAATGCTATCGTATTGATCGATAATCAGAAGAACCCGCGCGGGACGCGTATTTTTGGCCCCGTGGCCCGTGAGCTCCGTGATTGTGATTTTTCAAAGATTATCTCGCTCGCACCGGAGGTCGTTTAAGTTATGAAGATCCGTAAAGGTGATGAAGTTATCGTGACCAAAGGTAAAGATGCCGGCAAAAAAGGTCGCGTGATGCGCACCTTCCCGAAAGAGGGACGGCTTTTGATCGAGAAGATCAATTATCAGACGGTTTATCTGCGCAAGAGCCAGGAAAATCCCAAGGGCGGGATCACGAAGATGGAGGGGAAGCTCCATATTTCGAACGTTAAGCTTATTTGCCCGCGCAGCGGCAAGCCTTCCCGCGTCGGGTATTCCATCCTTGCGGATGGGACCAAGCATCGTATTGTTAAAGCGTCAGGTGAGGTTCTATAAACATCATGAATCAAAAAGTGAACGTACTTCCAAGATTGCTTGAGAGATACCGCACGGAGGTTGTGCCGGAAATGCAAAAAGAGTTCGGCTACAAGAACCCCATGCAGGCGCCCCGGATGGAGAAGATCGTGGTGAATATGGGCGTCAAAGAAGGCCAGGAGGATATTAAGATTTTAGATCAGCTCGCGATTGAGCTCGCACGCATCGTTGGGCAAAAGCCGGTGGTCACGCGAGCCAAGAAATCGATTTCGGCTTTCAAGCTTCGCGAAGGATCACCGATCGGACTGAAAGTGACGCTCCGAAGAAATCGCATGTACGAGTTCATGGACCGTCTCTTTAACTTTGCGATGCCGCGTATCCGTGACTTTCGTGGTTTCTTAGACAAAAGCTTCGATCAGCGTGGGAATTTCACGATTGGACTCACCGAACAGACGATTTTCGCTGAGGTGGAGTTTGACAAGATGAAGAAGGTTCAGGGCATGGACATCACGTTTGTGACCACGGCTGAGAACAGTAAAGAAGGAAAGCGGCTCCTTGAGCTTCTGGGCTTTCCTTTCAGGAAATAAGGGATTTCATAATGGCAAAGACTTGTTTGATCGTTAAGCAGAGAATGGAACCAAAATTCAAGGTCAGAAAATACAACCGCTGCCAGCGGTGTGGTCGTCCGCGCGGCTATATCCGGAAATTCTCCATCTGCCGTATCTGTTTCCGGGAATTAGCCAACACGGGCATGCTGCCGGGCGTGGTCAAATCCAGCTGGTAATCAGGGGGAAAGGTTTTCATGTCGCGCTATGATTTTATTGGAGATTTTTTAACGTCGATCCGGAATGCCTCAAAGGCGCATAAGGAGAAGTTGACTGCGCCCGCTTCTGTGCTCACGATACGGATTGCGGAGCTCTTGAAGAGTGAGGGCTTTATCGAGAACGTGAAACCCTTTAACGATGGGAACAAGAATTTTGTACGCATCCATCTGAAATATCTTCCTGGCGGCAAGAAATCGGCGATTCAGGGGCTGAAGCGCATCTCCACGCCGGGGTTGCGCCGGTATGTCGGCTATCAGGAGATCCCGAAGGTGCTTGGTGGATTCGGGGTGGCGATCCTTTCAACGCCCAAAGGCGTTTTAACCGGACGGCAGGCTCGCGAGGCCAAAGCTGGCGGTGAATTTCTTTGCACGGTTTGGTAAAGATCCCTTAAGCGGATAATAAAAAGGAATTATGTCACGTATCGGAAGAAAGCCAGTTACGATCCCTGAAAAAGTAAAAGTTGCGGTTCAAGGCACCACCCTCAAGGTCCAAGGGCCTAAGGGGGAGCTTGTCTTGAGCGTTCATCCGCGTATCACGGTCAAGGTCGAGGGGACCGAAGTCAAGGTTGCTCGCCCTACGGATATTCGCACCGATCGTGCACTTCATGGCCTGACACGCAGTCTGATCCAGAATATGGTCATTGGTGTGACGGAAGGTTATCTGAAGGAGCTTGAGATTGTAGGCGTGGGTATGAAGGCCGCCGTGAAGGACAGTGTTCTGACCCTCTTGCTCGGATTCACCCACCCTATTGAGTATCCATTCGGTAAGGATGTGGAGATTAAATGCCCGAAGCCGACTTCGATAGTTATTACCGGCGCGGATAAACAACGCGTTGGGCAGACAGCCGCCGAGATCCGTAGTTTCATGAAGCCCGAACCGTACAAAGGGAAGGGCATCCGCTACCTGGGCGAGCATGTGCGCCGCAAACAGGGTAAAACGGTCAGTTAATCCGATTGATTCGGACAGAGGAGTTTAGAATTTATGGTCCAAGATAAAGAATGGGGAAGGATCCAAAGGCATCGCCGGGTCCGTAAGAAGGTGATCGGATCAGCCGAAAGGCCGCGTGTGGTCGTACACCGCTCCCTGAAAAATATTTTTGTGCAGGCAGTCGATGACGTTTCCCAAAAAACGCTTGCCTCCCTGTCGTCTTTGGATAAGGACGTCGCGAAAGCAGCTTCTAAGAAGGGAAAAACCCATGTTTCTGAACAGTTGGGGCAGCTTTTCGCCGAGCAGCTTAAGAAAAAAGGTATTCAAAAAATATCGTTTGATCGCGGCGGCTATCTTTACCATGGACGCGTGAAGGCTTTGGCTGAAGCGATTCGTAAGAACGGCATTCAATTTTAAATTAGTCACCGAAAGGAAATCCACGCAGCATGGAAAAAACAGCCGTAGCGCCGAAAACACAGCATAAAGCGGGTCCGAGGGGTCCTCAGGCTCCTTCGCGGTCTTCCCGAACGCCTTCCATGTCGGCCGACGGTTCGACAAGTTACGAAAAAGTTATTCAGGTGAATCGTTGCGCCAAGGTCGTCAAAGGAGGAAAACGGTTTTCATTCAGCGCCTTGGTGGTGGTAGGGAGCGGAATCGCTCAGCTGGGCTATGCGCAGGGCAAGGCCAATGAGGTCGCGGATGCGATCCGCAAGGCCCTTGTCGCGGCTCGCAAGAACATCATTAAGATCACGCTCAAAGGAACGACGATCCCTCACGAGGTGATCGGGCGCTACGGGGCGGCGAAAGTGCTTTTGAAACCTGCTTCCCCCGGTACGGGGATTATTGCAGGCGGCTCGGTGCGTGCGGCGTGTGAGGCCTGCGGGATCAAGGATATTTTGACAAAGAGTCTTGGCAGCGATAATTCCATTAACGTTCTGAAGGCCACGATCGATGGTTTGACCGCGCTTGTGGACCGCAAGGTTCGTTACGACGTCGAAAGAGAAAAAGCGTCATGAGACACAAAACTCCTTATAAAAAGCGTCCGAAACGTTTGGGTTGCGGGATCGGTTCCGGTCACGGGAAGACTTCAACCAAGGGACACAAAGGGCAAAGAGCGCGTTCGGGGTTTGCGCTGAATCCGGGGTTTGAAGGCGGACAGAATCCTCTTTACCGCCGTCTCCCGAAGCGGGGTTTCAATCGTAAGGCGTTCAAGAAGGTTTATGCGATCGTGAATCTTCAAACGCTAGCAAAGCTCGACGATAAGGAAATCACGCCGGAGCTTTTACTGGCGAAGAATGTCATTAAGGAGCTTCATGACGGTTTGAAAGTCCTCGGTTCCGGGGAACTGAAAAAGGCTGTGACCGTGAAGGCTAATTTTTTCAGCGCTTCCGCGAAGACTAAGATCGAGTCTGTGGGCGGTCAAGCCGTTCTGCTCGAAAAATAAAAAGAACGGAGTTTTGGTGCTACAAGCGTTCGCAAACATCCTAAAGATCCCAGACCTACGTAAGAAGATCCTTTTTACGCTCGCGATCATCGCAGTATATCGCGTGGGGACTTATATTCCGACCCCGGGGATCGACGGCGTTGCGCTCGCAAGATTTTTCCAGCAGCATATGTCGGGCGGATCCCTTTTGGGTTTTATGGGGATGTTCACCGGCGGCGCGCTCCAGAAAGCAACCATCTTCGCCTTGGGGATCATGCCTTATATTTCGGCATCGATCATTTTACAGCTTTTGACTGTGGTGATCCCGGCTTTGGAAAAACTCGCAAAAGAAGGCGAGGAAGGCCGTAAGAAGATCATTCAATACACGCGTTACGGGACGATTGTCCTGAGTATTCTGCAGACGTTCTTTATCGCTCTTTGGCTAGAAAATCCAGCGGCTTTCGGTGGGACGGTGATCGTGCCGGACCCGGGATGGAGTTTCCGTTTGATGTGTATGCTCACGATGACCACGGGTACGGCATTCATCATGTGGCTCGGCGAGCAGATCGATAATTATGGCATCGGCAACGGTATGTCGATTATCATTACCGCGGGTATCATCGAATCACTTCCGGAAGCGCTGCGCCAGACTTGGGTCCTGCTTTCACCGCTTGATCCGTCGCGCCAGCAGCTCGCGTGGTGGAAATTTGTGATCATGTGCGGTCTTTTCGTGGGCGCGGTGATTTTTCTGATCCTGATCATTCAAGGACAGCGGAAGATCCCGGTCCAGTACGCGAAGCAGATCCGGGGGCATAGGACCTATGGCGGGCAAAGCACCTATTTACCGCTCAAAGTGAACCAGGCGGGTGTCATCCCGATCATTTTCGCACAGTCGGTGATTTTATTTCCGGCGACGATCGCGGGTTTTTTCCCGAATGCCGGAGCGTTCACTCGGATCGCCCAGGCGATCAGTTACGGGAGCGGAGGCTATATGGCCTTGGATGCGCTTCTCATCGTATTTTTTACGTTCTTTTACACGGCGATTACGTTTAATCCGATTGAAGTGAGCGACAATCTCCAGAAATACGGGGGTTTCGTGCCCGGGATCCGGCCGGGAAAGAATACGGCAGAATACCTGGACTATTTGATGACAAGGATCGCGACGGCGGGAGCCGTGATTTTGGCTTTGATCGCACTTTTCCCGAAGATCGTCTCATCGCCGCATGTGCTGAACATCCCGTTTTTGATCGCGAGTTTTTTCGGCGGAACAGGGCTTCTCATCATTGTCGGCGTGGTGCTGGACGTGATGAAATCCGTTGAATCTCAGTTGGTGATGCGGCACTATGACGGTTTTATTAAGCGGGGCCGCTTGAAAGGGCGTCGTTAATGAATCTGATCTTTTTGGGGCCTCCCGGAGCTGGGAAGGGAACGCACGCGAAGGTTGTTTGTGAAAAATATGGTGTTCTTCAGTTGGCAGCAGGAGATATTTTAAGAAAGAATGTTAAAGAAGGTACGCCGCTTGGGTTGCAGGCAAAGGCCGTGATGGAGCGCGGCGAACTCGTCTCTGACGAACTTGTGAACAACATGATGTTCGACGAGATCCGGGGATTAAAAAGCTCCAAAGGTTTTATTCTGGACGGTTATCCTCGGACGATCGTTCAAGCCGAGGCGCTGGAGAAGTTTCTCGCGAAAGAAAAGATCTCCTTGGCAGCCGTGATTAATTTTATGGCGTCCGAAAAAGTACTGGTCGACCGGTTGTCGGGTCGGCGGGGTTGTCCTAAATGCGGGAAGATTTATCATGCTCGCAACATGCCGCCGAAAAAAGAGGGGGTCTGCGACGTGGACGGCGAAAAGTTGACGACCCGTAAGGATGATGAACCCGAGACGATCCATAACCGCCTTAAAGTTTATCACGAGTCGACGAAGCCGCTCGTGGAGTTCTATCGCAACAAAGGGCTGTTGCATGACGTTCCGGCAGAGGGCGATGCTCCGTCGGTCCAGAAAGTCCTAGAAAAGCTCTTTGAAAAGATCCGCTAGACACGCATGATCGAGTTGAAATCGAAACGCGAAATTCAACTGATCCTGGAGGCGGGAAAGATCCTGAAGAAGGTGTTCTCGGTCGTAAAGCCTATGATCGTTGAGGGTGTTACGACGGAAGCCTTAGATCGCGCGGCAGAAAAAGTGATTCTTGAGAATGGCGGGGAACCGGCGTTCAAAGGGTATAGGGGATTTCCGAAGACCGCTTGTATTTCCATCAATGAGGCTGTGGTGCATGGGATCCCGGATGCGAGGCGCTTGAAAGAGGGCGATCTGGTCAGTTTTGATATTGGGGTCAAGTGGAACGGGTTTTACGCGGATGCAGCGAGGACCTGGTTGGTGGGTGCGATCGATCCGAAGAAACAGTCGTTGATGAATACGGCCAAAGATTCCCTGGACGCAGCGCTTGCGGCTTACAAAGCGGGTTGGCGGATCGGGGATATTTCGGAAGCCATCCAGCGGTTCGTTGAAGGGCGTGGGTTTCAACTGGTGCGGGACTATGCGGGGCATGGGATCGGCCGGCAACTTCACGAGGACCCGCAGGTTCCCAATTACGGGAAATCCGGACGGGGCGCCAAGATCGAACCGGGATTAGTGATCGCGATCGAGCCCATGGTGACGGAAGGGCATTACGCGGTCGAGACGCTTGAGGATGGCTGGACGGTGGTGACGAAAGATCGCAAGAACGCCAGTCATTACGAAGATACGATCGTTTTTATAGAAAATGGATTTATGAATTTAACAGGCGATGAGGCTCTTTAGTCCCAATTCTTATCAATTTCAGATTTTTGAAATTGGGGCAACCCTTGTCACCCATTAAGATAAGAATTTAAGACAAGGGTAGGCGATGCCGAAAGAAGATGCAATTGAAGTAGAAGGAACTGTGATTGAACCTTTGCCCAACGCGATGTTTCGCGTCGAACTTGAGAGCGGGCATAAGGTGTTGGCGCATATCTCGGGCAAGATGAGGATGCATTACATCCGCATCCTCCCGGGAGATAAAGTGAAGATGGAGCTTTCTCCGTACGATTTGACGCGGGGAAGAATTACTTTTCGAGTTAAATAAGTTATCTGAGGTGAAAAAATGAAAGTGCGAAGTTCAGTCCGAAGAATCTGCGAGAATTGCAAGATCGTACGTCGCAAGGGCTACGTGTATGTGATCTGCAGTAATCCGAAGCACAAGCAGCGACAAGGTTAATTGATTCTTTAAGAAAGGATCCAGAGTATGCCGCGTATCATTGGGGTGGATATCCCGAGAGACAAAAGAGTGGATGTAGCGTTGACCTATTTGTATGGGATCGGGAAAACGCTTTCAAAAAAGGTTTTGTTGGAAGCTAAGGTCGATCCGGCGAAGCGCGCCAAGGATTTGACCGAGGCCGAAGTTTCCGCTTTGACGGGAATTATTCAGCGGACCACGAAAGTGGAAGGGGATCTTCGTCGTGAGATCCAGATGAATATCAAGCGTCTGATGGATATCCGCTGCTATCGCGGATCAAGGCATTTGAAAGGGCTTCCATGCCGAGGGCAGAGAACGCATACGAACGCACGTACGCGTAAGGGCAAACGCAAAACCGTGGGCGGACTCGCAAAAGGGGCGCCCGCACCTAAATAATCTGAGCTTACCACTGAGATAAAGGAATTCTATGGCAAAAAAGAAGATCAAGCACATCGTTCGCGGCGTAGCGCACATCGCGGCAAGTTTCAATAACACGATCATCACGATCACGGATGCCGGCGGCAACTGCGTTTGCTGGGAATCTTCGGGGTCGGCGGGTTTTAAGGGTTCGAAGAAGTCGACGCCTTTTGCGGCGCAGATGGCTTCCGAGAAAGCTGCCAAAAAAGCCATGGAATTCGGGATGAAGGAAGTTGAAGTTTACATCAAAGGTCCCGGCGCGGGCCGTGAATCAGCCATTCGTGCGCTTCAGGCTGCGGGGCTCGTGATCAGCGCGATCCATGATATTACACCGGTGCCGCATAACGGCTGCCGTCCGCCGAAGAAGAGGAGAGTTTAATTTATGGGAAGATATCGGGGTCCAGTTATCCGGTTGCACCGTCGCGAGGGCATCAACCTCGGTCTCAAGGGTCGCCGTACGACCGATGAGAAGCATGATAAGCGTTTGGCAAAACCTCCCGGTCAACACGGGCTTTCTCGCCAGAAAATATCTGACTACGGGGTGCAGTTGCGGGAAAAGCAGAAGATGAAGAGGATCTATGGGGTGACCGAGCGTCAGTTCCGTGTGTTTTTCGCACGTGCAGTTCAAATGAAGGGCGTGACAGGCGAGATGTTGATCCAGTTGCACGAACGGCGTTTGGACAATGTGGTGTTTCGCCTGCTCTTTTCGGGCTCTCGCAGGGAAGCGCGTCAGATGGTCGGACACGGGCATATCACCGTCAACGGCAAAAAGGTCGACATTGCCTCCTTCATTTGCAAAGTGGGGGATAAGATCAGTGTGAAACAGAAGGAGCCTCAGATCAAAAGATTGCAGGCGAGTTTCGAAAAGTGGAAGGATCTGAATGCCCCGGAATGGCTCGCGCTTGATCGCGAGAAATTGACCGGAACGATCACGAGACTTCCCACGAAGGCGGATGCAGGGCTTCCTGTCGAAGAAGCGCTCATCGTGGAATTGTATTCAAAGTAGAGACCGGGTTATTTCTTAAAAAGTTTTTTATCTTGGTTCGCATAAGGAGGAAACATCATGGGAATTCGTTGGAAAACGTTTGAAATGCCGAAGCGCCTCGAAGCAGAACAAGGATCGCTGACGCCTCACTATGGCAAGTTCATTGCCGAACCGTTCGAACGCGGCTACGGGACCACGATCGGGAATGCGCTCAGACGCGTGTTGATCTCTTCGATCGATGGGGCTGCAGTGACCAGCATCAAGATCGACGGGATGTTGCATGAATTCTCTGCGGTCGAAGGCGTGGTCGAGGACGGCGCTCAGATCGTCATGAACGTCAAAAAGCTCGTGCTTCGTTATCACGGCAAGGGCCCGAAGAAGATCTATATCGACATCAAGAAACAAGGTCCGGTCAAGGCTGGCGACATCCAGGCGGATGAGACGGTCGAGATCGTTAACCCGGAGCTCGTACTCTGCACCCTGAGCAAGTCCCATACCTTCAAGATGGAGATGGAAGTGGGTCGGGGCCGTGGGTATGTCTCAGCGGAAAAGAACAAGCAAGAAGATGCCTCCATTGGGGTGGTGACGGTTGATTCGGCTTTCTCACCTGTGACCAAGGTTAATTTTTTCGTGGAAGATACCCGCGTGGGGCAGGCCACCGATTATGACCGTTTGGTTCTGGAAGTCTGGACGAACGGCGCGATGGGTCCCGAAGAGGCGCTGCTTTACGCATCCAACATCCTCCAACGGCATCTCGATGTCTTCGTCAACTACGGTGAATTGCCGGAAGAAGAGGAAGAAGAAGAGGTAGAGGATAAGGAATTTTTGGATATGGTTCACAAGCCGATCAGCGAGTTGGAACTTTCGGTTCGTAGCGCCAACTGTCTCGAAGCCGCCAACATCAAAACGATCGGCGATCTTATCCAGAAGTCGGAAGGGCAGATGCTCAAGTACAAAAACTTTGGGAAAAAATCCCTTAACGAGATCAACGCGATCTTGGTCACGATGAATCTTCATCTCGGAATGAACATCGAAGATTCTTTGCCGAACAAGGGTGCGTCGCTCGCAGCCCAGACAGAATCATAAGGATCTATCATGCGCCATCAACGCCGCAGAAGGACATTAGGGGTAGTGACCGCTCACCGCACGGCGAAGCTCAGGAATCTTGTGCGGGCGCTTGTCTTGAAAAAACGCATCGAGACGACGCACGCGAAAGCAAAAGAGACCAGTGCCTTTGCCGATAAAATGATCACGATCGCAAAACGCGAGGGGCTTCACGCCCGCCGCCTTTTGATCACCAAGGTCCGTGACCCGGAAATTGCGCGTATTCTCATCACTCAGATCGCCCCGCTTTTCAAGGGTCGCGAAGGGGGTTATACCCGCGTGCTTCGTCTGGGGTATCGTGCCGGAGACGGTGCGCAGATGGCTCTTTTGGAATGGACGGCCGTATTTGAGGCCCCCACCAAAAAGACCAAGAAAAAGAAAGCTGTAAAGGCTGCTGATAAGACGGCAGAAAAAGCTGCGGTCAAGGAATCTCCGAAATCGGTGGATGCGAAAAAAGAATCCGACGAGCCGAAGGCGACCGAGAAAAAGGATGCGGAGAAAAAGGGTGGGTTCCTGGGCAAGCTCAGGAAATTCCTCAAAGGCGACGAGAACTAGTTTTTATGGAACTTTCCAGTAGGGTTCTTGCGGTAAAACCTTCTGTCACGCTTGAGATCGCTGCGAAGGCGAAAGCCATGAAGGCGCAGGGGATCGACGTGATCTCCCTTTCCGCCGGCGAGCCGGATTTTGATACGCCTTCCTTTATCAAGGAAGCCACGATCGAATCTCTCAAGAAAGGGAATACCAAATACACCCCTGTCCCAGGAATGATCGAGCTCCGTCAGGCCATCTGTAGGAAGCTCAAACGCGATCAGGGGCTTGATTTTACCCCCGAGCAGGTTGTGGTCGGTTGCGGCGCCAAGCACGTGATTTTTAACGTGCTTTTCGCGCTGTTGAATCCCGGCGATGAAGTGCTTATCCCCGTGCCTTACTGGTTGAGCTATCCCGAAATGGTGACCGTGCTCGGCGGTACGAACGTTTTTCTGCCGTCAACGGAAAAGACGGATTTCAAGGTCACGCCTGAAGTGCTTGAAAAGGCTCTCACGCCGCGTTCCAAGATCCTCATCATTAATTCCCCGTCCAATCCTACGGGAGCTATCTATTCCAAGGAAGAACTTCTGGCGCTTTGCGCGGTGCTCAAGAAATTCCCGAACGTGATCGTGTTAAGCGATGAGATCTATGAAAAACTTGTTTTTGACGGCCGAAAACATTGTTCGATCGCATCTCTCGATCCTGAGATCGCCAAGCGGACGGTGATCGTGAACGGACACAGCAAGGCTTATGCCATGACCGGCTGGCGTTTGGGATATGCAGCATTCCCAGAAAAGACCCTGGCTAAGGCTGTCGAGAGCATTCAAAGCCATTCGACATCGAATCCGGTTTCTTTTACGCAGCCCGGCGGCGTGGTTGCCCTGGATCAAGGGGATGCGGAAGCCCAAAAGATGTGCGAAGTGTTCCAGAAACGCCGTGATCTTTTTATCGAAAAGCTGAAGGCGGTGAAGTCTTTCAAGCCCTTCAAATCGAACGGCGCCTTTTATCTTTTTACAGATATTCAAGGGACGGGGATGAGCGGTTTGGAAGTTGCGAAGAAACTCTTGGACGAAGTCCATGTCGCGGTCATTCCTTGCGAGCCCTTTGGCAGTCCCCATCATATCCGCATGAGCTACGCCACCTCCGAAAAAGATATCGAAATCGCCGTCCAGAGAATCGCTTCCCTTTTTAAATAGTTTCCACGTCGCTGGACCGGTCTTCTTGAAAAATGCCCCGGCACGCTTTGTGCTAAAATAGTCTCCCTATCCCAACTTTGAATTTTGTTACATTAAGGGTCGTTGGGATAGCCCCAATTTCTACTGCGTAAAAATTGAAAGGTATTGGGACTATGGAAATCCGTCGTCTAAAGATCAACGCTCGGATCGGACAGGAACGTCGAGTTCCTGCCGAAGCCGTGCTGAATGATTGGCATTTAGCGCAGTCGGGGATCGAACAGCTCGAGGAGCTTCTCATCGGGCTCCACTACCAGAAAAAAGAATATGTCGCGCTTCCCGGGGAATTCGCCGTTCGCGGTGGAGTGGTGGATATTTATCCCGTGACCTACCGGCTTCCGATCCGCGTTCAGTTCCAGGGGGACACGCCCGCCCAGATTCGTGATTTCTCGCTCTCCTCAGGCGAGAGTACGGCCACCTTCGAAGAAGTCTTCCTCATCCAGGTTTCCGATATGTTCCGGAAAAAACTCCGGCGCATGGAGGAACGGCTTGAGACCTTCGAACCTGTGGCTGGCACCAAAGACCTCGAACGAGGAGATCTCGTGGTGCACCTCAAATACGGCATAGGCCGTTTCCTCGGAACCAAAGTCATCCAGATGCAGAAGGTTCGTACTCGTTGCATGGCGATCGAGTACGCAGGAAATGAAATTCTTTATCTTTCTATTGAAGAGCCCGTGGAGCGTTACATCGGCGGCTCCGGCGTGGGGCCCAAGCTCACCAAGCTCAATACCCAGGAATGGGAGAAGATCAAGAACCGGACGCGGACGGCGCTCCACAAAGTCGCGGGGGACCTTCTCCAGATCCAGGCCGCGCGAAGTCTTTTACAAGGGTTGCCGTTTCCCAAGGACACGCCATGGCAAAAAGAGTTCGAGGGAGAATTTCCATTCGAAGAAACCCCCGGCCAAAAGCGCGCGATCGAAGAAGTGAAACGGGATATGGAATCTTCGGGGCCGATGGACCGGCTTCTTTGCGGCGATGTGGGGTATGGCAAGACCGAGGTCGCGATGCGTGCGGCGTTCAAGGCGGTGATGGGAGGCAAGCAGGTGGCATTTCTCGTGCCAACCACGATCCTGGCCGAACAGCATTATATTTTGCTTAAAGAGCGCGCCAAAAATTTTCCAGTGACCGTCGAGCTCCTCTCCCGGTTCCAATCTCCGAAAGAACAAAAGGTGATCGCCAAGTCTCTTCAAGAGGGCGCGACGGACGTGGTGATCGGCACGCATCGTCTGCTTTCCAAGGATATCCGGTTCAAAGACCTGGGGCTTGTCATCATTGATGAAGAACAGCGTTTCGGTGTCCGGCACAAAGAAAAGCTGAAGCAGATGCGCACCCAAGTAGACGTGTTGACGCTTACCGCCACGCCGATCCCGAGGACGCTTCATATGGCGCTTCTCGGTGTCCGCGATATGTCCGTGATCGATACGCCGCCCAAGAACCGCATGCCGGTCGAGACGTTTGTCATGGAATATCACGAGAACATCATTAAACAGGCGATCGAGCGGGAATTGGCACGCAAGGGACAGGTCTATTTTGTGCACAATCGTGTGCAATCGATCGAACGGGTCCATGAACGGATGACAAAGCTTATGCCCGGCGTTCGATTCGGCGTCATGCATGGGCAGATGCCGGTCGAGAGTCTCGAAATTGCGATGAAAGCATTTTTGAAAGGCGAGATTGATTGTCTGCTCTCGACTTGTATTGTTGAGTCCGGGATCGATATCCCGAATGTGAATACGCTGATCGTAGATCGCGCCGACTGTTTTGGACTCGCGGATCTTTACCAGCTGCGGGGGCGTGTGGGGCGTTTTAAGGAAAAACGTCAGGCGTACGCGTATTTCCTGATTCCGAAGAACTGGGTGATGACACAGGATGCGGAAAAGCGTCTCCAGGCTATTGAAAAATTCACCCAGCTTGGGTCGGGATTCAAGATCGCGATGGAAGATCTCGAGATCCGCGGCGCGGGGAACCTTCTCGGCCACGAACAAAGCGGCTTCATCCAAGCCGTGGGTTTTGATCTTTATTGCCGGATGCTCAAGAAAGCCGTTGAGGAGCAAAAGCGAACCGTAGATCACAGACCACAGACGGCAGACTAAAGCATGCGTTTTTTTGTGTTCTGAAGTCTGTAGTCTGAAGTCTGAAATGTTGTATAATGCCTCCTCTATGAAACGACATTTATTGATACTCATCGTGTCCCTCTTTTTGGCCATGCCACTTGTCCACGCCGCGCAGGAAGAACTGCTCGACCGTGTGGTGGCGGTGGTCAATGACGAGGTCATCACCCAGGCTGAACTGGACACCTTTCTCCGGCCGATTTACGAGCAATACAGCAAAGAATACAGCGGCCAAGAGCTTGTGAAAGCGATCAACGAGGTCCGCCAAAAAGTCCTGAGCCAAATGATCGAGGACAAGCTGGTATATCAGGAAGCGATTTTGATGGGGATCGAGGTTAAAGACGAAGATGCGGAGAAGGAGTTTCAGGCGTTCAAAGCTAAGATGGACAATCCTGAGGATTTGGACGCGATGCTCGAGCGAGAAGGCCTCACAATGAAAGCTCTCCGCGAGCGGCTCAAGAAGCAGGCCATGGTCCGCCAGCTTCAAGACCGTGAGATCCGTTCCAAGGTGATCGTGTCTCCGACCGAGATAGAAGATTTCTTCAAGAAAAATCCTGATCAGTTCAAGATCAAAGAACGCGTTCGGGTCAAGTCGCTTACGATCAAGAAAAGCGAAGAAGCTCGGACGAAGGGGTTGACGGACGAAAAAGCAAAACAGCGGACCGAGCTTTTGGCGCAAAAGATCCGGATCTACAGGAATTTTGACAAGATCGTGAAGGATTTTTCAGAGGACAGTCATGCCAAGCAGGATGGCCTTGGGGAATGGATCGAGCGAGGGGCCATGATCGAATCCGTCGATGAGGTGATCTTCAAGGCTTCCCCGGGGGAGATCACGGGGGTCGTGGAGACGCCGATCGGGTATCACATTTTTCGCATTGAGGCGAGAGAGCCCGAGAAGGTTCGCTATTTTGAAGAAGTGAAAGACCAGATCGCCGGATATCTCTTTCAGCAGAAAAGCAACGCGAGATTCCGCGATTGGATGGAAGAGGTTAAGAAGGCGGCATACATTTCCATAAAGTAGACTTCAGACTAGAGACTGGAGACTCCCTCGCCCAACCGTCACCCCTGCGGAGAGAGATCAGGTGTGAGGTAATTTTTTTCTGCGGTCTGTAGTCTGTGGTCTCTGGTCCTGTGCGTATGGGCAAGGGACATCTAAGTTATGAAAAAACATGAGCAAAAAAATCCATGCGTCGTCGCTCTCACGATGGGCGATCCCGGCGGCATCGGCCCCGAGATCCTGGTGAAGGCTCTTCAGAAAGAAAAACCCTCCAAGCATCTCACCTATCTTTTGATCGGGACCCGGCCGGTGTTGAAAACGCTTTGCCAAAAGACAGGCCTTTGGCTTCCTTTTAAAACTATACAGGAGATTCTCCCCGGGTCTCTTCGCCCCGGCCATGTTTATTTTCTCGACATCTCCCGGGGACTTCCTGGAGGAGGGGCCTTTAAAATAGGAAAGACCTGCCTCGAGAACGGGCGGCTAGCGCTTCGGACGATCGAAGAAGCGGCCTCCTTAGCAAAACGGGGGATCGTGGACGCGATCGTGACGGCGCCGGTGAACAAAACCGCGATCCGTCTTGTGGATAAAAAATTTATCGGGCATACGGAATTTCTCGCCGGGAAAGCCAAGGTCCGGAAATTTGCCATGATGTTCGTAAGCCCGCGTCTTAATGTGACGCTCGCGACCATCCATGTACCGCTAAAAAAAGTGAGTGGCCTGCTGAGCGCGAAGTCCATCCTTGAAAAGATCCTTTTGACGGAGGAGATGCTCAAGCGTGGTCTCGGGAGCAAGAAACCAAGGATCGCGGTTTGCGCCTTGAATCCCCACGGCAAGGAATCCGGAGCTGAGGAAGAAAAGGTGATCGCTCCCGCGGTACGCGCGGCATGTCGCAAAGGGATCGACGTCTCCGGGCCGCTTTCGGCGGATCTTCTCTTTCACGCCGCCTATCACGGGAAATATGACGCCGTGATCGCGATGTACCATGATCAGGCGCTCGCACCGTTCAAGCTGGTCGCTTTTCATGACGGCGTGAACGTGACGCTCGGGCTTCCCTATATCCGTACTTCACCGGACCACGGTACGGCCTTTGATATTGCGTATCAAGGGAAAGCCGATGCTTCCTCCATGGTTGCGGCCCTTCGCCTTGCCAAGAAAGCTGTTCTCGCGAAATGCTCACGCAGATAGAGCTACTCAAAAAATACGGGCTTCGGATCCGCGGCCACCTGGGCCAGCATCTCCTGATGGATCCGAACACGATCCGCAAAATCGTCGATGCCTTAGAACTTCAACCGGGCGATCGCGTCTTTGAGATCGGACCGGGACTCGGAGCCGTGACGCAAGAAATCTTGCAACGCGGCTTTCCTTTACTTGCGGTGGAAACAGACAAGAAGTTCGTCGAGATCTTGACGCAGGAGCTTGCGCCGGAATACCTCGACACTTTCAAGCTGGTCCACGCGGACATCTTGAAGTGTGACCTGACGAAATTGATCAGCGGAGGGGGTCAGTCACCTTTTTCAGAAGGGCATGGAAAAGTGCCTGGCCCCTTCAAAGTGATCGGGAACCTTCCTTACTACATCTCGACGCCCATTCTGTTCCATCTCGTCGAACACGCCGAAGTCTTTTCAAGCGCGGTGATGATGCTCCAAAAAGAAGTCGCCGCGCGGCTTACCGCGCAAGCGGGGGATGATGATTACGGACGCTTGAGCGTTACGAGCAGCTTCTACGGAAGAACCGAGTTCCTTTTTGATGTTTCGCCCAAGTGTTTTCTTCCGCCGCCGGAAGTAACCTCGCGCGTGGTCCGGTATGTTTTTCGTGATATCCCACGGACAGGTCACGAGAAATTTCTGCTCGAGGTCATCAAGATCGCGTTCAGCCAGCGGCGCAAAACTCTTTTATCCTTACTGTTGCATCACCTTAAGCCGAAACAGGGGCGCGAAGATCTCGAACGCATGTTCGAAAAGCTTGGCTTCTCTGCCAAAGTTCGCGGCGAAACCCTTTCTCTGGAGCAGTTCGTGAGTCTGGCTGAGGCCTTGAAAGCGGCCCGGGGAACGGTGAACGGGTAACGCTTAACGAAAAAAGTTTTTACGTTCCCCGTTCCACGTTTCCCGCTGTTGTTTATTTGTTGTATAATGCGTTCGCTTATGAAAAACACTCTCACTCTAGAAGATATTTACGTTCCTGTCCAAACCGGTCTCAGGCGTGTTCCGGCGCTCATCCGGGAGACGCT
Organism: uncultured bacterium; assembly: GCA_964482725.1. Taxonomy (GTDB): domain Bacteria; phylum Omnitrophota; class Omnitrophia; order Omnitrophales; family Aquincolibacteriaceae; genus Aquincolibacterium. The sequence continues at coordinate 69,844 of CAYZYT010000006.1, read as the reverse complement.
CGACACTCCCATCCTCAAGATGCGCGAAATGGTCGACCATTTTTTTTCGAAGCATGGGAAGCTTTTGCGACCTGCTCTGATCCTCCTGGGGGCCGGCCTGGCCCGATCCCTGCGGCCAGAGCACGGGGTCCCCTCGGAGCGCAATGAAACGGCGGAACTTTATCTTGCGGCGGCGACCGAGATCTTCCACGCGGCGACGCTCATTCATGATGACATTATCGATTCGGCTCCGTTGCGACGGGGGGTTTCAGCGCTTCACATTAAATCAGGCCCGCAGGCGGCGGTGCTCGCGGGGGATTACTTTCATGATCGCGCTATCGTGACGATCTTTCGCTATGGCAATGATCAAATCATCCCGCTTTTCCTGAGGACCGCCGGGGAGATCTGTGAAGGGGAGGTTCAGGAGATCAGTGAAAAAAAGAACATCAATGTGACCGAAGAGATCCATCTTGAGATCATCGGTAAGAAAACGGCGTCGCTTCTGGCGTGCGCGCTCCAGACCGGAGCGCTCATTTGGGGGATCGCACCCGAAAAAGCAGAAGCGCTTGGACGGTTTGGGAAATTCTTCGGGATGGCGTTTCAGATCACGGATGACACTCTGGATTTCTCCGGTAAAGAAAGCGAATTCGGCAAGACCCTAGGCTCCGACTTGGAGGAAGGCGTCTATACGCTTCCCGTGATCCATTGTCTTGCGTCGGGGGAGCGGGACAAAGTTGTTCGCATTCTTTATTCTCGTAGTCAGAAGCGCCGTTTTTCGATGCTCCGGGAGACCCTTGAAAAGTGTGGGGCTTTGGATTACGCGCTTGTGAAGGCCCAAGCGTTTATGGCGATGGCGAAACACGAACTTGAGGTTTTTCCGCCGTCTGTTTTCAGGACAAGCCTTGAGCAGCTTGCCGATTATGTGCTGGAACGAAATCGGTAACGGTAAGGGGAAAGAAGCCCGTATCGGTTATGGCAACGGTAACGTTAATTATAAAAATACGACAACCGTAACCGGTAAACGAAACGGGCATCGTTACTGTAGCCTTACAACAGATCGGTTGAAAAACAGGGTGGATGGAAATAACGAAGAAAGAAAAACCAGAACATGTTAAGCATTGTCCCAACCCCCATTGGCAATCTCGGGGACATTACGTTAAGAGCTCTGGAAGTTTTAAAGCAGGCGGACATCATTGTTTGTGAGGATACGCGCCAGACATTGAAGCTTCTCCAGCATTACGGGATCGCCAAACAGCTTCTGAGCTATCATGACCACAATTCGGCGCAAAAAACGGCGGGGCTTGTGGCGCTCCTGAAGGAAGGAAAGCATCTGGCGCTTGTTTCCGATGGCGGTATGCCGCTTGTTTCGGATCCGGGGTTCCAGATCGTTCATGCGGTACTCGCAGAGGGGCTGTCTCTGGAAGTATTGCCTGGGCCGTCAGCGGTTACGACCGCGCTCGTTTTAAGCGGTCTTCCGACCGACAGTTTCAGCTTTCTCGGCTTTCTTTCGAATAAAGGCGAGCGGCGGAGACATGAGCTTCAGTCGCTCGCGGAGCGGGAAGAAACGCTCATTTTTTTTGAGTCGCCCTTTCGGATCGTGAAAATGCTTCAGGATGCTCTGGAGGTTTTTGGGGATCGTGAGGCTGCCGTCGCTCGCGAGATCTCAAAAAAATTTGAAGAAGTCTTGCGCGGAAATCTGTCCGAGCTTATTCGGGATATGACGCAAAAACCTCGCAAAGGGGAGATGGTGGTTTTAGTTTCAGGGAAAGATCGTAAAAGTGTATTGCCTAAGAGGGAACCAGAATGAAACGCATTGCATTTCTAGTCTCAGGTAGCGGAACTAACGCTGAAAACCTGATCAAGAAGATCAGGTCCGGCGAGATCCATGCGGAGGCGACGATCGTGATCTCCAACAAGCCCGGAGTGAAGGCGCTTGATCGAGCGAGGGAACTTGGCGTTCCTTCAGCCGTGATCTCCCATAAAGATTACGCGACGCGGGAGCTTTTTGATCAGGCTCTAAGCGAATGTCTTGAAAAGCATAAGGTGGACCTCATCGTCCTTGCCGGCTTCATGCGTGTGCTGACTGAAGGATTCGTCAAAAAACACAGTGGGCGGCTTATCAATATCCATCCCGCGCTTCTTCCGGCATTCCCGGGGGCTCACGCGATCAAGGATGCTTGGGATGCGAAGGTGAAAGAAACCGGTGTGACGGTTCACTTCGTGGATACCGGCGTCGACACCGGTCCCGTCATTCTGCAGCGTACTGTCCCCGTGCTTTCCCATGACACGCTCGAAACCCTTGAAGCGCGTATCCACAGCCTCGAATACGAGATCTATCCCCAAGCTCTGAATCTTGTACTGTCCAAGAAATGAACGGCTTAGGTCGGCCTCAATCATGCTCGCCACAAGCCGTTGGATCGTGGCCCTATGACCTGTCGGACCGATCCGACCGGTTTAAAACGGAGGTTTTTTAATGAATCAATTCGATAAATATTTTATGGAGAAAAACAGGTTGGAAACGCTCGTGGACGGGATCTTCGCGATCGTGATGACGCTTTTGGTGATGACGGTTGTTGTCCCTCAGAGGGAGACCGTGCTGCATGATTCCGGCTTTATGGGGATGCTGTATTTGAAGATCCACGATATTATCAATTACGCGCTCAGCTTTGCCTTGTTGGCGATTTTCTGGATCCAGCATCACGAGCAGGCCCATTTCATCAGGCGGACGGACTCCTTGCATATCTGGATTAATATTGTGACGTTGTTCTTTGTGGCTCTTTTCCCTTTTTCGACTTCGCTTGTGACCGAATTTCCGGACCAAAATCTCGCAGAGATCGTCTTTGGGACAAATTTGTTCATCGTGGGGGTGCTTTTTTTAACGAATTGGATCTATGCGACGAGAAAGCGGCATCTGGTGGACGCCGGGATGAGTGATCTGGATATAGCCTTCGGAAGGAACAAGTGCCTCTTTTTTATTTTCGTTGCATCGATCTCGATTTTTTTGTCACAGGCCCATCCCGTGATGTCCGCGGACATTTTTTGGATCATTCCCCTCCTGGTGTTTTCCGAATCTCTGTTTAAAAGAAAAAAGAAGAAGGTGTGAAGCGGTATCGTGTATCGTGGGATCCGTACAAGGGCGTCTTGGCGGCGAGGAACGCCGCGCGGGCGGTGGGTCTTGGGGAGAACCTGACGGTCTTGCGGGAACGAGATCCATAAACAGTGGGGCGGGAGCTAGATGACGATCATTGAGCCTGTGATACGGCCCCCGGCCGAAGCCGACAGTTTTCTTCTGCAAGTGACTCTGGGATGTTCTTCGGATCAGTGCAGTTTCTGTGGTGCGTACAAGAGAAAGCCCTTTCGCATCAAAGATCCCGGGGAGGTTTTTTCGGACGTGGATCGTTATGCTCGAAGTTTTCCTGGAACGAGGCGTGTTTTTTTGATGGATGGCGACGCGCTCGTTCTCAGCAATAGCAAGCTAGTCCCTGTATTGGAAAAGCTGGAGCAGTCTTTCCCCCGTCTTTCCCGTGTCTCCAGCTATGCGAACGGATCGAACATTGCCCGGAAAAGCGACGGGGAATTAGAGGAGCTTTCCGCTCACAAATTGAGCCTCATCTACATGGGGCTTGAGAGCGGCAGTCAGATCGTGCTCGATCGGTGCGGGAAAACTTCAAGCGCGGAAGAAATGATCGAGGCGGTGCAAAGGGCGGAAGGCGCGGGGATCCGGTCTTCGGTGATCGTGCTTCTTGGCTTGGGGGGCAAGAAGTTTTCCGCGGAACACGTGCGGGGAACGATCGAGGCCTTGAATCGGATGCAGCCGCGCTATCTCTCGTTCCTTACGCTGATGGTTATTCCCGGCACGCCTCTTTCGGAAGAGCAGCGGCAGGGAGACTTTTTAGCGCTCGATTCGGAAGCATTGTTGAAGGAGGCTTACGACATGATCCAGGGCCTTGAGCTCGAACGTACCCTTTTCCGTTCGGACCATGCCTCGAATTATTTAGCGCTCGAAGGAACGTTGCCGAAAGATAAACCAATGTTATTAAAGGCCCTCAAGGCGGCGATCGACGGGGACATCACGCTACGACCTGATTTCGCAAGGGGACTCTAGCAACGCACACGTTGGCAACTGTGAACCGGAAGCACGGAACAGCTCATTAAGCTTTAAGGAAGTTTGATGCAGTCCCAGCCAGCCCTTGAAATGAAGGAGCGGTGGGGGCCGTGTCCCGTCCATAAAGGGTCGATGAATATTTATCCAGTATCAGAAAAAAAGCGACAGGATCTTGTGCTCAAAATGGCGCGGCTGGGGATCCGTGAGCAGGATTTTGAGGAATCGTTCGTGTGCTCCGGAGGGCCGGGGGGGCAGAACGTCAACAAAGTAGCCACGTGCGTGGTTCTGAAGCACAGGCCCACAGGCCTTTTCCTCAAATGTCAGCAAGAACGAACGCAGGCCATGAACCGGTACTGGGCGCGGCGGATGTTGACTGAAAAATTGGAAAGGCAGATCCTCGGTCGGAAGAGTGAGGAGGACCAAAGGATCGCCAAGATCCGGAGGCAGAAGCGAAAACGTTCCAAACGAGCGAAAGACAAAATGCTTACCCTCAAGCAGCGACATGGCGCTCTTAAAAAACTTCGGGGGCGACCCGAGGAAGAATAGAATAGCGTGGCACTGCCGCTGCGGCGGGGATGGCCCCAACTCTTTTCATCCCGCTGACACGAAGGTGGGATGGAGCCCTCCGTGGCGGGCATCTGGCCCAATGGTGACAAGGATGGACACCCTCCGAGGATTTGCTATAATCACGGCTCGAATTACTGGAATTTTTACGCATTTTCTCTCGAATCTTTGGTGACAGTCACTCACGGTGACCGTCACTTTGAATAAACCAAAAGGAGTTTAAAATGACCCGAGCTATTATTGAAAAAATTATTGCGCGTGAGATCCTGGATTCTCGTGGAAACCCGACGGTGGAAGTCGATGTGAAACTCCGGGATGGCATTGTCGGCACTGCGGCGGTTCCGAGCGGCGCTTCCACAGGCGAGCACGAAGCCTGCGAACTCCGGGACGGGGACAAGGCCCGCTATCTCGGCAAGGGCGTACTCAAAGCCGTGGAGAATGTGAACGGTGAACTCCAGAAGGCGCTTAAAGGGAAAGACGCCGCCAAGCAGGAAGAGATCGACCGGTTCATGATCGCTCTCGACGGAACGCCCAATAAATCGCGGCTTGGCGCGAACGCCATTCTCGGTGTTTCCATGGCCTGTGCGCGTGCAGTTGCAAATTCTCAGGGAATTCAGCTCTATCAGTATCTTGGCGGCGAATCTGCGAATCTCCTGCCGGTTCCGATGATGAACATCATCAACGGTGGCGTGCACGCGGACAATAATGTCGATCTCCAGGAATTCATGATCATGCCGTTTGGCGCGGACACGTTCTCAAACGCCCTTCGCATGGGAGCCGAAGTGTTCCACAATCTCAAGAAGATCCTCCATGACAAGAAGCTTTCCACTTCGGTGGGAGATGAGGGCGGATTTGCCCCGAATCTCACGTCCAATTTTGAAGCTCTGGATGTGATCATGGAAGCCATTGCGAAGGCCGGATATCAGGCCGGCAAGGATGTGAAGATCGCTTTGGACCCCGCAAGCTCCAGTTTTTACGGCAAGGATAAGTTTGGCGGTAACCCGAATCCCGGCAAATACGTCCTTTGCGCGGAGCAGCAGCCCGTGAAGACCGCCGAAGAAATGATCGAATTCTATGCGGCGCTTTGTGAGAAATATCCGATCTTTTCTATCGAGGACGGTCTCGCCGAGGATGATTGGGACGGTTGGAAGAAACTCAATGAAAGGCTCGGCAAGAAGATTCAGATCGTGGGGGACGATCTTTTTGTGACGAACACGAAGCGTCTTGAACGGGGGATCCAGGAAGGCAGCGCAAACTCGATCCTGATCAAGGTCAATCAGATCGGGACTCTGACCGAAACCATCGCCGCGGTTCGTTTGGCTCATCAGCATAATTTTACGGCGGTCATGAGCCACCGGAGCGGTGAAACCGAGGATACGACCATTGCGGATCTTGCGGTCGCTTTGAGCACCGGTCAGATCAAGACCGGCTCAACCTCACGAACGGACCGCATTTGCAAATACAACCGCTTGCTCAGGATCGAAGAGGCCCTGGGTTCGAAGGCGGTGTATGCGGGTCCGAAGCTCGGCGCCACGCGATGCTGAAGAAGTTCTTTGTTGCTCTCGCGATCATACTCGCGGGCATCCTGATCCTGTGCTGGATCTATCTCCCATCGATCACGCGCTATCGGGAGCTGAAGTCAGAGGAAGATCGCCTGAACCAAAAGATCCAGGAGATCGATGCGCAGATCAAGACCCTTGCGGATGAACGCCATCTTCTCCAGACCGATGTGGCCTATCTCGAGAAAGTGATCCGGGAAGAGCTTGGTTTCGTAAAGCCGGGTGAGATCGTCTACGAGCTTATCACCAAGAAGAACCCCGCGAAGCCGTTGCCGGCGTCTTCGGGGACTTCTGCAACCTCTGACAACAAAAACACTTCCGTGGCCCAAACATCCGCTTCTGCGAAAGCCAGAATGTCTCCTATGGCGGTGGTGGCCTCTCTGGCGAATACCTCGCCTAAGGTTTCCAAGAAGAAAACTCTTCGCCCCGTCGTTTGACTTGACCTTCCGGAAATGGCCCGATTTCTAGAGGAAAGAGTGCTTTTTGGGCGCTTTTTAGCCGCGTTGACAAGCCAAGGGTTATCCATATAATAACAACCTCTTTTGTTTCAGCGAGTTACGTCAATTTAAGTCCCCACGGGATCGAGGGTCCAATGGATAACTGTCGCAAGAGTGTTTCGTGCCTTTTTCTCAGCGTTTTTTTAATCGCGTTAAGTGTGTCTGCGCGCGCCGAAACGGTTGAAGAAAAAAAAGCGGCAGCGAACTATGATGAGACTTTACCGGCTCCCGAAGATACTCAGGCTGTCGCGGAGTCTCCTGCGACGCCGCAGGTTCCCGCGGACGTGCAACCCGTTCAAGCGATTATTCCGCCGACTCAAGGAGCTCCGGCCGTAGTTTCTGAAGGGCAACCCGCTTTGGAAACTCCAAAAGTTGCTCCCCAAGATATGCCGGCAGACCAAGTCTTTGCCGCTTCGAACCCTTCCGGTTTGGTGGAGGTCAGTGGTTACAAATATCCTGTTTTTCTTTTTGCCCCCAAGGATTATAAGACGGACAGGACCTATGCGATGATCATGATCGCGCCGGCAGAATCCGCAAAAGCAGAGCAACAGATCGAATATTTGACGGGGCTTGCTCAAAGAAAGAGTGTTTTTATCCTGGCGCCTTATGTTCTCTGGCCGAAAGCCGGGGATACGCCTTATACCTTGGACGCGTGGCTCCTCTCCGTAAAAAAAGATGTGATGGAGCGATTTCCGATCAGTAAAAAACGCGTTTATCTCCTCGGGAAAGATCTGGGGGCTCATTATGCCGCTTACCTGGCGGTCAAATACCCCAAAGAATTCGCGGCCGTTGCTTTACTGGGCCAGGCATGGGACGGACCTTTTTCTCAATTGGTCGATCCGCGTTCCGATGCGGCCGATCAGGTGCCCTTTTATATCGCGTTGAAAGCGGACGGGGAGGTTCGATCTCGGAACCAGGTTTGGTTCGAAAAGTTCCAGCAAAAAGGCTATCCGCTTCACCTTGTGGATTACAAAAACGATGAGGAGCTGAACGACTTGGAGTTTAAAAAATCTGTTTTTGATTGGATGGAAACGATGGGACAAAGTTGGGAAGCGTCCGTGGCCCAGGGGCCAAAGGATTGGAAGGGGAAATTCAAAAAAGGCGTGAAGGATTTCTTCGCGGTTTAATCTTCCTCGTGATTTTTGTTCAAACGAACGAATCGGCAGGGCTAAAAAGGGAAAAAAGATCATGAAACTTACCGGGGCTCAGATCCTGATCAAGTGTCTTGAAAAAGAAGGCGTGGAGCATATCTTTGGGCTTCCGGGCGGGGTTATTCTTCCCACCTACGACGTGCTCTATGATTCTAAGATCAAACTGATCTTGACCAAGCATGAGCAAGGCGCAACTCATATGGCGGATGGGTATGCCCGAGCGACGGGGCGTCCCGGAGTTTGTTTGGTGACTTCAGGGCCTGCGGCCACGAACACCGTGACCGGTCTTGCGACCGCTTATATGGATTCCGTGCCGTTGGTTTGCATTACCGGACAAGTGACGACGAACGCGATCGGGAGTGACGCGTTCCAGGAAGTGGATATCGTCGGGATCACGCGTCCCGTCACGAAACACAATTTCTTGATCAAAGATGTTCGGGATATTGCGCGGATCGTGCGTGAAGCTTTCTACATCGCTACGACGGGAAAGCCGGGGCCTGTGCTGATCGATTTTCCTGTGGATATCAGCCGCGCTAAGACAGAGTTTGTGTGGCCCAAGGATGTTTTTATCCGAAGCTACCAGCCCCAGGTGGAATGCCAAGGAGTGGATGAGCAGCTGCAGAAGGCCGCCGAACTGATACGGGGGAGCAAGCGGCCTGTGTTGTATGTGGGCGGCGGGGCTATTATTTCCGGAGCCGAAAAAGAGCTTCGTGCGTTTGTGGAGAAAACAGGGATCCCCATCACGACCACGATTTTGGGACTTGGGATCTTTCCGGAAACACACGAGTCATCTCTGAGGATGCTTGGGATGCATGGCACCCATTTCGCGAATTATGCAGTACAAAATTCCGATGTTTTGATCGGGGTTGGAGCGCGTTTTGACGATCGCGTGACCGGTAACGTGGCGAAGTTCGCCCCGCACGCCAAGATCATTCATATCGATATCGATCCTTCTTCGATCTCGAAGACCGTTCGGGTGCATGTGCCCGTGGTGAGCGATGTAAAGGGGGCGATCGAAAAACTGAGCGGGCTTGTTTCGGACAAACGTTCGGACATGAAGGAATGGCTCGCCCAGATCGCAGTTTGGAAACAAAAGCATCCGATGAAATATGAGAAGGGGGGTCAGAAGATCCACCCTGCGTATGTGATCGAAAAGATCGGGGAGCTGACGAAGCACCAGGCGATCGTGGTCACGGGGGTTGGACAGCATCAGATGTGGACGGCGCAATGGTATCGATTCAATCGGCCCCGCACGATGCTCACTTCCGGTGGACTGGGGACCATGGGGTATGGCTTTCCCGCGGCGATCGGGGCTCAGCTCGGAAGGCCGAAGGATACCGTGGTGTGCATTGAAGGTGATGGATCTTTCCAGATGACTATGACCGAACTTGCGACCGCGGCCTATAACAAAGTACCGGTCAAGACGTTCATTCTGGATAATGGTTATTATGGTATGGTCCGCCAATGGCAGGAGCTTTTCTATAAGCGGCGTTATTCGGGTTCTGTGATCGGTCCGACCAACCCTGATTTTGTGAAATTAGTGCAAGCTTACGGGATCCTGGCGATTAAAGTCCGGCAGAAAAAAGAATTGGTCCCGGCGATCAAAAGGGCGCTGGCTCATAAAGGTCCTGTGGTCGTGCAGTGTCTTGTTTCCAAAGAAGCAAATGTGTATCCGATGGTTCCGGCCGGGAATGCCCTGGACCAGATCATGGATATGGCTTAAAAAATAGTAGGGTGTAGGGGTTAGGGGATAGGAAGAGCCTCGATTTTCTAAACCCTATACGCTAAACCCTAAACGCTAGTGAAAAGGAGTTCTTATGCAACATACAGTCTCGGTCTTGGTGGAGAATCATTTTGGCGTTTTGGCGCGCGTGGCGGGACTTTTTTCAGCGCGAGGGTTCAATATCGATAGTCTGGCGGTCGGGGAAACCCAGGACCCCGAAGTGTCGCGCATGACCGTGATCGCGAATGGAGATGACCGTGTGGTTGAGCAGATCATGAAGCAGCTGAATAAGCTTGTGGATGTGATCCGTGTGGAAGATCTTACGGCGAAGGACATGATCGCCCGTGAGCTTGTGCTGATCAAGATCGGAGTGAATGCGACGAGCCGCAACGACATCATGCATGTCGTGAATACGTTCCGCGCGAAGATCGTGGATGTAAGCCAGGAATCCCTGACGATCGAGGTGACGGGAAGCGAAGGCAAGATCGACGCCATGCTCGAGCTTTTGAGGCCGTTCGATCTTAAAGAAGTCGTCCGGACGGGGCAGATCGCGATGGCGCGCCGGGGCGAACTCCAAGCACCCTCGAAGAGTAGCGGAAAAACAGTAAAATCGGCAGTGAAGAAAGTAACGAAAAAGAAATAATTCAAAAAAAGCACAGAGCGCAAGGCGCAAAGCTCAAAATTTTTTGAGCCTTGAACTTTGAGCTCATAAGAAAGGAAAATAAAATGGCAGTCAAAATTTATTACGACAAAGATGCGGATTTGAACCTTCTGAAGGGCAAGAAAGTCGCGATCATCGGTTACGGGATCCAGGGCCGCGGTCAGGGACTGAACCTCCGTGATTCGGGCGTGGATGTGATCGTCTCTGAGATCCCCGGGACGCCGAACTATGAACAGGCGGTGAAGGATGGTTTTAAGCCCATGGGTGCGAGTGAAGCGGCCCAGCAAGCGGATATTATCCAGATCCTGACGCAGGATCATCTCCAGGCCGAGATCTATGAAAAGTATATCGCGCCGTACATGAAAGCCGGAAAATCACTTTGTTTTTCCCACGGCTTTAACATTCACTTTGGTTACATCAAGCCCTCACAGGACATCGATGTCTTCATGGTCGCACCCAAAGGGCCGGGTTCCCTCGTGCGTTCCCAGTTCGTAGAAGGCGGCGGCGTACCCTGCCTCGTGGCGGTAAAGCAGAATCCCAGCGGCAAAGCGCTCCAGATTGGCCTCGCGTATGCGAAGGCGATCGGTGGCGCGCGCGCGGGCGTGATCGAAACCACTTTTAAAGAAGAGACCGAAACCGATCTTTTCGGCGAGCAGGCGGTGCTTTGCGGTGGCTTGAGCGATCTGATCACGGCGGGTTTTGATACCTTGGTTGAGGCTGGTTACCAGCCGGAGATGGCCTATTTCGAATGTCTCCATGAAGTGAAACTCATTGTGGATGCCATGTTCGTGCACGGGATCAGCGGCATGTATCGCCGCGTTTCCGATACCGCGGAGTACGGTGGTTATAGCCGCGGACCGCGCGTGATCACGAAGGACACCCGCAAGGAAATGAAGAAGATGCTCGATGAGATCGTGTCCGGAAAATTCGCGAAGGAATGGATGGAGGAGAACAAGAAGGGCCGTCCGAATTTCAAGAAGCAGCGCGAAAATTGCGAAAAACACGGGATCGAAAAAGTCGGCGCGCAGTTGCGCGGGATGATGGAATTCATTAACAAGAAATGAATCGTTCAACGGTCAACGGGCAACGTTTTGTAAATTCGTTGTTCGTTGACCGTTGTCCCTTTTTTAGGATGTTATGACAACGAAACGCAAAATCCATATATTTGACACCACGCTCCGGGACGGCGAGCAATCGCCCGGGGCATCGCTCACGCCGGACGAGAAGCTGAAGATCGCGCGTCAGCTGGAGCGATTGAATGTCGATGTGATCGAGGCCGGTTTCCCGGCGTCGTCGCTGGGGGAAATGAAGGCGGTTGCGATGATCGCGGAAAATGTGCGTAAACCCGTGATCTGCGGACTTTCGCGCATGATCCCGAGGGATATTGACGCCTGCCGGAGGGCGCTTGAGCGGGCCGCGAAAAAGCGCCTGCATGTTTTTCTCGCGACCTCCCAGATCCATCGCGAGTTCAAGCTCAAAAAGAATAAAAAGGAGATCCTCGCGATGGTGGCCCAGCAGATCACGTCTGCGGCCAAAGATTTCAAGCAGATCGAATTTTCTCCGGAGGATGCATCACGTACCGAACGGGATTTCTTGGCGGAAACCGTGCGGGCCGCGATCCATGCGGGGGCAACTTCGATCAATATCCCCGATACGGTCGGTTACACCGTCCCGCAGGAATTCACGGAGCTCATCCGTTTCTTGATCAGGAAAAACCCCGGGCTTGGGAAGAAGGTGGTTCTTTCGGTCCATTGTCACAACGATCTCGGTCTTGCAACGGCCAATTCTCTGGCAGCCGTTCTTGCGGGCGCAAATCAGGTGGAATGTACGGTGAATGGGATCGGAGAACGTGCGGGGAACGCTTCGCTCGAGGAGATCGCCATGACGATCGATACGCGCGCGGATTTCATGGATTGTTATACGGATATCAAGCTCTCGGAGATCACCAAAGCCTCGCGGTTGGTATCGCATTTGACGGGGATGGTCGTTCAGCCTAACAAGGCGATCGTCGGGCGCAATGCCTTCTGGCATGCCTCGGGCATCCATCAGGATGGGATTCTCAAGAAACGCCAGACCTATGAGATCATGGACCCCAAAAAGATCGGGCTTTCCGGAAGCCAGCTGATGCTCGGGAAGCTGTCGGGCAAGCATGCCTTCGAGGTTCGCGTGAAAAAGCTCGGGTTTCAATTGGCACCCAAAGAACTGGATCAGGCTTTCGTTCAATTTAAGGCGCTTGCGGACAAGAAGAAGTATATTTTCGATGAAGATCTCGAGGCCATCCTACAAAATGAGATCGCCAAGATTCCGGAGACCTGGAAGTTGGTTTCCATGAAGGTGGTTTCGGAGACTCGCGCGAAGCCTCACGCTCAGATCAAGCTTTCCTATGAAGGCAAGATTCAAGAAGCCGCCTCGACCGGGGATGGTCCTGTGGATGCCTGCTACAAAGCCATTGAGAAGATCGTGAATTCCAGGGCAAAACTCATTCATTATGGTTTGCAATCGGTCACCAGCGGCAAAGACGCTTTGGGCGAAGTGCTGGTCAAACTTGAGATCGATGGCAAGGAAGTCACCGGTCGCGGCACAAGTACGGATATTATTGAAGCCAGTGTCCGTGCCTATCTTTTCGCTCTTAACAAGGTCTCGGCGAACGCTCAGCGGGCTCCCAGCCAGCCTTCCCCAGTGTGAAAAAGAAAAAAACTTTCAAGCTTTACGGGATCTTCGGGCACCCCTTGTCGCACACTCTTTCTCCGGCCATGCACGAGGCTGCGTTTCGCAAACTTGGGATTGATGCGAACTATATCGTGTTAGAACTCGCTCCCGCTGCTTTCAAAAAGCTTATGAGGCGATTCTCCCAACTTTCTCTCTCGGGCTTTAATGTCACGGTTCCCTACAAAGAAACCGTCATGAGCTATCTCGACAGCGTCCGGCCGGAAGCGCGTGCGATCGGAGCCGTCAATACGGTTTTTAGACAGGGGAAGCGATGGGTCGGTACGAATACGGACATGGAAGGCTTTCTCCTGGCGCTGACGAAAGACGGCGGTTTTCGTCCGTCCGGGAAAAAGGCGGTGATTCTTGGCGCCGGAGGTGCGGCCCGCGCGGTTGTGTATGGCCTTTCACGGGAGGGTGTCCGGGAAATTCTGATCGCCGACTGTTTTCCTGGGAAAGCCCAGAAGATAGCAAACGACATGCGGAAGCTTTTCAAACGGGTGAGTTATCAGGCTGTCCCGGCCGGAACTCCGGAGGTCAAGGACGCCCTTCAAAAGGCCGATGTTATCATTAATGCAACGCCCCTTGGGTTGAAGCCGCAGGACCCGAGAGTGGTTCCGGAAGGATGGATCCCCCGGGTTGGAAAGACTCATGTAGCTCCACGGGGGCGAGTCTCGCAAAAAGCAAGCTGCGGCTCGATGCTTTTTATGGATCTTATTTATAATCCGGCCATGACGCCTTTTTTGAAGGATGCGAAAAAGAAAGGGCACAGGACTTTAAATGGGCTCGGGATGCTGCTTTATCAGGGCGCTCGGGCGTTGGAACATTGGACGGGGCGGAAGGCGCCGGTGGGCGTGATGCGGCAGTCGCTACTTCAGGCCCAATGCTCAATCAAAAAATTCAAAGGTTAATTGGACCAGTCCTGGCAACCTTCAGTCAGAAAAAGACAGATGCCAGGACAGGCGCTCAAAGGAAAAGGACGCTTGTCCCGTTAGCGATCCATGGGTAGGGTTTTAAAAAATCAGAGTCAAACGCGCGCTCGATTTTAAGAAACGGTTTTTCTGAAATAAAGGAAAGCGCTTTTAGCGCTTCCTCTCTCTAACGGGGTGAGTATGGATGCCATAACAGTGGCGTGGTTCGTTTTTGCTGCCGGTGCGATCGTGGGAAGTTTTCTGAACGTTTGCATTTACAGGATGCCGCGCGATCTTTCGATCGTGTTGCCGCGGTCTTTTTGCCCTCATTGCAAGGCGATGATCCCTTGGTATGAGAACATACCGCTTGTGAGCTATCTCCTGCTCCGCGGGAAATGCTTCCGTTGCCGGGCGCCGATCGCCTTTCGCTATTTTCTCGTCGAGCTGACTACGGCAGGGATCGCATGGTTTTTATGGCAGCGGTACGGTTTGTCGGCCGAATTTGCGGCGAGCACGATTTTTTTTGCAACGATCATCGTGGTCACCATGACGGATTTTGAAACCGGGCTGATTCCCGACGAGATCACGATCACGGGGATGATCGCGGGGCTGGCGCTGAGTGTCACCGGCCACGGGCATTTTGCTCAAACTCTTTGGTATGAAAAGCTTCTTGCTTCTGGCGCCGGGCTTTTGGCAGGAGGCGGGATCCTGCTTCTTGTCGGATGGCTTGGGAAACTGGTTTTTCGTAAGGATGCTATGGGCGGCGGCGATGTGAAGCTTCTGGCCATGGTCGGCGCCTTTGTGGGAGTGACCAAGGTGGGCCTTATTTTTCTTATCGCGCCTTTTCCGGCCTTGCCGTTCGCGCTCTGGCAGCGGTTTGTAAAAAAAGAAGAGACGATCCCTTTCGGGCCGTTTTTGGCGCTTGCGAGCGCGTTCATCTTTATGGAAGGGGACCGGGTCCTGAACTTTTTAGCAAAAACCTATGGAGTTTTTTAATATGCTCAAATATATCACTGCAGGAGAGTCGCACGGTCATTACATGGCCGCTATTCTTGAAGGTTTCCCAAGCGGCCTTACGGTTGACCGTGATTTTATCAATGGAGAGATGCGTCGCCGGCAGGCAGGGTACGGACGCGGGGACAGACAGAAGATCGAAACAGACGGTGTGGAGATCCTGGGGGGCGTGATCAAGAAGGTCACGACCGGCGCGCCGTTGGGATTCCTTCTCACGAACAAGGACTTTAAGATCGAAGAAATGCCGGAGCTTTTCCGCCCTCGGCCTGGCCATGCGGACCTTGCGGGATCTCTGAAGTACGATCAGGGTATCCGGGCGGTGCTCGAACGTTCGAGTGCGCGCGAGACTTCCATGCGCGTTGCGGTGGGCGCGGCTTGCAAGCTTTTACTCAAGGCGTTTGGGATCGAGATCGCCGCTCACGTGGTCCAGATCGGGAATGCGGTGCTCCCGGAGCGAGATAGGACGGTTGAAGAGATTCGAAAAGGTGCCAAGGATTCGTCCGTTCGCTGCGTCTGTCGCAAGACCGAAAAGGCCATGATGCAGGCGATCACGAAAGCCATCAAGTGCGGAGATTCACTCGGCGGGAAATATGAGGTCCGTGCCACGGGTCTGCCGATCGGCTTGGGCTCTTATGTTCATTTTGAAAGAAAGCTTGATGCGCGGATCGCTATGATCCTGATGAGCCAGCAATCCGCGAAAGCGGTTGAGATCGGAGAAGGCGTGGCGCTCGCGGGCGTTCCAGGTTCCCAAGCGCATGACGAAATATTTTACGGGAAGACCCGAGGCTATTTCCATAAGACGAATCATGCCGGGGGTTTTGAAGGCGGGATGACGAACGGGGCGGATCTCGTGGTCCGTCTTACGATGAAGCCGATCTCGACGCTCGCGCGACCGCTTGCTTCGGTGAACATGAAAACGAAAAAAGTGGAAAAGGCGGATTTTGAGCGCAGCGATGTCTGCGCGGTGCCGGCCGGGAGCGTGATCGGGGAAGCACTCGTGGCGTATACGCTTGCGGACGCTTTTCTCGAAAAATTTGGCGGTGATTCTATCCGTGAGATCCGCCGTAATTACGATGGTTATTTAAAGCATAGCCGACAATAAAGCAGGATGGTGGGAGGCGGAGGGAGGATGGCGGAAAACCAAGTCTGTCGCCATCCGCCCTCCATCCTCCGGAACCCTGAACGGCCAGACAAATGAGCAACGATAACGTTTATCTTATTGGGATGATGGGCTCCGGGAAGACCGCGACCGGGAGAGTCTTGGCGGATCTGCTCGACGACGCATTTGTGGATCTGGATGCCGAGATCCAGGCCCGAGAAGGGCGTTCGATCTCCGAGATCTTTGAGGGGTCCGGCGAGCCCTATTTTCGCAATCTGGAGTCTTCGGTCCTGGAGCATTTTTCAAAGCAGCACGGGCAGGTGATCGCGACGGGCGGAGGTATTGTCCTGCGTGAAGAGAATGTTCGGCGCATGAAAAAGACAGGAAAGGTCGTACTGCTTAAAGCGTCCGCGGAATCCTTGTGGCAGAGGGTTCAGTACTCCAAGGACCGGCCGCTTCTAAACAAGCCCGACCCGCTCGGTGCGCTTCGGCAGATCCTAAGTGACCGTGAGATTCTTTATGAGAACGCCTGCCACTTTTCCGTGCTGACGGATGGCGAGATCCCTGAAGATGTTGCGCATGACATCCGGGAAATGATGAGGTCAAGAACGTGAAAACCATACAAGTAAAAAGCGTGAAGGGAAATTATAAGATCTGTGTCGGCCAAGGCTTGTTGTCGCAGGCCGGCGCACGGGTGTCCGGTATTTTTTCGCCCGGGGCGAAGCTGATGATCGTTTCCCAGAAGAATCTTGCGCCTTATCTGAAAGTCATCGCGGCATCGCTTTCCAAAAAAGGTTTTGAGGTTCATTCCCATACGCTGCCCAATGGGGAGATCGCAAAATCCGGGGCAGAGCTTTTTCGGCTCTCCTACGATCTTCTCGCCAAGGGATTTGAGCGCAGGGACGGGATTGTTGCTGTGGGTGGGGGCGTGGTGAGCGACCTCGCGGGGTTTGCGGCATCGGTCTATCTTCGAGGGATCCGTTATGTGAATATCGCGACGACCTTGCTGGCCCAGGTGGACAGTGCGATCGGGGGAAAGACGGCGATCGACCTCAAAGAGGGAAAGAACCTCATGGGGGCTTTCTGGCCTCCGTCGCTTGTGATCTCGGATGTGAGCACGCTTCGCTCACTTCCTCAGCGCGAGCTTTGCGCTTCCTTCGGGGAGATCGTGAAATACGGTGTGATCCGCGATCCCTCTCTTTTTAATTTTCTGGAGAAAAACTGCAAAAAGATGCTGAGAAGAGACCTAGGGGCGATCGAGAAGGTCGTTCGCGCTTGCGCCAAGATCAAGGCGGGGGTCGTAAGCCGCGATGAGTTCGAGACAAAAGGGGAGCGTGCGATCCTCAACTATGGGCATACTTTTGCGCATGGGATCGAAGGAGCGCTGGGCTATAAGGGGCTGGTGCATGGGGAAGCGGTCGCGATCGGAATGATGATGGCCGCGCAACTCGCAGCGGATCTTGGGCTTTGCTCCGAAGAACTTCCCTGGCGCCAGATGAAGCTTCTCGTTGCTATGAAATTGCCTGTTTCAATCAATAAATTCAATCTGAAAATGTCCGTGATCTTGAAAGCCATGATGACCGATAAGAAGAAGCGCAAAGGGATGCTTCGCTTTGTCCTGCCCCGGCGCATCGGCCAAGTCACCCTCGAAAAAAACATTTCCCTCGAAAGCATCCGCAAGATCCTCCGTCTCGCCGGCGCGAAGTAATCTTTTTCCTCGCTAGGATTTTAGGGGGGGGTCTCAAAAATCGCTAAAAGCGAAATAAATATTGATGAATAATTAATATTTTGTTATGCTATTACCATGAAAAAGCGAACCTGTCTTGTTCCTCATGAAAGGATCTTCAAGACTATTCTCTTCCTGCGAGGGCAAAAGGTGATGATGGATGCCGATCTTGCGGGGCTTTACGGGGTCAGCACCAAGAGGCTTAATGAGCAGGTGCGGAGAAATGTGGACCGTTTTCCGTCAGATTTCATGTTTCGATTAACTCTGGAAGAGAAAAAGGAGGTGGTCGCAAATTGCGACCACCTCAGGAAGCTCAAATTTTCATCGGCGCTTCCAAACGCATTTACCGAATATGGGGCGATCATGCTTGCAACCGTGCTTAATACCCGCTTGGCGGTCCGGATGAGCCTCCAGGTCGTGAGGGCTTTTGTCCGGCTGCGAGAGATTCTTGCGTCCCACAAGGATCTGGCCAGGAAGATCGAAGAAATGGAAATGCAGTACGATGCGAATTTCCGAGCTCTCTTCAACGCGGTTCGCAGACTTTCCAACCCGCCCGTCCGAAAAAAAAGGCTGATCGGGTTTCACCCATGACATCAGGCGAAGCGGCGGAAGTCCGGGCGTTCCTGATGCTGAACCGGCTCAGGATCGAAGGAAGGCGCAGGGTCATCACGCTTCTTTCGGAAGGGAAAAATGCGGGGGAAATCGCCGTAAGGATGGAAGTGGAAGATCTTTTGAAGGAGCTTCCAGCCGCGGAAAATGCGCTTTCTTTTAATCCGGAAAAAGAGATCGAGCTTTGTGCGCAAAAAGGGATCGATTTTTTACTCTACTCGGACGGCGAGTATCCGGCGCTCCTTAAAGAGGTCTCGGACCCGCCGCTCGTTCTTTATAAAAAAGGAGCCTTGCTCGAGAATGACCGGAACGCGATTGCGATCGTCGGGACGCGGCATCCGAGTTTTTATGGACGGACGCAGGCCAAGCGCTTCGCGCAGGAGCTCGCTGCGCGAGGCTTGACGATCGTTTCAGGCCTCGCGCGCGGGATCGACCAGGTGGCGCACGACGGTGCACTCCATGTCTCTTACGGTCGAACGATCGCGGTCATGGGTTGCGGGCTTGATGTGATCTATCCGAAGGAGCACGAAGGGCTCTTTAAGAAGATCGCGGAGCGGGGCGCCATTTTGAGTGAATATCCCTTGGGGACGCCGCCGCTTCCGGAGAATTTTCCACGCAGGAACCGGATTCTTTCGGGGCTTTCGTATGCTACCTTTGTCGTGGAGGCTCACTCCCGGAGCGGGTCTCTCATTACAGCGCATCAGGCAGTTGAGCAGGGGCGGGAAATTTTCGCCCTCCCGGGTCCCGTCGATCAATTGACTTCGCGCGGATGCCATCAACTCATCAAGGAAGGCGCATGCCTTGTGGAAACCCCTGAGGATATCCTTCTTGCGCTTGCCGACCGGCTGAAATGGGAAAATAAATTTGAACCGGCGTTCTCGACGTCCGATGGGGAAGGCACGGGAAGTAATGATCAACGGTCAACGGACGACGGTCAACGACAGACATCGAGTCACTTGTCACAAAGTCACAAGACACAAGGCGAAAAGAAGGTGGTCAACGGACAACCGGCAGGCGAGCAGGAGGTAAAGCATGAAAAAATGGAAGGGTGCTTTGGGGGAGACGATCGGGACATCCCGGAAGAAGAATCGATCATCCCGGAGCTTCTCAAGGAGGAAGGTTCTCTGGGTTTAAGTGAAATACTTGAGTTTACGGGGCTTGAACCCGCGAAGTTGCCGGTGCAGCTTCTTAGGCTTGAATTGGCAGGTAAGATCAAGAGAGCAGGAGACGGAAAATATTCGCTCCGATAGCGCGAAGAGAAAAATGTAAACGAAAAAGGTCGCCAAGACACAATGTCACAAAGGCACCAAGACACCAAGGCAAAAGGTCACCTTGACACAAAGTCACCAAACTGAGAAAAGAAAGGATGTTTTCAATGCTTGTCATTCCCGCGGAGGCGGGAATCCAGTAAAGAAAAATGCTTGAGGCGTATTATGTCTATATCATGGCGAGCAGGAGGAATGGGACTCTGTATGTCGGCGTAACCAATGATCTCGCAAGACGGGCTTATGAACACCGGAACGGTTTGGTAGAAGGTTTTGCGAAAGCGTATGGGATGAAGTTGCTGGTTTACTGTGAAGCAACGCGACGCATAGAAGATGCGATCGTCCGTGAGAAACAAATCAAGAAATGGAACCGGAAGTGGAAACTTAGGCTGATTGAAAGTTTTAATCCCGAGTGGGCTGACCTTTTTGAAAGGATCGTCTGATGTCCTGGATCCCCGACAAAAGCATTCGGGGATGACAGCGTTTTATGCGGTCTCCGCGGGACAAGGGAGAGATAATCCTGCTCCGCTTCGCTTTGAGCTTTGTGCCTTGTGCTCATGGTGACTGGGAGACCTTGTGACTTTTGCTGTTTTCGTCCGTTAAGCTCCGGCGCAGGGAGGCCGTTATTAGTAGGGCGATTCAGCAGAAAAGGTTTTGACAGACGGGTGTTTCCTCTATAGAGTTTCATATGAAACCATGTCTTGTTAAAGGAAAAAGTTCTTTCAACGAAAGGAGTCAAAGATGGAAGGATTGGTGCCGGCAAGTAAGGGGAAGAGGTTTGCGGCGGGTCTGATCGACCTGGTCGTTATTCCCATCGTTCTTGGGGTTGTAATCGGTTTGGTTCTTTTGGCGGCTCCGGACATGGTGCGCAGCATCGTGCTCGTGATCGTTAACATCATCTGGTTGGTGTTCCGCGATGCGGTTTATTCTCCGGGACGGGCGATGGTCAAGATCAAGATTGTCAGCCTTGCGGGGCAGAAAGTTACGTGGCTCCAGGCTTTGATCCGGAACATTCTTCTGATCATTCCGTTCGTGCTTGTGGTCGGGTATCTTGTCGAGATTGTGATGCTGATCATCAAGGGGCATCGCCTTGCGGACAATTGGGCCAAGACACAGGTCGTTGAAGTCTAAACACTGTTAAGATTTATTGATTTTTGAAGATCCTCCTCTGTGGGCGACCGCGGAGGAGGATTTTTTTGTGCGCAACGATGGGTTCAACACTTTTATGCTGTGCGTTAACCATTGCGCTCATGCTTCGGGGCACACGAACAAGACCGATGTGCTAAACTTTGTTTAACGAGATAAAGGCTATGGCCAAACGAAAACATTCGAAGAAGAGAAAGCTTGCCAGCAAAAGGGCCGGGGGGACTCTCAAAGAGGTCCTTTCCCTTTATACGAAGCTCGCGGATCTCAAAAAGGAAATGGGCAAGGTGGCTGAGGGCGGGGAACGGGCAGAGGATCGCCTGACAGGCATTGAAGTTCATGTGAACATCCTGGCGCGGCTTCTGACCACGCTTTGTATCGAGAATCTTGGTATTCGTCTCGGGGCGTTGAAACGTTTGGTTCGCCGTGTTGAAAAAGAAGCGGTACGGGATTCTCAGATCATGGAACTCGAGTCTCTTTATAAGCTTTCCCACGGTAATTTCAAAAAGGCGCCTCCGGCCAATGTCAAACCCAAAGACGATCCCTGGGAGCAAATTTCTTAGCGGAGGAGATTTTTTGAAGGGTATTCTTAGCGCTAAAGGACTTTCGATTTTACAGGTTCGTGGCCCTGTCCTTTGCAGGGAGTTTTCCGGTGTTTAAAGGTGTGGGGATGGGGTGAAGCCTGGCGGCGCATCAATTCTCTTAACCCTTTTTTGTTAAACGGGTTACAAGCGTCCGATAAACTTGCGGTTTACAATCTCCCGCATTTTGTTTAGAATCCCATCTCTTGAAAGCAGGCGATAAGCTGTAAGCGCTAAGCGGGAGGGAACAGGCTTAACTTAGCGCTTACCGCTTAATGCTTAACGCTTTCTTATGACTTATAACTTACCAAGGAGTTCTTGTGGCGAAAGTAAAAGCAAAAAAGGGAGTCAAAGCCGTTAAGAAACCCAAAGCGGCTAAGTCCGTCAAGTCTTCAAATGGGCCCAAGCATCTGGTGATCGTGGAATCGCCGGCCAAGGCTAAAACCATCAATAAGTTCCTTGGCAAGGATTTCCAGGTCGTAGCGTCCATGGGCCATGTTCGGGACCTTCCGAAAAGCCGGATGGCCGTGGATATCGAGCATGATTTCGCCCCGGAATACATCATCATTCGCCGTGCTCTCAAAACGGTCAAGCAGCTCAAGAAAGACGCCCGGGATAAAGAAACTATTTACGTCGCGCCCGATCCGGACCGGGAAGGCGAAGCCATCAGCTGGCACCTGGCCCATATCTTTTCGGAAGAAGGCCATGGTCCGAAGATCCTCCGGGTGGAATTTAATGAGATCACCAAAGAAGCTGTCCTCAAGGCTTTTGACCATCCTCGCGCGATCGACATGAATCTTGTGAATGCCCAACAGGCGCGTCGTATTCTGGATCGTGTGGTCGGGTATCAATTGAGCCCGCTCCTTTGGCGTAATGTCGGGCGGGGACTCAGCGCGGGGCGGGTGCAGTCCGTGGCACTTCGGTTTATCGTGGATCGCGAGCGTGAGATCCGGAAATTCGTTTCGCAAGAATACTGGACGCTGGATGCGAAGCTTGCCGCTTCCGAAGGTCCCGAGCATTCGAAATTTTTTCTTTCTCGCCTCACGCGGATTGATAAGGTAAAACCCGAGCTTAAGAACCAGGGCGAGATCGACCGGATCAAGCAGGAGCTTCAGCAGCTTCCTTTCCAGGTCTCAAACATTGAAAAGACCGAAAAGCGTCGCAAACCGCAGGCCCCCTATACCACAAGCAAGCTCCAGCAGGAAGCCTACAGCCGGCTCGGGTTCTCGGCGGCCAATACGATGCGCATTGCTCAGAAACTTTATGAAGGTGTGGAGCTCGGAGAAGAAGGGAGCGTCGGTCTCATTACGTACATGAGAACGGATTCTGTGAATGTTGCTGTTTCTGCCCAAGAGGAAGCCGCGCGGTACATCTGCGAGAAATTCGGAAAAGATTATCTCCCCGAAAAACCAACGATTTACAAATCCCGCAAGGGCGCGCAAGAAGCTCACGAGGCCGTTCGTCCGACCTCGGCCTTTCGCATTCCGGATTCGGTGAAAGATTTCCTTGAAAGCGATGAGCTAAAACTCTACGAAATGATCTGGAGGAAATTCTTGTCGTCCCAGATGGTGCCTTCGATCGATGAGCACACCACGATTTCGATCCAGGCCGGAGGGGCCTACGAATTTCGCACGACCGGTAAGCGGAGTCTTTTTTTAGGCTTTACGGCTGCGTTTGGTGAGATCAAGGTTGAAAAGGACTCTTCCAAGGAGAGCGAAGAAGAAACGCCGGAAGTGGTCGAACTGCCCGATCTGAAGGTCGGTCAGAATCTGTCGCTGCTGGAGCTTTTGGGCGAACAGCATTTTACAAAAGCACCGCCCCGATTCAACGACGCGAGTTTGATCAAGCTGCTGGAAGAAGAAGGCATCGGCCGCCCCAGCACTTATGCCCCGACGATCTCAACGATCCTGGGGCGGGTTTACGCGGAACGAAAGGGGGGCGCCCTCATGCCGACCGAACTGGGCGAAACGGTCGTGGATATTTTGGTCAAGCATTTCCCGACGATCCTGGATGCGAAGTTTACGGCGCTTATGGAAGCGGAGCTCGATGAGATCGAGGAAGGGAAAATGGAGTGGGTGAAAGTCCTGAAGGATTTTTATGAGCCCTTCGGAGAATTTTTGGAGCGCGCACAGACCGAAATGAAAAGCGTCAAGCAAGCGCCCATCCCCACGGATTACAAATGCGATCTGTGCGGCAAGCAGGTCTTCATTAAGTTCGGACGGTTCGGCAAATTCATGGCCTGCTCTGGGTTCCCCGAATGCAAATACACGCGTTCCCTGCCGACCGGTTTCTTTTGTCCGGAGCCGGGTTGCGGAGGAGAACTTCTGAAGCGACGGGCCAAAGGGCGTGCGGCATTTTACGGTTGTTCCCATTATCCGACCTGTAAATATGCGGTCAATGAGCTGCCGAAAAAAGAAGATGCCGCCGAAGCTTCCTCCGAAGCCCCGTGAGTTCCCGAGCATGAATAAGCAGGCAGAAGATTTTTTGAGTTTTCTCGCGACCGAAAAGGGCGCCTCGGAACATACGACTAAAAATTACGGGATCGATCTCCGGGAATTCGCAAAATTCATTGCAGAGAAAGAGCTTCCGGGTCTGACTTATCTTGATATCCGCTCTTTTTTAGCCTTTCTTAAGACCCGCGAATACAGTAAAAGCTCGATTTCCAGAAAGCTCGCCTGCCTTCGTTCGTTCTTCAAATATCTGGTGCGCGAGAATATCCTGACGCAAAATCCTGCGGCGGGGATCGCGACCCCCAAAAAAGAAAAAAGGCTTCCTTCTTTCATGAATCCCGATGAGATCGCCAAACTTCTCGACGCTCCGGCCAAAAACTCTTGGGAGGAAAAGCGCGATAAGTCGATCTTGGAGATGCTTTACAGCTCCGGGCTCCGGGTGAGCGAACTCGCGGGGCTCAATCATGACGATCTGGATTTTTTTGGGGGTCTGGTCCGCGTGCGAGGCAAAGGGAAAAAAGAGCGCATCGTGCCCGTGGGACAGGCCGCCTTGAACAGCCTGCGGGCTTATTGGGATATGAAGGCGCCGCGAGAAAATGCGAGCGCAATAAAAAAACCTCTTTTTATCAGCCGGATCGGGAGTCGACTGACGGACCGGAGTGTCCGGCGCATGGTCTTGAAATATGTGAAGAGGACGGGGCTCGGGAAAGAGATCTCGCCTCACACGTTCCGCCATTCTTTCGCGACCCATATGCTCGATCGCGGGGCGGACCTCAGGAGCGTTCAGGAACTTTTGGGGCACGCGAACCTTTCGACCACGCAGATCTACACGCATGTGACGACCCAGCGCCTTAAAGAGGCTTACGCGTCGGCGCATCCGAGGGCGTGACCGAGCGCTTTTTGCGAAGAGTCATCCCCGAATGTTGTTGTCGGGGATCCAGAGCGAGAAATAAAAATGGATTCCCGCTTAAAGCATGCGGGAATGACAAAAAAACCGCGATAGCGGCAGGGACATCGATATGTTAAGAACCTTTTTATACAACCTGGCATTCATAGCGTTCGCGATCTTTTATGCCCCGATTTTTTGGGCCAAACTTCGCCAAGCCGAAGACTCGAAGGCGCTTTGGCGGGAACGCCGGGGGATATTTCCGGAGGACTGGGCCGGAAAATTCGCCGGGAAGAAGGTGGTCTGGCTTCATGCGGTAAGCGTGGGGGAAGTGATGGCCGTCGAAAAGTTCATCGAGGAATGGCTAGCCACCGCCACGGAATATGAACTTTTGCTGACGACCGTGACGCCGACCGGACAGAGGATCGCCAAAAAATTTTCGGGCGAACGAGTGCATGTCTGTTATTTTCCATTCGACTTGACTCCCGTCGTGAAGCGTTTTCTCGATCTTTTTAAACCGGTTTGTTTGTTGCTTGTGGAGACGGAGATCTGGCCGAATCTTTTGACCGAAGCTAAGCGTCGGGATATCCCGGTGGGGGTGGTCAACGCCCGGCTGTCGAAGCGTTCGTTTAAAAGGTACAAGAGCGTTCCCTGGCTTTTCAAGCCTTTGTGGGGAAAGCTCGATTTTGTGCTCGCACAGTCCGAAGAAGATGCCGTCCGTTTCAGAGGACTGGGCATTGCGGAAGAAGCGGTGCGGGATATGGGGAACCTGAAGTTTGACCAGGCAGAATGGTCTGCGGACAGGGCCGACGATACGGCGGGTCTTCGGGAAGCCTGGGGGTATCACTCCGGGGATCTTGTGTGGATCGCGGGCAGCACGCATCCGGGGGAAGAAGCAATGATCATGGTCGCTTTTAAGGCGTTGCGCGAACGGTTCCCGGGACTGAAGTTGATCCTCGCGCCACGCCATATCGAGCGGTCCGAGGGGCTTTTAAAGTTATTAGGGAAATACGGTTTTAGCGTGGCGTCATCGATGAAGAAAAAAGAAGGTCCGGAGCCGGCAGTGCTAGTGCTGGACCAGTTAGGCGTTCTCAAGAATCTGTACGGAATCGCGGACCTTGTGTTCATGGGCGGGAGCCTGATCCCTCACGGAGGTCAGAACCCGATCGAGCCCGCGCGTTTTAGCAAAGCAATACTCCATGGAGTGCATGTTTTTAACTTTCACAAGATCTACCACCAGCTCGATCATGACGGTGGTGCTCTCAGGATCTCGGCTCCGGACGAACTGTCGTCCGCGGCGGCGGAGCTCCTCGCGAATGAGGGCAGGCGTCATGAGATGGGACAAAAGGCTTTTCAGATCGTCAACCGTTTACGGGGTGCCAGCAAACGTCAGGCCGGGTGGATCCTGACGTTCCTTAGAAGCCGGCGCCCTCAAGAAAGGATCACAATCAATGGACAGCATGAAGAATTACTTTCGTCTCCTGGCGGAGGACAAACAAAATGACCCGACGAACGGAGTGCTCACCGGGCTTCTTTCTCTCGCAGCCTGGGGGTACGGTCACGGGGTTCGGGTGTTCCGCGGGCTTTATGAACGCAAGGTCCTGGCACGCAAGCGGCTTCCGTATCCGGTGATCAGCGTCGGGAATCTGACCTGGGGCGGCACAGGTAAAACGCCTTTCGTGGAATATCTCGCGCGCAAGATCGGGATGCACCGGCGCGTGCCCCTGGTCCTCATGCGCGGTTACAGCCATGATGAGGCCCTGGAACTTCAGAATCATCTTCCGACGGCCGTCATTGGTGTCGGTAAGGATCGTGCGAAGGTCGCGCAGCGCGTGAAAGACGAAAAGCGGCATGTGGATATTGCCATTCTCGACGATGGGCTTCAGCATCAAGTCCTTCACCGGGATGTCGACATCGTGGTCGTCAATTCGTTGAACCCCTTCGGCAATGGGAAACTCATCCCCCGGGGTATTTTGCGCGAACCGCTCGAGGTCCTGAAGCGTGCCGCCATCCTCGTGCTCACCCACGTAAATCTTGTGAGTCCCGAAGAGCTCAAAAAACTCAGGGAAAAGATCGCGGCCCTGGCGCCGCAGGCGCAAATCGTCGAGACGATGATGGAAGTGCTCTTCCTTTATCGTGCCAAGACCAAAGTCCGGACCGTGATCGAAAAGATGGCCGGCCGGCGCGTCGCAACTTTCGCGGCGGTAGGGACGCCGAGGTCCTTTCAGCTCGTCTTGCAGCGTTTTCAGCTCAAGACCGTCCGGAACTTTGAATTTCTGGATCACCATGAATACACCCGGGAAGAGCTTTTGAAGATCAAGGAAGTTGCGCAATCCGCCGGGGCCGAAGAGATCATCACGACGGAAAAAGATTTTTACCGTTCCCGTGAGCTGATCACAGAAACGCTCAACCCGCTGGTCCTTGCCGCGCGGCTTCGCGTGGTATCGGGAGAAGAGATCCTCACCGACCGGCTATTCCGTTTGCTCGGAGTAAGGAATTAATTCATGGAAGCCCTGCTGGATCGCGTCGCTTGCCTGGCAGCGCGCGCTCTCATTTTTATTTTTGAGCGTATCCCGTTCGCGATCAGCCTCCGGGCCGGTGATCTCGTGGGACGCGGGGTGTTTTATGTCTCCTCCAAACGGCGCGTGGCTTACATCAATCTGAAGGCCGTGCTGGGGGGGCAGCTGACCCCCGGGGAGCGATGGAAAGCCGTGCGGGATCATTTTGGTTTTATGGGGCAGACCGCCGTGGAAGTGATGTCTTTTAAACAGATGAAACGCAAGCATCACGATCTTGATGTCAAGATCCACCACCTGGACCGTTACGAAGCGCTTCTTCGCTCGGGGCATGGCGGGGTTCTGATCACCGCGCATTTTGGGAACTGGGAGCTTTTGCAGGTTTGGTCCGGGCTTCGCGGTACGCCGATCCACGTGCTGACGCGGGAGCAGAAATATCCGAGGATCAACGGATTGATCAACGAACTTCGGGAAAGCCACGGTTCGGTTTCCATCCCTCGTGGCGCGGGCATCCGGGGTCTGATCCGCGCACTTCGCGAGAAAAAAATGATCGGGGTCCTGGGCGATCAATCGGCGGGCAAGACCGACGGGATCCTTCTGCCGTTCTTTGGTCGAAGGACTACGGTCCCGACAGGGGCTTTCCAGTTGGCGCATCGCACGGACGCGTTTATTATGCCCTTCTTTATCGTGAGAACCGGTGGGCGCGAACACGAGGTCTATGCTGAAGAGGTTCTGAAAGATGATCCCTCGCTTGCGCCGCAGGCGCGCGTGGAGTTCCAGGTCCGGCAATACCTGGACGTGCTCGAAGGTTTTATCCGGAAATTCCCGAACCAATGGCTTTGGGAGAATAAGCGCTGGAAGTATTGTTGGGATCGGAAGATCGTGATCCTTTCGGACGGGAAAGCGGGGCATTTAAAACAATCCGAGGGGGTGGCGGAGATGCTCTCGGATTTCAAGGAATTCCACGGTCGTCCCGGCCTTAAATTTGAAACAGAAAAGATCCTTGTGGAATACCGCTCGGCGTTCCACAGGACGGCTTTGTTCTGTCTGGCCTTTCTGATGAAACCCTGGATCCAGGGAAGGCTCCATGGGCTCGCACCCTTTTTTACCGCGGAAACACAAAAAGCGATCGAGCAGGCGAACGCCGATTATATTATCGCGGCAGGTTCCGGGCTTGCTCCGCTCCAGATGCTTCTGGCGCAGGAGACCGGGGCAAAAAAGATCGTGATCATGAATCCGCCCTTTCCCTATTCCGCGACGCATTATGACCTGGCGATCGTGCCGGCCCATGATAGCGGTCTAGTCCCCAAGCGGACGATCCGTTGTGGGGTCATGCCGAGCGGGTACAAAACTTTGGATCGCGAGGCGGATGTGAGCCAGCTGCGAGCGAAACTGGGAGACGGGGTCCGGCCGAGAGTGGCGGTGTTTCTCGGAGGTGCCACGCGGGGCTATGACTTGAGGGTCGATGACATGGAGAAACTTTTTTCGATCTTGAAAAGCACAAGTCCGTGCACCGGAGACTGTATGATCACCACGTCCCGGCGAACGTCGGCCCCGGTGGAACGTTTTCTTAAGGAGGCGCTTTTGCAGCATCCCTTTTGCCGGTTTCTCGTGATCGCCAATGAAGAGAATCCGCCTTACGCGTCGGGCGGGATGATGGGGCTCGCGGACCTTTTGATCGTGACGGAGGACAGTCTTGCCATGATCTCGGAAGCCGTGGGAACGGGCAAGCGTGTGATCGTGCTGAGCCTCGGGGGAGGAGAGCTTCCCGGTAAACATTACCGTTTTCATCAGATCCTTGCCCAGCGCGGGCTCGTGACCTTGAGCAGTCTGGCGGACCTGGAAAAGCATATGACAGGACTCCTGAAGCAACCCGCAACACCGGTTCTTCAACGCGAAAAAGATGCCTTGATCGAGCGGCTGGGAGGTTTGATATGAATCCCGTTAGAGACAGGAGAGTGACAGTCACCCCAAGTGGCAGTCACCCAACGATTCTATGAAAGTAATGCAGCTTTTGCCGGCGCTTGAGCTCGGAGGGACCGAACGCGGGGTGGTGGACCTGGCCCGTGCCATGAAAAAAGAAGGACACGCAACGCTGGTCGTTTCCTCCGGCGGATCGCTTGTGGCCGAGCTTCAGAAGATCGGGATCCCGCATTACGGCCTGCCTGTTCACCAGAAATCGCTTGCCGGATTATTCCTGGTGGAAGAGCTTGTGAAGATCATCCAGCGGGAACGCGTGGATATTATTCACGCCCGCAGCCGCGTCCCAGCCTGGCTCGGATGGCTCGCGGCGCGCAAGACCGGTATTCCCTTTATCACCACCTGTCACGGGCATTATTCCGTTCATCCGATGAGCTATGTTATGGGGTGGGGGAAGCGCGTGATCGTGGCGTCACATGCGATCGGCCGGAGGATGATCGACGAGTTCAATGTTCCTCCGGACCGCATTCGATTGATCCCTCGCGGCGTCGATCTTTCACAATTCACTTTCTCTTTTGCGAAATTCGAAAAACACAAAGGACCGATGCGGATCATCCATATCGGACGGTTCTCCCCGGCCAAAGGCCAGGTGGAATTTCTCAAAGCCATTCATTTATTGCGCAGCCGGCTCTCCCATTTTGAAGTGTGGATCGTTGGCTCCGAAGGCCGCGGCAAACACCGCTACACGGACCTGATGAAAAAAACGGTCCATCAGTTTGGACTCGAATCCTGCGTCAAGATCCTGCCGCCGACGCGTGATGTCGCGGGGCTTTTGGCCGAGTCCGATCTTTTGGTGCTTTCCTCGCTCATCCCGGAACCTTTCGGGCGTGTGATCATTGAGGCGGGCGCTGTGGGGACCCCTGTGGCTGCGACCTGGCTGGGTGGCGTGCCGGACATCCTGGATCACAATGAGAATGGATTGCTTTTCCCCCCGAGGAATATCCCCGCGATGGCCGAGGCGATGTACGAGCTTTTGACGGACCGGGATAAGGCGAAGGCATTTGCGGTGAAACTGCGGAAAAAAGTGGAGGAGAAATTCAACCTGGAACAGATGGTCCGGAAAACGCTCGAGGTCTACCAGGAAGTCCGTAAGCGGCGAAGGATCCTCGTGATCAAACTGGGGGCGATGGGGGATCTCATCCTGGTCGTGCCGAGTCTTCGAATGCTCAAGGAACGTTTTCCCGACGCCGCGATCACGCTCCTGGTCGATCGCAAGCTCGCCCCGATCGTTTCCGCCTGTCCGTACCTGGATGACATGATCCTGGTGGAACGGAAAAAGCTTTCGAACATTTTTTATCTTTTAAAGACCGCGCGACGCGTCCGCCGGGAAGGTTTCGATATGTCGGTCGATCTTCACAATAACAAATGGACGCATCTTCTGGCGTATCTGGGCGGGGCGGTCCAGCGTTTCGGTTTTGCGCGCGGGAGATGGGGATGGCTTCTGAACCGGCCCGACAGGACTTTCGAGGTCGGCGATTCGCCTCTTCGCCATCAATTTCGCGTGCTGTCCAAGGCCGGGGTCATCAAATTCGACGATACGCTGGAGCTATGGCCGAAACCCGAGAGTCTTGAAAAAGCGCAACAGAGGATGCAGACCCTCGAACCCGGAGAATCCACACGGATCATCGGGTTTGTCATGGGGTCCAGCCCGAACTGGCCGAGCAAGCGCTGGCCCGCGGAGCATTTTGTCGCTCTGGCCAAGCGGCTGCTCGAGAAATATGACGCACGGATCGTCCTGATCGGTTCTCCTGACGAAGCGGATCTCGGGCAACCTTTTTACTCCTTCGGGGCCGGTAAGATCCTCGACCTTATCGGCAAAACCGAGTTGGAGGAATTGCCGGCTTTTTTCAAACAATTCCATTTAGTCGTGACCGGGGATACCGCGCCGCTTCATATGGCCGCGGCGATGAATGTTCCAATCGTGGCCTTGTTCGGACCGACGGACGCCAAGCGTCATGTCCCTCCGGGGAAAAAGATCGACGTGCTTTCGCATCACCTTTCCTGCCAGCCCTGCTACGAGGGGACCTGTAAAGCGAAAGAACCGAAGGCTTGTCTCTCGCATATTTCCGTGGAAGAAGTGTTCGAACATTGCCAAAGGGTGCTCAGCTTATGAACTCCGCTAAAAACGGATCCCTTCGCGGAGGGCAGGTCCTCCCTCAAGGCGTGTCCCCTAAGATCGTTGTCGTGATGAAAAACTGGCTCGGGGACCTGCTTTTCCAGATGCCCGCGCTTGATCGGATCAAACAAAAATATCCTGGGGCGTCGATCACTTGCATCGCACCCGAGCGGTGCCGGGAGATCCTGGAAGCGCATCCTGCGGTTTCGGATTTTTTGAGCTTTGACGAGAAAAGCACACACCGCACCTGGCTTGCGAGAATGCGATTCCTTCTGGAGCTGAGGAGGCGCGGGCCCTGGGACCGGGGTTATCTTTTTCACCGTTCCCGATCCCGCGCGATCTTCCTCGCGCTTGCCGGGGTCAAGGAACGCACCGGTTACGGAAAAGGGCGGAAATTGTTTTTGACGCAGGCGATCGAAGAGCCCGCGCGGCCGATGCACCAGCTGGATTATTTTTTCAATCTGATGAAGGAGGCCGGGTTCGAACTTCCGGCGGAAAAGGAGTACCGTTTCTTTTATAAGGAAGAGGACGCGCAAGCGGCGCGTGAGATCCTCGGGGCACACGGCATCCAAAATAATGACAAATACATTTGTTTTCATCTGGGAGCGAACTGGGAGCCAAAGCGCTGGCCGGCCGGGCATTTTGCGGCGCTCGCGGAGAAGATCCAGGAGAAATGGAAATGCCCCATCGTGGTGACGGGTTCTCGGAACGATCAGGTTCTCTTCGAGGAATTTATCTCAAAGGTTCGTCTTGCGAAGATCATTTCCTTGGTCGGGAAGACGGGACTCCGTGTCTCCGCCGCGATCTACCAGCAGGCGGCGTGCCTCGTGACGGGGGATTCCGGGCCCATGCATATCGCCTCCGGCGTCGGCGCTCCGGTCATCGCCCTTTTTGGCCCGACCGATCCGAAGCTCACCGGACCCCGTGGGATCGGCGAAAGCATCGTGTTACAATATGTCCCGCCGGGTTATTCAGTCCCGTTTTTCGGTAAAGACATTCCCGACGAAGGCTGGCTCTCCCGGATCGCTCCGGAAGAGGTTTTGGATGCGGTCGAAAGGATCTTGAGAAAAGCATGAATATCCTTGTGGTGACGCTTAGTAATTTCGGCGATGTCATTCTCACGACGCCGGTCATCATGGCGCTTGTCCAGAAATACCCTGAGGCGCGCCTCACGGTGGTGGTGGGGCCGCGTGCGCGGAGTGTGCTCCAGCGAAGTCCCGACATCCACAAGATCGTGATCTATGACAAGAAAGCTACCTTTTGGCAAAAGGTGAAATTCATTTTGGAACTTCGCAAGGCAAAATATGACCTTGTAGTAGATCTCCGGAATACCATGATCCCGTTCCTGGTCTCCTGCAAGAAGCGGACGCCTCTCTTCAGGAAATTCTCCAAGGTCAATATGCGGGACCGCCATTTCGAAATGCTTGCGACCGTGGAACCGGATATCCCGGCCCCCTCTCTTTTTCATTTCTTCAACAAAGCGGATGAGGTGTTTGCAATGCGCGCTCTGGAAGTGGCAGGGATCCAGGAAAAGAGCGGATGGATCCTCGTGGCGGCCGGGGCCGCTAGCGAGCGGAAGCGATGGCCGGTTCGGGATTTTAAAGAAGTGATCCGGGCGCTTCACGAGAAGACCGGGAAGAAGATCCTTTTGGTGGGAACTCTGGAGGAAAGGCCGGTGGCCGACAGCATCCGGGCGGAACTTTCCGGGATCGTCGGAGTGCTTTGCGGGGATCTGGTTTTGCCCGAGACGGTGGCGCTTATCGCGAACGCGTCGCTTGTACTCGCCAACGATAGCGCGATCATGCATCTTGGGTTCGAATTGGGCACGCCGACCGTCGGGATCTTTGGCCCCACGGACCATGAGAAGTACGGCCACGCGGGTCCGAAATTCCGCATCGCGCGGGGAGAGGCTCAAACCTGTGCCTGCGGATCCGAAAAACTGATCCCTTCCGAGCGGAGTTGCTTCCATGGACTCAAACCGGAAAAAGTGGTCGAGCTTTCTCTGGAGCTTCTGAATGCCGCTCAAGCTGCCTGACGCCCCACGTTTTCTCATAACGCGGACAGATCGCATCGGGGATCTGGTCCTCACCACACCGCTTTTAAAAGCCTTACGCGAAAAATTCCCGAAGGCCTGGATCGCAATGGGGGTGTTCCTCGAACATCGCGAGATCGTTCAGGGGAATCCCTTTCTTGATGAAGTGATCCTCTATGACAAAAAAGGGAAGGAACGAGGGCTTTGGGGACAAGGCTGTTTCAGCCAAAAACTCCGGAGCAAAAAATTCGATGCGGTGGTCCACGCCCACGGCACGAACCGGATGCACTTGGCGGCGTGGCTCGCGGGGATCCCCGTGCGTATCGGCTATGATCGCCGCGCGCCTTGGGCGCTGACGCATGCGTACGCTTACAATAAAAAAGAAGGAAAAAAACAGGAGGCCGAATATCTTTTCGAACTCCTGGGTCTTCTGGGGGTGAATCCGCCGCAAGAGATCGCGACCTTTTTCCCTGTCCCGGATCGATCCGTTCGGTCTTTCGAGTCCTTGCGCCTCTTCCATAAAATCCCTTGCGATCTTCCGTGGATCGTTTTGAATCCTTCAGCGAGCGATGGGACCAAAATGTGGCCTTCGGAGCGCTTTGCCGAGCTTGTGACGCGGATCCAAAAAGATCATCCCAGCGTCTTTCTCGCGATCGGAACTGCCAAAGATCGACCCATCATTCAAAAGCTGATAAAACACACCCCCGTTCCGATCTTTGACCTGAGTGGAAAGCTTTCGCTGGGGCAACTGGGCGCGCTTTTGAAGAGATCGGCCTTGCTGGTTTCCAATGACTCCGGGCCTGTCCATATCGCGACGGCGGTCGGCACGCCGGTGGTTTCCATTTTTGGGAGGTATGAAGCGGGCCTCGGGCCCCAACGGTGGCAACCGTTGGGGAAGAACTCGCGCGTAGTCGCGAAAGATGTTTCCCATGTTCCCGCAGCCGAGCGGAAGTTCACCTATATCGATGAGATCGCGGTGGAGGATGTGTATCGTGCGGCAAAAGATCTTATCCTCTCTAAAAAAGAGAAGGAGTGAAGCGAGGTATGAGAACCTTAAGACGCATTTTGATCGTGCATCCGTATGGGATCGGGGATCTTCTTTTTGTGACGCCGGTGATGCGCGCGTTGCGCCTCATCCCGACGGTCGAGACCGTCGATCTGCTTTTGGGGTCCCGGACACGCGAGGTTGTGGAAAATAATCCTCACATCGATGATATTTTTGTCGTGGATAAGGATCGCGCCCATCGTCAGAGTTGGCTGGAAAATCTTCGCGACAGTTGGGATTTGGGCCGGAAGCTCCGGGCGAAGCATTATGACCTGATCCTGGATTATTCGCTCCGGCGCGAGCATGCTTTTTTCGGCCGGTTCTTTCTGGGGATTCCGCGCTGCGCGGGATTCGCGTACAAAAAACGCGCAACGTTTCATAATATCCGCTTCCCGCTTCCGGAGGCGTTCTGGAAGCGGCATGCCGTGGACTTTTATTGTGATCTTGCTGAAGCGGCCGGAATCCCCGTGGAAGACCGTTTTCTGGAATATTATTTCCCCAGGCCCACGTCGTTGATCGAAGTCGAGGTCGCCGACAAGATCAGGCTTCTGCCGGAGCGTTTTCTCGCGGTCGCCCCCGGCGGGGGAGACTCTTGGGGGAAAGAGGCTGCTTTCAAACGTTGGCCCGTGAAATATTTCGCGGAGTTGATCGCAAAGCTTCAGGCGGAGCGGGGCTTTCATGGCGTTGCTATCCTGGGCAGCCGCTCCGAGCGGGCGCTTTGTGAAGAATTACAGGCGATGCTCAAGCCGCCCTCGGTTGTATTAGCGGGGGAGACTCGGCTTGCGCAAACGGCCATGGTACTGACGAAATCCTCGCTTTTTATCGGGAATGACGGAGGTCTGGTGCATTTGGCGCGCGCGCTCCATGTGCCGCTCATTGCGTTTTATGGTCCCGTGTCGCCCGAGGTCTACGGACCGTTCCCGCCTTCGCATGACGCGATCGCCATTTTTAAACGGGACCTCGAATGCCGTCCCTGTTATTACAAATTCCGTTACAATAAGCAGTGTCCGACGATCGCGTGTTTGAAAGACCTGACGCCCGATGAAGCGATGGAAATGATAAAGAAAAAGTCCCTCTGAGAGAGCTATGGCCAAGCGTAAGATCATCGAGATCGACCGGGAAAAATGCAACGGGTGCGGACTTTGTACCCAGGCCTGTGCAGAAGGCGCTTTGGTGTTGGATGAACAAAAAAAAGCCATGCTCGTTAAAGAAATTTTTTGTGACGGAATGGGAGCGTGTCTCAATGTTTGTCCTGTCGATGCTCTTAAGATCATCGAAAGGGATAGCGACGAGTATGATGCCAAGGCGGCTTTTCACCATGTCATGAAGACCCAGGGATTCGAGGCTGCTAAAAAAGTCCACGGAGCTTCTGACGGCATGCCGCATTTCGGCGGGTGTCCGGGGTCCATGGCTCGTGAGATAAAATCTGAAGTCTCCGGAAAAAAGGAAGGCTTTTCGGGTCCCGCCCCCTCGGAGCTCAGCCAGTGGCCGATCCAGCTGCATTTGATCTCACCGGTTGCGCCCTATTTTAAGGAATGTGATCTTTTGATCGCCGCGGACTGCACCGCCTTTGCGCTCGGAAGTTTTCATCAGGATATGCTCAAGGGCAAGAGACTCGCGATCGCGTGTCCCAAGCTCGATGAGACCGGGGGTTATGTCGAGAAGATCGCGGAACTTCTCAAGAACAACACAGTTTATTCGCTGACCGTGGTGATCATGGAAGTGCCGTGCTGCACCGGCCTCTTTCGTATGGTCCAGGAAGCGGTCGAGCTTTCCGGAACCCATCTTCCCGTTAAGAGGGTCGTGGTTGGTCTTGACGGAACTATCCGGAATTAAAAATATGCGAAAGTTTTGTCTTTGCCGAAAATGCGTCATCCCCGAAATCTTCTATCGGGGATCCAGATTCTGGATCCCCGCTTTCGCGGGAATGACAATGTTTATGCTGGTCTTGATCCCCATGGGGTTTTCCGCCCCCGAGCCGGAAAAAATTTTCCCAGCCTCTGAAAAACCCGCGGCGAAGATCTTTCTCGGAGAGAAAATAAAGTTTGAAGTCAGTTATCTCGGGATCACGGTGGGGGAGGCGGAGGCCGAAGTCAAAGGACTTGTGAAAGTGAACGGGCGCGATGCTTATCATATCGAGATCAACGTCCGGTCTCGCGCGATCCTCGACTGGATCTACAAGGTTCGGGACACGCATCACACCTATATCGATGCTGAGCATTTTCATTCTCTTCGTTACGAAAAAAAGATCAAAGAGGGAAGTTACTGGACGGACGAGTCGATGGAATATAACCAGGACGAGCATGTCGGCCGATTTTATTCCCGCAAGGACAACAGCCGGAAGGAAATGTTCGTCCCGCAGAACGTCCAGGACCAGATCTCTTGCTGCTATTGGCTCCGGATGCAGGATCTAAAACCCGATTCCAAGACCCTGATCCCGGTCAATGCGGATGAAAAGAACTGGGACCTTGAAGTTGTTACGCATGGCATTAAGGAAATGAAGATCGAGGATGTGGGTGTTTTTCAGGCGGTCGAAGTCGAGCCGATCATTTTGTTCGAAGGTTTTTTTGTCCGTCGCGGAAAAGTCCGTGGCTGGATGAGCCTGGACGAGCGTCGCATTCCGCTCGTGATGAAGGTCAAGGTCCCCGTTCTCGGGGAAGTGGTCGCTATGCTTTCCGGCTACGAGCCCGGCATCGGCGCTTAACAGGTCGCTGGAAAACCCCGGTCGCGTCATTCTGAACCTCGAAGCGGTGAAAAATCTCAAGCTCAGATCCTTCGCAGGGCTCAGGATGACTCCCTTGGAGAAAACCCCTGAGGGGGTCAATTAACCCGTTCTTTCTTTTTGTCCCGCGTGTTAGAATTCAGCCCGTCCTGTCCTCGATAAAGATTGAAAGGTTGGGCAGGGCGGGTCCTGATAACCTTTAAATTTTAAACGAGATCAGGGCCCGTCCCAAATATCGATCCCGCAAGAAATCACAAGGCAATGATGCCGCGCAAGGGGAGGGGTTTGATTTATGAAAAAAACAGGTTTTGATAACGACAAATATCTGAAGGAACAGTCGGAAGCCATTCTCAAGCGGGTCAAAAAATACAGCAACAAACTTTATATCGAGTTCGGCGGAAAATTGCTTTTCGATCATCATGCCGCGCGCGTCCTGCCCGGATATGATCCCAACGTCAAGATGCGGCTCCTCCAAAAACTGAAGGACAAGATCGACATCATCCTTTGCATCCATGCCGGGGCCATTGAGCGGCGGAAGCTTCGCGCGGATTTCGGGATTACCTATGATGCGGATGCTTTCAAGCTGATCGATGATCTGAAGACATGGGGGTTGAGGGTCACGGCGGTGGTGATCACGCGATTTACCGAGCAGCCTGCGGCCAAGATTTTTAAGAATAAACTGGAGCGGCGCGGTGTTCGTGTCTATACGCACCGGTTTACCAAAGGGTATCCTACCGATGTGGAAATGATCGTGAGCCCGGAGGGGTATGGCGCTAACGAGCATATCGAGACAAAAAATCCGATCGTGATCGTGACGGGACCTGGGCCCGGCAGCGGCAAACTGGGGACCTGTCTTTCCCAGATTTATCATGATCATGTGAAAGGCCTTGAAAGCGGTTATTCGAAGTTCGAGACCTTTCCGATCTGGAACCTGCCGCTCAAGCATCCCGTGAACATTGCCTACGAAGCGGCGACTGCGGATCTGGGGGACGTCAACATGATCGATTCGTTCCACCTGGAGGCCCATCACAAGACCACGGTAAACTACAATCGCGATCTTGAGATCTTTCCGGTGGTTCAGAGGATCCTCAAGAAGATCATGGGGAATCGCTCGGTCTATAAATCGCCGACGGACATGGGCGTTAACTGTGCCGGTTTTGGGATCGTGGATGACGAGATCGTTCGCAAGGCTGCCGTCCAGGAAGTGATCTCGCGGTATTTCCGTTATTCCTGCGAATACGTCATGGGCTACGTGGAAAAAGAAGCAGCGCAAAGGACAGAACTTTTGATGAAGGAGCTGGACGCGAAAAGCGATGACCGGCGCGTGGTGCTCCCTGCGCGGGAAATGTCCCGGGAATCGCTCCGTCTCGGTGAGGGCAATAAAGGGATTTGTTGCGGTGCGGCGATCGAACTTCATGATGGATCGATCGTGACCGGGAAAAATACGCCGCTCATGCACGCGGCCTCGAGCCTTGTGCTGAATGCCGTCAAGAAACTTGCCGGCATTCCCGACAGTATCCATCTTTTGTCGCTCGGGGTGATTGAATCTATCGGACGTCTCAAACAGGATATCATGGGATTTCACGCCGTCAGTCTGAACCTGGATGAGATCTTGGTGGCCCTGAGCATTAGTGCTGCCACCAATCCCTCAGCTGAGGCCGCTATGGCAAAACTCAAGGAGTTGAGCGGTTGCGAAGCCCATATGACCCATATCCCGACTTCGGGGGATGACAAGGGGCTGAAGCGGCTCGGGATCAATGTCACCAGTGACACCGACTTTTCCACCGTCAGCCTTTTTGACGCTTAAGATTTCAACAGGAGGAAAATGATTTATGCCGACTTATGAATATGAATGCGGGGCGTGTGGCCACCGGTTCGAGAAATACCAGTCCATGATCGAAAAGGCCATTAAGAAATGTCCCGAGTGCGGGAAGGCCAAGGCTGAGCGCATTATCTCAGGCGGGGCCGGGGTTCTTTTCAAAGGAAGCGGCTTCTACCAGACCGATTACCGTTCCAAGGGCTACCAGGAGGCCGCGAAAAAGGATAAGCCGGCGGCTTCTTCCTGCTCCGGGGATTGTGCCTCTTGTGATACAAAGAAGAAATAGTTTTTCAAGTCCAAAACCATTTCTAACTCGTTATGCTTAAAGGGCTTATAGCATTTTCCTTTCATTGACACCCTTGGGAAGGGGTGTTATCATACGGCCTTCCTTGATCGTCCCAAAGGGGATGGCCTGTTTCCTTCTAAGACTGCGTTACTTTTGATTTTACGGGTTCGCAGGGCTGTACCGTTAACCCATAAAAATAAACAAAGAACGGTGCTAAGGATTAAAAATGAAAAACACCCTTACAGCGGTAGAGAAAAAACGCTTTTTGGAACTTGTGGGTGGGTTCAGAGAAACCCATATCCTTGTGATCGGGGACTTCATTCTGGACCAATTTGTCTGGGGGAGCGTTAAGCGCATTTCCCCCGAGGCTCCGGTGCCGGTGGTCAAGGTCGAGCGGGAATCCTTCATGCCGGGAGGGTCGCTGAATGTGGCCAACAATATCCGCTCTCTCCGGGGCCAGGTGTGTCCCTGCGGGGTGGTGGGGCGCGATCTTTATGGGCGCATGTTGCTCCGGGCGATGCGCAAGCAGGGGATCGAGACGGGGGGGATCGTTTATGATCCGACGCGTCCGACATCCCTTAAAACCCGCGTGATCGCGCATTCCCAACAAGTGGTCCGTTTTGACCGTGAAAATACGGACGATGTCTCCAAGGCGGATCTTCTGAAGATCCTGAAATTTGTCCGTGAGAATATCAAGCGCATGGATGTTGTGGTTCTCGAGGACTACGGCAAAGGCGTGATGCAGCCTTTTCTTTTAAAAGAGATCGTTCGCCTTGCCAAGAAGTTCAAAAAACCCGTACTCGTGGATCCCAAAGAAAAAAACTTTGTGTATTACCAGGGAGTGACCTGCATTACTCCCAACCGCAGTGAGGCCTATGTCGGCTACGAGCGGACGCACGGATCTTGCTACAAGGCCCCGGAACTTGAAACGGTGGGTTGGGGATTGATGAAAAAATTGAAACTGGATTCCGTGCTGATCACGTTGGGTGAGGACGGCATGGCCCTTTTTGAAAAAAATAAAAAGCTGACCCGGGTTCCGACCGCCGCGCGCGAAGTCTATGATGTGTCCGGCGCGGGGGACACGGTGATCGCGACCCTGGCGCTTGCCTTGGCCGCGGGCGCGAAAATGCAGGAAGCCGCGAAGATCTCGAATCTGGCCGCCGGGATCGTGGTGGGAAAACTCGGTACCGCGACGGTCGTTCCCGGAGAGCTTGAAGAAGCGATCCGGAAGTCATGATGTTCAATTTCAAATTCGAGATCTCAAATTTCTTATGAAGGCCTTGGGCGTTATTCCCGCGCGTTTAGGTTCCACACGTTTGGCTGAAAAGATCCTGCGCTCCATCGGCGGTAAGTCTATGATCCAGCATGTTTGGGAGCGTGCGCGGCAGGCGGAAAATCTTGAGGCTGTGGTTGTTGCGACCGATGACACGCGCATCCAGAAGTGCGTCGAGGGGTTCGGCGGCAAAGCGATCATGACGCGCAAGGACCATCCGAATGGTACCTCGCGTATCGCGGAGGTCATGGGGCATTTCAAACAGGATCTCGTGATCAATATCCAGGGGGATCAGCCGCTTGTGGATCCGAAGGCGCTTGACGAGATGGTGAGCCTTTTTGAAAAGTCGAAGGCTGTAGAAATGCTGACCTTGGCTGTGCGCATGACGGACCGGGCAAGTTTCGAGAACCCCAATGTCGTTAAAGTTGTTTGTGATGCGGAAGGTAACGCGCTTTATTTTTCCCGCGCGGCGATCCCTTTCTTCCAAGGGGAACAGGCCGGCGCGTTCAGTTTTTTAAAACATCTGGGCGTTTACGGCTACCGTCGCGATTTTCTTTTGAAATTCGTTGCTTGGGAGCCGGGAATCCTAGAAAATACCGAGAAATTAGAGCAGCTCAGGGTCCTTGAAAGGGGCCGTTCCATTCGCGTGATCGAAACGGCGTATGATTTCATCAGCGTGGACACGGAAGAGGACCTGCAGGAAGTTGAAAAGCGCTTGCAGTCCCAATTTTCTTTTAAAGAATCAAAGGTTAATGGGACCCGTCCTGGCAACCATTCATAAAAATAAAATAGATGCCAGGGCAGGGCAAGCAAACCCCGTGAGGAATTAAGAATGCCAAAACATATTTTTGTGACAGGTGGCGTCGTTTCATCCCTTGGAAAAGGTATCGCATCCGCGTCGATCGCGAAGATCCTCGAAGCGAAGGGTCTGAAGGTCGCGATCCAAAAGCTGGACCCTTACCTGAACGTTGACCCAGGCACCATGAATCCCTTCCAGCACGGAGAGGTCTATGTGACCGACGACGGTGCGGAGACGGATCTGGACCTCGGGCATTACGAACGTTTCACGCACAGCACCCTAGGCCGTGAGAATAACGTGACGAGCGGGCAGATCTATTACAGCGTGATCGCGAAGGAGCGGCGCGGGGATTATCTGGGGGGGACGGTGCAAGTGGTGCCGCATATCACCAATGAGATTAAAGAGCGCATTCGGGCCGTTTCGCGCAACAAACGTTATGATGTCGTGATCTCGGAGGTCGGCGGCACGGCCGGGGATATCGAATCGCTGCCTTTTCTGGAAGCCGCCCGGCAATTCCGCCATGAAGTCGGTCGCGAAAATTCCCTTTTTATTCATCTGACGCTTGTCCCTTACCTCAAAGCTGCGGGTGAGCTCAAGACCAAACCCACGCAACATAGCGTCGGGACTTTGCGTGAGATCGGGATTCAGCCGGACATCCTGATCTGCCGCACGGAAAAAAAGATCGACCAGGCGATGAAGGACAAGATCGCGCTTTTCTGTAACGTGGAAGCTGAAGCGGTGATCGAAGCTCGCGATGTAGATTCGATCTATGAATGTCCGCTCACATTCAAGGCGGAAGGGATCGACAAGATCATTTGCCAGAAGCTTAAGATCGAATACAAGGCGGGCAGTCTCCACGAGTGGAAAAAGAACGTGGTCGACAGGGCGCTTCATCCCCGGCATCTGGTCAAGATCGCCGTGGTCGGCAAATATATTGAATTGCAGGATGCTTATAAATCCATTTATGAGTCCTTGAAGCACGGCGGGATTGCCAACGATACGGGAGTCGTGATCAAGAGGATCAATTCCGAAAAGCTCGAGACAGCACGTTCTCTGGAACAGCTCAAAGGCGTTTCGGGGATCCTGGTGCCGGGCGGTTTTGGAAGCCGCGGGATTGAAGGAAAGTTGAGAGCGATCCAATTCGCCCGTGAGAAAAAAATCCCTTTTTTCGGGATCTGTTTGGGGATGCAGTGCGCAGCGATCGAGTTTGCGCGTAACGTCTTGGACATGAAGAACGCGCATTCCACAGAGTTTAACAAAAAGACGCCGTTCCCGGTGATCAGTCTTCTCGAAGAACAACAGAACGTGAAGGATCTGGGAGGAACGATGCGCCTGGGGGCCTATCCGTGTCAGGTTAAAAAAGATACACTTGCGCACAAGGCCTACAAGGCAGATGAGATCTCGGAGCGTCATCGCCACCGTTATGAGTTTAACAATGAATATCGAGAAAAATTCCAGAAGGCCGGTATGAAGCTTTCCGGCGTGTCCCCGAGCGGGAAGCTCATCGAGATGATCGAGCTGGAAGGTCATCCCTGGTTTCTTGCGGTTCAGTTCCATCCAGAGTTCAAATCCAAGCCGGACCGGGCGCACCCGCTTTTCCGGGAATTCGTTCGCCACGCGCTCGCTTTTCAAGAAGTGCATGGGTTGAAGATCCCCGTTCCGGTAAAGCCCGAGATCTCCCAAGGGGAGGCCTCGGCGCAGGAGGAGGGTGAAGTCCATGCATAAGATCGCTTTGGGGTCCATTGTCTTTGGAGATCCTCACAAATTCGTTCTGATCGGCGGGCCGTGTGTGATCGAGGATGAAAAAAGCACGCTCCGTCTTGCGGACAAGATCTCGGAAGTGACGCGCAAGCTCAAGATCCCTTATGTTTTTAAAGCGAGCTTTGATAAGGCGAATCGCTCCTCCATTCGTTCCTTCCGCGGCCCAGGCCTTGAAAAGGGGCTCGCGATTCTCGCCCGCGTCAAAAAAGAGTTCAGGCTTCCGATTCTTACGGATTTTCATTCGGCTGAGCAGGCGGGCCCGGTGGCCGAAGTGGCGGATATTCTTCAGATCCCGGCGTTCCTTTGCCGTCAGACCGATCTGTTGTTCGCGGCTGCCGCGACGGGGAAAATCGTGAACGTGAAAAAGGGACAATTCCTTTCTCCCTGGGAAGCGAAGAATATGATCCACAAACTTGAAGAAGTCGGCTGCAAGAAGATCCTTCTTACGGAACGGGGCACGAGCTTCGGGTACAATAATCTCGTGAACGATTTTCGCGCGATTCCCATCATGCGCGGATTCGGGTATCCCGTGGTCTATGATGCGACCCATTCGGTGCAGATCCCGGGCGGGAAGGGTACGGCGTCCGGCGGCATGGCGGAATTCATTCCGACGCTCGCACGGTGTGCAGTCGTCGCCGGAGCGGATGCTGTTTTTATGGAGATCCATAAGGATCCGTCCAAGGCGCTTTCCGACGGGCCGAATGCCCTTGCGCTTGCTCAATTAGAACCCTTGCTCAAAAAACTGCTCGCGCTCAAGAAATGCACTGTTCAGGAAGACTAAGATCATGAAAAAATCCAAGGTGATACGGCTTGCCAAAGAAGTTCTCCGGATGGAGGCGCTCGCCATCTCGCGGCTTCGTTCCCGGATCGGGAAGGATTTTGAGACGGTGGTTCAATGGCTGGCGGACTGCAAAGGGCGCGTGATATTGACCGGGATGGGAAAACCCGGTTTTATTGCCCGGAAGATCGCCGCGACCATGGCCTCCACGGGGACGCCCACT
Organism: uncultured bacterium; assembly: GCA_964482725.1. Lineage (GTDB taxonomy): Bacteria > Omnitrophota > Omnitrophia > Omnitrophales > Aquincolibacteriaceae > Aquincolibacterium. The sequence goes on along the minus strand of CAYZYT010000006.1, from coordinate 25,865 downwards.
TTTTTTCTTCATCCGGCCGAAGCGGTCCATGGTGATTTTGGCATGGTGACTTCCAAAGATCTTGTGATCGCGATCTCGCAAAGCGGGGAAAGTGAAGAGATCGTGAGGCTTCTTCCTCTTTTGAAGAAAAAAGGCGTAAAACTGGTCGCGCTAACGAGCGTCCCAGGATCTTCCCTCGGAAAGAATGCGGACAAGGTGCTGGATCTTGGCGTGAGGCGTGAAGCGTGTCCGCTCAACCTGGCGCCTTCTGCCTCGACGACCGCTTCGCTTGCGATGGGAGACGCTCTCGCGCTTTCGCTCCTTATGAAGAAAGGTTTTCGTTCGGAAGATTTTGCCCAACTTCATCCGGCGGGAAGTCTCGGGAGACGTTTGCTGAAGGTCGGGGAGATCATGCGCACGGGAAAGGCCAATCCTCTCGTGGGGGTGAAGACCACGGTGCGGCAGGCGCTTCTTAAGATCACGGCTTCACGGGCCGGCAGTTGTACGATCGTTGATGGGCGCGGGAAATTGGTGGGCGTGTTCACAGACGGAGATCTCCGGCGTCATCTTAAATCCCAGGGCGAGAATCTCTTGAGCCGGCCTGTGGTTCAATGGGCCACGCTCAAACCCCGCTATATTCAGAAAGAAAAGCTCGCGGAAGAGGCTTTCCACATTATGGAATCTCTTCGCATCGATGAATTGCCGGTGGTGGACAAAGCCCGACGCGTGGTAGGTCTTCTGGATGTTCAGGACCTTATGAGGGCGGGACGAGTCTAATCCGCATATGGCCAAACACAGATTCTATCGCTATCCGGTTTATCTTTTAACAAGGCTTGCCGCGGGACTTTTGCTGATCCTGCCACGAAGTTGGGCTCTGGGACTTGCCAATAAGGTCGGGCATTTGGGGTACAGGTTTGTTTCGCGCCAAAGAACGAAGATCCTTGAAAATCTGAAGCTGGCGTACGGTGACACAAAAAGTCCCAAAGAAATGGAGGCGATCGGCCGGGGGGCGATGGGGCACATGCTCCAGACGGCCGTGGATTTCTTGCGCTTTTCAAGACTGTCCCGGGACCAAGCGACCTCGATTGTGGAGGTCGGCGAGGCCTATTCTTTCTGCAAAGATATTTTGCAAGAAGGGAGAGGGCTCATTATAATGACGGCGCACCTGGGCAACTGGGAGCTTTTGGCCGGGATCTTTTGCCTGCGGGGGTTTCCAGGCGCCGTGGTGGGCCGGCGGATCTATTATGAGCCGTACAATCAGTGGATCGTAGGCTTGCGGAGTGCTGTGAAGGTTCGTACTATCTACCAGGATCAGGCCGTCAGGCAGATCTATGCGGCGCTGAAGGCGGGTGAGATCGTAGGGATCCTGCCGGACCAGGATCGAGACAGTGTCCGGAGCATTTTTGTTGATTTTTTTGGGAGACCGGCTTATACGTCCGTGGCCCCGGTGAAATTTGCCATGGCCTCGGGAGCGCCGATCTTGCCCGCGTTTATGGTGCGAATGCCCGGGGGTCGATATAAGCTGCTTTTGGGGAATTTGCTTCGGCCGAAGATCGAAGCGGGTGACCGGACGGCCTCGATCCGGAAATATACCGAAGCTTGGATGAAGGATTTCGAAGAAGTGATCCGTCGTTACCCGGAACAATGGGGGTGGATGCATGACCGCTGGAAAACAAAGCCCGACGAGGGGGCTGTGGCGGAATTAAAGGAGAAAGTGAAACGCCCATGATCAAACGTCTTGTTTTTATCTTTGTTACGCTTGTGGTGTTCTATGTGTTTTTTGTGCAGGTGCAGGTGGTCATCACCCGCAAGCAAAGGGCCGAGCAGGGGGTCGAGAAACCTTCCGAACAGAAACCGCAAAAAATCTTCACTTTTTCGTTTACCAAGTATACGCCCGAGGGGCAGCGCGAGATCGAGATCGAAGGTGATTCCGCGAATATCCTTTCCAATACCGTGCAGCTCATGAACGTCATGGCCAAGGCGTATGCTGAGGAAGTTCCCGTCACGGTGACCGCGGATCGCGGTCAATACGACAAGAAAAAGAACAAGATCCATCTCGAAAAAAATGTGGTGGCCACGACCGATGATGGGACGAGACTTGTGACCGAGGCTCTGGATATGAGCCCCTCGGAGCACATTGTGGAGACCGATCTGCCCACCCAGGTGAAGAAGGATAATATTAACGTGGAGGGCACGGGGGCCCGGGCGGAGACCAACCTTAAAAAGGTAAAATTTCAAAAGAATGTGACGGTGGTGGTGCAAAATACCGAGGATAAAGAGACGGGACCGACGACCATCACCTGTGATGGGACCCTTGTCGTTGACTACGAAAAGAATATCGCGCATTTCAGGGATAATGTTGTCGCGCAGGATTCCCGAGGGAAACTTACGGCCGACACCATGGATGTTTATTACAATCGCGTAAGCCGTCGTGTTTCAAAGATCGTATCCGCGGGGGATGTGGTGATCGAGAATCCCGACGGGAACAAGACCTATTCCGATAGCGTGATCTATCTGGCGGACGAAGGACGGATCATCTTGGGGGGAGATACCGAAGCCCTTTATTTCAAAGGGGATGGCAATGCAGCTCTCGGGAAGGGAGTGCTCTGATCATGAATTTGCTTGAGACGAAACAATTGGTAAAAAGCTATAAAGGACGCACTGTGGTCAACGGCGTGAGTATCCAGATCTCGCGGGGAGAGATCGTGGGACTTCTCGGACCGAACGGCGCGGGGAAGACCACGTCGTTCTATATGGTGGTGGGGGTCATTCGCCCGGAAACCGGGAAGATCCTTTTCCGCGGCGAGGATATCACCAACCTTCCGATGTTTGAAAGGGCGCGGTTGGGGATCGGCTATCTCTCTCAGGAACCTTCCATTTTCCGCAAGCTGACCGTGGAAGAAAACATCATGGCGATTTTGGAAACTCTGGAGATCCCCCAGGAAGAGCGCGACCGTCGCCTCAAGCGGCTCCTGAACGATCTCGATATCGCCTATCTCGCAAAAAATAAGGCTTACACTCTTTCCGGTGGCGAACGGCGGCGGCTTGAGATCACGCGCGCGCTGGTGACGAATCCTTCTCTTATCCTTTTAGATGAACCCTTCAGCGGGGTGGACCCTATTGCAGTCTTTGAGGTGCAGAAGATCCTTCAGCGGCTGAAGGCTCAAGGGTTGAGTATTTTGCTGACAGATCATAGCGTTCGCGAAACGCTTTCCATCACCGACCGTTCGTATCTTCTTTTCGAAGGCAAGGTCGAGGTTTCCGGGACCTCGGAATTTCTTGCCTCGGATCCCAAGGCCAGAGAGATCTATCTTGGGGAGAGGTTTACTTTAGCGTAACCCGATACCCGCGTTTTGAAGCGATCCAACAAAGACCCTCAAGGAGGACATGACCGTGGAAATTCGTTTTTCAGGACAGAATCTTAAGATCACTGCAGGGATGAAAGAGCACTTGGAGGAACGTCTTCCCAAGTTCGAGAAGTATGCGCCCCGGATCGTGGAAGCCCACGTGTTCCTTAAAAAAGAAAAATATATTTTTAAAGTGGAGATCACGCTTGCCGCCAAAGATTTTCACGCTTTTGGGATGGGGGAAGCCAAAGATAATGTTTTTGCGGCGATGGACGAGGCCTATGAGCGCGTCGAGAAACAGTTGAAAAAATTCCGTTCGAAATCAAAGGGGCATCACAACAAAAGCGCCAAGGTTTCCTCGAAGATCGCCCGGGCGCTCGGAATGATCGATACGGAAAGCATCCTGCCCGAAGATCATCCCAAGATCGTTCGTTCCTCCGCCTTCGCGTCCAAGCCGATGTCGGTCGAAGAAGCCAGCCTTCAGCTGGAGATCTCTCCGGAAGCCTTTCTTGTTTTTATGAACCAAGATACCAATATTGTGAATGTGATCCATAAACGCAAAGACGGAAGTCATGGGCTTATTGAGCCCGGATTTTAACTTTCTAACCTTTTTCAATCCGGAGGAGTTCATCTATGAAGATCACCGATTTTTTGAACATCAAAGGCATTAAGGTCGATCTGGAAGCGACCGACAAAGAAGGCATTCTGAAGGAAATGGTCGATCTTTTGGCTGAGGTCAAAGACGTGGGAGATAAAAAAAATATCCTGCGCGCTTTGATCGAGCGTGAAAATCTTGGCTCAACGGGGATCGGGCAGGGGATCGCGATCCCGCACGGGAAGACCGACAAAGTCGATGGCCTTGTGGCGGTCCTCGGCGTCAGCCGCAAGGGAGTGAACTTTGAAGCCTTGGATGGCGAACCGGTCTATATCCTGTTCCTGTTGGTCGCGCCCAAAGATACCGCGGGGCCACATCTTAAAGCGCTGGCGCAGATCTCAAGACTTCTCCGGGACACTTATTTTTGCGAGCTTATCCGAAAGTGCAAAACTCCGAAGGATATCTTCGATCTGATCGCAAAAGAAGAGAATCGCAAGGTCTGACCTGGGCCTGACCCAGGCCGACTCCTCGGCGATCTTCTATGAAATTCTTTAAGTGGCTATATCCTGGCATTGGAATCAAGCGGTGGATCTTTCTCTGCTCGCTGGGTCTTGGATTTATCGTGTTAGTCGCCCTTTTGACCGTGCAGACCATGTCCAAGACGAGCGTGCTTCTCGCTTCGTTCGCGACAGCGCTTTTGATCCTCGGGATCTTTCTTATCTATACCTCGATCAAAAACATGGTCCGGATCTTTGTGCGCGCGCTGATGCCTTTGAATGGGAACGATTCGCTGGTGGATATCGTTTACCAGAAGCGCCGGGTGGAGTCCTTGTTGCATGGTCCTCGCGTTGTGGCGATCGGCGGCGGGACGGGTCTCAGCACCATGCTTTCAGGGATCAAGACATTTACGAGCAATATCACCGCGATCGTGACGGTGACAGACACGGGGGGAAGTTCCGGGCGTTTGCGCGATGAAATGGACATGCTGCCGCCGGGCGACATCCGCAATTGCCTGGTAGCGCTGGCCGATGCCGGGCCGCTCATCCGCGATCTTTTTCAATACCGGTTCGAGCTTGGAGAAGGGCTCAAGGGACACAGCTTCGGGAATCTTTTTATTACCGCGCTTTCGAAGGTTACAGGGGATTTTGAAAAGGCGATCGCGGAATCCAGCAAGGTTTTGGCCATTCGGGGACGGGTGCTTCCCTCGACGCTTGAAAAAGTGACGCTCGTGGGTGAATTCATGGACGGGACTTTGGTCGAAGGGGAGACGAATATCACGGATTTGAAAAAGCCGCTTCGTCGGATCCGTCTTCGTCCGGATGATTGCAAGGCGTGTCAGGAAGCCCTGGACGCGATCGAGATCGCGGACCTCGTCCTCATGGGACCGGGGAGCCTTTACACCAGCATTCTGCCGAATCTTTTGATCAAAGATATTCGCGACGCAGTGCTTCGGTCCGATGCCTACAAGGTTTATATCATGAATGCGATGACGCAACCCGGTGAGACCACGGGGATGAGCGCGTGGGACCATTTGAACGTGATCCTGGATCATACGGACCCGAGGATCGTGGATGCCTGTTTCGTGAATACGGCGACCATCCCCGAGGCGATGCTCCAACGTTATGCAAAACAAGGTGCCGTGCCGGTCAAGCTCGATCTCGAGAAGATCCGGGAAAAAGGCTATCGGGTCATCCAGGGGGATGTGCTCCAGGCAGGCGAGCAGGTTCGTCATGATGCCGAGCTTTTGATGAAGCTTGTTTTGGAGCATTACAGGGAACATGTTGAGCGAACGGAAGAATGATTCGATGATGAAAACCCAGTCTTTATTTTTTTTGAGTGCGGGCGACTTGGGCCGTCGTGATTCCCGTTTTGTTTTCGGCTGGGGAGCATCATGACAAAGCGATCCCCCAAAGCCGGGCATGAACCGGTTGAGCGCATTTTTGTGATCGGCAATAAGCTGGGCCTGCACGCCCGGCCCGCGGCTGTCTTTGTTCAGACGGCGAATCGGTTTGAGGCTTCGATTGAAGTCCAAAAAGAGGATCTCAAGATCGACGGTAAATCGATCATGGGCATCATGATGCTTGCGGCTGAAATGGGTTCCTCGATTACGGTGCGTGCGGTCGGTAAGGACGCCCCGGCGGCCATGGAAGCGTTGGCCAAGCTTATAGACTCTAATTTCGGAGAATAAAAAAATGAAAGAATATAAGGGGATCGGGGTCTCGCCGGGCATCGCGATCGGGAAGGTTTTTATCCTGCATAGCGGCGGGTCTTTCAATCTCCCCAAGCGTTTCGTAGGCCCGGAGCAGATCTCCAACGAGATCGCCCGGTTTGAAGAAGCCCTTACGCGCACGCGCACCGAGATCCTCGGCATCCGCCGGAAACTTTCAGATCAGATCGGCCGGGAAAGTTCGGACATCTTTACGGCGCATCTTCTGATCCTCGAAGACCGGACGTTGATCGAAGATGTGATCGAAGTGATCAGGAACGAGAAGGTCGGGGCGGAATATGCCTTTGCGGCCGTGATCCAACGCTATTTTCAGGCCTTTTCCCAGATCAATGACGAATATCTCAAGGAGCGTATCTCGGATATCCGCGATGTGGGCAAGCGTCTTCTCGCGAATCTTTGCGGAGAAGAGAAAAAACGTTTGGAGGAATTCCAGGGGAAAGTGATCATCGTTTCCCACGATCTTTCGCCGTCGGATACGGCTTCGTTCGATCGGAACAAAGTGATGGCGTTTATCACCGAGATCGGCGGGGCGACGTCGCATACGGCGATCTTGGGTCGTTCCCTTGAGATCCCGGCGATTGTGGGGCTCGGTCAGATCGTCAATGAACTTCAGGACGAAGACACCGTCATCGTGGACGGAACGCATGGGGTGGTGGTCATCAATCCTGATCAGGCGACCATCGACAAGTTTAATTCCCAGGGGAACCGTTTCATCCAGCTTACCGGAGAGCTGGATAAATTACGCGATCTCTCGGCTGAAACGCTGGACGGAAAACGCATCATCCTGGCTGCCAATATTGAATTTCATCATGAGGTATCCTCCGTCATTTCTCACGGGGGCGAAGGGGTCGGGCTTTTTCGAACGGAATATTTTTATATGAACCGCGCGACGCTTCCGACCGAGCAGGAACAATACGAGGCCTATCGCAAGGTCGCGGAGACGATGTCCCCGCATTCGGTGGTCATCCGCACGCTTGATCTCGGAGGCGATAAATTCGCTTCTACCCTTGAGATCCCCCATGAGATGAATCCCTACCTGGGTTGGCGAGCGATCCGCTTTTGTCTGACACGGACAGATATCTTTAAGACCCAATTACGGGCGATCCTTCGGGCGAGCGCCCATGGAGCCCTGAAGATCATGTACCCGATGATCACCGGTGTTTACGAGATCCGTGCCGCGCGCGAAATATTAAATGAAGCCAAGGCCGAACTTGAAAAAGAAGGTGTGCCTTTCAATAAGACCATCCCTGTTGGGGCCATGATCGAGATCCCTTCGGCCGCCTTGGCGAGTGATGTGTTGGCCAAAGAAGTGGATTTCTTTTCCCTCGGGACGAACGATCTGATCCAATATGTGCTGGCGATCGACCGTATGAACGAGAAGATCGCTTATCTTTATGAGCCGACCCACCCGGCGATTATTCGTTTGATCGACCTGACGATCCGGAACGGTCACGGGCACAACATTTGGGTGGGAAGCTGCGGGGAAATGTCTGCCGACCCTGCGATCGCGATCCTTTTGGTGGGGCTTGGGATCGATGAGATCAGTGCGAGCCCCGTGATGCTCCCCAAGATCAAGAAGGCGATTCGTTCGATCCGCTATTCCGACGCCAAGGAGATCGCCCAAAAAGCTCTCGCGCTCCATACCGGTAAAGAGACCTATGCTTTTCTGAAGGAAAAGCTTAAAGACGTTTGTGAGGAGCTTGCCGACGAATAATGGAAGCCTATCTGAAGGATCTGGCCAATCAGATCGTGAAGGCCCGTGCGATTGCCGGAGGGATCAGCCTTCCGTCCTCATTCATTAAAAGGCCGGAAAAAGTCCTTTATTGCGGGATGGGGGGATCGGCCATCAGCGGGGACATCCTGGGGACCATTGCCCAGAGCCGCTCGCGTATCCACTGGACCGTGAACCGAACTTCGCGTCTTCCCGAGTGGGTCGATTCCAAAACGATCGTGATTCTTTCCAGCTATTCCGGCAACACGCACGAGGTCGAATCGATCTTTGAACAAGCCGTTGCACGCAAAGCGCATTTTCTCGTGGTGGCGTCCGGAGGATGGCTTGCCCAGGAAGCTCTCAAAAGGAAGATCCCGCTTTTCCGTTTGCCGCAAGGGTACCCGCCGCGTTTTGCGATCGGATACACGACGTTCTCTCTGCTTTTTCTTTTTATGCGTTACCGGTGGTTCTCCGTCTCCGGAAAGGAGATCGGGGAAGTGCTTCGCGGGGTCTGCCATTTCCCCGAAGTAGAAGCGCGCAAACTTGCGAAGCGACTTTTTGATAAGAACATCGTGATCTATGGGGGCGGACTGATGCAGTCCGTGGCGCTTCGGTGGCGCACCCAGTTCGCCGAGAATGCCAAGACGCTGGCGTCTTGTGAGGCTCTGCCCGAGATGTTCCACCATGAGGTTGAAGGTTGGGCTTTCCCGAAGTTCAAGATTAAGCGTTCGGTGGCTGTTTTTTTGACGGACCGGAATGAGCCCCAGTGGCTTCTTAAAAAAAAGAAGGTTGCGATGAGAGCGATCCGGGAACAGGGTGCCGAGGTTGCGGAGTTCAAGTCGCGCGGGGAGGGGGTTCTTGCTCGAATTTTTTCGATGATCATGCTCGGAGACTGGACGAGTTGCGGTCTTGCAAAACTTAACAAAGTCGATCCCATGTCGATCTGCGTGATCGACCGGATCAAAAAGGCGGTTGGGCCCGTTCGAGGGCGCCGGTAAAATTTTTTTTGAGAAAATAAGGAGAGACGCACATGAAATTTTTGGATCCTAGGGAAACGCCGGAAGCGTGTTCTATCTCTGACGGGGTGAAATAATGGGTCTCAAAGTGATCATTCTTTGCGCGGGATATGCGACACGCCTTTATCCCCTGACCGAGAACATGCCTAAACCTCTGCTTCCGGTGGGGAATAAGCCTATTCTGGAATGGATCTTAGGCCGTGTCCAGAAAGTCCAAGGCGTGGAAGCGGTTTACCTTGTCAGTAATCATAAGTTCGCCGGGCATTTTGAGACTTGGGCGGCGAAGGTGAAATATCCCTGGCCGGTGGAGGTCGTGAACGATCACACCACAAGTAATGAGACCCGTCTTGGGGCGATCGGGGACCTGGCGTACGTGATCAAAACGAAAAAGATCGATCCTTGTGATCTTTTGGTGATCGCGGGGGATAATCTCTTCGATTTTGACCTGGCGGCGTTCGTTGATTTCGGGAAAAAGAAAAGGCCGCACGGCATTATCGCTGTCTATGACGTCGGAGATAAGGAGCTGGCCAAGCGGTACGGTCTTGTCAGGACCGATGCGGAGGGGAAGATCCTGGAATTTCAGGAAAAACCGCCAGAGCCGACTACCACGCTCGCCTCCTGCGGCATCTACTGGCTTTCCCGGGAGATTTGGAGCCTGCTTGACAGGTATATCACAAGCGGCCATAATACCGACCAACCCGGCCATTATATGCGTTGGCTGGCTGAAACATCGGGCCTCTTTGCTTTTTCTCTTAAGGGAAAATGGTTGGATATCGGCGACCTTGCCTCTTACCAGAAAGCCAACGCCATCGTTAATTGAGGGGGCGGATAATTTCCCCGCCCCACTCACCCTGAGTGGAGCCCTTTTTTAGGGCGGAATCGAAGGTCCTCGTAAAGAGATCCTTCGACTTCGCGCACGGCACTTCGCTCAGGATGACTCCCTTGAAAATCTTCAAGGGAGTCAATCCCAAAAACAAAGGAGTAACACTACCATGAAAAAAGGGCATTATTTCTTCACCTCTGAGTCTGTTTCCGAGGGGCATCCGGACAAGGTTTGCGATCAGGTTTCTGACGCGATCTTGGATGCTTATCTGGCGGGAGATCCTGCCTCGCGTGTGGCCTGTGAATGCCTGGCCACGACCGATCGTCTGACCATCGCCGGTGAGATCACGAGCAAAACCAAAGTGGATGCCGAAAAGGTCGCGCGAAACGTTATTCGCAAGATCGGTTATGTGGATCCGTCGATCGGTTTCGATTATAAAACCTGCCGGATCGATATTGCGCTCCATACCCAGTCCCCGGATATCGCGATGGGGGTTGATACGGGCGGTGCCGGAGACCAGGGCATGATGTTCGGGTTTGCGTCCAATGAGACGAAAGAACTGATGCCGCTTCCGATCATGCTGGCTCAAAAACTCGTCCGTTATTTGACCGCGGTTCGCAAGAGCGGCAAGATCAAGTATCTTCGTCCGGATTCAAAGAGCCAGGTGACGGTGGAGTATAGCGGTGATGTGCCGATTCGCGTGGATGCCGTCGTCTTGAGCTCCCAGCACGATGGGGATGTAACGCTCCCGACGATCACGAAGGACCTGACAGAAAAAGTCATCCGAAAGGTCATTCCGGCGAACCTGATGGACAAAAACACCAAGATCTTTATCAATCCGACCGGACGTTTCGAGGTGGGCGGGCCGCACGGAGACACCGGTCTTACGGGCCGCAAGATCATTGTGGATACGTATGGCGGCATGGGCCGTCACGGTGGCGGTGCGTTCAGCGGCAAGGATCCTTCCAAAGTGGACCGCTCGGCCGCGTATTTTGCCCGTTATGTCGCCAAGAATATCGTCGCGGCGGGGATCGCCAAGCGTTGCGAAATCCAGGTTTCTTATGCGATCGGTGTGGCGGAACCTGTTTCGATCCGCGTGGAAACATTCGGGACCAGCAAGCTCGATAATGAAGAGATCGTCGAAGCGGTCCGCAAGGTTTTTGACTTCACTCCGAAGGGTATCATCGCGACCTTGGATCTTCGCCGGCCCATCTACAATAAGACCGCCGCGTACGGGCATTTCGGCCGCTCGGAAGCCGGTTTTACTTGGGAGAAAACGGATGCGGTCAACCAGCTCCGGAAGGCGCTCAAGCTCAAAGACAATTGTGGTTGCAGCAAAGTCACCTGCGCAGCTTAACTTACAAAAAAAGAAAAAGGCCATGAAGAAACAATCTCAAAAAAAAGTCTCAGCTCTTAAGTTAAAGAATGATTTCAAGGTCGCGGACCTCTCGCTTGCCGAGTGGGGCCGCAAAGAGCTCGACATGGCCGAGAAAGAAATGCCGGGGTTGATGGCGACCCGCAAGAAGTACGGACCTCAGAAGCCTCTCAAGGGCAAGCGGATCATGGGCAGTCTTCATATGACGATCCAAACCGCGGTTCTGATCGAAACCTTGATCGAACTCGGGGCCGATGTCCGCTGGTGCTCCTGCAACATTTTTTCCACGCAGGATCATGCGGCCGCCGCTATTGCGGCACGGGGGATCCCGGTCTTCGCTTGGAAAGGGGAGACGCTCGAGGAATACTGGTGGTGCACGCTTCAGGCGCTCAATTTTCCGGGTGGCAAAGGGCCGAATCTCATTGTGGATGACGGGGGGGATGCGACGCTCATGATCCATCTTGGATTTGACGCGGAGAAGAATCCCAAGATCCTCGATCAAAAGGTCGAGACCCAGGATGAGATCGAGCTTTTCAAGCTTCTCAAGACGATCATGAAAAGCGAGCCCAAGAAGTGGCACAGCGTCGTGAAGGAATGGGAAGGTGTTTCCGAAGAAACGACGACCGGCGTTCACCGGCTCTATAAGATGCAGGAACAGGGAAAGCTTCTGGTTCCCGCCATCAACGTGAACGATTCGGTGACCAAGTCCAAGTTCGACAACCTTTACGGTTGTCGCGAATCGCTGGTGGACGGGATCAAGCGTGCGACGGATGTGATGATCGCGGGCAAAGTGGCCGTGGTGCTCGGGTTCGGCGATGTTGGAAAAGGCAGCGCTCAGTCACTTTCCGCACTCAAGGCGAGGGTTATCGTGACCGAGATCGATCCGATCTGCGCGCTTCAGGCGACGATGGCGGGATATCAAGTCGCGCGTCTCGAAGATGTCCTTGGTATCGGGGATATTTATGTGACCACGACAGGCAATATCGATGTGATCACCGCCGAGCATATGTCCAAGATGAAGGACGAGTCGATCGTCTGCAACATTGGACATTTTGACAATGAGATCCAGGTCTCCCAGCTTCAAAAATGGCCGGGCGTGAAGCGGATCAATATCAAGCCTCAAGTCGATAAATATGTTTTTCCCGACGGGCATTCGATCATTCTCCTCGCGGAAGGCCGGCTCGTGAATCTGGGTTGTGCCACAGGACATCCGAGCTTTGTGATGTCGAATTCTTTCACGAATCAGACGCTCGCGCAGATCGATCTGGTGATGAATCCGAAAAAGCCCGGTGTCTATCGCCTGGAAAAGAAGCTCGACGAGGAAGTGGCTCGGCTCCATTTGGACAAACTGGGGGCCCGGCTCACGAAGCTTACGAAAAAGCAGTCCGAGTATCTTGACGTTCCTTTCGACGGACCCTACAAACCCGAGCATTATAAGTATTAAGAAGGCGGGTTGAACGGCACCTCATTCCGAGCGCGTCCTCCGGTAACGGTTCGTGGCCGTTGTGTCTATTTTTATAGGAGCTACTCATGCAGAATTTTGTTTATAAAAATCCCACAGAGATCCTCTTTGGCAAGGGTATGATCCGCGAGATCGCGGGACGTGTCCCCAAAGAGACCGGCGTGCTTTTTCTGTATGGCGGCGGGTCGATCAAAACAAACGGCGTTTATGAGCAGGTCAAAGCGGCGCTCAAGGGCTATCGCGTGACGGAATTCGGAGGCATCGAACCGAATCCGTTCTATGAGACCTGTCTCAAGGCTGTCGAGGTCGTTAAGCGGGAGAAGAGCGGTTTTATTCTTGCGGTGGGGGGAGGGTCGGTCCTGGATGCCGCAAAATTCATCGCTGCCGCGGCGTGTTTTACAGGTCCGGATCCGTGGTCTATTCTTCGGGAAAATGGCGCCAATGTCAAAACAGCGCTTCCGATAGGAGCCGTGCTGACGCTTCCCGCGACGGGTTCGGAAGCAAACGGGAATTCCGTGATCTCCCGGAAATCGACCCAGGAAAAGCTTTGTTTTTTCTCGGCGCAAGTGTTCCCTCAGTTTTCGGTGTTGGATCCCGAAACGACCTTCTCTTTACCTCTCAAGCAGGTTCGAAATGGAATCGTGGACGCTTTTGTGCACGTGATGGAACAGTACATGACCTATCCGGCGCAGGCCCCGCTTCAGGACCGGATGGCGGAATCGATTCTCCAAACCTTGATCGAAGTAGCTCCTGCGACTTTAAAAAAACCGAAAGATTATGAAGCCCGCGCGACCTTCATGTGGAGCGCGACGCTGGCCCTGAATACCTTGATCGGGTGCGGTGTGCCGCAGGATTGGTCAACGCACATGATCGCTCACGAGCTCACCGCTTTTTACGGACTCGCTCACGCCGAGACGCTAGCGATCGTTCTTCCGGGAGTTTGGCAGTACAAATTGACCGCCAAAAAGAAGAAGTTGGAGCAATACGGCCGGCGCGTCTGGAACGTCAAGACGGCGAAAGAGGCTATCCTGAAGACCGAAGCATTTTTCCATTCCATGAAGATGCCCACGCGCCTGAGTGACTACACAATTGACGCCAAGGAAGCTGCCCGAAAAGTGCGTGAACGTTTCTCAGAGAGGGACTCCGTTTTCGGCGAGCATAAAGATATCACGCCGGATGCCGTGTCGAAGATCATCGCTTCCCGGGCTTGAGCGCGAACCCTTTAAAAATGAATCTTAAGCCGTGACCGTCCCAGGGCCGCATCAATTTTAGAGCAGTAGAAATGGGGACAGTCATCGCCAACCCTTTTAGAAAAGAAATCTGAGACTATGACCGTATTACTGCAAGTGAACGAGCTTCATAAGGCCTATGGCGCGGTGACGATCCTGGATGAAGCGACCGCATCCTTTGGCGATGACCAGAAGATCGGCGTGATCGGTCGAAACGGGGCCGGAAAATCTACGCTTTGTCGTATCATTACCGGGCACGAATCGGCGGATAGCGGCACCATTACGCGCAATACGGCGCTTCGTCTCTCTTATCTCGAGCAGCACGATACGTTCAAGCCCGGGGAAAATGTACTGGATTTCCTGATACGCACGACCCGGGCGGAGCATTGGGAATGCGGGCAAATGGCGGCCCGATTCCAGCTTAAAAATGAGATCCTCGAGCAGTCTGTGCGGAATCTCCCCGGAGGTTTCCAGACGCGCGTGAAACTCGCGGCGATGCTTTTGGGCGACCCCAATTTCCTGATCCTTGACGAACCGAGCAATTACCTCGATCTAAGCACCCTGATCCTTCTTGAGAATTTCCTGATCAATTTTCGCGGCGGGTATCTGGTGGTCTCGCACGACCGTGAATTCCTCAAGAGGACCTGCGATAGCACTCTCGAAGTGGAACATGGGCAGTTGGCGCTTTATCCCGGGAACATAGAAGAATATTTCGAGTTTAAAGAAGAACAGCTAGCGCAGAAAGAGGCCTACAACCGCGGGATGGATAAAAAACGCGAACAGCTTCAGACCTTTATCGACCGGTTCAAGGCCAAGGCCTCGACAGCGACACGGGCTCAATCCAAAATGAAACAGCTTGCGAAACTCAAGACGATCGAGATCGCGCATCCCATGAGCACGGTCAAGATCCATATTCCTCCCGTGGAACCTAAAGCCGGCGTCGCGCTGACCTGTGAAGATCTTGTGATCGGCTATCCTGAAAAGGACATCGCCCGTAACATCCAAGTCGAGATCGATCGTGGAAAACACGTCGCGGTGCTTGGCAATAACGGCGAAGGAAAGACGACCTTCCTGAGAACCCTTGCGGGGAATCTTGAGTCCAAGGGAGGCAGTTTCCGGTGGGGGACGGGTTTGACGGTTGCTTATTACGCGCAGCATGTCTTCGCGGTGCTCGACCCTGAGGATGATGTCTATACTTATCTTTTAAGAGAGAGCTCTGATGGAGTGACCCGTCAGGATGTGCTCAACATGGCCGGATGTTTTCTTTTTAAAGGGGATGATGTCGAAAAGAAGGTGAAGGTCCTGAGCGGCGGCGAGCGGGCGCGTCTTGTGCTTGCGGGGATCCTCCTTTCCAAAAGCCATGTCCTGCTTCTTGACGAACCGACGAACCATCTGGATTTCGAGACCGTCGAGGCCTTGGGCCGCGCGCTCAAGACCTTCTCCGGCACGGTGGTGTTCATCAGCCACGATCGTACCTTTGTGAATCTTCTCGCCTCGAGTATTATCGAAGTGAAAAAGGGTCGCATTATGCATTATCCCGGTAGTTACGAAGATTATGTTTACCATCTCGAGCAAGTCGCCCGCGGTGAAGAGGAAGAGACCGACGAGGATGTCTCGGCTTCGTCGCAGAAAGAGAACTCTTCAGACGGAAGCGCGAAGGCTCAAGCCCCCAAAAAGAACGAGCACAAAGCTGAAATTTCAAAACTCCGGAAGCAGATGGAAAAAGCCGAGGGGCGTGCGCGGCATTTTACAGAGGAACGCAATAAGGTCCTGGAAGAGATGGCGGAGAATCCGCTCCATTTTTCAAAAGACCGCAATGTGCGCCTGAAAGAACTTCAGATCCAGATCGAAGCCGCCGAATCCGAGTGGAGCACCTTGGAAAAGAAAATGGGAAAAATCCAGGCATGAGAAATTTTGATGAACGAGGACCTCGGGGGCCGCGCCGCGAGCGTCATGGCGGCCATGCCCGTCAGGGGCAAGCACCTCATCGCCCTTCTTACCGGCCGCCCCATGAAGAACCGCGACGCGTGGTGGCTGAAGATGAACAGAAATTTTTTGCCAGCACTGCGGTCGATCCTTCGCCGCGGATCCGGCTTGAAGACGGTTCTCAGGAACTCACGATGCGCGTCATGGACTTGATCTGTCCGATCGGCATGGGACAACGAGGTTTGATCGTGGCGCCTCCGGGCTCCGGGAAAACAACCTTTCTCAAACATCTTTGTCAGGCCGTGGCGAAAAGCCGGCCGGAGATGAAACTTTACTGTCTTTTGATCGATGAGCGGCCCGAGGAAGTCACCGATTTCCGGCGCAGCGTGACCGCCGAAGTCCATTGGTCTTCCTCCGATCAGCCGTACGATCATCACATCCAGACAGCCCGGGAGCTCATGCAGCAAGTGTATCGTGAGGTGGCCGCCGGCGCGAACGTGATGGTCCTGGTCGATTCCCTGACCCGCTTGGCGCGGGTACATAACGCGGAGCAACGCTCCAGCGGCCGGACACTTTCCGGAGGCGTGGACGCCCGTTCGATGGAAGTGCCCCGGAGAATTTTCGGGTCTGCGCGCAAGATCGAACACGGAGGGTCGCTGACGATCCTCGCGACGATCCTTGTGGAGACCGGAAGCCGTATGGATCAGCTCATCTTTGAAGAGTTCAAAGGAACGGGCAATATGGAGATCTTTTTGTCGCGGGAGATCTCGAATCAACGTATTTATCCGGCCGTGGACATCTCCAAAAGCGGAACACGCAAGGAAGAACTTCTTTTTACTCCCGAGGAACTGGAGCCGGCGCGCCGGATACGCCGCGCCTTGGCCGGATTGAAACCCCTTGAAGCGATCAGCGCGCTGATCGAGCAGCTCAAGAAATATCCCGCGACGAAAGATCTCCTCGCGGCCGTGAGTAAATTACAGTGACAGGTGACAGGGTGGAGACAAACGATTTGGGCGTGCAGCCCCTGGAGGCTCTCATGACCCAGCATGGGCTGACGAACCATGCCCTGGTTGCGGCCTCGACCGAACAACTATCCCATAAAGTAGTGCAAAAAGCGCGCAAGGGGAGACGTCTTACGGCTCGAGCCAAGAACAAGGTCCTGGAGGCCCTGCATAGCGCGCTACCGGAACTGAAATTCGCTCATCGCGATCTTTTTAACTACTAAAAAACGGTTTTTTTTGATATAAAAAGAATCTTCGTGGAGTGATCTGTCCGGGGCTCATACGGAAAAGGAGATCTTGAGGCATGATGAAAAAGAAAAATATCGCGAGCAATCTCCCGAAAGGCCGGGAATTATTGCGTGATCCCATGCTCAATAAAGGGATGGCGTTCACCCAGGAAGAACGCGAGGCCTTCGGGCTTTTGGGGTTGCTTCCCCCTCACGTGAATTCCTTGCAAGACCAGGTTCAGCGCGTCATGGACAACGTCCGCTCTCGGAGCTCGGACCTTGAAAAATATGTTTATCTGACCGGTATTCATGAGCGCAACAAAACGCTTTTTTTTCGCGTGCTTGTCGACCATATGGCGGAGGTCATGCCGATCGTTTATACGCCGACCGTGGGGAAGGCGTGCCAGGAGTACGGGAATATTTTCCGGAGCAGCCATGAAGGGTTGTTCATGGCCGCGCAATACAAGGGCCGGATGAAGGAGGTTTTGGAGAATTGGCCCCGCAAGGACGTGCGAATTATTGTGGTGACCGATGGGGAAAGGATCCTCGGACTTGGGGACTTGGGCGCGGAGGGGATGGGGATCCCCGTGGGGAAACTCATGCTTTATACCGCGTGTGCCGGCGTTCATCCGCAATATTGTTTGCCGGTGGTGCTGGATGTCGGGACCCAAAGTGAAACGCGGTTGAAAGATCCCCGTTATATCGGCGTGCAGCACCGCCGTTTAAGGGGAAAAGAATATGAAGATCTTGTAGAGGAATTTGTGACTGCGGCCCGCCAAGTATTCCCGCACGTCCTGATCCAGTTCGAAGATTTTGTCAATGAGAACGCCTTTCATCTTCTTCGGAAATACCGGGATCGTATCTGCACCTTCAACGATGATATCCAAGGCACGGCAAGCGTCGCGTTGGCCGGGATTTATTCCGCAGTGAGGCTTCAAGGCGGTCGCCTGAGGGATCAGAAGATCCTCTTCGTGGGAGCGGGAGAGGCGGGATTGGGGACCGGGGGCCTCGTCATGGGGTCGATGATGAAAGAAGGTCTTACCGAGAAAGAAGCTCGCGGCCGGTGTTTTTTCGTTGATTCCAAAGGCCTGGTGGTATCGAGTCGCACGGATCTGGATGAGCGCAAGCGGGCTTTTGCGGTCGAGGGACCCGGGGCGCCGGATTGTTTAAGTGCGGTGGAACTCGTGAAGCCGACCATGATCCTCGGGGCGTCCGGAAGACCCGGAACTTTCACGAAAGAAGTTTTGGAAGCGATGGCCCGGATCAACGAGCGGCCGATCATTTTTGCGATGTCGAACCCCACGAGCCATTCGGAATGTACCGCGGAACAAGCTTATTCTTTCACCCAGGGCCGCGGCATTTTTGCGAGCGGCAGTCCGTTCTCTCCCGTGGACTATCAAGGGAAGCGGTTCACGCCGGGGCAGTGCAACAATGCTTATATTTTCCCCGGGGTCGGGTTGGGGGTGACGGCCTGTCGCGTCAAGCATGTGACCGATGAGATGTTCTTCGTGGCCGCGAAAACGCTGGCGGAAAACGTTTCGGAAGAGGATCTTGGAAGGGGCAGCATTTATCCGCCTCTCAGGGATATTCGCAAAGTTTCGCTCGCGATCGCGGAAGCGGTTGCTACGGTGGCTTATCGTGAAGGACTTGCGGAGCTTCCCAAGCCTCCCGATCTTCGGGCTTATCTTGAAACTCAAATATATGAACCGGTCTATGAAAGCTATCTTCCGTAGCCCCAGGATGTTTTTTTGTTTAGGATAGCGAGCAGGGTTCCCTCCCATAAGGAAAAGTGTTCATGATCCTCACCCTCAATGGCAAGCAAGAATCGATCGACAGACCCGTAACGCTTGAAGCGCTCATTTTGGCCAAGGGGTTGTGTCCTGACAAGCTTGTGGTCGAACATAATTTCAGCATTATCTCCAAAGAAGATTGGCCCAAGATCACAGTAAAGGATCAGGACATGATCGAGATTATCAGTTTCGTCGGAGGTGGATGACCATGGAAGACTTTCTGACGCTCGGCGGCCAATCGATCAAGAGCCGCCTTTTGGTCGGGACCGGGAAATTCTCCGGCTATTCCCTGATGAAAAAGGCTCTGGAAGCCGCTCAGGCGGACATTGTGACTGTGGCGCTTCGCCGTGTGGACGTCGGCTCGAAGGCGGAAAATATTCTGGAATATATCCCGAAAACCTGCATTCTGATGGCCAATACCTCCGGGGCAAGGAATGCGGACGAAGCAGTGCGCATTGCGCGTTTGGCCAAGGCAAGCGGGGCGGGGCACTGGATCAAGATCGAAGTGGTGCAGGACAATAAATATCTTCTTCCGGATAATCTCGAAACGCTTAAGGCGGTGGAAATTCTTGTCCAAGAGGGATTCGTCGTGCTTCCTTACATGAGCCCGGATCTCTCCATGGCGAAGCGTATGGCGGATGCCGGAGCGGCGGCGGTCATGCCCCTCGGAGCTCCTATCGGAAGTAATCGCGGCATGAAGACCCGGGAACTTGTGGAGATCCTCGTGCAGGAGATCAAGGTGCCCGTGATCGTAGACGCGGGTCTGGGCAGTCCCTCGGACGCCTGCGAATGCATGGAGATGGGTTGTGCGGCGGTCCTTGTGAATACGGCGATCGCGATCGCGCGGGATCCTGTGGCTATGGCGCAAGCCTTCCGGGAAGCTGTGAGCGCAGGCCGAACCGCTTATCTTGCCGGGCTTGCTTCCCCCGGGAGTGTGGCCAGCGCCTCATCTCCTTTGACCGGCTTTCTCCGGGATGAAACGCGCTAAGAATGAGTTACTACGACATCCTTCTGAAATACAAAAACCTTTCTTTCGAGAAGATCTTTTGCGAGCTTTCACCTGACAAGGTCGAGCAAGCGATCCACTCCGACACTCAGGATCCCGAACGACTTTGGGCGCTCCTTTCTCCGGCCGCGGAGGGATTTCTCGAGCCGATGGCACAAAGGGCTCACGCTTTGACCCTCCAGCATTTTGGCCGGACGATCCAGCTCTACACGCCCATGTATCTTTCGAACTATTGCGAGAACCAATGCGCTTATTGCGGGTTCAATGCCGGGAATCAAATGCTCCGGAGAACGCTGACCCTCGAAGAGGTTGAAAAAGAGGCGGCTTTCATCGCCTCGACTGGGATCGAGCACCTTCTTATTTTGACAGGAGATTCGAGAGGAAAAAGTTCACCGGCCTACCTCAAGGAATGTCTTGGATTACTTAAAAAACATTTCAGTTCGATCTCGGCCGAGATCTACGCGCTGACGGAAGAAGAGTATGCCGATCTCGTGAGCTCCGGCATGGATGGCTTGACCTTGTATCAGGAGACCTATGATGAGGTCGTCTACCAACGGGTGCACAAGTCGGGGCCGAAAAAGGATTTTCGATTCCGCCTGGATGCGCCGGAGCGTGGCGCGCGAAGCGGGATGAGAAGCGTGAACGTCGGGGCACTTTTGGGGCTGAACGATTGGAGGAAAGAGGCTTTCTTCATGGGGCTTCATGCCCAATATTTGCAAAATCGTTACGGGGAGGTTGAAGTCGGAGCCTCGCTTCCGCGCTTGAGACCTCACGCCGGGAATTTCAAAGACATCCAAGAGGTGAGTGACAAGCATCTCGCGCAAATCCTCATGGCTTTGAGGCTTTTTCTGCCACGGCTCGGGATCGCGCTTTCGACACGGGAAAGTGCCTTTTTAAGGGAAGGCCTTTTGCCTCTCGGGATCACGCGCATGTCGGCGGGTTCGACGACGCGCGTCGGTGGCCACACGATCGCAGCTCCCGAAGAGGAGAACGTTCCTCAGTTTGAGATCTCGGACCCCCGGGATGTCGAGGAGATGAAAACGATGCTTGTGGCCAAAGGATATCAACCGGTGCTCAAAGATTGGATGCAAATCTGATGATGGACGCGTTTCGGAAGGATCTTATCCAAAAGTTCGGGGAGGCGAAGTTCGCCAAGATCGAGAAAGCGCGGATCGGGATCGCGGGCGCGGGCGGCCTGGGCTCCAATGGTGCGGCCTGTCTTGTGCGCGTGGGATTCAAACGCTTTACAATAGCGGATTTTGATCTTGTGGACCCCTCAAATCTGGACCGGCAATTCTATTTCGAGGATCAAGTCGGGATGAAGAAAGTCGAAGCCCTGCGCACGAATCTTTTGAGGATCAATCCTTGCCTCGAGCTTCAAATGCTTCCCGTGAAGTTGGAGCCTGCCAATATCCTAGAAACATTTCAGGACTGTGACGTGGTGGTGGAGTGTCTGGACCGAGCGGAGGCGAAGAGCATGCTTGTTTCCGCGCTCCTTTCTTCCGGAAAGTTGATCGTCTCGGCCTCCGGGCTTGGGGGATACGGTTCGAGTGATGACCTGAAGATCCGTAAGCTCAAACCGAACCTCATCATGATCGGTGATCTCGCGTCCGATATCGAGCAATCGCCGGCCTTATCGCCCCGGGTCTGCATCGTCGCCGCCAAACAGGCGGACGTTGTGCTCGAATTCGTGGCCGGTCCCTGAAGCATGAAAGATCTCCTGGCGGCGAGCCTCTTTTCCGGTTTTCCTTCCTGGAAGGCGATTGCCTATTCAAAAGAACTTGAACACAAGATCCTTCGCTTTGAAGTCCAAGACGAAGAAGAGATCCGGCCTCTTTACCTTGCCTCGATCATCTCCAAAGATGAAAAGATGGCCTGGCAATCGTTCCAGGACGTTTTGGTGCACACGATGGGTCTGGCGCAGGTCTCCATGCGTGGATTTTTCGGCTTTGATGTTCTCTATGTGGACATCCAGACCGGGATCCGGAATTTCGATCTGAAGGCCCTCAGCCAGCTCATCATCAATCATTCGAAAAATCTCGGTCCGGATCAAAAGACGCTTGTTCGCTACGGTCAGCTTTTCGCTCTTTTGCATTATCGCGCTCCTGCCGAATGGGGGAAGATCGAGGTGAAGACCCATGTGGAATTCTTCAGCCAGGCCGCTGCGTCTCCGGGTGTGACCGAGGCAAGCGTTCGAGCCGCATTGATGGGCTCCGGCTCGAAAAATAAAAATTCATCGGGAGATCAGCTGGATCTTCTTCTGAAAAAGCTTCTGAAAGAAAGCGGGCAGGAGCCGCGCGCAATCTATATCGTGCAGGACCTGAGTGTCCATTCCATTTGGGATCCGGCCAATGAACTTCAGCAGCAAAGAGTCCGTGTTTGGCTCGAAAAAGAGCAGCAGGATAAAGAGGGCGCCTTGCCGGAGATCTATCTCCATCATGCTTCCAACTTGATCCGCTTGGATCTTAAATAGGACGATCTTCCATGGAAGAAAAAGCCAAGCATCCGGAAGAACCTCAAAAAAAAAGGCGATTGCGTTATAAGGGGACTCACCCGCGCCGGTTCGAGGAAAAATACAAGGAACTTCATCGCGAGCGTTACGCCCCGGATATCGAAAAGATCCTGAAAAGCGGGAAAACACCGGCGGGCTCGCATCGTCCGATCTGTGTTCAAGAAATTCTGGAGGTCCTTCGTCCTAAGCCAGGTCAAACAGGTCTGGATGCGACGCTGGGGTTCGGGGGACATGCCGAGGCACTTCTCGCACGGATCACCCCAGGGGGGCGTCTTTTTGGGATTGATGTGGATCCTATCGAGATTGTACGCACCGAGGCGCGGCTCAGGGGTTTGGGCTTCACCGAAAAAGAACTGTGCGTTCGACGGACTAATTTTGCGGGGATCCCCAAGTTGCTTATGGACGCCGGGGGTGGTTTTGATTTCATCCTCGCGGATCTTGGGGTTTCCTCAATGCAATTGGATAATCCTTCGCGAGGATTTACCTACAAAGTCGAAGGGCCGCTCGATCTCAGGATGAATCCTGAAAGAGGCCGTCCGGCTTCGGCCCTGCTTCAATCGCTCTCGGAAGAAGCCCTGGAAGAAATGCTCCGGGTTCATTCCGATGAACCCCACGCCGCCATCATTGCGAAGGTTGTTTATAAGGCCCGGGAGCAGATTGTCACCACCACTGCGCTTGCGGAGGCCGTCCGCAAGGCGCTTGCCCGCGTATCTCTTTCAGATCCCGAAGAAGAGATCCCCCGATCGATCCGCAGGACTTTTCAGGCCCTGCGCATTGCGGTGAATGACGAGTTTTCGGCGCTGGAACAGTTTTTAAGAAATCTACCTTTCTGCCTCAAGGCCCATGGCCGGGTTGCGGTCCTGACCTTTCATTCCGGAGAAGATGATCGTGTGGTCCGTTCGTTCGAGAAGGGATCCGAAGCCGGAATGTATGAAGCGATAGGGCGTGACCCCATCCGGGCCACGTCCCAGGAACGCTATGACAATCCGCGATCAAAGAGCGCTCTATTACGCTGGGCCGTTAAAGTCGCTTAAAAGGAGAACCATGAATAGCAGAGAGCCCGCTTATCTTTTTTTTGATACCGAGACGACCGGATTACCGAAAAGCTGGAAAGCTCCGGTGACCGATCTCGGGAACTGGCCGCATATCGTGCAGATCGCCTGGGCGCTTTTTGATGATCGCGGAACGCAGCTCGCGTTCCACGATCATATTCTCAGGCCCGAAGGTTTTGAGATCCCTGAAAGTGCGACGGCGATCCATGGCATCAGCACTGAAAAAGCTCTGAGGGAAGGTCGTCCGGCTGCGGATGTGTTGAGGGAATTCTCTTCGGCGGTCCAGGGGGCCGCGCGTCTTGTGGCGCATAATCTGGATTTCGATGAAAAGATGGTGCGGGTGGAGCTCTTGCGTTTGGGGATGCCGGATGCGTTGCAGGTAATCCCCAAAATATGTACCATGAAGGCCTCGACAAAATACTGCAAGATCCCGGGGCCGTATGGAGACAAATGGCCAAAACTCTCCGAGCTTCACATCAAGCTTTTCGAAGTGGATTTTGAGGATCAGCACAACGCCGCGTCCGATGTGCTCTGCTGCGCGAAGTGTTTCTTCGAACTCCGCCGCCGTGCCGTGATCCAGGACCGTCTGATCCCAATTTAAACGGACGGAAAGATCTTTTTGAACGGAGCAGGAAGGGCGGACTTGAAGGTCTTGAGTTCTCCCGTGACCGGATGAGGGAACGACAGGAAGCAGGCGTGGAGCGCGAGCCGACGGAAGGGGTCGGATTTTGCGCCGTATTTTTCATCGCCCATGATGGGGCATCCCATGCCCGAACAATGAACGCGGATCTGGTTCTTACGGCCGGTTTCCAGCGTCACTTCCAGAAGCGCGTAGCCGCCATTCTCCTGGAGCACACGGTAATGAGTGATGGCGCGTTGAGCCTCAGGATGGTTTTTTGAAACACTGTAGACCCGCTTGAAATCATCTTCCCGGAGATAATTCTCGATCGTCCCCGAGCTTTCTTTGGGAGTCCCCTCCGTGATGGCGTAATACTTTTTAGTGGCGAGTTCCCAGTGCCCCTGCAGCGTGCGTTTGATAGCATCACTTTTCGCGAAAACGATCAATCCCGACGCGTCCCGGTCCAGCCGGTGCACGATATAAACACGCCCGATCTCGTCTTTTGTTTTGGAGCGCTCATAGCCGTTGAGCATGAAATAAAGCGTCGCCTCTTTTTCCCGCTCCGTGCCCATGGTCAAAAGCCCCGCAGGTTTTTCCACCACCAGGACCGCGTCATCTTCATAGACGATCTTCAAACCCAGCTCCGTCTTGGACCTTTCCACGGAAGCCCGTTCTTTTCCTAGGATCTCGACCTTATCACCGGGTTTCAAGGGATGCTGGTACCAGGTGACCTCGCGGCCATTGACGTGGACGGAACCGAATTTAAGGATCTGCTTGATCTTTGTTCTCTTGAGGTCCTTGAGGACCTGGAACAGGAAGTCCTGAAGAAGTATTTTCTCTGGGACGGAGAAGCTTCGCACGTCTATCCGAGGACGCGGGTGATGAAGAAACTCGGGAAAATACCCATCGCCAGAACGCTTAGGAACAGGGCCCAAAGAGCGATCGTGAGGGCTGGGGAGGGCGCGGGGAAAGCGGGGCCGGTGGCGGGGGTCAGATACATGAGCCGGATGATCCTGAAATAATAATAGGCCGCGATCACGCTATTGATCGCTGCAAAGATCGTAAGCGTGAAGAACTTTCCATGAATGGCGGCGGCAAAAACATAATATTTTCCGATGAAGCCCGCGAGCGGGGGAAGACCAGCAAGGGACAGCAGGAAGATCGTGAACATGGCCGCGGCCATGGGGGAGCGCTGCGAGAGGCCGGCGTAGGCATCCAGAGAATCGCTGTGAGTTTCGCCTCCCACAAAGAGGACCACCGCGAACGCGCCCAGATTCGTCAAAAGATAAGCGAGTAAATAGATCAGGATCGCGCCTCGGCCCAGATTTGAAAATACCGCAAGCCCCATGAGAATATAGCCTGCCTGCGCGATGCTTGAATAAGCCAGGAATCGTTTGATATTCGATTGCGAGACCGCGGTGATGTTGCCGATCGTCATGGTCAGGATGGACAGGATCACAAGCACGGGACTCCAGATGCTGTAGAAATTCCAGAAGATCATGTCCAGGACGCGTACCAAAACCGCGAAACCGAGCGCCTTGGGCGCGACGGTCAGGAATGCGGTGACGGGGGTCGGCGCGCCTTCGTAAACATCCGGCGCCCACATGTGAAAAGGCGCCATGGAGATCTTGAAGCCTAGTCCGACAAAAAAGAAAAGAAGGGCCGTGATCGCCAGGGGCTTGAACGGAGCGTAAAGAAGAGCCTTCCCGATGACCGGAAGCTCCAGGGATCCGGCCACGCCGTAAAGAAGCGACATGCCGTAGAGCATGACGGCGGAGCAAACGCTTCCGAAGAGAAGATACTTGATCGCCGCTTCCTTGGATTTGGGATCGTTTTTCAGGAATCCTACCAGAAGGTATGAAATCAGGGAGACAAATTCGATCGCGAGAAAGATCATGAGCAGGTGATTCGCTGCCGCGACCAGGATGAGGGCAAAGGCCATGAAAAGGAAAAGGCCGTAGAACTCTC